>CAVSRC010000019.1:0-686319 GCA_963730325.1 uncultured Alphaproteobacteria bacterium | reverse complement strand
CGAGGTGCTGATCACAAATCGAGTTTGACGCATGCCGGCTGGGAATTCCGGGGAATTCGTCCCGCCCGATTACTGCGAGGCTGACGCGCCATCAGACGGCGTCTCTTGGTTGCGGTGTCGTCGCGCGTCGCTCGGCGTCATGCCGAAGTGGCGGCGGAAGACGCGGTTGAAATAGGAGAGGTCGCCGAACCCCGCCTCAAGAGCGACCTCGGTGATCGTTTTTGCATCATGGCGCGGATCCGCAAGCAGCCGGCGCGCCAAAGTCAGCCGTCGCCCAACCACGAATTGCGAGAACGTCGTTCCCTCGGCCTCGAACAGCATGTGAATGTAGCGCGGCGTGATCCCCTGCCGCTTGGCGACAGCGGTCGCGGAAAGCTGATGGCTTGCGAGATTCTCCAGAATATCGGCCTTGGTGGCGCGGAGCCGGGCGGCCCGCAGTCCCCGGCCGCTTGCGAGCTCCGTCCCGTCACGACCGGCACCGATTGCAAGCGCAATGAGGTCATGAACATGCGTGACGACAGTGCGGCAGAGCTCCGGGCTGGCGAGCGTCGTGGCGTCGGCAAGGGCACCGAGATAGCTCACGAGCAGCCGGAGGGCATCGCCGCTTCGCGGGATGCGGGTTGGCATCGTCCCTTCGAGATCCGGAACCAAAGCCGCCAGCGGCTTCATGGGAACCACAAGACCGATATGGCGCCCGTTCTCACGGGGAAGAACGAGGTCCGCCAGCTCCGCATGCGAGCATGTCGCCGCGTCGCCGACGTCGAGCTCCAAGCTGCGACCGCGCTGTGAAAGCAAAGCCGGCCCGGCCGCGCCGAACATCAGGCCGAAATACTCGGTGTCCGGATCGATCAGCGAGCGCGTGCGCCGCCAATGCGAGGCCGAAATCGAACAGGAGGCGATCTTCAAGCCCGGCAGGGCACTGATGGTCGCATCGGCACGGAAATGTTCAAGATTCTCCGGCTCGATATCGATGCGAAGAAATCCCCGCGCAAACTCCTCCCGCCATTGCGCGGCGGGCAGCGATCGAGTGGACACATGAAGCGCCACAACGCCGGTCGCCTGCGGGCTCATCGACGGCTCCTTCCCTTGCCCCTTGCCCCGCCTTTGTAGCACCCGGAAGTCGAAAAAGGCGAAATTTCGCAATAGACCGTCTTTACTTCTCTTGCGTCCAAGAGGTGTTCCCTTCCGTTGAAGTAAGGATCACGGCTTCACTGATCTTGCCTGCCTCGCTCAGAGTGTTCGCGCGGAGATCGAGATGCGGTTTCGCCCGCATCGAACGCTTCCGCTGGCCGAACCCGACCGGTGAGGCAAGCATCTCGCAAGGGGGAAGGCTGTGGGTGCTCTCAATTGGACGTTTGTCTTGCGTGTTGCGCTGGCTGTTCCCGTCGCCGGCCTCATCGGCGGCACGGTCAGTTCATTCACATCCGCCGTCACGACCGCCGGCGTGAGGCCGAACTGCGTTGCCAACGACTGGACGCCACGCGGCTTCTGCAGCCGCAACGCGAGCTACTGCGAACATTTCTGCGCTTCTCCGTACGACCATCCCTTGCCGCTTACGAACTGGTACGCGAACCGCGACGACAACCACGGTTCGAACGGTGGCCAGCCGCGGCCCCACCACAAAGCCGGCGGTGGGAGCAGCGGTGACACCACCAGCGGAGGCACCAGCGGCACCAGCGGCCAGAGCAGCGGCACCAGCGGTTCCACGAGCGGTGATACCACCAGCGGCGGCACCAGCGGAGGCACCAGCGGTTCCACGAGCGGTGACACCACCAGCGGCGGCACCAGCGGAGGCACCAGCGGCACCAGCGGCCAGAGCAGCGGCGATACCACCAGCGGCGGCACCAGTGGTTCCACGAGCGGTGACACCACCAGCGGCGGCACCAGCGGAGGCACCAGCGGCACCAGCGGCCAGAGCAGCGGTGATACCACCAGCGGCGGCACCAGCAGCAGCAGCGGCGGCTAGAACCACGCTTCGATCGCCCGGGGAGGCCCGACAATGCACCGTCTGCTCGAGGTGGAGGCAGGAGCCGCCTCTGTCACGCTTCATGCGGACAGCTCCGTCTGCCCGCGATCTGCGACCCGGCTTTCGACGGGGCTCGTCGGGCTCCTTGGCGCGATCCTCGCCTTTGCCGCCCTCGCGCCTGCCGGGCTGCCGGTCCACCTGACCGCACTGGGCATCATCGGCGCCACGGCCGGTGCCATGATCCTGGTCGAGGTGGTCGAACGCGAGCGCAGTGAACGTCGGCGGTGGGCGCTTGGCAGATCCGCCGTTCGGCCGTTCGATGCGGCGCGAACCGCGCGCAAGCTGGTCGGGCTGGCGGTGACGATGGGCGTGGTCGCCGCCGCCTACTGGCTGCTGGCGGAATACCAACGCGATTTCTACGCGCCGTTCTTCGCGGCGGTCGCGGCCTGCGCGCCAGCCTTGCTGATCGTCGCGCCGGTCTATGTGGCCTATGTCGATCGCCGGCAGCGCGACCCGGACGACGTCTACGCGGAAATCGGCGCCTTCGTCCTCGGCGGCCGCCCGCCGCGCAGCTTCGTGGCCATCCGGCAGCACGCACTCGGCTGGGCCGTGAAGGCCTTCTTCCTCCCGCTGATGTTCGTCTTCCTGTGTTCGATCATCGGCAACATCGAAAAGACGATCGCCACCGGCAACCTCGCCGGGTTCACGGCCTGGCACATGCTGGCCCAGGATGTGCTCTTCGGTGTCGACGTCCTGTTCGCCTGTGTCGGCTATGCGTTCACCCTGCGCCTGCTCGGTACGCATATTCGCAGTGTCGAGCCGACTGTCCTGGGCTGTCTCGCCTGCTTCATCTGCTATCAACCCTTCAACCGCACGATCAACGCCTACATCGCCTACGACGTGCCCGGCCGCCACTGGGACGAGGTCCTGACGCCATGGCCGGCGCTGCAACTGGCTGTCGGCGCCGCGATCCTCTTCCTGCTCGTCATCTACGTCTGGGCCACGGTGTCGTTCGGGCTGCGTTTCTCCAACCTCACCAACCGCGGCATCATCACCACGGGGCCCTATCGCTGGGTCAAGCACCCGGCTTACCTCACCAAGAACCTCTCCTGGTGGCTGGTCTCCCTGCCGTTCCTCTCCGGCATGGGGATCGAGGACGCGCTGCGCCATTCGGCGATGCTGGCGCTCTTCAACGGCGTCTACGTACTCCGCGCCATCACCGAGGAGCGCCATCTTTCCCGCGACCCCGACTATGTCGCCTACAAGGCGTACATGGCCCGCCACGGCTCGTGGGCACGGCTGAAGCGGACGCTCGGCCCGCGGCCACAACCGGCGGTGTGACCCCCATCACAAAGCGGTCCTTGGAATGTCAGGGTTAACAAACCACCTTTTGTGTTAGTGTCGCCGCCAGACTTGGTGCGCCACACGGGGAAAAGGGGGTGGCAATGACCTGGTTCAGCAAGACCCATATCGCTTTGGCAGTCGCTGCGGCGGCTTTTGCCTTCGCGCCGGCGGCCTATGCCCAGCCTGACGGCTTCGTCGTCGCCGTTATCCAGCAGGCGCATATCGACGCCAAGACCGGCAAGAAGGTTCTGGAGAAGGCCAATCCGATCTTTTCGGGCGATCGCATCACCACCGACGCGATCGGCAACGCGCAGATCAAGTTCCGCGACAACACCAAGCTGGTCGTCGGCCCGAACTCGGCGCTGGTCATCGACGCCTTCGTCTTCGACAAGAACGACACCGCCCGCAAGGTGTCGATCAGCGCGATCAAGGGCGCCTTCCGCTTCATCAGCGGCAAGAGCCCGAAGGACGTCTATACGATCAAGACACCGACGGCGACCATCGGCATCCGCGGCTAATTGCGTGAAAACGCCGGGAAATTTACCAGTCCGCCGGATTTGGTAAACAAAACATTAAAATAATGCCAAACTGAACGGCAGTCGACCAACTGCCGTTCGAAGAGGCCCCGATGCGACACCGGAAGGCGACAGCGTTCGCGCTGCTGTGCACTGCCGCGATTCTTGCTGCCGGCGTCGGCGCCGAAGCGGCCGATCCGAGCGGCACGGTCGTCGCCGTGGTGCAGGCGACCCGCGCGATCGGCGCCGCCGGCTCCCGCATGCTCGTCACCCGCGGCCCGGTCTATATGGGCGACACCATCCGCACCGGCGCACGCGGCGAGGCGCAGATAGAGCTGGCCGACGATACCCGCCTGGTCGTCGGTCCCAACTCGTCCATGGTGGTCGATTCCTTCGTCTTCGACAGCAAGGGCAAGGCCAAGGACGTCGCGCTCAACGCCGTGCGCGGCACCTTCCGCTTCATCACCGGCTCGAGCCGCAAGAGCGCCTACAAGATCATCACGCCGACGGCGACCATCGGCGTGCGCGGTACCGAATTCGACTTCTCCGTCGACCGGCAGGGCCAGCTCAACTTCGCCCTGTTCGAGGGCCAGGCGCGCGTCTGCACGCGCAGCGGACGACGGTGCACCGTGCTCAGCGGGGCGTGCAGCGTGGCGGTCTTCCCGCGAAGCGGCGCCGTCAAGCGGCTGCCCGCCGGCGAAGAGCGCACCAAACTGCTGCGCGCCAAGTTTCCCTATATCGACTTGCAGCGGCGCCTCAACCGCGCCTTCCGCGTCAATACGTCGAGTTGCAGCGTGCGCCGGGCGAACCTTCTCAGGGGCGGTGGTCCGCGCTTCACGGAACGGGTTGCGCCGGACATCGTCGCGCCGCCGGGCACGGTCGAGCCGCCGCCCGTCACCGGGACGATCAACAACCATAACGGCTTCGCCGACGGCACCAATCCGGGCCGCGGCAGCGCCAACAACAACGCATCGGGCGGCGGCTCGCAGAACCCCGGCGGCACCGGCGGCACCGGTGGTGGTGGCAACGGCGGCGGCAAGGGCAACGGCGGCGGCAACGGGCACAGCGGCTAGGAGCGCGCAGTCCGGCCAGGGCGGGCGGCCGGCCGCCGGTTTGGCGCTCAAGGTTGTAGACAACGTTTTTGATGACCTGTGGTCGAAGTGCAACAGATATCGCGTTGCTCCGTGCCGCCTTGGCGCAGGGTCCGGAGAGGCACCGAATTGCGCACCGGCGAAGGGCCAAAAATCCAAGGCGCACAAGGGCTCGCGGCGTATTTGCGGAGATGCTGAAACTCTCGCGGCCGGCCGCCGGCAACACGCTTAATAGTTTGCCAGCATACCAGGTTAACCGACTCCTAAGATCGCTAGTAAACAAACCGTAAAAGCGGTTACAGTAGCCCCCAGATGCGGCTGTGTTTTTGGCCGAGGTGGTATTGTGGCGGCGTTGCGTGGGAGTTGCTTGGGCGGGCTCGCCCTTGGTGGGCTGGCGTGTGTTTTCCTCTCATTTTCGGCCTTTGCGGCGACACCGCCGAGCGGTGTTGCGATTGCTGTTGTTCAGCAGGCCGAAGCGACAGGGGGCGCCGGCAATCGCGTTCTTCAAACGAACGGACCTGTCTATTCCGGTGACGCCATCGTCACCGGGCCAATAGGGCAGGCGCAGGTCAAGTTCCGGGACAACACCAAGCTTGTTGTCGGACCGAACTCGCGCCTGGTCATCGATGCTTTCGTCTTTTCCGGCAATACGGCGCGCAAGCTTTCGATCAACGCGCTGAAGGGAGCCTTCCGCTTCATTTCCGGCAACAGCCGGCATGACGCCTATGAGATCAGGACCCCGACGGCGACAATCGGCGTGCGCGGCACCGAGATCGACGTATCCGTCAGCACTGGCGTGGTGATCTATAGCGGCGCGGCGGACGTCTGCGAGCGGGGGAGCACGAACAGCAAGAACTGTGTGAGGATCGAGGGCGGATGCAGCCTGGCGACGTTCAGGGACAATCAGAGGCCCAGGAAGATCAACGCGATCGCTGACCGCAACGCGCTGCTGCTGCAGAATTTCGAGCTGGCAGTCAATCAGCGTCCGCTGCTGCCGGAGTTCCGGGCGAACACGGCAAGCTGCGGCGTGCTGCGTGCCTCTGTGGTCGCGCCGGGCAGCAATCCTCCGCCTCCGGTGGTGGTGCCCCCGCCGACGCCTCCGCCGCCGAAGAAGTGCGACTTCCATAAGCCGCACCATCCCTTCCATGGGAAGGACCACGATCGGTTCAAGAAGCGTCATTGGCCCGATCACAAGGACAAGAAGCTGGGCCGGCGTAGCGGTCACCATGACAGGTTCGGCCATGACAAGTTCAAGAAGTGGCCCGACCACAAGGACAAGAAGTTTGGCCGGCGTGGCGGCGACCATGACAGGTTCGACCGGAACAAGTTCGGCCGTGGTGACGACCACAACAAGTTCAAGAAGTGGCCCGATCACAGCGACAAGAAGCTAGGCCGGCGTGGCGGCGACAGGAACAAGTTCGGTCGCGACGGTGGCGACAAGAACAGGTTCGGTCGCGACGGTGGCGACAAGAACAGGTTCGGTCGCGACGGCGGAGACAAGAACAAGTTCGGCCGCGACGGTGGCGACAAGAACAAGTTCGGCCGCGACGGTGGCGACAAGAACAAGTTCGGCCGCGACGGTGGCGACAAGAACAAGTTCGGCCGCGACGGCGGCGACAAGAACAAGTTCGGCCGCGACGGTGGCGACAAGAACAAGTTCGGTCGGCGGCGACCAGAAAAGTTCGGTGGGGCGGCGACCAGAACAAGTTCGGTGGCGGTGGCGGCGACCAGAACAAGTTCGGTGGTGGTGGCGGCGACCAGAACAAGTTCGGTGGCGGTGGCGGCGACCAGAACAAGTTCGGTGGCGGTGGCGGCGACCAGAACAAGTTCGGTGGCGGCGGCGGCGACCAGAACAAGTTCGGTGGTGGTGGCGGCGACCAGAACAAGTTCGGTGGCGGTGGCGGCGACCAGAACACGTTCGGTCGCGACGGCGGCAACAAGAACAAGGTCGGCGCCGGCGGCAACAAGAACAAGTTCGGTGGTGGCGGGGGTGGCCCCGGATAGGGAGTACGCCGCCTCGGCGCCGAGCCCGAGCAAGCAAACAAACAAGAAGGGCGGCCAATGGCCGCCCTTTCTGATTCAGATATGCGCCGGACCGGTTACGGCTGCCATGCCTCGTAGTCGGGCGCACCGGGGGTGCGCGGGTCGGGGCCGAGGATGGAGCCGGGCGGCCGGTAGGCCTGTCCCGTGCCGGTGAGGTTCGGCTGGTGCGGCTGCTGCCATTCGCGCGGCTGATAGTCCGCCGGCGGCTCGTCGACGCGGTGGTGCATCCAGGCATGCCAGCCGGGCGGGATGCGTGACGGCTCGACGGCGCCGTTGTAGATGACCCAGCGCCGGTCGCCGCCGCGCTCGCGATAGTAGCGGTTGCCGCTCTCGTCGCTGCCGACCGGCTCGCCCTTGCGCCAGGTGTAGAAGCGCGTGCCGAGCGTCTGGCCGTGCCACCACGTGAAGAACTGCAGCAGGAAATCTTTCATACGCGCACCATCGGCTGCTTCGCTCTTGCCTGCAAGCCCGCCTTAGAAGAACGACGTGCGCCGCTGCCACCAGCCGCTGCGCTTGGGCGCCGTCTCGTCCGGCTCCTCCGGCGCGTTCGCCGGCTCGGCGGCTGGCTCCGGCGGGGGCGGGGGCTCGTCACGCTCTTCCGGCTCCACCTCGTTGTGCTGCGGCTGAGCGTGCGCGCTGTCGGCGGGGCTGAGGGGCGGGGCGGGATTGTCCGCTGCCGCAACCGGCTCCGGCGCCGACCAGTCTTCCTCGCCCGCTGTCACGGGGCTCTCGCCGACGGGGCCGTTGACTTCGGCAAGGACCGGCGCCGCGTCCGCCGGAGCCTCCTCTGTCACGGTCTCGGCGGCTTCGCTCTCGGCTGCTTCGCTCTCGCCGGCCATCTCGGCGGCTTCGCTCTCGCCGGCCGGGCGATCGTCACCGCCGCGCCCGCGCCGGCTGCGCCGTCCGCCACGCCGGCCGCGACGCCGCTTGCGCGGCGCGCCGTCGTCGTCCGTCTCGCCACCGGACATGGCCTCGGCCGGTGCCTCCTGGTCGGCGGTCTCTGCGTCCGGCTCGCCGGCGTCGGCCTGCGCCGCCGCCGCTGACTCGTCGCGTTCGCCGCCATTGCCGCTGCGCCGGCGCCGGCGCCGACGCCGACGGCGGGTGCCGTCTTCGCCGCCGCGTTCGTCCTGGCGATCGTCGAGCGCCACGTCCTGGGCCGCGCCGGCAAGTTCCGCCGGGCCTTCAACGTCACCGCTGGTCTCGGACAATTCGAGGTCCGGTTGCACCGAGTCCGGCTGGATCGAGCGCGACTGAATCTCGCGCCGGTTCACCGGCTCGCCGCGTTCGACGACGAAATGGGCGCCGTTGTTGATGGTCTCGTCGGCGCTGACCGTGATGGTAAGGCCGAAGCGCTGCTCGATCTCGGAGAGATGCGAACGCTTCTGGTTGAGGATGTAGAGCGCCACCGGCGTGCGTGTGCGGATCGTCAGGTGATGGCTGACGCCCTTGAGCAACTGGTCCTCGAGCGAGCGCAGGACATGCAGCGCGACGGAGGAGGGCGCCCGCACGTGGCCGCTGCCCTGGCAGGTCGGGCAGACCGTGGTGGTCGATTCCAGAACGCCGGTGCGGATGCGCTGGCGCGACATCTCCAGGAGGCCGAAATGCGAGATGCGGCCGACCTGGATGCGCGCCCGGTCGTGCTTCAGCGCATCGTTGAGCTTGCGCTCGACCGCACGATTGTTGCGCTTCTCCTCCATGTCGATGAAGTCGATGACGATGAGACCGGCGAGATCGCGCAGGCGAAGCTGGCGGGCGACTTCCTCCGCCGCTTCCAGGTTGGTCTGCAGCGCCGTGTCCTCGATATTGTGCTCGCGCGTCGAGCGACCCGAGTTGACGTCGATGGAGACCAGCGCCTCGGTCGGGTTGATGACCATGTAACCGCCGGAGCGCAGCGTCACCTGCGGGCTGAACATGGCGTCGAGCTGCGCCTCGACGCTGTAGCGGGCGAAGATCGGCTGGCCTTCCTTGTAGGGCTGGACGTTCTTGGCATGGCTCGGCATGAGCATGCGCATGAAGTCCTTGGCCTCGCGATAGGCGTCGTCGCCGGCGACGATGATCTCGTCGATGTCCTTGTTGTAGAGGTCGCGGATGGAGCGCTTGATCAGCGAGCCTTCCTCGTAGACCAGCGCCGGGGCGGTGGAGCGCAGCGTCAGCTCGCGCACGTTCTCCCACAGCCGCAGCAGATATTCGAAGTCGCGCTTGACCTCGGCGCGCGTCCGGGCTGCGCCGGCGGTCCTCAGGATCACGCCCATGCCTTCCGGCACCTCCAGGTCGGAGACGACCTGCTTGAGGCGCTTGCGGTCGGACATCGAGGTGATCTTGCGGCTGATGCCGCCGCCGCGCGCGGTGTTGGGCATCAACACCGAATAGCGGCCGGCCAGCGACAGATAGGTGGTCAGCGCCGCGCCCTTGTTGCCGCGCTCCTCCTTGACGACCTGGACGAGCAGCACCTGGCGGCGCTTGATGACTTCTTGAATCTTGTACTGGCGCACGCGCGAGCGCCGCCGCTCCGGCACCTCCTCCATCGCGTCCTCGGCGCCGACCGATTCGACCCGGTCGTCGCTGACCACCTCGTCGGCGTCTTCGGCGTCGCCGGCCGCCTCGGCCCGCGGCGCCTCGCCATTGTCGTCCGCCGACGCCGGCTCGTCGCCGTCCTCGCCGTCCTGGTCGTCTTCCGCCGGCTCGTCGTCGGCTTCAGGCTCGGGGGCGGGTTCTTCGCCGGCCGACGCGCTCACCGCCGGGGCCGCCGCCGCGTCCGCGGCCATGGCCCCGGGCGCCGCCGCGACGGCTTCCCCTTCGGCCTCGGCGTCCGCCGGTTCCTCGGGAACGTCGATATCGGCCGCGGCAGGCTCGTCGTCGCCCCGCGCCTCGGCGCCGGGGTCCTCGTCGATCTCGCGCTGCTCGGCCTCGATCAGCGCCTGCCGGTCGGCGACCGGGATCTGGTAGTAGTCGGGATGGATTTCCGAAAAGGCCAGGAAACCGTGGCGGTTGCCGCCGTAATCGACAAAGGCCGCCTGCAGCGACGGCTCGACCCGCGTGACCTTGGCTAGATAGATATTGCCGCGCAGCTGACGACGGCTGGCCGACTCGAAGTCGAACTCCTCGACCCGATTACCGCGCACCACCACCACCCGGGTCTCCTCCGGATGGGCGGCGTCGATGAGCATCTTGTTTGCCATGGATTGAACTCTCCACGGTCACGTCCGCCGGGCCGGCGGCGGGCGCATTGCGCCCCTGCCGCTGCGGCCGGGGAAGGACCGGTTTGTCTGGATGTGATGGGTGCGCACGGGCGTCCGGCCGCTCGCGACGGAACCCCGCCGGCGATGGCCGGGGCGGGTGTCGGCTGATGAAGCGGATTTGCCAGGGACATGGAGTGCGCTGTTACCTTTTTACAATTCTACCGGCGGAATCGTTACAAAACGTCCCACGCGTCCTGCGGCCGCTACGCCGCCGGCGCCGGGCTGTCCGGATCGCGGATATCGGGCAGGTGAACGCGCTTGAACCTTGAGGAGCGCATCGGTCCGGCCCTCGTCCGGCACATTCTCCGCCGCCGCCCGTATGGGGCTTCGACCGACGGCTCGACCCGCCCGGATGTCAAATGAATCCGCCGAATCGACCCACGACTGCCAGTCACGGCGCCGCGGACGGAGAATGAATTCCGTGCCTGTGTTGTAGGCATGCAATCGAGTCTTGGCAAGAACTGCAATTGAGTTGGGTAGACTGGGCCGATTCCGCAAGTTGCGGTTAACCATTGGGCTTCCATGCTCTATGAGGGACAGGGAACCATGGATGCCCGGCGCGGGGGCCGGCGCCAGGAGGCGAGCCCGATGAGAGCTGCAACCGCCGCCCGGCAGGGTCTGATCACCGGGTTGACGGCCCCGATATTGGCCATCGTGGTGGCCCTCACGGCGGCGCTGGCGCACGCCGGAGACACCATTGAGATGCCGGCCGTCAGCGGCCCGGTGATGCTGGGCGCCCGCATCGTCGGCGACGCCAACCGGGTGCGCTTTGTCGCCGACCTGTCGAAGAAGCTCACCGCGACGGTCTTTACCCTGGCCGATCCCGACCGCATCATCGTCGACCTGCCGGAAGTGCGCTTTGCCCTGCCTGAGCTTGCCGGCGCAACCGGCCGCGGGCTGATCTCCGCCTTCCGCTATGGCCTGATCTCGCCCGGCAAGTCGCGCATCGTCATGGACCTCACCGGCCCGGCGCTGCTCGACAAGACCTTCGTGGTCGATCCCGCCGACGGGCAGCCGGCGCGGCTGGTGATCGACGTCGTGCCGACCACGCGCGCCGAATTTCTGGCCGCCACCCGCGCCTACAAGCAGCAGCAGCTCGCCAATGGCGCGAAGGCGGACCGCGACCCCGCCGCCAGCCCCGGCGAGCGCGGCGACAAGCCGGTGGTCGTCGTCGACCCCGGCCACGGGGGCATCGACACCGGCGCCCATGGCGGCCAGGGCGTGCTGGAGAAGGACGTCACGCTCGCCTTCGGCGAGGCTCTGGCGAAACTGCTGGAGGCGAGCGACCGCTATCACGTCGTCCTCACCCGCGACGACGATTCCTACCTGTCGCTCGGCGATCGCGTCGCGATCGCCCGGCGCAACGATGCCGACCTGTTCATCTCCATCCACGCCAACTCGTTTCCGGGCGGCTCGGTGCGCGGCGCCATCGTCTACACGGCGTCCGACAAGGCCTCCGACAAGATGGCGGCGGCGCTCGCCAATACCGAAAACCAGTCCGATGCGCTCGCCGGCATCGACGTCAACCCGGCGGATTCGAATGACGTAATGAGCATCCTCAACGATCTGACACTGCGCGAGACCCGCAATTTCGGCGTCGTCTTCGCCCGCAACCTGATCAAGGAACTCGGCAAGACCACCCGTCTGTTCAAGGTTCCCCACCAGGAGGCCGCCTTCAAGGTGTTGGAGTCGCCCGACGTGCCCTCGGCGCTGGTCGAACTCGGCTACCTGACCAATCCCAACGACGCCAAGCTGATGGTCACCGACGCCTGGCAGGACAAGACCGCCGCCTCGATCGTCAAGGCGATCGACGACTATTTCCGCACCCGCCTGGCCGGCCGGGCCAGCAACTGACCGGCCTGTTGCGGATTGGTCACGGATATTGCATCAGCGCCGCACGGAAGCGCCCCGCGCCCCATAATCTCCACAAAGAGTGTCGAGACAGGCGGTGAGGGGTCGGACGGAGCATCGTGGCCGATGACCAACCCGCCGGCCAGGAAGGCCTTGACCGTGGCCGCCAAATGGAGACTTGTGCCGAACCGGCGGCCGGCGCGTCGCCGGTAACCGGCCGGTTAGTGGACAGACTATGATATTCCGATTCTTCGGCTACCTATTCGGGATTGGCGCCGTGCTCTTTCTTGCCGTTGCAGCGGCCGCAGCCTGGTACATCTCGGGCCTGACGGCTGACCTTCCCAACTACGACGTGCTGGCCAAGTACGAGCCGCCGGTGATGACCCGGGTGCATGCCGCCGACGGCCAGCTGGTCGCCGAATATGCCCATGAGCGTCGCCTCTATCTGCCCATCCAGGCGGTCCCCGACCAGGTCAAGGCGGCCTTCATCTCGGCCGAGGACAAGGGCTTCTACGAGCATTCCGGCCTCGACTACTTCCGCATCCTCGGCGCCGCCGTCACCAATATCCGCAACAAGATCGACGGCCATGGCGGCCCGCTGGTCGGCGCCTCCACCATCACCCAGCAGGTCGCCAAGAACTTCCTGCTGTCGAGCAGCCAGACCATCGACCGCAAGATCAGGGAAGCGATGCTGTCGCTCAGGATCGAGCAGGCCTATTCCAAGGACAAGATCCTCGAGCTCTACCTCAACGAGATCTATTTCGGTCTCGGCGCCTACGGCATCGCCTCGGCCGCGCTCACCTATTTCGACAAGTCGGTGCACGAGCTGACGCTCGCCGAGGCCGCCTATCTGGCGGCACTGCCCAAGGGCCCCAACAACTACAATCCGTTCCGCCATCCCGACCGGGCGGTCGAGCGGCGCAACTGGGTGATCGACCGCATGGTCGAGAACGGCTACGCCACCAAGGAAGAGGGCGAGGCGGCGAAGAAGGAGGCCCTCGGGGTCGTCCTGCACGACACCACGCCGGCGATGTTCGGCGCCGACTATTTCGTCGAGGAGGTCCGCCGCGAGCTGGTCGACATGTATGGCGAGAAGACGCTGTACGAAGGCGGCCTGTCGGTGCGCACCTCGCTCAACCCGCAGTATCAGGTTCTCGCCCGTCAGGCGCTGGTCGCCGGCCTGGTCAAATATGACGAGGAGCACGGCTGGCGCGGTCCCGTCGCCCATATCGACGACCTGTCGCCCGACTGGGGACCGAAGGTCGCCAAGGTGAACGCGCTCGCCGATGTCATCGAATGGCGCCTCGCCGTCGTCCTCTCCGTCGATGCGAAAGGGGCGAAGATCGGGTTGCAGCCGAGCCTCGAGACCGGCACCGGCAAGGTGGCTCCCGACCGCGAGACCGGCACGATCCCCTTCGACCAGTTGAAGTGGGCCAAGTGGCAGACCGGGCCGAACAAGGGCAAGAAGATCAACGGCGCCGACGACGTGCTGTCGGTCGGCGACGTGATCTACGTCGAGAAGGCCGACGGCGGCCCCGACGAATATGCGCTGCGCCAGGTGCCGGAGGTCGAGGGCGCCATCGTCGTGATGGACCCGCACACCGGCCGCGTGCTCGCCATGGTTGGCGGTTTTTCCTACGACCTGAGCGAGTTCAACCGCGCCACCCAGGCCGACCGCCAGCCCGGCTCCTCCTTCAAGCCCTTTGTCTATTCCGCCGCCCTCGACAACGGCTACACGCCCTCGTCGGTGGTCATGGACGCGCCGCTTTCCGTCGATCTCGGCAACGGCCAGGGCGTGTGGGAGCCAGAGAACTACGAGGGCGACTTCCTCGGGCCCTCGACGCTCAGAACCGGCATCGTCCATTCGCGCAACGTCATGACCGTGCGCCTGGCCCAGGACATGGGCATGCCGCTGATCGCCGAATACGCGCGCCGCTTCGGCATCTACGACAACATGCTGCCCGTTCTTTCCATGGCGATCGGCGCCGGCGAGACCACGGTGATGCGCATGGCCGCCGGCTACTCGGTGTTCGACAATGGCGGCAAGGAAGTGCGCCCGACACTGATCGACCGCATTCAGAACCGCTTCGGCCAGACCATCTTCCGCCACGAGAACCGCACCTGCGATGGCTGCGACGCGGATAGCTGGCACAACCAGCCGGAACCGAAGATCGTCGACAACGCCGAGCAGGTGCTCGACCCGATGACCGCCTACCAGATCACCTCGATGATGGAGGACGTGGTCAGGCGCGGCACCGGCACTGCGGTGAAAAAGATTGTCGACAGGCCGTTGGCCGGCAAGACCGGCACCACCAACGATTATCACGACGCCTGGTTCGCCGGCTTCTCGCCCGATCTTGTCGCCGTCGTCTATGTCGGCTTCGACAAGCCGCACTCCCTCGGCCGTGGCGAGACCGGCGGCGCGCTGGCGGCCCCCATCTTCGGCAACTTCATGAAGACGGCGCTCGCCGACAAGCCGCCGGTTCCCTTCCGCGTGCCGCCGGGGCTGACCTTCATCCCGATCAACCAGCAGACCGGCCTGCGCGCCAATCCGGGCGATCCGGGCACCATCCTCGAAGCCTTCAAGCCGGGCACCGCGCCGCCCGACACCTATTCGATCATCGGCTACACCGACACCATGGGCCGGCCGTTGACGGTGGCGCCGGAATCCGACCGGGCGGTGATCTCCGGCACCGGCGGGCTCTATTAGCCTGACGGCGTCGCGCCTTCGCCGCTCCGACAACGGCGCGACATCTTCAATTCGCCACGATCGCCGGCGACAGTAATGACGGTGAGGGAATAGCAGGGCCGCGACGTCTGACGCCGCGGCAGGGGCAGAAAGGGTGAGGCGATGTGCCGAGCGCTCGTTCTGTTGACACCGACCCGCATGGCCACGGCCAGCGGGCTGACACTGCCCACAGGTCTCCGGGGGGACGCGACGCCGCTCCCCTGACCTCACCGGGCCAGCCAACTCTCAAGCATACAGTGAGCGGAAAACCGCCGGCCGCAATGATTGCGGCCGTGCCGAAAACGCTGCTCTGATTATTGTGCAAATGGCAAAAACAGGCCAATCTTGGCCTCGCGCCTGTACTTGATACCCGTTGAACCCGATCGACCGCCCTTCGCGGCGCTTCGACCAAAGGAGGATTTTGTGCATCTCGTTCGACTGACCGCCGCGGCAGCGGCATCACTCATGCTTTGTGGAGTTGCCGCTGCACAGAGCGCCGATATCGGCTCGGCCCGCGCCACGCCCGGCGAACGCGCCGTCGACCACTGGACGCCCGCGGCCATGTCGGCCGCCGTGGACGTGCCGAAGCCCAATATCGACCCGTCCTCCATCAAGGTTCCGGCCGGTAGCGGCCGCTCCGGACAGCAGGCCGGCGCACTGCCGTCCGAGGTCACCGCGTCGGCGTCGACGACGCACGAACGTGCCGCCGGCAACGTCAACTCCATGCCGCTGGTCTTCGCCGGCAAGCTTTTCTTCTCCAAGCCGGACGGCGACTTCATGTGCTCGGCGCAGTTCGTCGGCAAGCGCGTGCTGCTCACCGCCGCGCATTGCGTGCGCGACGACAAGAGCGGCGACTTCTGGAAGAACATCACCTTCTTCCTGCAATACGACAAGGGTCAGGCGAGCGCGAAGTACACGCAGAACTGCGTCGCCACCTTCAACAGCTGGGTGCAGGAAGGCAACGAGAAGTACCTGTCCGACTTCGCCATGATCCAGGTGAACGAGGACGCCAGGAACGGCTGGTTCGGCACGCAATGGAACTGGCAGGGCACCTATAAAAGCGCGACCAAGATCGGCTACCCGGTCGGCATCTCGCAGGGTGAGGTGATCCAGGTCCTGCCTGGGCCGATCCGCGTTGGCGAGGGCCTGGTCGAACTGACCCACGGCGATCCCAACGAGCAGGGCGGCTCCAGCGGTGGCGCCTGGATCGGCGACTACGACACCAAGGGCGATTCCGAGCACAACCACATCATCAGCCTCGAATCCTTCGGCTTCGCCGAAAAGCCCGGCGTCGACTACGGCCCGTATTTCGACGAGCGCGTCAAGCAGCTCTACGACTATGTGAGCAACGGCTGCCAGTAAGGCGGATGCGCCCCGCATCTGGGGCGCACGACGTGATCGAGACGGAAGGGCAGGCGAAGGCAAGCGTGGCTTCAGGCATGCATCGTCTGCCCTTTCGAAATGCGAATGAGTGCGAGACGTGAACGATCGGATGATCCGGTCGATTTCATCAGGATGGTCCCGACAATAAAAAGGGGGTGAAGACATGAAAGCGATCCGCATTGCCGCGACAGCCGCGGCTTCTGTTCTCTGCCTGAGCGTTAGCCAGGCATGGGCCGACGATCCGAATGAACTGAGCGCCATGCATCCCACGGCCGGCGAGCGCGCCGCCAACCACTGGACGCCGGCGGCCATCGCCGCGGCGGTGGCCCCCGCCATGCCCGAGGCCGACCCGGAGGCCGTAAACCGTGCCGCAGGCCCGCAGGAACGCGCCAAGAAGCCGCTCATGACCCAGAAGGGCTCCATGGGCGAGACCGGAATTGGCGGTAGCGGCGGGTCCGGCGGTGGCGACGGCGGCACCGGCATTGGCGGCGGCGGCGATGGCGGCGGCGGCGACGGCGGCACCGGCATTGGCGGCGGCGACGGCGGCACCGGCGGTGGTGACGGCGGCAACGGCGGTGGTAGCGGGTCCGGCACTGACGGCGGCAACGGCACTGTCGGCGGTGGTGGCACCGTGGGCGGCGGCGACGGCGGTATTGGTGGCGGCGACGGCGGTATTGGCGGCGGCGACGGCGGTGTTGGCGGCGGCGATGTCGCCAACCTGCCGATGTGGGGCGGCAAGCTCTACTTCACCGCACCCGACGGCGATTTTTTCTGCGAGGCCCAGTTCGTCTCCAAGAACGTCGTCATGACCGCGGCCCAGTGCCTCCAGGACGACAGGTCGGGCAATTACTTCACCAACTTCCAGTTCGTGCAGGAGCTTCCTGGCGGCAAGAAGAAGGTCTTCGATTCCGACTGCGTCTCGACCTTCAAGGGCTGGCACCAGCCCGGCGAGGAGAAGTGGACCTATGACATGGGCATGGTTCTGCTGACGGGCCAGTCGCAGGTCGGCTGGATGGGCTTCATGTGGAACTACGACTCCATCGGCCCGTTTGGCTACGTCGCCAAGAATGACATGGTCAAGGCGGCGGCGGGCAAGCTCACCGGCCAGAACGGCATCGTCCAGATGCGGCCCAGCAGCGACGCCAAGGACATGCTGGGCGGCGCTGCCTGGGTGACCGCGCTGAAGGACGACAAGGGCCAGCTGCAGACGGCGTTCAGCTTGCTGTCCTTCACCAACTCGAAGTATCCGGGCGTCTATTTCGGCCCCTATTTCGACGACAAGGTGAAGACGCTGTTCGACTACGCCCAGAACGGCTGCAAGTAGCCGCCGACGGAAACAGTCACGAGCGATGAGGAGGCCGCGGGCCAGGCGCCCGCGGCCTTTTTGCTGCGGCGGGCGCGCCCGAAAAACCCGCGAAAACGCCGCCGCGGCTCCCGATTGGCGCCACCTTTGCCGGCCAATGCTTGACCCCAGCGGATTACCGCAGACAATGAAGCCAACCGAGGTCAACATGAACGCACCCCGCCTTGCCGTCGCAGCGACGGTCCTTGTCATGCTGTGCGGGACAGCAGGCGCCGACACCATGGGCACGACAAAAGACGATCCCCTCGCGGTTCCGGTTTCCGGCCAGCCCCAGGCCGGCGAGCGCGCCGCCGATCCATGGACGCCGGAGCGCCTTGCCAAGGCGCAGCCGAAGGCGGCCGGGGACGTCGATGTGGAGGCGGCGCTGGCCGCCGCATCCGGGCGCGGCCGTTCCGGCCGGGAAGGCGGCCCCGCGGGCGCCACCGCGGCGATGATTGTCGCCGCCGACGGCAGCGCACCGATCGGCACGCTGTCCGGCGCCGATGGCGACCCGAACTACTGGACGCCTCAACGCCTGCGCGCGGCCAGGCCCATGCCGAAGCCGGTGATCACGCCGGACAGCCTGCCCGGGCCCGGCAAGAAGAGCCGCTGAGCAGGGCGGGTCGGCGCCGCCGGGTTTACAGCGGCGGCGTCTCTCACTAACTAGGCGCACGTGGAATCCAGCCGCCGGTGAGAGCATGCGTCCCGAAATCGAATCCATTACCGATGAGATCAAGCAGGCGATCGACCTGCTGAGGAGGCATCTTTGACTGGGATCGCGCCAAGGCCCGCCTGTCGGAACTGAACGCGGCGGCCGAAGACCCCAATCTCTGGAACGACGCCGAACGCGCGCAGAAGATGATGCGCGAGCGCCAGCATCTGGAAACCCAGATCGGCGCCGTCGAGCACATTGAGCGCGAGCTTGCCGACCAGAGCGAACTGATCGCGCTCGGCGAGGCGGAGGACGATCACGCAGTGGTCGCCGACGCCGAGGCGGCGCTGCGTGCGCTCGGCGCCGAGGCCGAGCACCGCCAGGTCGAATCGATGCTCTCCGGCGAGGCCGACCACCTCGACGCCTTTCTCGAAGTCCATGCCGGCGCCGGTGGCACCGAGAGCCAGGACTGGGCGCAGATGCTCATGCGCATGTACACGCGCTGGGCCGAGCAGAGCGGCTACAAGGCCGAGATCCTCGAAATCCACGACGGCGAGGAGGCCGGCATCAAGTCGGCGACGCTGCAGGTGACCGGCCCCAGCGCCTATGGCTGGCTGAAGACCGAATCCGGCGTCCACCGGCTGGTGCGCATCTCGCCCTTCGACAGCCAGGCGCGCCGCCACACCTCGTTTGCCAGCGTCTGGGTCTATCCGGTGGTCGACGATACCATCGTCGTCGACATCAAGGACGAAGACGTGCGCACCGACACCTACCGGGCGTCGGGCAAGGGCGGCCAGCACATCAATACCACCGACTCGGCGGTGCGCCTGACCCACATCCCGACCGGGATCGCCGTGGCCTGCCAGAGCGAGCGCTCGCAGCACAAGAACCGCGCCACCGCGTGGAAGATGCTGCGCGCCCGGCTCTATGAGGTCGAGCTGGAGAAGCGCGAGGCGGCGGCCGCCGCCGAATCGGCCTCCAAGACCGACATCGGCTGGGGCCACCAGATCCGCTCCTACGTCCTGCAGCCCTATCAGCTGGTCAAGGACCTCAGGACCGGCGTCGAGAGCACCAGCCCGCAGGACGTGCTCGACGGCGCGCTCTCACCCTTCATGGAAGCCGCGCTTGCCCACCGGGTGGGCGGGGACAAGGCGGCGGCAAACTAGGCGGCCCGTCGCCTCGCTGCCTGGGGTGCCAGACGCCTATTCCGCCGCGTGGCAGCGGGCCTGCAGTCGCCAGCTGATGCTGCCCGCGGGATCGCCCCTGAAATGCGCTGATCCCCATGCCGCCCACTGACTGCTCCGCTGTCCGGCGGGCAGGCCTTTGCAGCACGAGGCGTCGGAAAACCGGGACATATTGCAAACATGCACCGAGCCGGGCAGTTTACCGGTAGGCGTGATGACAAGAAAAGCGCCTAGTTGTCAAAGATATACATGGATTCGACCGCCGTCCTACCTCCTGGCCCCGCCCGGCTCAGGCTGCATGTCGCCTCGGGCGTTGCCGACGATTTCGAACTCTGGCGCCATGGCGTTGCCCCGGTGTCGGTGATGGATGCCGCTGACCGCGACGTGCGGCAGAGCTTCCGGCTCGACGGGACGGCCTGTCAGTTCGCGGGCTTTTCGGTGTCGTCACTGACTGCGTCGGCGACCAGCTTCGATCGCAGTTGGCAGGTAATTGCCCGTAGCGGGATCGATCACTTCATTCTCTCGGCCCTCCTCAAGGGCGGCGGCCGCCTGGAGGCCGGCGGCCGCGAGACCGAGATGAGGGCGGGCGACATCTACGTCCTCGACCTGGCACGGCCCTATCGCAGCTGGACGACGTCCTATACCGACATGACCGTCGTGCTGCCGCGCGTCGCGCTCGAGCGACTGGTGCCCGAACCGGACGCACTGCACGGTTATGTCCTACGGCGCGGCAGCCCGCTCAACGCGCTGCTGCTGTCGCATATGCGTGCGCTCCATGCGGAAGCGCCGAATCTGGGCCGCGACGAGGCCCGCTTCGCAGCGCGCACCACGGCGAATCTGGTCGCCGCTTGCGTCGGGCCGAGCACGGCGACGCGCTCCATGGCCGGAGAAGCCGCCGCTGCCGCCACGACGCGCTGGCTGCGCGGCCTGATCGAGGCCAATCTCGGCGATCCCGGCCTCGGCCCGGATTTCCTCCTGCAAAGCGGCGGCCTGTCGCGCGCCACCCTCTATCGCCTGTTCAGACCGTTCGGTGGCGTGAGCAACTACATTCGCCAGAGGCGGCTTGTCCGCGCCGTCAGCATGCTGTCCAATCCCGCCTTGCGCGACGAGGGCGCCGGCAGCGTGGCGGCACGTTGCGGGTTTGCCAGCGAAGCCGCGTTCAGCCGCGCGCTGCGCCTGACGTACGGCACCTCGCCCGGCGACATCCGCGCCGCCGCCGGCAACGGCCAGCGCCGCGCGCTGACCCACGACAGCGAGGACTCGTTCAGCGAAGTCAACCGCTGGCTGCTCGGGCTCACCGCTGCCGGGGCGTAGCCAGGCCTCACGCGGCCTCGGATTTCTTCTCCGCCGCCTCGTCGAAACGCTTGCGGGCGCGCTCGATGCGCTCGGCGTTCTCCATCGCCCAGTCGCCCAGTGCGCGGACCGGATCGAGCAGGTCGCGGCCGAGCGAGGTCAGCGCGTAGTCGACGCGCGGCGGCACCGTCGGGAAGACGGTGCGGCTGACGAAGCCGTCGCGCTCCAGGCCGCGCAGCGTCGCGGTCAGCATCTTCTGCGAAATGCTGCCCAGGCTGCGCTTGATCTGGCTGAAGCGCAGCGGGCCCTCGCCGAGCTGGCGGATGACCAGCAGGCTCCATTTGTCGCCGATGCGCGAGAGGATGTCGCTGATCCGCCGGCAGGGCTCGGTTTGGTGAAGGGTACCCTGTTTCAAAAAAGTGCCTCCTTGTTTTTGGGCACTACCTGGTCACTTATCTAGCGTCAGTCACCATTCTATACCAGTAGCCAGGGGACTCAATCGCAATGCTCAAGATCGCAATCATCGTCGGCAGCACCCGCCCGAACCGCGCTTCCCCGCAGGTCGCGCAATGGGTGCTGGACCTCGCCAGAAAGCGCGGCGACGCCACCTACGAGATCGTCGACATCGCCGAATACGATCTGCCGGTGTTCGACGAGCCGATGCCGCCGTCGATGGGCAAGTACGAACACGAGCACACCAAGCGCTGGGCCGAGACGATCGCCGCCTATGACGGTTTCGTGTTCGTCAGCCCTGAATACAATCACTCGATCTCCGGCGCCCTGAAGAACGCCATCGATTTCATCTACGGCGAATGGAACAACAAGGCTGCCGGCTTCGTCAGCTACGGTTCGACCGGCGGTGCGCGTGCCGTGGAGCATTTGCGCGGCATCATGGCGGAGGTGCAGGTCGCCGACGTGCGCGCCCACGTCTCCCTGTCGCTTTACACCGATTTCGAGAACTTCTCGGTGTTCAAGCCGGATCCCAGGCACGTGCAGCAGCTCGCCACCATGCTCGACCAGCTGGTCACGTGGAGCCAGGCAATGAAGGGCATGCGCGCCGGGAAGGAAGCCGTCGCGGCCTGAGCCGGCGCCGAGCCGGTCGAGCTAGAGCAGCTGGGCGATCTCGCTGCCCGCCTTGATGTAGCGCAGCGGGTCGATGGCATCGCCGTCGACCCGGACCTCGTAGTGGAGGTGGGGGCCGGTCGAGCGGCCGGTCGAGCCGGTGCGGCCAAGCACGGTCCCCTTGGACACGACCTGTCCGACCTTCACCGAGATCTGGCTGAGATGGCCGAAGCGGGTGGTGATGCCGTTGCCGTGGTCGACCTCGACCATCTTGCCGTAGCCGCCATAGTAGCCGGCCATGGTCACGGTTCCGTCGGCGGTGGCGCGCGCCGGATAGCCGCGCGGCGCGCGGAAATCGATGCCGGTGTGCATGGCCGGCGTCCCCAGGAACGGGTCGATGCGCACGCCGAAGCGGCTGGTGATCGCCGCGCCGGGGATCGGGCGGGTCAACGGCAGCCTGAGGGCGATGCGGCGCAGCGCCCCGAAACGCTCGACTTCGCCGGTGACCAACGAGACGCCGGCGCGAAAGGTGGCGGGATCGGCACTGGGCGTGAGCGCCACCAGCGGACCGCCGACGTCGCTGTCGTCGGCACGGCCGGGCGGCAGGTGCTGGCCGAGACGGCGGAGAATGGCGGCGATCTTCTGCGAACGCTGCTTCACGCGCCGGGCGACGCCGTCGACATAGGCGACCTGCCAGCGCTCCAGCGAATTGAGCGAGCTCTCAATGGCGCTGATGTGCTTCAGCGGGCCGCCTGTCGCTTCGGGCGCAGCGGAGCGGATGGTGGCACCGGCGAGCGGCGAGGCGGCGCCGGCCGTGGAGGGGCTTTCGGCCGCGGCCTGCTTGTCGGGAGCCGGGGCGGGTATCGGCGTGGGTGCCGCGATTCCGACACGCCGTGCCGCCTGGCTCAGGCCGGCAATGACGTCCTGGCGCGCATCGAGCGCCGCCTGGCGGCCGGACAGTCGCTGAACGTCCGCCTCGATCTTCTGCTGGTTGAGAAGCTGGCGGCTGGTCAGCCGGTCGATGTCGGAGCGCAGCGTCGCAATGCGCTCCTCATAGGCCTGCTTCATCTGCGTCTGTTGCGCGATGGAGTCCTTGAGGATGTCGTCGCGGAAGAAAAGGTAGCCGGTCGCGCCGAGATAGAGTGTGCCGAAGAGCGCGGTGCCGGCAATGACCGCGCCGGCAAGCCACGGCCTGACCGTGAAGGTGCGCACCTCGCCGCCACGGGCGATGATGATCCGATGCGGCGGCTTGCGTTTGGCGAAGGAAGTCGAACGTCGGGTAACGGCGGCAGCAGGCATACGAACGCACCGATTGTTGCGGGAACACGCAAGGAAATCGTATCGCTGGATTAGAAAGCATTAAGGTTAACAAAACCTTGGTGGGGAGCCGCGAAAGCCTGCCGGAAGGCCGCAAACGGGCCGCTGGCCGGGCCCCCGGGCCGACGCCCGCGCGCACCATACAAAAAGGGCGCGAGAGATCCTCGCGCCCTGCAAGAAAAGCCGGTCCGGCGTGGGGCCGGTGGTTACTGCTGGCCTTCCAGCTGCTTCGCCCGCTGCTTGGCCTTCTCGGCCAGGATCTTGGCGGCGTCCTCACGCTGCCGGGCCAGCGCCGCCTGGTCCGGGCCATCATAGGCCGCGGTGAAGCTGGTCAGCGGAAAGGCCATCGTGGTGCTCGACTTGTCCATGGACGCCAGCTGCAGCTGGAGCGCCTTGCCCTTCTTCATGGCGTCGATGAAGGCGCTATCGACCGGTGTCTGGGCCAGGCAGAAGAAGGTCTGGCCCTGTGGCGAGGGCAGGCAGGTGATGAACTGCGCTTCCGCCTTCTTGGTGCCGTCGACGCTGAGCGGGATGCCCGCATTGAGGCGGAAGCCGAGGGGGACCTGAATGCCGACCGCGAACTTGTTCGGATCAGGGGAGGTCTGGATCGAGATGCTCCCGATCGGCGACGGCGCGCCGACCAGCGAATAGTCCGCGCTGATCTGGCACAGCTTGGCGTTGTTCGGATCGCATATCTTGACCCATTGGCTCGCCGCGATTTCAGGGGCCTTCTGCTCCTTCGGGGGGGCGGCGGGAGCCGTCTCGGCAGCCAGTGCTCCGGTCGCAAGCGAGGCCACCACAAGGCCCACGGCGATTCCGAAGGACGAAATCGCGCTATTTCTCGTCAATGATTTCAACACATCTGGCTCCATCCACGAAAATGGTGGCCGGGTCCCCACGGACCCACCCAACACCGGGATCAGGTTTGAGCGCGAGAATGAGGCAAAGAGGCGGCGAAGGCCAGAACCTTTTCGGCTGAAAGTAGCGATTCCGGCCGGCTGCGAGGGGAGTGAGAACTAGAGGGCTTCGGCCGCCGCCAGCACCTCCGCAACGTGACCCGGCACCTTGACCCCGCGCCAGGCCCGCGCCACGCGCCCGTCCGCACCGATCAGGAAGGTGGACCGTTCGACGCCCATGTATTTGCGGCCGTACATGGATTTCTCGACCCACACGCCGTAGGCCTCGATGGCCGTGCGCTCGGGATCGGCGGCGAGCGTGACGGCAAGGCCGTGCTTGTCGCGGAACTTGCAGTGCGAGGCGACGCTGTCCGGCGAGATGCCCACCACCTTGGTGCCCGCCTTGGCGAAGGCCGGCGCCGCCTTGGTGAAATCGATCGCCTCGATGGTGCAACCCTGGGTGTCGTCCTTCGGGTAGAAATAGACCACCACCTTGCCGCCCTTGTGTCCGGCAAGGCTGAACTGGCTGCCGTCATCGGCCTCCAGCGCGATCTCGGGGGCCTTGTCTCCCTCGCCCAAATCGGCCATTTGCCTTCCTTTCGTCGCACTTGACTGGCTTCAAGAATGCACCACGGGGCGGCGAGCCGGCGGCGCTGCGGGGAACGAGTTTATGGCCGCCGGCACAGCGCCGACAAGCCGCGGCCGGCCGAGAGTGTCGCCACGGCCGAGCTTCTTGGTACAAAGGGGCGGACACAGTCTGGAATCGCGGGCCGGCGCGCACGCCGGGTCGGGAGGGAGCGACGCTCCGAGCAATGCGCCTGAAGATATCGCTTCCGACCGCGGCCGCGCGGCCCCTGCGGCAACGCAATTCGCCCGCCGCGTGGTTCCGGCTCGCCTTTCGTGCCGTGGCGATCCTGGCCGTCGTCCTCGTCGTCGTGGTCGTCGGCGGGATCGTCGTGGTTCTCGTCGGGCGAACCGATTTCGGCTTCGTCCGCGACCAGATTGCCGCGACGCTGCGCTCCAACCTCGGTCCCGGCTATTCGGTCGCCATCAAGCGGGCGGTGATCGACACCGACCCCGTGCTCGGACTGGTCGTGCGCGTCGACGATATCGTCGTGCGCGACGACCGGCAGGCCGTGGTCGTCGAGGTTCCCGAGACGCGCTTTGTCGTCGATCCCTATTCGCTGCTGAGGCTGCACGTCGACATCCGCACCGTCGAATTCAACGCGCCGCAGCTTTCCTTCCTGCGCACCAGCGACGGCCGCGTGATGCTGGGAGCGGCGCCGACCTTTGAAACGCCGGCGGCCGATGCGGCGCCATCGGGCGGTGGCGGCCAGACGGTTGCCGAGGGGGCGTCCCCGCCGGTGCCTGGGCCCGCCCCGGCGACCACGGCTGCGCCGGACGCGGACTCAGCGGCAGCACCGGCCGCCGATGCGGACGCGCCGGACTTTCCGGACCTGGTGACGGCGCTGAAGATCCTCGACAGCGGCATCGAGCCGCCGATCGATTCGGCCACCGCCGCCGGCTTCGAGCGCCTCTCCGTGGTCAACGGCGTCATTTCCGTGTGGGACGCCAGCGAGGGGCAGCAGCGGCGCTTCTCCAGCACCGATCTCAGCGTCAGCCTCGACCCGCGAACCTCGGCGCTGACCGTGAACTTCGCCACCTCCGGCTATAGCGGCCGCTGGCAGGCGACCGTCGAGCGCGACCTCGACGCCAATTCGGGCGGACACGCCCTGTCGATCACCTTCTCGCAGCTGACGCTGGCCGACGTGATCCCCGCCTTCGGCAACGACAAGGGCCTGTTCGTGGCCGACGTGCCGCTCTACGGGCGCGCGTCGATGCACATCAGCGCCGACGGTGAGATCGAGGATGCCAGCGCCCGCATCGACGCCGGCGCCGGCACGCTGCGCTTCCGCGAGGACCTCACCGCCAAGCAGGAGAGCGTGCTTCTCGACGAGGCCACCGTGCGCCTGCACTGGGACATCCCCCACAAGGCGATCGTCATCGACCCGTCGACCTTCTTCTTCGGCAACACGCGCGGGCTGGTCACCGGCACCATAAAGCCCGATGGCGACCCCGCCGCCGGTCGCTACGTCTTCGATTTCGAATCGCCGGGCACCGTGATGGCGCCGCCCGATTCGGGGGCGCCGGCCATGGTCGCCCAGCGCATTTCCCTCGCCGGAACCGCCGACCTCCGCGCGCGGACGCTGTCCATCAGCAACGCCGTCATCGTCACCGCCAACGGCTCGGTGGCGGCTGCCGGCAAGCTCGGCTTCGAGCCGGGCAAGACGCCGTCGCTGGCACTGGCCGCCTCGTTCTCGCCGATGCCGGTCGCCACGATGAAGACGATCTGGATCCCCTTCATCGCTCCGGCGGCGCGCCACTGGGTGATGGAGCACTTGATCTCGGGCGAGCTCACCGAGGGCAGCTACGAGGCGTCGGTGCCGGCCGGCGTGCTGTGGGGCAAGCCGGTGCAGCTGCCCGACAAGGCCATGCGCCTCGACATGCAGCTCAAGAACGTGACCTTCACCACCATCGGCAAGGTGCCGGCCGTGACCAAGGCGTCCGGCAACGTGGTGTTGTCCGGTTCGACCTTCGGTGTCGACGTCAACAGCGGCGAGGTCGATCTGCCCACCGGCACGGTCAAGGTCGAGGCCGCCGCCTTCGCCATTCCGAACGTCGCCAAGCGGCCGGCCGACGGCATCGTCGAGTTCCAGCTCGCCGGCCCGGTCGCCGCGATTGCCGCGATCGCCGACGCCGACCCGATCAACGCCCTCGCACAGCGCGACCTGTCGCCGAACGACCTTAGCGGCACGGCCGACGCTTCGCTCTCGGTGCGCTTTCCGCTGCGCGACGAGATCAACGAGGCCGAGGTCGACTGGAAGGTGGTGGCCAAGATCAAGAACGGCGCCAGCAAGGCGCCCATCGACGGACGCACGCTGAGCGACGCCGACGTCACCCTGACGGTCGCCCCCGACGACGTGACGGTCTACGGCAAGGCGAAGATCGACGGCCTCGCCGCCGACGTCAGCATGTCGCTGCCGACCGAGGACGGCGGCGCCTTGCCGAAGCCCGGCGAGCGCCAGGTGCGCCTCGTCCTCGACGACGCGGCACGCAAGCGGCTCGGCGTCGGACTTGAGGACGTGCTGTCGGGCACCGTGACGGCGCTGGTGACCGACGGCGATAACGGCGCCCAGCACTACCAGCTGGACCTGCGCCGCGCCCGCGTCGTGCTCCAGGGCATCGGCTGGTCGAAGGGGATCGGCGTGCCGGCGACGCTGTCCTTCGACCTGCTCAAGACCGACGCGGGCCAGTCGGTCGAGAACCTCGTGCTCAAGGGCGAGGGCTTCGGTCTCACCGGCTCGGCCAAGCTCGAACTCGTCGCTCAACCTGCTCTCCGCCGACATCGACAATCTGTCGCTGCATGCCGGCGACTCGATCTCCCTCAAGCTGACGCGCAGCGACGCGGGCTACGCCATTTCGGCGCGCGGCGCTTCCTTCGATCTGCGCGGGCTTCTCGCCAACATCCGCGATCGCAACGAACAGGCCGGCGGGTTCCCGGACATCGCCGTCGATGCCCGTGTCGACAAGCTGATCGGCTTCAACCAGGAGGCCATCACCGGAGCGGCCATGACCCTGGTCTCCGTCGGCGGCGAGACCCAGAAGCTCACCTTCACCGGCAACATCGCCGGATCGGACCTGTCGATCGACTACGCCGTCGGCACAAAAGGCACGCGGCTCGACGCCAGCGCCGGCGACGCCGGCCACCTGCTGCGCTTCACCGACCTCTATACCCACGTCGACGGCGGGGTCATCACGCTCAACGGGCGGGGTGGCCCCAACGGGCCGATGGTCGGACAGATGCAGATCGCCGATTTCAACGTGCTCAACGAGCCGGCGATGGCGCGCGTCGGCGTTGGCCGCAACGCATCGGGCGGCGTCCGCGACGGTTTCGATCCGACCCGCGTGCATTTCGACCGCATGATCGCCCGTTTCTCGAAGACGCAGCGGGCGGTCGTGATCGAGGACGCGTTGCTGCGCGGCGCCGCCATCGGCGCCACCTTCTCCGGCCGCTACGACCTGCCGAGCGCGACCATCGCACTGTCCGGCACCTATCTGCCGGCCTACGCCTTCAACAATCTGTTCAGTCGCATTCCGATCATCGGCGTGATCGCCGGCGGCGGCCTGACCGAGGGCCTGATCGGCGTCACTTTCAAGGTCGAGGGGCCGATGGCCAATCCGCGCGTCTTCTTCAATCCGCTATCGGCGGTGGCGCCGGGCATCTTCCGCAAGATCTTCGAGTTCCAGCCTTAGCCGTCCCCGCGTCCCGGGCGCGGTGCGGCATGAAATGACGCACCGCAGAACCGGGATCTACGAACCGTGCAGGCCCCGGATCTGCGCTGCACCGTTCTCACGCTGCAGCGCGTCCGGGGAACGGAGCGTTTCGCGGGTTAGGTATTGGCTATTCCGGCCTGACCAGGACGTGCTTCTTGCGCCCGAGCGACAGCTTGACGACGCCGCCGATGAGGTCGCCGTCGCCGACCACGGCCGTCTCGTTGGCGATCGCCACATCGTTGAGGCGGAGCCCCCCGCCGCGGATCTGACGGCGCGCCTCGCCGTTCGACGACACCAGCCCGGCGCGCACGAACAGCGCCAGCACGCCGATGCCGGCGGAGAGTTCGTGGGCCGGCACCGCGATGGTCGGCAGCGCCTCGGCGAGCCCGCCTTCCTCGAAGGTGCGCCGGGCGGCTTCCGCAGCTTGCGTCGCAGCGGCGCGGCCGTGGAGGAGGGCGGTCGCCTCGCTCGCCAGCACCTTCTTGGCCTCGTTGATCTCGCCGCCGGCAAGCGCCGCCAGCCGGGCGATCTCATCGAGCGGCAGCTCGGTATAGAGCTTGAGGAAGCGCGCCACGTCGGCGTCCTCGACGTTGCGCCAGAACTGCCAATACTCGTAGGGCGACAGGAGATCGGCATTGAGCCAGACGGCGCCTTGCGCGGTCTTGCCCATCTTGGCCCCGGACGAGGTGGTGAGCAGCGGGCAGGTAAGCGCGTAGAGCTGGGCGAGGCCCATGCGCCGGCCGAGGTCGATGCCGTTGACGATATTGCCCCACTGGTCGGAGCCGCCGATCTGCAGCGTGCAGTCGTAGCGCCGGTTGAGCTCGGTGAAGTCGTAGGCCTGGAGCACCATGTAGTTGAATTCGAGGAAGGACAGTTCGTGCTCGCGGTCGAGGCGGAGCTTGACCGAGTCCATCGACAGCATGCGGTTGACCGAGAAGTGCTTGCCGACGTCGCGCAGGAAGTCGATGTAGTTGAGCGGCGCCAGCCACTCGGCATTGTCGATCATGATGGCGGCGTTGGCGCCGGTCTCGAAATCGACGAAGCGGGCGAAGGTCTCCTTGAGGCTCTGCTTGTTGGCCTCGATCTGGTCATAGGTGAGGAGCTTGCGCGACTCGTCCTTTCCCGACGGGTCGCCGACGCGGGTGGTGCCGCCGCCCATCAGCGTGATCGGCCGGTGGCCGGTCTTCTGGAACCAGCGCAGCATCATGATCGAGAGCAGGTTGCCGACGTGATAGCTCGCCGCCGTGCAGTCGTAGCCGACATAGGCGGTGACCATGCCCTTGGCCAGCGCCGCGTCGAGCCCCTCCGGGTCGGAGCACTGGTGGACGAAACCGCGCTCGGTCATGACGCGCAGGAAGTCGGACTTGAACTCGGTCATTCTCGGCAATCCGTGGCAGGCGCGCCTTGCGGCGGCGCGCGGCGCTGTTTAGCAGGATGGGTGAGGGATTTCACCCCGGGATTCGGGGAAAGTCGGACAAGCGCATGAACGTTCTCGGCCTGATGAGCGGCACCTCCATGGACGGGGTGGATGCCGCGGTGCTCGTCACCGACGGCGAGACGATCGACGGCTTCGGGCCACGCCTGGCGCGCGCCTATGACGAGGCGGAGCGGGCGGTGCTGCGCCGGGCGCTCGACGCGGCGCGCGATCTCGCCGATCGCGGCGCTCGGCCGGGCGTGCTCGCCGAGGCCGAGAAGCTCGTCACCGACGCCCATGCCGAAGCCGTCGAGGCGCTTCGCCGGGCCAATCCCGGCCTTGCCGTCGATCTCGTCGGCTTCCACGGCCAGACGGTGTTTCACGCGCCCGAGCAACGCCTGACCGTGCAGATCGGCGACGGCGCGGCGCTGGCCAGGCGGCTGGGCGTCCGCGTGGTCTTCGACCTCCGCGCCGCCGACGTGGCGGCAGGCGGCGAGGGGGCGCCGCTGGTGCCTGTCTATCACCGGGCGCTGGTCGCCCATGCCGGGCTCGCCGGCACGATAGCGGTGGTCAATATCGGCGGCGTCGCCAATGTGACGCGGATCGGCGCCGACGGTGCGCTCGTCGCCGGCGACACCGGCCCCGGCAATGCGCTTCTCGACGATTTCGTGGCTGCGCGCACCGGCGCCGCCATGGACCGGGGCGGGGCGCTGGCGGCAGAGGGCACGGTCGATGCCGCAGCACTCGCCCGCCTGATGGACAATCCATGGTTCGACAAGCCCCTGCCGAAGTCGCTCGACCGCGACGCCTTCGCGGCCGGGCCGGTGGCGAACCTCTCCGATGCCGACGGCGCCGCGACCCTCACCGCCTTCACTTCTGGCACGATCCTGAAAGGCATCGTGATGGCCGGCGGCGCCGACCGCATCGTGGTTTCCGGCGGCGGGACGAACAACCCGGTGCTGATGGCCATGCTCGCCGCCGGGGCCGGCGTGCCGGTCGAAGGGGCCGACAAGCTCGGCTGGTCGCCGGATTTCATCGAGGCGGAAGCCTTCGCCTATCTCGCCGCCCGCAGCCTTCGCGGCCTGCCGCTGACTTTTCCCGGCACCACCGGCGTGCCGGCGCCGACCACCGGCGGGCGGCTTGTCGCACCCTGACGCCCGGCTGGCCGCAAGCCGGATTGTGCGCTAGGAACCAAAGGTAACCACGAAAAACGGCACGACCCCAAGGTCCATGCAGCTCAGCGACATCGCCAGCGCACTTTCGGCGAAGCTTTCCGGCGACGGCGGCCTCGATATCGGCCGCGTCGTCCACCCCGCCGATGCCGCGGCGAAGGACGAACTGGCGGTCGCGTTGTCGGGCGAGGCGCAGGCCCATCTTGCCGGCACCCGTGCCGGCGCCGTGCTCATCCCCGAGACCGTGTCGCCGCCCGAGGGCACGGCCGCCATCCTCTATGGCGGCAACGACCGCGTGGCGATCGCCATCCTGACGGAACTGTTCGATCCCGGCCCGGCGCATGCCTCCGGCGTCCATCCGGCCGCCGTGGTGGCGCCCGATGCCGTGATCGGCGAAGGCGCCAGCATCGCGCCCGCGGCGGTGATCGGGCCGGGGAGCACGATCGGCGCGGGCACCATCGTCCTGCCGCATGTGAGCGTCGGCGCCGGCGTTATCGTCGGCCGCGACTGCGTTCTGCATCCGGGCGTCCGCCTGGAAGACCGCGTGCGCCTCGGCGACCGGGTCATCGTCCACTGCAACACGGTGATCGGCTCGGACGGCTTCTCCTTCATCCCGGTGTCCAATCCGGACGGCAGCAGCAACGGCATCGACCGGCCGAAGCGCACCCATTCGCTGGGAACGGTGGCGATCGCGGACGATGTCGAGATCGGGGCGGGCACGACCATCGACCGGGCGACGCTGCGCGCGACCCGGATCGGGCGCGGCACCAAGATCGACAATCAGGTACAGATCGGCCACAACGTGGTGATTGGCGAGAACTGCCTGATCTGCGGCATGAGCGGTATTGCCGGCAGCGTGGTCATTGGCGACCGGGTGGTGATCGCCTCCGGTGTCGGGCTGGCTCCGCACCTGACGGTCGGCGACGGTGCCACGATCACCGCTTCGGCCGGGGTTGCCAGCCATGTGCCGGCCGGGGCAGTTTTCACCGGGACACCGGCGACGTTTCACGACAAGGCCGTTGCGCGGCTGGCCGATATCGGCCGTCTGCGGCAGCTTTACCCGCGGGTGGACGATCTGAAAAAACGGATCGAAGCTCTGGAAAATGAAACAAAGGGCCGGTAGCAAGACTGTAGAGGATGGCCTTTGGGGCTGGAGGCGCAGATAAAAATGGCCGAAGTGGCTGACGACGTAATCGCGATCATCGCCAAGAAGGTTCCTGGCGACAAGGCGATCGCTTTGACTGACAATCTCCAGGAACTTGGCCTGGAATTGATTGATGCTCTTGAGATGGTGTTCGACCTGGAGGAGAAGTTCGGCATCCAGATCCCGTACAACGCCAACAACGCCGCGACCGACTTCGCAACCGTCGGCGACGTCGTGAAGGCCATCCAGGGCCTCGTCGATCAGAAGCCGCAAACGTGAACGGACCGCATCGCGTCGTCGTCACGGGGTGTGGTGTCGTCTCGCCGGTCGGCAAGGACACGGCCACCTACTGGACGGCCCTGCGAGAGGGCCACAGCGGCATCGCCCAGCCGACGCTGGTGCCGCCGGAGCTGCTCTTTCGCGAGGTCGTTGCCGAGGTCAAGGACTACGACCCCGCCGCCTATTTCGAGGAGCGCCAGCTGGCGCCGCTCGACCGCGTGTCGCAATTCGCCATCATCGCCGCGCGCGAGGCGCTGGCCCAGTCCGGGCTCGAGATCGGCGATGCGCTGTCGGAACGGACGGCGGCCATCGTCGGCACCGGCATCGGCGGCTCGACCACGCTCGACGAATCCTACAAGCGCCTCTACGCCGACAAGGCGACGCGCGTCTATCCGCTCACCGTGCCGAAGCTGATGCCCAACGCGCCGGCGAGCCAGGTATCCATGTTCCTCGGGCTGCGCGGGCCGTCCTTCGGCGTCGTCAGCGCCTGCTCCTCGGCCACCCATGCCATCGGGCTGGCCTATCAGATGGTGCGCGCCGGCATCGCCGACGCGGCCGTGACCGGCGGCACCGAAGCCTGCATCACGCTCGGCACGCTGAAGGGCTGGGAGGCGCTGCGTGTCATGGCGACCGACACCTGCCGGCCGTTCTCGGCGGGGCGCAAGGGACTGGTCATCGGCGAAGGCGCCGGCATGCTGGTGCTGGAGACGCTGGACAACGCCCGGGCGCGCGGCGCCGAGATCCTCGGCGAGATCGCCGGCTTCGGCATGAGCGCCGATGCCAAGGACCTGACCAATCCGGACGTCGGCGGCATGGCGCGGGCGATGAACGCTGCCATAGCCGATGCCGGCCTCGACCATGCCAAGGTGGACTATGTCAACGCCCATGGCACCGGGACGGCCGCCAACGATTCGACCGAGACCGAGGCCCTGAAGGTTACCTTCGGCGCGCGCGCCAGGGAGGTTCCGGTCTCCTCGACCAAGTCGATGGTCGGGCATGCGCTGGGCGCCGCCGGCGCGCTGGAGTTCGTCGCCACGCTGCTTGCCGTGCGCGACAACATCGCCCCGCCGACGATGAATTATCTGGAGCCGGACCCGGCCTGCGATCTCGACTACGTGCCCAACGAAGCGCGTGAGATGACCATCGACGTGGCGATGTCGAACTCCTTCGCCTTCGGCGGGCTCAACGCGGTGCTGCTCGCCAGAAAGCTGGTCTGAGCGCCCCGCCGCGGATCATCAGCCGCGGTGCGCCACCAGCGCCAGCAGCGAGGCGACGAGCATGGTGGCCGCCAGCGTGACGTTGGTGATGCGCGCAGCGACCGGGTTGGTGAGCAGGCGGGCGAAGGCCGCGCCGGCCAACAGCCAGACGACGTGGATGGCGACGATCATCGCGGCGAGGATGGCGGTCTTGGCGATGGCGTCGGCGGCGGGATCGACCGCGATGCGGTTGGCCGCGAAGACGGCGGCGATGGCGACATAAGCCTTGGGATTGGCGATGCCGAGCACGACGCCGCCCCACAACGGCGGCGGCGCGCTGGCCGGATCGAGGGCGGTGAGCGGCGGCGCCGTGGCGATCTTCCAGGCGAGCCAGACCACATAGGCGATCGAGGCGATGGTGAGCGCCGGGCCGATCGCCGGCAGCGACAGGAGCGCGGCGCTCAGGCCCAGCGCCACGATGACGAGGACGCCGGTGGTGCCGGCGATGAGGCCGACCATATAGGGGATGGCGCGGGCGACGCCGAAGGCGCTGCCCACCGCGGCGATGCTGATCGTCGCCGGGCCGGGGCTGCCCATCACCGCTGCGGCGGCGAGGATCAGCGACAGGACGGGACCCCAACTCAACGCATGAGTTCCTCTTCGGCTAGACTGCCATGATGACCGGACAATCTCCCGAAATCGCCAGGGGCCGTCTTGAACGATCGTGCAAGGACGGCGGCGCGAGAAACGCGCACATCCGGGCAGGACAAGCCGGGCCGGGGATCGAATGGGCGCAAGCCTTCTTCCGCGACCGCGCCTTCGCCCCCCATCGCCATGACAGCTATGCCATCGGCCTGACGCTCTCGGGCGTGCAGACCTTCGCCTATCGCGGCGAAGGCCGGCAATGCCTGGCCGGCGCGCTGCATGTGCTCCACCCGGACGAGACCCATGACGGCGCGCCGGGCAGCGCGGACGGCTTCGGCTACCGCATCCTCTATGTCGATCCGGCGCTCATCGGCGCGGCACGCGGCGGCGGGCCGCTGCCCTTCGTCGCCGACCCGGTGGTGAGCGGGGCGAGCCCACCGGCACGGCGGCTCGCCGGTGCGGTGGGCAGCGTCGACGGGCCGCTCGACGAGGGCGCCGCCAACGACCTGATCGTCACCCTGGCGGATGCGTTGCGCACGCTGGCCGGGGAGGCCGCCCGGCGGCCGGCGATGGACAGCCGGGCGGTGTCGCGGGTGCGCGACGCGCTCATTGCCGAGGCCGGCGAAGCAACGCCGATGGCGGCGCTGGAGGCCGTGGCCGGGCTCGACCGCTGGTCGCTGGCGCGCCAGTTCCGCGCTGCCTACGGCACCAGCCCGCACCGTTTCCGCACGATGCGGCGTCTGGAGCGGGCTCGGCGGCTGATGGCAGCCGGCGTCGGACTGGCGGAGGCCGCCGCCGCGTCCGGCTTCGCCGACCAGAGCCACATGACGCGCCAGTTCAAGCGCGCCTACGGGCTCACCCCGGCGCGCTGGCTCGAGGCGCTCGCAGCGGTCTGACCGCCCCGGCATTGTCCTTGCGGCGTGCGGGCCATATCTATTGCGCCTTCCATCCCCATCCACAGGATTCCCCGGAATGTCAGATCTGAAGAACCGCGTGGCGCTGGTCACCGGCGGCTCGCGCGGCATCGGCAAGGCGATCGCCCTGGCGCTGGCCGAGGCCGGCGCGGCGGTTGCCGTGAACTATCGCGCGCGCGGCGAGGAAGCCGAGGCCGTCGCCGAAGCGATCCGCAAGACCGGCGGCAATGCTGCCGCCTTCGCCGCCGACGTCTCGGTTGGCAGCGCCGTGGAACGCATGGTCCAGCGACGTCGAAGAGCGCCTCGGCCCGATCGACATCCTGGTCAACAATGCCGGCATAGGCGAGCATCATGGCATCGACACCATGACCGAAGAGGATTTCGACCGCACCATCGCGGTCAATCTCAAATCCGCCTTCCTATGCACCCAGGCGGTCCTCTCCGGCATGAAGGCGCGGCATTGGGGGCGCATCGTCAATATCTCGTCGATCGCGGCACGCGGTGCCGGCGGGGTCAGCGTCGTCTACAACGCCTCCAAGGCCGGTCTCGAAGGCCTGACGCGCGGCTATGCCTCCCGGCTCGCAGCAGAGGGGATCACGGTCAATGCCGTCGCACCCGGTCTGACCGAAACCGAGATGGCCCAGCCGCTGATCGAGGCAGGCTACGTGTCGCGCATTCCCGTCGGGCGCATCGGAACCACCGAGGAGATCGCGCAGGCGGTCATGATGATCGTCGGCAATGGCTTCATGACCGGCCAGACGATCGCGGTGAACGGCGGCGGGATGTTCCTGTGAGCGGCTTGCCTCAGCTCCCCGTCGCGGCGCCCGCCAGGCGCCGGTCGACATAGTCCGAGCAGAGGCCGATCAGCTCGTCGAGATTGCTCTCGAAGAAGTGGTTGGCGCCCTTGACGATGGTCTGCTCGATCTTGATGCCCTTTTGGGTCTTGAGCTTGTCGACGAGCGTCTGCACGTCCTTGGGCGGGGCGACCTTGTCCTGGTCGCCGTGGATGATCAGGCCGGAGGACGGGCAGGGGGCGAGGAAGGTGAAGTCGTAGAGGTTGGGCTGCGGCGCCACCGAGATGAAGCCCTCGATCTCCGGCCGGCGCATCAGTAGCTGCATGCCGATCCACGCGCCGAAGGAGAAGCCGGCGACCCAGCACGAGCGCGCGTCGGTATGCACCGACTGCACCCAGTCGAGCGCCGCCGCAGCATCGGAAAGCTCGCCGGCGCCGTGATCGAACTCGCCCTGGCTGCGGCCTACCCCGCGGAAATTGAAGCGCAGCACCGCGAAGCCGCGCTTCGCGAACATGTAGAACATCTGGTAGGTGATCTGGTTGTTCATCGTGCCCCCGAACTGGGGATGCGGGTGCAGGATGATGGCGATCGGGCCATTCTTGCGCTTGGCCGGCTGGAAACGGCCTTCAAGGCGCCCGGCAGGGCCGGCAAAGATGACTTCGGGCATACTGTCTTGAGGACCTCGGGAGTGACGCGCCACCATGCGGCGCAAAGCCGGCGCACGGACGAAAGCTGGGCGAAATGGCCAATTCCCACCGATAGGCGGGCAAGTGGGCGCCTTCATACCACAATCGCCGGGGGCGATTTCAAGGATAACCGACAGGGCGGTGCTGCCGCCGCTGGACGGACCGTCACCCCAGGGCCATCTATGGGGGGTAGCCTTCCCGTAAAATCGCCGAGGCGGGGGCGTCGGATGGAGCGGTCATGGCCGCAGGAACCAGGGAGCGCCGGGCGCGCCACGGCGAGATTGTCGCCGACGGGATCGTGCATGCGGTCGGGCTGGTCGCGGCTGTCGCCGGGGCGGGCGCGCTGATCACTGCCGCCGTTCTGCGCGGCGGCCAGGTGGCCGAGGCCGTGATCTACGTGGTCGGGCTGATTGCCATGCTCGCCGCCTCGGCGGCCTACAATCTCGGGCTGCATCTCAGCTTTCGCGAGGCGCTGCGGCGGCTCGACCACGCCGCGATCTTCGTCATGATCGCCGGCACCTATACGCCGTTCACCGCCGGCGTGCTTCACGGCGGCTGGGCGATCGGCCTGACGGCGACGGTATGGGCGATCGCCGCGCTGGGCGTCCTCCTCAAGACGGCGCTCGCCCCGCATGGACTGCGCGGCCTGACCACCTTGCTCTACATCGCCTTCGGCTGGATTGGCGTCGTCGCGGCACAGCCCTTCCTGGCAACGCTGAGCCCGACCATCGTATGGCTGGTGCTCGCCGGCGGCCTTGTCTACACGCTCGGCACCGTTGTCTTCACCCTGCAGCGCCTGCCGTATCAGACCGCCATCTGGCACGGCTTCGTGATCGCCGGCGCTGCGGTCCATTTCTGCGCGATCTTCCTGATCGTCTCGTCGCAGGCCTGAAACGAAACGGGCGCGATCCGAAGATCGCGCCCGTGTCGATGCTTGCCGGAAGGCTGGGTCCTAGAAATTGTGCGTCCAGCCGGCCTGGCCGACGAACTGGTACATGTGGAGCTTGACCGTGCCGCCAACACCCACGGGACCCGTCACGCTGTTGTCGGGCGCATAGACGAAGGCGAAGTCCAGCGAATCCTTCGGCGACATCTTGTAGGTCGCACCGGCGGTGAAATGATGCGTGACGACGCCGGGGGCGAGGATGTTCAGCATCACATCGGCCGATTGCACGGGGTTCTCGCTGTAGGCATAGCCGGCCCGCAGCGTCCAGATGTCGCTGGCACGGTATTCCAGACCGACCTTGTAGACGTTGACGTCGTGCCACCCGAAGCCCGGTCCGCCGGTCGCGCCAAAGGGAGGCGGGATCGACGATGAGTTCGAGATCGACCCGACGCCGCTGTAGAAGATGCGCTGGAAATCGGCCATCACCGTCAGGCGCGTGTTGACGTCGTAGGCGAAGCCGGCGGTGACCGAGGCAGGGATGTCGAAACCGCCCTGGTCGGCGAACAGGCCGGAATACTTGCTGAACTTGGTCATCCACATCTTCGTCTGGCCGGAGAGACCGAGACGGAACTCAGGCGTGACATCGTATTCCAGGCCGGCGCGCAGACCGCCACCATAGGACCAGTCATAGCCGGCGTTGGGAATGCCGAAACCGCCGAGGCCCTTGGCCGCGAAGGTCTGGACCGCAAGCGTCGGTGCGATGCCGAAGGCGAAATTGCCCATGCGCCGCGCATAGTCGACGGACAGGAACGCCTGCATCAGGTCGACGCCGGTATTGCCGCCGCAGAACACGCCGCCCGGGCCGGGGCACGTATACGGCACGCCATTGTAGGTCGTGTTCATGCCGCCATTGCCGTAGAGCACGATACCCACCGCGGAATCCGCGTCGATCGGCTTGCTGTAGGCCATGTTGGGCATGAGGAAGAGGTTGTTGGAGCTTTCGACCGTCCCCGGCGCAACGCCGAAGGGGCCGGTATCCGTGCCCGTGTAGCCGCGATAGGGCATGAACAGCCCGACGCCCATCTGGAACTGCCGGCCGACGCCGACAAGACCCGCCGGGTTCAGCGCCATCGACATGGCGTCTTCGGAATTGGCCACGCCGGCACCGCCGAGCGCGTTCTGCACGGGACTGAAGCCGAGCTGGAAATAGCCCTCGGTGGACCATGCCGCAGCCGGCAGAAGGATGGTGGCGACCAGTCCGATGGCGGCTGGAAGAAGCCGTGCCCCCGCTTTTCTCATGCAATTCACTCCCCGTCTCGCCGGTCCCAAATTCGTCCGTTTGACCCCCGGGCACAGGCCAACGCATTAGGTTAAGCTGATATTTGAATATTGATTTTGCTCAAGTTTTGCGCGGGGATCAGTGTCGCACGCCCCACTTCGCCTGAGACCGTGGCAGCCGCGCCACACCACGGGCCCGCGCCGCCATGTTCCAGCGACTGTCCGGGCGTGCTATTCCGCCGCCATGTACCAGCCTGAGCACCACCGCGAGGACGACCTCGCCGTTCAGCACGCGCTGATCCGCGCCCATCCGCTTGGGCTTCTGGTGACGGCAGGGGCAGGCGGGCTGGAGGCGAACCCGATTCCCTTCGTTCTCGATGCCGGCGCCGGGCCGAAAGGCGTGCTCAAGGGCCATCTTGCCCGCGCCAATCGGCAATGGCGCGATTTCGACCCGTCGATCGAGGCGCTGGTCGTCTTCCAGGGGGCCGAGGCCTACATCACCCCGTCGTGGTATGCGACCAAGGCGGAGACCGGCAAGGTGGTGCCGACCTGGAACTACGCCATCGTGCAGGCTTACGGGACGCTGCGGATCGTCGAAGACGCCGACTGGCTGCGGGCGCAGATCGACGCCCTGACGCTTGCCCAGGAGGAAGCGCGGCCCGCGCCCTGGCAGGTTGCCGATGCGCCGGAACCGTTCGTTTCCGCCATGCTGCGCGGCATCGTCGGCATCGAGATCGAAATCGCGCGCATCGAAGGCAAGTGGAAGGCGAGCCAGAACCGGCCGGAAGCCGACCGGGCCGGCGTGGTTGCCGGCCTCCGCGCCGATGGCGGCGTGCCTGCCGCGGCCATGGCGGCGCTGGTTGAGACAGGGCGGAAGGCCGGATCATAGGCGTCACCGGGAGCAAGGCGATGCGCCTCTACACGCGCTGGCAGAACTCGGCGGGCGAGCGGGTGCGCATCGCGCTCAACCTGAAAGGCTTGACCTACGACTACGTCTCGGTCGGTTCGCTCTCGCGCGACGAATATCTGGCGATCAACCCGCAGGGGCTGATGCCGGCGCTCGAGGTCGACGGGCAGGTGGTCGCCCAGTCGGCCGCGATCCTCGCCTTTCTCGAGGAGGCGTTTCCCGATCCGCCGCTGCTGCCGGCCGACCCGCTGCTACGCGCGGAGGCACGTGCGTTCGCTGCCCATATCGCGGCCGAGATGCATGCCATCACGGTCAAGCGGGTGCGCGCTTTCCTGAGAGACGATCTCGGCCTCGGCGAGGACGGCGTGGCGCGCTGGGCGGCCCATTGGCACGGCCTCGCCCTGGCCGCGCTGGAAGCGGCGCTCGCCCGACGTGCCGGAGACTGGCCCTTCTCATTCGGCGAAACGCCCGGCTGGGCCGATTTGCACCTTGTGCCGCAGCTTGCCGCCTCGCGGCGGCTGGGCGTGGACGTCTCGTCCTATCGGCGGCTGCTGGCGGTGGAAGCCAATTGCCTGCCGCTCGATGCATTCCAGCGGGCGCGCCCCGAGGCGCAACCCGATTTCCCGCCCCGCACGGGCTGACTGCCGCGCGGTTCTTGCCAGCGCGCTGGAAGCGTGGTGTTGAAAGGTCCATGACGGCGAAGCGCACCTATCTCGACTACAACGCCACCGCGCCGCTGCGGCCACAGGCACGCGCGGCCATGATCGCGGCGCTGGACGAAGTCGGCAACGCCTCCTCGGTCCATGCCGAGGGACGCGCGGCGCGCGCCCGCATCGAAGAGGCGCGGAACGCCGTCGCGCACCTGACCGGCGGCGAGGCCAAGCGCGTCACCTTCGTCAGCGGCGGCACCGAGGCCAACAACACCGTTCTCACCCCCGACTGGCGCATCGGCAGCGAGATCGTCGATGTCGGGACGCTGCTTGTCGGCGCCACCGAGCACCCCTCGGTGATGGCCGGTGGCGGCTTCGCCGTTGACGAGACGCGGACGATCCCCGTCGACGGCGAGGGCATCGTCGACCGCGAGGCGCTCACCGCCATGCTCGTCCAGGCTGGCGGCCGCGCGCTGGTCTCGGTGATGCTCGCCAACAACGAGACCGGGACCATCCAGCCGGTCGCCGACGTGGCGGCGATTGCCCACGAGGCGGGCGCCCTGGTGCATTGCGACGCGATCCAGGCCGCTGGGAGAATCCCGTTGGATATCAAGGCGCTGGGCGCGGATGTTCTCACGCTCTCGGCGCACAAGATCGGCGGCCCGCAGGGCGCCGGGGCGATTGTGCGGGCGAGCGAGGATGTCGCCTTCGCGCCGCTTCTGACCGGCGGCGGGCAGGAACGGCGGGCCCGCGCCGGAACCGAGAACGTTGCGGCCATCGCCGGCTTCGGCGCGGCGGCCGAGGCGGCGCTCGCCGACCTCGACAAGGCCGGGGCGTGGTCGCGCTGGCGCGACCGATTGGCCGAGATCGCCGGACCGGAGGCCACCGTGTTCAGCGCCGGCGCGCCGCGGCTGCCCCAGACGCTATGCCTCGCCGTGCCCGGCATGCCGGCGGAAACCCTTGTGATCGCTCTCGATTTGGCCGGGATCGCGGTCTCCTCCGGCTCGGCCTGCTCGTCCGGCAAGGTGGCGCCGAGCCATGTGCTGGCGGCCATGGGGGTGGAACCGGAGCTGGCAAAATGCGCCATCCGGCTCTCTTTGGGGTGGGATTCGGCCGAAAACGACTTAGATTCATTCGCAACCGCCTGGAAAGCCGTGCTAAAGCACGTCGCGCCAGGAGAGATTCAGGTGGCCTGAATGTCGCCGGGAGCAATGCCAGGGAAGGTGTGACGCACTTTTCCGCCCGGCATTGCGGCCTTAAAAAGCTCACCCGCGGCCCTTGAAGCCGCTGTGGATGGAGTAGCCGAATGCCTGCCGTTCGCGAGACGGTCGATCAGGTTCGCCAGATCGACGTCGACCAATACAAATATGGGTTTGTCACCGACATCGAGTCCGACAAGGCGCCGAAGGGCCTTTCGGAAGACACGGTGCGCTTCATCTCGGCCAAGAAGGGCGAGCCCGAATGGATGCTCGAATGGCGGCTCGGCGCCTTCCGCCGCTGGCTGACCATGACCGAGCCGACCTGGGCCCGAGTGAGCTATCCCAAGATCGATTTCCAGGACATCTACTACTATTCGGCGCCGAAGAAGACGGCCGGGCCGAGGAGCCTCGAAGAGGTCGATCCGCAGCTTCTCGCCACCTATGAGAAGCTCGGCATTCCGCTCAGGGAGCGCGCCGTGCTGGCCGGCGTCCAGGGCGCCCAGGTGGCGGTCGACGCGGTGTTCGATTCCGTCTCCGTGGTGACCACCTTCAAGGAGGAGCTGGCCAAGGCCGGCGTCATCTTCTGTTCGATTTCGGAGGCGATCCGCGAGCACCCGGAGATCGTCCAAAAGTATCTCGGCTCGGTCGTGCCGACCTCCGACAATTTCTATGCGACGCTCAACTCGGCGGTGTTCTCCGACGGCTCCTTCGTCTACGTGCCCGAGGGCGTGCGCTGCCCGATGGAGCTGTCGACCTATTTCCGCATCAACGAGAAGAACACCGGCCAGTTCGAGCGCACGCTGATCATCGCCGAGAAGGGGGCCTACGTCTCCTATCTGGAAGGTTGCACGGCGCCGATGCGCGACGAGAACCAGCTCCACGCCGCAGTCGTCGAGCTGATCGCGCAGGAGGACGCCGAGATCAAGTATTCGACGGTGCAGAACTGGTATCCGGGCGACGCCGAAGGCAAGGGCGGCATCTACAATTTCGTCACCAAGCGCGGCGACTGCCGCGGCGACCGCTCGAAGATCTCGTGGACGCAGGTGGAGACCGGCTCGGCGATCACCTGGAAGTATCCGAGCTGCATCCTCCGGGGCGACGACAGCGTCGGCGAGTTCTATTCGATCGCCGTGTCGAACGGCTACCAGCAGATCGACAGCGGCACCAAGATGACCCATCTCGGCAAGAACACGAAGAGCCGCATCATCTCCAAGGGCATCGCCGCCGGCCACTCGCAGAACACCTATCGCGGGCTGGTGACCTCGCATCGCAAGGCGGTGGGCGCGCGCAACTACACCAACTGCGACTCGCTCCTCATCGGCGACAAATGCGGCGCCCACACGGTTCCCTATATCGAGGCCAAGAACTCCGGCGTCATCTTCGAGCACGAGGCGACCACCTCGAAGATTTCCGACGACATGCTGTTCTATTGCCGCAGCCGCGGCCTCGACGAGGAGGAGGCGATCGCGCTGGTGGTCAACGGCTTCGTCAAGGACGTCATCCAGCAACTGCCGATGGAGTTCGCCGTCGAGGCGCAGAAGCTCATCGGCATCAGCCTGGAAGGGAGCGTGGGCTAGCGCCCGCTGGCGTCCGTTTCCATTGGGGTGACCGCATGACCGAGACCACCAAACCCGTGATCAACATCGCCGACGTGCCGCTGCGCGACAACGCGCACGGCGAGGCGTTCGCGGCGAAGATCGGCTCCTTCGGCAGGATGATCGGCTCGACCGGCATGGGCGTCATGCTGCATGTGGTCGAGCCGGGCAAGAAGGCGTTTCCCTTCCACGCCCATCACATGACGCAGGAGCTGTTCGTCATCCTCGAAGGCGAGGGCACCTATCGCTTCGGCGACGGAGAGCTATCCGGTCAAGGCCGGCGACGTCTGCGCCGCGCCGGCCGGCGGACCGGAGGTCGGCCCACCAGATCGTCAACACCGGCAAGTCGACGCTGAAATATCTCGGCATCTCGGCCAATCCCGGCGGCGGCGACGTGGTCGAGTATCCGGACTCGAAGAAGTTCGCCGTCTCCTCGCGCTTCGACTGGGCGACCGGCAAGGGCGGCGTGCGCTATGTCGGTCGCGCCGAGAATTCGCTCGACTACTGGGACGGCGAATGAAGGTTTTGGAGCAGGTCGCCGCCGTTCGCGGGGACCTGAAGGAAAGTGGAACGAATGGCACTGCTCGAGATCAAGAACCTGCATGCGACCGTGGCCGAGCGCGAGATCCTGCGCGGCATCGACCTCAAGGTCGGCAAGGGCGAGACCCACGCCATCATGGGGCCGAATGGCGGCGGCAAGTCGACGCTCGCCTATGTCCTGGCCGGCCATCCCGGCTACGAGGTGACCAAGGGCGAGGTGCTCTTCAACGGCGAGAACCTGCTCGAGATGGAGCCGGACGAGCGCGCCGCCGCCGGCATCTTTCTCGCCTTCCAGTATCCGGTCGAGATCCCCGGCGTCGCCACCATGACCTTCCTGAAGTCGGCGCTCAACGCCCAGCGCAAGGCGCGCGGCGAGGAAGAGCTGACGACGCCCGATTTCGTGCGCAAGGTGCGCGAGGTCGCCGACCGGCTCAACGTCACCCAGGAGATGCTGCGCCGGCCGCTCAATGTCGGCTTCTCGGGCGGCGAGAAGAAGCGCAACGAGATCATGCAGATGGCGCTGCTCGACCCGATGCTCTGCGTCATGGACGAGACCGATTCCGGCCTCGACATCGACGCGCTGCGCGTCGTCTCCGACGGCGTCAACGCGATGAAATCGCCGGAACGCTCGACCATCGTCATCACCCATTACCAGCGTCTCTTGAACCACATCGTGCCCGACGTGGTGCATGTGCTCTCCGCCGGCCGCATCGCGCGCTCGGGCGGCAAGGAGCTGGCGCTGGAGCTGGAAGAGAAGGGCTACGCCGAATTTGCCGGCGCGGCGGCGTGAGCAGGGAAGAATGACGGCCGCACCCAAAACCATCCGCACCAAGGCGGAAGAGGCGCTGCTCGACCAGTACCGCGCCGCCGCGGCGACGCTGCCCGGCGGCACGCCGGTCGCACATCGGCGCGAGGCGGCGTTCGCGCTGTTCGAGAAGAGCGGCCTGCCGCATCGCCGCGTCGAGGAATGGAAATACACCGACCTGCGCGCGCTGATGAAGGACGCGGCGCCGCTCGCCGACGGCGCTGACGATGCGGCGCTGGGCGCGCTTGCCGGCACTGATCCCTTCGCCGGGCTCGACCGCGCCCGCCTGGTCGTGGTCAACGGCACCTGGCGCCCCGACCTCTCCGATCTTGCCGGGCTCGACGGCGTCACCGTGACGGCGCTCGCCGACGTGCTTGCCAACACGCCCGAGCGCATCGGCCGGCTCTTCGCCGATTCCGACGACACCGCGCTGGCGCTCAACTCGGCCTTCATGCGGGGCGGCGTCGTGGTCGATGTCGCCCGCAACGCGACACCGGCGCGGCCGATCGAGATCGTCCATCTGACCGCCGTGGGCGCGCCCGCTGCCGTCTTCGTGCGCGACATGGTGACGGTCGGCGAGAATGCCGCCGTGCGCATCGTCGACAGCCATCGCGGACCCGGCGGCGTCGCCTATCAGGTCAATGCCGTCACCGAACTCTCCATTGCCGCCGGCGCCAATGTCGAATGGGCGCGGCTGCAGGCGGAGGGCGACGCCGCCCAGCACATCGGCACGCTCGAGGTGACGCTTGCCGCCGACGTCACCCTCGGCCATCTCGTCGTCAATGCCGGTGCCGCGCTGTGGCGCTGGCAGGGCTTCGCCACCGTGGCCGGACGCGGCGTGACGCTCAACTTCAACGGCGCCACCATGCTGTCGGGCAAGGAGCACGGCGACCAGGCGCTGGTCGTGCGCCATGCCGAGGGCTGGTCGCAGAGCCGCGAGCTGTTCAAGAGTGTCGTCGACGACACGGCGCAAGGCGTCTTCCAGGGGCGCATCGTCGTCGATCCCGATGCCCAGAAGACCGACGGCAAGATGATGGCCCAGGCGCTGCTGCTTTCGCAGGAGGCGCAATTCGCCTCCAAGCCGGAGCTGGAAATCTTCGCCGACGACGTCCAGTGCGGCCACGGCTCCACCTCCGGCCGCATCGACGACACGCAGCTTTTCTACCTGATGGCGCGTGGCGTGCCGCGCGCCGATGCCGAGCAGCTTCTCATCGAGGCATTTCTCGACGACGCCATCGACTTGCTGAAGGACGAGGCGGTGGCCGATGCGCTCAAGGGCGTGGTCAGCGCCTGGCTGAGCCAGCGGGGAGGGGCGGCTTGAACAAGCCCGAGACGATCGGGGCGCCTTTCGATGTCGCGGCGGTGCGCCGGGATTTCCCGATCCTTGCGCGAACCGTTTACGACAAGCCGCTGATCTATCTCGATAATGCCGCCTCGGCGCAGAAGCCGCAGGCGGTCATCGACGCGGTCACGCAGGCCTATGGCGCCGAATACGCCAACGTCCATCGCGGCCTGCATTACCTGTCCAATCTCGCCACCGAGAAATACGAGGAGGCGCGCGAGATCGTCCGCCGCTTCATCAACGCGGCGGCGACCGACGAGATCGTCTTCACGCGCAACGCCACCGAGGCGATCAACCTCGCCGCCGCCTCCTTCGGCGGCTCGGTGATCGGCGAGGGCGACGAGATCGTGCTCTCGATCATGGAGCACCATTCCAACATCGTGCCGTGGAACTTCCTGCGCGAGCATCGCGGCGCCGTCATCAAATGGGCGCCGGTCGCCGACGACGGCACCTTCCTGGTCGACGAATTCGAGAAGCTGCTGTCGCCGCGCACCAAGATGGTGGCGATCACCCACATGTCGAATGTGCTGGGCACCGTCGTGCCGGTGAAGGAGGTCTGCCGCATCGCCCATGAGCGCGGCATTCCGGTGCTGGTCGATGGCAGCCAGGGCGCCGTCCATGCGGCCGTCGACGTTCAGGACATCGACTGCGATTTCTATGCCTTCACCGGCCACAAGCTCTACGGCCCGACCGGCATCGGCGTGCTCTACGGCAAGCGCGCGCGGCTGGAAGCCATGCCGCCCTATATGGGCGGCGGCGAGATGATCGCCGACGTCAGCCAGGAGCGCGTCACCTATGCCGAGCCGCCGCACCGCTTCGAGGCGGGCACGCCGCCGATCGTCCAGGCGATCGGCCTCGGTGCGGCGCTGACCTACATCGAGAAACTCGGCCTGGCACGCATCCATGCCCACGAGGCGGCGCTTGCCGCCTACGCCCAGGAGCGCCTGTCGCGCATCAACAGCCTGACCGTCTACGGCCAGGCCAAAGGCAAGGGCGCCATCGTCTCCTTCAACATGGCCGGCGCCCACCCGCACGATGTCTCGACGATCATCGACCGCGCCGGCGTGGCGGTGAGGGCAGGGACCCACTGTGCCCAGCCCCTGCTCGCCCGTTTCGGCACGACCGCCACCTGTCGCGCCTCCTTCGCGCTCTATAACACTGTGGAGGAAGTGGACCTTCTGGCGGAAGCATTGCAGAAAGCTCAGGATTTCTTTGCGTGATGGCCATGGACGAGCGCCCCTTCAGCACGCCGCCGACCCCCAAGACGCCCGAGCCGGAGCCGGCCCACGGCGCGTCGACGATGCCGCGCGCCACCGGCTCGGCGATCCCGGCGGAGGAACTGGAGCGATTGACCCAGGACATCGTCGCCGCTCTGAAGACCGTCTATGACCCGGAGATCCCCGCCGACATCTACGAGCTGGGGCTGATCTACCGGGTCGATATCGACGACGAAAAGAACATCGATATCGACATGACCCTGACCGCCCCCGGCTGCCCGGTCGCCGGCGAGATGCCCGGCTGGGTGGAGAACGCGGTGAGCATGGTGCCCGGCGTCGGCAATGTGTGGGTCAACATGGTGTTCGACCCGCCATGGACGCCCGACCGCATGTCGGACCTCGCGCGCGTCGCGCTCGACTGGTACTGAGCGGCTTGCGCGGGTGATGGCCGACCGCCCCAGGGTGAACGGCGTTCTCGAAACCTGCCTCTATGTCGAGGATGTGGGCGCGAGCCGCGCCTTCTACGAGCGCGTCTTCGGCTTCGCGGCGATGGTCGCCGACGAACGTATCGCGGCGCTGGATGCCGGGCCGGGGAGCGTGCTCATCCTCTTCAGGCGCGACGGCACGCCGAACCCGATCCCCATCGGCGGCGGCTTCATTCCGGCCCATGACGGCAGCGGCCACCAGCATTTCGCGTTTGCCATCGCTGCCGAGGATTTCGAGCCGTGGAAGGCGCATCTCGGCGCCGAGGGCGTTGCGGTGGAGAGCGAGGTGACGTGGCCGCAGGGCGGCAGAAGCCTCTATTTCCGCGATCCCGACGGGCTTGTCGTGGAACTCGCCACGCCTGGCCTGTGGCGGAATTACTGAACGGCAAGGCCGGCGATTGAGCCGGATCAAGCCGCTGGCGCGGCTTGTCGTGTAGCCGAAAGCAAGCCATGTCCCCGGAAACCGATCCCGTTCCCATGAGGCACCGCGAGCTGGAGCGCATCGCTCTGGTGGCGCTCAAGGCCGCGTGCATCCTGCTGGAAAGCGGCGCCCGGGTGAAGGTCGTGCACGAGGGCGCCACGCTGATCGTCAAGGGGCTCGGCGCCGACATCATCGGCATGCGCGCCGGCTATGCCTCGCACGAAATCACCGTCTCGAACGGCGCCAACACGATCACGCGCATGACATCGGTCGGCCCGCACGGGGTCAACCACCGGCTCGACCACGCCTTGCGCGACCTCTGCCTGAAGGTGTCGCGAGGCGGCATGAGCGTCGCCGACGTCGATGCGGCGATCGACGACCTCGTGCACAGGACACCGCGCTACGCCGCCGCCACCGTGGCGCTTGCCGTCGGCATCGCCTGCGCCGCCTTCGGCCGGCTGCTCGGCATCGACTGGGCGGCCTTCCTGCCCGTCTTCATCGCCGGTACCGCCGGCCAATATGTCCGCCACCTGCTGCGCCTGCGCGGCATCAACCCCTACGTCGTCGCCGCGGTCATCGCCTTTCTCGCCGCCGGCCTGAGCGGGGCGGGGGCGCTGCTTGCCGGCAGCGGCACGGTGCCGCTTGCCATGATCGCCGCGATCCTGCTGCTGGTGCCGGGCGTGCCCGCCACCAACGCCCAGACCGACATCATGGACGGCTATCCGTCGATGGGCAGCGCCCGGGCGGTGACCGTGCTGATGGTGATGATCTTCGCCACGGTCGGCGTGTGGATCGCCGAAGTCATGCTGGGGGTGGGCTGATGGAGGCCATTCTCCTGCATCTCGTTCATCAGGTCGTCTTCGGCGCCATCGCTGCGGCCGGCTTCGCCGTCCTGTTCAATGTCGGGCCGCGCACGGTCCTCTGGTGCATGGGCGCGGGCGGGCTGGCGCTTCTGGTGCGCACGCTGGGCCAGGACGCCGGCTGGAGCCTGGAAGCCGCCTCGTTCGTCGCAGCGATCGCCGCCTCCGTCGCCGCCTGGGCCTTCCGCCGCTGGCTGGGCACGGCCAGCAACGCAGTGGCGCTTGCCGGCTGCATTCCGATGGTCCCCGGCGCCTTCCTGAGCCAGGCGATCCTCGGCCTTCTGGCGGTGACCGCGCCCCATCCCGAGAACGAGGTCGCCACCATCGTGCTGGCGATGGAATACATGCTGCGCGTGACCTTCACCCTGGGCGCCATCGGCGCCGGCCTCGCCATCCCCAGCCATCTTCTGAGGAACCGGGATTTCTGAAGCAGGATCAAGCCCTTGGCAGGGGCTTGCCGTGCCGGGCGAAGCAGCCCATTTTAGAACCTGTCTGCGCCGGCCTTGAACCGGCGCCAACAAACGAGAGAAGCCCATGCCGCGCCCGCGTCCAACCGTGATCTCGCTCACCGAAGCGGCGGCAGCGCGCGTGCGCGAACTGGTTGTGGGCAGCGACAAGCCGCTCGCCGGCCTGCGGGTCGGCGTCAAGAACGCCGGCTGTGCCGGTATGGCCTATACGATGGACATGGTCGAGACGCCGAACCCGGCCGACGACGTCGTCAGCCAGCACGGAGTCACCGTCTTTGTCGATCCCAAGGCAGTGCTCTTCCTGCTCGGCACCACCATGGACTTCGAGACGACCAAGCTGCGCTCGGGCTTCGTCTTCAGCAATCCGAACGAGGTCTCGTCGTGCGGCTGCGGCGAGTCGGTGGAGCTGAAGCCGGCAACGCTCGCCCCGGAAGACGCCTGACGCCGATCCCGTTTCTGTCAGGAGAGTGACGGCCGGCGCCGCCCATGCGGCTGCGCCCATGCGGCCGCTGTTGTAGGCTCACCCCATGGCCGGGCTTGAGGACCTTCTCGAAGACCTGCTGGCGCCGCTTGGCGGCGTCACCATCCGCCGCATGTTCGGCGGGCGCGGAATCTTCAAGGACGGCCTGATGTTCGCGCTCCTCTCCTCGCGCGGCGTCTTCTACTTCAAGGCGGACGAGGAGACGGCACCGGCCTTCGCGGCCGAGGGCTGCGAGCAATGGACGCCCGAAATGGGCGGGCGGAAATCGGCCATGCCCTATTGGCGGGCGCCGGAGCGGCTCTTCGACGAGCCGGACGAATTCGCCGACTGGGCGCGGGCGGCCCACGCCGCGGCACGGCGCACGGAGGCGGCGAAAGCGCGCCCGAAAGGCAAATCATCAAAGCGGCGTTGACGGTCACTCGACGGCCGTGACGTCCAGGTAGTCCACCTCGATCCCGCTGGGCACCAACGGGACCGTGACGACCTACTCGCTCGGCACCTTGGTCGGGCGCAGCAGGAAGGCCGGAACGTGGTCGCCGAGGCCGATGACCGGCGCATCGTCGCGCCCGTCGTCGCGCTGGCGGCCGCGGCGGTGGTCGTCGCGGCGGGGCTTGCCCGGCTGCTCCTCGTGACGCTCCCGCGCCTCGGCCCTGTGCGGCTCGCTCTTGCGGCGCCGGGGTTCATCCTTGCGGCCGTGCGCCTCGTCCTTGTGCCGGCGGGAGCGCGACGACCGGGCCTCCGGCTCGGCCGCCACCGTCTCGGCGACAGGCGCGTCGGCTTCGGCCTCATGCGCCTGTTCGCGATGGGCGCGGCCTTTGTGGAAGGCGGCGGCACGCTCGGCATCGGCCTCGACCACCAGCGGCGGAATCGGATGCCCCATCAGCCTCTCGATGGCGGCCACATATTTGCGGTCGATCGAGGTGGCGATGGTGATCGAGGTGCCGGTCAGTCCGGCACGCCCGGTACGGCCGATACGGTGGACATAGTCCTCGGCGTGGGTGGGTACGTCGAAATTGAAGATGTGGCTCACCGCCGGGATATCGAGACCGCGCGCCGCCACGTCGCTGGCAACCAGCAGCGTGATGCGGTCCTTGCGGAAATCGTCGAGGGTGGCCATGCGCGCGCGCTGGTCCATGTCGCCATGCAGCGCGCCGACGGAAAAGCCGTGCTTGCCGAGCGACCGGTGAAGCGTCGCCACGTCGCGCTTGCGGTTGCAGAAGATGATGGCGTTCTTGAAGTTGTCGGCGCCCTTGATCAGCGCCCGCAAAACGGCGCGCTTGTCGACCGGCTCGCGCCCCGAGGGGACGATGTACTGGCTGATGGTGGTGGCCGCGGTCGCCGGCTTGGAGGCCTCGACGCGCACCGGATCGCGCAGGAACTGGTCGGCGAGCCGTTTGATCTCCGGCGGCATGGTCGCCGAGAAGAACAGGGTCTGGCGGGTGAAGGGCAGGAGCTTGCAGATGCGCTCGATGTCGGGGATGAAGCCCATGTCGAGCATGCGGTCGGCCTCGTCGATGACCAGAATCTCGACACCGGACATGAGGATCTTGCCGCGCTCGAACAGGTCGAGCAGGCGGCCGGGCGTGGCGATGAGGATGTCGACGCCGCGGTCCAGCTTCTTGAGCTGGTCGTCGAAGGAGACGCCGCCGATGATCAGTGCCACCGTCAGCTTGTGATTGCGACCGTAGCGCCCGAAATTCTCCTCGACCTGCGCCGCCAGTTCGCGCGTCGGCTCGAGGATCAGCGTGCGCGGCATGCGCGCCCGCGCGCGCCCCTGTTCCAGCAGGGTCAGCATGGGCAACACGAAGCCGGCGGTCTTGCCGGTGCCGGTCTGGGCGATGCCGATGATATCGCGGCGCGCCAGCGCATGGGGGATGGCCTGCGCCTGGATGGGCGTCGGCTCCGTGTAGCCGCTGGCCTCAACCGCTGCCAGGACTTTCGGGCTCAGTCCGAGAGATTCAAAGCTCATTTGTGAAACAATAAACCCGGCTCTTGGCCGCGGTGTGACGGCGCCGACTCGTGATCAGGCGCGACGGGATTGACGCGCTGCAACATAGGGAGTGTCGGCCTCTTGTCAATGTTTCCGGCTGTTTTGCGTAAACGGAAACGGCTAATTACTGGCTGGGCCGAAGCGATATTCGGTCGGCGACAGAACGAACAGCTCGTAATTCTGGTCGGTGGCGCCGTTCGGGTTCAGCGTCTGGATGAACACCGACAGGCCGTCGGCGTCCGATTCCGAGGTGTAATCGACGATATCGACCTTGAGATCGGTCAGTTCCTTGATCTCGATGGTGGCGTCGACCGTGGTGCTGCCGTCGTCCTGATAGGCGACCCACTGGACGAACAGGCGCGCGGTGACCGCCTCGCCGACGGTGCGCGCGATGATGAGCCGGTAGGCGCCGGTCTTGTCGCCCTGATCCCAGGTGCCGGCGATGCGCACGTCCTCGACCGAGCCGGGCATCGTCGTGAGGCCGTCGAGCAAGGCGTCGGCCCGTGCCGGCACGGCGGCGCCAAGGCCGGCGGCGACAACGGCGGCAAGGACGATCAGGCGGAGCACGCGCACCTCCTTTGGAGGACAGGAGTTCACGCTGAAACTACCCGAAAACGGGAGGTTGGTCAGCCCCCGGGAAATTCCGGACGGGCACGGAGACGGCGCCACGACCCAGGCGTGTAGCCCCCGAATGCGCTTCGCTCGCCCCCCGGTGGAGACGTGTTCGCGAAGACCTAGTGGCAGCTTCCGCGGTCCCGCCGCTCCGGGGGGCGCCCAAGTGTCGCGGCTGACGCGGCCTGCTCCGCACGGTATTTTTGCTAAATTTTCGCGGTTCATTTCATGTCTCGGGGAGCGTGTGGAAATGAAACGAACTCTTGCTGTTGCTTTCGGACTTGTGCTGTCCACGGCGGCCCATGCTGCAGACATGCCGGCCGCCTCACAACCTCCGATCATGCATCCGTGGCACCAACTGTCGTCAGCTTCGGAGGCGGCCACCTGGCGCGGCCTCTATTTCGGCGGTCAGGTCGGCGGCGGCTGGGGCAACTACGACTACATCTTCTCCTCCGGGTCGGGGACCAATGTCGGTTCAGCCCTTTCCGGCGTGATCGGCGGCGTGCTCGCCGGCTACAACTGGGAGGTCGGGCGTCTTGTTGTGGGCATCGAGGGCGACATCTCGGGGGCCAGCCTTTCGGGCACGTCGAGCTGCGTGAACGCGACCTATACCTGCAATGCGTCGGTTGATTGGCTCGGCACAGTCCGCGGTCGGGTGGGTTTGCCTGTCAACAACTTCCTGCCCTACGTGACGGCGGGTGTCGCCTTCGGGGGCATGACACGCACGTCAACCCGAACAGCGTCCAGCGATACCTTGACACAAAGCGCGACCCACACCGGCTGGGTTGCCGGTGGCGGCGTGGATTTCTCGCTCGCCAACAACTGGACCGTTGGCGGTGAGGTGCTCTACGTCGATCTCGGCGGGGAATCGTATCCGGCCGCGACCGTCGGGCTCGGCAGCTTTTCGCAGGTGACGATCGGGTCGCAGTTCACGGTCGCTCGGATCAGGGCGCTGTATCGGTTCCCGTAGCCAGGGGTGGGTTTCCGAACCCGCCTCACGGCAGCAGCAGAGCGACGGAATCGGCGGCATCTTGCTGCGACAGATGGCGCGTCTCCGCGGGGGCGCGCCATCAACCAGTTGTCCCGGCGGCCGCCGGCATCGGTGACCAAAGGGAGGCCGGCTCGACTGGATTGAGGGGCGTCGCGGCGCCGCCTCAGATATCCAGATCCTTGGCGAATTCGGCGCGCTCCTGGATGAAGCGGAAGCGCGCCTCGGGCTTGTTGCCCATGAGGCTCTCCACGGCCGCGCTGGTCTCGGCGTCCTCGACGATCGCGACCTTGAGCAGCGTGCGCTTGGCCGGGTCCATGGTCGTCTCCTTGAGCTGACCCGGCAGCATCTCGCCCAGACCCTTGAAGCGGCTGACCTCGATCTTGCCGCGCCCGTTGAATTCTTTCTTGGTGAGTTCGGCGCGGTGGGCGTCGTCGCGCGCATACATCACCTTGGCGCCCTGTGAGAGCTTGTAGAGCGGCGGCACGGCGAGGAAGAGGTGGCCGTCGCGGATGAGCTCGGGCATCTCGCGATAGAAGAAGGTGATGAGGAGCGAGGCGATGTGGGCGCCGTCGACATCGGCGTCGGTCATCACGATGACGCGCTCGTAGCGGAGATCCGCGGCCTTGTAGCCGGTGCGCGGCGAGACGCCGAGCGCCTGGATGAGATCGCCGATCTGCTGGTTCTGGGAGAGCTTCTCGCGGCCGGCATTGGCGACGTTGAGGATCTTGCCCCTGAGCGGCAGCACCGCCTGGGTGGCCCGGTTGCGCGCCTGCTTGGCCGACCCGCCGGCGGAATCGCCCTCGACGATGAACAGCTCCGTGTCGGCCTTGCCGGCCCGGGAGCAGTCGGCGAGCTTGCCCGGCAGGCGCAGCTTGCGCGTCGCGTTCTGCCGGCCGATCTCCTTCTCGTGGCGGCGGCGCAGGCGCTCCTCGGCGCGCTCGACCACCCAGTCGAGCAGGCGCGTGGCATCGGCCGGGGAGGCGGCAAGCCAGTGATCGAAGGGGTCGCGGACCGCGTTTTCGACGATGCGCGTCGCCTCCGCCGATGACAGGCGGTCCTTGGTCTGGCCGACGAATTCCGGCTCGCGGATGAAGACCGAGAGGATGCCGGCGGCGGACGTCATCACGTCGTCGGGGGTGATGACGCCAGCGCGCTTGTTGCCGGAAAGCTCGGCATAGGCCTTGAGCCCGCGGGTGAGGGCGGCACGGAAGCCGGCCTCGTGGGTGCCGCCGTCGCCGGTCGGAATGGTGTTGCAGAAGGAGCGGATAAAGCCCTCGCCGGGGAACCACGCGACCGCCCATTCCGCTGCGCCGTGGCCGGACGCCTTGTCGGTGCGGCCGGAGAAGATCGGCGCGACCGTCCTCTCGCTGCCGAGTTCGGCGGCGAGAAATTCCGCCAGGCCGCCAGGAAAATGGAAGACCCCCTTTTCCGGGATGTTCGTGCCCTGGATGAGTTCCGGCGCACAGGACCAGCGGATTTCGACGCCGCCGAAAAGGTAGGCCTTCGACCGCGACATGGCGAAGAGGCGCTCGGGGCGGAGCGTCGTGCCCTTGAAGATCTGCGGGTCGGGACGGAAGCGGATGCGCGTGCCGCGCCGGTTGTGGACCTCGCCGACCTCCTTCAGCTTCGTTTTCGGCTCGCCGCGCGCGAACGATTGGGCGTAGAGCTTGCGCCCGCGCGCCACCTCGACCTCGAGGGATTCCGACAGCGCGTTGACCACCGACACGCCGACGCCATGCAGGCCACCGGAGGTGTCGTAGACCCTGGAATGGAACTTTCCGCCGGAGTGGAGGGTGGTCATGATCACCTCCAGCGCCGACTTGTTCTTGAACTTGGGATGCGGGTCGACCGGGATGCCGCGGCCGTTGTCGGTGACGGTAACGAAACCGTCGGCCTCGACCTCGACCTCGATCCAGCTCGCATGGCCCGCCACCGCCTCGTCCATGCAATTGTCGATGACCTCGGCGAAGAGATGGTGCAGGCCCTTCTCGTCGGTGCCGCCGATATACATGCCGGGCCTGCGGCGCACCGGCTCCAGCCCCTCCAGCACCTCGATATCGGCGGCCGAATAGCTGTCCTCGGCGCCGACCGCCTTCTTGAGCGGCACCGACTTCTCGCGCCGAGCGGCGCTGGCGACGGACTTCAGCCGGCCGACCTCCTGGTCGAGTTGGGCGAACAGATCGGCGGACTTGTCGGATTTGCGTTTCTTGGCGGCGGGCATTTTCAGGCGTGTCTCAGGCTCGAATCAGGTGCGGGCAGTGTGGCACGAGGCCGCTCCCGGCGGGAGGCTGCCGGTGTTGCCCCGTGGCATCATTTGGCCGATGATCGCCGGACTTCATGGCACAAATTCAGGAATTTCGCGATGTCCCGGGTAGTGATCATCGGCGGCAGCGGGCATGTCGGCACGTATCTGGTGCCGCGACTGGTCGAGGCCGGGTTTGAGGTCTGCAATGTGACGCGCGGCGAGCGTCAACCCTATCTGGCGCACGGCGCCTGGAAGCACGTCCACAACGTCGTCATCGACCGCGAGGCGGAGGAGAAGGCGGGCACCTTCGGCCGCGCCATCCGCAATCTCAAGGCCGACATCGTCGTCGACATGATCTGCTTCACGCCGGACAGCGCCCGCCAGGCGGTCGAGGCGCTTGCCGGCCATGTCGGCCATTTTCTCCATTGCGGCACGATCTGGGTACATGGGCCGAGCGTTGCGGTGCCGACCACCGAGATGCAGCCGCGCCGGCCCTTCGGCGATTACGGCGTCCGCAAGGCGGCGATCGAGGCCTATCTCCTCGACGAGGCGCGGCGCAATGGCTTCCCGGCCACCGTGCTGCATCCCGGCCATATCGTCGGCGAAGGGTGGAATCCGCTGAACCCCGCCGGCCATTTCGATCCCGGCGTTTTCTCCAAGCTGGCGCGCGGCGAGGAACTGGCGCTGCCCAATCTCGGCATGGAGACCGTCCATCACGTCCACGCCGACGACGTCGCCCAGGGCTTCATGAAGGCGATCGCCAACTGGAGCGCCTCGGTGGGCGAGGCCTTCCACGTCGTCTCGCCGGCGGCGGTGACGCTGCGCGGCTATGCCGAAGCGGCTGCCGGCTGGTTCGGCCGCGAGGCGAAGCTGACCTATCTGCCCTGGGAGCAATGGAAGGCGAGCCACAGCGAAGAGGAGGCGGCGGCGACCTGGGACCATATCGCCCACAGTCCCAGTTGCTCGATCGACAAGGCGCGCCGGGTGCTCGGCTACGAGCCGCGCTACACCTCGTTCGAGGCGGTGCTTGAATCGGTGAAATGGCTGGTGTCGAAAGGACTGATCAACACCGGCTGAATGGAATGAGGGGAACACATCATGGCGACACAGGGGACCGCAGCGCATCTCGGCATCGCAGCGCCGGCTTTTGCGCTGCCGGCGACCGACGGCAAGACCATCAGCCTCGACGACGTTGCCGGCGAGAACGGCACGGTGGTGGCCTTCATCTGCAACCACTGCCCCTATGTGAAGGCGGTCGCCGGCCGCATGGTTGCCGACGCCAGGGCACTGGCCGCCGAGGGCATCGGCTTCGTCGCCATCTCGGCCAACGACCCGGTCAGCCACCCGGAGGATTCGCCGGCCAACATGAAGCAATTCGCCGAGAAGCACGGCTTCCCGTTCCCCTACCTCTTCGACGAGAGCCAGCAGACCGCGCGTGCCTATGGCGCCGCCTGCACGCCGGAATTCTTCGGCATCAGCCGTGCCGGCACGATCGAGTATCGCGGCCGGCTCGACCAGGGCCGCACCGACCAGCCGCCGCCGGACGCCAAGCGCGAGCTGATCGAGGCGATGCGGGCGATCGCCGCGACCGGCAAGGGGCCGGCGGAGCAGACGCCGTCGATCGGCTGCTCGATCAAGTGGAAATAGGCCGGCGGACACATCGAACGGAGATAGGAGCGGAATGCGACTGACCAGCATCAATATCGGGCGGGTGAAGGAGCTTGCCGTCGGCGAGCGGACCATCCAGACCGGCATCGCCAAGCGTCCCGTCCTCAGCAGCGTGCATGTCGGGCGGCTCGGTCTCGACGGCGACGCCATCGTCGACGGCAAGCACCACGGCGGGCCGGACCAGGCGGTCTATGTCTATGGCAGCGAGGACTATGAATGGTGGTCGTACCGGGTCGGGCGCCCGCTCGAGCCCGGCACCTTCGGCGAGAACCTGACCGTCGACGGACTGGTGAGCACCGACTACGCCGTCGGCGACCGCCTGGCCATCGGCGAGGAGGTGGTGATCGAGGTGAGCGCGCCGCGCATGCCCTGCGCCACGCTCGCCTACCGCATGGGCAACCCGGAATTCCTCAAGGCCTTTCGCGTGGCCGAGCGGCCGGGCCTCTACTGCCGGGTCATTGAGGAAGGGGCGATCCGCACCGGCGATCATGTCGAGCACACACCCTATGCCGGCGACCGGGTGACCATGCTGGAGCTGTTCCGGGCCCACTTCGAGAAACAGACCTCGGAGACGACGCTCCGCCGCTTCCTGGCGGCGCCGCTTGCCGAACGGGCGCGGCAGGAGAAGCAGGACCTGCTCGACAAGCTCGCCACCGCCGGACCGTGAGCGACCGTAGGGGCAAGGCGATCCGCGGCGCAGGCCCGTAGGCTCTGCGGCCCGATCCGGTTGACGCGGCCCGGCGACGGGATTGTCGCACACGGGAGGCCAAGAGACGGATGAGCGTTGCGCCGATCGGCCGACATCTGGCAAATCCTTCCCTTGCCCCGCGGCGCGCAAATCCCAACTATTCCGGGTATCCTCCCGCCCTCCGCCCAACCCAAGAGACCTGCCATGCCTGCGAGCCAGACGAAGCCGATCGACCTCTATTTCTGGACCACCCCCAACGGCTACAAGATCCCCATCATGCTGGAGGAGCTGGGCGTCCCCTACACGACCCACTTCGTCAACATCGGCAAGGGCGAGCAGTTCAAGCCGGACTTCCTGAAGATCGCGCCCAACAACCGCATTCCGGCGATCGTCGACCCGGAAGGGCCGGACGGACAGCCGATCTCGGTGTTCGAGTCCGGCGCCATCCTCGTCTATCTCGCCTTGAAGTTCGACCGCTTCTTCGGCAAGACCGCCCGCGACCGGGTGAAGATCGACGAATGGCTGTTCTGGCAGATGGCCAATGTCGGGCCGATCTTCGGCAACTATAATCACTTCAAGCGCATGGACCCGGACAACGCCTATGCGCTCAAGCGCTTCGGCGACGAGACCTTCCGGCTCTACCGCGTCCTCAACACCCAGCTCGAAGGTCGTGACTGGGTCGCCGGCGACTATTCGATCGCCGACATGTCGCTCTACGGCTGGGTGCGGGGTTACAAGTCACGCGACATCGACATCGACGAATTCCCCAATGTGAAGGCCTGGATCGACCGCGTGGCCGCCCGCCCGGCGGTGGTGACGGCCATGGCCATCAAGCCGCCGGCGGACGACAAGCCGATCAGCGAGGAGGAGCAGCGCAAGGTGCTCTATGGCCAGCGCTGAGGCGGCAGGGGCCGTCTGTCCGCAGGCCCCGGCCCATCCGCCAATTTTCAGGCGCGAGGCGCCGCTCGGCGTGGGGTAGCCCGCCATGTCCGGCGGCGCGCCTGGGCATGGCAATGCAGGCTCTTCCGGCCTGCCCGAAGGGACCGCCGGGTGCCGCAATGCTCGGGATGGGCGTTGTTGTTGCCTTCCCGCCACAGTGCGGTGAGAAGTTAACCTCCTCATCGTATGAGAAGGCTATCCGCCGCCTTTCAGCCATAAACTGAACCGAAGTCTGCGGCCGATCAGGTGGCCTGTTCAGGGGGCAAGCAACCTGTCGCGAGTTTGGTGCTCTGCGCGGCGTTCGAGCGCGGGGAGGTCGGGTTCGTTGCCGCGGCGCTGGTTCTTGGAAACCCACGCCCGGCAAGGGCGAAACGACCTAGTGAGGGAAGCATGGAAGCGCGTGTGTTCGACAAGAAGAAACTGCCCAGCCGTCACGTGACGGTAGGTCCGGAGCACGCGCCGCACCGCTCCTATTACTATGCCATGGGGCTGTCGTCGGAGCAGATCCAGCAGCCCTTCGTCGGCGTCGCCACCTGCTGGAACGAGGCCGCGCCCTGCAACATCTCGCTGATGCGCCAGGCGCAGGCGGTCAAGCACGGTGTGGCCGCCGCCAGCGGCACGCCGCGTGAATTCTGCACCATCACCGTCACCGACGGCATCGCCATGGGCCACGAGGGCATGAAGTCGTCGCTGCCCTCGCGCGAGGTCATCGCCGACTCCGTCGAACTGACCATGCGCGGCCACGGCTATGACGCGCTGGTCGGCATGGCCGGCTGCGACAAGTCTCTGCCCGGCATGATGATGGCCATGCTCCGGCTCAACGTGCCCTCGGTCTTCATTTATGGCGGCTCGATCCTGCCCGGCACCTTCAAGGGCCGCGACGTGACCGTGGTCGACGTGTTCGAGGCGGTCGGCCTGCACTCGGTCGGCAAGATGTCGGACGAGGACCTGCTCGAACTGGAGCAGGTGGCCTGTCCCTCGGCCGGCGCTTGCGGCGGCCAGTTCACCGCCAACACCATGGCCATGATCTCCGAGGCGATCGGCCTGGCGCTGCCCTATTCGGCCGGCGCGCCGGCGCCCTACGAGATCCGCGACCGCTTCTGCATGGCCGCCGGCGAGAAAGTGATGGAACTGCTCGCCCGCAACATCCGCCCGCGCGACATCGTTACCCGCAAGGCGCTGGAGAATGCCGCCACCGTGGTCGCCGCCTCCGGCGGCTCGACCAATGCCGCGCTGCACCTGCCGGCGATCGCGCACGAATGCGGCATCGACTTCGACCTGTTCGAAGTTGCCGAGATCTTCAAGAAGACGCCCTACATCGCCACGCTGAAGCCCGGCGGCAAATACGTCGCCAAGGACCTGTTCGAGGCCGGCGGCATCCCCATGCTGATGAAGACGCTGCTCGACAACGGCTACCTGCACGGCGACTGCATGACCGTGACCGGCCGCACCATTGCCGAGAACCTCGCTTCGGTGAAGTGGAACCCGGATCAGGACGTGGTCGTGCCGGCAGACAAGCCGTTCTCGCCGACCGGCGGCGTCGTCGGCCTCAAGGGCAACCTCGCGCCGGACGGGGCGATCGTGAAGGTCGCCGGCATGAAGAATCTGAAGTTCTCCGGCCCGGCGCACTGCTTCGACACCGAGCAGGAATGTTTCGACGCGGTGAGCAACCGCGCCTACAAGGACGGCGAGGTTCTGGTCATCCGCTATGTCGGACCGAAGGGCGGCCCGGGCATGCCGGAGATGCTGTCGACCACCGCGGCGCTCTACGGCCAGGGGGCCGGCGACAAGGTGGCGCTGATCACCGACGGCCGCTTCTCCGGCGGCACGCGCGGCTTCTGTATCGGCCATGTCGGCCCGGAAGCGGCGGAAGGCGGCCCGATCGGCCTCGTCAAGGACGGCGACATCATCGATATCGATGCCGTGGCGGGCACCATCTCGGTGCGCCTCGACGACGCCACGCTGGCGGAGCGGCGCAAGGCCTGGAAGCCGCGCGCCGGCACCTACACCAGCGGGGCATTGTGGAAATATGCGCAGGGCGTGGGTCCGGCCCGCAAGGGTGCCGTGACCCATCCAGGGGGCGCGGCGGAAGCTGTGAGCTATGCGGACTTGTAGTGCGTTCAACGGTGCATTGGTGATCGTCATCGGCATGACCGCTCATGCCGGTGCCTTCGACATCAATAACCTCAATGCCGATACCCCGCCTGCCGAAGCGCTGCGCTACGGCATCACGTCCTATCGCAGCGGCGACAAGACCACCGCCGTCGAGGCGCTCTCCTTCGCCGCCAAGGCCGGCAGCGCCGGTGCCCAGTGGAAGCTCGGCAACATGTATGCCGAGGGCGATGGCGTCGAGAAGAACGACTACACGGCCTTCAAGCTGTTCAGCGATGTCGCCGCCCAGGCCGCCGAGGACAGCCAGGGCCGTCGCGACCAGCCGACGCCCTTCGTCACCAGCGCCTGGGCCAAGCTCGGCACCTTCTTCCGCAAGGGCATACCCAATTCCGACGTCAAGGCGGACCCCAACCGCGCCCGCGAATATTTCTGGCGCGCCGCCTATTTCGGCGATGCCGACGCCCAGCTCAACCTCGCCGCCATGTTCTATAACGGCGAAGGCGGCAGCCGCGATCTGATCCAGGCGGCGAAATGGGCCAATCTGGCGGCCGACAAGGGCAATCCGGCGGCCAAGAACCTGCTGATCGAGATCGCGCTGGAACTGACCCACGACCATCTCGACCAGGCCGACAAGCCCGGCAACCTGCGCCAGGCGGCGCAATGGGCCAAGCTTGCCGCCGATTACGGCAGCGTCGACGGCCAGGCGCTCTATGGCCACATCCTGTTCGTCGGCGACGGCAAGAGCCGCCAGCCGGTGCAGGGGCTGAAATACCTCACCATCGCGCTCAAGCGCTCCGGTCCCGGCCAGGACTGGATCATGGCGATGCACGAGGAAGCCCTCTCGGCGGCGACCGCCGACGAATGGAACAAGGCCAAGAAGCTGGCCGACGAGTGGCTCGCCAAGAACCAGGCCAAGCTCGCCAGCGGCAAATAGGCTGGCACGCGCTCACGCCCGCGGGTCAGCGGGTGAGCACCGATTCCCTGAAATGAGAGCCGATGAGCGGCGCGATCTTCGGATCGATGGCGCTCATGCGCACGGCGACCGGCAGCGGCGTCATGTCGGTGACCGCCGGTATCTGGCTCCAGTCGGCCGGCCACGGCGCGTTGATCATGGCGCTGGGACAGGCATTCGACACATAGGTCCACGAGGCGGCCTGGCCGACCACGTCGCAGCGCGCCAGCCGTCTCTGGCCGTGGCAGGCGGGGATGCAGGCATAGTCGCCGGCCTTGTAGGTGTTGCCGGCGCTGGTGCAGGCCAGGGGGGTGGCGGTTTGCGGGGCGGGCGTCGCGGGGGCGGGGAGCGCTGGCGTGGCGGGCGCGTCCTGAGCCGCTGCCGGGAGCGCCGACAGCGGGAGCAGGAGTGCTGACGCAAGCATCCAGCGCTGTGCCATGGGAAATGCTATCGCGGCGGCCGGCCCGCGAAAATCCGTCGCCCGATCACAAGAGCGAGAGCAGGGTGGTCCTGGCGGTCTCGGGAGACGCGGCCGGGCGGCGCGGCGGCAACGGGCTCATCAGCGCCGTCGGACAGCCGTTCTTGGCCGGCAGGAAGGTCCACGAGCTGTTGTTGAGGTTCATGTCGCAGCGCGCCAGCCGCGAGTGGCCGTCGACGCGGATGCACACCGTGTCGCCCTGCTGGAAATACTTGCCCTGATAGCGGCAGCGGCACTCCATGCCGTTCTCGCCGGCGAGCGTCGGCACGGTCAGGGCCGCAAACGCGACCATAGCGATAAGGACCCGCTTGAGCATCCGGGAAGGGTAACACAACTGAGGCGGATGGCCAGCCCGCGGGCTATGGCGCGTCGAAATCGAGTTCCACCACCACCGGCACGTGGTCGGACGGCTTGTCCCAGCCGCGCACGTGCTTGTCGATCCAGGCCGCGGTGAGGCGGTCGGCGGCCTGCGGCGACAGCAGGATGTGGTCGATGAGGATGCCGTTGTTCTTCTGCCAGGCGCCGGCCTGATAGTCCCAGAAGGAGTAGTGGCCGGCCTCGGGCGCGCAGGCGCGCAAGGCGTCGGTGAGGCCGAGATTGACGAGCCGCCGCCAGGCGGCGCGGGTCTCCGGCTGGTAGAGCGCGTCGCGTGTCCAGTTCTCCGGGAAGCGCGCGTCGATGGGTTCGGCGATCACGTTGAAATCGCCGGCAAGCAGGAAGGCCTCCTCGTCGGCGAGGCGGGCGCGCGCATAAGCCTCCAGCCGCTCCATCCAGGCGAGCTTGTAGGGAAACTTGTCACTGTCGACCGGGTTGCCGTTGGGCAGATAGAGCGACACCACGCGCAGCGCCGATCCGGGCAGCGAGACCACCGCTTCGATGAAGCGCGCCTGGCCGTCGTCGCCGTCGCCGGCAAGGCCGCTGTCGACGTCTTCGAGCGGCAGCTTGGAGAGCAGCGCGACGCCGTTGAAGCCCTTCTGGCCGTGGGTGGCGACGTTATAGCCGAGCTCCTCGAACATCTCGGAGGGGAAGGCGGCGTCCTCGCACTTGATCTCCTGCAGGCAGAGGATGTCGGGCCCGGCCTCTTTCACCCAGTTGAGCGCAGTATCGAGGCGCGCGCGCACGCCGTTGATGTTCCATGTGGCGATCTTCATGGCGCTTGTGATCGCACGGATTTGGGGCTGGAGGCTAGTCGCCGGGACTGGACGGCGACGCGGTTTCACCCATATTCCATGTCTGCCCCGGGCGGCCGCCCGGGCCCCTCCCAAGACAACCTGCACAAAGGACAAGACCATGCCCACGAGAACGAGCGACGCCATCTGGCACGGCAATCTCCGCCAAGGCCGCGGTCACATGCGCTTCGGCGGCGGTGCCTATGACGGCGAATACACCTGGGCATCGCGCTTTTCCGATGGCGGCGGCACCAACCCCGAGGAGCTGATCGCCGCCGCCCATGCCGGCTGTTATTCCATGGCGCTGTCGGCCGATCTCGAAGCCGCCGGATTCAAGCCGGAGGTCGTGCGCACCAGTGCCGAGATTCACCTCGACACGGTGGACGGCGTACCGACCATCACGCTGATCGAACTGACGGTCGGCGCCAAGGTGCCCGGCATCGACGAGGCCAAATTCCAGGAGATTGCCGCCGGCACCAAGCTCGGCTGCCCGGTCTCGCGGGCACTGGGGGCGATCAAGATCACCCTCGACGCGACGCTGGAAAGCTGAAGGCCGGGCAAACCCATTCATTGACCGCAGCGCGCGACTGACCCATGGTCCGCGCCGCCGGGGAGCGACCTTCGGCTCAGCCCATCCGCTGCCACACCTGGAGAAGGCCGCCGCCCGGCGGATTGCCATGCCGCTGCCCCTGTTCGCCCTGTTTGTCGCCGCCTTCGCGGTCGGAACGACGGAGCTGGTTGTCGCGGGTCTGCTGCCGGCCCTGGCGGCCGACCTGTCGGTCGATATCCCGACGACCGGCCTGCTCATCACCGGCTATGCGCTCGGCGTCGCCGTCGGCGGTCCCATTCTCATCCTTGCGACCGGCCGGTTCCCCCGCCGCGGCCTGCTGCTGACGATGATGCTGGTGTTCGTCACCGGCAACGCGCTGTGCGCGCTGGCGACCAGCTACTGGCTGCTGATGGGGGCGCGGCTGGTGATCTCGGCAAGTCACGGCGTCTTCTTCGGTGTTGCGCTGATCCTCGCCACCCGCCTCGTCTCCAGGGCGCGTCAGGCAAGCGCCGTATCCTTCGTCGTCGGCGGCATCACCGTCGCCAATGTGCTCGGGGCGCCGCTCGGCACGGCGATCGGCAACGCCTTCGGCTGGCGCATGGCCTTCTGGGCGATCGCCGGCATCGGTGTCGTGGCGACGGTTGCGCTGGCCCTGCTGGTCCCCGCCGCGCCCCAGGGCGGCGGTCATCGGTCGCCGACCATGGCGGCCGAAATCCGTGCCGTGCTGCGCCAGCCGGTGTTCACCTCCTTCGTCATGATCGCGCTCGGCATGGTCGCCTTCTTCGTGCCCTTCACCTTCATCGTGCCGATCCTGACCAAGGTCACCGGCGTGCCCACGAACCTTGTCCCGGTGCTTCTTTTCGTTTCGGGCGTCGGCGGCATCCTCGGCAATTTCGTCGGCGGGCGGCTCGGCGACTGGAAGCCGATGCCGGCGATGATCGCCATCCTGGTCATCGAGGTCGTGCTCTACCTTGCCGCGCTGCCGGCCATCACCAATGCGATTGCCATGGGCGTGGTCTTCTTCCTGTGGTCGGCCGTAGGCTTTTCCTTCTCCGCGCCGGTTCAGGCCCGCATCCTCGCCGCCGCTCACGACGCGCCCAATCTCGCCTCGACCCTGATTTCCACCGCCTACAATGTCGGCATCGCGACCGGCGCCTGGCTCGGCGGCGTCGCCCTCAACCTCGGCCTGGTCTACGCCCGGCTGCCGGCGATCAGCGTCGTCTTCATGGCGCTGACCCTGGTTGTGGCCCTTGTGTCATGGGCGCTGGACCGGCGCGCCGGGGCCGGCGGCGGGCCGGACATGGCGGCGACTTGACCCGGGCGGGCTGCTGGCAGAGATTGCGGCGCACTTTGAAAGAAAGTGTGTCTCCATGAATACTGAAACCCCTACGCTCGACCTGCCGCGGCCGATCGCCCCCCAGTCGTACCGCGACCCGGAGGCGGCGGTGGATCAGCTCGAACTGATCTACAACCGGCATACGGCCTTCATCCGCGACCGCTTCGCCAAGCTGCTGGAAATCCGGCATCTCGACGGGCGGGTGCGCGCCACCTATCCGGAAATCCGCATCCGGACCTCGTCCTTTGCCCAGATCGACTCGCGCCTGTCCTACGGCCATGTCGCCGGACCCGGCGTCTATGCGGCGACCGTCACCCAGCCCAGGCTGTTCCGCAGCTACCTCATCGAGCAGATCAAGCAGTTGCTGCGCAATCACAGCGTGCCCGTCGAGATCGGCCCCTCGGAGGAGCCGATCCCGCTGCACTTCGCCTTTCCCGAGGGCATCTATGTCGAAGGCGAGTTGACCGAGCAGATCGACCGGCCGCTGCGCGACATGTTCGACGTGCCCGACCTTGCGGTCGTCGACGATGCCATCGTCAACGGCACCTTCGTCGCCGCCTCCGGCAAGGCGGAGCCGCTGGCGCCCTTCAACGCCAGCCGCATCGACTATTCGCTCCACCGCCTGCCGCACTACACCGCGACCCATCCGGAGCACTTTCAGAACTTCATCATCTTCACCAACTACCAGTTCTACATGGACGAATTCGTGCAGCGCGCGCGCAAGATGATGGCGGAGGGCGGCGGCGGCTACGACAGCTTCGTCGAGCCCGGCGACGTGGAGACGCTGGCCGGGCGCAGCGAGCCGGAATCGGGCGTGGCGCTGCCGCGCTTGCCGCAGATGCCCGCCTACCACCTGAAGCGCGGCAATCATGGCGGCCTGACCATGATCAACATTGGCGTCGGGCCGTCCAACGCCAAGACGATCACCGACCATGTCGCGGTGCTGAGGCCGCACGCCTGGCTGATGCTCGGCCATTGTGCCGGCCTGAGGAACAGCCAGGCGCTCGGCGACTACGTGCTCGCCCACGGCTATGTGCGCGAGGACCACGTTCTCGACGCCGACCTGCCGACCTGGGTGCCGATCCCGCCGCTGGCGGAAGTGCAGGTGGCGCTGGAGGAGGCGGTGGCCGAGGTCACCGGCCAGTCGGGCTTCGAACTGAAGAGCATCATGCGCACCGGCACGGTCGCCACCATCGACAACCGCAACTGGGAACTCAGGGACCACCGCGAGCCGGTGCAGCGCTTCTCGCAGTCGCGCGCCATCGCGCTCGACATGGAATCGGCGACCATCGCGGCCAACGGCTTCCGCTTCCGCGTGCCCTACGGCACGCTGCTATGCGTGTCCGACAAGCCCCTGCACGGCGAGTTGAAGCTGCCCGGCATGGCCTCGGCCTTCTACCGCCAGCAGGTCGGCCAGCATCTCGAAATCGGCATCCGCGCCATGGAGCGGCTCGCCGCCATGGCGCACGAGCGGCTCCATTCGCGCAAATTGCGCAGCTTCACGGAGACGGCGTTCCAGTAGTTAGCGAATAGCGAGTAGGGAATAGCGAATAGATAAGCGCCCTTCGCTATTCGCTATTTGAAGTTCAGCGCCGCTCGATCAGCGCACGTCCTCATGGGTGGGGTGCCCGGCGCATCCGGCCTCGAACCATGAGGCCCATCCTTCGAGGCTCGGCCTTCGGCCGAGCGCCTCAGGATGAGGTCGGAGAAACCGGAAAGGCGGCTAGCGCCGCTCGACCAGCGCCAGCAGGTTGCCGGCGGGATCGTTGAAGAAGGCCATCCATTCCTCGACGCCCTTCTTGCCGAAATCGCCGGCTTCGTCGCGCTGGATCATCTGCGCCTGCTGCTGCAGGAAGCGCACGCCGCGATGGCGCAGGTCCTTGACCGCGGCATCGACGTCGTCGACCTGGAAATAGAGCGAGGCCTGCGACGCGGTCGCCGAGAGCAGCAGGCGCATGCCGCTGCCCAGGCTGAAGAAGGCGAGGCCCGGCGGATCGAAGCGGGCGAGGAACCTGAGGCCGAGAACGTCGCGGTAGAAATCGACCGAGGCGTCGAGATCGGTTGCGGTCAGCGCCACCTGCTGCAACTTGTCGAGGGCGCTGCCGCTGCCGCGCGGCGCGGAGGCCGAACGGCGGGCCGACGACTTTGCGGCCGGGGCCCTGGCCGCCGGCGATTTCGCCGCGGGCGCGCGGGCAGCCGGACGCTTGGCCGGCGCCGTCTTGGCGCGTGCGGTCGTCTTGGCGCGGGCGGTCTGCGAGCGCGCGCGCGCAGCCGCCGGCTTGGCGGACTTGGCGGCGCGTGCCGACTTCGTCGCTGCCTTTGCCGATGACGCCTTCTTTGTACGTGCCGTTGATTTCCCCCCAGCCATGACGTGCCTCAGATCGAGAAACTGGTGCCGCAGCCGCAGGATGCGGTGGCGTTCGGATTGTGGATTTGGAACGACTGGCCGATGAGGTCGTCGACGAAGTCGATTTCGGAGCCGCCCATATAGGGCAGGGAGACGGGATCGATCAGCACCACCGCGCCCTCGCGCTCGATGATGATGTCGTCGTCGGCGCGCGTCCGGTCGAGATCGAAGCCGTACTGGAAGCCGGAACAGCCGCCGCCCGACACGCTGATGCGCAATGCGGTCCCCACCGGCTCGGAAGCGAGAATGTGCGCAATCCGCTTCGCTGCCCGCTGCGATAAGGTGACGTTGTCCACTGTGTCAGGCATGTCGAAAGTCGCCGAAAACCGAGATTTTACATGGCACTTACTGGCACAATAGTTATGGGCGAGAGGGCAGGGAGTCAATGCCGCGGGGCCGCCGGCTGGCGCCCAAGGCCATGGACGACAAGGCAAATTTGCCCTCGGCCGGCCCTTGTGCGGCGCAGCAAGAGGCGGATTCCCGTGTCTTTCGGGCGGGCCCGCGCGCGAATACTATGCGCCCCGGTGCGCGAATGCTGCCGGCCAAACGCAGGTTGCGGTGATGGACAATTCAACCGATACGAGCGCGAGCGGTCGGGCGGCCTATGCCTCCGACCCGGCCGCGAGCCGCGGGCGCCTGTTCGCCGAGCCGCCGAGCCCGACCCGCACCGCCTTCGAGCGCGACCGCGACCGCGTCATCCACGCCACCGCCTTCCGTCGGCTGAAGGAAAAAACCCAGGTTTTTCTGTATGATGAAGGCGATCATTACCGTACGCGCCTGACCCATTCGCTGGAGGTCGCCCAGATCGCCCGGGCGCTTGCCCGCAGGCTCGGCCTCGACGAGGACCTGGCCGAGGCGCTGGCGCTCGCCCACGATCTCGGCCATCCGCCCTTCGGCCATGCCGGGGAGCGGGCGCTCGACGCGGCGATGGCCGATTATGGCGGCTTCGACCACAACGCCCAGAGCCTGCGCGTGGTCACCACGCTCGAACGGCGCTATCCGGAGTTCGACGGGCTGAACCTGACCTGGGAGACGCTGGAGGGGCTGGTCAAGCACAACGGCCCGCTGACAGACGCCGACGGGCGCCCGATCGGCCGCTACGCCGCCGGCGGCCTGCCCTTTGCCGTCCGCGACTATGTCGCCCGCCAGGACCTGGAGCTTGCCAGCTATGCCGGGCCGGAGGCGCAGGCGGCGGCCATTGCCGACGACATCGCCTATGACGCCCATGACATCGACGACGGGCTGCGCGCCGGCCTGCTGTCGCTCGACGGACTGGGTGAGACGCCGCTGGCCGGCGACATCCTCGGGCGGATCGCCGCCGATTATCCGGGACTGGCGCCGGAGCGCACCATCGCGGCGCTGATCCGCCACCTGATCTCGGAGATGATCGCCGACGTCGCGGCGGAGAGCCGGGCGCGGCTCGAAGCGCTTGCCCCGGATTCGGCCGATGCGATCCGCGCCGCCGGCCGCCCGACGATCGCTTTTTCCGCGGCGACGGCGGACGCCGACCGGGCGATCAAGGCGATGCTCAAGGCCAACGTCTATCGCCACCGTCAGGTGATGGATGTGATGGACAGGATGGAAGCCGTGCTCGCCAGCCTGTTCGCCCGCTATGTCGACGATCCGGCCGCCATGCCCGAGGCCTGGCGTCCGCCAACCGGCGACGACGCGGGCCACAAGGCGCGGCGGGTGGCCGATTTCCTCGCCGGCATGACCGACCGCTACGCGCTTGGGGAGTACAGGCGGATCTTTGGTGAGGACCTCGCATAGCCGCCACGCGACCTCAGTGACGGCAGTCGCAAACCTCTCTGGCTGCCATCCGAATAACTTGAGCCACCTCATTCAGCATTCCTTCATGCGGGGCGGCTAATGATCGCGCCGAAAATGCCTCTCTCGTTGGAGGGTGGCCGTGCCTCTGGTTTCAAGCGCGGCGGCTCGCAGCGTTCTCTCACGGTTTGCCGCTTCCCGATCAGGGAACATCGCCGTGATCTTCGCCATCGCTAGCATTCCACTGGTCGCCGCCATGGGGTTGGCGGTCGACTATACGCGCGCGTCTTTTGCCAGCGACGCCATGCAGGATGCTTTGGACGCGACCTCCCTGGCCGTATCGCGTCGCGCCGACCTGTCGACCATGACGCAGGCCCAAATCCAGAAGTTTGCCAGCGACTATTTCAATGCAAACTTCCACGTCGGCGACGTGGAGAAGTTGACGGTAAACGCGACGTACAGCCCGGCTGGACCAACGGTTACGGTTGGCGCCACGGCCGATCAGCCTACCGACTTCATGAAGATCGTCGGAACGGAAGTCGTTCACCTCAGCCGCACTTCGACGACTGTTTGGGGCGAAGCACGCCTGAGGGTCGCCTTGGCACTGGACAACACCGGATCGATGTCGTCCTCAGGCAAGTTGAGCGCGCTCAAGACCGCGACCAACAACCTGCTCGACCAACTGCAAGGCGCGGCCGGCATTGACGGCGACGTCTATGTCTCGATCATTCCGTTTGTGAAGGACGTCAACGTCGCCGACGCGACCGACTACACCGCCTCGTGGGACGACTGGATCGACTGGAGCACAACGGCACCGGATGGCTCGACGCCGGCCGCCAACGTAGGCCCGGGCTCGTCCTGTCCCTATAGCACCGGATGGGGAGGCATTGGCTTTGGCTGCGTCACGCAGCCGGCAGGAAGCACATCGACCAACACCATTCCGTCGAACGGCACCTACAAGGGCTACATCTGTCCCGGCAAATTTAGCGACGGCACCCCAAACATCGGCTGCTACACAAGCACGACCTATTCCTCGAGCGGAAGCAAAGCCACCTGTTCCGGCCATAGCTACTGCTCCTGCAGTGGCAGAGGCAGCAACAAGGTTTGCAAGACGAACAGCGGCTACTACGAGCATCCGTGGGTCGTCCCCAATTCAACCAAGACCAAGTGGACAGGCTGTGTGACCGATCGCGGCAACGCGAGCGGACCGGACAGCGGCGACTACGACGTCAATGTCACCACGCCCACGGCGGGCACAACCGCCACGCTCTTCCCGGCCGAGCAGTACCAGTCCTGCCCGACCAAGGTTTCCACGCTCAGCTACAACTGGTCGGCCATGACCACCATGGTCAACAGCATGAGCGCGAACGGCAGCACCAATCAGGCGATCGGCCTCGTGCATGCCTGGCAGTCGCTGGTCGGTGGCGGGCCCTATCCGACGCCGCCGGCGCAGGATCCCGATCACGTATACAAGACGATCATCATCCTTCTCACCGATGGACTTAACACGCAGGATCGCTGGTATGGCGACGGCTCGCACACCTCCACTGCGGTCGACGCGCGCGAGCAGATCCTCTGCAATAACATTAAGGCCGCCAGCATCATCCTCTACACGGTCCAGGTGAACACGGGTAGCGATCCGACCTCGACATTGCTGCAGGGCTGCGCCAGTTCGTCAGACAAGTTCTTCCTGCTGACCGACGCCGACCAGATCGTGACGACCTTCCAGCAGATCGGAACGGAGCTGTCTGACTTGCGGATTTCGAAGTAGGGCTACCCGGCCGTGCCGGAGCGCCGGACCGGTTCGGCAAGCAGCTGTTCGATGTCGCCTGCCTGCTGCGGCTGCCCGATCAGGAAACCCTGGACCTGATCGCAGCCGAGCGCGCGCACATGGTCCCGCTGCGCGTCCGTCTCGACGCCTTCCGCTGTGGTCACCATGTCGAGACTGCGGGCAAGCCCCGTGATGGCACGAACGATCGCGGCAGCGTCCCGGCGCGCCGGCAAGTCGCTGATGAAGGACTGATCGATCTTGATCTTGTCGAAGGGGAAGGCGCGCAGATAGCTCAGCGACGAATACCCGGTGCCGAAATCGTCCAGCGAAATACTGATGCCGAGGTCACGCAGCCGGTGCAGGGTGGAGAACGTCGCCGCCGTATTCTGCATGAGCACCAACTCGGTGATCTCCACCTCCAGCCGCGACGGCGGCAGCCCGGTTGCGGCCAGGATGTTGACGATCACCGGCAACAGATTGTGGTTCATGACCTGAATTGGCGACAGGTTGATGGCCACCTTCACCTGCTCGGGCCAGTGCAACGCTTCGGCGCAGGCGGTACGCAGCACCCATTCGCCGATCGGCACGATCAGGCCGATCTCCTCGGCCACCCCGACGAACGTCGCCGGGGGAATCTCGTCCCGTCCGCCGGGCTTCCAGCGCAGCAGCGCCTCGCAGCAGACGATTGTGCCGCTCTCCAGATTGACCATCGGCTGGTAGCGCAGCGCGAACTCGCCTTCGGTGAGAGCATTGCGCAGGGCCAGTTCCAGCGCGCGGCGCGCTTTCATGCGCGCGTCCATCGCCGGCTCGAAGAAGCGGAACGTGCCGCGCCCCTGGGCCTTGGCGCCGTCGAGAGCCATGTCGGCATTCTTGAGCAACTCGTTCGGCGCGCTGCCATCGTTGGGGGCAAGCGCGATGCCGATCGAGGCGTCAGCGACGACCTTGTGGTCGCGCAGGGAGTAGGGCAGGCGGATGGCGTCTCCGATGCGGCGCGCCAGGTCGGCGGCGTCGGTCGGGTCGGCAACATCTATTTGTATGATGGTGAACTCGTCGCCGCCGACGCGCGCAACCGTGTCCCGCTTGCCGACGCACTCGGACAGCCGAGCCGCCACTTGCTTCAACAACTCGTCGCCGACCGTGTGGCCAAGCGTGTCGTTGATGCCCTTGAACTGGTCGAGGCCCAGATGGAGCACGGCGACGCGCTCGCACCCGTTGAGGTCGGCAACGGCACGGCGGAGTTGTTCGCGCAGCAGCGTCCTGTTTGGCAGGCCGGTGAGGGCATCGTGCCGCGCCATGTGCACGATCTTCTTCTCGGCCTCGCGCTGTGCGGTCACATCCTCATGGGTGGAGACCCAGCCGCCGCCGGGCATCGGGCACATGACCTGATTGATGGTGCGGCCATCCGGCAGTTCGACGATTCGGCTCACCGCCTTCTGCTTGGCGATCAATTGCAGCGACCCTTCCACATAATGCTCCGGATCACCTTCGAAAGTGCCGGCTGCAAGGCGTTCGCGGACAAGATCGGTTGCCGATGTACCCGGCTGGGCCGCGTCCGGCGGCAGCCGGTACATCTCCAGATAGCGCCGGTTGCAGATGACCAGGCGGGCCGCGCTATCGAACAGAAGCAGCGCCTGGGACATGTTGCTGAGCGCCGCATCGAGATGCAGGTTCTGCGCATGGAGTTCCTGTTCGCGCTGGCGCAGCACCGCGGTACGCTCCGCGACAAGGTTCTCCAGTCCGCGATTGAGCTCGTCGAGCTCCTCGATCATCAGCGTCATCGAGCGGTCGGTGCGCATGCGGTCGCGCTCGAACTGCTCGTAGGCGGATACGACCAGCTCGACCAGGCGGTCGATGTCGAGCTCGCCCTGTTCGTTGCGCGCCTTGACGAGCTGCCTGGCGAAGAGCCTGTGCACGCCCTTACCCCGCGGCCTCGTGAATGGTGGTGATGGTCATCGTCTGGTTGTGAAGCTGGCAGACGCCGGATGCGGCGTGCGGCGAGATCTCGCCATTGGAATAGAAGCCGATGCGGTGCACGCCCTGGCCAAGCGCGCTGCCGACGGCTTCGACCTCATCGACGATCTGTTGGCCGAGCAGCAGGCGGCGGCCGATGCAGCTCACCAGCAGGGCAAGTTCGTCGCCGTCGAGGTTCACGGCTGGCGGATGCGCCGTGCGCGCCGCCGCGGCGGCGCCGGCGGCGAGCCGGTTGAAGGTGCCGCGCATGAGCTGCGCCACCCAGCCCTCGGGCATGTCGCCGGCAAAGGTCATCGAACGCTGCTCGCGATCGACGGCGAGGATCGTGCGCACGACCGCCATGTCCGGCGCGTCGACGTCGTGGATGCGCAGCGGGAACAATAGCCCGGTGCTCGGCAGGCCGGACGATTCCTCCTCGCCAAGATAGCGCTCGTAGAGGTCGAGCGCCGGCTTGCCATCGAGTTCGTAAAGGACGTTGCCCGACGAGCGCGTGATGCGCCGGTGCGGGCCGAACACATCCCAGCCGCCGCCATAGCCGAAGCCGATGCGGATGGCTTCACCGTAGAAGCCGACTGCGCCGATGGAATTACTGCGCGGCACGTCGTCGACCCCGACCAGCGTCGAAGAGAATTCCGGACCGTCTCCGGCGAGGCCGCCGGTGATCGGCACTGACGGCCCCACGGCCGAGGCGAGCCCGCAGCACAGTGCGCTGCCGTTGACGTTGAATCCGTCTGACAGGATGAAGACGCCGGCGAGGTCGTCGCGTCTCAGCGCTTCGCCGAGTGCCTTGCCTGATGCGTGAGAATCGTCGGGGCTCGCCACCGTGTGCCAGGCGACGCCGAGCCGCGTCCGGTCGAAGGACAGGACCACGGCCGCGATATCGTCATCTGACACTTCGTCGCCGAGGATCTGGCCGCCGGTGGAGCAACCGACCACATGCGCCTCGGGGAACATGTCCCTGATCTCGGCATAGCGTTCGCCGGACTCGAGCGCCGAACGCGAGCCGAAATAGAACACAAGATTTCCACCAGCGGACGGGCTGCGCTCACTTTGCCAGCCACTATCCGCATGCCAAGCCAACAGATTCGCCTGCATGTCCACCTCCATGGCAAGCGCTGTCTGCTACCGTCATTAGGGTGGGGGGTGTGAAGAATCAGTTATTTACTTGTTCTAATTTTCGGTATTTTGCCGAAAGGTACAAACGGCGGACACTATTGCGGTTTTTCTACCGAAACGGCAGCGGCTGCTTGTTTGACGCGGGGGGCGAATTGGGCTAGTCCGCGCTGCCATTCGCCGTCATCTTTCCGGCCACCCAATGAATATCTTTCATGATTTTACAAGTCGCGTGAAGAGCGCGGTAGAAGTCATTGTCAATCAACAGAATAGCTCTGTCGAACGCGATCTCGACCGGGTTCTGGTGGAGCCGCCGCGCGACGCCAGCCACGGCGATCTCTCCACCAACGTCGCCATGGTGCTGGCCAAGCCGCTCGGCCTCAAGCCGCGCGACCTGGCGACGCGCATTGCCGTGCGTCTTGCCGAGGACCCGGACATCGAGACGGCGGAAGTGGCCGGGCCGGGCTTCATCAACCTGCGGCTGAATCCGGGCTACTGGCACGGCGCGCTTGCCGCCATGATCGCGGCCGGCGCCGACTATGGCCGCAGCGCCATGGGCGGCGGACGCCGGATCAACGTCGAATATGTCTCGGCCAACCCCACCGGCCCCATGCATGTCGGCCATACCCGCGGCGCCGTTTTCGGCGATGCGCTGGCCTCGCTGCTCGCCTTTGCCGGCTACGACGTGGCCCGCGAATACTACATCAACGATGCCGGCGCCCAGGTCGATACGCTCGCCCGCTCGGCCTATCTGCGTTACCGCGAGGCGCTCGGCGAGGACATCGGCGCCATGCCCGAGGGGCTTTATCCGGGCGACTACCTCAAGCCGGTCGGCGAGACGCTGATGCGCCGCTTCGGCAACGCGCTCCTCGACCGGCCCGAAGACGAATGGCTGTCGCAGGTGCGCGAGATCACCGTGGCGGCGATGATGGACCTGATCCGCGCCGACCTCGCTGAACTCGGCATCCGCCACGAGGTCTTCTTCTCCGAGCGGTCGCTCAACGACGGCACCCATGACCGGGTGGCCGAGGCGATCGACTGGCTGGCGGGCAAGGGGCTGATCTATGAGGGCCGCCTGCCGCCGCCCAAGGGGCAGTTGCCGGAGGACTGGGAGGACCGCGAGCAGACGCTGTTCCGGGCGACCGAATATGGCGACGACGTCGACCGCCCGCTGAAGAAATCGGACGGCAGCTACACCTATTTCGCCTCCGACATCGCCTATCACTACGACAAGTTCCGGCGCGGCTTCGTCGACATGATCGACGTGCTCGGCGCCGACCATGGCGGCTACATCAAGCGCATGCAGGCGGTGGTGAAGGCGATCACCGGCGGCGAGGGCTCGATCGACATCAAGATCTGCCAGCTCGTGCGGCTGCTCAGGGCCGGCGAGCCGGTGAAGATGTCGAAGCGGTCCGGCGAGTTCGTCACGCTGCGCGACGTGGTCGAGGAGGTCGGCCGCGACCCGATTCGTTTCATGATGATCTTCCGCAAGAACGACGCGCCGCTCGATTTCGACTTCGAAAAAGTCACCGAGCAGTCGCGGGACAATCCGGTCTTCTACGTGCAATACGCTCATGCGCGTACAGCGTCGGTGTTCCGCCAGGCCGGGCACGAACTCCCGGACCTGGCCAGCGACGATGAGGTGCTTGCCGGGGCGCCGTTCGAGCGCCTCACCGACAGCGGCGAAATGACCATAATCCGCCGTTTGGCGGAATATCCCCGGGTGATCGAAGCGGCTGCGGCGGCCCACGAGCCGCACCGGGTCGCCTTCTACCTGCACGACCTGGCGTCCGAGTTCCACGCCCACTGGAATCGTGGCAAGGAGTTGCCGCAATTGCGGTTTATCAACCCGGCTGACCCGGCTACGACGCTGGCGCGTCTTGCCCTCATTCACGCCACAAAACTGGTGTTGTCGTCGGGATTGGCTATGCTTGGAGTTGGCGCGCCAATAGAAATGCGCTAGGGGCCGACGGCTCAAGCGGAAGCGGGGGCCGAGTAATCTGGGGTATGCGACGGAATGGCGGACCGGTACGACCCGAAAGTCACCGTGCGGCCGAATGCTGACCGCAAGGGATCGGACTCTCATCAGGACACCGCCGCGAGTGACGACCCGCTGTTCGAACTGGCCCGGATCGTCTCCGGACGCGGTGCGGGCGCTGGCGCCGCACCCGCTGGGGCGGCGCCGCAGCGCGCACGGCCGGCACCGCCACCCGAACCGGCCAGGCCGGCACCACCGGAGCCGGACATTCTCGGCGATCTCGAAGCGGAATTGCTGAGCGACCTGCAACAATCCTTTGCCGCGGTGAAGGAAGCAATCGAGCCGGAACGGGCGGAGCCGCCGCCGGCACCGAGAATGCCTCCACCGCTGCCGCCTGCCGCCGCCGCCCCGCCACCGCCGCCGGCCTATGAACCGCCGGCCGAGCCGGCACGGCCGCCGCAACCGGAACCCGAGCCGCGTCAGCCGACCTCTCCGCCGGTGCACGCGGCGCCGCCGCCGCAACAGGCCGCGCCGCCGCGCGTCCCGGCTGCCGCACGGCTACCCATCCAGCAGGCGCCACCGCCGCGCCAACCGGCGGCCCCGGCCGCTCCGCCGCCGCGTGAGCGCGCCGCTCCGCCGCCGCCGGCCTCGGCCGCACCGGCCGATCCGAACAAGGTCGACGTCGGCAACTTCACCCTGCGCCCGACCGCGCCGCCGCAGGTGCGCGTGACTGCGGCTCCGGAGACCCCGCTGCCCGAAAGGCCGGCGTCGGCGGCGGCCAGACCGTCGCGCTGGGACAGGCCGGCCGAGCCGCCGAAACCGCAGGCGAGTGCTGCCAGCCGCTTCGCGCCGCCGCGTGCCGCCAACCAGCCGGCGCAGCCGCCGGCCAGCCAGCCGGCCCCGCCGCCGGCGGCCGACGAAGAGGACATCCCCTTCGGCGAGGGCCTGCCCTTTGCCCTCGAGGGCGAGGATGCCACCGACGAGTTTCCGCTCGACGCCTTCGATCTGGTGCCCGGTTACGGCGACGATGCCGAGGTGCCGCCCTATCCGGATGACGACGAGCTGGCGCCCCTGCGCAAGCGTGGCGTGCCGCGGGCGCTGGCGGCGATCGCCGGCATCCTGGCGCTCGTCCTCATCGGCGTGCTGGGTTTCATCCTGCTCAGGCCCGGCAGCAGCAGCAACGGCGCGCCGCCGATCATCACCGCCGATGCCGGCCCCACCAAGATCGCGCCGCCCGAGCCGCCATCGGCCGGCGGCGACCAGCCGAACAAGCTGATCTATGACCGCGTCGATTCCGGCGCCAGTGGCGGACCGGCCGATACCACGCTGGTGACGCCCGGCGACGAACAGATCGCCGACGTTCCCTCGACCGACACCGACAATCCGATCGCACGGGTCATCCTGCCCGGCGGGCCGACAACCGAAGCGCCGGACGCGGCCGGCACCGCCGATTCCGGCGATGACGGCGCCGCGATGGCCATGAACGATGGCGACACCGGTCAATCGATCGGTCCGCGCAAGGTACGCACGGTGATCGTGCGGCCGGACGGCACGATCGTGTCGAGCGATGCGGTGCCTGCCGAGGGCGACGCACCGGCCTCTGCCGATGCCATGGCGGCGCCGTCGGACACGGTCGATGTGCCCGATGTGGCGCCGGTTCCGACCAATGACGATACCGCGGCGATTGCCGGCGGGACGGGCGGGCAGGAGCTGTCGATCACCCCCAATCCCGACAGTGCGGCCGAAACGCCGGCACCGCCGGCAGCGCCGGAGCCCGCGACAACGGTTGCGACCCCGGCACCGACGCCGAAACCCAAGGTGGTCGCCACCGGCGGCGACGGCGGCCCCATCGACCTGACGCCGGGCACCGGCAAATCGGCCAATCAGGTCGCCTCTGGCGGCGGGCAGGGCGCCATGCCGCTGGTTGCCGGCGGCATGATGGTGCAGGTCTCCTCGCAGCGTTCTCAGGATGCCGCGCAGGCGACCTTCCGTGACCTGCAGGCGCGCTATCCCTCGATCCTCGGCGGCTACGACATCGACGTCCAGCGCGCCGACCTCGGCGATCGCGGCACCTATTACCGCGTGCGCGTCGGACCGTTCGCCTCGGCCAATGCCCAGAGCCTGTGCAACGAGCTGAAGAACGCGGGCGGCGACTGCATCCTGGCGACCCGCTGAGCGGGACCGTTTCCCCGACGGAGGGCGGCGTGAAGGCCTTCATCTGCGGCTGTGCCGGACCGGTGCTGAGCCGTGACGAGATCGCGTTCTATCGTCACGAACAGCCGTTCGGCCTGATCCTGTTCCAGCGCAATTGCCGCGCGCCCGACGAGTTGCGCGCGCTCACGACCGCCTTCCGCGAGGCGGTCGGCCGCGCCGATGCGCCGGTGCTGATCGACCAGGAGGGCGGCCGCGTGCGGCGGCTGAAGCCGCCGCACTGGCCGGACTATCCGGCGGCTGCCGTGATCGCCGCACTGCATGCAACCGATCCGGCGGCGGGGTTGCACGCCGCCTGGCTGCATGGGCGGCTGATCGCCGCCGACCTCACCGATCTCGGCATCGACGTGGATTGCGCCCCGGTGCTCGACGTATCCGTCCCCGGCACCAGCCAGGCCATCGGCGACCGCTCCTTCGGCGGCGATCCGGCGCGCGTCACGGCCCTCGGCCGGGCGCTCGCCGACGGGCTGATGGACGGCGGCGTGCTGCCGGTGATGAAGCATCTGCCCGGCCAGGGGCGGGCGACCTCGGACAGCCATATTGGCCTGCCGGTGGTGGGCGATGACGCCGAAACCCTGGAAACGAGCGATTTTGCGCCGTTTTCCGCGCTTGCCGACCTGCCCATGGCGATGACCGCCCACATCGTCTACAGCGCCATCGACCCCGGCCGGCCGGCCACCGTCTCGCCGGTGGTGATCCGGGATATCATCAGGAAACGAATCGGTTTCGACGGGCTGCTTTTGAGCGACGACGTGTCGATGCATGCACTTTCTGGGGATTACCGCGACAGAGCGGCGGCCATCTATGCCGCTGGCTGCGATATCGTGCTTCACTGCAACGGTCGGGCCGAGGAGATGCAAGCGGTCGCCGACGCGGCGCCGGAGCTGGCCGGACTTTCAGGTGAGCGCGCCACCCGCGCGTTGCGGGCAAGGCGGGAGCCGGTGCCGTTCGATCGCGCGGCAGCGCGTGAGGACTATCGCGCGCTGCTCGCGCCCTTTGGCGCGCCGATTGTGAGTTAGGATCGGCCATGAACGCCGAAGAACGCGATCAGGAAGAGCTGTGGACCGCCTACGAGGCGACCGAGGTCGACGACGCCGACCGCGCGCTGGTCATCGACGTCGACGGCTTCGAGGGACCGCTCGATCTGTTGCTGACGCTGGCCCGCAGCCAGAAGGTCGACCTGACGCGCATCTCGATCCTGGCGCTGGCCGAGCAGTACCTGACCTATGTCGAAGAGGCGCGCAGCCTGAGGCTGGAGCTGGCCGCCGACTATCTGGTGATGGCGGCGTGGCTGGCCTATCTCAAGTCGCGCCTGCTGCTGCCGCAGGATAGCGACGGCGAGGAGCCGACCGGCGAGGAGCTGGCCGCCGAACTCGCCTTCCGCCTGCGCCGGCTGGAGGCCATGCGCGACGCGGCGAGCCGCCTGGCCAATCGCGACCGGCTCGGCCGCGACGTCTTCGCCCGCGCCGACCCGGAGCCGGTCGAGATCGTCAAGCGCGGCGAATACACGGCCACGCTCTACGACCTGCTCACCGCCTACGCCACCGCACGCCAGAACGTCGTGCGGGCCGACGCGCATCTCGTCCGCCTGCGCGAGGTCTGGTCCTTGCAGGACGCGCGCGACGCGCTCACCCGCATGATCGGCAAGATCGCCGAGTGGACGCCGATGAACGTGCTGTTCTCGCCCTATCTCACTGCGCCCGCCATGCGCCGCAGCGTGACGGCGAGCGCCTTCGGCGCCAGCCTCGAAATGGTGCGCGAAGGCAGGCTGGAACTGCGCCAGACCGAGCACTTCCAACCGCTTTATGTCCGCGACCGGCCGCCGCCGGTCGCCCTCGTCACCCCGGAGAACGGAAATGGCTAATTCAAGCGCCGCCGTGGTAATCGCCGTCGACAACGATGCGACCGCGATGAACCAGAGCCCCGAGGAGAGACGGCAGAACCTGCGCATGGTGGAGGCGCTGCTCTTCGCCTCGGCCGAGCCGTTGTCGGCCGCCGAGATCGCCGGTCGCATGCCGGAGGGCGCCGACGTTGCCGGGCTGCTGCGCGATATCCAGGAGCTTTACGGCGAGCGCGGCGTCAACCTGGTGCAGGTGGCGGGCAAATGGATGTTCCGCACCTCCGGCGATCTGTCCTTCCTGCTCTCCCGCGAGGCGGTGGAGCAGAAGAAGCTGTCGCGCGCGGCGCTGGAGACGTTGGCGATCATCGCCTATCACCAGCCGGTGACCCGCGCCGACATCGAGGAGATCCGCGGTGTGGCGACCAGCAAGGGCACGCTGGACGTGCTCATGGAGACCGGCTGGATCAGGATGCGCGGCCGCCGCCGCTCGCCCGGCCGGCCGGTGACCTATGGCGTCACCGAGGCGTTTCTCGCCCATTTCGGCCTCGACAGCGTCGCCGACCTGCCCGGTGCGGAGGAACTGAAGGCCGCCGGCCTGCTCGATTCCCGGATTCCCGCCGATTTCTCGATGCCCGAGCCCACTATGGGCGAAGGGCTGGCCGAGGACGAGGACCCGCTGGACGAGGGCGACACCGGCGCGCCCGACGAAACGCCCGAGGAATAGCCGGCCAACCGCGGACCCGGCCCGGCGTTTAACCGCCCGGCCGGGCGGTTACCGTGCTGAAAGCCCGCATTTGCCAAGGTCGCCGATTGCCCCTACATGATGGCAACGGGTAATTGCCGCAGGCGGGCTTGTGCGGCAGCTACGGATGAAATCGGGAGAGTGACCCATGGGTGGTCTCAGCATATGGCATTGGCTCGTCGTGATCGTGGTCGTGATGCTCCTCTTCGGACGGGGCAAGATCTCCGACCTGATGGGCGACGTTGCCAAGGGCGTGAAGAGCTTCAAGAAGGGGCTCGCCGATGACGACGACGAGCCGACGACGGCCAAGCCGATCGAGAGCAAGGCGGCGGTCCCGGAAGAGAAAACCAAGGCCTGATCCGCGCCCCCTCGCGCGGACTGACCGTCTTGCCGTCCACCTGAGCGGGCGATCGCGAGCGTTGCTGCATGTTCGACATAGGCTGGACCGAACTTATGATAATCGCCGTGGTGGCGATTGTCGTCATCGGGCCCAAGGACCTGCCGCGGGTCATGCGCACGGTCGGCCAGTGGGCCGGCAAGATGAAGCGCATGGCGCGCGAGTTCCAGGGCCAGTTCAACGAAGCGCTGCGCGAGGCCGAGCTTGAGGACGTGCGCAAGGACGTCGAGGCGATCGGCAAGGGCCTCAAGGAAGAGGTCGCCAAGACCGGCGCCGACATCGACAAGAGCCTCGACAGTGAAGGAGCCGGCGACGCCGGCCATTGCCGCGCCGGCCGAAGCGCCGGCAGCCGCGACGCCGGCGATGACCGAGACGCCGGCGCCCGAGCCGGTCGAGACCGCGCCGTCGCCTGAACCGGCCACCGCCGCAGCGGGCGAGGTCAAGCCGTGACCGACAAGGACGCGGCGGCGACACCGCCGGATGAAGACGAGGTCGAGGCGAGCCGCGCGCCGCTGCTCTCGCACCTGATCGAACTGCGCCAGCGGCTGATCCGCGCCATCATCGCGGTGCTGATCGCCTTCGTCATCTGCTTCATCTTCGCCAAGCAGATCTACAACATCCTGCTCATCCCCTATGTCTGGGCGGCGAGCGCGCACGGCGACGTGCCGCGCCTGATCTACACGGCGCCGCAGGAATATTTCATCACCCAGATGAAGGTGGCGCTGTTCGGGGCGCTGTTCATCGCCTTCCCGGTGATCGCCATCCAGATCTACAAGTTCGTGGCGCCCGGCCTCTACAAGAACGAGCGCCAGTCCTTCGTGCCCTATCTGATCGCCACGCCGGTGCTGTTCACCATCGGCGCCCTGGTGGTGGGCACCATCCTGATGCCGCTGGCCATGCGCTTCTTCCTGTCGCTGGAGCAGCCCGGCGGCAGCGGCGTGGCGTCGATCAACCTGTTGCCCAAGGTCGACGAGTATCTCGGCCTGATCATGACGCTGATCCTCGCCTTCGGGGTCGTCTTCCAGCTTCCGGTTGTCCTCACGCTGCTGGCGCGCATCGGCATCGTCAACTCCGACATGCTGAAGTCCGGCCGGCGCTACGCCATCGTGCTCGCCTTCGTCGCCGCCGCGGTGCTCACCCCGCCGGACATCATCTCGCAATTCGGCCTCGCCCTGCCGACGCTGCTTCTCTACGAGGGGTCCATTGTGTCGGTGAAGATGGTCGAGCGCCGCCGCGCCCGCGACGAGGCCGCGCGCGAAGCAGCCGCGGGCAAGGCGGCGTAAGGGCCAACTCCGGCCGTCATCACCGGGCTTGTCCCGGTGATCCACGCAAAGCAGCAAACGCCAAGGGAAAGACGTGGATGGCCGGGACGAACCCGGCCATGACGAGCGGGTCCGCACCTTGGCTGCACCGCAAGGTGTTTGTTTCCGCCCGCGGGAATGACTAAAAGGCGCGGGAGATACCCGCCCACCGGACTGCTCCCCATGCTCGATATCAGATGGATCCGCGACAACCCCGACGTTCTGGCCGAGGCGCTCACGAAGCGCGGGGTCTCGTCGGCGGATGCCCGCGCCACGGTCGACGACGTGATCGCCAGGGACGAGGCGCGGCGGGCGCATATCGTCGGGCTGGAGGAGGCGCAGGCGCGGCGCAACGCGGCGTCGAAGGAGATCGGCAAGGCCAAGGCGCAGAAGGACGAGGCGACGGCCGCGAAGCTGATGGCCGAGGTCGCCGAACTGAAGACCTTTCTCGGCGAGGCCGAGGCCAAGAGCCGCGAACTCGACAAGGCGCTGGAGGACGCGCTCGCCACCATCCCCAATGTGCCGCTTGACGACGTGCCGGTCGGCCCGGACGAGCATGCCAACGTGCTCTACCGGACATGGGGCGAGAAGCCCGGCATCAACGATGCCAAGGAGCATTACGAGCTGGGCGAGGCGCTGGGCGGCATGGACTTCGAAGCCGCCGCCAAGCTCTCCGGCTCGCGCTTCGTCGTGCTCAAGGGCGAGCTGGCGCGGCTGGAGCGGGCCCTCGGCCAGTTCATGCTCGACCTGCACACGACGGAGCACGGCTATACGGAGGTGCAGCCGCCGCTGCTGGTGCGCGACGAGGCGCTTTTTGGCACCGGACAGTTGCCGAAGTTCGGCGAGGACCTGTTCGCGACCGCCCGCCGCGGTTCCGCAAGCGACGCGGCCGAAGCCGTGTCCAGCGATCGCCTCTGGCTCATCCCCACCGCCGAAGTGCCGCTGACCAATCTCGTGCGCGAATCCATCCGCGACGAGGACGAGCTGCCCATCCGCGTCACCGCGCTCGACCCCGTGCTTCCGCTCCGAGGCCGGCGCCGCCGGCAAGGACACACGCGGCATGTTGCGCCAGCACCAGTTCAACAAGGTCGAGCTGGTCTCGATCACCACGCCCGAAGCGTCATTGGACGAACACGAACGCATGCTCGTCTGCGCCGAGGAAGTGTTCAAGCGGCTCGACCTGCATTACCGCGTGATGACGCTCTCCACCGGCGACATGGGCTTCGGCGCGCAGAAGACCTGGGACATCGAGGTGTGGCTGCCGGGGCAGGGGACCTATCGCGAGATTTCCTCCTGCTCGCTCTGCGGCGATTTCCAGGCGCGGCGCATGCAGGCGCGCTACCGGCCGAAGGAAGGCAAGGGAAACCGCTTCGTCCACACCCTGAACGGCTCCGGCGTCGCCGTCGGCCGGGCCCTGATCGCCGTCATGGAGAATTATCAGAACCCCGACGGCTCGATCACGGTGCCGGAGGTTCTGAGACCCTATATGGGAGGGAAAGAGCGAATAGGGAGTAGCGAATAGCGAATGGAATTCGCGCGCTCTCTCCCTGTTCGCTATTCACTATTCGCTGGAAACCATGCGCATCCTCATCACCAATGACGACGGCATCAATTCGCCGGGCCTCGCGACGCTCGAAAAGATCGCGCGCCATTTCACCGACGATGTCTGGGTGGTGGCGCCGGAGCTCGACCAGTCCGGCCTGGCGCATTCGCTGTCGCTCAACGATCCCCTGCGCCTGCGCAAGATCGGCGACAAGCACTACGCCGTGCGTGGCACGCCGAGCGATTGCGTCATCATGGCGATCCGCCGCCTGCTTGCCGAGGGCAAGCCCGACCTCGTGCTCTCCGGCGTCAATTCCGGCGCCAACATGGCCGAGGACCTGACCTATTCCGGCACCGTCGCCGGCGCCATCGAGGGCACGCTGCTCGGCGTCCGCTCGATCGCCGTCAGCCAGGGCTACACCTATCACCAGGACGAGCGCGTCGTGCCGTGGGAGACGGCCGAGCAGCACGCCCCGGCGATCATCCGCAAGCTGATCGATTTCGGCTTCCCCGACGGCATCCTCTACAATCTCAACTTCCCCAATTGCGCGCCGGACAAAGTGGGCGGCATCGCCGTCACCAATCAGGGCAAGCTCGCCCACGCGCTCCATGTCGACGAGCGCCGCGACGGCCGCAACCTGCCTTACTACTGGCTCATGTATCGCCGCTCGGAGACGGCGGCCGGTCCGGGCAGCGACGTCGAGGCGGTGGAGAGCGGCATGATCTCGGTCACGCCGCTGCGCATCGACATGACCGCCGACGACCTGCGCGACCCGCTCGCCCGGCACTTCAACGGGGCCGGCGGCGCGCTCTGATGACCACGCCAGACGCCGAGCGCCGCACCCACGTCGCCGAGATGCTGCTGCGCCTGCGCCGCGCCGGCATTACCGACCGGCGCGTGGTGACGGCCATCGAATCCGTGCCGCGCGACCTGTTCGTTCCGGCGGAGATGCGCGCCAACGCCTATGCCGAACGGGCGCTGCCCATCGACTGCGGTCAGACCATCAGCGCGCCGGGGATCGTCGGCACGATGACCGCCGCGCTCGACGTCGACGAAAACGACCGCGTGCTCGAGATCGGCACCGGCACCGGCTATCAGACGGCGATCCTCGCCCGGCTGGCCAGGCGCGTCTACACCATCGAACGCTTCCGCACGCTCACCGCCGCCGCCGAGTCGCGCTTCCGCACGCTCCGGCTCGCCAACATCACCACGCTTGTCGGCGACGGCATCAAGGGCTGGCCGGAGCAGGCGCCCTTCGACCGTATCCTCGTCACCGCCTCCGACGAGACGGTGCCCCAGGCCCTGCTCAGGCAGGTGCGCCTCGGTGGCGTGCTCATCATGCCGGTGGGGCCGTCCGACGGCGTGCAGCGGCTGATCCGCTTCGAGCGCGGCGAGGACGGCTTCGACGAGCGGGTTCTCGCCGACGTGCGCTTCGTGCCGCTCATCCCCGGCAAGGCCCAACGGCTGTAGCGAGAGCGGGCGGGAGGGGTCCGGCGCCACAAACGCATGGCGCGCCGGCTCCGGATCGCCCCGCAAATGCAGGCGTTCCGGCCTGTTTAGTCTTTGTCAACGTTACCAGCGTTTACTCGTGCCAGTTCCGAGTTCTGTTGTGCGAGTTGAGCAATGCGTAACCGTGATTCCGCCTTCCGGTACCGCGTCCTTGGCCAAGTGGCCTTCGTCGTTACCGCCGCCGGATTGGCCGCTTCCTGCAGCAACGCGACGCGTTTTGATCAGCCCTTCTTCACCGGTTCGACGGAGAATCAGCGCGAGATCATCGGCCAGGCCGAGACCCAGCCGATGCCCGCCGCGATCCCGTCGCGCTCCACTGCCATCACCCGCGCCGACCTGCCGCCGCCTCCCGGTGCGCCGGCCGCCACCCCCGCGGCCTATGCCAGTTCCGGCAATTACGGCTGGTCCGCCGTCGGCGGGCAGGTGATCACCATCCGCTCCGGCCAGACGCTGGATTCGCTGGCGGCGCAATATGGCGTGCCGCAGGAGCAGATCCTTTCCGCCAATCAAATGAGAAGCGCCGCCGATATCCGCTCCGGCAAGGTCGTGGTCATCCCGCACCGTGTCGCGCTGGCGCCCGGCGCCACCGTCCAGCCGACGCCGGTGAGCTACACCCCGGCCGCCGCCAGGATCACGCCGGCACCGAGCGCCGGTGGCGCGACCCATACGGTCGTCGCCGGCGACACGCTCTATGGTATCGCCCGCCAGAACGGCACCACCGTGCGCGAACTGGTTGCCCTGAACGGCTTGCCGTCGGCTGAATTGATCCACATCGGCCAGACGCTGAGGCTCAACGGGGACGCCAGCCACGCGGCGACCGCCGCCGCCACCAGCACGCGGACCGTGCCCGGCGCGCAGCCGACCCGCGTCGCCTCGCTCGATCCCAAGGCCAAGATTCCGGTCCAGCCCAAGGCCGAGGAGCCGCCGATGGCCTCCACCGCCGGCGCGCCCGCCATTCCCGCCGTGCCCACCGTTCCGGTGCTCAAGGGCGGCACTACCGACGCCGCCGCGGCCAGCGCCGCCATCGATCGCGCTGCCGACTCCGGCTCCGCCTCCGGCACCGAGTTCCGCTGGCCGGTGCGCGGCCGCATCATCGCCGGCTTCGGCAGCAAGCCGAACGGCGAGAAGAACGACGGCATCAACCTCGCCGTGCCGGAAGGCACCGCCGTCAAGGCGGCCGAGGCCGGCACCGTGATCTATGCCGGCAACGAGCTGGAAGGCTACGGCAACCTGATCCTCATCCGTCACGCCGACGGCTGGGTGTCGGCCTATGCCAACAACAAGGACCTCGCCGTCCAGCGTGGCGACAAGGTGCGCCGCGGCCAGGTCGTCGCCCATGCCGGCATGTCCGGCGCCGTGTCCTCGCCGCAGGTCCACTTCGAGCTGCGCAAGGGCGCCAAACCGGTCAACCCGCTCGACTACCTCGCCACCTGAATCCAGGCGAGACCACGGGATTTGATCACCGTCTGACCTCCAAATGGGCGCTGATCAATCAGGACTGGCGGGGCGGCTCGTCCGCAAGGGCAACCCCAAGTCGCCCCGCCAGTTCCTGTATGAACTGCCAGGCGACCCGGCCTGAGCGCGCGCCGCGCGTCGTCGACCACTCCAGAGCGTCCGCGGTCAGTCGGTCCTCGTCGATGGCGAGGCCATAGTGGGCAACATAGCCGCGCACCATCGCCAGATATTCGTCCTGGCTGCACTTGTGGAATCCGAGCCACAGGCCGAAACGGTCCGACAGCGACACCTTCTCCTCGACCGACTCGTGCGGGTTGATCGCGGTCGAGCGCTCGTTTTCCATCATGTCGCGCGGCAGCAGGTGACGGCGGTTGGACGTGGCGTAGAAGACGACATTTGCCGGCCGCCCCTCGATGCCGCCCTCGAGCGCCGCCTTCAGCGACTTGTACGAGGTGTCGTCGCCGTCGAAGGAGAGATCGTCGCAGAAGAGGATGAAGCGGTGCGGCGCCGCGCGCACCAGCGCCATGAGATCGGGCAGGGTCTCGATGTCCTCGCGGTGGATCTCGATGAGCTTGAGCGGGCGGTCGGGGCCGGCCGCGTTGAGCCCCGCATGGACCGCCTTGACCAGCGAGCTCTTGCCCATGCCGCGCGCGCCCCACAGCAGGGCGTTGTTGGCCGGCAGCCCGCGCTGGAAGCGTTCGGTGTTCTCCTTGAGGATGTCGCGTAGCCGGTCGATCCCCTTGAGCAGGTCGATATCCACCCGGTTGACATGATCGACCGGTTGCAGGCTGCGGCTGGCGGCCTGCCAGACGAAGGCGTCGGCGGCGGCGAAATCGGGCTGGGCGGGCACCGGCGGCACCGCCCGCCCGATCAGCGTCAGGAGCCGGTCGAGACGTTCGGCGATGGCGGCGAGGTCCTTGTCGGACAAGGAGAATCCTCCATTTCCCCGGTGGCGGCGGGCGGGCCGCAGGGTTAGCACGCGCCCCCTGGGGAGCCAAGCGGTGCAATGCGTCGCGGCAGCGCCTATATCGTTTGCATTGGGTGACCGCCCCGCTATAGTCCGCGCCGTTTCGGGCCGGTCCTTGCGCCGCTGAAGACAGGAGTTGCCATAATGCCCTTCGTGACCCAGGCCTTTGCGGCGACCGCGCCCGACGCCGGCTTTCTGGGCGGGCCGATCGGCAGCTTGCTGCCTATCGTCCTCATTTTCGTCATCATGTATTTCCTCATCCTGCGCCCACAGCAGCAGAGGCAGCGCCAGCACCGCGAGATGATCGCCAATGTCCGCCGCGGCGACACCATCGTCACCACGGGCGGGTTGATTGGCAAGGTCGCCAAGGTGGACGAGAGCGAGATCCAGATCGAGATCGCCGAAGACACGCGGGTGCGCATCGTGCGTGGCATGATCAGCGAGGTCCGCGCCAAGAGCGAACCCGTAAAGGAAGGCGGCTGAGGCGGCTGTCGGCCTGACGCGCGCCCGGACCTGATTGAATGCTGCACACCTCTCGCTGGAAACTCATCTCGGTCCTGCTGGTCGTCCTGGTGGCGGTCATCGTGGACATTCCCAACTTCTTCTCGGCTTCGAGCGTGGCCAAATGGCCGAGCTGGATACCGCACCAGCAGGTCGTCCTCGGTCTCGACCTGCAGGGCGGCGCCTATCTGCTCTACGAGGTCGACCAGACCGACTACGTCCAGAAGCGCCTGCGCACGCTGGTCGGCGACATCCGCAAGACGATGCTCGACGATCCGCGCATCGGCTACACCGGCCTCGGCATTCAGGGCGAGGCGGTTCAGCTGCGCGTGCGCGATCTCAACCAGCTCGACGAGGTGAAGAAGCGCCTCGAGCCGCTGCGCAATCCGCTGAACAGCAGTCTCATCGGCGGCTCTTCCGTCTACGAGTTCGACCTCAGCGTCGCCGACAACGGCCTGGTCCGCTTCACCTACGACCAGAACGGCCTGGCGCAGCGCGTGCGCGGCATCGTCCAGCAGTCGATCGAGGTGATCAACCGGCGCATCAACGAGCTCGGCACCACCGAGCCGTCGATCCAGCGTCAGGGCGACAACCGCATCCTGGTGGAAGCGCCCGGCCTCGGCGATCCGGAACGCCTGAAGGCGCTGGTCGGCCAGACCGCGCAGCTCACCTTCCATCTGGTCAACAGCTCCGTGTCCAAGGAACAGGCGGACGCCCAGCCGCCGCCGCCGGGCTCGATCGAATTCCCCTTCGCTGAAGATCCGAACGTCATCTACATCGTCGAGGACACCGCGCTGATGACCGGCGAGGACCTCGTCGACGCCCAGGCCGGGTTCGACAGCACCTCCAATCAGCCGGTGGTCAATTTCCGCCTGTCGACCTCGGGCGCGCGCATCTTCGGCGACGTCACCGCCAAGAACGTCGGCCGTCCGTTTGCCATCGTCCTCGACAACAAGGTGATCTCGGCGCCGGTGATCCAGACGCCGATCCTCGGCGGCTCCGGCCAGATCAGCGGCAATTTCACGGTGCAGAGCGCCAACGACCTCGCCATCCTGCTGCGCGCCGGTTCGCTGCCCGCCAAGCTCAACATCGTCGAGGAGCGCACGGTCGGCCCCGGGCTGGGCGCCGACTCGATCCGCGCCGGCAAGATCGCGGCGGTGATCGGCACCGTTTTCGTGGTCGTCTTCATGCTGATGACCTACGGTTTCTTCGGCCTCATCGCCAACATCGCCGTGGGCTTCAACGTGGCGATGATCTTCGCCGTCCTGACCATCCTCGGGGCGACGCTGACGCTGCCCGGCATCGCCGGCATCGTGCTGACCATCGGCATGGCGGTCGATTCCAACGTGCTGATCTACGAGCGCATCCGTGAGGAGTTCCGCAACGGGCGCACCGCCATCGCCTCGATCGACATCGGCTTCCAGCGGGCACTGGGCACGATCCTCGACGCCAACATCACCACCATGATCGCCGCCCTCGTGCTCATGCAGCTCGGCACCGGCCCGATCCGTGGTTTCGCCGTCACCAACGCCATCGGCATCGTGACCACGGTCTTCACCGCATTCACCTTCACGCGAATGATCATTTCGTCGTGGGTGGCGTGGCGCCGGCCGAACAGGATCGACCTTTAGGGTATCGGGGCGACCAGGGAGCCTATCGCATGCGCAAGATCCGGTTCATCCCCGACAACACGACCATCCCGTTCATGTGGTTGCGGCGGTACAACTTTCCCGTCTCGGTCTTTCTGTCGGTGCTGTCGCTGGTGCTGTTCTTCACCATCGGCCCGAACTTCGGCATCGACTTCCGCGGCGGCACGCTGATCGAAATCAAGCCGGTCTCGGCGACCTACGACCTTGCCAACATCCGCGCGACGGTCAACGCGCTCAATCTCGGTGACGTGCAGGTCACCGAGGTGAGCGATGTCAGCGCCGAGAAGTCGGTGCTCATCAGGATCCAGCAGCAGGAAGGCGGCGAGTCGGCCCAGCAGGCGGCCGTGGCCAAGGTGCGCACGGCGTTCGGCGATACGATGGAATTCCGGCGGATCGAAAGCGTCGGCCCGCGCGTGTCGGGCGAACTCGCCTATAACGGCACGGTGGCGCTGCTTGTCACCCTGGTGGCCATCCTCGCCTATATCTGGTTCCGCTTCGAATGGCAGTTCGCCATCGGCGCCATCATCGCCACCACCCACGACGTGTTCCTGACGCTCGGATTCTTCGTGGTGTCGCAGATCGACTTCAGCCTGTCGTCGATAGCCGCCATCCTCACCATCATCGGCTATTCGCTCAACGACACCGTCGTCGTCTATGACCGCATTCGCGAGAATCTGCGCAAATACAAGAAGATGCCGATCCCGGACCTGCTCGATCGCTCGATGAACGAGACGCTGGCCCGCACCACGCTGACCTCCTTCACCACCTTCCTGGCGCTGCTCGCGCTGTTCACCTTCGGCGGCGAGGTCATCCGTTCCTTTGTCGCCGCCATGCTGTTCGGCGTCGTCGTCGGCACCTATTCGTCGATCTATATCGCCGCCCCGGTGCTGATCTTCTTCAAGCTCCGGCCCGGCGGACCGAACAAGGAAGAGCCCGAGGGCGGCGACGCCGCCGAGGCACCCGGCAAGGCCTGACGCCGTGCCCAAGGGCGTCGTCATCCGCGCCGCCCACTATCCCGGTCGCGCCCCGATCGAGAGCTACGGCAATGGCGGCTTCCGCTTCGCCGCCATGTCGCATCGCGGCTCGCTTCTCTGCCTGCCGAGCGGCATCCATGGCTGGCCGGCACCGGCGCCGGGCGCCATCGACGAGGAGAGCCTTGCGCAGGTCTTTGCCGAGGCCGAGGCGGTCGACATCCTTCTCGTCGGCACCGGCGCCGACATTGTGCCGCTTGTCCCTGCGCTCAGGGACCGCTGCCGCGCGGCGGGAATCGTCGCCGAGCCGATGTCGACCGGTGCGGCGGTACGCACCTTCAACGTGCTGCTTGCCGAGGAGCGGGCGGTCGCCGCGGCCCTGATCGCCGTGGACTGAAGCGGCGCGGCGCGCCATATCTGTCGGCCATGGACGTTTACGAGCACTGCGCCCGCACGGTGCGCGAGCTGGATCGCGACCGCTACATCGCCGACCTGTTCGCGCCGGCCGCGCAGCGCAAGCACCTGTTCGCGCTTCACGCCTTCAGTGCCGAGGTGGCGCGCATCCGCGACACGGTCAGCGACCCGGTCCTCGGCGAGATCCGGCTGCAATGGTGGCGTGACGCGCTGATCGCCGGTGGTGGCGGTCATCCGGTGGCGAGCGCGCTGATCGAGACCATCCGCACCTTCGCCCTGCCGATTGCCGGCTTCGAGGGGGTCATCGATGCGCGGGTGTTCGACCTCTATGACGACCAGATGCCGACCCGACGGGACCTTGAAGGCTATGCCGGGGAGACCGCCTCGGCGCTGATCCAGCTCGCGGCGATCGTTCTGGCCGGCGGTCACGACCCGCGCGTGGCCTCGGCCGCGGGACACGCCGGCGTCGCCTATGCCGTGACCGGGCTGATGCGGGCGCTGCCCATCCACGCCGCACGCGGCCAGTGCTATCTGCCCGCCGATATCGGCGCCGCCCACGGCTTCGACCGCGATACGCTGGCGCGCGGCAAGGCGACGCCGGAGCTGCTGGCGGTGCTGGCCGAGCTGCGCCGGATCGCCCGCGATCATCTTGCCACCGCCATGCCGGAGATCGCGGCGCTGCCGCCCGGGCTGAAGCCGGCCTTCCTGCCGGCCGCCCTGGTCGGGCCGGTGCTCGACCGCATGGACCGGCCGGACTACGACCCGTTCTCCGGCCGTGTCGAGCTGTCGCCGCTGAGGCGGCAGTGGCTCCTCTGGCGCGCCGCGCGCCGCTGGGGGTAGGGGTGGGCAGCCCAAGAAGGGTTGTGAGGGTCGCCCTCAGGATGCGGGCAAATGGGCGTCTCGAAGGACGGCCGCGTCGGCGGCGGGCCGGGCCAGCCACCGGTCGAGGTCGCCCAAGGCCCGGGCGGCAATGGCCTGACGCTTCGCCTTGCCGCGCTCCGGACCTTTCAGCTTCTTGCCCGGCTCGGGCGTGACGGCGATCTCCGGGAACAGGCCGAAATTGACGTTCATCGGCTGGAAGGACCGCTTGCCCGGCTCGTCGTCCGAGGACAGGTGGCCGCCGGTGATGTGGGCGAGGATGGCGCCGAAGGCGGTGGTCGCCGGCGGCGGCACGATGGCCTCGCCGAGGCGCTCGGCGGCGGCCATGCGGCCGGCGAGCAACCCGATCGCCGCCGATTCGACATAGCCCTCGCAGCCGGTGATCTGGCCGGCGAAGCGCAGGCGGGGGGCGGCCTTGAGGCGAAGAAATTCATCCAACATTTTGGGAGAATTGAGGAACGTGTTGCGGTGGAGGCCGCCGAGGCGGGCGAATTGCGCGCTGCCAAGCCCGGGGATCATGCGGAAGACGTCCGCCTGGATGGCGTAGCGCAGGCGCGTCTGGAAGCCGACCATGTTGTAGAGCGTGCCCAGCGCATTGTCCTGGCGGAGCTGGACGATGGCGTGGGGCTTGACCGTGGGGTCGCGCGGATTGGTCAGCCCCACCGGCTTCATCGGCCCGTGACGCAGCGTCTCGCGGCCGCGCTCGGCCATCACCTCGATGGGCAGGCAGCCGTCGAAATAGGGGATATTCTCCCAGTCGTGGTGCTTGTGCGGCTCGCCGGCAAGAAGTGCGTCGATGAAGGCGTCGTATTCAGCCTTGTCCATCGGGCAGTTGATGTAGTCGGCGCCGCTGCCGCCGGGACCCGCCTTGTCGTAGCGCGACTGGAACCAGGCGATGTCCATGTCGATCGAATCGAAATGGACGATCGGCGCGATGGCATCGAAGAATGCGAGCGCATCCTCGCCGGTGAGCGCCCGGATCGCCTCGGCCAGCGGGGCGGAGGTGAGCGGACCGGTGGCGACGATCACATTGTCCCACTCGGCCGGAGGAAGGCCGGCGACCTCGCCGCGTTCGATCGTCACCAGCGGCTCGGCGGCAAGCGCCGCCGTGATGGCTTCGGCAAAGCCCTCGCGGTCGACGGCCAATGCCCCGCCGGCCGGCACCTGGTTCACATCGGCGGCGCGCATGACGAGCGAGCCGGCGCGGCGTAACTCCTCATGCAGCAGGCCGACGGCGTTGTTCTGGGCGTCGTCGGAGCGGAAGGAGTTGGAGCAGACCAGCTCCGCCAGCCGATCGGTCTTGTGGGCCTCCGTCTGGCGCTCGGGCCGCATCTCGTGCAGCACCACCGGCACGCCGCGGCGGACAAGTTGCCAGGCGGCCTCCGATCCGGCGAGGCCGCCGCCGATGATGTGGACGGGAGCGATCATGGCCGGCGACCCTATTCTGAGGTCCCTCAGGGTTCAACGGCGCTTCAGAAATGAAAAACGCCCGCCGGGGAGGAAAATCGGCGGGCGTTTCTCTAAGGGACCGGTCGCGTGGGAGGACGCCGCACCGGGTCCCATATCGCTTCGGGGGAGGGAGGAGGATCCCCGAGGCGAATGCGAATTACATGGTGGCGGCCTTGCGGGCGATCGCCGGGATGTCCGCGGCGGAGATGCCGAGGTCGGCCAGGTCGCGGTTGGAGAGCCGCATAAGCTCGTTGTAGGTCTGGCGGTACTTGCGCCAAGACCGGTAGGTGGTGACAATCCGGTTGCTCATCGTCGTGCCTCTCATATTTCCTAATCTCGGTGGACGGCGACACGGAACTCACTGCCGTCCTTCGATTGGGAAGATAGGCGCATACCTCGGCCATGTGCAGACGCGAAAACGCATACCGGCCTTGCACTTCATGCAACGCAACACATTTCTGTCATATATGTTGCGATGCAGCAAATTCGGCTGAATGCCGCGGAAATCCGACCGTTTCTGCCGTGATTCCGGGTTTCTGCCGTCGGCGGATTGCGGCGCAAGTTTGACCGGCCATGCGGCAGGCACAGCATCACCTCACGGTCGAAACGCATGGCAAGGGGCTGACCGAGATCACCGCTCCGGTTGCCCGCTGGCTGGCCGGCGAGGGAGTCGCCAATGGCCTGTTGACCCTGTTCTGCCGGCACACCTCGGCATCGCTGACCATTCAGGAGAACGCCGACCCGGATGTGCGTGCCGATCTTGAGGCCTTCTTCGAGCGGCTGGCGCCCGAATCGGGGCCCTATGTTCACACGCTGGAGGGGCCGGACGACATGCCGGCCCATATCCGCACGGTGCTGACCCAGGTGAGCCTCACCATTCCGGTCAGCGATGGACGCATGGCGCTTGGCACCTGGCAGGGCATCTATCTGTTCGAGCACCGGCGGCGGCCGCATCGCCGGGATGTGGTGCTGCATCTGATCGGGGACTAGATTGCGGCGGACTTGACGTGAGGAGGGGTGACCGTGGCGGACACAACGCTTTACGGGCGCAAGACATCGGTGAACGTGCAGAAGGCGGTGTGGGTGCTCGAAGAGCTGCGCGTGCCTTATGCGCAGATCGAACTCGGCCTCAATTTCGGCGGCGTCGACACGCCGGAATACCTGGCCATGAATCCCAACGGCCTGGTGCCGACGCTGAAGGACGGCGAGCTCGTCCTGTGGGAGAGCCACGCCATCGTGCGCTACCTGTCGGCGACCTATGGCGCCGGCAATCTGTGGCCGGAATCGCCCAAGGCGCGCGCCGCCGCCGACCAATGGACCGACTGGACGGCGATGCGCTTTCAGCCGGCCTGGGGGGCGGTGTTCAGCGCGGTTGCGCGCACCAAGCCCGCAGCCCGCGACAAGAAGGCCGTGGCTGCGACCATGAAGGGCGTCGAGCCGTGCTTCCGCATTCTCGACGCGCAACTCGGCAAGACGCCCTATCTGGCGGGCGAGCGCCTGACCTATGGCGATATCGCCGCCGGCGCGCTGCTCTATCGCTGGTACACGATGGACATCGAGCGCCCGCCGCTCGCCAACGTCGACGCCTGGTACGAACGGCTGCAGGCGCGGCCGGCCTATGTCAGAGGCGTCTGTGTCGATTACGACATCCTGAAGAACACGATCGGGTAGGGCGCGCGGCGCCTATTCCTCGAGAACCGCCTCGATCGTCAGGCGGCCGGCATGGTTGGTCAGCGTCAGCATGGCCGAGCCGAGCGCAAGCGCCGCCGCGTCGCGGTCGCCGGTGAACACGGCATAGCCGCCGGTCGGGTCCGCCGGCGGACGCGGCATGTCGCCGGAGGTGATGACCGGATCGGCGGCGGCGGTGAGATTGCCGATATTGGCGATCAGCGGGGCTGCCTGCTCCTGCGCCGCCGCGTCGAGGATCCAGCCGAGGAAGCCCTTGGCGACGCCGCGGGCGATCAGCTCGTCAGGGCCGCTGACGAAGGCGCGGTCGAGGCAGAGATGGGCGGAGCGGATGCCGTCGGCGGCATCGACGAGGACGTCGAGGACGACCAGCGAGCGGAGGGCTTCGTCCGATGGACGGAAGCGGTGACAGATGTCGCCGCCCTCGGCCGCCGGTTCGCCGTCCGGCTCGAGCTGAAACCGGCCGAAAAACGCGTCGTCCCGCTCGGCGGCAAGCGTGCGGGCCGATGCGGCGGGCGAGACCGGGGGGGCAGCCGGATGGTGATGGAAGAGGGAACGGAACGCACTGAACATGGGGCCATTCTAGGCGTCTCCGCGGCCTCGTCACGGCGACGCATCGAAGCACTTGGCCCGGCGACTGCGCCCGGCGGCCCGCCGGGCGCACAGGCTCCGGCAAAGGTTTAGCCGAATTCGATCTGGCTGCCTAAGATCGGGATAACGACCACGCAAAGTTCAGCCAGGGGCGGCCGGAGAATCAGCTAGTCAGGACCTGGGCCGAGGGCGACCTGACCGGCACATCGGCCCTTACGCGGACCAACGGGGAAAGTCATGGCCAACATCGCGACCGCCACGATCGGGCAGTACTTGGCCGCGCGCCTGCGCCAGGCCGGCATGCAGCATTATTTTGCCGTGCCCGGCGACTACAACCTCGTCCTGCTCGACGAGCTGCTGACCAGTCCCGATCTGAAGATGATCAATTGCTGCAACGAGCTGAATGCGGCCTATGCCGCCGACGGCTATGCCAGGGCGACCGGCGGACCGGCGGCGATCGTCGTCACCTTCAGCGTCGGCGGCTTGAGTGCGATCAACGGTATCGCCGGGGCCTATGCAGAGTCGCTGCCGGTCATCGCGGTCTCCGGCGGGCCCAACACCAACTCGGAGGCGGAGAGCGAGCTGCTGCACCACACCATCGGGCTGGTCGACTACAGCTACCAGCGCGAGATGTTCGCCCGCGTCACCGCCGCCTCGGTCATCGTCCGCCACGCCCGCGAAGCGCCGGCTGAGATCGATTCCGCCATCGACACGGCATTGCGGCTGCGCAAGCCGGTCTATCTCGAAATCCCGTCCAACCTTGCCGGTGCGACGACGTCGGCGCCCGGCCCGCGAACGCTGGGCGGTGGCGGGGCGAACGCCGACGCCGCCTCGCTGGTCGCCGCCGTCGACCATGCCGCCGATGTGCTCAACGCCGCCGTGAAGCCGGCGCTGGTGGCGGGTGTCGGCCTGCGCAACAGCGGCGCCGAGGCGGCCTTCGCCGCGCTCGCCGATGCCTGCGGCTGCGCGGTCGCGGTCATGCCGAACGCCAAGAGCTTCTTTTCCGAGGCCCATCCGGGCTTCATCGGAACGGTCTGGGGACCGGTCAGCTCGCCCGGCTGCAGCGAGATCGTCGAGTCGGCGGACATGGTGCTCTACGCCGGGCCGACCTTCACCGACTACACCACCGCCGGCCACGCCTCCGTGCTCGACCCCAACAAGATGATCGTCGCGCAGCCCACGGGCGTCACCATCGGCGGCCAGTCGTCCTATGGCGACGTCCCGATGACCGCGTTCCTTTCCGAACTCGCCGGGAAGGTGAAACGCAACCGCACCTCGCTCGACGCCTTCAACCGGGTGCGCGAGGAGATCGCGCCGCCTGCGGAAGGCGGCGACAGCCCGATCACCACGCGCCAGCTCTTCCACCGCATCCAGAAGATGCTCACCGCCGACACCGCGATCATCGCCGAGACCGGCGATACCTGGTTCAACGGCATGCGGCTACGCCTGCCGGAAGGCGCGCGCTTCGAGATCCAGATGCAGTACGGCTCGATCGGCTGGTCGGTGGGAGCGACGCTGGGCTATGCGCTGGGGAGCCCGCGCCGCGTCGTTGCCCTGATCGGCGACGGGTCGTTCCAGATGACCGCGCAGGAAGTCTCGACCATGATCCGCTACGGCCTCAAGCCGATCATCTTTCTGATCAACAATGGCGGCTACACCATCGAGGTCGAGATCCACGACGGTCCCTATAACCCGATCAAGAACTGGGACTATGTCGGCCTCGTCAACGTCTTCAACGCCGGCGCGGGCAAGGGCTGGAGCACGCGCGTCACCACCCAGAACGAACTCGACGCGGCCATCCCGCAAGCTCTGGCGAACGACGGCCCGAGCCTGATCGAAGTGACGATCGACCGCGACGATTGCAGCAAGGAACTGCTCGAATGGGGCCGCCACGTCGCCGCCAACAACGGCCGCCCGCCGCGGATCGGCTAGCCTGCGCGCGGCACCACGACGGCGACGCGCCCACGAAGATGAGGATGGACCGATGGCGGCTGGCAAGGGAGACGGCTGGAACTTCAGGGTTCTCCTGAGCCAGGGCATCTTCGACAATATCGGCTATGAGCTGACCAGCGAGAAGCTGGTGCTGCCCTTCGTCTACACGGCCCTCGGCGGGCCGATCCTGTTCGCCGGTCTGATCGTTCCCATCGTCCGCGTTGCCAAGCTGTCCGCCCAGATCGTGGTGGCGCCGCTCATCCAGACGGCAAGACAGAACAAGTGGTACAGCGTCGCCGCGCTGCTCACCATCGCCGCGGTCCTGGCGCTGATCTGCCTGGTGGTCCGCCAGGTGCCGATCGCATGGGTCGTCGGGCTGTTCGTTCTCGTGGCACTCGTCATCGGCGCCAGCGACGGCCTCAACGGGCTGGCATTCACCGACATGCTCGGCCGCGTTCTGCCCGAGCAACGGCGCAGCGTGCTTCTCTTCACCCAGTCCGGCGTCGCCGGCATGATCGCGGTCCTGGTCACCTTCGGATCGCAGATCTTCGTCGCGTCCGAGACGGCGCTGGACGCCCACATCGAACTCATGTGGATCGGCATCATCATGATCGTGCTGGCGGCCGTGGCCATTTCCGCTGTGCGGGAGCCGGCCAAGCACGAGCAGCCGTCCGAACTGCCAAAGGGGGGACAGGCGAGGAAATCGACCCTTGCCGACCTCCCCAGGAGCTTCGAGGTCGCCTTCGCGCTGCCGTGGTTCCGGCGCTTCCTGGTCGCGCGCACGCTGTTCCTGTCGATCGAGCTGGCGATGCCGTTCTATGCGATCCATGCCGCGATCGTGCACGGCGACAAGAAGAACGGCCTGAGCACCTTCATCGTCGCCAGCTGCATCGGCCTGGTGCTCGGCTGGATGGTCTGGCCGCGCGTGGCCAAACGCTCGATCCGGACGGTGCTGGTATCCTCGTCGGTCTTTGCCGGTCTCGGCGGGCTGCTGGCCCTGGCTCTGACGCGTTGGCCGCAATTCCAGTCGCCGCACCCCTATGCGGTCGTCATCGCCCTCATCGCGTTCAGCGCCCAGGGCATTTCCAACGGGCGCACGGTCTTCCTGGTCGGCTCGACCGACGACACCAACCGCTCGTACTGCATCGCGGCGTCCAACGTGCTGACCGGAGTGCTGGCCATCGCCATAGCGGCGGCGCTCGGGCTGGCGGCGCACATCCAGGACATCCGCTGGCCGATGTGGGCCATCGTCGTCCTCAACGCCGCCGCCGCGCTCTACGCCTTCAAGCTCGACGCCGCCCAGCACCCGCCCGATCACATGCACCATCATGTCGTGCAGGCGGTCGCCGACGCCCAGAGCGGGCGCGGCCGGTAAGCACGCACAGAAGAGGCTTCACCGGCGGCGCGATCGCCGCGCGGTGTAGCGTTCCCGACAGGGAGAGAATGCGTCCGGCTAGTTCGCCTTCAGGATCCTGGGCTGCGACGCGTTCGTCTGCGGCTCCGTGCCCAGCGCCATAGCCAACAGCTTATCGGCGAGCGGCCGCGCGTCGACCTTCTGGTCCAGCTGATCCGGCGCATGGCACATGCCGATGGCGCCCCAGTAATCGGCCACGGTGCATTCCTGCAACCAGCCGTCGAAACAGAGCTGCGCTCCGGCCTCGTAATAGATACCGTTGTACACGCAGCTCGCCGAGGCCGGCACGGCTGCGAACGACATTATCAGGGTGGCGATTGCGAGCGTCTTCCTCATCATTTCCCCCTAGAGGTCATGGCGCCGAAGAGGAAACGCTAGAGGAAGATCGTGGGATGGACAACCCTTGACCGCAACGATGCCTCGAAACGATCGGACGCCGCGAAACGCATGATCGGCAACGGCGCTCTCAGTCCACGCGCACCCAGCCGCGTGCCATCAGGTGCTCCTGCGGGCGGAAGCGGCGCTTGTAGTCCATCTTGCGCGAGCCCTCGACCCAGTAGCCGAGATAGACGTAGGGCAGGCCCATCTTCCGCGCCCGGTTGATGTGGTCGAGGATCATGAAGGTCCCGAGCCCCCGGTCGGCATAGTCCGGGTCGAAGAACGAGTAGACCATGCTGAGGCCGTCGGCGAGCACGTCGGTGAGGGCGGTCGCCACCAGCCGCCCGTCGCCGCGACCGGTGAAGGCGGTGTCGGGCCCGCGGAAGCGGTATTCGACCACCTGCGTATCGACGTGGGAATCGCCGACCATCATGGCGTAGTCGAGCACCGTCATGTCGGCCATGCCGCCTTCGGCGTGGCGGGCATCGAGATAGGCGCGGAAGAGGGAGTACTGGTCGGAGGAGGGGCTTGCCGTGGTCTCGGCGCCGACGATATCGCGATTGAGACGCTGGACCCGCTTGAGGCTGCGGCTCGTCACGAAGGCATCGACCACCACGCGGATGGATACGCAGGCGCGGCAGCCCTCGCAGGCCGGACGGTAGGCGATGTTCTGGCTGCGGCGGAAGCCGCCCTGGGTGAGAATATCGTTGAGGGCGGCGGCCCGCTCGCCGACCAGATGGGTGAAAACCTTGCGCTCGGCGCGGCCGGGCAGGTACGGGCACGGCGCCGGTGCCGTCAGGTAGAACTGCGGGGTTTCGGTCGTATGCTGGGTCATCCGCGGCGCGGCTGCTATCGTGGTGTCGTTCTAAACACCATAATACCAAGGGCCGACGATCGAAAAGACGAGCCACATCAGGATGACCAGGGGCAGGCCACCGACGAAATAGTCGGAGAAACGGTAATGGCCGGGGCCCATGACCAGCATATTGGTCTGGTAGCCGACCGGCGAGGCGAAGGCGCAGCTCGCCGCCAGCATCACCGCGACGACGAAGGGCAGCGGCCTGGCGCCGATCTTGTCGGCGATATCGAGCGCGATCGGCGTGAACAGAACCGCGGTGGCGTTGTTCGACAATATGTTGGTGAGCACGCTCACCACCAGGAAGAGCACCGACAGGACCACCCAGTTGGGCTGCCCCTTGACCAGCGCCACGGTGGCCCCGGCGATAAGCGTGGCGCCGCCGGTCGCCTGCAACGCCGCCGCCGCGGCCAGTGCCGCGCCGATCATCAGATAGATGCGCCGGTCGAAGGCGCGCACCGCCTGGCGAATATTGAGGCAGCCGGCAAGGATCATGGCGATCGCCGCGGCCAGCGCCCCGATGACGATCGGTCCGATGCCGCTGGTGGCATAGAGCACCAACAGGGCGAAGATGATCTGCGCCCGCCGCGCGTAGCGGCGCTGGGGCAGTTCCGCCGCCGACCATTCGAGCAGCACCAGATCGCGATTGGCGCGCAGGCCCTCGATTGCCTCGCGCGTGCCGCCGACCAGCAGCACGTCGCCGGCCTCCAGGCGGATATCGGCGAGCTGCATGCGCGGCATGCGACTGCGGCGTTCGACACCGAGGACGACGGTCTCGGTATCGCTGTGGATTGCCGCCTGCTCGATGGTGCGGCCGATGACGCGCGAACCGGGCGCGACCATGGCCTCGGCCAGCGTCAGGTCCTTGGTGGAAACGCCCGGCACACCCTCGCTCTCCGACGCCTGGCTGCCGACCGCCCGGTCGGAAATGGCGCGGGTCAGCGCCGAACGGGTGGCGGCGACGACCAGCGTATCGCCGGGCCTCAGCGTCAGGTCCTCGAAGGGCGGCAGGAAGGGGTGCTCGCGCCGCTGGACGAGGCGCACGGTCATGTCCTTGAGCGCCGGAAACATGCCGGCGACCGCCTTGGTGCCGGCGAGCGGGTGGCCGTAGCCGATGTCGATCTGGGCGATGAACTGCTTGCCCGAACCGCCGGTGATCTGCTCGGCCATGCCGGTGCGCGCCTTCAGGATGCTGGGCAGGACGAAGGCGACATAGGCGAAGCCGGCCAGCGCCATGGCCGCCGCCGGAACGGTGAAATCGAAGAAGCCTATTTTGAGGCCGCCGACCTTCTCGGCGACGCCGGCGGTGAGCAGGTTGGTGGAGGTGCCGATAAGCGTCGTCATGCCGCCAAGCAGGGCGGCGAAGGAGAGCGGCATCAGGATCTTGGAGGTGGCAACGCTGCGGCCGGCGGCGATCGCGGTGATGATCGGCAGGAACATGACCACCACCGGCGTGTCGTTGACGACGGCGCTGGCGACCATCGCCGCGGCGAGCGCCACCACGACCGCGCCCATGCCGGTGCGTCCGCCGAGCCGCACCAGCAGCGCCGTCGGCTTCTCCAGCGCATCCGTGTGGAACAGGCCCTGGCCGACGACCAGCAGGGCGAGGACGGTGATCAGCGCCTGGTTGGCGAGGCCCGAGAGCAGTTCTTCCGTGCCCAGCGGGCTTTGGGTGCCGGTGAGCATCGGCACCGCCCAGAACAGCACCAGCCAGGCGACCAGCGCCACCAGCGAGACGATCTCGATCGCCCAGCGTTCGAGCGCATAGGCGACGATCATCGCCACGATCGCAGCATAGGTCAGCCAGGTCAGGAGTGTGGGTGTCGCCGCCATCTAGCCCTCTTGGGCGCGCATCATGCCCGACCGCGCATGGCACCCAAACGATTGATTTTGCAACGAATGGGCCGGTGCAGGCAATTATTTGCCCAGGCGCGCCAGCGGATCGGTATTGAGCGCCACGACGCCGAGCAGGAGGTCGTGGAGGAGCTGGCGGCGCGGCGTGAACAGCCCGACCAGCAGGATCAGCGGCGTGAGGATGCCGCACGAGAACCAGAAGATCAGCGCATGCATGACGGCGAGCAGCGGAAACATGCGCTGGCCGTTCCAGGTGCGCATCTCGACGCCGACGACGCGCATGCCGGGCGTGGCCGAGGCGCGGCCGCCGAGCGTCAGCGCGCAATAGCCGAGCGCGACGATGGCGAACAGCGCCGGGAACAGCAGCCAGGCGATGCCGAGCGTCATCAGGCCGAGGATGAGGATCATCAGCGCCGCCGGGATCATCAGGAGCACGATGAGGATGGCGTCCATGATGAAGGCAACGATGCGTTTCGACAGGATGCCGTCGAACAGCTCCGGCTGGGTTCTCGGGTCGTAGACGAAGCGGTTGCTCTGAGGCGCGTTTCCGGTGTCGCTCATCGCAGGGTCCGTGCCAGAGTCGGTTGCGCGCCCGAGTATAACGCATTCGCCGGAAATGTCGTGATGGCGCATGACCCAGCGCACCACCGACGTGCTGCGCTGCGCCCGGGACGCTGGACGCTATGGCGTATCCAGGCGCTGGACGCCGAAGCCGCGGCCGGTGAGCGCCGCGATGATCTCGGCGGCATGGTCGGGGCCGTGGGTCTCCATGGTGACGTCGACGCTGGCGCCCTTGGGCGGCACCGACAGCATGGTGCGGTGGTGGAAGACCTCGAGGATGTTGCCGCCGGCTGCGCCGATGATGCGGGCGATCTCGGCCAGCACGCCGGGGCGGTCGCGGATGATGATGCGCACGGCGACCACCTGCTGTTCGCGGGCAAGCTCGCGCACCATGATCGAGGCGGCAAGCCGCGGGTCGATATTGCCGCCGGCAAGGATGAGGCCGACGCGGCGGCCGCGGAAACGGTCCGGGTCGGAGAGCACCGCCGCGAGACCCGCGGCGCCGGCGCCCTCGGCCATGGTCTTCTGCAGCATGAGATAGGCAGCGACCGCCTGCTCGATTCGCCCCTCGCCGACCAGCACCACATCGTCCACATGGCGGCGGGCGGCTTCGAGCGTCAGCTTGCCGACGTTTTTCACGGCGATGCCTTCGGCGAGCGTCTCGCCGCCGATCTTCGCGGCCTCGCCGCTGAGCGCCGCCCACATGGCCGGGTAGAGCTCGGTCTCGACTCCGATGACCTGGGTTGCAGGCGAGAGCGCCTTGACCGCGATGGCGATGCCCGAGATCAGCCCGCCGCCGCCGACCGGCACGATGACCGCGTCGAGTTCCGGCTGGTCCTCGACGATTTCGAGGCCGATGGTGCCCTGGCCGGCGATGATATGGCCGTCGTCATAGGGATGGACGAGCACCGCGCCGCCTTCGGCGATCCGCTCCTCGACGATGGCCTGACAGTCGGCCAGCGTCTCGCCGTCGAGCACCACCTCGGCACCGAAGGAGCGGGTGGCGGCGATCTTCACGAAGGGCGTCGGCGCCGGCATGACGATGGTGGCGTGGATGCCGAGACGCTGGGCGTGCCAGGCGACCGCCTGGGCGTGGTTGCCGGCCGACATGGCGATGACGCCACGCCCGCGCTCCTGGGGGCCGAGCGAGAGCAGCTTGATCAGCGCGCCGCGTTCCTTGAACGAGGCGGTCGCCTGCAGGTTCTCGTATTTCACCCAGATGTCGGCGCCGGTGAGCCTCGACAGGCGCGGGGCGGGGAGGAATGGCGTGCGTATGACCACGCCGGCGATCTTCTCCGCCGCGGCGCGGATATCGGCGAGCGTGGGGAGGGCGTCGGACATGGATGCTTGTAGCCCGGATAGGGCGGCAGCGAAATCCGGGGCCTTCGTAGGATGGGTTGAGCCTTCGGCGAAACCCATCGCACCCGGGGGTGCCGATGCAAGATGGGTTTCGCTGCGCTCAACCCATCCTACGGGGCTACGGGGCCGAGCCTACCCCCTCAGCTTCTCCGCCACGAAGGGGGCGAAGTAGGTGAGGATGCCGTCGGCGCCGGCGCGCTTGAAGGCGAGAAGCGATTCCATCATCGCCAGGTCGCCGTCGATCCAGCCATTGTCGGCGGCACCGCGGATCATCGAATACTCGCCCGACACCTGATAGGCGAAGGTCGGCATGCCGAAGGCCTCCTTCAGCCGCCAGACGATGTCGAGATAGGGCAGGCCGGGCTTGACCATGATCATGTCGGCGCCCTCGGCGATGTCGAGTCTCGGCCTCGCGCAGCGCCTCGTCGCTGTTGCCGGGGTCCATCTGATAGGTGCGCTTGTCGCCGGTGAGCGTCTTGTTGGTGCCGACCGCGTCGCGGAAGGGCCCGTAGAAGGCGGAGGCGTATTTCGCCGAATAGGCCATGATCTGCGACGTCGGCCGTAGCCGGCGGCGTCGAGCGCCTGGCGGATGGCGCCGACGCGCCCGTCCATCATGTCGGACGGCGCGATGATGTCGGCGCCGGCCTCGGCCTGCACCAGCGGCGCTGGCACCACCAGCCGCTCGACGCGTCGCGTCGTTGACGATCTCCTCGCCCGCATGACGCCGTCGTGGCCGTGGCTCGGTATAGGGGTCGAGCGCCACGTCGGTGATGAGCCCCGACCTCCGGCACCGCGGCCTTGATGGCGCGCAGCGCCCGGCACACCAGGTTGTCCGGGTTGAGCGCCTCCGAGCCGATCTCGTCGCGCAGCTTCGGGTCGGTATTGGGGAAGAGGGCGATCGCCGGGATGCCGAGGTCGCGGGCGCGCGCGCGGCTTCGCGCGACGGCACGCCGTCGACGGACAGGCGCTCGACGCCGGGCATGGCGGCGACCGGCTCGCGGCGGTTCTCCTCGTCGGTCAGGAAGAGCGGCCAGATCAGGTCGTCGACGGTGAGGGTGGTCTCGCGCACCAGGCGCCGCGACCAGTCGGCGCGGCGGTTGCGGCGCATGCGCCGGCCGCCGAGGATGGCATCCATGTCCGGCCGCGTGGCGGGATCGGGCTTGAAAGGCGGGGGCTGGCTGGTCATGGCGATCCTGTGCGGGGAGGTCTTGGAATGAGCGCCATTGCACAATACACCGTTTTGCCGGGCGGCAGTCGATTGCCGCTGACACGGCACCGGCGGCGCAGCTGGGCTGGCCGGGCAGGGAAGGGAGGCCATCGAAGCCGATGCAGATGATGAACGACGATCGATCGGCCGAACCGGAGGTCGAACGCGACCGCCTCGACGTGGCGCTCGACTATTACCTGATCGCCCTGTCGGTGCTGATGATGCTGCTCGGCTTGCGCGAGTGGGCGATCATCCTCGGCATCGTCGACGGTGCGACCGCATCGTTCGAGGCGATGACCACGCCGTGGAAGGTCGCCACCATCTATCTGTCGGTGGTCGACCTGGTTGCCTCGGTCGGCCTGTGGATGCGCGGCGCCTGGGGCAAGGTGGTGTGGCTGCTCGCCGCGCTGTCGGGCATTGCGCTCCACACCGTCTTCATCCGCACCTTCGGCAGCGACCTGCCGATGACCCTTCTGCACGTGCTGACCATCGCGGGCTTTGTCGCGCTCACTTTCCTCGGCCGCCGCGAGTGATCCGGCGCGCCGGAGCGGCGGAATTCCGGGAAATTTGTGCTTTCTCGGTAAGCCCATGTTAAGGCTGGTGCTTAAGCCGATTTTTAGTCGCTTTGGTTATGGTCGCCTCATAGAGCAGGAAAAACACCTGCCGAACGGAGAGGCGATTATGGCTATTGCAAAAAGGGCAGTGGAGGCTGTCGTCCAGCCGCCGCGTGGGGTGGAGCTGAAGCCGCTCTATCTGGAGGCCTTGACCCTGGTCGAGCGCCTGCATCGGCGCCTGCTGGACGTCATCAAGGACGAATTCGATCGCGCCGGCCGGTCGGACGTGAACAGCGTTCAGGCGCTGCTTCTGTCCAATATCGGCGATTCCGAGCTGACCGCCGGCGAGCTCAGGACGCGCGGCTACTATCTCGGCTCGAACGTGTCCTACAACCTCAAGAAGCTGGTGGAGATGGGCTACATCCATCACCAGCGCTCGCGCATGGACCGCCGTTCGGTGCGCGTCAGCCTGACGGAAAAGGGCCGTCAGGTCGCCGACATCGTCAACAACCTGTATGATCGTCACATCCGCTCGATCGACCAGGTTGGCGGCATCGGCGCCGACGACTTCCAGACCCTCAACCGCTCGCTGCAGCGGCTGGAGCGCTTCTGGACGGACCAGATTCTCTACCGGCTGTAAGGCCGGTCCTCCCAGGCAATACGACACGGCCCGGCTCTGCCGGGCCGTTTCGATTCCGGCTCACACACTGGAATCGTGCCGCGAAAGCGCCACATAACCTCACCAAGACAAAAAAGGACGGTATTCCCGGTTGCGCATCAAATCTGCGCGAACCGGAAGGAAGGATGTGGCCGCTGCAATTGTCACCTGCCGGTGAGCGTGTTACGCCGACAATGGTGGGCGGAAATATCCGGGATTCGAAGCACTTGCATGGGAATCGCAATCTGATGGCCGCCCACGACGCCAAGATCTTTCGCACCGCTCTGTTTGCCGCCGCCTTGCTGGCAGCGACCGCCCTGCCGGCGCTCGCTCAGGACCCGATCGGCGAAGTGCTGCAGCAGAGCGGCGGTTCCGAATGGTCGGACGGGTTCGATACCGCCTCGGTGAGCGCGGCCGATGTACGCACGTCGATTCCGACCATGTCGCCGCAGATCATCGGCGCCCTGCAAAGCGCCATCGCCGAATATTCCGAAATCGTCTCCCGCGGCGGCTGGCCGAATGTGCCGTCCGACAAGTCGCTGAGGATCGGCATGAGCGCACCGGCGGTCGCCACGCTGCGTCAGCGCCTGGCCATTGCCGGCGACCTGCCGAGCACCGCCGACAACAATTCGGCCGCCTTCGATTCCTACGTCGATGCGGCGGTCAAGCGCTTCCAGGCGCGCCACGGCATCCAGCCGGACGGCGTGGTCGGCGATTCGACCTTTTCGGCGCTCAACGTGCCGGCGCAGGTCCGCCTCCAGCAGCTTGCCACCAACCTGACGCGCCTCAAGGTGCTGACCGCCAAGCAGCTGCCGCAACGCTATGTGATGGTCAACATCCCGGCGGCGTCCGTCGAGGTGGTCGAGGACGGGGTCGTGGTGCAGCGGCATACGGCCGTGGTCGGCAAGGTCACGCGGCCGTCGCCGATCGTCAATTCGAGGATCACCGAGGTCAACTTCCATCCTTACTGGACGGTGCCGGCGAGCATCATCAGGAAGGACCTGATCCCGCTGATGCAGAAGGATCCCACCTATCTCGCCACCTGGCAGATCCGCGTCTACGACCACAAGGGCAATGAGGTCTCGCCGCAGGCGATCGACTGGTCGACCGACGACGCGGTCAACTACCGCTTCCGCCAGGACCCGGGCGACGAGAACTCGCTGGGCATCGTCAAGATCAACTTCCCCAGCCCCGACGGCGTCTACATGCACGACACGCCGCACAAGGGCCTGTTCAACGACGACTACCGCTTCGACTCGTCGGGCTGCGTGCGCATCCAGAACATCCGCGAGCTGATCACCTGGATCCTCAAGAACACGCCCGGCCAGACGCCCGACGTGGTCGACGCCGAGCTGCGCAATCCCGAGCGACTGGACGTCAAGGTGGCCGACCCGATCCCGCTCCACTGGACCTACATCTCGGCCTGGTCGACGACCGACGGCATCGTCAATTTCCGCAATGATATCTACAATCTGGACGGTCTCGACCAGCTGACGGCGGAGGCTTCCGCCACGCCGATCGACGGCTCCGCGGTGCCCCAGCCGGTTTTCCCGCGCGCCGGCCACCGCCACGACCCAATAGGGGCGGGCGCCCGCCGCAGCGGCACCCCGGGTCGCGTGGCGCCCGGCGCGCAACTGTGATAGAGCCCGATCCGGGTTCCGGGCCCGTGTCAGCGGGCCGCCCGGCGTTCGTCCATAGCCGACAGGAATGATTGCGCCCATGTCCGTGACATCCGCCCTCGGCGCCAGCAGCGCGCCCGGATTCTTCACCGCCTCGCTCGCCGAATCCGATCCCGAGATCGCCGATGCGATCGCCAGCGAGCTCGGCCGCCAGCAGCACGAGATCGAGCTGATCGCCTCCGAGAACATCGTCTCCAAGGCGGTGCTCGAGGCGCAGGGCTCGGTGATGACCAACAAGTATGCCGAGGGCTATCCGGGCAAGCGCTATTACGGTGGCTGCGAATTCGTCGATATCGCCGAGACGCTGGCGATCGAGCGCGCCAAGAAGCTGTTCGGTGCGGCCTTCGCCAATGTGCAGCCGAACTCCGGCAGCCAGATGAACCAGGCGGTGTTCCTGGCGCTGCTCCAGCCCGGCGACACCTTCATGGGCCTCGATCTCGCCGCCGGCGGGCATCTCACCCACGGCTCGCCGGTCAACATGTCGGGCAAGTGGTTCAAGGTGGCGCCCTACAACGTGCGCCGCGACGACCAGCTGCTCGACTATGACGAGATCGAGCGCATCGCCCACGAGGCCAAGCCCAAGCTGATCCTGGCCGGCGGCACCGCCTATTCGCGCTATTGGGACTTCGCGCGCTTCCGCGAGATCGCCGATTCCGTCGGCGCCTATCTGATGGTCGACATGGCGCATTTCGCCGGTCTGGTCGCCGGCGGCGTGCATCCTTCGCCGGTCCCGCACGCCCATGTGGTCACCACCACCACCCACAAGTCGCTGCGGGGCCCGCGCGGCGGCATGATCCTCGCCAATGACGAGGCGATCGCCAAGAAGCTCAACTCGGCGGTCTTCCCCGGCCTGCAGGGCGGCCCGTTGATGCACGTCATCGCCGCCAAGGCGGTGGCGCTCGGCGAGGCGCTCAGGCCCGACTTCAAGGTTTACGCGAAGAACGTCGTCGAGAATGCTCGCGCGCTTGCAGAAACGCTGAAGAGCACCGGCTTCGAGATCGTCTCCGGCGGCACCGACAACCATCTGATGCTGGTCGATCTCAGGCCGAAGAGCCTCAAGGGCAATATCTCGGAAAGGGCGCTCGGCCGCGCCGGCCTGACCTGCAACAAGAACGGCATCCCCTACGATCCGCAGAAGCCCTTCGTCACCTCGGGCATCCGCCTCGGCACGCCGGCTTCCACCACGCGCGGCTTCGGCGTTGCCGAGTTCCAAGAGGTCGGGCAGCTGATCGCCGAGGTGCTGGATGCCGTGGCACAGAGCGAGGACGGGTCGGCGCCGCTGGTCGAGGCTGCGGTCAAGCAGAAGGTGAGGGTGCTTGCCGACCGCTTCCCGATCTACCAGTAGGCGGTCGGTGGGGCGCTAGGCGGACGCGGGGCGATGCGCTGTCCTTATTGCAGTAATCCAGACACACAGGTGAAGGACTCGCGGCCGTCGGAAGACAACACCGCGATCCGCAGGCGGCGCGTCTGCCCGGATTGCGGCGGGCGCTTCACCACCTTCGAGCGCGTGCAGCTGCGCGAGTTGACGGTGGTCAAGCGCAACGGCCGGCGGGTTCCCTTCGATCGCGACAAGCTGGTGCGCTCGGTCCAGGTGGCGCTGCGCAAGCGCACCGTCGATCCCGAGCGCGTCGAGCGCATGGTCAACGGCATCGTCCGCCAGCTCGAATCGAGCGGCGAGAGCGACGTGCCGTCGGAAGCGATCGGACAACTGGCCATGGAGGGCCTGCGCAACCTTGACGAGGTCGCTTATGTGCGCTTCGCCTCGGTTTACAAGAACTTCAACGATGCCGCGGACTTCACCAAGGCCCTCGGCGAACTCTCCGGCGAACCGCCGGCGGTCCTCAAGAAGTAAGGCCATGCCCGCCCGCCGCACCGCACCGCGTATCGACCCGGAATTCGACCGGCGCATGATGGCCGCGGCGCTGCGCCTCGGCCGCCGCAATCTCGGCCAGACCAGCCCCAACCCGGCTGTCGGCTGCGTCATCGTCAGGACCGACGGCGACGCGCCGGTCGTGGTCGGCCGCGGCTGGACGGCGGTCGGCGGCAGGCCGCACGCCGAGAAGGAGGCGCTGAAGGAGGCCGGGGCCGCCGCCGAAGGCGCCACGGTCTATGTGACGCTGGAGCCCTGCGCCCATAAGGGCCGGGTGAAGCCGTGCAGCGAGGCGTTGGTCGCGGCCAAGGTCGCCCGCGTCGTCAGCGCCATGGCCGATCCCGATCCGCGCACGCAGGGCAAGGGCCATGCGCTGCTCGAAGAGGCCGGGATCGCGGTGACCACCGGCGTGCTCGCCGAGGAAGCCGCCCGTGCCCATTCCGGGCATATCCAGAGGATCACAAAGGGGCGGCCGCACGTCAGCCTCAAGCTTGCCGTCTCCGCCGACGGCATGATCGGCACGCGCGGCGGCGAGCGCATGATCATCACCAGCGCCGAGGCCTTCACCGCGGTGCAGGCGATGCGCACCGACTTCGACCTGGTGATGGTCGGCATCGGCACCGTGCTGATCGACAATCCGCGCCTGACGGTGCGTCTGCCGGGGCTCACCGGCCGCACGCCGACGCGCGTCATCCTCGACGCCTCGGCACGGCTGTCGCTGGAATCGAATCTCGTCCAGACGGCACGCGACGTGCCGCTCATCGACGTGGTCGGGTCGCAGGCGCCCGAGGCCCGCAAGGCCGAGCTGGAAGCGGCCGGGGTGAGGATCATCCAGGTCGATGCGGCGCCGGGCGGGATCGATCTCCGCCAGGCACTGGAAGCGCTGGCCGGCCAGGGCTTCTCGCGCGTCTTCGCCGAGGGCGGGGCCGAGGTCGCCGCATCGCTGGTCGCCGGCGACCTGATCGACGAAGTCGTGATCTTCCGCGCGCCCGTCGTGGTCGGCCCGAACGGCGTGCGGGCACTCAGCGGTACGGCGCTCTCGGCGCTGGAACGCAGTCCGCGCTACCGGCTGATTGAAACCGCGCCCATCGGCGTGGACACGCTACGACGCTATGTGAGGGCATGAGCATCATGTTTACCGGAATTGTCACCGACGTCGGCGAGGTCAAGCGCGTCGACCTCCGCAACGATGTGCGCCGCATCGCCATCGCGTCGGCCTACGATGGCGACACCATCGATGTCGGCGCATCGATCGCCTGCAACGGCATCTGCCTGACGGTGGTGGCGCCTGCGGTGGCGGCGGACGGCGGCTGCATCTTCGAGGTGGAGGCAGCGCCGGAGACGCTTGCCGTGACCACGGCGCAGGACTGGGCGGCCGGTTCGCGCATCAATCTGGAACGCTCGCTCCGGCTCGGCGACGAGCTTGGCGGCCACATGGTCAGCGGCCATGTCGACGGGGTGGCGACCATCGTCTCGCGCGAGGACTACTCCGAGACGACGAAGATGGTCTTCGAGGCGCCGCACGATCTCGCCCGCTTCATCGCCTTCAAGGGATCGGTGGCGCTGGACGGCGTGTCGCTGACCGTCAACGGCGTCGACGGCGACCGCTTCGACTGCCTGTTCATCCCGCATACGCTGAAGGTGACCACCCTGGGCGACCGCCAGCCGGGCGACCGGATCAACCTCGAGGTCGATACCATCGCCCGCTACGTGGCGCGCATTGCCGGGGCCGGGTAGGCGCCACCCGCGCCATTCCGCGACGATTCTGCTGGACAAGCCCGGCTCGGGCGGTATTGGTCACCGCCAATTCCACATAGACCCCGAGTGTGTTCGTGCCGCATCTGCTGATCATCGAAGCGCGTTTCTACGACGACATCGCCGACGAGCTGCTGCGCGGTGCCGTGGGCGCCCTGGAGCGCGCCGGCGCCACCTATGAGCGGCTCACCGTGCCCGGCGCTCTGGAGATCCCGGCGGCCCTTTCCATGGCGCTGGAAGCGGTCGATCAGGGCAATGTCGAATATGACGGCTATGTCGCGCTCGGCTGCGTGATCCGCGGCGAGACCACCCATTACGAGACGGTTGCCAACGAATCCGCCCGCGGGCTCATGGGTCTGGCGATCGACGAGGCGATCGCCGTCGGCAACGGCATCCAGACCGTCGAGAACGAAGAGCAGGCCTGGGCGCGGGCGCGCGTCGACGGCAAGAACAAGGGCGGCGCCGCGGCTGAGGCGGCGCTTCGCATGATCGCGCTGAGAGCGCGCTTCGGCCTCTGATGGTTGCCGCCCCACAACCGATCCACGAACGCAGCGCAAGGCCGGCCAATCAGCGCGGGGCGGCGCGGCTCGCCGCCGTGCAGGCGCTCTACCAGATGGACCTCTCCGGCGCGACGCTGCCCGAGGTGATCGCCGAGTTCGAGGCCTACCGGCTCGGCAAGGAAGTCGACGGTGACCAGTATCGCATCGCCGACGCCGCCTTCTTCCGCGATATCGTCGCCGGCGTCGTGCGCGAGCAGAAGACACTCGACCCGGCGATCGACCGCACGCTCGCCAAGGGTTGGCCGCTGACCCGCATCGACACGACGCTGCGCGCCATCTTGCGTTGCGGCGCCTTCGAGCTGGGCAACCGCGCCGACGTGCCCTCGCGCGTGGTGATCAGCGAATATGTCGATGTCGCCAAGGCTTTCTTCGACGACGACGCGCCGGCCGTCGCCAATGCGGTGCTCGATGCGCTTGCCCATGAGCTGCGTGCCGGCGAGTTCGCCAGGCCGGAAAGCGGAACCTGAATGGCGACGAAGAGCAAGAAACGGCCCGGCGAGTTCGAGTTGATCGAGCGCTATTTTCGGCCGCTGGCCAGCGATGCCGGCGCCTTTGCGCTCACCGACGACGCGGCGGTCTATCGCCAGAGGCCCGGCGAGGACCTGGTGGTGACCACCGACATGATCGCGGCCGGTATCCACTTCTTCCCCGACGATGCGCCGGCCTCGGTGGCGAAGAAGGCGCTGCGCGTCAACCTCTCCGACCTTGCCGCCAAGGGCGCAACGCCCTTCGGCTATCTCATCTCGCTGGCGCTGCCCGCAGACTGGACGGAAAGCTGGCTCGCCGGCTTCGCGCGCGGGCTGAAGGCCGACCAGGAGCGCTACGGCATTACCCTCATCGGCGGCGATACGATCCGCGCCGCCGGCGGTCTCACCGTGTCGGTGACCGCGCTTGGCCGCATCCCCAAGGGGCGCATGGTGACCCGCGCCGGCGCCCGGCCGGGAGACCAGATCTACGTCTCCGGCACCATCGGCGATGCGGCGCTCGGCCTCGCTGTGAGGCTGGGGCGGATCGCCATGGACGAGGGCAGGGGGGCGAAGCACCTGATCGACCGTTACCTGCACCCTGAGCCGCGCATGGCGCTGGCGCCGGTGCTGCGCCGTCATGCCTCCAGCGCCATGGATGTGTCCGACGGTCTTGTCGCGGACCTGGGACACATCTGCGACGTTTCCGGCGTTGGCGCCGAGATCGAGGCGGCGCTGGTGCCGCTATCGCCGGCGGCGCGGCGGCTGCTCGCCGGCGACCGCGGGCTGATCAAGACGATCGTGACCGGCGGCGAAGACTACGAGATCCTGGCGACGGTGAGCGGCTCCGCGGCACCGCGCTTTGCCGAAGCGGCGCGCGCGGAGGGTGTGCCGGTGGCCCGCATCGGCCAGATCGTCGAGGGCAAGGGTCCGCCGCAGGTGCGCGATGCAACCGGCAAGCCGATCCGCCTCGATCGCGCCGGCCACACGCATTTTTAGAGTGATTTAAGCGTAGAGGGCCGCTATGGGAGCCGGGATGGCGACGGCGACCACCTTCAGCGGCGAATCCTGGCACGCGCGACGCAACGCCCTTCTGTTGTCCGCCGCGGCGGCGTTCAGCGGCGCGATTCCCGTGATCAGCATCTCGCTCGGCGGGCTCGCCGGCAGCTATCTGCTCGACGCCGACAAGTCGCTGGCCACCCTGCCGGTGAGCGGCTTCAACATCGGCGTCGCCGTCGGCACGATTCCGGCCGCCCTGCTGATGCGGCGGGTCGGCCGCCGCGCCGGCTTCCTGTCGGGCGCCAGCGTCGCCATCTTCGGCGGCCTCATCGCCGGCTTTGCGGTGCTCGCCGGCTCCTTCGCGCTCTTTGCGTTCGGCCTGCTGATCGCCGGCTTCTCCGCCGCCTTCGCCCAGCAATACCGCTTTGCCGCCGCCGATACCGGCAGCCCGGCGTTCCGGGCGCGGGCGATCTCCTGGGTGCTCACCGGCGGCATCGCCGCGGCGGTGATCGGTCCGCAGATGGTGATCCTCACCCGTAACCTGCTTGATCCGATTCCCTTCGCCGGCAGCTTCTTCGCCATCGGCGGTCTCGCTTTGGTGGCGATCGCGATCCTGTCGCTGCTCACCGGCGAGGCGCGCGAGCCGCCGCCCGAGACCGAGCGCACCGGCGGCCGGCCGCTCCGCGAGATCACGCGCCAGCCGCGCTTCATCGTGGCGATCCTCTGCGCCATGGGCTCCTACGGGCTGATGAGCCTGCTGATGACGGCGGCGCCGCTGGCGATTGTCGGTTGCGGCCTCGGCCCGGACAATGCCGCCCTCGGCATCCAGTGGCACGTCATGGCCATGTTCGGCCCGAGCTACTTCACCGGCCAGCTGATCGCCCGCTACGGCAAGGAGCCGGTGATCGCCATCGGCATGGTGCTCCTGGCGCTGTGCGCCGGGGTAGCGCTGTCCGGCGTCAATCTGGCGAATTTCTGGGTGGCGCTGATTCTCCTCGGCCTTGGCTGGAATTTCGGTTTCATCGGCGCCACCGCCATGCTCACCGAGACTTACCGTCCGGAAGAGAAGAGCACCGTGCAGGGGCTGAACGATTTCCTGGTCTTCGGCTCGGTGGCGCTGGCCTCGCTGTCGTCCGGCAGGCTCTATGCGACGGTGGGCTGGGAACGGCTCAATCTCTACGTTTTTCCGGTCATCGTGATCTGTTTGCTGGGAGTTGGGACGGCCTTCTTCCTGAGGCGGCGCCGGGCCGGCTGATGCAGCTTCGGCGTGTATTGAGCAAGGTCAAGAGCAGGCCGACACATGGCTTGACGCCCGTTTCCTGACGGGCCATACCCACGCCGGTTCCATGCCGCCGGGGGGGCGGTTTCGTTCGGCCAATTCGCATGAATCTGGCTGGGCACGAGCGGTTTTTTTGGGCGCTCGTCGGCCCCAGCCGACGGAGGGAAAGACCCGTGATTTACCTGATCATTCTGTGTGGACTGATCGCTATTGCCTATAGCGTTTGGTCCGCCCGCGAAGTGCTGGCTGCCGATGCCGGCTCGGCTCGCATGCAAGAGATATCGGCCGCCGTGCAGGAAGGCGCCACCGCCTATCTGCGGCGCCAATACACCACCATCGCCGCCGTTGGCATCGTGGTGTTCATCATCATCGCCTGGTTCCTTTCGATCACCGTCGGCATCGGCTTCCTGATCGGCGCCATCCTCTCCGGCGCGGCCGGCTTCATCGGCATGATGATCTCCGTGCGCGCCAATGTGCGCACGGCCCAGGCCGCGAGCCAGAGCCTTGCCGCGGGGCTTTCCATCGCCTTCCGCTCGGGCTCGGTCACCGGCATGCTGGTCGCCGGCCTCGCCCTTCTCGGCGTCAGCGTCTACTACCTCGTCCTCACCCAGTTCCTCGGCCACGCCCCCGGCGATCGCATCGTCGTCGACGCCCTGGTGGCGCTCGGCTTCGGCGCCTCGCTGATCTCGATCTTCGCCCGTCTCGGCGGCGGCATCTTCACCAAGGGTGCTGACGTCGGCGGCGACCTGGTCGGCAAGGTCGAGGCCGGCATTCCGGAGGACGACCCCCGCAACCCGGCGACCATCGCCGACAACGTCGGCGACAATGTCGGCGACTGCGCCGGCATGGCGGCCGACCTGTTCGAGACCTATGCGGTCACCGTGGTTGCCACCATGGTTCTGGGCTCGATCCTGCTCACCGGCCCGCTGGCCGTGGAAGGCATGATCTACCCGCTGGCGATCGCCGGCATCTGCATCCTGACCTCGATCGGCGGCACCTTCTTCGTCAAGCTCGGCGCCAACAACTCGATCATGGGCGCTCTCTACAAGGGCTTCATCGCCTCGGCGCTCTTCTCGGTCGTCGGCCTGGCCCTGGTCACCTGGTGGATCCTCGGCTTCTCCACGCCGATCACCGCCGGCACCACGACCTTCACCGGTCTCAGCCTGTTCCTGAGCGGCATTGTCGGCCTGATCGTCACCGGGCTGATCATCGTGATCACCGAATACTACACCGGCACCAACTATCGTCCGGTGCAGTCGATCGCCAAGGCTTCGATCACCGGTCACGGCACCAACGTCATTCAGGGCCTCGCCGTCTCGCTCGAGTCGACGGCCCTGCCGGCGATCGTGATCATCGCGGGCATCCTGGCCACCTACAATCTCGCCGGCCTCTACGGCATCGCCATCGCGGTGACCACCATGCTGGCGCTGGCCGGCGTGGTCGTCGCGCTGGACGCCTTCGGCCCGGTCACCGACAATGCCGGCGGCATCGCCGAGATGGCCGACCTTCCGGCCGAGGTGCGCAAGACCACCGACGCCCTCGACGCGGTCGGCAACACCACCAAGGCGGTCACCAAGGGCTATGCCATTGGTTCGGCCGGCCTCGGCGCGCTGGTGCTGTTCGCGGCCTATACCTCGGACCTGACGCATTTCTCCGAGAACGCGGCGCAGTTCCCGTTCTTCGAAGGCGTCACCGTGAACTTCTCGCTGGCCAATCCTTACGTCGTGGCCGGCCTGCTCTTCGGCGGCCTTTTGCCCTACCTGTTCGGCGGCATCACCATGACTGCGGTCGGCCGGGCGGCAAGCGCGATCGTCGAGGAGGTGCGCCGGCAGTTCAAGGAGAAGCCCGGCATCATGCAGGGCACCGACAAGCCCGACTACGGCAAGGCGGTCGACCTGCTGACCCGTGCGGCGATCAGGGAAATGGTCATCCCGTCGCTGCTGCCGGTGCTCTCGCCGCTCGCCGTCTTCTTCATCGCCTGGTGGATCGGCGGCAAGGACGCGGCCTTCTCGGCACTCGGCGCCATGCTGCTCGGCGTGATCGTCAACGGCCTGTTCGTCGCCATCTCGATGACGGCCGGCGGCGGCGCCTGGGACAACGCCAAGAAGTACATCGAGGACGGTCACTACGGCGGCAAGGGCTCGGACGCGCACAAGGCGGCCGTGACCGGCGACACCGTCGGCGACCCCTACAAGGACACGGCCGGCCCGGCTGTGAACCCGATGATCAAGATCACCAACATCGTCGCGCTGCTTCTGCTGGCGGTGCTGTCGCACTAGCGACTGTCGGTATCTGAGCAAGGGGCAACCGTGCTGCACGGCACGGTTGCCCCATTTTATTTGGTTCCAAGCTGGCCGGCGGAAGGGATGTTCCAACGGAGCCGCCAACCACGCCCGGCGCCGGAACTGTCCGCCTTGGCCTCGCGCTGATCCTTGCGGTCCTGATGCCGGCGATACCGGCCGAGACGCGGTGCGCGCCGTGAAGATCGGCGACTACGACGCGGTCGAGGTCATCGCCCACTGCGTCGAACCGAAGCTCGGCAGGATGTATGCGCGCCTGGTCGGCGTCCTCAACCCGGACGGACCCGACGGCTGCTGACGCACTTCGAATATCTCTGGCGGCCAGCGGCTATTTCGGCGCACCGAAGCCGATAACGCCCGACAGGACCTGCTGCAGGAAGCTCTGGTCGGCACCGCCGGTCGGCGTCGTGCGCGAGATGAAGTCGAACACCTTGCCGTCCTTCAGGCCGTAATTGGCAACGTGGTCGACCTGGTCCTTGTCGTTGAAGTAGACCGCCACCACGCGCTGGTCGATGACCTTGTCGGGCATGAAGGCGGCGGCGCGCTGGCGGGTCTGGCTGATGTAGTAGAAGACGTCGTTGCCGTAGTTGGCCGTCGTCGAGGGCGAGCCCAGCGCGATGAGCACCTGCTCCTTGCTGGAGCCGGGCGGTATCTGCTCCAGCGCCGTCGGCGACACCACATAGCCGTGCTGGGTGGTTTGCGAGACGCCGGAGAACGCGCCGACACCGCCGGTGGCGCCGCATCCGGCAAGGCCGAGAAGCACCGTCACGGCGACGCCAGCCCGAAGGGTGGTCCGCAGGCGCCCGGAGATCACGGAGACGCCGTTCTGCCCTAGCTCGTCTTTGGTCATTCCACCCCGTTCCTGCTTCACTCGTCGCGGGCCGCCCCGGCACAATTGCCCGCCCGGCCGGAGGCTTGTGCATGATCGTGTCGGAAACGTGGTATTTCGCGCCGAAACGCACCGACACGCGCCATGGCCTAGCCTGCCCCGGCGCCGCTTGCAACGATTCCCGGCCTGGGTAAGTGTCGGAAGCCTGATCGCAGGGGAAACCGGAATGTTCGCACGCCTGTTCCGCGCCGACCAAGCGGCCGAGAGCGCCGCGGCGGCGGCCTATGGTGCGATCGTCGCCCAGGCCCGCGCGCCGGCGCTCTACGCGGCCCTTGGCGTGCCCGATTCGGTCACCGGCCGCTTCGAAATGGTCGTTCTGCACATGGTTCTGGTCGTCGAGCGGCTGCACCGGGAAGGGGCGGAGGGCACCGCGCTCGGCCAGCTCGTCTTCGACGATTTCTGCCGGGATATGGACCAGTCGTTGCGCGAACTGGGCTTCGGCGATATGGCCGTGCCGAAACGGATGAAGAAGCTGGGCGAAAGCTATTATGGCCGGGCTGAGGCGTATGGCCGCACGCTCGCCGACAAGGCGGGGCTGACGCAAGCCATTGCGCGCAACGTGTTTCCCGACGGCGGCGCAGCGGCCAATGCCGGGCGGCTGGCCGACTATGCCATGGCCGCCGCAGCGGCCATCGCGGAAACGCCCGTCGCGGAAATCAGCGCGGGCAGGGTGACCTTCCCCGATCCGGCCAAATTTGCGGAGGTCGAGGCATGAACGAGCACCTCATCCTGTCCCATCCGACCGACACCGCGAACCTGCCGGCGACCGGCTTTGTCGTGGAGATCGCGGCCAGCGACGGCGAGAGGGCGGCGCTGGCCGCCGCCTACGATCTCAGGGCGGTGGAGGGGCTCTCCGCCCAGACGACGCTGACACCGGCCGAGGATGGCCTGGTGACGGTCGAAGGGCGGGTCACCGCCGATATCGTGCAATCCTGCGTGGTCAGCCTGGAGCCGGTGCCACAGCACATCGACGAGACGTTCTCGCTGCGATTCGCGCCAGCCGACTCACCGGAGGTTCAACCGCCGGAAGGCGCTGCCAGGGAGGTGGCGATCGACCCGGAAGCGCCCGACCCGCCGGAGGTGATGGAGGGCAAAACCATCGATCTCGGGGCGGTTGTGGAGGAGATGTTCGTGCTGGCAATCGACCCCTATCCCCGCGCGCCGGGGGCGGAATTGCCGGCAGAGGGCCGCGATGCGCCCGAATCGGACGAGGAATCGCCCTTTGCGGTGTTGCGCGAGGTGATCCGCGCCAGGAAGTGACGGCCGGGGTTGTTCGCCGCAGGGCCTTTGTCTGGCTTCGCGAACCCTGTAAGGTTCGCGCGCTTTCGCGCGGGGACAAGCGGCCGCAAAGGCCGCGAATCAACGAAAATGCAGCGCAGGGGCTCGATGGCGGGAACGATCACGGCATCGCTTGATGTCATGGGGGGCGACGAGGGGGCCGAAGTGGTATTGCCGGGCGCCGATCTGGTGCTCAGCCGCCACGAAGGCATGCGCTTCCGTCTCTTCGGCGACGAGAAGGTGGTGCAGCCCTTGCTCGAGCACTATCCGCGCCTCAGAGCGGCATCGGATTTCGAGCATTGCGAGGTGACGGTGGGCGGGGCGGACAAGCCCAGCCAGGCGCTCCGGCGCGGGCGCGGCAAGTCCAGCATGTGGCGCGCCATCGAGGCGATCAAGGAAGGGGCCGGCTTCGCCGTTTCGGCCGGCAATACCGGCGCGCTGATGGCCATGGCCCTGTTCTGCCTGCGCGGCGAGAACGACATCGACCGGCCGGCGATCGCCGGCGTCTGGCCGACGCTGAAGGGCGAGGCGGTGGTGCTCGACATCGGCGCCACCATCGGCGCCGACGCCGAGCAATTGTTCGAATATGCGGTGATGGGCGCGGCCATGGCCCGCGCGCTGTTCAACAAGGAGCGGCCGACCGTCGGCCTGCTCAATATCGGCGTCGAGGAGATCAAGGGCATCGAGGAGATCCGCCTTGCCGGCCAGATGCTCAAGGATGCGGATCTGCCCTATCTCGATTATCTCGGCTTCGTCGAGGGCGACGACATCGGCAGGGGTACCACGGACGTGGTGGTGACCGAAGGTTTCGCCGGCAACATCGCGCTGAAATCCGCCGAGGGCACGGCCCGGCAGATCACCAGCTATCTGCGCGAGGCGATGGGGGCCAGCCTGACGGCCCGGCTCGGCTACTTTCTGGCGCGCGGCGCCTTCAACAAGTTGCGCCACAGGATGGACCCGCGGCGCAGCAATGGCGGCGCCTTTCTCGGCCTCGGCGGGCTGGTCATCAAGAGCCACGGCGGCACCGACGCCGAAGGCTTCGCTTCTGCCATCGAAATCGGCTACAGCATGGCCAAGAGCGGAATCGTCGACAAGATCAACAAGGACCTGTCTGCGCACCGCCAGGCGGTTGCTGCCGGCGACAAGGTCGCCAATACGGGTGCGATGTGAGCAAATTGCGTTCTGTTGTTCTGGGTGTCGGTGGTTACCTGCCCGAAAAAGTCCTCACCAACGCGGATCTTGCCAGGATGGTCGACACGTCGGATGCGTGGATCCGACAGCGCACTGGCATTGCCGAGCGGCACATCGCCGCCGACGGGGAGCTGACCTCGGACCTCGCCGTGGCGGCGGCCCGTGAGGCGCTCGACCGGGCCGGCGTGGCGGCCGACGATATCGACCTGATCGTGCTGGCCACCTCGACGCCGGACAACACCTTTCCGGCGGCGGCGGTGGCCGTGCAGGCGAAGCTGGGCATGACCTCCGGCGCCGCCTTCGACGTGCAGGCGGTTTGTTCCGGTTTCGTTTTCGCGCTGACCACGACCGATGCGCTGATCCGCGCCGGCCAGGCGCAAAAGGCGCTGGTTATCGGCGCCGAGACGTTTTCCCGCATTCTCGACTGGACCGACCGGTCGACCTGCGTGCTGTTCGGGGATGGCGCCGGCGCGGTGGTGCTGGCGGCGGAGGAGCAGCCGGGCACCCACGACGATCGCGGCGTGCTGACCACGCATCTGCGCTCCGACGGCCGCCACAAGCTGCAGCTCTATGTCGATGGCGGGCCGTCATCGACCGGCACGGTCGGCCACCTGCGCATGGAAGGGCGCGAGGTGTTCAAATATGCGATCACGGCGATCAGCGACGTGATCGAGGACGCCTTCCAGGCGACCGGCCTCGCGCCCGAGGACATCGACTGGTTCGTGCCCCATCAGGCGAATATCCGCATCATCGACGGCAGCGCGAAGAAGTTCGGCATTCCGGACGAGAAGGTGGTCAAGACCGTCGCCCAGCACGGCAACACCTCGGCAGCATCGATTCCGCTGGCCCTGACGGTCGCCGACCGCGACGGGCGCCTCAAGCGCGGTGACCTGCTGCTGCTGGAATCGATGGGCGGTGGTTTTACCTGGGGTTCGGCGATTCTGCGCTGGTAGGCACCCCCCATATGGGGTGGTCGCAAAACGCCCGGATGGGTTGCCGAGCAGTTGATTCCATGGTTCCGACGCAATAGGCTATCGTATTGGATTGATGGCGAGAATGCGCCAAGGCGGCGATTAATCCTCCGGGGGAACAGTCGAGAAATGACAGGCAAGACGGTGACTCGGGCCGATCTCTGCGAGGCGGTCTACCAGGCGGTGGGCCTGTCGCGGACTGAATCGGCCGATCTCGTCGAACTGGTTCTCGATGAAATCAGCAGTCGCATTGTTGCGGGCGAGGCAGTGAAACTGTCGTCGTTCGGCTCCTTCATTGTCCGCAACAAGGGCGAACGGATCGGACGAAATCCGAAAACCGGCGAAGAAGTGCCGATATCACCGCGGCGGGTGATGGTCTTCAAGCCAAGCAACGTGCTCAAGCAAAAGATCAACCAGGCGCTGATCAACGGTGGCGGCCGGGAGGAAGGCGACCATTGATGACCGCGCCCGCGGCGGGCGCGACTGTAGGGATGAACAGTGTCCAAGGGGCCAGACGCGTTCAGAACGATCAGTGAGGTAGCGGGCGAACTGAGCCTACCGCAGCATGTGCTGCGCTTTTGGGAAACCCGCTTCGCTCAGATCAAGCCACTCAAGCGTGGCGGCGGCCGGCGCTACTACCGCCCCGACGACGTCGAGCTTTTGCGCGGCATCCGCCACCTGCTTTACGGCGAGGGCTACACCATCCGCGGCGTCCAGCGCATCCTCAAGGAGCAGGGCGCGCGCTTCGTCATCGCGGCCGGGCGGGGCGAGCTGACCGCCCCCATGCAGCGCGGCGGCGACGACGCCGACGAAGCCGACGAAGCAGACAGGACCGATCTCGCCTCGGTGAATGGCAGCTACGACGAGGACGACTTGCCGGCTTTCGAGGGCCGGGCGGCTCACGGCCGCGTGGCACCGGCCAATGGTACCGGCAGGCCGGCCGGAGGGCCGCTGCCGAAGCTCTCCGATGACGAAAAGGACCGCTTGCAGACGACGCTCAGCGAACTGCTCGAGCTGAAGCGCCTGCTCGACCAGTCCCGCTGAGGCGGGCGGGCGCGCCGGGACGGCGATGGTGCGTTGCGCCGACGCGCCGGCCCCCATATAGTCCGCGCCGGCCGGAGCGTGGCGCAGTCTGGTAGCGCACCTGACTGGGGGTCAGGGGGTCGTAGGTTCAAATCCTATCGCTCCGACCAGTTTCCAGAAGGCCGGGCCGTGGTCGGCCGTTCGCGCCCGTAGCTCAGCGGATAGAGCGTCGCGCTTCGAACGCGAAGGTCGGGAGTTCGAGAACTCTCCGGGCGCGCCACCGCAACCTTATGATTTCATGTGTTAAGTCAATGACCGGGCCCGTAGACATGATTGCCGCGGTGACACCTTAGCCGAAGCGCCACTGCGATGACCAAAGGACCACCAAACGACTGGCAGCCCCCGGCGATCTCTGTGTTCATCTCCGGCCTTGGCCGCTCGGGCAGTACGCTGCTTTGCAGGGCCATCGAGTGCCTCGACCTGATTGGGCTTCCTTTGGAATTTTTCAACGTCGAGACGGTCGAGCGTCTGACGCGCGAACCAGTCACGGATTTGACCCGCTGTTTCCTCTTCGCCAGGGAAGCTGGCGTCAGCCGGAATGGCATCTTTGCATCGAAGCTGTTCTGGCACCAATTTGCGCCGGTGCTTGAAGAATTCAACTTCGACGCATGGTTCCCCAACCAGCGCTGGGTGTTTCTGCAGCGGCGTGATCGTCTCGGCCAGGCGATATCCTGGAGCATTGCGGAGCAGACGAAACAATGGAACTCGGACATCAAAGCCGAGCGCGCGCCGGTCTATTCGCGTGAGGGCGTCGCCGGGATGCTGCAACGGCTCGATTCCGACACGCAATCATGGCTACGCTATTTCGACGAGCGCGAGATTGATCCTCTGCGGGTCTTCTATGAAGATCTCGAGAAGGGCTTGCATATCCCTGTCGCTGCCATTGCCCGACTGGCTGGTGGCAGCGACCTTGAAGCAGCGGTGCGGCGCAGCGAGCCTTTCCAGAGTGGACACTTCCCTGTGGGGCTCGAAAAGCAGCGGACCGGGCTGAATGAGGAATGGCGTCACCGATTTCTTGGCGGACGCTGATCTTCTTGCACAGGCTGCAGCGCCGTCACGCTGACGGCCGGCGCCCCCGTTTACTATCTCACGCCTGACCGGCCGGACCGGGCTTGCGGCCTCACGAATGGGGGTTGCGGCCCGAGGCGATCATCAGATGGTGTGCCTGATGGTGGCTGCCCTTGGCCAGCACGCCGATGAAGCCAAGCGCCCTGACCTCTGCGATGTCGCCGGGGTCGGCGACCTTGACGGTCAGCGCCGCGCCGTTCGGGATCTCGGCGGTTTCGTAGGTCCATCCATCGATACCGTTCATCACCTTGGCATGGGCGAAGACCATGCGGCGGATGGAGTCGACCACCGGGCCGTCTCCGGTCGCCATGTAGCGGACGCCGTCGGCGGTGTCCTCGCGCGTTGCCCGGGCACGCAGCGTGACATCGTTCATGTCGACGAGATGGTCACGCAGCGCGTCGATGTTCACCTTCGACCAGTCGGTTGCCGGATCCGCCTCAAGTATCGTCACGATCTCCTGGATCGCGGCGAAAGCCGCCTGTCCGCCTTCCAGCGGCACGGCAGCCTGATCCTGGCTCATCGCGGCATGGCCGGAATGCTGCATTGCGGGCGTGTGACCGGCGTCGTCGGCCAGCGCGTGTGACGCGACGAAAACCACGGCCGCGGCAAGAACGAGACGTTTCATGGGCGTGGGCCTTTCCTGTCTGGCGTTATGGCGGATGCTCCATGGGAAATGCGCCCGGCGCAAGGCCGGATCGCGGGACGCGGCGCGATTGGCCCTCGCTGCGCCGCGCTCCCGGTCCGAGGCGCCCTCAGGCGGCCTCGCGCCGGATCGTTTCGGGCGCCGGGGCGACGGTGTGTGCCCCATAGCGTTCGCCCATCAGGCGGTCGAAATAGTCGCGCAGCACGGTGAACTGGCCGACCAGAACCGCGAAATCCTTCCGCGAGACGACGATCACGTCGACCGGCGTCAGGGCGCGCACGCTGGCCGAACGGCGGCGATCCTCGATCAGCGCCTTCTCGCCGAAGACCTCGCCGGGCCTGAGAACCGTCACCCGGCGCTCCGGCCCGCTGGGCACGGCCGGCTCGTACACCTCGACCTCGCCGTCGCGGACGGCAAACAGCTCGCGGCCGATCTCGCCCCGGCGGATGATGATTTCGCCGGGCTCGTAATGCGCCGCGCGCACGGGCGTGTCGCCCTCGGTACGCAACTGCGCGATGTCGCGCGGGAAGACGAGGTCGAGCATCCAGTCGAGCAGCACGGTGACCTTGCGCGCCACGCCGGGCAGCATGCCCCAATAGGCGCCGCGCCAGGCGAACCAGGCCGGCAGGCCCGAGAAACGGACGCCCAGGATATCTGCGACCGCCGAGCGCCGGCCAAGCGAGGCGAGCATGCCGAGGTTGCGGTAGCGGAACGTCCGCAGCGGCCGGCCCTCGATCGCCGCAAGAATGTTCGCGGCGCACGTCTTCGCCTCGCGCACGGCGAACTGGGCCGTCGGCGGGCAGAGCGATTGCGGATTTTCCGGGTCCGGGATGCCGGCACCGTCGCCGACCGCCCAATAGCCGGGACGGCCGACGCATTGCAGGGTGTTGTCGGTGGCGAACACGCCGATGCCGCGGCCCTTGATGCTGCCTTCGGCGAAGCCGCCGGCATCGAGAAGCTGCCTGACGACCGGATTGGCGATGTTGCCGACGGTGCACACCAGCGTGCGGGTCGCGACCACCTGTCCGGTGGACAGGTGGACGCCGTAAGGCGTGGCGGCGCGCACGCGCGCGTTCATGATGAGCTCGACACCGCGCTTGCGCAGGATGCGCCCGGCGGCCTGGCCGAGCGCAGGCGCCATCTCGGGCAGCACGGCGTCGCGCGAGTGCACCAGGCAGAGGCGCACGTCGGACATGGCCAGATTGGGAAAGTTGGAGAGGCAGCGGCGCACCATCTCCGACAGTTCGCCGATGGTCTCGACACCGGAGAATCCGCCACCGGCGACGACGAAGGTGAGCAGCGCCTGCCTTTCATCCGGGTCGTCGGTGATGTCGGCGAGCTCCAGGCAGCGCAGCACGTGGTTGCGCAGCCGAAAGGCGTCGCTGAGGTCCTTCATCGCAAGGCCGTGTTCGCGGACGCCGGGCATCGACGAAACATCGCTGATCTTGCCGAGCGCAAAGACGAGATGATCGTAGGGCACCTCGACCAGTTCGCGGCCTTCGCCCTGCGTGACAAGAACCACCTTGCGGACCTGATCGATGCCTTCGACCCGGCACCAGCGGAAATGGGCGCGCGGCAGCAACTCACGGATCGGGTTGACGACGTGATTGGGGTTGATGCTGCCGGCCGCGACCTCGGGGAGCAGCGGCTGGAAGACGAAGTAGTTCTCGGCCGACAGGACCTCGACATGGACGTCGCGGCGACGGCCAAGCTTGCGCGTCAGGGCACAGGCCGTGGCAACCCCGGCGAAACCGCCGCCGAGAATGACGACGCGCTTCGGCTGTTCAATCGCGCTTGATGTGGCCCCGCCGCGCCGGGGCGCTGGGTAAGGATAGGGCGCAGACATGGTTTGCTCCGTGGCTCGTCGAGCCGACCGGCGCGCACAACGCGCGCTTCCGCCGGTTTTCAGGTTGACTGAATGAAGAGACGTGGCCGCAGATATTCGGGGATGCCGCCGGGCGCTGTGACCTCGGTCACCCTGGCCCGGTGACGCCGTTCACACTCCGCGGCAGTGGTTGCGGGCGTCCAGCCAAGCTAGCGCGCGAATGCCCTGAACGGATTGTCGTGGGTGAGCCGGACGATGGTCGCCTCGTCGATGCCGGAGGCGACCAGCTTGGGGATCAGCACTTCCGACAGGTGCGTGTACGGCTTCGGCTCGCCGCCGCCGGGCTGGGCCGGGTCGTACCAGCCGCGGTCGTGGCTGAGCAGAAGCCGGTCGACGAAGCCGGCGTCGAGGACGCGGTGGATCAGGTCGATGTTCCAGTCGTCCTCGGTGCTACCAATGGAATCGAATTCGATCCAGGCGCCGCGGCGGGCGACGGCAAGATGCAGCGCGCGGTCGGGCTCGACCTGGGTGTGGATGGAGATGAAGCGCGACGGATCGTAGCCCTCGGCCTCGATGATATCGAGCTGGTCCATCACCACCCGGCCCTTGATGGTGTGGCTGCCGATCACGGCATTGGTCTGGCGCCCGGCGGCGGCGGCGGCGCGCAGGATGCGGGCCTCGAGGTCGGTGATGCCGTCGTCACCGGCGCTGAGCTTGATCCAGGCGGCGCGGACGCCCGACTGTTCGATTTCGTCGGTCAGCTCGGCAAGCATCCAGTCGCGGAGCGCCTCCTCGCTGGCCTCCGCCACCCAGGCCGGAATCCATGGCTCGCGGTAGTTGCCGGTCGGCACGACGATGGGCAGGCCAGTCGCCTCGGAGACGGCGCGGTCGATGTCCGCCCGCCGTCCGACGCCGCCGGTCGAGCACTCGACCAGGGCGGTCACCCCGAGTGCCTTGACGCGCTCGATCTCGGGCGCCATCAGGCGCACCACGTCAGCTGGGTCGGCCTCGGCATAGCCTGGCTGGTCGGGGGTACGCAGATCGACGAAGACGTGCTCGTGCGGCAAGATCATGCCCAGCTGGTCGCGCGTCTTCGGTCCGAGCGTGGTGACGAGTTCGGGCATCGCACGTATCGCTGATCAGTGGCTGGTACTGGCGAACGGCCTCACTCTACCGATCACGCAAGCCAATGTCTTGCGTGGCCGGCTTCGAGAGCCATCGGCTATTGGCATGGCCGGGGTGTCGGTCGCTGGGGCTGCGCGTGTGTCCGGTACTTTAGATCGATTGTAGATTGCAGCTTGGCCGTGCTAGCTTTGCTGACGCAGCAGCAATTGGTGGGCGGGGCAGCAGCAGTCGATCGGGCAATCAAGGGTCGGCCGGTTCGTTGATCGCGGTGATGGACGGTGGATGCGGTGGCATCAGCGCATCTGCTCAACGGTCGGCAATACTGTGACCTCCAGTGAGGCAGGTGGAAGCGCATGTCCAACACGCAATATGCCTTCGACAACAAATGGATGGCGGCGCGCGAGCGGCTGAGGGGGTTGGAAGGCACTCTGGATTCGGCGACCGCCGAATACATGCAGCGGATCGGCGTCGGCACCGGCTGGCGCTGTCTAGAAGTTGGCGGTGGCGGCGGTTCCATCGCCAGATGGCTGTGCGAGACGGTCGGCGCGACCGGTCACGTCACTGCCACCGATGTCGATACGCGCTTCCTGGATGAGCTGGACTACCCCAATCTGGATGTGCGGCAGCGCGACATCGAGCGGGACGACCTGCCGGAGGGCGAGTTCGACCTCGTCCACATTCGCATCGTCATCGTCCACCTGCGCCAGCGGCAGCGGGCGTTCGAGCAACTGACCAAGGCGGTGAAGCCGGGCGGATGGATTCTCCTGGAAGAGCCCGATCACGTCAGCACGGCCGCCGAGCTGGAATCGGCGCCTACATCTCAGGCGCTGTTCAACAAGGTCATGGCGACCTATTTCGCGGCCTTTCGACGGCGCGGACAGGACATCAACATCGGCAACCGCCTGCTCGGCACGCTCCGCGCCAGCGGGTTCGAGTCGCTCGGCGCAGAGGGGCGCGCGCGAGTGTTCCAGGGGGGCTCGGACGAGATTGCCTTCAGCCGGCTGACCTTCCTCCAGCTGCGCGATCTCATCCTTGAATCCGGTGACGTGAGCGCCAGCGAGTTCGATCAATTCATGGCGTTGATGGACGACAGGTCCTTTGCCTTCAGGTACTTCCTGGTGATGTCGGCGTGGGGCCGCAAACCCCTGAACTGATGGGCGACCGCCGGCTCACGTGTCCGCCGCCTCGCGGGCCTGCTGCTGGCGTCGCTTGTGGGCGGCCGCCACCAGCGCCAGGTATTCCCAGGCAACGGTCGCCGCCGCCAGCGCCGTGATTTCGGCGTGGTCGTAGGGCGGCGACACCTCGACCACGTCCATGCCGATGAAGCGCAGATCGACGAGGCGGCGGAGGATGCCCTGCATCTGCCAGGTGGCCAGCCCGCCGACCTCGGGCGTGCCGGTGCCCGGCGCGAAGGCCGGATCGAGCACGTCGATATCGAAGGAGAGATAGGTCGGCGTCTTGCCGATGATCTCGACGATACGCTGGGCGATGGCTGCCGGGCCCATCTCGTGAACCGTCAGCGCGTCGATGATGGTGACGCCCTGGTTGATGGTCCAGTCGCGGATGTGCTTGTCGACCGGCGAGCGGATGCCGATCTGCACCGTGCGGTGCGGGTCGATGAGGTCGGCGTTGATGGCATGGTAGAAGACCGAGCCGTGGGCGTAGTGCTGGCCGAAATTCTCCGGCCAGGTATCGACATGAGCATCGAAGTGGACGAGCGCCAGCGGCGTTCCCTGGCGCTTGGTGGCGACTTCCAATAGCGGCAGGGTGATGCCGTGGTCGCCGCCCAGCGCCAGCAGATGATCGACCGGCGAAGCCTGCTGCTCGATCAGCCGGATGGTGTTGGAGATGTCGCCGAGCGCGATCGAGAAATCGCCGATGTCCGACAGCGACAGCGAGGCCGGGTTGATGCGCCAGTGTGGATGGTGGCCGTCGGTGAGCATGCGGCTCGCCTGGCGGATGGCCGAAGGCCCGAAGCGCGCGCCCGGGCGGTTGGTGGTGCCAAGATCGAAGGGAATGCCGGCCACGCAGAATTCGGCGTCGTGGTCGTGACGGTCGATGCCGAGGAAGGTGGGCGGTACGGCGAAGGTGGGAGTGTTGGTCATGGTGTTCACGTGAAACGGAAAACGGCTGCCGCAATGGCACAGGTCCAGCGGCCGGATTTGTCGCCTTCGGAGGCGGCGGTGAGCGAAGTGCTGCCGATGAGGAGATGGCTGGTCTCGTAGACCTTGCGGCGCTCGTTCCAGGCAGCGTCAGGGTCGAATTCGATGCCGAGCGTCGAGGCGAGCATGGAGGCGGCGAGATCCTCGGCATATTCGCCGCTCTCGGTGCCGGTCATGCCGTGGCCGTGGTGCTCGGAGATGTAGCCGTACCTGGCCGGATCGGTCGGCCGCGCCAGGCCGATGCTGGCATGAATGCGCCGGCCGGGCTCGCTGGTCTCGGTCCGCGCCATCACCGAGAAGGTGATCTCGCCGGGCTTCAGCGTCGCCACCCCCTCGACGCGGTCGAGCTGCCGGCAGCCGGGCGGCAGGATCGAGGAGACGGTGACCAGGTTCTGCTGCTCGATATCGGCGTCGCGCAGCGCCAGCTCGAACGCGGTGAGCTGCTCGCGATGGACTCCGATGCCGCTGGTCAGGAAGAAGCTTGAGGGAATCGGAAACACTGGCGGTGGCCGCTCGATCCTTGGGTTCTGAGGGAGCGGCACATAGTGCCGCGTCGTGGCGGCACACTGGCTGCTTGGCCGCCGCGCGTCAATGCGCGGGAAGGCCGCGCGCCGGGCTCCGGGGTGGCGCCCGCTCGATGACGGCGGGCGGGCTGGGGATGGCCACCGGCGCCGGGGCCAGGGCCCGGCGGCGCATTGCCGCCGCGCGGTGCAACTGGCGCACATGCATGGCTTCGGCGGCGACCGCCCCCCACAGCATGCCGTAGAGCAGGAAGAGATGGCGCCAATGGTCGTTGTCGATGACGTTGTGGATCATCACGTGACCGACGAAGACGGCGAAGGCGCATTGCACGATCGGCGTCCACGGCCGCTGCTTGAAGAGCAGCGGGAAGGAGGCGACCAGCGTCCAGATGACCAGTACGATGTAGGAGAAGCCGCCGATCCAGCCATAGGTGGTGAAGCCCTTCAGCCACATATTGTGCTCGTCCTCGCCGAGCAGCTTGCCGAAGGCCTCGGGGCCGATGCCGAGCGGATGCTGCTGAACCAGGAAGAAGCCGATCGCCTGACGGGCGAAGCGGCCGAGATGGCCGGCGTCGTAGCTCTCGATGAGCTGGGCGCGCTGGACGAAAAGATCGTAGATCGCGGGAATCGACAGGGCGACGGCGAGCAGCAGAGCGATGGCGACGAGGCCGGCGACGAAAAAGGCGACGACGCGCAGGCGGCCGAGCTGACGCGGCTCGTTGACATAGGTGAACAGCCCCACCAGTGCGAGCACCAGGGCCGTCATCGCCCAGGCGGCGCGCGAGAAGGCGAGGAACTCGGCCAGCAGCAGGATCGTGAGCAGCCCGGCCTGGACCAGGCTGTGGCGCAGGCGCTGGCTGAGGATATCGCGGAAGATGAGGGCGATCGGCAGCACCAGGAAGGGCGCGAAGACGTTGGGGTCCTGGAAGGCGCCCATGACGCGGCCATAGCGCAGGAACAGCTCGCTGCCGGGAATGACGTGGAAATAGCCGCCGATGCCGGCGAGCGAGGTGAGCACGGCGGCGGCGATGTAGGCCTGCTTGATGATGGTCAGGCGGCGCATCGGCGCCTCGGCGATCACCGCGGCGAAGAAGATCGCCGACAGCACCAGGAAGGCGCTGGTCGCCGCATAGAGGACGCCCTTGCTGATCGACGGCAACTGGGTCAGCGCCAGGATGCCGCCGACCAGATAGAGCGTCAGCAGCAGGACCAGCGGCAGGAAGGCTCTGGCGATCTTGAGGCCGAAGAAGATCCACGCCACGATGACCGGAACCAGCAGCAGCTCGTAGGGCGCCGGCTCATGGATGACGAAACCGCCGAGGAAGACAATGAGGCCCAGCGCCCAGTCGCCGAGCCTGCGGCCGAAACGCCAGGTCGGCGCGGCCATGGAGACCCCGGACGCGACCGCTGCGGTGCTCAATACGCATTCTCCGTCTGCAACAGGCGGAACGGCGTCATGGCGATGATGTAGAGGTCGAAGAGTACCGACCAGTTTTCGATGTAGTAGAGGTCGTGCTCGATGCGGTGCTGGAGCTTCTCGGTGGTGTCGGTCTCGCCGCGCCAGCCGTTGATCTGTGCCCAGCCGGTGATGCCCGGCTTGACCCGGTGGCGGGCGAAATAGCCGTCGACGACGTCGTTGTAGAGGCGGTCGGCGGCCTTGGCCTGAAGCGCGTGCGGGCGCGGGCCGACCAGCGACAGGTTGCCCTTGAAGACGACGTTGAAGAGCTGGGGCAGTTCGTCGAGGCTGGTCTTGCGGATGAAGCGGCCGACGCGGGTGACGCGCGGATCGCCCTTGGTGACCAGCTTGGCCGCGTCGACATCGGACTGATCGACATACATCGAGCGGAACTTGTAGACCTCGATCAGCTCGTTGTTGAAGCCGTAGCGCTTCTGCCTGAAGAGGGCCGGGCCCTTGCTGTCGAGCTTGATGGCGAGCGCCGTGAGCGCCATCACCGGCAGGGCCAGCACCAGGATGAGGCTGCCGGCGATGTGGTCGACCATCCATTTCGACACCACGTCCCAGCCGGCAATCGGCTTGTCGAAGACGTCGAGGAAGGGGACCTTGCCGACGAAGGAATAGGTGCGCGGGCGGAAGCGCAGCTTGTTGGTGTGCGCCGACAGGCGGATGTCCACCGGCAGCACCCAGAGCTGGCGCACCATCTGCAGCACCCGGTTCTCGGCCGTGATGGGCAGCGCCACGATCAACAGGTCGATGCGCGCGATGCGACCGAAATCGACCAGCTCGGCGATGTTGCCGAGCTTCGGATAGCCGGCGACGATCGGCGGCGAGCGGTCGTCCTTGCGGTCGTCGAAGATGCCGCAGATGCGAATGTCGTTGTCGGGCTCGTCCTCGATGGCGCGGATCAGGTTCTCGGCGGATTCGCCGCCGCCGATGATGACGGCACGGCGCTCGAGGCGGCCGGTGCGAATCCATCCGCGCACCAGGCGGGCGAAGGCCAGGCGGAAACCGGTGAGGACGAAGAGGCCGGAGACGTACCAGGAGCCGGCCCACACGCGCGAAAAGGAATCGCCGACCTTGGCCAGGAAGGCGGCCACCGCAAAGAGGACGAAGACCATCGTCCATGCCAGGTAGACGCGGCCAAGCTGAAGACCGCCGCGGCGGAAGGCCACCACCGAGTAGCCGTCGGCAAGCTGGATCATGACCACGGCGAGTGTGGCACCGGCGACCAGCGGCGCGGCGTACCACCAGGCCACGCCCTCGTTCGAGGCGACATAGGCGAAATAGACCACTGCGCCGGCCGCAAGGATGCCGGCGAACTCGATCAGGCGGGCGAACCCGGCCAGCAGGACCGGCGAGATCGGGCTCGACGACAAGCTCGATGCGACCAGGCGCGCCGCGGCGCTCAACGCCGGATCGTTGCCGATCCGGACGTTTTCGGGCGGCGTCGGCGCTGCGGCCTCGTCGGCGCGGGCGGCCGCACTGGCTGCCCTGTCTGGCTGATTCATCTCACAAGCGTCCACTCGGAACCGTCGATCCCCGGCGAGAATGCTTACGGGATCGCGGCTAACAAACGCTTGTTTCGACGACTAAAATCGGGCGGGTTGCAGTTTATCCTTAACGCGCCCTTGCGGCTGTGTAGGCAGCCTCGATCGCCGCTGCCATGGCATCCACGGTGAAATTCGCGCGAATTTGCCGCTTCAACCGCTCTGCCGCGGCATGGGCGGCGTCAGGCTCGGCGAGCACGGCGGCCATGGCATTGGCAAGTTCGCCGACCTCGCCGGGGGCGACGAGACGGCCTGAATCGGCGCCGAAGATCTCCGGGATTCCGCCGACGCGGGTGGCGATCAGCGGCAGGCCGGCGGCGATCGTCTCGAGCACGACATAGGGCATCGACTCGGCGCGCGACGGCACCACCACGGCCCGGGCCAGGCGGAAGGCATCGCGCGCCGGCATGGGATCGTGGAAGGCCACGCTGTCGGTAAGGCCAAGCTCGGCGGCCATGCTGACATAGCGCGGTTTCTCGTCGCCGCCGCCGACCACGACGGCTGTCGGCGACCGGCCGGTTTCCTCGCGCAGAAGGGCGAGCGCGATGAGGAACAGGTCTGGCCCCTTCAGCTCGCGCAGGGTGCCGATGAAGAGGAAATCGGCGGCCTCCGGCTGGGGCGCGACCGGCTCGAACTCCTCGGGCCTGAGGCCGTTGGGGATGATGCTTGCCGGCGCCCGCGGGCGCCCGACCTTGGTTTCGTAGCTACGGGCCGCATACTGGCTGACGAAGATGAAGCCATCGGTCATGTGGCCGAGGCCGCGCTCGGCCGTGAAGTAGACACGGCCGGCCGTCGACTTCGGGTCGAAGTGCAGGCTGCCGCCGTGCGGGGTGTAGAAGCGGGCTACGCGATTACCAGTTGCCCGCAGCAGTGTGCCGATCGCCCGCCCGTAGGCGCCGCCCTTGGCGCCGTGACCGTGCAGGACATCGGGATGGAGAGGCCGCACCTTGCCGGCGAGGCGCCAGGCGGCGGCGAGATCGGACGGCGCCAGTTGGCGGCGCATGGCAAAGCGGATAAGGCCGAGCGAGAGAAACGGCTTGAGGCCCTCGAGCAGCGCGTCGTCGAGGCTGTCACCGGTGGAAGCATCGCAGACGACGCCGACCTGGTGGCCGGCTCCATGCTGCGCTTCGGCAAGATCGCGCACGTGGCGGAACAGACCCCCGGACGGCTCGCGAAAGCAGTGCACGATGTTCAAATCGGTTGCCCTATCGCGCGATGTTCAGAAATGGCGTTCACGCACATAGATGGTGTCGCCGGGCAGAACGGCGTCGCCGAGCGGCAGCAAGGCGCTGCCGACCTGGCCGTCGATACTGCGTGTGACCTGCACGTTGTAGACGTTGGCGCGCGGCGTGAAGCCGCCGGCAATCGCCACCGCCTGCTGTACGGTCATGCCCGGCACGTAGGGGTACTGGCCGGCGGCGGTGACCTCGCCCATGACGAAGAACGGGCGGTAGCGGTCGATCTCGACCGATACGTCGGGATTGCGCACATAGCCCTTGCGCAGGCGCTGGGCGACCTCGGTCTCGATCTCGGCGGTCGAGCGGCCACGCGCCGGCACGGTGCCGATGAGCGGCATGGCGAGGTTGCCCGCCTGATCGACGACATAGGTGTTGGACAGGTCGGTCTGGCCAAAGACGATGACGCGCACCCGGTCGCCGGCGTCGAGGTGATAGGCCGACACCAGTTCGGGGTGATAGCCGTCCTTGACGGTTGGATGGTTGGCGCAGCCGGCGAGCAGCGTGAGGCCGATCAGCAAGGAAAGCAGTCCGAACGAACGCATGTGGTGCCGGCTTTGATTGGGTGCCGCGGTGCTGAAGCGGACTATCCGGCGATTATGGTTAAGGGCGGGTAAAAACGACTCGGGACTCGGCAGGTATTAACGCAAGGTTAAACTAGATTAACGAAGGGTTAGTGCGATCGGAGGGTCTGTTAACGATGTGATTACCATGAGTTGTGATGATCGATCGCAGTCCCACCCTGAGTTTTGCGATGGACACGCCCGTCACCACGGCAACAGAAATGGAGATCGATCTCCGCGCGCTGTTCTCAACTTTGTTGAGAAAGCTTCCGTATATCATTGTGTTTGTTTTGATCGTTTCCGGTGGGACCTATTACGGCCTGAGCCGCCTGCAGCCGCTCTATACGTCCCAGACCACGATTCTCATTCAGGCCGGTGAGTTGAACCTGACCCAGACCACGCAGGTCAATCCCGAACAAACGGCCACCGCGCTCGACGAGCAGGGGATCACCAGCCAGGTACAACTCATCCAGTCGCGCGATCTCGCCCGCAGCGTCGCCGCCAAGCTCGACCTCGCCAGCAAGCCGGAATTCAACCCGGCGCTGGGCACCAAGTCTCTGTTCAACCGTCTGTTGGCGCTCGTCGGCCTTTCGTCGAAGACGACCCGCTCGACCGAGGACCAGGTGCTCGACTCCTACTACAGGAAGCTGTCGGTCTATGCGGTCGACAAGTCGCGGGTGATCGTCATCGACTTCGATTCGATCGACCCGGCGCTTGCCGCCGAAGCCGCCAACGCCATCGCCGACGGCTACATCGCCTTGCAGCGTGAAGCGAAGCGCGCCACCACCGCCGACGCCGCCAAGTACCTGTCGGCGCAGATCGGCGAACTGCGCACCAAGGTCAAGGACGCCGAGAGCAAGGTCGAGAACTTCCGCAGCCAGAACGACCTGTTCGCCTCGGGCAGCATCGCCAACACGACCCTGCCGCAGCAGCAGCTCGGCGACCTGTCGACCGAGCTTGCCAAGGTCCGCAGCAACATGGCCGACGCGCGCGCCAAGGCCGACCAGATCCGCGCCGCGCTTCAGGCCGGCGTCACGCCGAACGTTCCCGAGGTGCTCAATTCGCCTCTGATCCAGCGGCTGGTCGAGCAGGAAGTGGCGCTGCGCTCGCAGGTGGCACAGCTTTCGGTGACGCTCGGGCCGCAGCATCCGCGCATGCGGGAGTTGAAGGCGCAGGTCGCCGACCTCGACCGGCAGATCGCCGCCGAGTTGCGCAAGATCGTCGATGCGCTCGACGCCGAGGTAAGCCTGGCGCAGGCGCGCGAGAAGGAACTCAGCAACGCGCTGTCGCAGCAGAAAGTGGCGACCGGCCAGGCCAACGACGCCGGCGTCGAGCTGGCGGCACTGGAACGCGAGGCCGCCGCCCAGCGCGACCTGCTCGACGTCTATCTCAGGCGCTACCGCGAGGCGGTGTCGCGCGAGCAGGCGAGCCTGCCGCCGGCCGATGCCCGGGTCATCTCGCAGGCCGCCGTGCCCAGCGAGCCGAGCTTCCCCAAGGTGGTGCCGATGACCGGCGCCGCGGCGGCGGTGGCGCTGATCCTGGCCATTGCCTTCGTGCTGCTGCGCGAGCTGGCGAGCGGCCGGCCGATGCGCCGCGTCACCTTCGACGACGTCGTGCCGGTGGTTCCCGACGCCATGCCGGTCGGCGGCCATCTGCGCTGGGCGGACGACCATAGCGTGCGGCGCATGATGCCGGCGGAGCCGACGCTGGCGCCCGATCTGGTCGACCGGGTTGAGGAATTGCTGGCCACTATCGCCGGCGAGATCATCGCCGCCGGCGCCAAGCGCGTGCTGGTGACGCTGGCGGAAGGATCGGACGACAACGGACGGCCGCTGGCGGCGGTGGCGCTTGCCCGCGCCCTGGCGCGGACCGACATGCGCACCGTGGTGGTCGATTTCCGTGGCGACAACGCCAACACGGTGTCGATGGGCGAGGGGACCGACCTGCCGGGCTTCTCCGACCTGTTCTCGAGCGAGGCGTCCTTCGCCCAGGTGATCTTCCGCGACCGCCGCTCGCGCGTGCATTTCATTCCGGCCGGCCGCGCGCCGCTGGGCGGCGAGCATATCGACCGGGAGCGGCTCGAGACCATCCTCTCGGCGCTGGCGCTGACCTATGACTGCGTCATCCTCGACGCCAGCGATGCCATGATTGCCACCGTCGGCGACACGGCGGACCTCGCCGTGGTGGTGAGCGAGTTCGGCGCCTCCGATCCGCGCACCAAGGGCGCCTTCGACCGCGTTTCGGCGGTGTGCGATGCGCGCATCCTGCTCTTGATGGTCGATCCCGCCGCTCCGGCGCGGCAGGTCGAGGACGGCGAAGAGCCGCTGATGCCGCGCGACAAGCATGCCGCCGACGCGGCGGCGTGATCGTCACTCCTCGCCCGGGTCGGGGCGCTGCATCCATTTGATGATGAGACCGGCCGGGATGACCCATATCAGCCCGGCGACGGCGAAATAGGCCGTCTGCACCCAGAGCGAGGTGCCGGGCAGCTTGGCGGCGCCGATGGTCATCGCCACCAGCGCATAGAACGTCACAAAGACGAGCAGCAGCGCGGCGCCGATCAGCTTGCGGACAGTGCGGGGCAGGGCGATCCACTCCTTGGTATTGGACTAAAGGCCGCACCGGGTACACGCTTGCCCGGTGGTGTGGCCCTCCTGTAACGAATGCCCGAGGAGCAGCGTTCTTGGCAAGTATCGTCGGCAGTCAGCACGTATCGATCAGGGACCGCGGCCGCGACCGTGCGATGGTGCGGGCGTGGCTCGCCGTGGTTGCCGTGATGATCGTCGCCATGGTGGTGGTCGGCGGCGCCACGCGGCTCACCCATTCCGGCCTGTCGATCACCGAGTGGCAGCCGATCCACGGCGTCATCCCGCCGCTCGATCGGGCTCAATGGCAGGAGGAATTCCTCAAATACCAGCAGATCCCGGAATACCTTGAGCTCAATAGGGGCATGACGCTCTCCGAATTCCAGGGCATCTTCTGGTGGGAGTGGAGCCACCGTCTGCTCGGCCGGCTGATCGGCGTGGTGGTGCTGCTGCCGCTGATTGCCTTCTGGGTGACGGGCCGCATCGAGCCGCGGCTGAAGCCGCGCTTGGTGGCGCTTTTCCTGCTCGGCGGGCTCCAGGGGGCGGTCGGCTGGTGGATGGTCAAGAGCGGCCTCAGCCTGCGCACCGACGTCAGCCAGTACCGGCTCGCCATCCATCTGACCTTCGCCGCGGCGATCCTCGCCTACACGGTGTGGCTGGCGCGCGGCCTGGCGCCGAGCCCGCTCAGCGGCTCGCGGCTGCGCCTGCGCGGCGTCGCGGTGCTGCTCGTCGGCCTGACCTTCCTGCAGATCTTTCTCGGCGGGCTGGTGGCCGGCCTCGATGCGGGGCTCAGCTACAACACCTGGCCGCTGATGGACGGCGGGCTGGTGCCTTCCGGCCTGTTCGTGCAGTCGCCCTGGTGGCGCAACCTGTTCGAGAACGTGGCGACGGTGCAGTTCGACCACCGCCTCGGCGCCTATGTGCTCTTCGCCGTCGCCTGGGCCCATGTCTGGCAGACGCGCGCCACGCCCTATATGCGCGCGGCGCTGGGTCTGGCGCTGCTGGTGTCGCTCCAGGCGACGCTCGGTATCGCAACGCTGTTGATGGTGGTGCCGCTTGATGTCGCGCTCACCCACCAGTTCGGCGCGATGATCGTGCTCATCGCGACGGTGGTCCACCTGCGCCGCATGTACCCGGCCATGCAAGCCGCGGCGTCGACAGCTGCCGGGCACCCAGCGTCGGGCTCCATGGACTGAACCAGCTTCCCGGTTTTTTCTCAGGCGATGCGATCCGTTTTGCCGTCGTGCCTCGTCCTTGCCGTATCCGAGCAAAAGGAGACGCACGCATGTCGGACGGACCGGTTACCCTGATCAACCTCCTCAAGGTGGAGCCAGAGAAGCAGACGGCGCTGATCGCGCTCCTGCGCCAGAACATCGATACGATTGTCAGCAAACTGCCGGGCTGGAAGACCAGCCGGCTGATCGCCGCCAGCGATGGTTCCGGTGTGGTCATCGTTTCCGAGTGGGAAACCCCCGCCGCGGTCGAGGCAATGCGCCGCGATCCTCAGATGATGGCCTATTTTCCGAAGATTCGGGAACTGGCCAGCTTCGACTCGATCATGGGGCGCGATGTGGTGCCGGCAAGCACGGCGTCATGAGCGGGCAGGCGGGAGACATTCCGGCCGATCCCACCTATCGTTCCGTCGTCGCCTGCGGGCTGACGATGGGAGGGGCAGGCACATAGAGCTCGACATATGACCCGCGTGGAGTTGGAAGCTCTCCTGACGGAACTGCGGCCGCGCCTCCACCGCTATTGTGCGCGCATGACCGGTTCTGCCGTGGACGGCGAGGACGTCGTGCAAGACACCTTCGTGAAGGCGCTGCGCGCGCAGGCGGAGGGCACGGACATCGAGAACCCCGAAGGCTGGTTGTTTCGTATCGCCCACAATACCTGCCTCGATCTTCTCCGCGGCAAGGCGCAGCGAGGTGTGGTTGCCCTCGATGAAGGTCCCGAGATCGCGGTGCTGCCGCAGGCGGATGTCCTCGCGGTCAGCTTTCACACCTTCCTGCAATTGCCGGAACTGCAGCGTTGCGCGGTGATCCTCAAGGATGTGCTCGGTCATTCGGTCGAGGAGATCGCGGAGATCGTCGAGTGCAGCCCAGCCGCGGCCAAGTCGGCGCTTCAGCGCGGCCGTACCGCGCTGCGCCGCCTTGCCGAACTGCCGGAGGATACGCGGCTGCCGCTGATGCCGGAGGCCGACCGGCAGAAGATGGCCGCCTATGTCGATCTGTTCCGCGCGGGCGATTTCGATGCGATCCGCACCATGCTCGTCGATGACGTCAAGCTGGAGCTGGTGAACCGGCTCCAACTGGCGGGACGGCAGAAGGTCGGCGTCTATTTCACCCGTTACGCTGAGGAAACGAAATGGCGGTTCGCTTTCGGCGCCGTCGACGGCCGGCCGGCCATGCTGGTGTTCGACAGCACCGGTCCGATGGCGAAGCCCGCGCATTTCGTTCTGATCCAATGGCGCGGAGAGCGGATTGCCGCGATCCGCGACTTTCTCTTCGCTCCATACGCCCTCGAAGCGATCGAGTGGGTGCAGTTGGGCTGAACAATGCTGCCGGGTGGGCGTTCACGCCAGCCCGGCGGCCTCGTCGAGCCCGAGCATCAGGTTGAGGTTCTGCACCGCAGCGCCCGAAGCCCCCTTGCCGAGATTGTCGAGCAGCGCCACCAGCCGGGCCTGACGCACGTCGTCGGAGCCGAAGACGTGGAGCCTCATGCGGTTGGTGCCGTTCAGCGCCTCCGGTTGCAGGCCGGCGAGCGCCGCCGACTCCTCCAGAGGCACGACCTCGACGAAGCGCTCGCCAGCGTAGCGTTCGGCCAGCGCGGCGTGGATGTCGGCAAGCGTCGGGCGGCCGGGCAGGGCATCGAGATGCAGCGGCACCTCGACGATCATGCCCTTGTAGTAGCGGCCGACCGCGGGCGCGAAGACCGGGCGCATGGTCAGTCCACCGTGCTTCATGATCTCCGGCACATGCTTGTGCTTGAGGGTGAGCGCATAGATGCGGGCACGATCTTGCGTGTGGTCGGCCGCCGCCTCGTCCTCGAAGGCTGCGATCAGCGACTTGCCGCCGCCGGAATAGCCCGAAATGCCGAAGATCGTGAGCGGCGTATCGGCGGGCACGATGCCGGCTGCGGTGAGCGGCCGCACGAGCCCGATGGCGCCGGTCGACCAGCAGCCGGGATTGGAGACGCGGTGCGCCGCAGCGACAATCGCCCGCTGGCCGGGATCCATCTCCGGGAAGCCGAAGGCCCAGCCGTCGGCGACGCGGTGTGCCGTCGAGGCGTCGATGACCCGGACGCTGTTGCTGGAGATCAGGCCGACCGCCTCGCGCGCCGCATCGTCGGGCAGGCACAGGATCACCGCGTCGGCGCCGTTCATGAGTTCGGCCCGTGCTTTGGCGTCCTTGCGCCGCTCCGGCGCGATCGACACGAGCTGCAAATCGGCGCGGCCTTCCAGCCGCTGCCGGATTTGCAGGCCGGTGGTGCCGGCCTCGCCGTCGATGAAGACTGTCGCAACCATCTCTCGGTCCTCCGGGAGAGGCCAATAGCCCTTGTCGGGACAAACGAAAAGGGTGGTCCGGCCGGCTCGCCCAAAAATGTGCGCGCGCGGTGCCGGTCAGCGCCCGCCTGAGGCGGCCTCCGGCGAGACCGCGGGCGCCTTGGCCGCGGCAGAAACCCGGCGCGCGGCCAAGCCGCTCGACCGGCGCATGATCGGCTGTTCGAAATAGCGATAGGAGAGGTGGGCGAGGAGCAGGATGACGACCAGGCCGAGGAGCAGGAAGCCGGTGGCGGCCCATTCGTTGGTGACGCCGGTGTATTTGCCCGTCTCGGCGTCTGTCGCCATCGGGTACTTGAAGACGAAGCGCAAGACCTGCGTGAACACCCACCAGACCGCGGCGTGGATCATGTAGATGCCGTAGCTGATGGTGCCGAGGTAGACGAGCCAGCGCTGCGACAGGAAACGCAGGATCGCCGAGGAACTCGGGCAGGCGTTGAGCGACAGGATCACCGCGGCAAACAGTGCCGGCAGGACAAGGACCTGCCAGCCGGTCAGTGCGTTGCCGAAGGTCACGGCCGCGATTGCGGCAACCAGCAGGCCGGCGGCGACAAGTGGATTGAACCGGGGGCCAAGCTCCGTCTCGGCGGCATAGACCAGGGCGCCGGTGAAGAAGGACAGCAGGCAGCGGTAGAAGCCGATGATGGTTGAATTGGGTGTCAGGCCGAATGCGACGACCTTGCTGGCGGCGAAGACGATGAACGGCAGATACAGAACGTAGCGCAGGCGCCGGGCCTTCGCCGAAACCAGAAGGACGAGGGCGAAGACGAGGTAGGTGTAGAACTCCGATGAAATGGACCAGGAGGGATAGTTCCAGGTCAGATCGCCGCCGAGAAGGTTCTGCACGAGAAAGAGATTCTGGACGAACGAGCCGAAATTGTTGACCGAGAATGCGGGATTGTTGGCCACCACGCCCGATGTCTGCTCGAACGCAAATTTGGCGATCTCGATGAACAGCCACACGAAGAGCGTCAGCAGGTGCAGCGGGTAGAGGCGGAAGAACCTGCGGGTCTGGAAGGCGACGATGTCTCCAAGGCTCGCGATCCTGTCGCTGTAGTTCAGGGCGATGACATAGCCGGACAGCACGAAGAAGAAATCGACCATCAGCCAGGCGTTGTCGGTGAACCGACCGTCAAGCACCGAACCGATGCGAAAGTGGTAGACCGCGACGCTCAAGGCAGCCAGGCCGCGCAGCGATTCAAGATGCGATTTCTTGGCGGTTGTGCTCATCGTTGGCCATCAAGCGGGCGGGGCCTGCTTGGATATGCCATTGCGCCGGACGACAGAACAACGACTGGATGCGCCGATAGTTAAGGCGCGCACATGGTGAACGCGGGCGCGTGAGCGCGCGGGCGCCATGCCTGGGGTCGAATACCGGCATGAAAAAGGGGCCCGACGATGCCGGGCCCCTTTGTCGTTCGACGGGTTCGGACGAGCGGCGCTAGCGCTTGGAGAACTGGAAGGAGCGGCGGGCCTTGCGGCGGCCGTACTTCTTGCGCTCGACCACGCGCGAATCGCGGGTGAGGAAGCCCTGCTTCTTGAGCACCGTGCGCAACTCCGGCTCGTAATAGGTCAGCGCCCGCGAAATGCCGTGGCGCACCGCGCCGGCCTGGCCCGACAGACCGCCGCCGGCGACCGTGGCGTTGACGTCGTACTGGCCGTCGCGATCGGCCGCCAGGATCGGCTGGCGCAGGATCATCTGCAGCACCGGCCGGGCGAAGTATTCGGTGAAGTCCTTGCCGTTGACCATGATGCGCCCGCCGCCGCGCGTCACCCAGACACGGGCCACGGCGTCCTTGCGCTTGCCGGTGGCATAGGCGCGGCCGTGGGCGTCGAGCTTCTGGACGTGGACCGGAGCGGCCGGCGTCTCGTCGATGGTGGCGAGGTCCTGAAGGGATTGCAGATCGGCCATGGTCAGGCGGTCCTCATGTTCTTGCGGCTCAAACCGGCGATATCGAGCACTTCCGGCTGCTGGGCGGCGTGGGGATGCTCGGCTCCCTTGTAGACGCGGAGATTCTTGAGCTGGCGGCGGGCGAGCGGCCCCTCGGGCAGCATGCGCTGGACAGCCTTCTCGACGACGCGCTCGGGAAAGCGCCCGTCGAGGATCTTCGCCGCGGTGCGCTCCTTGATCCCGCCGATCCAGCCGGTGTGCCAGTAATACTTCTTGTCTTCGCGCTTCCTGCCGGTGAAGGCGACCTTCTCGGCATTGATGACGATGACGTTGTCGCCGCAGTCGACATGCGGCGTGTAGGCCGGCAGGTGCTTGCCGCGCAGGCGCCGCGCGACGATGGCCGCCAGACGGCCGACGACAAGGCCGTCGGCGTCGATTACGACCCACTTCTTGTCGACGTCGGCCGGCTTCAGGTTGAATGTTTTCATGGGGACGTCCGGCATGTTGAAAACGGAAGGCGGCGCACGAGCGCGCCGCCGGTCGGCAGGGTTCTAGTGGCTCGGGCCCCGCCCGTCAAGTGAATGACATCATAAGCTGAGAGATTTCAGTCCGTTATGATGACGGTATCGAGATACCTCAAACAAGGGAACGGAGAACGCATGACTGCCATTGTGAAGCTGGCGGCCGGTGCCGCGACCGCGCTGATGATCCTGGCCGGGAGCCTGTTCGGCAGTCCGGCCCAGGCCCAGATGCCGGGGCAGCAGGTGTCGCTGACGCCTGATATCGTCGAGCGGCTGATCGACAGCGTGCCGGCGGTGCAGGCGACCGCCGAGGGGCTTCAGGCCAAGTACGATGTCAACGACGGGGGATTCGGCGACGACCCCGTTCGCGCCTGGCAGGTGTGGCTGGCTTATGGGGACGCCCGATCCGCGCTGGGCCAGACCTGCCAGCAATACGGCTTTGCCGACTTCAACGACTGGCTGGCGACCTTCTCCAGCGTCGCCATGGCCCATGCCTTCGCCCGCAAGGGCGGCGAGATGGACGACCAGATGGCCCAAGCCGTCGAGTTCGATCCGCAACAACCCGAACATGAGCGACGAGCAGAAGGAGGCGATGCTGAAGCAGATCGAGGTCTCCATGGGCGCGCTCGGTGCGATGCGCCCGCCGCAGGAGAACATCGATGCCGTCGCGCCTTATGGCGACCGCCTGCAGGCGCTGTTCGAGGACGGCTGAGGCATTGCCAAAGACGCAAACGGCCCAGGGGGCATCACGCCCCTTGGGCCGCTACAGCATGGTGCGCTCACAAGCCGCGCGCCGTGACTTGGCGCGATCGACCGGTCAGAACTTGCGGTTCAGGCCGAGTTCGAAAGTGTGCAGCTTGTGGTCGATGCTCATCTTGGTGCCGACGATCGACGGATAGGAATAGGTCGACGCACCAAGATCGATGTACTTGTACTCACCCTTCAGCGTCCACATCGGCATGAACGCCCACTCGGCGCCGACGCCCACGGTCCAGCCACTGTGGTCGGCGGACGCGGTGACCGCGGGGCTGCCGACAACGTTGGTGGTGCGGCTGGCGCCGGCGAATGCTGCGCCTGCGGTGACATAGGGCATCCAATCGCCCATCACGTAACCGAGGCGGCCGCGGATCGTCCCAAGCCAGTCAATCGCGTAGCTCCCGGTGGCCGTGATCGTGGGGCCCGGCGTAAACTTCTCGGTGCCGCTTCCCGAAATACCCGCCGCACTGATGTCGCCCTCGACGCCAAGCATCACGTTGTTGCCCAGCAGCCAGTTGTAGCCGAGCTGTCCGCCGAAATAGCCGCCGCCGACGCTGGGCTCGCCCGTCCACATGGCGCATGTGTAAGGTCCGAAAAGGCCGACGAAATCGTTCGTCGTGACACAGCTTTGCGGCGTCCCGGTCGCGAAGCCGCCGTGGATGCCGCCATAGAACCCGGCCCAGTTCATGGCGGGCACCGGGCTCATCATCGGCGTCTGGGCCATGGCAACAGCCGGTAGCATCGACGCCAAGGCGCCAACAATCGCCACTTTGAATACTGAATACATCACTGCCTCCACGCAGACTGAACACCAACCAAATCAGCACGGAGAAAAACCCCGCCCCGAGGCCTCGCCTCAAATCCTCAAGCGTCGCCGCAACAGCCAGAGGTTAACGTAATGTTAACACTCGGGGAACAAGCGCAGAAACAACTATGAGTTGAGCCGGGCGAATTGCCGCCATCGTGACTGTGCGGCAACACACCACATTCGTTCAAGAAGATCCGACAAAACATAAGCTGGACCGAGCCGAATGCGCGGGGGGCACAATCCCGTTTGCGGGTCCACGCGTTTTGCGGACAGACACTGTCCCGGCCTGCGCTCCGGCTTTGTCCGGGCGTCAGCGGGGACGATCAGTCGGTTGGCGGTTCTGCCTTCCGGCAAGACTTCAGACATGGACGAACGATGCATCCCTCCGACGATCAACTGCGCGAAATACTCTCCTCTCATCCCACCATCGCCGTAGTCGGCGCCTCGCCGACGCGGGACCGGGTCAGCCGGGCCATCATGGGCTACCTGATCCAGCACGGCTTCCACACCGTTCCGGTCAATCCGGTCTATGCCGGCCAGAAGATCTTCGGACAGACGGTCTATGCCAGCCTCAAGGACGTTCCTGAGCCCATCGACATCGTCGACATCTTCCGCCGAAGCGAGTTCCTCGGCGAAACGGTGGACGCGGCGCTGGCGCTCGAGAAAAAGCCGAAGGTCATCTGGATGCAGCTCGGCCTCAGCGACGCGGCGGCGGCCGCAAGGGCAGAGGCCGCGGGTCTCACCGTGGTCCAGGACCGCTGCATCAAGATCGAGCACACCCGCCTCGGTCTTTGAGGCCGGCGGGCATAACTTTCGGCCTCTCCGGCCGATTTTGGCAGCATTTGCTTTGGATTTTGGGCGCCCCACCGGCTAGGGATAGCGCGGGCCGGCCATTGAGCGAGGCCGTACAAGGGAGGGAGAGACCCCATGAGTGACGATCGCGTACCCGGTTTTTCGACGCTGGCCGTGCATGCCGGCGCCAAGCCTGATCCGACCACCGGCGCCCGGGTGACGCCGATCTACCAGACCGCCTCCTACGTCTTCGACGACGCCGACCACGCCGCTGCCCTGTTCGGCCTGCAGGCGTTCGGCAACATCTACACGCGCATCATGAACCCGACCAGCGACGTGCTGGAGCAGCGCGTCGCCGCGCTGGAGGGCGGCACGGCAGCGCTGGCCGTTGCCTCCGGCCACGCCGCCCAGGTGGTGACGCTGCACGCGTTGATGCAGCCGGGCGACGAACTGGTCGCCGCGCGCCAGCTCTATGGCGGCTCGATCAACCAGTTCAACCACTCGTTCAAGGCCTTCGGCTGGTCGGTGAAATGGGCCGACATCGACGACATCGCCACCTTCGAGCAGGCGGTGGGTCCCAAGACCAAGGCCATCTTCATCGAGTTGATCGCCAATCCGGGCGGCGCCATCACCGACATCGAGGCCGTCGCCGCCGTCGCCAAGCGGGCAGGGGTGCCGCTGATCGTCGACAACACGCTGGCCACGCCCTATCTCTGCCGGCCGTTCGAGCACGGCGCCGATATCGTCGTCCATTCGCTGACCAAGTTCATCGGCGGCCACGGCAACTCCATCGGCGGCATGATCGTCGACGGCGGCAAGTTCAACTGGATGGCGTCCGACCGCTATCCTGTCCTCTCCGCGCCGCGGCCGGAATATAACGGCATGGTGCTCGGCGAGACCTTCGGTAACTTCGCCTTCGCCATTGCCTGCCGTGTGCTCGGCCTGCGCGACCTCGGCCCGGCGATTTCGCCGTTCAATTCCTTCCTCATCCTCACCGGCCTGGAGACCCTGCCTTTGCGCATGCAGAGGCACTCCGACAACGCCAAGGCGGTGGCGGCATTCCTCGCCGGCCACGACAAGGTGACGTGGGTGAGCTATGCCGGGCTTCCCGGCGACCGCTATCACCAGCGCGCCCAGAAATACTGTCCCAAGGGGGCCGGCGCGCTGATGACCTTCGGCGTCGAGGGCGGTGCCGAAGCGGGCGTCAAGGTGGTGTCGAAGGTCAAGCTGTTCTCGCACCTTGCCAATATCGGCGACACGCGCAGCCTCATCATCCATCCCTGGTCGACGACCCACAGCCAGTTGACCGAGGAGCAGCGCAAGGCGGCCGGTGCCGGAGCGGATACCATCCGTCTGTCGGTCGGCATCGAGGACGTCGCCGACATCATCGCCGACCTCGACCAGGCGCTGGCCTAGGCGGAATCTGTCAGGCGAGGCCTGAGTTGACTTTCGATACGACCATCGGCGTCGAGAACGGCCTGCTTGCCGTTCCCGGTGCCGATGCCAATGGCGTGCGTGTCTTTCGCGGCATTCCTTTTGCCGCGCCGCCGGTGGGGCGCCTGCGCTGGCGCCCGCCCGCGCCGCCGCTTCCGTGGAGCGGCGTGCGCCCGGTGGATCAGTTCGGGGCGAATGCGATGCAGCCCTTCATGTGGCCTGACATCGACCCTGACACGCCCGGCATTTCGGAAGATTGCCTGTTTCTCAACGTGTGGACACCGGCGGAAAGCGGCGCTGAGCGGCTTCCCGTCCTCTTCTGGATCCACGGTGGCGGTTTCATTGCCGGTCATGGCGCCGAGCCGCGCTATGACGGTGCCCGTCTGGCGGCGCGCGGCATTGTCGTGGTCACGGTCAATTATCGCCTCGGCGCCTTCGGCTTCCTGGCGCATCCCGAACTGGCGGCCGAGTTGCCGGATGGCGCCTCGGGCAATTACGGCCTGTTGGATCAGGTCGCGGCACTCGCCTGGGTGAAGCGCAATATTGCCGCCTTCGGCGGCGATCCCGAGCGCGTGACGATCGCCGGCGAAAGTGCGGGGTCGATGTCGGTCTCGGCGTTGACCGCTTCGCCGCTGGCGGCCGGCCTCTTCGGCCGAGCCATCGGGGAGAGCGGCGCCCTGTTTTCGTCCTCGCCGAAGACACCCGGCCGGTCGCGCGCAACGGCCGAGCGGATCGGCGCAGACTTCGCCGTCTCGCTCGGCGCGTCGTCCCTGGCGGAGCTGCGCGCGCTGCCGGCGGGGACGATCCTGGCGGCGACACCGACCGACCGCATGCTATGGCCGATCGTCGACGGATATTTTCTGTCCGAGCCGCCGGCGGAGGTCTTCGCCAAGGGCAAACAGAACGATGTGGCGCTGCTTGCCGGCTGGAACCGCGACGAGGGATTCAATTTCGACGTCGCCGTGGGCACCGGCAAGACGTTTGCGGAAATCGTGCGGCAGCGTTTCGGGCCGCGCGCCGAGGACGTTCTGCGCCTCTATCCCGCAGGCGATGCGACCGCCGCGGCGCAATCGGCGCGCGACCTCGGCGGCGACCTCGCCATCATCCAGCCGACCTGGGACTGGATCGAGGCGCAGGCAAGGACGGGGACGGCGCCGGTCTATCGCTACCGCTTCGACCACGCGCCGACGGCGCCTGAGGGGTGGTTCGGCGATCGGCCGAACGCCGGGGCGGGGGCCTTCCACGCCGCCGAGATCGTCTATGTCTTCGACAATCTCGATGCCTTCCCCTGGGTCTATGACGATGACGACCGCGCGGTGGCAGCGGCGATGTCGGCCTACTGGGTCAATTTCGTGAAGAGCGGCGATCCCAACGGCGACGGGCTGCCGCAATGGCCTGTCCACCGGTCGCCGGACGGGCCGGTGATGATCATCGACGCCACGCCGCGCGTCGGGCCGGCCGAACACACCGAGCGGCTCGCAGGTCTCTTGCGCTGAGCGGCGAGCCCGTCTGGCCGGGAGAGGCGGCTATGCCTATAGTCCGGCCCGGGTGGGCGATTCAGTAACGAGGAATGCTGACGATGGCCCTTGCATGGGGACGGACGGCCGCACTGGCGGCCGCCTTTTTGTGGTTGGTGAGCCCGGCTCTTGCCGCCGGCTGCCACAAGGAGCCGAATTTCGCCGCCTGGCTCGACGGCGTGCGTAAGGAAGCCGCCGGGCTCGGCCTGTCGCGGGGCGCCATCAATTCGGCGCTCGCCAACGTCAAATTCGATCCCGCGATCGTCAAGAAGGACCACGCCCAGGGCGTCTTCACCCAGTCGTTCCTGCAATTCTCCGATCGCATGGTCTCCGGCTACCGCCTGAAGACGGGCGCCGCCAACATCAAGAAATACAAGAACACCTTCGCCGGCATCGAAAAACAATTCGGCGTGCCGGCGCCGGTGCTCACCGCCTATTGGGGGCTGGAGACGGATTTCGGCGGCTTCATCGGCGACGGCCCGACGCTCACCTCGCTGGCCACGCTCGCCTATGACTGCCGCCGGCCGGATTTCTTCCGCACCCAGCTCATCGACGCCATCAGGATCATCGACCGCGGCGACCTGAGCGCGGCGGAGATGCGCGGGCCCTGGGCCGGCGAGCTCGGCCAGCTTCAGTTCATCCCCGAGCGCTATTTCGATTACGGCGTCGATTTCGATCACGACGGCCGGGTCAACATGATGTCGAGTGCCGCCGACGCGCTGGCCTCGGCCGCGAACTACCTGCAGAGCATCGGCTGGCAGCGCGGCCAGCCGTGGCTGCAGGAGGTGCGGGTGCCGCAGAGCCTGCCCTGGGAGCAGGCCGACCTGACGGTCAAGCTGCCTCTGTCGCAGTGGAAGAACTGGGGCGTGACCCGGGCGAACGGCAAGCCACTGTCGACCAATGGGCCGGACGCCTCGCTCCTGCTGCCCATGGGCCGCCTCGGGCCGGCTTTCCTCGCCTATCCCAATTTCGACATCTATCTCATCTGGAACAACTCGATCGTCTATTCGACGACGGCCGCCTATCTCGCCACGCGCCTGGACGGCGCCGCCAAGGTGCAGCGCGGCAGCGCGCAGCCGCTCTCCGCGGCTGAGGTGCGCCAGGTGCAGAAGCGGCTCGCCGATCGCGGTTACGACGTCGGTGCGATCGACGGCGTCATCGGCGCCAATACGCGCGCCGCGGTCAAGGACATGCAGATCAAGTTCGGCCTGCCGGCGGATTCCTATCCCGACAAGGCGCTGCTGGCGAAGCTGCAAGCTGGCTGAGAGGCGCCCGGCGCAACCCACCGGCCCCGCGCCGGTGGGGACCGGCCGGTCAGGGCCGAATGTTTTCCAGGTCCTGCAGAAGGCTCGGGTGCGTCGGCTGCCAGCCGAGCGCCCGGCGGGTGTGCGTGCTGGATGAGGGCTGGTCCATGGCGAAGATCGCGCCGATGGGGCCGTAGGTCTCGGCCGGCACCGATTTGACGGGAAGACCCAGCCGCCGGCCGATGACCGCCGCGATGTCACGCACCTTGTCGCCTTCGTCGGCCACCGCGTGCCAGGCGGTGCCGGGGTCGGCCCGTTCGAGCGCCAGCCGGAAAAGCACCGCGGCGTCGACCGCATGGACGGCCGGCCAGCGCTGCTCGCCATCGCCCGGATAGCCGGAGACGCCGGTCTGGCGGGCGATGTTGGTCAGCAGGCCGGCGAAGCCGCCGGTGCCGTGATTGTGCACCGTGCGCGGCAGGCGGATAGCCGTGCTGCGCACGCCCTCAGCGGCGAGGCCGAGAACGCCCATGACCGCGCGGCCGCGACCGCCGACCGGCCCTTCGAGCGGCAGCGGGTCGGCCTCGGTGGAGACGCGGCCGGGCACCCAGGGCGTCCCCGAGACGGTGACGAAGGGGCGGTTGCTGCCGACCAGCGCCTCGCCGAGGGTTGCCAGGGCGGCGGTCTCCTCCGCCACCGAGTTTGCGACCGCCTCGGCACTGCTGAAGTCGTTGCCGAACGCCAGGTGGATCACGCCCTCGGTCCGGGCGACGCCGGTGCGCAGAATGTCGAGATCGGCGAGAGCCCCGCGAAGTGGCGTGGCACCGGCGGCCTCGGCAGCCAGTGCCGATGCGTCGGAGCGGGCGAGGACAAGGGCGGAGTGACCGTTACCGATCAGCTCGGCGACGACTGCGGATCCGATGAGGCCGGTCCCGCCGGTGATGAAGACGTGCATGGTGTTGACCCTCTGTAATGACAGTCACTGACATATAGAGGTAGTGACAGTCACTGACAATACCCATATGGTGGTCCCATGCCGCGCAACCCTGAAGAAGCCCGCAAGCGCCTGCAGCGCGCAGCCCTGGAGCTGTTCGCCGAGAATGGCTTCGACCGCACCACGGCCGCCGAGATCGCTGCGCGGGCAGGGGTGACGGAGCGCACCTTCTTCCGGCATTTCCCGGACAAGCGGGAGGTCCTGTTCGACGGACAGGAAATCTTGGGCGCGGCGCTGTCCGACGCGATCAGCAAGGCACCGCGCGAGCTGCCGCCGATGCAGGTTCTGCAGCGGGCCTTCGCCTCCATCACGGCCATGTTCGAGCAGAACCGGCCGTTCTCCGAGCCCCGTCAGCGCATCATCTCAGCGACGCCGGCCTTGCAGGAAAGGGAAGTCGCCAAACACGCCGCTCTCGTCCGGGTCGTGGCGGCGGCGTTGCAGCGGCGGGGCGTCGAGAAGCATCGTGCCGACCTTGCCGCGCAGACGGGACTCGCGGCCCTCGGCTATGCGCTCGACCGCTGGTTCGCCGACTCGTCCTTGCGCCTGGGCGCCTATCTCGATCGTGCCTTCGACGAGCTGCAGACACTCGCAAAGCCGATCGACCCGCGATGACAAGGCCGCCGGGGTCTGCGCAAGGCCTGAGGCCGGCCGCCGCTCACTGCTTGATGACGAAGGGCAGGGACATGGTTCCCGACTTGCCGGTGACCTGATCGCGCAGCGTGGTGTCGGCGATGTATTCGCCGGCGGGGATGCCGTTCAGCGTCAGGGTCAGCGTCGTCATGAACTCGCGGTTGCGCACGCGGCTGCCGATCGAGAGCTTCTGGAAGTCCTGCTTGGTCAGCAGGACCTCTCCCTCTTTCGACTTGATCGCCAGATCGACGGCCATGTTCATCTGCCAGATGTCGCCCGTCTTGTCCCAGCCGAAGCCGACCGGCTCGGCATAGACGATCATCTGGTCGCCGGAGCCATAGACATTGGTCTCGCGCGGATTGTACGCGCCGAAGCCGTTAGGCGGTCCGGCCACCCACAAGGCGCGGCGGAAGGTGAGCGGCGTCTGCTCCCACAGTACGTCGGTGGCTGCGTCGAGCGCGGCGATGGCCTCGATGTACTTGCCCTGATCGGCGAGCTTCTCGGCTTCAGTGGCCTTGGCAGCCAGCTCGGCGGCGGATGCGGGGATGGCGAATGAAGCTGCCAGCAGCATCCCAAACAGTGCGCGGCGCATGAATGATCCTCCGATAGGCACGGGTTCCCCCCAGACCAATTCAAATCACGCACACCCCGCCCTGCCAAGCGGGCGATGCACCGCAATCACGCCCTGACGCGGACGTAGCTGCCGGGCGCATCCTCGATCGGCTTGTATTTGCGGTTGCCGATCTTGCGGGCCGGAACCCGTTCCTTGTCGAGCTTCTCGATCCACTTCTGCCAGAAGGGCCACCACGAGCCGGCGTGTTCTTTCGCTTTCGCGGTCCACGTCTCGAGGTCGCCCTTCGGCGCCGGCCCGGTCCAGTACTGGTATTTGTGGCGCGCCGGCGGGTTGACGACGCCGGCGATATGGCCGGAACCGGCCAGCACATAGGTGACCCGGCCGCCGAAGAAGGACGAGCCGATGAACACCGAGCGCGGCGGGGCGATGTGGTCCTCGCGGGTGGCGAGGTTGAAGACCGGGATCCGTGATCTTGCGGAGGTCGAGCGTGACCCCGGCGATCTCCATCTCGCCCTTCGACAGCCGGTTATCGAGGTAGCAGTTGCGCAGATAGAAGGAATGGTTGGCCGCCGGCATGCGCGTCACGTCGGAGTTCCAGTAGAGCAGGTCGAAGGGCGCCGGCGGCTCGCCCTTGAAGTAGTTGGCGATCACATAGGGCCAGATGAGGTCGTTTGGCCTGAGCATGTTGAAGGTGGCGTGCATGTTGCGGCCTTCGAGATAGCCGCGCACGTCCATCGCCTTCTCGACCGCGGCGATCTGCTCCTCGTCGACGAAGACCTTGAGGTCGCCGGCCTCGGAGAAATCGACCTGGGTGGCGAACAGCGTCGCCGAGGCGATGCGCGTGTCGCCCTTGGCGGCGGCATAGGCCAGCGCGATCGACAGCAGCGTGCCGCCGACGCAATAGCCGACCGCATTGACCTCGGATTCGCCGGTGACCGCCGCGATCGCGTCGAGGGATTCGAAGATGCCCGCGCGCATGTAGTCCGCGAAGCTCTTCTTCGCCTGGTGCCGGTTGGGATTGACCCAGGAGACGACGAAGACCGTGTGGCCCTGATCGACACACCAGCGGATGAAGGATTTCTCCGGCGCCAGGTCGAGAATGTAGAACTTGTTGATCCACGGCGGCACCATGAGGAGCGGGCGCTTGAGCACCGTCTTGGTGGTCGCCTTGTACTGAATGAGCTGGCAGAGATCGTTCTGGTGGATCACCTTGCCGGGCGTCGCCGCCAGGTTCTCGCCGAGCTTGAACCTGGAGGCGTCCGACTGGCGGATCTTGAGCGCGCCGTGGCCGGCCTTGATGTCCTCGGCCAGCATGTGCATGCCGCGCACCAGGTTGTCGCCGTTGCTCGCGAGCGTCTGGCGCAGGACCTCCGGATTGGTGAGGGCGAAGTTGGACGGCGACAGCGCGCTTGCCACCTGCCTGACGTAGAAGGCGGCCTTCTGGCGGGTATGCGGGTCGAGCCCCTCCGCCTCGTCGGCCATCGCCTCGGCCCAGCGGCTGGTGATCAGGTAGAACTGCTTGATGAAGTCGAAGAACTGGTTGGAGCGCCATTCAGGGTCGGCGAAGCGCTTGTCGCGCTGGTCGGGCTCGGCCGCGGGCTCCGCCGGCTCGCCCATCATGCGCTTCAGGCTCGACGCCCACAGGCCGAGATAGCCGGCCATGAGCCGGTTCTGCGCCTGCGCCGCGCGCTCCGGTTCGCCCATCCAGTATTCGCCGACCTTGGTCAGCGTGCGCACGGCCTCGCTGAGGAAGCCGCCGAAATCGTCGGCCGTCTTGCCCTTTTCGCGCGGCCCGAGATAGTTCGCGGCGGCCTTGCCGGCCTCCTCGATCATGCGCGCCAGATTGCGGACGAATGCCTCGGAATCCTTGATCCCGTTCGCCGCTGCGGTGTCCTTGTCGCCGGTCTCCGCCATGGTCACTGGGCCGCCATACGCTGCATTGCAAAAAAGGCTACCGCGCGCTTTTTCGACATAATACGGTGCTAGTTAAAGACTGGCTCACGGAATACCACCCCGTTGCGTAACCGATTGTTCACGATGAATTCCCCGGATTGGCGGCACCGGTGCCGGCCTCCGGCCGTCTTTTTGCGGCGCGGGGTCGTGGCCGCTGCCATCGTCGGGCTGGGCCTGGCGGCGTCGGCCTGCACACGGACAATGAGCGATTTCGACACGGGCGGAGCCGGGGCCTTTCCGGCTGCCGCCGCCGCGCCGGTCACCCTGGCGCCGAGCGACCCGCAGGCGGTGGGAGGCGTGGCGCGGCCGGCCGTCCTGGTCGATGAGACGACCGTTCCAGCCTCGTCGCGGACCGCCCCCACGACGGCACCGATGACAATCGCGCCCCAGGTGGGTGACGCCGTCACGCCGGCGCAGCCGGACCGGGGGATCGCATCGGCCGCCGTCAATCTCAACGAGGTGCCCGAGCAGCCCAAGACCAAGCTGCTGACGCCCGAGGAGAAGGCCAAGGTGATCGCCGAGCTGGAGCGGATGGCCAAGAAGCAGGGTGCCGCCCTCGACAAGAGCAAATCCACCAACTGCGCTGCGGACAATCTCGACCCGGCCCAGCGCGTCGCCAGTGCAACCGGCGACGGAGGATGCTAAACAGCGCTCGTCCGGACGGGCCGGATGTCGCTTTTTTCACTGTGGACGGGGCCTAGAGCCATGTCGGAATTCTATCGGGTGCGGCGCTTGCCGCCTTATGTCTTCGAGCAGGTCAACCGGCTGAAGGCGAGCGCCCGAGCTGCCGGCGCCGATATCATCGACCTCGGCATGGGCAATCCCGACCTGCCGACGCCGCCGCATATCGTCGAGAAGCTCAACGAGACGGCCCGCCGCGTGGACACCCACGGCTATTCCGCCTCGCGCGGCATCAACGGGCTGCGCAAGGCGCAGGCCGCCTATTACGACCGCCGTTTCGGCGTGAAGCTCAACCCGGACAGCCAGGTGGTCGTCACCATCGGCTCGAAGGAGGGCTTCGCCAACATCGCCAACGCGATCACCGCGCCGGGCGACGTCGTGCTGTGCCCGAATCCGAGCTACCCGATCCACGCCTTCGGCTTCCTCATGGCCGGCGGCGTCATCCGCGCGCTGCCCTCGACGCCGGACGCCGACTATTTCCACGCGCTCGAGCGCGCCGTCATCCACTCCATCCCCAAGCCGCTGGCGGTGGTCGTCTGCTACCCGTCCAACCCGACGGCGCAGGTGGCCGACCTCGACTTCTATCGCGACCTGGTCAGCTTCGCCCGCCGCCACGACCTGATCGTTCTGTCGGACCTCGCCTATGCCGAGGTCTATTTCGACGACAGCCCGCCGCCCTCCATCCTGCAGGTGCCCGGCGCCATGGACATTGCGGTGGAGTTCACCTCCATGTCCAAGACCTTCTCCATGGCCGGCTGGCGCGTCGGCTTCGCCGTCGGCAACGAGCGGCTGATTGCGGCGCTGGCGCGGGTGAAGTCCTATCTCGATTACGGTGCCTTCACGCCGATCCAGGTGGCGGCGACGGCCGGGCTCAACGGCCCGACCGCGTGCATCGAGGAGATGCGGGCAACCTACAAGGGCCGCCGTGACGCGCTGGTCGACAGCTTCGGCCGCGCCGGCTGGGAGATTCCGAGCCCCGCCGCCTCCATGTTCGCCTGGGCGCCGGTTCCCGAGCGCTTCCAGTCGGTGGGCTCGCTCGAGTTCGCCAAGCTCTTGATCGAAAAGGCCGACCTGGCCGTGTCTCCGGGCGTCGCCTTCGGCGAGCACGGCGACGGCTATGTCCGCATCGCCCTGGTCGAGAACGAGCAGCGCATCCGCCAGGCCGGCAGGAACTTGCGCCGCTTTCTTGAATTGGCCGACAAGACGTTGCACAACGTCGTCGCGATGTCGGGCAGCCGCCGCTGATTTCGCCGTTCCCGCCGGGTTCCGGGCCGGGACGTGGGGCTGGCGGCCGGAGTTGAATTCCGTGCGTTTTCAAATGGTTGACGTTCGCGGGCCGGTCCGATGAACGCGCCTCTGCCGCCCCTGCGCATCGGTCTGGCCGGCCTCGGCACCGTCGGGTCCTCGCTCGTGCGCATCCTGGAGCGCCACGGCAACGACCTCGCCGTGCGCACCGGACGGCCACTGTCCATTGCCTCCGTGTCGGCGCGCAACCGCGCCAAGGACCGCGGTTTCGACATTTCCGGCTACACCTGGTTCGACGACCCGGTGGCGCTGGCGCGCGACCCCGGCAACGATCTCTTCGTCGAGCTGATCGGCGGCGCCGACGGGCCCGCCCACGCCTCGATCCTGGCGGCGATCGAGGCCGGCAAGCATGTGGTGACCGCCAACAAGGCGCTGCTCGCCCGGCACGGGCTGGAGCTTGCCCGCGCGGCGGAAGATGCCGGCGTCAGCCTCAATTTCGAGGCGGCGGCGGCCGGCGGCATCCCGATCATCAAGACGCTGCGCGAGGCGCTGGCCGGCAACACGGTCAACCGCATCTACGGCATCCTCAACGGCACCTGCAACTACATCCTGACGCGCATGGAGCAGGACGGCCTGTCCTTCGCCGACTGTCTGAAGGCGGCGCAGAGCCTCGGCTATGCCGAGGCCGATCCGACCTTCGACATCGAAGGCACCGACGCCGCCCACAAGCTGGCATTGCTGACGGCCATCGCCTTCGGCACCGAGATCGACGTCGAATCGATCTATGTCGAGGGCATCTCGTCGATCACGCCGGCCGACATCGAGGCGGCCAGCGAACTCGGCTACCGCATCAGGCTGCTCGGCGTCGCCAGCCGCACCGACAGCGGCATCGAGCAGCGCGTGCATCCGACCATGGTGCCGAAAACCTCCGCGATCGCGCGCGTCGAGGGCGTCACCAACGCGGTCGCGGTCGATGCCGATTTCGTCGGCTCGCTGGTGCTCGCCGGACCGGGGGCAGGGGGCGACGCAACCGCCTCCGCAGTGATGAGCGACATCGCCGATATCGCCCGCGGCGACCGCCTGGGCACCTTCGGCCGGCCGGCCACGGCGCTGGAACCCTATCGCCGCGCCGCCATGCGCATGCACGAGGGCGGCTACTACATCCGCCTGTCGGTGTTCGACCGGCCGGGCGCCTTCGCAGCGATTGCCGGGCGCATGGCGGCCGGCGGCATCTCGCTGGAATCGATCGTCCAGCGGCACCGCGCGGCGAGTGCCGCGGCGCCCGAGCATCCCGTGCCCGAGGCACCGGCGCCGGTCATCCTGATCACCTATGAGACGACCGAAACGGCGATCCGACAGGCGCTCGAGGCGATCAAGGCGGACGGCCATGTTATGGACGAACCACAAATGATACGCATAGAGCCTCTCGCCTGAGGACGGGGAGCCAACACGGGGACCACGATGAATCGGGAAGTCCGCTTTGCCCAGGGAGCTGCCGCGCTCGACCGGGTTCTGACGCTTGAACTCGTGCGGGTGACCGAGCATGCGGCGGTCGCGGCGGCGCGTCTGCGCGGACGCGGCGACGAGATGGCCGCCGACCGGGCGGCGGTGGAAGCCATGCGGCGCGAACTCAACCGTCTGCAGATCCACGGCACGGTGGTCATCGGCGAGGGCGAGCGCGACGAGGCGCCGATGCTCTACATCGGCGAGCAGGTGGGCTCCAAGCGCGGCCCGGCTGTCGATATCGCCCTCGACCCGCTGGAAGGCACGACCATCGCGGCGAAGAACCTGCCCAACGCCATTGCCGTCGTCGCCATCGCCGAATCCGGCACCCTGCTCAATGCGCCAGACGTCTACATGGACAAGATCGCCATCGGCCGCGGCTATCCCAAGGGGCTTGTCGATCTCGACCGCTCGCCGACGGACAACATCCGCGCCCTGGCCGAGGCCAAGGGCGTGCCGGTGAGCGAGGTGGCCGCCTGCGTGCTCGACCGTCCCCGCCACGCCAAGCTGATCGAGGAAATCCGCGCCACCGGCGCCGCCATCCGCATGATCGGCGACGGCGACGTGGCCGGCATCATCGACGTGACCGAACCGGAGCGGACCGGGATCGACATCTATCTCGGCATCGGCGGAGCGCCCGAGGGCGTGCTCGCCGCAGCGGCGCTGCGCTGCACCGGCGGCCAGATGCAGGGGCGTCTGGTGATCAGTTCCGACGAGCAGCGCGACCGCGCCCGCCGCATGGGCGTCACCGACGTCGAGCACAAGTTCGACATGAGCGAGTTGGCCAGCGGCGAGGTGCTGTTCGCGGCGACCGGCGTCACCGACGGCAATCTGCTCTCCGGCGTCCGCTTCGGCAGGCGTACCATCACCACGCAGACCGTGGTCATGCGCTCGTCCTCGGGAACGGTGCGCTGGATCAGCGCCGACCACCAGAACGCCGAAAAGTTCGATACCGGCGAGGATTCGCTGTAGCAGCCGGGAGGGACCCGACCAAGGTCCCAAGGCGCCTGGGGGAGCGGACAGCGGCCCGGCCGGGCGCTATTCATGGGGACATGGCACAGGCGCCCACCACGATTCGCGGCGGCCCGGCGGATGCCGGCCCCGAACGCCGGATATTTCTCGGCGTGGAGCGTTCGCTCACCGGCCGCCACTGGAGCGAGCGGCTCGATGCGGCCGGCAGCAACGCGGCGCTCGCCATCGCCCAGCGCCACCAGATCAACGACATCGTGGCACGGGTTCTGGCCGGGCGCGGCATCGGCGTTGACGAGGCGCCGGGCTTTCTCGCCCCGAGCCTCAGGGCGCTGATGCCCGATCCTTCGGTAATGACCGACATGGAGGCTGCCGCCACACGCATCGCCGATGCCGTCATGGCCGGCGAGCAGATCGCCGTCTTCGGCGACTACGACGTCGACGGCGCGTCGTCGGCGGCGCTGCTGACGCGCTTCCTGCGCCATCAGGGGCGCGACCCCGTCGTCTATATCCCCGACCGCCTGTTCGAGGGCTACGGGCCGAATGTCGAGGCGCTGCGCAAGCTGGCCGGCGAGGGCGCCCGCCTGATCGTGACCGTCGACTGCGGTTCGACCAGCTTCGATGCGCTGGCCGAGGCCGAAACGCTCGGCGTCGACGTCGTCGTCATCGACCATCACGAGCTTGGCGCCGAGCGTCCGCGGGCCGTGGCCCTGGTCAATCCCAACCGGCAGGACGACCTCTCCGGCCTCGGCCATCTCGCCGCCGTCGGTGTCACCTATATGGCGGTCGTTGCGGTCAATCGGCTGCTCAGAACGCGGGGCTGGTACGGCGCCGATCGACCGCAGCCGGACCTCCTGCAATGGCTCGATCTGGTGGCGCTCGGCACGGTCTGCGACGTGGTGCCGCTTGTCGGCCTCAACCGGGCCTTCGTCTCGAAGGGTCTGCTGACGCTCGCCCGCCGGGGCAACCGGGGCATTGCCGCACTGGCCGATGTGGCCCGGCTCGGCGGCCCGGCGACGCCCTATCATCTCGGTTTCCTGCTCGGCCCGCGCATCAATGCCGGCGGGCGCATCGGCGATGCGGCGCTGGGCGCGCGCTTGCTCGCCAGCGACGACCCGGCCGAATGTGCGCGCATTGCCGGTGAGCTTGACCGGCTGAACGGCGAGCGCCAGGCGATGGAGACCGCCATGCTGGAGGAGGCGATGGCCGAGGCCGATGCCGAGATCGGCGGCGGCGAGGGGCCGGCGGTTCTGGTCACCGCCAATCGCGGCTGGCATGCCGGCGTGGTCGGGCTCATCGCCTCGCGCCTCAAGGACCGCTACCAGCGGCCGGCGGTCGCCATCGCGCTTGCGGCGAACGGTGTCGGCACCGGGTCGGGGCGCTCGGTTGCCGGGGTCGATCTGGGGCTGGCGGTGCGCAATGCGGTCGAGCAGGGCATCCTCGCCAAGGGCGGCGGGCACGCCATGGCGGCCGGGCTGACGGTGGCTGAGGCGCGGCTTGGCGACCTCCGCGCCTTTCTCGAACAGACGCTGGCCGAAAAGGTACGCGCCGCGACCGGCAGCCACGCGCTTGCCATCGACGCGGCGCTCACCGCGCGCGGCGCCAACCTTTCCCTGATCGAGGCCGTGGACAAGAGCCGGCCCCTTCGGCGCCGGCCATCCCGAGCCGGTCTATGCCTTCCCCGCGCACCGCATCGATTATGCCGACACCGTCGGCAACGGTCACGTCCGCCTGACCCTTGCGGCCAATGACGGCGCCACCATCAAGGCGGTGGCCTTCCGCGCCGCGGGATCGCCCTTGGGCGCGGCGCTGCTCTCGGCGCGCGGGCGCAACCTGCATGTCGCCGGGGCGCTGTCGATCGACCACTATCAGGGCCGGCGCACGCCGAACCTCCGCGTCATCGACGCGGCGGTGCCACAGGATTAGTGCCGCTCAGTTGTTCCAGGTGGTCGAGATGTAGTCCTTGTCTTCCAGCAGACGACGCTCGAACAGCATGAAATCGTAATAGCCGCAGCGGCGCGTGCCGGGGAACTCGCGGCAGATGCGCGGGCGCGCGTGATAGATCGTGCAGTTGCGCGTCTCGGTATCGAGGAACTGGCACACCGTGCCGTAATGCTCGTCCTTCTGGTGGCGCAGAATGCGCGTCTTGCCGTCCTGGGACTTCTTGGTGAACTTCTTCCGCGCCTTCTCCGCGCCGATGCCGAAGTGCTTGGCCAGGCGCTTGATGTCCGCGTCGGTGGCACCGATCTCGGCATAGGAACAGCAATAGGCGGGACACTTGACGCAATCGAATTTGGGCTTGGGCGCGCTCATGGACGATCCTGATTCGGCTTACTGCGGAAGCGCGCATGGTTCCACACGCCACCGGGAATCGCCATGCGCTGCCGTTGAATTTTGTTTCGGCGCCCGCGCGGGCCTTGCTGCGGCTTGGCTCCGTCAAGATATTCCCGCATGGCCACGCAATGGGGGCAGCCGCGACCGTAGAACAACACCATGTCGACCGGCTGACGGCGAGCAGCGATGGCGGGCGGCGGCGAAGGGACGACGAAGAGCACGAAGGCGAGGCGTAGAAAAAAGACTTTGGCCACTGGGTGCGGCACCGCGCCGAACGGATCGGCTACATTAAAACCATTGAAATATATGGCAAATTGCGCCTTGCCCACCTTGGCCGAGGTCAAAGGGGGCACCGCGAGCCGGTTGATCGCGAGACGATTTCCCGCGATGAATGCGGGACGTGCGCGGCATCATGCCGGCGCCGGCTGACCGACGGGCTCTCTCATCATGCGCGGACGCGCCATTCCCCTGTCACCGATCCGCAAGCTGGTGGTGGATCTGACCGTCCTGCGCGCGCCCACGGTGCCGGTGCAACGGGTGATGCATCTGAAGCCGGTGATGGAAGCGCGTGCGGCGCTGGCCGACCGGCCGGCATGGGCCTCACTCTTCGCCAAGGCGTTCGCCCTGGTCGCTGTCGACCTCGCCGACCTCCGCCGCGCCTACGTCAAGTTCCCGTGGCCGCATCTCTACGAATATCCGCAAAGCACGCTGTCGATGGTGTTCGAGCGCGACTGGCACGGCGAGATGGTGATCCTCACCACGCTCATGCGCTCGCCGGAGACGACGCCGCTGAAGAAGCTCAGCGATGCCATGAAGCAGACCAAGGACAAGCCGATCGAGAACAATGCGGATTTCCGGCGGATGTTCGCGCTGGCCAGATGGCCGCTGCCGCTCCGCCGCCTGATCTGGTGGCTTGGCCTCAATATCGGCCGCCAGCGCGGCAACTATTTCGGCACCTTCGGCATCACCGTCTATTCCGGCCTCGGCGCCGAGTCGCTGCATCCGCTGTCGCCGCTGACGGCGACGATGAACTGGGGCGTGATCGCCGAGGACGGCACGGTCGTCGGTGCGCATCATGTACGACCACCGCGTTCTCGACGGCTCGATGGTGGCGCGCACGCTCGGCCGCATCGAGGAAAAGATGCTGGGCGTGATCGTGGACGAGCTGAGGGAGAGCGAGTAGCGAAATAGCGAATAGCGAATAGTGAAGAGCGGTCGGGCTCCTCTATTCGCTACTGGCTACTCCCTATTCGCTCCTCAGTGCGCCATCAGCACCGGAATTGTCGTCTCGGAGATGATGTGGCTGGTGGCGCCGCCGAAGATCATCTGGCGCAGGCGGCTCTGGGTATAGGCGCCCTTGACCACGAGATCGCAGCCGGTGGCCAGCGCCTCCTCCAGAATGGCGGCGCCGGTCGAGCGCGATCCGCGCTTGACCGTGACCACCTCGCTGGCGATGCCGTTCAGTTCCAGATGGCGCGCGACCTCGCTGCCACTCGGCCCCTGCACGCCGACGCCCTCGACCACCTGAACGATCACGCGCTCGGCCCGCTTGATCAGCGGCTTGGCATAGGCGATGGCGCGTGCGGTCTCGGTGCTGCCGTTCCAGGCGATCGTCACCACCCGGCCGATATGCTCGGGCGCCTCCGGCGGCGCGATGAGGACCGGGCGGCCGCTATCGAACAGCGCCGCCTCCAGCGTGCTCATATGCGGGCTGGCGGCCGTCGAGCCGGGGCGGCCGACCACCGTGACGTCGAAGACCCGGCCGCGGCTGCCGAGGAAGCCGTCGCCGGCAAGCGCACGGGGATTCCAGGTGAACCCCGGCGCGGCGCCGGCCGCAGCGACGCCGTTTTTCGCCATGGCGGCCTCGAACAGCTTGCGCGCCTCGGCCGCCGCCTCCTCGTCCTGCGCGGCGAGATCGGTCGGATAGACGACCATCGAGCCAATGCCCTCGGCCGCCACCAGCGTATTGAGTTCGGGGCTGAGGGCGAAACCCTCGATGTAGCTGTCGAACATCTTGGCCAGCACACAGGCCGTCGCCAGGGTGGATTCGATCTGGCTGTTCCGTTCGACTGGGACAAGGATCGTCTTCATGGCGATCACCACTTGGAATGAAACCGGAATGCGCCGAGATTATAACATCGAATCCCGGCCCGCCTGCCTCCCTTCCGGCCATCATTTCCTGCCGATGTTCCCGCCCATGTCCGTCTCGCGCCGCCTGTTTCCGCCATTGCCGACCCCTCCAGCACCGGCATGAACCGTTTCTTCTCGCTGTTTCCTTCGATCATGCTGCCGATGTTCCTGGCGATGGTCGACGGAACCATCGTCTCCGCTGCGCTGCCCACGATCGCCGGCGAACTGGGCCAGGCGCAGCGGATTTCGTGGATCGTCATCGCCTACCTGATCGCGGCGACCATCGCTTCGCCGGTCTATGGCCGGCTCGGCGACAGTTTCGGCCGCAAGCGGCTGATGTTCGTTGCGCTCGCCATCATCATCGTCGCCACTGTCCTCTGCGGGTTGTCGCCGAACATCGACGTGCTGATCGCCGGGCGGGTGTTCCAGGGGCTGGGCGCCGGCGGACTGATGACGCTGGCCCAGGCGTTGATCGGCGAGGCGGTGCCGCCGCGCGAGCGGGCGCGCTATCAGGGGTTTCTGGCGTCGGTTGCGGTGTTCTCCACCGCCTTCGGCGCCGTCGCCGGCGGATTGCTGACCCAGCATTTCGGCTGGCGCTCGATCTTCTTCGTCAGCGCGCCGGTCGGCCTGCTGGCGATGGCGCTGCTCTTGCGCCTGCCGGCGCAGGTGCCCAAGCGCGAGCCGTTCCGTTTCGACGTCGGCGGCCTGGTGCTCTTCGTCGTCTTCATCACCGCTACCCTGGTGATGTTCCACGAGATTCAGGTGTTTAGCGTCGCCGTGCTGCCGCCGGCCCTCGCTCTGCTGGCGCTCGGCATGGCGGCGGCCGTTCTGCTCGTGTGGCGGGAGCGACGGGCGTCCTCGCCGCTGTTCCCGATTGCGCTCTTCAGCGACCCGACCATCTGGCGCAGCGATGCGCTGGCTCTCTGCCACGGAGCGGCGCTGGTTTCGGTAGTCACCTTCGTGCCCATCTATCTTCGCGTGGGACTCGGCTGGAACGCCGGCACCATCGGCCTGTCGCTGCTGCCGGTGACCGCCAGCGTGCCGTTCGGGTCGATCCTGACCGGCCTTGCCGTCAGCCGGACCGGGCACACCGCGATCTTTCCCTCGATCGGCCTGATCGTCGCCGCTTCACTGTTGACCGCGATCGGCTTCCTGCTTCCCCATCTCACCGGTTTGCAGCTTTCCGTGATGCTCGGCCTGAGCGGGCTATTCATGGGCACCGTGATGGGGGTGGTGCAGGTGACGGTGCAGAGCGCCGCCGGCCCCGGAATGCTGGGCACGGCGGCGGCGTCGGTCCAATTCTCGCGTTCGATCGGCGCGGCGCTCGGCACCGCGCTGGTGGGCGCGGTGCTCTTCACCGCCATGGCGATGATCGACCCCGACACCAGCCGCGCCTTCGCCGCGATCCTTCAGCAGGGCCCGGACGCCCTGGCGTCGCTGAGCCCGGGGCGGATTGCCGCCATCGAGGCGGAGATCGGAACGGCCTTCCGCGCCGCCTTCTTCACCATCGCCGGATTCGTCGGCGCTGCGATGCTCCTGGCGTGGTCGATTCCGCTGCGCCGGATCTAGACTGGACGCCGCTCACCATTTCTCGGCGAAGGGCCGCGCCTCGACCTCGAACGACCAGGCCGAGCGCGGCTGATGGGCCAGCCAGTGGGCGGTGGCGGCGACATCGTCCGGCTTGACGAAGAAGTCGTCCGGCTTGTCGGGCATCGCCTGGCGCGTGCGCGGCAGGTCGACGACGCCGTCGATGATGATGAGCGCCACGTGGATGCCGGCCGGGCCGAGATGCTTGGCCATCGATTCGGCGAGGCTGCGCTGGGCCGCCTTGGCGGGGGCGAATGCGGCCGTGCGCGCCGCCCCGCGCCGCGAGGCGGTGGCGCCGATGACGATGATGGCGCCGCTTCCCTTCGCCTTCATCGCCGGGATCACCTTCTGCGCCGCGGCGAGCAGGCCGGCGGCATTGATCCGCCACGATGCCTCGAACTGCGCTGGCGTGATATCCTCGATCGTTGCGAAGACGCCGGAGCCGGCATTGTAGACCAGCGTGTCGATCGCACCGAGGTCGGACGCGACGGCATCGAAGGCACGATCGACCGCGCCAGCGTCACTCACGTCGCAGGCATAGGCGCGGGCATCGCCGATCTCCGCCGCGATCTCTTCGGCAAGCTCCGTGCTGCGCGACATGAGCGCGACGCGATGATCGGCGGCGAAGCGGCGGGCAAGCGCCGCCCCGTTGCCGGGACCGATGCCGACGATTGCCGCGACTGGCTTGGCCATGGTGTCCCCCTGTGTGGATAGCCGCATGAAGCCGGACAAGTAGCGCTCGGTGGTGGGAGCGCAAGCGTCAGGCCCCCCCGGGAGAGGCGGCTTAGGCCCCCGCCTTCGCCCGCCAGGTGGCGTGATAGCGCGGCAAATCGGGCAATTGCAGGGGCGCGTGCGCCTTCAGCGCGATCTCCAGCCGCGGCGGATTGCCGGCCGCATCCATCAGCGCCAGCGCGGCGGCGCCCGTGGCCGTGCCTTCCTGGAACGGCGATGACGACACCGGCTGGTCGGGCCGGAGCGCCGCCAGAAGCCCGCAGAAGAGGTCGTTGCGGGCAAATGGGCCGTCGACGACGATTGGCGAGCGCGACTCGACCGCGTCGAGCGCCTCCGCCGCCATCAGGGCGGTGTAGAGCGTCGCCAGCGAGGCGCGCTCGGCCGGCGAATCTCCCAGTGCGCCCTCGATGCGGCCGCGATCGCCGCTGTTGGCGACCGGCCCGCCGGTGTCGCTGAACGAGGGCAGGGCGAAGATCGACCGTGCGATGAGCGCTTCGACCACCGCCGCGGAGGCCGCGGCCGGCGGCGCGCCGGCGAGCAGTTTGTCGAACTCACCGCCGCCGAAGAAGCCGCAGCAGCCGATCGGCCGCCCGAATACGTCGGTGAAGGAAAAGGTGTTGCGCTCGGGATCGAGCCGGGTGATGTCCGCCTGGCTCTCGAAGCCGATGATGAATGTGCCGGTCGATAGCAACGCCAGCGCGCTGAAGCCACCGGCGAGGTAGCGCAGATAGTTTGCGTCGGAATCGTGGACGCCGCAGAGAATGCGGCCGCGCCCGCGGAAACCCGCCGGGCGGAGCGCAGGTTTCAATTCGCCGATGTCGTCCCAGGCACGTGTCAGCGGCGCGAAGCGCGGCGCCCAGCCGCGCTGTCGGGTCACCGACGAGAGGGCGCCGTTCTGCACATCGAGAAGCTGGCTGAAGGCGCCGAGCGCCGTGATCTCGATGGTCGGGCGGCCGCCAAGACGGAAGGCGAGGTACTGGCTCCAGGTCATGATCGTCGCGATCCGCTGGAACGCCTCGGGAAACGCGGTCTCGAGCCAGTAGAGCTGCCGGCCGAGCGAGAGGGCCGCCGGCCAGGTGTTGCAGAAGGTCTCGGCGAAGGGCGGCGCGATCCCGGCATAGCCTTCGGCGATCGCCGCCGGAGGCTCGGACAGATAGTCCATCACCGGCGTCGCGAGCTCGCCGGCGCCATCGACGCAACCGAGTGTCGAGCCGAATGCGCTGACGACGATCACATCGACCGGCAGCGCGCGGTCGAGCGTGCCGATCGCCTCGGCAGCGAAGGCGACGATGCGCTTGTCGTCGATGTGCTTGTAAGGGGGCCCCTCGCGGTGGACGGTCTCGGTGGTGAGCCGGTCGACCTCGTTCAGTGCCGCGTCGAAGACGACGACCTTGCTGTTGGTCGCGCCGATGTCGACGACGGCAATACCGCGCGGAGCGTTTCCTTCCATTTCAATCCATCCAGCCATCGCGGCAACCATCGAAACCGCACGGTCCACGCGATGCTTTCGTCAGTTCATCTCCTGTCCGCCGGTGACGCTGAGGGCGACGCCGGTGATGTAGGACGAGGCGTCGGACGCCAGGAACGTCACGGCGTTGCAAATGTCGTCATAGCTGCAGCCGCGCTTCATCGGCACCTGGTCGACATAGGACTTGCGCACGTCGTCGACGGTCTCCGCTCCGGGCACCTTGCCGGCGTTGAGATATTGCACGAACAGGCCCTTGTCGGGGTCGGTCCACAGCGGCGAATCGAGCAGGTTGCCGGGGCAGATCGCGTTGCAGCGCACATTGTACTTGGCCATCTCCAGGGCGACGCTCTGGGTGTGGCCGATGCTGCCGAATTTGCTCGCGGCATAGGCCGAATTGGCGGCGCTGCCCTTCTTCCCCGACTTGGAGTTGATGTTGATGATCGAGCCGGAACGCTGCTTCTGCATCACGCGGCAGGCGTGCTTGGTGACCAGGAAATAGCCGAACAGGTTGACCGTCATCACCGCCCGCCACTTCTCGGCGTCGGCTTCGGCGATCGGTGCGGCGATCAGGATCGCTGCGTTGGAAACGACCACGTCGACGCGGCCGAAATCGCGCTCGGCGTCGACGAACAGCGCCTCGACCTCGGCTTCGCTGGTGACGTCGACCTTGACGCCGACGACGCGGGCCGATGTCGCCGCGGCGATCGCCTCGGCGGCCTCCCTTGCGCCGGCCTCGTTGACGTCGGCAACGACGACGGCGCAGCCTTCGTTGGCCAGCCGTTCGGAGATCGCCCGGCCGAGCCCCTGCGCACCGCCGGTGACGATGGCGACCTTGCCGGCAAGCGTCGTGGTCATGGCTTGGCGAACCTCTTCAGCAGTGCCGCTTCGGCCTCTGTATTCCAATGCCCGTCTTCGAGCTTGGCGTCGCCGCCGAGCTCGGAAAGCGGCGTCAGCGGGAGACCACGGCACGCGGGATAGACGACGATCTTGCCGGGCACCAGGTTCTTCTCGACGGCGCGAATGCCGTCGATGGCGCCCTCGAAGCCGGCCACCGCGGCGACCGAAAGATTGGTGTCGAGTTGGTGCGCGGCGACCTTGGCAAGCACCTGCTGCATGTCCTGCAGCAACGAGCCGCTGGTGCCGATGAAATAGAGCTGCTTGGCGATATAGGCGTCGAGATCGACGAGCGCAGTCTTGTCGGCGGGAATGCCGGCGAAGATGTTGATGATCCCTTTCGGCGCCGAGGCCGTGACGGCTTGCGCCGTCAACGCCGGCACGGGCACCATCAGCACGATGTAGTCGAACGCTTCGCCAGGATCACCCTGCGACGGGTTGTAGCTGCGATAGGTGACGTGGTTGGTCTCCGCCAGCGGTGCGGCGAGCCTGCCCAGCCCGGCGAGACGCTCGTCGTTGAGGTCGCCGCCATGGACCGTGATGTCCGGCACACCCTGACACAAGACGCGGATGACGTGCATCGTCCCCATCGGGCCGGCGGCACCGACGATGTTGATCTTGTCGCCGGGGCGGACCTCGGCGGTGGCCGGAATGGCGGAATAGGCCGCCGCCGGATCGGCGCCGGTGGTCCCGACAACGCGGATGCCGCCATAGTGGACGCGACCGACCTGGGTCTCGACCGGGCGGCCGAATTTCTTGCCGCCCTGCACGATCACGAGAAGGCCGCTGGGCGCGACCTTGGGGAAGAGTTGCTCCGCCACGGCCGCGTCGGCGCCGAAATAGACCACGTCGTCGAAGCTCGCATCGGGCTGCTCGGCGACGGCCTTGCCCTCGGCGAAAGTGACCGTGCCGGCCTTTCCCGGCAGCTTGTCGACGACACCGCGATCGACCGGCGCGTCGCCAACCACCAGCAGCCGGCCGCCCGGTTTGAGCGAGCGCCGCTGAACCTCGACATAGGCGCGTTCAACGCAGGCCCACGGCTCGACCAAAGCGAGCGCCGAGGCCGAAAAATCCTCGGGCGCCGGGATCAGCATCGACTCGCCTTCCGGCGAGGTGATGACCCGCTCGTCGAACAGCACGTACTCCTGCAGCCCGCCCTCGAAGTTGTAGCCGAATGCTGCGTTCGACTTGTCGGTCGGAAGCCAGCGATAATCGGTCTCGACGATGAAGCGCTCCCCGAGCTTGTAGCGATCGACGCCTTCGCCGATCTTGGCGATGCGCACCACCGCTTCGTGGCCGGGAACCGTCGGCGCGTCGCCGGGAACGTAGTTCGGCATCCCGGCCAAGTCCTGCGGCGCCACGCCCTTGAGCACGCCCGACTTGCGGCTGTGCTCCGAGAACTGCTTGAGCAATTTGAGATCGGAGAAGCACAGGCCGATCGCCTCGACCTTGGCGAGCACCTGATGCGGGCCGGGACTGGCGACCGGCTTGGCGGGGTTGAGTTCGAGCTTGTCGGGGCCGACCAGCTGGACGGCGCGCTCCGTGTTCGGGATGTCGTTCATGGCGGGCTCTTACTCCAGGCTTGCGAGGATTTGCTGCGGCGACGCCGCGGCGTCGATTGTGGCGAGCTTCTTTTCGTCGCCCGGCTGAAAGGCGCGGCCAAGCGCAGCGAAGAATTCGTTCTTCGCCGCGACCGAAGCGAAGCTCGCCGCGGCCCACGGGCTGAGATAGCCGAGCCCGAGTGCGCGCTGGAGCACGGTGTGGGCGAAGATGATATAGGCGCTGCGCAGGAAGACGGGCGCCAGCGGCTTCAGTTCGGCGGAGTCGAACGCGTCGACGAATTTCTGTCCCGGCGCGTTCATCTCGGTGCCGGCGACCACCGGGAAGCCGCGCCGCTCGGCCAGCGCGATCACCTCGTAGAGGTTCCTGGCCTTGTCGTCGGGCTGCTGCGGCGTGTAGTTGCGATCGGGGATGACGTTCAGAGCCGCCGCGCCCGATGCGATCGCGATGTCGACGAATTCCTCCATCCGCTGCTCGCCGGCGCTCATGCCGTCGAGCCAGGCAACCGTCGGAATGGCGCCGGCCTCGGCAACGAAGCGATTCATCTTGGCGATCTCGGGGAAGGATCCCCGGTCGGGCGCGACATAGCCGACGCCGCCTTTCTTCATCGTCTTCGCGCGGATCAGCCCTTGCAGCTTGGCGCCATCGGCCGGCGCGGCGCCGATCCGTTCGGTCCAGAAGGCGGCGCGGCGTATCGGGTCGGCGAAGACCTCGGTCGCCTTGCGCTCATAGGCCTCGCAGAGATGGCGCTCGGTCGCGTTGCCGTTCGGCGTCAGCGGCGCCACGTCGCGGTCGAAGTCGAGGCAGAGCGGGTCGAGATAGGCGTTGACGCGCTCCATCACGCCGCGCGTCCGCTTCTCCGCGGCGGCGCGCATGTCCGCGAGGAACGGGTGCGACACGGCGCGCGCGAAGCCGACGCCCATATTGTAGGCGATGCCCGGCTCGCCCGGCGAGTTGATCTCGAGCGCCGCGAATTCCGGCACGAAGGTGCGCGATTCCAGGCTGGCACAGGTGCGCAGCCCGATCAGCCGTCCCGCTTCGAGGAATTCCTCGACGCCGTCGAGAACGTCGAAATCGACGATGCCCGCCGCCGCCAGCCCCGTCTTGCGCGCCAGCCAGGCGAATTTCGACGGCGAATAGCCGTAGGCGTTGTAGGAATAGAACGTGTGGGCGTGGAGATTGACGTCGCCGCCCGGTGCCGGCAGCGCGATCGCGCCCGACTGGGCGTCACGCCACAGGAGCTGCAGCGCCTCGCTACGGCGGGCAGGGTCGAATTCGTCGAGTTGGCGCTCGAGCTCGTCAATGCGGTTCATCGCCCTGTCAAACGCGACTGCGCGTCCTCTCCAAAACGGCACCCACATGTGGTGGGCTCAATTCTCGTGCCGGCGGCCATCATGGCGCTGTCGCCGGTTTGTCAGCGCCTTCTTGGCGGCGCGTGGATGCTTTCGCCGTGGAGGGCGTGGGCGGCCTCCATCCAGGCTTCGGCGAAGGTGGGATGGGCGACGATGGTGGTGCCGAGCTCGCGTGCGGTGAACTCGGCGCCGATCGCCGTGGTCGCGGTGGCGATCAGCTCGGTGGCATGCGGGCCGACGGCGGCGGCGCCGATGAGCTGGTCGGTTTCGGCGTCGGCGATCCACTTGACGAAGCCGGTCGTATCGCCCGCCGCCAGTCCCTTGCCGAGGCCGGCGAAGCGGAACTTGCCGGTCCTGACCGCGCGCCCTGCCGCCGCTGCCTCGGCTTCGCTGAGGCCCACGGTGGCGACCTCGGGGGACGTGAAGATGACGTTGGGCACCAGCGTCGAATGGCGGACCGGCCTGCCCGAGACCGCCGTCTCGGCGGCGGCCAGCCCCTGCGCGGTGGCGTAATGGGCGAGCTGGGTCTTGCCGGTGACGTCGCCGATGGCGAAGATCGTCGCCACCCTGGTGCGGCAATAGTCGTCGGCTGCGATGAAGCCGCGCTCGTCGGTCGAGAGCCCCGCGGCAGCGAGGTTGAGGCCGTCGGTCACCGGCCGCCGGCCGACCGCGTTGAGCAGCAGTTCGGCCGTGAGCGTTTCGCCGGCAACCACGCCGCTCACCCCCTTGCCGTCGGCATGAATCTCGCCGAGCGGGTTGCCGGTCAGCACGCGCACGCCGAGCGTCTTCTCCATATGCGTGCGCACCTGGCCGCGCAGGTCGCCATCGAGCAGCATGAGGATGTCGTCGAGCAGCTCGACGATCGTCACCTTGACGCCGAGCGCCGCCGCCATCGCGGCGATCTCGCAGCCGATGAAGCCGCCGCCGAGCACGATCATGCTCTCCGGCAACCGGTCGCGGGCCAGGAAGGCGCGGCTTTCGACGACGCGCTCGTGGTTTGGGATGAAGTCCGGCGTCGCCGAGGTCGAGCCGGTGGCGATGATGACCTTCTTCGCGCCGATCGTCGGCCCGCCCGCGATCGCGATCGTCTCGCGGTTCCTGAACGACGCCGTTCCGGCGAACTGCTTGACGCCGTTGGCGGTCAGGAGCTGCTCGACCCCGCCGCTCAGCTGGTTGACCACCTTGTCCTTGCGGCCGACCATCGCGGCGTAGTCGAAGGTCGCGCCCTCGACCGAGATGCCGAACGCCTTGGCGTCGCGGATTTGGGAGAACGCTTCGGCCGAGGCGATCAGGGCCTTGGTCGGGATACAGCCGTAGTTCAGGCAGGTTCCGCCGAAGCGGTCGCGCTCGACGACGGCGACCGAGGCGCCGAGCTGCGCGGCGCGGATGGCGGCGGGATAGCCGCCTGGGCCGGCGCCGATGACGACTACGTCAAAGCGCTCCATAGGGCCTCATCCTCGAGTTTCGACTTGATGGCGTTGACGAAGCGCGCCGCCGTGGCGCCGTCGACCAGGCGATGGTCGGACGACAGCGTCATCTTCATCATCGGCCTGAGCACGATATCGTCGCCCTGCGCGACCGGCTTCCGGATCGTGCTCGACACCGCCAGGATCGCCGATTCGCCGGGATTGATGATCGCGGTGAAGTTCTCGACGTCGAGCATGCCCATGTTCGAGATCGAGAAGGTCGAGCCGCTCATCTCGTCGGGGGCGAGGCCGCCGGCGCGCGCCTTGTCGACCAGCTCCCTGGCGCGCTCGCTGAGTTCGGCCAGCGTCATCTCGTCGGCGTCGCGGACGACCGGCACCACCAGCCCCTGGTCGAGGCTGACCGCGATGCCGAGATGGACGCGGCTGTGCCAGCGCACGGTCTTGCCGTCGGTGGCGCTGTTGACCGCCGGGAACGCCTTGAGCGCCAGCACCGCGGCCAGCGCGATGAAGTCGGTGACGGTCAGGCGCTGGCCGGCGGCCTTGGCCCGCTCCCGTGCCGCCAGCACCGTGCTCATGTCGACCTCGGCCGTCACGTAGAAGTGCGGCGCGGTGACGACGCTCTGGCTGAGGCGCTGGGCGATGACCTGGCGCATCTTGGAGAGCGGCACCGGCTTCTCGGCGATGGCGCGCTCGACGTCGGCGACCGCGATGCGCTTGCCGCCGTTGTCGGCGCGCAGGGTCAGCAGATCGAGGCCCTCTTTGGCCGCCAGCGCCCTGGCCGCCGGGCTGACCCGCAGGCTGTCGTAGTCGTGCTCCGCCAGATAGGCCGTGACGTCCTTTTCGACGATGCGCCCCTCGGGGCCGCTGCCGGCGATGGCGTGCGGGTCGATGACGCGCTTCCTGGCGAGCGCCGCCGCCCGCGGACTGATGCGGAAGAGCGCCGGCGCGGCCGGCTGAGGCGGCGCGGCGACGGCGGCAGGTGGCGGTGCGGCCGCCTGGGACGCGGCGGCGGGCGCGGCTGGCTGGGCGGACCTGGCGGGCGCCGGGGTGGCGGGCTTGGCGGCGGCCGGGGAGGCGGGCTTGGCGGCGGCAGCCGGCGCCGGGGTCGCCGGAACCGCCTCGCCCTTGTCGCCGAGATAGCCGACGACGCTCTGCACCGGAACGCTGGTGCCGACGTCGACCACGATCTTGAGCAGCGTGCCGGCGTTGAAGCTCTCGACCTCCATCACCGACTTGTCGGTCTCGGCCAGGAACAGCACGTCGCCCTTGGCGACCGGGTCGCCCTCGTGCTTCAGCCATTCGACGATGGCGCTGTCTTCGGTCATCTGACCGAACTTCGGCATGACGATCGGCGTAACCATGGCAGGCGGCCTTAGAGGATCGAGGTGGCGGCGGCGACCAGATCGTCGACGCCGGGCAGGAACGCCTGCTCCAGGACGTGCGACTGCGGCGAGATGCCGTTCTTGGCGCCCACCCTGAGCACCGGCGCATCGAGATAGTCGAACGCCATCTGCTGCACGGTCGAGGCGATCTCCCCGGTGAAGCTGCCGTTATGCACCGCCACGCTGGCGACGACGCAGCGCCCGGTCTTCTGCACCGAGCGGATCACCGTCTCGATGTCGAGCGGCACCAGGCTGCGCAGGTCGATCACTTCCGCCGAGACGCCCTGTTCCGCCAGCTTCTCGGCCGCCTTCAGGCAGTCGTGCACCGCCGGCCCCCAGGTCACGTAGGTGACGTCGCTGCCTTCGCGCTTCACGTCGGCGACGCCGAGCGGCACCAGGACATCGTCGCCCTCGGGAACCGGGCCCTTGGCGGCGTAGAGCACCTGCGATTCGACGAACAGCACCGGATTGTTGTCGCGGATCGCCGACTTCAGCATGCCCTTGGCGTCGGCCGGCGTCGACGGATAGACGACGTAGAGGCCGGGCATGTGGACGAACAGCGATTCCAGCGTCTGCGAGTGCTGCCCGCCATAGCCCTTGCCGCCGCCGGCCGAAGCGCGGATGACCAGCGGCACCTCGGTCTGCGCCCCGCTCATGTAGTGCCACTTGGCGATCTGGTTGCTGATCTGGTCCGACGACATCAGCGCGAAGTCGAAGTACATCAGCTCGACGATCGGGCGCAGGCCCTTCATGGCGCCGCCGCAGGCCGTGCCGCAGATGCACGCCTCGCTGATCGGCGTGTTGAACACGCGCTGGCGCCCGAAGCTCTCGATCAGCCCCTTGGTCACCTTGAAGGCGCCGCCGTAATCGGCGATGTCCTCGCCGTAGAACACGACGCGGTTGTCGCGCATCATCTCCTCGGCCATCGCCTCGCGGATGGCATCCTTGTACGAGATCTCGCCGTTGACCCGCTTGGCTTCCGGCAGCGGCTCGAACAGCTCGACCTTGGCGAACTCCGGCGGAACGATCGCGCTGGTCCCCTCGGTATACATGAAGGCAAGCACGTCCCTGGCGTCCGGGTCGGGCGCATCCGCCGCCCGCCTGGCGGCGCGCGCATTGCGCGCCACGACGCGCTGTTCGACCTCCGCGATCCCCGCCGCGTCGAGGACGTTCGCCGCGATCAGCGCCTTCTTGTAGCTCTCGACCGGGTCGATCGCCTTCCACGCGGCTTCCTCTTCCTTGGTGCGGTACTCGTTGCGCGGATCGCTCAGCGAATGGCCCCAGTAGCGGTAGCAGTCGGCCTCGATCAGCACCGGCCCCTTGCCTTGCCGGCACAGCTCGGCGCCGCGCGTCACCGCGTCGCGCACCGCCAGCACGTCCATGCCGTTGACCACCTCGGCATGCATCAGATTGTCGGCGAAGCCCGCCGCGCGCTGCGCCAGGCGGCGCACGCCGGTCACCTCGTCGTCGGCGCGCCCGGTCATGCCGTAGTGGTTGTTGGTCACCAGGAAGATGATCGGCAGGCCGAAGGCGTGGCCGTCGGCGTAGTGGTTGGTGAACTGCGACTGGGCGGCGAAGTTGAGCGATTCGAGCACCACGCCGTTGGCGTAGGCGCCGTCGCCGGCAAAGCAGCACACCACGCCCTCGTCGCCGAAGTAGCGGTTGGCCAGCGCCGCGCCGGTGGCAATCGGCACCCCGCCGCCGACGATCGCGTTGGCGCCGAGATGGCCGACCGAGAAGTCGGCGATGTGCATCGAGCCGCCGCGCCCGCGGCAATAGCCGTCGTCCTTGCCGAACAGCTCGCCGATGGTGCGGAAGACGTGCTCCTCCAGCGCCGCCTGGATCAGTTCCTCGCGGCTGTTGGCGCGGCACTCCGGCACCCGCTCGCGCAGCGCCGCCTCGCTCATCAGCCTGATCGCCACCGTCCCCTTGGCCAGGCTCTCGCCGTGGCCGCGATGGGTCGAGGTGATGTTGTCGGCGATCTTGAGCGCCGCGCACGCGCCCGCCGCCGTTCCCTCCTGGCCGACCGAAACATGCGTCGGACCGCGATAGTCGTAGTCGCTGATCGGCTCGTAGGCCCCCGAGCGCAGCTTGACGATCATCTCCTCGAACTCGCGGATGATCATCATGTCTTCCAGAAGCGCAACCGCCTCCTCGGCGCTCAGCCTTCCCGCCGAAATCTCCGACTTCAGGTCACCCTTGTACCCATACGCCGGTATCCCCCCAAACCCGATAACCGATGGCTCAAAACCAGGCCGCATGTCACTCAAAAAGGTACTACTCTCAGTCGTCATCGCATTTGTTCTCTATTTTTGCGTCATCCACGGCTTCGCCGGGCGGCTCCTCCCGCAGCCCTTCCGACGATAGCGGGCAGTCACGTCGGCAGTGCGTCGAGCCGCATTGACCATGTGAATACACCCCGGCGCAAGCGACCGGGGAAGAAATTGGTGCGGACGCCTTCGGCGGTGACGATGGCGGACGGCATGGCCTGGCGATCCTCCCTTCGCCCGTTCGCCCGCGGGCCGGAAGCGACCGTCACGCCCCCTCGCTCGCGGCCGCTGGCAAGGCGCCCAATCTGCGATGGCGCCTGCTGTCCTGTCGTCACTGGCTAGCGATCCCTTCGTCGTGCCTGCCTTTGAGTCCCGAGCAGTCGTCGCCCTTGGCGTCGGGCGAGCCCGCCGTCACCCGTAAAGCGGGCCGTAGCTCTGGCAGGCGCGATAATCCTGTCCCTCCGTATCCATGCCGAACGCCGACCAGGCGCTCGGGCGATAGATATCCGCCGCGTCGATATTATGCATCGACACCGGAATGCGCAGTAGCGAGGCGAGCGCGATGAAATCCGCCGCGACATGCCCATGCGCCAGCGCGCAGTGATTGGCGCCCCACGCCGCCATCACCGAGTAGGCGTCGCGGAACGGCCCCTGGCCGGTCAGGCGCGGCGCGAACCAGGTGGTCGGCCAGCTCGGGTCCGTGCGTGACTCCAGCGTCTTGTGCACCGCTTCCGGCAACTCGACACTCCAGCCCTCGGCAAGCTGCAGCACCGGCCCCAGGCCCTTGACGAGGTTCAGGCGCACCATGGTGAACGGCACACCGCCGCGGGTGAGGAAGTGGCTGGAGAACCCGCCACCGCGGAAATATTCCTCGACGCCGGGGCACCAGTCGGTCGCCGCCAGCATCGCCTCGGCGTCGGCCTCGCTCACCTCCCAATGCGGCTTGATCGTCGGCATGCCGGCGGCATCGGTCACCGCGCAGGCCCCGTCCAGCGCCGCAGCGCCGGAGTTGCTGAGGTGCAGCAGCCCAGCCGCGGCGGGGCCTTCGAGCTGGTGGCCGGTGACGCGCTTGACCGCATCCGGCGACCAATAGGTGCGCACGTCGGCGAAGATCTGCGCCTTGCCGCTCATCAGGTGGCCGAACAGCATCGTCACGCCGTTCAGGCTGTCGTTCTCGGTAGCCAGCATGGTTGGCTCGCGCACGCCGTTCCAGTCGAACGAGCTGTTGAGCAGCGCCTCGGCGACATCGCCGTTGGGGTACTGGTCGGTCCACTGCCGCTGACCCTGGAAGCCGCCGACGATGGCGTTGAAGCCGAGCGCCTCCTCGGCCCAGCCGGCATCGACGAGCTTCGGATTGCCATGCATCATGTCGCGGATCGCCATCGTCATGATGAGGCTCTCGCGCAGGATGCGCCGCTTGTCGTCATCCGATCGCGGCTCTGCATTGCGTTCGATGCCGTAGCGGAAATGCTTGTCGGCCCACGCCAGCGCGCGGTCGAGCTCGGCCTTGTCGTAAATGGCATTGTCCAGCCGCCGCCGCACCTCGGTCATGTCGACGGCCTGCACCCGCATGCCGAGCCACGACTCGAAGAAGTCGTGATTGACGATCGAACCGGCGATGCCCATCGAGACATTGCCGACCGAAAGGTAGCTCTTGCCGCGCATGTGGGCGACCGCCAGCGCGGCGCGCCCGAAGCGCAGGAGCTTTTCCTCGACGTCGGCGGGGATCTCCGTGTCGCCGGCGTCCTGCACGTCGCGGCCGTAGATCGAGAAGGCGGGCAGGCCCTTCTGGCTGTGCGCCGCCAGCGCCGCTGCGAGATAGACCGCTCCGGGCCGCTCGGTGCCGTTGAATCCCCAGATCGCCTTGGGCCGCAGCGGGTCCATGTCGATGGTTTCGCTGCCGTAGCACCAGCACGGCGTCACCGTGACGGTCGCTCCGACGTTGCTGGCGGCGAACTTGGCGTCGCAAGCGGCGGCCTCCGCCATGCCGGCAATGGTGGTGTCGGCGATCACGCACTCCACCGCTTCGCCGTTAGGATGGCGCAGCTTGGCCGACAGCAGCGCCGCTGTGCGGCGCGCCATCGCCATCGTCTGTTCTTCCAGCGATTCGCGCACGCCGCGACGGCGCCCATCGATGACCGGCCGCACACCGATCCTCGGCAACATACTGGTCATTTTCCTGACCTCACCCCTCTGGCCCGTTTCATCCCTTTGATGGTCGACGGTTATTCCCGGACTCATCATGACCAACGCGCGGTTTTTGATTTCGCGCAACGCTGGCTGTATGCTATGTCGAATTAGCACTCTACTATTCGGCGCCACGGCCTGCAAGCGACAAAAATGCGCGGGGCAGGTTCAGGGCCGCCGGCGTAGGTGTGGACGTGGTTTGCCGCGACACCGGATTCACCGTGCAGGCTCCGACAAGTCAGCGGTATTGCCTTGGCAGGAATCAGCACGGCAAGGACGGCAGGTGCCAAAAACCATCGGCGAAATTGCTCGTGAGACTGGTTTCTCCGCGACAACCGTTTGGCTGGTCGCGAACGGGCAGGCCGGGAAGTACAGAATCAGCAAGGCGACGCGAGAGACGATCGAGGAGCACATCGAGCGGCACGGCATTGTGATCAATCACAGCGCGCGCGCGCTGAAGCTCAAGCGCACGGATACGATCGGGTTGGTGGTGCCCGAGATCGGCAACGCCTTTTTCGCGCGCCTGATGGCCGGTCTCGAGGAACTCTGCCGCAGCAACGGCCTGGTCCTGCTGACCGCCTCGACCAGCGAGGATCCGGAACTCGAGGACCGGGCTGTCCGCACCCTGTGGGCGCGCGGGGTGGACGGGCTGATCGTCGCCCCTTGCCGCAAGCCCAGCTACGGCAGGCTGTTCGGAAAGAATGCCAGGATGTCGGTTGTCGTGGTCGACCGCGCCTATCCGGGCACGCGCTACCCTGCCGTGATCACCGACAACTTCGAGGCGGGCATCGCGCTCACCCGAGCCGTCCTGGAGACGGGCGCGCCGTCGACCGCCTTCCTCTGCGGCCAGCCGGAATTGCCGAGTATCGCCGACCGCATTCGCGGCTTCTCCGCCGCGTGCAAGGAAGCGGGCATCGCCGCGCCGGAGAGCCTGATCCTGCGCACGGCCGACAACACCGTGGAAGCCGGAAAGGCCCTGATGGCCCAGCTTTTGGCGCGCGGGCATCCGCCTGCGTCGTTCGTATGCTCGTCCCTGATGGTGCTGGAAGGCGCGACACAGTGTCTGAACGAGCAGATGGGGCACATTCCGCCCGAGGTGGTCATGGGCACGTTTGACGATCAGGAATCCCTGGATTTTCTGCCCAACCGAGTCTTTTCAGCGCGGCAAGACGAGAAAGCGTTCGCATGCGCGGCCTTCGCCCAGCTCAGGGAGCTGCTCTCGGACAAAGCCACGGCGCCTGAACAGACCACGGTGCCCTTCGAGTTGATCCGGCGGGGCGGCGCTCGTCTCTAGGCCGACGGCGCGATGCGCGATTGCTTTCGGCCAGCGCCAAATCATGGCGCACGAACGCGGCACCAGTGGCATTGGCATTGTTGGCGCGTTGGGAGGGATTTGGAACCCGAAGGGCTCGCAAGGCCATGAGGGCGCCCGAGCCGATGCGAGGCCCCGGCTTGAGCGCAGCGCCGAAGGCGCGCCAGCGTGAGCCATGTGGTGGCGCGCTGCGCCCGCAGGCCGCAAGCGCGGCCCGGCCGGGCAGGCCGCCCCGCGGAGGCGGGGAGCGTGAGCGCACCTGGCGTGAGCGAGATAATGGCGCGCCCTACGGGAATCGAACCCGTGTTTCCGCCGTGAAAGGGCGGCGTCCTGGACCTCTAGACGAAGGGCGCGGGCCCGCGGTTTCTACGGCGTTTGGCGGGTCCCGACAAGGGCCATCGGCGGCCCCGATGGCTACCAGACGCCGGTGTTCGCCATAGACGACCACGGCTCCTGCGGCGGCAGCGCCGCGCCCTTCTGGAGAATCTCGATGGAGATGTTGTCGGGCGAGCGGACGAAGGCCATGCGCCCGTCGCGCGGCGGCCGGTTGATGGTGACGCCGGCCTTCATCATCTTCTCGCAGAAGGCATAGATGTCGTCGACCTCATAGGCGAGGTGGCCGAAATTGCGCCCGCCGGTATAGGCCTCCGGGTCCCAGTTGTAGGTCAGCTCGACGGGCGTCTCCTCCTGGCCGGGGGCGGCGAGGAAGATGAGCGTGTAGCGGCCCTTCTCGTTGTCGCTGCGCCGCACTTCCTTCAGGCCGAGGAGGTCGCGATAGAAATGTAGCGACTTCTCCACGTCGCTGATGCGGACCATTGTGTGCAGATATTTCATCGCGTTGTTCCGTTCCGTTTTCATTTCCGATCAGCCCGGACCCTAATTGCCCTGTTGCAAAAGGCAACGCAGGAGGGAGTGTTGCGTCAGTCACACAGGTCGTGCAGGCAAAGCACAGAATGCCAAATTGGGGCTGGTCTCACTGCCTCCGGGTGCTATGCTCGATATAGATTCGGCGTTCCCGCCGATGGTGCGGTGCGTTCCTAGAGCGTAGATTAAGGGCGGGGTGATGGGGGCAAAGGTCTCACCGGAGCTTCCGGCGAGTGTTGCGGCTGAAGAAACTCCTGTTGACCTGCGCGAAGTCGCCGGGGTCATCAAGTGGTTCGATGCTTCAAAGGGCTATGGCTTCGTCGTTCCCGACGACGGCGGCGCCGACGTGCTTTTGCATGTGACCTGCCTCCGCCGCAGCAATTTCCAGACAGCCTATGAAGGTGCGCGCGTCGTGTGCGAGATGCTTGAGCGGCCGAAAGGGCGTCAGGCGTTTCGCGTCGTCAGCATGGACGAGTCGACCGCGGTGCGCCCGCCGCAGATGGCGCCGGCGAGAACCCACACGACCGTGGTGCCGACCAGCGGGCTTGAGCGCGTCACCGTCAAATGGTTCAACCGCGTGCGCGGCTACGGCTTCCTGACGCGCGGCGAAGGCACGGAGGACATCTTCGTGCACATGGAGACGCTGCGCCGCTACGGCCTGACCGAGCTGAGGCCCGGCCAGGTGGTGCTGGTGCGCTTCGGCGACGGCCCCAAGGGGCTGATGGCCGCCGAGATCCAGCCGGAAGGCGGCGGCCCCTTCCAGTCGCAATAGCGGCTGAAACCAGCGAAAAACAGTGCAATTGGAACGGTTTGCGGGCGGCCGCTGACGTTACGGCCGGTGCGCGCGCGCGACCACCGACGCCATGCTGGAAATGATCAGGAAGGCTGCGAAGCCGAGCGTGATGGCGCGCGTGCCGATGCTCGGTATCAGCACGAAGGTGGTGACGATGATGCCGATGATGTTGCCGAGCGAGGAGATGGCGAACAGACCGCCGGACACCTTGCCGGCGTCGTGCGGGTCGCCAAGGATCAGGCGCACGGCCAGCGGCGAATACATGCCCAGCACCAGCATCGGCGGAAAGCACACGATGATGCCGCTGGCGAACAACGCGGCGATCTCGCCGGGCACCGCGTCGATGACCCGGTCGAGTCCGCCGGCGGTCATGAAGAAGACGAAGAGCAGATAGGCGGCGCCGACGAACTTGATCAGCGCTGCAACGCCGAAGGTCGGATGGCGATCGGCGACCACGCCGCCGATGAAATAGCCGGCCATCAGCCCCGCCACCACGATCGAGATGATCGTCGCCCAGGTATAGATGCCGCTGCCGAACAGCGGCGTGAGGATGCGGCTTGCCACCATCTCGAAGCCGAGCGTGATGAAACCGAGCGTCGCGACATCGAGGGCAACCAGCAGCGCCGCACCGGGGCCGACGGCGAGCCGCCCGAGCAGCGGCCCGCGCAGCGCCGCGGCGGATGCATTGTCCTTCATGATTGCTTCTCGTTGTGCCGCGCGATCGCCTTCAGATACTCCACCGGGGCGAAGTCGTCGGTGAGCGGCTTGGTCGTCTCGTCCCATTCGGGCGTGAAGCGGCGATCGAGGATGTCGGCGAGCGGATAGCGCAGGTGGAATTGCTGCGTCCGCTCGGCGGCCTGGCGCTGAAGCGTCGCCTCGTCCTTCTCCGGGCCGTTATAGGCGAGGATGACGATATTGCCCTCGCCACGCAGGAAGACCACGTGCTGGAACGCGGATTTGATGGTGGCGACCGCACTGTCGAACAGCATGGTGGTCGGCTCGACGTTCTGCACGGCGACGCCGCCCGGCCTCAGATGCCCGGCGACCAACTGGTAGAACTCGCTGGTGAGCAGATGGAAAGGCACGAAGGGACCGCGATAGGCGTCGATCAGGATGACGTCGAAATCCTTGTCGGACTTGGTCAGCCACACGCGGCCGTCCTGCACCGCGATGGCGAAATTCTTCTCGGGACGGACGTTGAAATACTGCTCGGTGAGCTTGACCACCGCCGGATCGAGCTCGGCGGCGGTGAAATCGAGGTCGGGAACCGACTTGTGGTAGTACCAGGCGGTGCGCCCGCCGCCGAGGCCGATGATGGCGGCGCGGGTGAGCTCGGACGCATAGGCGAGGCCGGCGGTCATCGACTGGCTATAGGCGACCGGCAGGTCGAGCTCGTCCTTCGGGTTGACCACCGATTCGACATAGTGGAGCCGCTTGGCGCCGAAGCTCATCAGCATCAGGCCGTCCGCCTGCTGAAAGACGCTGATGTCGTTGTAGAGCGAGTTGACCTGGGCGAGCAGGCGCGGCGCGCCGTCAGGCAGCGGGCCCATGTCGGCGGCCGGCGGCCGCGGCCACAGCAGGACGGTGCCGGCGATGGTCGCCACCACGACGGCGGCCAATGCCGACCAGAGCAGGAGAGGGGCCTTGCGGGCCGGCCGCGCTGCCGCAGCCTTTGCGGGATTTTTTGCGGGCTGAGGGCGTCGTCGTGCGCTCTTGCTCATGAAAATCCGTGCGCTTCGACGCTCTATGGACCGACGAGGATGCCGGGCGACCGGCGGTGTAGCGGAAGTATAGCCCGGTGCGGCCGGTCACAACAGGCGACGCTCGCCGACGGATGTGGCAAGCGTGCGGCGGCCCCTCGCTCAGCGAGGACGGGCTTCGTCGCCCATGTCCTCCAGGCCCGGCTCTCCGGCCTTGTCCGGCGGGAAGACGTATTCCGTCCGCTGCTCTTCGATCGGCACCTCGTAGTCGCTGACGATCTTGTTGCGCCGGCGCTGAATGACGATCGCGATGACCGACAGGATGGCCAGGATGGGCCACATCGCCCCGGTGAGGACTTCGATCACGTGGGACATCGGGAGCTCTTTCGTCCTTTCGGCCTGCCCCTGTTGGGTGCCTCGCCCGGCGGGCGGCCGACGATGGGGGGCGAAGTATAGTGCGCAGCCTACCCTTAACAATGGCCGACGCTTGCCGCCGGATGTGGCAGGCATGTGACCGGTCCGGCACCCGGTCCGCTTGATGGTGGGCGGGCAAACGTGTACTCCGGGCCACCCGTCAACCGGGCGTTCGGGGCGTAGCGCAGTCTGGTAGCGCATGTGCTTTGGGAGCACAGGGTCGCAGGTTCGAATCCTGCCGCCCCGACCATTTCGGCCCCGGTGCCACGGCCTAGGCCGACGGCCCGAGGATCTCGTCGAGCGTTGCCTGTTGCTCTGGCGTCAGGATCTTGCGCCAATCGCCATCACGATAATCCGATACGTGACCGGACTGAAATCCGGTTTCGACGTCGAAGGCCCGCTCCCATCCCGTGCCGGTGTCGCGAACCAGTTCGCGGTCGTCGACGGGCGCCCCGGCCTGCTCGCGTTGCTTGATGCTCGTCTCGACGCTCCTGATGCGTGCCGCCACCTTGTCCTTGGCAAGCGATGCAACCGCGGCGGCGATCTCCGCTGCCGGCACGGCGAGGCCGAGGAAATCGCAGATTCGGCCACCGACCTCTTCGGGGCGTTCGAGGATGTTCCGGTAATCGAAGATCAGCTTGCGCGCGTTCGGGTGCGCGTCGATTTGCCGTTCGAAGGCCACGGCGCCGCGGGCAAATCCGAGCGCGCGGTCGAAATCGTAGTGCATGAACCGCATGAACGAGATCAGCGCATCGCGAATGTCGCGCCGGGGGTTGATGTAGAAGAGGTGAGGGTCCGCGAATTCGGGCAGGATGTGGGTCTTGAGAACCAGCATCGTCCCGGGATCGGGAGCCTGCTTCGCGGCCAGGTACGCCCCGAGCATCTGCCCGTCCTCCTGGGGAACGGTCTCCGGCCGCACCGCAAGCCCGGCCGCGCTTGCCAGGCGCCGCGCGAGGTTGAACGTCCACATCGAGCCGCTGCGTGGCAGCGACACGATCCAGGCCGTCTTCTGAAGGGTGGCAGGGTTGGGCATGGCAGGCATTTGAGGCTTCGGTTCGGCGGCGTTGCTGGAAACGTCTGGCCGCGGGTGGGGGCACCGGCCAATTGACCACTTCTTAGGCGAAGCGTGTCAGAGGTCGCAACTGCTTGTCAGGCAAGGGCTTGAAGGACTAGATAGGCGCTTCGAATCCTGAGGCCGTCATGCTTCGGGGGCAGGGGGTCGCGGGAGCTACTCCTGCCGTCCCGACCACCCTTTGCCTTCGGTTTCGGGTGGCGGGTGGAGCGCTTGAAAGAGGACGACGGAATGCTCGCGCGGATCTTCAAGCCGGCTAAGACGGCCATGCAGTCGGGCAAGGCGGGGACGGTAAAGTGGGTGCTCGAATATGCGCCCGAGGATCGCCCGGCGGCCGACCCGCTGATGGGCTACACGTCCTCGGCCGACATGCGCCGCCAGATCAGACTGGAATTCGATACGAGCGCGGAAGCGGTCGCCTATGCCGAGCGCAACGCCATTCCCTATTCCGTGGTGCCGGACCACGAGCCGGCGCCCAAGACGATCTCCTACGCCGACAACTTTCGGCACGGCCGCCCGCAGCCGTGGACCCACTGACGGGCCCGCGCGACGGCGGCCACCGGTCGGCCCCGTAGCTCAGCTGGATAGAGCAGCAGCCTTCTAAGCTGTTGGTCGCAGGTTCGAGTCCTGCCGGGGTCGCCACCTCCCAAAGCGGGTTCTCATATTTCAATGGTTGCCGGCACGATGGATATGGGCGGCCGATGACGCGACGGATCGCGCCGATATCCCATCACGCCACCGCAGAACCAGAGAACGCCGAGCAATCGCTCGCGATTGTCAGCTGCTGCCGGCAATGACTGCCGTCTGTCCGAGACCTTCGGGGCCCATGCTCAAATAGCCGCCGTCAATCGGCAGGTCCGTTCCGGTGATGAACGAGGCATCGTCGCTCAGCAGGAAAAGGATCGGGCGAGCACATTCCACGGCCTCGCCCAATCGGCGCAGCATGTGATAGTCGCCCCACACTGGACCCCACTTTTCGCGGCCACCGCCATCCATATCCGCGGCCTTGTCGACTTCGCGCGTCCAGATCCAGGCGGGGCTGACGCTGTTCACGCGGATTCCGTTGGCGGCCAGGTCGAGAGCGGCGCATTTGGTCAGCTGGCGCACCGCCCCCTTGGCCATGTTGTAGGTCCAGCGCCACTTCTGCGCGATGTGCCCCGAAATGCTGCCGACATTCACGACAGAGCCACCGCCAACCGCCTGCATCGGCTTCGCCACGTTCTGGATCATGCGGGCATAGCCCACCGGGCCGACGAAATAGGACCGGTTCCAGTCGGCCGCCGTGGCGTCCAGCGCCTTGGCAGTGAACGAGAAGGCGTTGTTGACGAGCATGTCGACGCGGCCGAACTGGGCGACCGTCGCGTCGACCAGATCCTGGCAGACCGCTTCCTGCTCCATGTCGCCCTGGAAAAAGAGGACGTCGTGACCGCGGGCCCCGAGCTCTGCAGCGAGCGCGCGGCCGGCAGTCGATATGCCGGAAAAAGCGACCTTCGCCCCTTCCTTGCAAAGCTCCTCCACGACCGCGCGGCCGATCCCGTTCGATCCGCCGGTGACGATGGCCGCCTTGCCTGCGAAGCGATCCGATATCGCTTTATGTTCAACCATGGTTTCGCTCCCTGAATTTCGCCGTCGCCGCTGTTTTCAGAATTGAACACCTTTGCGATGCGGCGCACACGTCTCGAAAAATCATCGTCCTCCGCGCGCAAGAGCCGGCTCCGGGTGCGCAGCGGCAGAGCCGGCGCCGGCAATCCGGTTCGGGTTCATGATCGAAGCGCCGGCGCGCTGACGCCTGCCTGAGCCGGTCAGCGCCCCGACGACGCGGCAATCGCCCATCGGGCGTTTTCGGATCATGAGAACCAGGCGTCCGCGTCTTGCCCAACGACAAGCGGCGGCAGCGACATCCCGCTCCACACTCCTCCTTGCAGAGCCAAAAACTCTCTTCAATCGTGCGGAAGCTTTGCTCTTGCTTCCGCAATCCCGGCCTGACAGCTTTGACGCTTCGGCGCGCCAGTTAAGCTACAAGAACACGCAATCGTGTGAACGTCAACATCGCGCCTCGATCGGCACGGATCCGCGGCGTTGAAATCGGACCTGAGTGCGAAGCGGGGAATGGCTTGGAGTCTTGCTGCCCGGGTTATCGGCGGCGCCGGCAAGCCACCGCCACGGCGCGGGACCGTCATGGTGATCTGACGATCCCGCTGTGTCCGGAGGGGGTGACCGCCGCCTCTTGCAGGACGAGGCAAACCCGGCGCCATGCCGGCCCTGGCTGCCGGCCGAATGTGCGGAGGAACGCGGATTCTCGGTGCGATCAGGATTGCGATCAGGCGCGGCGTCGGGGCAGGCCGCCCCCTTGCGCGGGCGCCCCAAAAGGTACGGTCGGGACTGCCTTGGGAGGCGCCACCGAACGGCCGAGCAGGACATCGCTGCCGAGGACGATACGGCGCGGCGGCGAATCCAGTCCGTTCAACCGGTCGAGAAGGAGCCTGGCGGCCTGGCACCCCACTTCCGTCATGTCGCGATTGATCACGGTGATCGGCGGATAGACCAGTTCACCCAGAAGCGGATCATCGGTGCCGACAAACGAGATGTCGTCGGGAATCGACAGTCCGAGGAGCCGTACCGCGCGCAGAGCGCCGTAGAAAATGTCACTGCCGGCGGCCAGAATCGCGGTCGGCGGATCGCTGCCCGTGAGGAGATCGTGGGTCTCGGCGGCGCCATGCTCGGAACTCTGCCGCCAGGCGCGAATCAACCATTCGTCGATCGGAATGCCCGCTTTCGTCAGCGCCCGCTTGAAGCCGGTGACGCGGTCCCGTCCCGGGCGGATGTTCTGCGAGGCGGTGATAAGCCCGATGCGGCGATGGCCGAGTTCGAGCAACTGGTTGACGACCGTTTCGATCGGCTGGATGTGCTCGCTATAGACGACATCGGCCGGGACGGGGACGTCGCGGTCGAGCACGATGATCGGCACGCCCATGCGGTTGAGTTCTTTGATCGGCTCGCCCGCGGTCTCGTCGGCCAGGGAGACGATGAGGCCGTCCATCTGGCGCTGCCGGGCGGCCTGAAGGAAGGCGACTTCGCGCGTCGGCGACCGGTTCGACGAAAACGCAAAGAGCATGTAGCCCTCCGGCGCCAGAATCGTCTCGGCGCCCTGGGCGACGCGCGCGAAGACCTGGTTCGTCAGGTCCGGAAGCAGGAAGCCGATCGTCTTGGTCTGCTTCGTGCGCATGGCTCGGGCCGCCGCATTCGGCTGATAGCCAAGCTTGACCATCGCGGCGAGGACCTGCGCCCGGGTCTCGGGCGCCACGTGCGGACTGCCCACGGCGACGCGCGAGACCGTCCCTATGGAGACGCCGCTCGCCGCGGCCACTTCATGAATCGTTGGTCGGTGTCGGATTGTTGACGGCATATCGCGCTGCATAACGTTTACACACTGGCTCTGGCTAATAGCGGAATCGGGGGGAAACATCAATTAACTTACGTTTTCGCTGACGGCAGTAATTCCGAAATGCCGAGATCCGGCAAGGTCCAGCACGGTTTTCTAAGGCGCGTGACTATCGAATACTGAGTTAACGCGTCGCTTAGAAAACGGTGTTGACGTTTACATACTTGTGTGGTCCAGTCGCTCAACCGGCCGGTCGATGCGTGCTCCAGCGCCGTCGAGCGGACCGATAAGAAACGGGGAGGGAAACCATGCGCGAAAGGCATTCGTCTTTGGCCGTTTCCGGTCGGGTGGGCCGCGGCTGATGCCAAAGTTCCCGATCGTAGACACGCATCTGCACCTTTGGGATCCCAAGCGCCTGCGCTATCCGTGGCTCGACGGCTCCGCCGTTCTCAATCGGCCCTATCTTCTTGACGATTACGCGGCCGCAACCGCCGGGATCGATGTCGAAGCGATGGTCTTCCTCCAGGCCGAAGTCGAGCCCGCTCAATTCCGGGACGAGGCGGCGTGGGTCGCCGGCCTGGCCGAGCACGAACCGCGCATCGCCGGCATGGTGGCGTGGGCGCCGCTCGAAAAAGGCCGCTCCGTCGCTGCCGATCTGGAGGGCCTTGCCCAGCACGGCATATTGCGCGGCATAAGGCGCATCATTCAGTTCGAACCGGACCTCGACTTCTGTCTGCGGCCCGATTTCATCGAAGGTGTTCGCACGCTCGCCGATTTCGGCCTCTCCTTCGACATCTGCATTGACCATCGCCACATGGCGAACGCGCTGAAGTTGGCGGCGGCGGTTCCGGAAGTGCCGATGATCCTCGATCACATCGGCAAACCCGCGATCAAGGACGGGGTCATGGAGCCGTGGGCGAGCCAAATGCGCGAGTTCGGCCGCTTGCCGCATGTCACCTGCAAGATTTCCGGCGTCGCGACCGAAGCCGACCACAACGCATGGAGCGAGGCGGATCTGCAGCGCTATATCCGCGTCGCAATTGACGCCTTCGGTTTCGACCGCGTTCTTTTCGGCGGCGATTGGCCGGTGGCAGTGCAGGCGATCTCGTATCCGCGCTGGGTCGATGTGCTCGACAACCTCCTGGCCGCGGAGTCGCTCGCTGATCAGCGGAAACTCTGGCACGACAACGCCGTGCGCTTCTACCGGCTGGAGGCGGCGCAATGAGCGAGGGAGCAGACGCTGCACCGCTCCTTGTCGCGCGCGGCATCTCGAAGGCGTTTGGCGGTGTCGAGGTGCTGCGCGATGTCGATCTCGACCTGATTCCCGGCGAGGTGCATGCGCTGGTTGGCGAGAACGGCGCCGGCAAATCGACCTTCGCCAAGATCATCGCCGGCGTGATCCGGCCGACGCGCGGCACGCTGCAGATTTCGGGTCGAGAGGTCGAAGTTCAGAACCCCATCGATGCGCAACGATTTGGCATCACGCTGATCCATCAGGAGCCGATTTCCTTTCCGGATCTCTCGGTTGCGGAGAACCTCGTCATCGGCAGGACGGGCGGAAGTCCGCTGCGCCGCGTGCGTTGGGCCGAACTCACGCAACAGGCGCGCCGGGTCATGGAGCTTCTCGATGTCGCAATCGACGTCACGGCGCCGATGCGCGGCCTTTCGATAGCCGATCAACAGATGGTTGAGATCGCGCGGGCTCTGGCCAGCGACTCGCGGCTTATCCTCATGGACGAACCGACCGCGTCGCTGACGCCGAAAGAGGTCGAGACGCTGTTCAACATCGTGCGCCGGCTGCGCGACGAAGGGCGGACAATCGTCTTCATCTCGCACCGCCTCGAGGAGGTGCGTGCGATCAGCAGCCGGGTCACGGTCTTTCGTGATGGCGAGAAGATCCAGACCGCGCCGACGGAGAGCCTCACCGACGCCGAAATCATCCGGCTCATGATCGGCCGACCGCTCAACGACTATTTTCGCCGCAGAGCGAGCGAGGTCGGCGAGGTCGCCCTTTCGGTCCGCGGCCTGACATTGCCAGGCCAGTTCGAAGACATCAGCTTCGACGTGCGCAAGGGCGAGATCGTCGGGCTTGGCGGTCTCATCGGCGCGGGGCGCACCGAAGTCGTCCGGGCCATATTTGGCGTCGTCCCGGCGGCCAGCGGCGAAGTCTTTGTCTACGGCAAGCCGGTCAATATCAGGCAGCCGTCGGATGCGATCGACCTGGGCATCGCATTCGTTCCGGAGGACCGCGCCGGTGCCGGCATCTTCGGCTCGCTCTCCGTCGAATCGAACATCACCGCCGCTGTTCCTCGCCGGGTCGCACCGCGCGGCGTCATCCGCCGCGCGACGGAGAAATTGCTTGCGACGCGCTCGATCGGGCAGTTGCGCATCCGCCTCGCTTCGTTGCGCCAGCCGATCGGCGAACTGTCGGGTGGAAATCAGCAAAAGACGATCCTCGCGCGCTGGCTCCTGGCCGATCCGCAAATTCTCGTCCTCGACGAACCGACGCGCGGCATCGACGTCGGCGTCAAGGCGGAATTCTATGAACTGATCGGCGAGCTGGCCGCCAGCGGCCGCGCCGTTCTGGTTGTCTCGTCTGAATTGCCCGAGCTCCTGGCGCTGTCCGACCGCGTGCTTGTCATGTCCGAGGGGCGGCTCACCGCCGATATCCCGCGCGCGGAAGCAAGCCAGGAAGCCATCATGCACGCTGCAGTGCCGCGCACTGGACGCCGCATCAGCGAGGGAGCCGCGGCGTGAACGGTCTTGTTCGTGTTCTTCGCGCCCGGGAGGCCGGCATTGCTTTCATGCTGGTGCTCTTTTCGCTCAGCGTCGGGCTGATGGAGCCGCGTTTCCTGACCGGGGAAACGCTGCGCATCGTACTCCTCGCAGTGCCGCTCATGATGGTTGCGGCGATGGGCGAGATGATGGTTCTCATCGCCCGCCACGTCGATCTCTCCATCGGCTCGATCCTGGGTTTCTCGGCGATCGCCGCCGGCATGATCTTCCGCGATCGGCCCGACCTGCCGCTCTATGTGGGCTTCGCCGTCGCGATCCTCTCCGGCGCAACGCTCGGCTTCTTCAACGGGCTGATCGTCACGGTCTTCAAGCTGCCGTCGATCATCGTGACCCTCGGGACGCTCAGTCTTTACCGCGGCCTGCTTTTCATTCTTTCCGGGGCGCGCCAGATCGATCCGAACAACATTCCGGAACCTCTGATCCGGATGGCGCAGACCTCGCCGATCGGCATCCCGTGGATCGTCATCATCGGATTTGCCGTTGCCATCGCGACCTACATCTTTCTGACCTTCACCCAGGTCGGGCGTCAGATATATGCCATCGGCTCCAAACCGGTCGCGGCACCCTTGCGCGGCATCCGCGTCATGCCGGTCACGGTTCTGGTTTTCACGCTGTCCGGCGCGCTCGCTGGGCTTGCGGGCATCATGTATGCGGCCCGTTTTGGCTACGTGAATCCGGGCATTACCGGCGTCGGCTTTGAATTCATCGTGATCGCGGCCGTGGTGATCGGCGGCGTCAGCATGAATGGCGGGCTCGGCACCGTGCTCGGCACGGTGCTTGGTGTCCTGCTGCTCGGCGCCGTTCAGGTCGCGCTGCCGGTTCTCGGTGTGTCCGGGTTCTGGGAGCACGCCATCTACGGCGCCATCATTCTGGTTGCCCTCGTCATCGACCGGACCGTCCGCAAGGGCGGCATAACGGGGTTGCTGTCCCGGGGAAGCGGAGCATGAACGCGACCGAAACGCCGCTGCTGGCTTCGAGCGCCCGCGAAGCAGCGCCCTTGCGGCCGCTCTGGCAGGTCATCTTGATTCGCCCGGAGACGGCGACCTTCCTGTTTCTGCTCATCGCCATCGGGATCGGCGCCCGGCTGTCGCCATATTTCGCCGATCTCGAATTCATCCTGGAGAGCGCGACCTACTACACCGAGTTCGCCATCGTCGCACTCGTGCTGACCCTGGTCATCATCGCCGGCGAGATCGACCTGTCTCCGGCCGCTCAGATGGCGCTTTCCGCTTGTCTATTCGCCGCCGTCTACCGGGCCGGTGCGCCGATCGTGGTCGCCATGGGCGTCAGTCTTCTTTCCGGTCTTGCCATGGGCGCCCTCAACGGCTTCTTCGTCACCGTCCTGCGGCTTCCCTCGATCATCGTCACGATCGGCACGCTGACGCTCTATCGCGGCCTCGCCCAGGTGCTGGCTGGCGACAAGTCGATTGGCGGCTTTCCCGACTGGTTCGTTGGCATCGACTACCGCATGGTGGGGATCGTTCCGGTTCCGGTCGTCATCTTCGTCATCGCCTCGATCGTCCTCGGCCTTTTCCTCGGCACTACGATCTACGGCCGACAAATCTATCAGATCGGCGTCAGCGAGACGGCGGCGATACATGCCGGAATCCGCGTGCGACGGATCAAGATCTACCTGTTTCTGGCCTCCGGCGTGACCAGCGCGATTGCGGGCATGATGGCCGCCTCGCGCCTGGGGTCGGTGCGCTACGATTTGGCCAGCGGTGGCGAGCTGACGATGGTGCTGATCGTCATGCTTGGCGGCGCCTACATCTTCGGCGGCCGCGGAACCATCCTCGGTACTTTCCTGGCGTCTTGGCTCCTGATCATCATCGCCACCGGCATGACGGTCGCCAACATCGCCATCAACGCCCAGCTCACGGCGATGGGCGTTCTGCTCATCGTCTCGATCATCGCGACCAACGCGATCTACGCTCGCAGCCAGCGCTGACGAGGAATTCGTTCAACAGAAGGAGGGAGTGAAACAAATGCTGAAACATAAAGCGATACTCGCCGCGGTCATCGGAGCTTGCCTATGGGGCGGCGCCGCCAGCGCGGCCAATTCGGTTTCGATCGTCTACATTCCGAAGAACACGGGAAATCCCTATTTCGACTCGATCGTCAAGGGATTCACCGACGGCTGCAAGACGCTCGGCTGCGACTTCACCACGGTTGCCCCGGCCTCGGCCGAAGCGACTTCGCAGATCCCCTTCTTCACGGCGCAGATTCAGCGCGGCGTCAACGTTGTGGCCATCTCGCCCAACAGCCCGGACGCGCTCAATCAGGTGTTCGATCGCGCCCGCGCGAAGGGGACGATGGTCCTCGTGGTCAACTCCGACGTCCCCGGCAACGAGAGCCACCGCGATGCGGCTTTGCTCCCGGTCGATTTCTCCAAGGTGGGGTCGTCCCAGGTTGAACTGCTGGGCTCGGAGATCGGCTACGAAGGCGAGATCGCCATTCTCTCGGCGACCACCGACGCGCCCGATCAGAATGTCTGGATCGCGGCGATGAAGGACACCCTCGCGAAGGACCCCAAGTACGCAAAGATGAAGCTGGTCACCGTCGCCTACGGCAACGATGACCCGCAGAAGTCGACCACCGAGGCCGAAGCGCTGCTCGCCAACTACCCGAACCTCAAGGGCATCATCTCGCCGACCACGGTCGGTGTGGCTGCGGCCGCCCAGGTCGTCGAGACAGCCGGCAAGGCCGACCAGGTGAAGGTCGTCGGATTGGGCACGCCCAATCAGATGCGCCGGTTCATCGAGAACGGCACGGTCGAGGCGTTCCAGCTGTGGAGCCCGTACAACGAGGGTCTGCTCGGCGCGTATCTCGCCGTGGGTGTCAAGAACGGCACGATCAAGAACGAGCCGGGCACCGTCTTCGAGGTCCCGGGCCTCGGCAAGGTCACGATCGGCGCGAAGAGCGTCATCAACACCCAGGCCGATCTCACGACCTTCACCAAGGAGAACATCGCCGACTTCAATTTCTGATGCGTAGGAGGAGAGCCGGCACCGGCCGGCTCTCCTTCCATTGCGATGGAGGCTGCCATGAAACGCATTGGTTTCAAGATGAAGCTCAATCCAGGCTGCGCTGCCGAATACAAGAAGCGCCACGACGAGATCTGGCCCGAGCTTCGCGATCTGCTCTCCGCTCACGGGGTGCGCGACTACACGATCTTCCATGATCCGGAGACGAACATTCTGTTCGCCATCAATTACGAGGTCGAGGGCAGCCCGATCGACGATCTCGATGCCGATGCTCTGATGAAGCGATGGTACGAGCACATGGGTGACATCATGGCCACCAATCCCGATGGGTCGCCGACGATGACGCCGCTCGTCGAAGTCTTTCACATGGATTGATGGCGCGTCTGCGAACGATGCGCCGCCGGAGGTGCGCTCCATCATGGATACCTTTGATCTCGGGAACCGCGTCGTTGTCGCCACAGCCGTCGCGCGTGTGATGAGCAGTGCGGCCGCCGGGCGCGTCGTGCCGGCCGGGAGGGCAGGCGAATGACCGCATTGCGGGTCGCCGTGATCGCGGGCGACGGGATCGGCAAGGAGGTCGTGCCCGAGGGAATTCGCGTCGTCGATGCCGCAAGCCGCGCGTTCGGGATCGACATTCGCTGGGATTTCTTCGACTGGGGATGCGACTACCACGCCCAGCACGGACGGATGATGCCGGAGGACGGGCTGAAGAAGATCGCCTCGCACGATGCGATCTTTCTTGGAGCCGTCGGATGGCCGACCGTGCCCGACGCCGAGTCCCTGTGGTCGCTGTTGATGCCGATCCGGCGTGGCTTCGATCAATACGTGAACCTGAGGCCAGTGCGGTATTTCGAGGGCGTTCCGTCGCCGCTGGCCGATCCCGTCGCGATCGACTTCCTGATCGTGAGGGAAAACACCGAGGGTGAATACAGCGAGATCGGCGGCCGGATGTTTCCCGGCACTGCGGACGAAATGGTCGTTCAAGACACGGTCATGACGCGCCGCGGATGCGATCGCGTGATGAAGTTCGCATTCGATCTCGCCCGTAGCCGGCCGCGGCGGAAGGTCACCTCCGCCACCAAGTCGAACGGTATCATCCATACGATGCCATTCTGGGACGAGCGCTTCCGGGCAATCGCCGAGACCTACAGCGATGTCGCGGTGGAGCAGTACCATATCGACATTCTGACTGCCCATTTCGTGCGCCGACCGTCGACCTTCGATGTCGTGGTGGCGAGCAACCTGTTCGGCGACATCCTGTCGGATCTCGGCGCGGCGGTGACCGGAACGATCGGCATCGCTCCGTCGGCGTGCCTCAATCCCGAGCGCCGTTTTCCCTCGATGTTCGAACCGGTCCATGGCGCGGCGCCGGACATCGCCGGGCAAAACATCGCGAACCCGATCGGCCAGATCTGGTCGGGCGCCATGATGCTCGATCACCTTGGCGCCGCGGATGCTGCAGCGGCGATTATCGCAGCGATCGAGCGCGTCCTGGCGTCGGGCGAAAACCTCACGCGCGATATGGGGGGCGATGCGTCCACGCAAGCCCTCGGCCAGGTGATTGCCGGCGCCGTTTCGAAAGCCGGCAAGGCACGGGCCGATGTCTGACCTTTCGTCCGTCGATACGCGCGTCCGTCCGTGCGACAGCGATCAAGTGGATCGGCGCTTGTCGAAGCCGGAAGGCGCGGCGGCCGGGGCCGCATTCGCAACGTTGCGCCGTCGTTCGGCCGCTGACAGGAGAACAAACATGGCTTGGAATCTCGCGTCCGGGCTCGAGGGCAAGGGCGTGCTGGTCACGGGTGCGGCAGGGGGCATCGGACGGGAGGTCGCCCTGGCCTTTGCCGCGGCGGGTGCGCGCGTCGCCACCGTCGATCTGTACCAGGACAAGGTCAGTGCCCTTGTCGCCGAAATGGAAGGCGGGCCGCATCTGCCTCTCGCGGCCGATCTTCGCCCGATCGCCGGTCACGCCGCGCTCATCGAAACCGTGAAAGAGGCATTCGGCCGCCTTGACGTGCTGGTCTGCGCGGCGGCGGTGCTGGTGCGACGCGACACTGTTGACCAGGTTACGGAACAGGATTGGGACCTCCAGCACGACGTCAATCTGAAGTCGACGTTCTTCCTGTGCCAGGCCGCGGCGCGCGCGTTCAGGGACCAGGGCGGCGGTGGCCGCATCATCAACTTCACCTCGCAAGGCTGGTGGAGCGGCGGCTACGGTGGCTCGGTCGCCTACGCGGCGACTAAGGGCGGCATCGTGTCCATGACGCGCGGCCTCGCCCGCTCGCTCGCCAAAGACAAGATCACCGTCAACGCGGTGTCACCGGGGGCTGCCGACACCACAATGTTGCGCAGCGGCATGACCGATGAGGCGCTTGCCGACGTCGTCGCCGACATCCCGCTCGGCTATCTGGCGCAACCGTCAGAATTGGCAGGCGCGGTGTTGTTCCTCGCATCCAACCATGCCGGCTACATCACCGGAGCCACCATCAATGTGAGTGGTGGCTGGCTCATGTACTGATGTCCGTCGCGCGCAACAATCCGACAATGGCCTCGTCGCCCGGATGGGGCATCGCTGGCAGGGGCGGGGCTGTCGCGCCGTCGCCCGACGGGCTGGCGCAATGCGACCGGCGCAAAGGGCGTCGGACCTCTGCCGCCTATGGCGTCTCCGACGATGCGCTGCGCGCGGCGCGCCTTTCCATCGCCCGCCGCTCGACCGCGGACACCTGCCTTCCAGAGGCTTTCAGCCAGGACAAGTCCGCTCTCCCCTTGTCTGGCGGGTGGACAGCGGCAGAGGGCTGAATCAGTTTCATGGGAGTTTGAAATGCCGAAGCACACCACGCTGAAACAGGCCGCTGTCTGGCACGAGCTGACGACGACGCCCGCCGACAGGTCGGCCCTGGATCCTTCGGCGGCCGCCACCATGCTGGCGTCCATGCACCTGATCCGGGCCTTTGAGGAGAAGGTTCTCGAACTGGCGGGCCAGGGCCTCGTCCATGGCCCGGCCCATTCCGCGGTCGGTCAGGAGGGGGGCGCCGTCGGCTCGGCCGCCGTGATGCGGGTTTCCGACCAGGTCAACGGTTCCCACAGGGCCCATCACCAGTTTCTCGCCAAGTCGCTGCGCTATGTCGCGCCCGATGGGTTCACGGTGACCACGCCGTTCAATGAACCGGTGCGGCAGCTTTCGAAAAGAACCCTCGCGGAGATCCTTGGGCTCGCCCAGGGGTTCTGCCGCGGGCGCGGCGGATCGATGCATCTTCGCTGGCGCGAGGCGGGCGTCCTCGGCTCGAACGCGATCGTCGGCGGCGGGGTTCCCATGGCAGCCGGCGCCGCCTGGGCGCACAAGCGCGCCGGGACCGGCGACGCCGTATTCACCTATTTCGGTGACGGCGCCGCGAACATTGGCTCGGTGCTGGAGACGATGAATCTCGCGGCGACGTGGAAGCTGCCGCTCTGCTTCTTCATCGAGAACAATCGCTACGCGGTCTCCACCTGCGTCAACGAATCGACGCTGGAGACCCGTCTCTCCGCCAGAGGTCTCGGCTTCGGCATTCCCTCCTGGAAAGTCGACGGCATGGACCCGCTGGCGGTGCGGCTGGCGACGCAGGAAGCCCTCGCGATCATGCGCGCCGGCGATGGTCCGACGATCATCGAAGCCGACACCTACCGTTTCTTCCATCAGAACGGCCCCATGCCGGGCAGCGCGTTCGGCTATCGGACGAAAGCCGAAGAGGCCGAATGGCGCGCCCGCGATCCGCTGGACCGGCTGGCCAAGGAGATGCAGGAGCGACAGCTCATCGGCGAGCAGGACGTAGCGAACCTGCGCGAGCGATGCCTCGCTTTGATGAACGACGTCACCGACGAACTCATCGAGGAGCACGAAGGCAAACGGCGCATCCGGCCGTCCCTGTGGCCTGAAGCGGGCTTTCGCGATTTTGGCATCCGCGGCGACCTGTCGGAATTCGATGGCGTTCGCACCGAAGAGCTCGAGACGTTCACCGGCGCGGTCGTTTCCGACGCCAAGTTCATCGATGTCGTGGCCGACGTCATGAAGAAGCGCATGGAGGCCGACCCGCGCATCTTCGTTTTGGGAGAAGATGTTCACCGGCTCAAGGGCGGCACGAACGGGGCCACACGGGGTTTGACCGACGCGTTTCCGGATCGCGTGATCGGGACGCCGATCAGCGAGAACGCATTCGTCGGCCTGGCCGGCGGTATGGCGCTGGACGGTCGGTATATTCCCGTCGTGGAGTTCATGTATCCCGACTTCATGTGGGTCGCGGCGGATCAGGTCTTCAACCAGATCGCAAAGGCACGCCACATGTTCGGTGGCGACAGCGAGGTGCCGCTCGTCCTCAGGACCAAGGTGGCGATGGGGACCGGGTATGGATCGCAGCATTCGATGGATCCGGCCGGGATCTTCGCGACGTCCGTCGGCTGGCGGATCGTCGCGCCGTCGACGCCGTTCGACTATGTCGGGCTGATGAACAGCGCGCTGCGATGCAAGGACCCCGTGCTGGTGATCGAGCATGTCGATCTCTACGCATCCAGGGGACCAGCGCCGGTCGACGACTACGACTACTTCATTCCGCTGGGTAAGGCGAAGGTCGTCCGGCAGGGCACGCAGCTCACGGTCATCACCTATCTGTCGATGGTCAGCCGCGTGGCGTCGGCGGTGGAACGGCTCGGGATCGATGCGGAGATCATCGATCTGCGCAGCCTGGACCGGGCCGGTCTCGACTGGGCGACGATCGAGGCCTCGATCCGCAAGACGGGCAGCGTGCTCGTGGTCGAGCAAGGGCCCATCGGAACGTCTTATGGCGGGATATTGGCCAGCCAGATCCAGGATCGCTGCTTCGACTGGCTGGACCAGCCGGTCAAGCGCGTCATCGGGGGCGAAGCCTCGCCGAGCATCTCCAAGGTGCTGGAAGCGGCGGCATGCGCCAGCGACGTCGATATCGAGGATGGGCTTCGTCAAGCCGTGGCCGATCAGGGGCTGCCTCTGCTCGATCAGCTGCGTCCGGAGCCGGCGCTATGACGAAGAATGTCCTCATGCCGGTCATCATGGCGGGAATGACCGAGGGCACGCTGGCGCGGTGGACGAAGAGCGAAGGCGACGCCGTCCACCGAGGCGAGGTGATCGCCGAGGTGGAGAGCGACAAGGCCGTCGTGGAAATCGAGGCGGAATGCGACGGCGTGCTCGGTCGGATCGTCGTCCCGTCGGGGTCTGAGCAGATTCCGGTCGACAGCGTCATTGGCGTATTGCTGGAGGCAGGCGAAACGTCTGCCGCAATGCCGCAAACGGCATTAGCGGCATTGCCACAGGCGGTGACAGCGTCGCCGAATGCGCCGAACGGTTCACCGGTCGCCGGCTCCGCGGAACCAGGCCCGGAGGCGCCGAAGCGCGATGACGGCGGGCCGGCCCCGGGGCGACGGTTCGCGTCCCCCCTGGCCCGACGCCTGGCCGCCCAGTCGGGCATCAACCTCAGGACAATTCCGGGGAGCGGGCCGCATGGGCGGATCGTGAGACTGGACATCACGCGCGCCATCGAGACGACGAAGATCGCACCGCAGGCCGCACAGGATGCGCGCGCCGAAGCGGCGCGCGACGGCGTCACCATCCCTCACTCGACGGCGCGTCGCGTCATCGCCAGGCGCCTCTCCGAAGCCAAGAGGACCATTCCCCACTTCTATTTGTCGGCAGACTGCGAGATCGACAAGCTGCTCGCCGTCCGTTCCGAAATCAACGCCCTGGAGGGATCGGCGTCGAAGGTCTCGATCAACGACCTCATCATCAAGGCGGCGGCAATTGCACTCCGCCGCGTGCCGCAGGCAAACGCCAGTTGGACCGACGACGCCGTCATTCAATTCAAGGATGTCGACATCTCGGTTGCCGTGGCCACCGACAACGGCCTGATTACCCCGATCATTCGCGGCGCGGACAAGAAGTCGGTCGGCGCGATCTCGACAGAAATGAAATCGCTGGTTGAGCGCGCCCGCGAGAACAGGCTGGCGCCGCACGAGTTCCAGGGGGGCAGCTTCTCGATTTCGAATCTCGGGATGTTCGGCGTCGGGAGCTTCTCCGCAATCATCAACCCGCCGCAAAGCTGCATCCTGGCGGTGGGCGTGGCCGAAAAACGCCCCATATGCCGCGGGGACAATATCGTCGCCGCGACGATGCTCACCGCAACGCTCTCGGTCGATCATCGATCGGTCGACGGAGCGATTGGCGCTAGCTTGCTGCAGGAGGTAAAGCGCGCGCTGGAGAACCCGTTCTGTCTTCTCGTGTAGCGGTTGCTCGCGTAGTCGCGGCCGAACCACGGGCGCCCCGGTTCGAACATTGTATCTAGCAAGGAAAGATGAAGATGGACGTTCGCACGCATGAAGCGCTTCAGGCGCAACTCAAGGACCGGTCGCTGCTCAAGGACAAGTGCTACATCGATGGCGCGTGGGTCGGTGGCGCCGAGACGATTCCGGTCACCAATCCGGTCGACGACGGTCTGATCGGCTATGTGCCGAAGCTCGGCACGGCCGAGACGCGCCACGCCATCGAGGCGGCGCAGAAGGCGCAGGGACCGTGGTCGCGCATGGTCGCCAAGGAGCGCGCCCGCATCCTGCGCAACTGGTTCAACCTGATGATGGAGAACCAGGAGGATCTCGCCCGCATCATGACCGCCGAGCAGGGCAAGCCGCTGACGGAATCGCGCGGCGAGATCGCCTATGGCGCGTCCTTCATCGAGTTCTTCGCCGAAGAGGCCAAGCGCATCTACGGCGAGATCATTCCTTCGCCGTGGCCGACCTCGCGCATGGTGGTGATCAAGCAGGCGATTGGCGTCGTGGCGGCGATCACGCCGTGGAACTTCCCCAATGCGATGATCACCCGCAAGGCCGGCCCGGCACTTGCCGCCGGCTGTGCCATCGTCTGCAAGCCGGCCAGCGAGACGCCGCTGTCGGCGCTGGCGCTGGCGCAACTCGCCGAGCGCGCCGGCGTGCCGCCCGGCGTGTTCTCGGTCATCACCGGCTCATCGCGGGAGATCGGCGGCGAGATGACGTCGAACCCGATCGTGCGCGGTCTCACCTTCACCGGCTCGACCGATGTCGGCCGCGTGCTGATGGAGCAGTGCGCGCCGACGATCAAGAAGCTCGGCTTCGAGCTCGGCGGCAATGCGCCCTTCATCGTCTTCGACGACGCCGATCTCGACGCGGCGGTGAAGGGGGCAATGGCGTCCAAATTCCGCAATGCCGGTCAGACCTGCGTCTGCGCCAACCGGCTGCTGGTTCAGGACGGGGTCTATGAAGCGTTCGCCGAAAAGTACGCTGCCGCGGTGAAGGGGCTCAAGGTGGGCGATGGCGTCGATGACGACGTGACGGCCGGCCCGCTGATCAACAAGGCGGCGGTCGCCAAGGTTCAGGAGCATATTGACGATGCCCTGACCAAGGGCGCGAGCATCGTGGTCGGCGGCAAGTCGCTCGGCGGCAATTTCTTCGAGCCGACGCTGATCCGCGATGTGACGTCGGCCATGGCGGTGGCGCGGGAAGAGACATTCGGCCCCATCGCGCCGCTGTTCCGCTTCCATACCGAGGAGGAGGCGATCGCCATCGCCAATGCCACCGAGTTCGGCCTCGCGAGCTATTTTTACGCGCGCGACATCGGCCGCATCTGGCGCGTCGCGGAGGCGCTGGAATACGGCATGGTGGGCATCAACGAGGGGATCATCTCGACCTCGGAAGCGCCGTTCGGCGGCATCAAGCAGAGCGGCCTCGGCCGCGAGGGTTCGCACCATGGCATCGAGGAATATGTTGAGATGAAATACCTGCTGATGGGCGGTCTGGGCACGTAGCGGCCGGCGCGCCTGGGTCGCCAGATCTTCTTTGTTTCTCGGACCGGGCAGCCGCCCATGGGCGCCATCGCACAGACGCATTTGAGATCCCCGGAGACGCCATGACGACATGCTGCATAGTTCTCGGCCCGGAGAGCTCCGGCAGCGTCTTTATCGCCCGGGTGATCTCGTTCGTGATCGGGCATTGCCGGACCTTCGGCGAATGGAACGGCTATGGCTTCAACGACAGCATCGGCGCCGACAAGCTCGTCCTGCACCGGTCCATTCCCTACATGCGCCCGAAGATATTCCCGAGCCTGCCGGAAATCCTCGGGCCGCTGGCCGGCTATGACCGGATCAGGATCGTGCTCACGTCGCGCGACCGCTCCATCATGGCGCAGAGCACCATGCGGCGGATCGGGGGGACGGCGGAGGAGGCGGCTGCCGACCTTGCCACCGGCGATGCGCTGTTTGCCAAGCTGCTGGAGCGCGACGACGTGTTTCTGTGGAGCTACGAATTGATGAACGCATTCGGCGCGCCGTACTTCCAGAGGCTTTACCGCTTCCTCGGTGTGCAAACCGATTTCGTGCCGCCGGTGCGGGACGAGAATGCGAAATACATCAAGGGGATGTGACGGGCACCGCTCATCCGCACCAGGGGCGCGGCGACGGCGGGCAGCCGGTGGTGCCGCACCGGTAGCGGACAGCGAGCCCTTCCGAGATGAGGATGTCGCCGACGTCGCGCCCGTCGACGCGAAGGCTGCCGCAGGCGCGTCCGTAGTTGCAGTTCATCGTGCCTTCGGTCCCCGGCCGGCACGCGCAGCGCACGCTGGCGTAACGGGCCTCGCCGCCGTCGACGAGCTGGCGCAGGCGCGCCGTCGCTGCCTCACCCAGGCGCTGCTCCGCCGTGCAGTTCGGTTTCCACGTTTCCGGCGCGTTGAAGCCGGTGAGCCGCGTCAGCCTGCCGTTGATGCGGATCGTGTCGCCATCGACGACGCTGATGCCACGGGTCACCGGCACGAAGCTGCGTTTGGCCGCGTCGGGCAGGGGCATGCCGGCGCGCAGCCAGAAGAGGGCGAGGACGGCGACCGCGGTTGCGGCAAGCGGCGGCGCCAGGATGCCGAAATCGAACTTCCGGCGCTGGCCGGCACGCGGCGGCGCGCGCCATGCGGCCGTATGAACGAGGTGAGGCTTGCGCATGCCTCGTGTCGTAGCCGCTCGGGGTTGACGCCCCCTTAAGCTGCCAGCGGCAAAGAATTGTCACAGACTGGCACTAACCTTGCTACGGGTGTGACGAAACGTGGTGAGTCGGAGATGAGGCCATGACCGACAGAGAAGAGAAGATCCGTCAGCGCGCATACGGTATCTGGGAACAGGAAGGCTATCCGCACGGCCGTGCCGAGGACCATTGGCACCGCGCGGCGCACGAGGTCGAAAGCGCGGCTCCCGCGGCGCCGGCCAAGAAGGCGGCGCCCAAGCGCCGCAAGGCCGCCACCGGGGCCGTCGCGGCGCCGAAACGCGCGCCCGCAAAGAGCACGACCAAGAAAAGCTGACCTGGCGCCGGCAGTGCTGACATGATCTAGCGGGCCGCCCACAGCAGGCCGCGCTTCAGGATGGTGCGCATCTCGGGCACCTCGAATTCCTTGGCGACGTGGCCGAGGGAGGAGTAGAAGACGCGGCCCTCGCCGTAGCGGTGCTTCCACACCACCGGCATGACGACGCCGGCCGTCCATGGCGCGTGCTCGCCGGAAAAGGTCGTGGTCGCCAGCACCTCGATCGCCGGATCGACGTGCATGTAGTACTGCTCCGACTGGTAGTCGAAGTCGTCGATACCCTGCATGATCGGATCGTCGCGCCGGGCGATGTTGACCCGGTAATCGATGATGTTGCCGGGATGGGCGACCCACTGGCCGCCGCACATGAACTGATAGGCCACCGCGTCGCGGAAGGCGTCGCACATGCCGCCGTGATAGCCGGCGAGGCCCACCCCGCCGCGCACCGCCTTTTCCAGATTGTCGAGTTCCTCCTTCTCGATCTTCGACATGGTGTAGATCGGCACGATCAGGCTCATCTCGGCGATGGCCGGGTCGGCGAATGCCTCGGTGGTGTTCTCGATGCGGACCTTGAAGCCTTCCGCCTCGAGCATGCCCGCGACGATATGGGCGCCCTGTTCCGGCTCATGATTGCTCCAGCCGCCCCACACGATCATTGCCTCGCGCATGAAATTCCTCCCGATATTTGCGCCGTTCAGTCGAGCGTCCCGTTGACGAGATCGACCGGCAGCATGGCCGGCCGCTCCGGCCGGCTTTCGATGACGATATGGGTGCCCGTGTCTGAGGAGCGCTGGAACGCCTCCATCACTTCGAGCACGTGGAAGGCGAGTGCGCCGCTCGCCCGGTGCGGCCGTCCGCTGCGAATGGCCTGTGCCATGTCGGCGGCGCCGAGAATGCGGAAATTGCCGTTGGCATAGGCGTGCACCGTCGGTACCGCCCGCCAGTTGGCCATGGCCGCGGTGGCGGTCTCGATCTGACCGCCGAAATTGTTGGGGTCGGGCACGCTGATGGCGCCGTCGCTGCCGTAGAGCTCGATCGGCCGATGGTCGTGGCGGGCGATGTCGAAGCTCATGACGATGGTCACCAGCGCGCCGGAGTGGAATTCCAGCGTGCCGGCCACATGGGTGGCGACCTCGACCGGAATGCTGCGTACCGTTGAGCGGCTCGCTGGTCACCAGCCGCTCGCTGCGCAGGCGCGAGGCAAGGCCGGCGACGCGCTTCACCGGCCCCAGCAGGTTGACCAGATCGGTGATGTAGTAGGGCCCCATGTCAAGCATCGGCCCGCCGCCCTTGAGGTAGTAGAAGCCCGGATTGGGGTGCCAGCGCTCATGGCCGGCGGTGCCGAAGAAGGCGGTGCCGCCGATCGGCTGGCCGATGGCGCCCTCGTCGATGAGCTTGCGGCAGGTCTGGTGGGCGCCGCCGAGGAAGGTGTCGGGGGCCGAGCCCAGGCGCAGGCCCTTGGCTTCGGCCGCTTCGACCAGCGTCTTCGCCTCGGCGAGGCTGATGCCCAGCGGCTTCTCCGAATGGACGTGCTTGCCGGCGGCGATCGCCTGAAGGCCGACCGCCACATGGGCGCCGGGCACGGTCAGGTTGACGACGATCTCGATCTCGGGGTCGGCGAGCAGATCTTCGACGCTCTTCACCGGCACGCCGAACTCGGCGCCGCGGGCTTCCGCCACGTCGCGGTTCATGTCCGCGACGGCGCGGACCTTGAGGATCGGGAAACCGCGCGCCGCGGTGAGATAGGCGCCGCTGATATTGCCGCAGCCGATGATGCCGATGCCGACGGGGTCCAAGGCTCTCTCCTGGTTTGTCTTCTGGTGTGCGGCCGGCGGGTCACGCCTTGCCGATGCGGAAGCGGGCGGTCAGCGGGTCGTCGTCCTGGGCATTGCTGGCGAGGATCGCCAGGTACTCGGTCTCCTCGACGACCCAGCCCGATCCTTCGTCGAACCAGGCAAGGTCGGCCGCCGGCACCGCGAGATGCACCGTCCTGGTCTCGCCAGGGGCGAGGGCGATCCGGGCGAATGCCTTCAGCTCGCGCGGCGCCCGCTCTACCGCGGAGCCGAGGCAGGCGACGTAGAGCTGGATGACGTCGGCGCCAGCCCGCTCGCCGCTATTGGTGACGTCCACCGTCGCCTCCAGCATGTCGTCTGGCGCGAGCCTGTCGGCGGCGAGCCGCAGGTTGGCGTGTGTGAAGGTCGTGTAGCTGAGGCCGAAGCCGAACGGCCAGGCCGGCGCGTTGCCGTCGCGCATGAGCTTCCGATAGCCGTGCCACAGGTCGTAGGTGATGGCCGTGGCGTCGCGATCGAAGAAGGGCAGCTGCTCGGCCGATGCCGGGAAGGTGCAGGGCAGGCGGCCGCTCGGATTGACCGTGCCAGCGAGGATGCCGGCGAGCGCATGGCCGCCCTCCTGGCCGGGATACCAGAGCATGAGGATGGCCGGCACGGATGCGCGCCAGGCTTCCATGATGACGGCGCTGCCCGCCATGACCGCGACGATGGTGCGCGGATTGGCGGCGGCCACCGCCGCGATCAGCGCCTCGTCCTCCGGCCTGAGCCGCAGGCTCAGCCGGTCGCCGCCGGGCGAGAAGCCGCTGTCCCCCATGCCGTTGATGAGCTTGTCGGCAAGGTCTTCCTCGCCGGGGCCCGGTGGCGGGAAGAGATGGGCGTGCGGCTGCAACTGGTTGGGCGGGATGTATTCGCCTTCGTCGGCATGGGTGTAGCCGACGACGACGAGGGCCGTCTTGGCCGCACCGGCGGCGCTTTCAGCGCGCTTCAGGTCGCTGCCGTCGTCGTAGGTGACGGCGTCGCCGAGCGCGGCCTTCAGGCCGTCGAGCGGCGTCACCACGCCGTCCGGATGGGTCATGCTCGACCCGCCGTCGCCGGTATTGGGCTCGGCGGCGAGGCGGCCGATGACGGCAAGCGTGTCACCGCCGGCAAGCGGCAGCAGGTTGCCGTCGTTCTTGAGGAGAACGATGCTTTCTTCCGCCACCTTGCGGGCGAGCGCGCGATTGTCGGCCGAGCCGACGATGCTGCGATCGTAACCGGCGGGATCGCGGCCCTGGCCGAAACGAATCTGCTGGCGCAGAAGGCGCAGCGCCGCGTCGTCGACGCGGCTCATCGGAACCGCGCCGCTCTCGACCAGCCCCTTCAGCCCCATGGCATAGAGCGTGGCGAAGGGCATCTCGACGTCCTGACCGGCGAGCGCCGCCTTTTTTGCGTCGCGCATGCCGGTGATGAAGTCGGTGATGGTGAAGCCGGTGAAGCCCCACATCTCCTTCAGGATCGCGGTGATCAGCGTCCGGTTCTGGCCGGCCCATTCGCCGTTGACGCTGTTATAGGCGGTCATCACCGAGGCGACGCCGGCATCGACCACGCGCTTGAAGTGCGCCAGGTAGACTTCGTGGAGGGTGCGCGCATCGGCGGTCACGTCCACGTCCTGGCGCATGTTTTCCATCGAATTGAGGGCGAAATGCTTGACGCAGGCCATGACGTGGTTCTGCACGCCGGTGGCCAGCGCCGCCCCCATCATGCCGAGGTGGAAGGAATCCTCGCCGTAGCTCTCCTGGGCGCGGCCCCAGGCCGGGTGGCGCAGCAGGTTGATGCACACGCCGCCGAAATAGTTGCCACCGAGCGCCCGGATCTCGCGGCCGATAACGTCGCCGACGCGGCTCTCCAGCTCCGGGTCGAAGGTGGCGCCGCGCGCCATCGACACCGGGAAGGTCGTGGCGCCGTCCATGATGACGCCGCGCGGCCCGTCGACGAAACGGATGCCGGGAATACCCAGACGCGGAACCGCGCCGGCCACCCAGAAATCGCGGCTGTAGCCCTGCGGCGCCGATATCTTGGCCAGTCCCTGCCAGAAGGGCAGGTCGCCGTCCATCATGCCGAGCTTCTCGTCCAGCGTGAGGTCGGCGGCGAGGGCGCGGGCGCGCCGCTCGATGTCGTCGGGCGTGAGGGCGGTGGCGGTCTCGAACGCGCCGAAGGCGGCGGAAGCAGGTGTGGTCATGGCGTTCACCGGAGTGGCGAGGGGCGGGGCCCCGTCGAACGCCGCGGCGCGATCAAGCGTACGGTGTCCCGACGGAACAGAATCGACGGCGCAACGAGAAGCAGCCGCCAGCGCGCCAGGGACTGAAGGCCGGGGCGGCTTTCTGCTACTCTGCCGCACCAGAGTTCAGTATCGTCCGTGCGCTTCCCCGGCGCAAACGAGACAGGCAGGCCGCCAGGCGCGATGGCGTTTCCCTTCGAGGCATTGTTTGGCGACGATGGTGCCCGCCGGGTCGAGGCGGCGGCCGACCGCGTCGCCGGCTCGGCGCCGGCAAGCCTCGCGGTTCTGGTCCTTGTCGCCCTCCTGTGCTTCCTGCCGGGCTTCACGACGATGCCGCCGATCGATGGCGACGGGCCGTCCTATGCGGTTGCCGCCCGCGAGATGGTAGCGACGGGGGATTTTGCCACGGTGCGCGTGCAGACCGACATGCAGCCGTGGCGACCGCACGGCATGCAGTGGCTGGAGGCGGCCACCCTCATCATCACCGGCCAGACCGATCCGCCGGTCTGGGTCTACCGCATCCCCTCGCTCCTCGGCGCCGTCGCCACGGTCGTCCTGACCTGGTGGACGATGCTGGCTTTCGGACGTCCGCGGGCCGCGCTTCTGGCCGGTATGCTGGTCGCCGGCAGCGGCGTGCTCGGCCTGCAGGCGCGGCTGGCGGCACCGGACGCCATGCTGGTTGCGGCGACGACGCTCGCCGCCGGCGCACTGGCGCGGCTGTGGCTGGCGGACGACAGGCCGGTGGCCAGATCGATACCGGCGCTGTTCTGGGTGGCCATCGCCGTCGGCCTGCTGCTGAAGGGCATCGTCGCCCCGGGCATGGCGGCGGCCGCAGTGCTGGCGCTGTCGATCGAGCGCGGCGATCTCGGCTGGCTCGCTCGTCTGCGTCCGGCTGTCGGCGTGGCGGTGATTGCCCTTGCCGCCTTGCCCTGGCTGTGGTCGATCGCCGCATTGGCGATCTCGGACGCCAGCGGACCCGATATCCCGTTCCTCACCCGCATCGGCGTTCCCTTCGCCCTCGAGGCGCCGCCGACGACCTATGCGCTGTTTGCGCCGCTCCTTGCCGGGCCGGCGATGACCTTCGTCTTCGCCGGAACGCCGTGGCTGGTGCGCAATGCCCGCCGTCCGGCGATCTTCTTCGCTCTGGCTTGGGGCCTGCCGCTGTGGCTGGCCGCCGAACTCACCACCTACAAGCTGCCGCAATATGTGCTGCCGGCGATTCCGGCGATCGCGATGCTGGCAGCCGTCGCGGTCGATGAAGGGGTTGCGCAGATCAGGGGTCGGATCAGCCAGTACTATTCGTCGAGCCCGCTGATCTGGCCGCCGGCGATCGCCGTCGCCCTGCCAGCGCTCTACGTGGCGCTGGAGGGCAGCTTTCCCGTTGGCGCCTTCGCGGCCCTGGTCGTCGGAGGGCTGCTCGGACCGTTCGCCTGGTTCTGGCTCAGGCGCAACAATACGGTGGCCGCTTCGATCGTGGCGATCCTGTCGGCGGCGTTCATCTATCTGGGGTTTTTCGGATCGATCGTTCCGGGGCTGACGAGCCTGCGCGTCGCAGAACAGATTGTCACCGCCGGCCGGGAGCACCTGTCCTGCGCCGATCCGAGCTTCGCTTCAGCCGGTTTTCCGGAAGAGAGCCTGGTTCTCCTGGCCGGGCGCGAAACGCTCCTCACCGACGGTACCGGCGCGGCCGACTTCCTCGACCGGCGCGGATGCCGCATCGCCGCCATCGACACCTCGCAGATCTCGTCTTTCCGCCAGCGTGCCGACGACCTCGGTCTCGATCTGGTCGAGCGCGGTCGCGTCCACGGCGTCGACACCCGCAAGATGCGGCGTCTCGACATCCACCTGTTCTCCGTCAGGGGGACGGGCGGCTAGCCGCCTCGAGGCTCGCCGCGAGATCGGCGATCAGGTCGTCCGCATCCTCCAGGCCGATGTGCAGGCGCACCAGCGGCCCTTCCGCCTTCCAGGGCACGGCCGTGCGGCCCCAATTCAGATGCGCCAGGATGGCGAGGCTCTCGAAGCCGCCCCACGAGGCGCCGATGCCGAACAGATGGAGCCCGTCGATGAGGCGCTTGGCCTGATCCTCGCTCCAGCCGTCGAAGACCACGCCGAACAGGCCGCAGCCGCCGCTCATGTCGCGTTTCCACAGGGCATGGCCGGGATCGGACGCGAGCGGCGGATAGAGCACGCGCGCGACTTCCGGCCGCGCCGCGAGCCACGTCGCCACCTTGAGTGCCGAAGCGTAGTGGCGCTCCAGCCGCACCGCCAGGGTGCGCAGGCCGCGTAGGCCGAGGAACACGTCGTCGGGCGCGACGTGCATGCCGAGGAACTTGTGCGTCTCTTTCAGCTTCGGCCACGCCGCCGCGTTGGCGGCGACGGTGCCGAGCATCACGTCGGAATGTCCGCCAAGATATTTGGTTGCAGCGTGGATGGACAGGTCGACGCCGAAATCGAGCGGACGGAAATAGACTGGCGTCGCCCAGGTATTGTCGAACAGGACCGTGGCATTGTGCCGGTGCGCCACCTCCGCGATCGCCGGTACGTCCTGCATCTCGAAGGTCAGCGAGCCCGGCGCTTCCAGATAGACTGCGCGGGTGTTGTCTCTGAACAGCGCTTCGATGCCGGCGCCGATTGCCGGGTCGTAATAGGTCGTCTCGATCCCGAGGCGCGTGAGGATGGTTCCGGCGAAGCGGCGGACCGGGCCATAGACACTGTCGACGATGAGGATGTGATCGCCGGCCGCAAGGCAGGAGAGCAACGCCACCGTCGCGGCCGCCAGGCCCGACGGGCACAATACCGTTCCCGCCGCGCCCTCCAGTTCGGTGACGGCCGCCTCGAGCGCGTCGCTGGTCGGGGTGCCGTGGCGGCCGTAGGAATAGGGCTGGCGCCCTTCTTGCATGTCGTCAACGGAATTGTAGAGCACCGTTGAAGCATGCGTGACGGGTGGATTGACGAAAGGACCGGTGAGGTTCTTGTCGCGGCCGGTATGGACGAGCCGGGTGGCGGGTTTGGCGGCGGACGGTCCGCTGCCGGAATGATTGGTCATGCCGCTGATTTAATCGCTGGAACGACGCCGAAACGGGCAAATGCCGCGCGCGGCAGCCCAAGCGATACCCTTGACCCCTATCGAATAATGGCCTGTGATGGCTTGGTCAATCGTACACTGTGAAGTCAATCGTAGCTATTGATGGGCACGGGCCGCGCGGTGGCCGCCAAACGTGATCCTGTAAGGCAAGCCGGAGGGTAAATCATGAGAACAGCTCTTGTTTCAATCGCAGTTGGCGCCGTTGCCGCCCTTGTTGCGGGTTCGGCCAACGCGACGACGTTGGAGGACGTGAAGGCCAAAGGCTATGTTCAGTGCGGCGTCAATACTGGCCTGCTGGGCTTTGGCTCGACCGATGACAAGGGTGAATGGAAAGGATTTGACGTCGACTATTGCCGCGCGGTAGCCGCGGCCGTTTTCAACGATCCCAATGCTGTCCATTTCACGCCGCTGACCGCCAAGGAGCGTTTCACCGCCCTGCAATCCGGCGAGATCGACCTGCTGTCGCGCAACACGACCTGGACGATGTCGCGCGATACTTCGCTGGGCCTCAGCTTTGCCGGCACCAGCTACTATGACGGCCAGGGCTTCATGGTCAGCAAATCGCTGGGCGTCACCTCGGCGCTGCAGCTTGGCGGCGCCTCGGTCTGCGTGCAGACCGGCACGACGACCGAGCTCAACATGGCCGACTACTTCAAGCGCAACAACATGGACTACAATCCCGTCGCCTTCGAGCAGTTGTCCGAGGTCGACGCGGCCTACCAGGCCGGCCGTTGCGACGTCTACACCACCGACGCGTCCGGCCTTTATGCCATCCGCCTGACGCTCGCCAACCCGGACGACCACGTCGTTCTTCCGGAGATCATCTCCAAGGAGCCGCTTGGGCCGCTGGTGCGCCAGGGCGATGACCAGTGGTTCAACATCGTCAAGTGGACGCATTTCGCGCTCCTCAACGCCGAGGAGCTGGGCGTGACGTCGAAGAACGTCGATGAGATGAAGACGAGCGAGAACCAGAAGGTCCGCCGCCTGCTCGGCACCGACGGCACCTTTGGCGAGATGATCGGCCTCGGCAACGACTGGGCCTACAACGTCATCAAGGCGGTCGGCAATTACGGCGAAATCTTCGACCGCAACATCGGCCCGGATACGCCTCTCAAGATCTCGCGTGGCCTCAATGCCCTGTGGACCAACGGTGGCATTCAGTACGCGCCGCCGATCCGGTAATCCTGCGAGTCACATCAGCGGGCGGGCCGGAAGCGGCCCGCCCGACGGCCGGTAGCCGGCAACAAGCCGGTGCCGCCAGGGGGTGATTGAAGAATGGCGGTTCAAGACAGCGCGGCGAGTCCGCCGCAGCGTTCGTCGCTGATCTACGACCCGAAATTCCGCGGTATCGTCTTCCAGGTGATGCTGGCGATTGCGCTCGTCGCATTCATCGCCTGGATCGTCTCCAACATGATCGACAATCTGCAGCGGGCCCATATCGCGTCCGGCTTCGGTTTCCTGTGGGCGCGCGCCGGGTTCGACATTTCGCAGACGCTGATCCCCTACACCAACGAGATGAGCTACGGCCGCGCCTTTCTGGTCGGCCTCCTCAACACCCTTCTGGTGGCGGCGCTGGGCATCGTCTTCGCGTCGATCATCGGCTTCATGCTGGGCGTTGCCCGCCTGTCGAAGAACTGGCTGATCGCCCAGATCTCGACCGTCTATATCGAGACCCTGCGTAACATCCCCGTGCTGCTCCAGCTTCTGTTCTGGTACAAGGCGGTCCTCTCGATCCTGCCGTCGCCGCGCCAGGGCCTCAATCTCATCTTCGACGCCAAGCTGAGCAATCGCGGCCTGATCATTCCGCGCCCGATCTTCCAGGAAGGATTTCTGGCAACTGCCATCGCCTTCCTCGTCGCCATCGTCGTGGTCGTCATCCTGGCGCAATGGGCGCATCGGCGACAGATGGCGACCGGACAGATCTTTCCGACCGTCAAGGTCGGTATCGGCATCCTGATCCTGCTGCCGGTGATCGTCTTTGTCGTGACGGGCACGCCGGCAACGTTCGATTTCCCCGAACTGCAAGGCTTCAACTACAACGGCGGGCTGCAGATCAAGCCGGAGTTCATCGCACTCCTGCTCGGCCTGACGCTCTATACGGCGACCTATATCGGCGAGATCGTGCGTGCCGGCATCCTGGCGGTCGCGCATGGGCAGACCGAGGCCAGCTATGCGCTCGGCCTCAGGTCCGGGACCACGATGCGCCTGGTCATCATTCCGCAGGCGCTGCGTGTGATCATCCCGCCGCTGACCAGCCAGTACCTGAACCTGACCAAGAACTCCTCGCTCGCCGTTGCCGTCGGTTACCCGGACCTCGTCTCGGTGTTCTCCGGCACGGTGCTCAACCAGACGGGCCAGGCGGTCGAGGTCATCTTCATCACCATGCTGGTCTATCTCACCATCTCTCTGGCGACGTCGGCCTTCATGAACTGGTTCAACCAGCGCGTGGCCCTGGTGGAGCGATAGGCGATGGCAAGCGACTCCATGTTCGAGAACGGTGGCGGAAGACGCCGGGATTCGCGCCATGCGCGCGGCGCCGCGGTCGAGCGTTCCTCCGCCGAACAGTTTGCCTATTATCGGCTCGAGGAAGAGCCGACCCTGGCGGCGCCGCGCAACGAGGTTGGCGCCATCGGCTGGCTGCGCTCCAATCTGTTCTCCTCGGTTACCAACACCATCCTGACGATCATCGGCATCGCGCTCATCGCGTGGATCGTGCCGCCGTTCCTCAACTGGGCGTTCATCCATGCCGTCTGGGTCGGCAACGGCCGCGAGGACTGCATTGTGCCGGGGACGGGCGCCTGCTGGGCCCTCGTCGACGCCAAGTTTGGCCAGTTCATGTATGGACGCTATCCGTTCGACGAGCGCTGGCGGGTCAACCTGACGGGAATCCTGCTGGTCGTTGCGCTTATCCCGATGGCCATCCCGCGGGTTCCGTTCAAGCGCGAGAACGCCATCTTCCTGCTGGTCGTCTTCCCCATCGCCGCGCTGATCCTGCTCACCGGTGGCAACTTCGGCATCGCGGCCGGCTTCTTCGCCTTCCTGCTGGTCATCGGCGGTCTGGTGACCGGCCTGGTCGCCGGCGCGATGACATCCTCTTCGGCCGGTCGCGCCGCGACCATCGCGGCCGCGATCGCCGTTGTTCTGGTGGTTGCCTCCTACTTCGTTCCCGATCCGCCGACGCCGTTGTTCGGGCTGTCGACATTCACCATCCTGACCGTCATTGTCGCGCTCGTTGCCGCAGTTGCCGGGGTCGTGGCGGTCCGCAACGATCCCGAGCGGCCGGGCAGTGGGACGCTGTGGGTGACGTGGGCGCTCATCGCCGGCGTTCTGGCGGTGGTCGTCCTGCTCGACATCAATTTCGGCCTCTCCTACGTCGAGACCCAGCTCTGGGGCGGGCTGATGGTGACCCTGGTGGTTGCCATCGTCGCCATGGTCACGTCGTTGCCGATTGGCGTCCTGCTGGCGCTTGGCCGGCGCTCGGAGCTGCCGGTGGTCAAGTTCGCATCGATCGTCTTCATCGAATTCTGGCGCGGCGTGCCGCTGATCACCGTGCTGTTCATGTCTTCCGTCATGCTGCCGGTGTTCCTGCCGCCGGGCGTCAACTTCGACAAGTTGATGCGGGCGCTGATCGGCGTCGCGCTGTTCACCTCGGCCTACATGGCCGAGACCGTGCGCGGCGGCCTGCAGGCGATCCCCAAGGGCCAGTACGAGGGCGCCAAGGCGCTTGGCCTGCCTTATTGGCGCATGATGCAGATGATCATCCTGCCGCAGGCGCTGAAGATCGTCATCCCGGGCATCGTCAACAGCTTCATCAGCCTGTTCAAGGATACGAGCCTGGTGCTGATCATCGGGCTGTTCGATCTGCTGGGCATCGTCCAGCTCTCCTTCAGCGATCCGAAATGGGCCTCGTACAAGACCCCGGCGACCGGCTACGTCTTCGCCGCCTTCGTCTTCTGGCTCTTCTGCTTTGGCATGTCGCGATACTCCATCTACACCGAACGCCGGCTCGATACCGGCCACAGGCGATGAACGAGGGAAGCCCCGATGAGTGAAACAGCCGCCGCCGCCGCGCCCGAACATCCCCACATGGTCGTGTCGGACACCGACGTCGCCATCGAGATCACCGACATGAACAAGTGGTACGGCGATTTCCACGTTCTCAGGAACATCAACCTCAAGGTCATGCGCGGCGAGCGCATCGTCGTGTGCGGGCCGTCAGGCTCCGGCAAGTCGACCATGATCCGCTGCGTCAACCGGCTGGAAGAGCACCAGAAGGGCAAGATCGTCGTCGACGGCATCGAGCTGACCAACGACATCAAGCGCGTCGACGAGATCCGCCGCGAGGTCGGCATGGTGTTCCAGCACTTCAACCTGTTTCCGCACCTCACCATCCTGGAGAACTGCACGCTGGCGCCGATCTGGGTGCGCAAGATGCCCAAGAAGGAGGCCGAGGAGGTCGCCATGCGCTATCTGACGCGCGTCAAGATCCCCGAGCAGGCGAACAAGTATCCCGGCCAGCTCTCCGGCGGCCAGCAGCAGCGCGTCGCCATTGCGCGCGCGCTGTGCATGAACCCGCGCACCATGCTTTTCGACGAGCCGACCTCGGCGCTCGACCCGGAGATGATCAAGGAAGTGCTCGACGTGATGGTCGATCTGGCCGAGGAAGGCATGACCATGATTGTGGTCACCCACGAGATGGGCTTCGCCCGCCAGGTGGCCAACCGGGTCATCTTCATGGACGTCGGTCAGATCATCGAGCAGAACGAACCCGAGACGTTCTTCACCAACCCGCAGCACGACCGCACCAAGCTGTTCCTCAGCCAGATCCTGCACTAGGCCGCTGTTCCAGCAAAAAGGGCGCGCTCCTGCGAGCGCGCCCTTTCGTCTGCCGGCGTCTGGCGGTCAGCGGGATCCCGTCCGCATCAGCGACGTGATGTTGCGGAAGGCAACGCGGCGATTCTCGCGTTCCGGCCCCTCGGTCGGCACCTTGAGATACTCTTCGCCGTAACCCTGGGTCACGAGGTTTTCCGGCGGAATCCCGAAGTAATAGGTGAGGATCTCCGCCACGGTCTGGGCGCGCCGGTCGGAGAGCGCCAGATTGGCGAGGTCCGAGCCCACCGCGTCCGTGTGACCCTCGATCAGGAACACCTGGTCCGGGTGCTGGTCGACGATGCCGCGGATGGCCTCGCCCACGGCCTGCATCTGCGGGATCTGGTCGTCCGGCAGCACGGCGCTGCCGAACTCGAAGGTCACCGTATCGAAATCGACGCGGCGCACCTTGTTGCGGATGCGGTCGCTATGCCGGATCTCCTCCAGCGAGTAGGGACGCTCGACCTTCTCGACCGGCGGCGCCGCGAAGGTTTCGGTCAACTGCCGACGCGAGGCGCGGCTGCTTTCCACGACGTACTGGTCGCGTGGAATGTTGAGCTTGAGCGGCGGCAGCTTGATATGGAAGTCGAAGCTGGCGGTCGGCGCCGGCGCCTTGGGCGGTGGCGGCGGCCTGCGCCTGTCCTGCTGCGGATCGGCCTGGCCGATCAGCACCTCGATCTGTCCGTTCCGGTCCTTGCGGTAGCGCTGCAGGATGTTGCCGTCGCGGTCCTTGATCGTGACGATCTGCACGCCGTTGCGGTTGACGGTGGTCGTGGTCGTGCCGTTCGGCCCCTTGGTGACCGTCACATTGCCGCCGAGCTGGCGGAAACGCTCGGTGTCGTCGTGGCGAATGATCACTTGGCCGCTATCTTCGCGCACGATCGTGCGTCCGGCGCCGGCATTGATCTCGCCACCCTTGGGGATCTCCGCCTCCTGCTTGGGCAGGGGGGCGACCGCATCACCCTTCGGTGTATCGCCGAAGCGCGGATGCGGTTTCTTGAGCAGGGCCGGATCGAACGTCGGCGGCTGACCCTCTGCCTGCATGGCGGGCGCCTGCTTGGGCGGCGGCGGTGGCGCCTTGGCCTCATCGGCGGGTTGCTGCGCCTTGGGTTTCGGCGCCTCTGCGGCCTCGGCCGGCGCTTCCTTGGGCGGCGGCGGGGTCTTTGCCTCGTCGGTGGCCGGCTTCACCTTGCGCTTCGGCGCGGCCTCAGCCGCGGCCGGAGGTTCCGGGGCGGCGGGCGGGTTCTCGGCCGCCGCCGGCTGCTGTTCCTGTGCCGGCGGTTGATCGGCGGTATCCTCCGGTTGTTCGTTTTGCGGCGCCATGCCGGCCGCGGCACGGGCATCCTTCAGTTCCTTCTGGGCCAGGCGCAGCGCCTTCTGGGCCTCCTTCACGCCTTTGCCGCTGGCCTTCGCCTGGCGCAATGCGGCACGCGCCGCCTCGACCTTGGCCTCGGCTGCGGCCACCGCATCGGGCGCCTGTTGGTCGGCCTGCGCCAGCACGATCGGCCGGGAAAACTGCGGCGCGGCGAGCGCCAGTGGTACGCTAACCAGAGTGATCGCCACGCCGGCCAGCAGAACGCGATTGGCTTTGCGCATGTGATTCCTTTTCCTCACGGTTCATGAGCCCGGATACGGGCCGGCGGGAAGATGTCTCCCGCCTGTGGCGCCAGCGTTAGGCGGCGCGACTTGAACCAGGGATGAACGCGCCGGTCAGGAATCGGTTCCGGTAGCGATGGGCATGTCGTCGCGGGCGCCCCATTCCGTCCACGATCCGTCATAGACGGCGCTGCGGATGCCGAGTGTGTCCAGCGCCAGCGTCAGGATGGTGGCGTTGACGCCCGAGCCACAACTGGCGACGATCGGCCGGTCGAGATCGACCCCGGCCGCGGCGAAGGCCGCCCTGATGGCCTCCGGCTCCTTCAGCCGGCCATTATCGAGCAGTTCGTTCGCCGGCACGTTGTAGCTGCCGGGAACGCGGCCGCTCTTGACCCAGCTTCTGGGCTCCGGCGCCTCGCCGCGGAAGCGCGCCGCCGGCCTGGCATCGACGAGCTGGAAGGTCTTGGCCGCCACCCCGTCGCGCACCTGGCCCATGTCGCGCACGGCCGAGGGATCGAAGCGGGCGATGAAGCTGCGCGGCTCGCGAACGACCGGCCAGTCGTTGACCAGGCGGTCGTCGGCCTTCCATCGCGGCAGGCCACCGTCGAGGACGACGACACTCTCGGCGCCCATGATCTTGAAGGTCCACCAGACGCGCGGCGACGAGTAGATGCCGATCGAATCGTAGACGACGATCGTGTTGTCGTTGCCGATGCCGAGCGCGCCGACGGCCTCGGCGAAAGTCTCCGCCGACGGCAGCATATGGGGCAGGGGGATGGAAGTATCGGCGATGGCGTCGATATCGAAAAAGACGGCGCCGGGAATGTGTTCGGCCTCGTATTCGGCGCGTGCGTCGCGACCGCGGCCGGCAAGGTGCCAGCTTCCGTCGATGACGACGATGTCCGGATCGCCGATATGGTCGGCGAGCCAGTCGGTGGAGACGAGCCATCGGGTGCGGTCGGTCATGGATCAGCCTCCTTGCGCGAAGCGGATGCGCACCCGCCGGTTCTGGCGGCCCTTGCTTTCCATCTTGGCGATGACCAGCGGACCGATCTCGGCGGTCGAGCGCACATGCGTGCCGCCGCAGGGCTGGAGGTCGATGTCGCCGATCCTGACCAGCCGCACGCGTCCCGAACCCATCGGCGGCTTCACCTTCATGGTCTTGACCAGGCCGGGATTGGCGGCGAGCTCCTCGTCGGTGATCCACTCGTCATTGACCGGATAGTCGGCGGCGATGAGCGCGTTGAGGCGCTCCTCGACCTCCTCCTTGGGCGGCACCTCACCGTCGATATCGAAATCGAGGCGGCCTTCCTCGGCGCCGATCGAGCCGCCGGTGACCGGGAAGGGCAGCACCACCGACAGCAGGTGCAAGCCGGTATGGATGCGCATATGGCGGTGGCGCCGCGCCCAGTCGAGCGCCGCGGTGAGCGTCTCACCGGGTTCGGGCAGCGGTTCGCCATCGCCCGGAACGTGTACGACCTGGGCTTTGTCCTCGCCGTAAACCGTTGTGGCGATGGCAATATCGCCGCCCGCCCGGCGCAGCGTTCCCGTGTCGCCGGGTTGGCCGCCGCCGGTGGCATAGAAGACGGTGCGGTCGAGCACGATGCCGCGGCGGTCGTTGACGGCGAGCACCGTTGCCTGCGTTTCAGGCAGATAGGCGTCGTTGCGGAAGAGGAGTTCGGTGGCCATGTCGGTTCGTCCGGGTTCTTGTTCCACCCAGACTAGCCGCTTGCCCCCTCGCCATGCCAGTGCCCCGTCAGGCGAATGGCGGCGCGATGTCCGCCTTTGCCGTCCAGCCATGCCGGCACCGGCAGGTCGCGCGCGCGCAGGAAGTCCGGATTGTAGAGCTTCGACTGGTAGCGCGTGCCGTGGTCGGCGAGCACGGTGACGATGGTGTGGCCGGGGCCGAGGTCGCGGGCGAGCCGCAGGGCGCCGGCAATGTTGACGCCGGACGAGCCGCCGAGCAGCAGCCCCTCATGCTCGGCCAGGTCGAAGAGAATGGGCAGGGCCTCGGAATCGGGGATGATGTACGGCTTCTCCACCGTCACGTCCTCGACCATCACCGTCGAGCGGCCGAGCCCGATGCCCTCCGTGATCGAATTGCCCTTGCTCGCCGTCGCCGTTCCCGTCGAGAACAGGCTGAACATCGCCGCCCCCTCCGGATCGGCGCAGCCGATGACGATGTCGGATTTCTTCTCGCGCAGAGAATGCGAGACGCCGGCAAGCGTGCCGCCGGTGCCGACCGAGCAGATGAAGGCATCGACCGTGCCCTCGGTCTGCTGCCAGATCTCGGGTCCGGTGGTCAGATAGTGGGCCATGCGGTTGTCGCGATTGTTCCACTGATCGGCGAAAAGGACGCCGTTCGGCTCCCTGGCGCGCATTTCGTCGGCCAGGCGGCGGCCGATATGTTGGTAATTGTTGGGGTCCTTGAAGGGCTTGGCCGGCACTTCCACCAGCGCCGCACCGGCGAGCCGCAGCGCCTGCTTCTTTTCCGCGCTCTGGGTCTCGGGGATGACGATGATCGTGCGATAGCCGCGCGCTGCCGCCACCAGCGCCAGGCCGATGCCGGTATTGCCGGCGGTGGCTTCCACGATCAGTCCGCCGGGCGCGAGGTCGCCGCGCTTTTCCGCTTCCAGGATCATCTGGCGCGCCGCGCGGTCCTTGACCGACTGGCCGGGATTCATGAATTCGGCCTTGCCGTAGATGTCGCAGCCGGTGAGCGCAGAGGCTTGGGCCAGGCGGATCAGCGGCGTGTTGCCGATGGCATCGACGACGGTGGGTTTGACGTCCATGGGGCTGCGATGCGGTTGGGGAGCGTTGGCCGGCAAAACTATGCGCCGGACGCCGATGCTTCAAGGATGCATGCAGCGTCAGCTACCCGTGTGGCCGAAACGTTCGCCTCACGGGGGTGCCCATGGCGTGAAATTCATTCGCCGGCGCGCTGGCGCCGCGGGATCGCTTCGAGGTCCGGTTCGCTTCCGCTCAACCGTGCGCGCTTCCTGGCGCTTTCCCGCTGCTTGAGCATCCGCGAACGCATCGAGCGCCCGTTTGCGCGCCTCCGCGTGGTCGACGATCGGGCGGGGGTAGGTGGCGCCGAGGCGCACGCCGGCGGCATCGAGCACACCCTCGGGCGCGGCCCAGGGCTTGTGGATGAAGCGGTCGGGCAGACGGCCGAGCTCCGGCACCCAGCGGCGCACATAGGCGCCGTCGGGGTCGAATTTCTCGCCCTGGAGCACCGGATTGAAGATGCGGAAGAAGGGCTGCGCGTCGGCACCCGAGCCCGCCACCCATTGCCAGTTCACCGGATTGTTGGCCGCATCGGCGTCGACCAGCGTGTCCCAGAACCACTCCTCGCCGATGCGCCAGTCGGCGAGCAGATGCTTGACCAGGAACGACGCGGCGATCATGCGCACCCGGTTGTGCATCCAGCCGGTCGCCCACAGTTGGCGCATGCCGGCATCGACGATGGGGTAGCCGGTGCGCCCGCGCCGCCACATCCAGATGTCGTCGGCAAAGCTCTCGGCCCATGGAAATTCATCGAACGCCGGCTTCATATTGGCTTCGGCAATGTCCGGGCGGTCGTCGAGGAGATGCCAGGCGAATTCCCGCCAGCCGAGCTCCGCCAGGTACTTGTCGCGTGCCGCGCCGGCGGGCGTGGCGGCGACGGCGTGCCAGACCTGATGGGGGCTGACCTCGCCGAAACGCAGATAGGGCGACAGGCGCGAGGTGGCGTCCGCCGCCGGCCGGTCGCGCTCGCCGCCATAACGGTCGAGATGCGCGACGAAGGCGGACAACGCCTGCGCCGCCGCCGGTTCGCCCGGCTGCCAGGCATCGCGGATACCGGCGGCCCAATCGTGACCCGCCGAAATCAGTCGGAGGGATTCGAGACTGTCGCTGGCGATGGGAACAGGGGCGGGGATGGACGCCGGCGCGGGCAGGGGGCCCCGCGGGGCTTGCGCCTGCTGGAGTGCGCGCCAGAAGGGCGTGAAGACCCGGAACACACCGCCGCTGGCGGTGCGGATCGCCTCCGGCGCAAACAGGAGATTGGCCTGGAAGGTGCCGACCACGGCGCCGGTTCCCGACAGCGCCGCGGCGACACGCTCGTCTTGCGTGGCGGCGGCGCCATAGCGCCGGTTCCAGTAGATGGCAGCGGCGCCGACGGCGCGGACGACCTCGGGAACGACAGCCTCGGCGCCCCCGCTGCGCAGGATGAGCGCCTGACCGCGATCGCGCAGGCGCGTGCCGAGGTCTTGCAACGAATGGTGCAGCCACCAGCGCGCCGCCCCGCCGAGCGGACGGACTTCCGGGCTTTCCTCGTCATGGACATAGAGCAGGACGATCGGCGCACCGCGCCGGCAGGCGGCGGCGAGCGCCGGGTTGTCGGCCAGCCTCAGATCGTCACGAAGCCAGACAAGCGTAGGGCCTTGCTCGGCAAATCTGACCATCCCCCCAAAGTGGCGTCTGGGTGAAGGCCGCGCAATCGACTTTTGCGATTGTTGCTAACGGTTTATTCCGCCGGAACCAGACGGACGCGGGCCGCGCCGAGATGGGCCCAGGCCGGCCGCTTGAACAGGAAGCCGAGCGCGGTGTTGCGCACCGCCCAGAAGAGCACCAGCGGAAAGACGACGCCGGCCGTGGTCACGATCACCGAGATCGTGCCGAGGTCGCCGATGATGCCGGTCTTGAGCAGGGCAATGCGCGTCGCCGCCATCGGCAGGAAGAAGGCGAGATAGATGACGATGGAATGGTGCCCGCAATAGCGCACCGGCGCCATCCAGTCGCTCTTGGAGAGGATCGTCGACAGCGTGACGACGGCGATCGCACCGACGAAGCCCAGCGCCAGCCCGATGCCGGGCAGTTCGGAATAGCCGTTGAACACGGCGAAGGCTTCGACCGCGCCCCAGACGGCGAGATAGAGGAAGGCCGCCCAGCCGTGGCGCAGCACCGTCGCGGCGAAGCTGAAGATCGCCGGGGCGAAGACGTAGCCCGAATAGAAATAGACGAAGCGCAGCGCGAATTCGTCGGGGATGACCCAGCCGGTGTTGATGTTGGACATCTGCAGGCCGGCGCCGATCAGCCAGATCAGCCACCACGGCACGATGTTCTTGGTCAGCTTCACGACGACGAAGAAGATCGGCAGCAGATAGATGAACCAGATCGTGCCGAACGGGTCGAGGAAGGCGAGGAGATAGGCGCGCAGCACCTCCGCCGCGCCGGCGCCGGCGGCGATGTCGGGCAGCTTGAAGGCGAACTGGATGGTCAGCCACAGGACGTAGAAATAGCCGAAGTGGACGACCTTCTTGTCGAGATAGGTGCGCCAGTCGCGGTCGATGACGCGGGCGAGGAACAGCCCGGCGATCATGAAGAAATCGGGCATGCGGAACGGCTTGGCGAAGGCCACGGCGTAGTGCATCCAGCCCTGGGCCTCGGCCGCCTTCTCGACGCCAAGCGTCGAGTGCATCATCACCACCATGATGATGCAGAAGCCCTTGGCGTAATCCACCCAGGCGACGCGTTCGCGATCCGCACCCATTTTGCCGCTCTCCTCGTCCGGCATCAGATGCCGGGTGACCTGGGGCGATCATACGGGCAGGCGAGCCGTCTGGAGCGAATTGATTAGAATTATCATGGGTTAAGGTTAAACGGCGTGGCACCGCCGGAAATGGCGCCGGCCGCGCCGTGCGTCCACAGGGCGCACCCCCGAGCCTTGAATCGCAGGGCGTCCCGGTGTGCTTAGGGGCAGGGCGCCGAACAGCTACGAGATGCGGAAGGAAGCGATTGTGCCGGATCGCGCGCCTCATGCCCGGACTTTGCCTGCCATTGGTGTGGCCGCCGTCGCGGCGGCAACGTTCCTCGCTTTGCCGCCAGCCGTCGCCTGGGCGCACGGCGCCGGCGGTGCGGACGAGGATTGGAACGTCTGGGCGCTGACCCCCGACATCGTCATCCCCACGCTGCTGGTCGTCGCTGTCTATGTCGCCGGCATGGTGCGGCGGAGCGGCGTGACGTCGGGCATCCGCAGGTGGCGGCACGTGGCGTTCCTGAGCGGCGTCGCCGCGGTCTTCCTCGCCCTGGAATCGCCCGTCGACGGCCTCGCCGATCACCTCTTCTCGGTGCACCAGATCCAGCACCTGCTGCTCAGGATGATCGGGCCGATGCTGATCGCGCTGGCCGCGCCGCAGGCCACGCTCATCGCCGGCCTGCCCTCGGGCATCAGGCGAACGGTGCTGGGGCCGCTGCTTGCCGGCCGCGTCGTGCGCGGCATCTTTGCACCGCTCACCAATCCGGTCGTCATCACTGCGCTATTCATCGGCGCGCTCTACGTCTGGGAGCTGCCGCGCTTCCACAATGCGGCGATCCTCGACGATGGCATCCACTACACCATGCACATCACCATGCTGGCCGCCGGTCTCGTCTTCTGGTGGCGCGTCTTCGACATGCGCCCGGCGCCGAAAGGCACGGCCTACGGCACGCGGCTGATGATGCTGTGGATCGTGACGCTCTCCAACATCGCGCTCGGCGCCTATACGACGCTGAAGACGACGCTGCTTTATCCGGCCTACGACGTCGCCGGGCGGCTGTTCCACGTGCCGCCGCTGGTCGACGAGAGCGTCGGCGGCTTCATCATCTGGGTACCGGGCAGCATGATGTGCCTGGTGGCGATCATCGTGGTGGTCAATCTGTGGGGCCGCCACGAGACCCGCATGGACGCGGTGCGCGAGAAGCTGGTCAGTGCCGGCGCCGGCGCCGCCTATCCGACCACCGGCGCGGCACTGGTCGAAGGCGCCCGCCTCAAGAACCGCACGCTCGCCGTCGGCTTCGCCGCCTTCGCTTTGGTCATGTTCGCCGCGGCGATCATGACGGCCGTGCTCTACCACCTCGATGGCATCCAGACGGGCAGCGGCACGCTGGCGCACCTGCCGACCGTCACGGGTTCGACGCTGCGCTGACGGGCGCGGCGACAACATAGGGGTGAACAGGAAGGTTGGCTCCCCGGGCCGGACTCGAACCAGCGACCCAGCGGTTAACAGCCGCTTGCTCTACCAACTGAGCTACCGGGGACCATCGCCAATCGGCGTGACGGCTGCCTATAGCAAACCGGCCGTCTGTTGCAAGAGGCATGCGTGGGGCGCGGGGCCGCGCCACCGGAATGTGGTTGCGCTGCCGGATCGTCTTGCCCATCTTTCTGCGACGTTTTGGCGTGCGGGAGAGGGGTTCGTGGCGCGCATTCGCTTCGGCAAGTATTCGCTGACCCTGCCGGCAAGCCGGCTGGTCCGCATCGCGCTCGGCGTCGCCCTCGTCATCCTCGGGGGATTCTTCGGATTTCTGCCAGTTCTGGGCTACTGGATGGTGCCGGTCGGCTTCCTCATCCTGGCCACCGACATTCCGCCGATCCGCCGCTTCAACCGGCGCATGACCGTGGCGCTGGTCGGCTGGTGGAACAGCCGCAGGCCTCACGCGGAGCGCAAGGCCGCCCGCCGCAACGGGGCAGCCAAGCAGCCGGCGCCGACCGATCCAGCTTAGGCTAGAGCGCCTCGGGGCCGGTTTCGCCGGTGCGGATGCGCACCGCCTCGAGGATCTCGGTGACGAAGATCTTGCCGTCGCCGATGCGGCCGGTACGCGCCGCCTGCATGATCGCCTCCATGGCCGGCTGCAGCCGGTCGTCGTCGACGGCGACCTCGATCTTCGTCTTGGGCAGATAGGCGATATCGTATTCGGTGCCGCGATAGACTTCCGTATGGCCCTTCTGGCGGCCATAGCCCTTCACGTCGGTGACGGTCATTCCGTGGATGCCCAGTTCGGTCAGGGCCTCGCGCACCGGGTCGAGGCGATGCGGCTGAACGATTGCGGTGATGAGTTTCATTGGCGATGTCCCGTAATTGAGCCTGCGCCCGACCTAGAGCTTGTAACCGGTTTCGCCGTGCGCCGTCTGGTCGAGACCGGTCATTTCCTCGTCCACCGACACTCGGAGCCCGACGAGCGCCTGGGTAACACGGATGAGCACGGCGGTGGCGAGCGCCGACCACAGGGCGACGGAAACGACGCCGAGAAGCTGAACGCCGAACTGGCTTGCGATGCTGACACTCAGGCCGACACCGCCGAAAACGGTGGATGCGAGAATGGCGGTGCCGAGCGTGCCGATGGCGCCGCCGCAGCCGTGAACCGCCAGCACGTCGAGAGAATCGTCGACCTTCATCACATGCTTCACGACATTGACCATGGCGTAGCAGCCGACGCCGCCGACGAGGCCGAGGAGCACGCCACCGACGGGCCCGATGAAGCCGGAAGCCGGCGTTACCGTCGCCAGCCCCGCAATGGTGCCGGTGACCAGGCCGACCATGCTCGGCTTGCCGAAACGCCACCATTCGATGGTCAGCCACACCAGCGAGGCGGTGGCGGCCGACAGATGGGTCGCCAGCAAGGCCATGCCGGCATCGGCGCCCGAGGCCAGCGCGCTGCCGGCGTTGAAGCCGAACCAGCCGACCCACAGCATGGCCGCGCCGACCATCACCATCCAGGGGGCGTGGGGTGGGCTGATGCCGTGCGGGAAGCCGTTGCGGCCACCCAGCATCCAGGCGACGACGAGGGCGGAAACCCCGGCCGTGACGTGAACGACGATGCCGCCGGCGAAATCCATGGCGCCCATCCCGGCGAGCCAGCCGCCGCCCCATACCCAATGGGCGACCGGCGCATAGACCACCAGCAGCCACAGGGCGGAGAAGAGCAGCACCGCGCCGAAGCGGATGCGTTCCACATAGGCGCCGGCGATGAGCGCCGGCGTGATGATCGCGAAGGTCATCTGGAACATGAAGAACACGGATTCGGGGATGTGCGTGCCGGCATGGACGGCGCCGCGCGGAACCCCGGCGAGCAGCGCCTTGCCGAGGCCGCCGATGAGGCTGCCGCCGTCGCCGAAGGCGAGGCTGTAGGCCCCGAAGAACCAGATGAGCGACACCAGGCAGGCGATCGCCATGCAATGCACAAGAACCGAAAGAACGTTCCGGGATTGCACCAAGCCGCCGTAGAACAGCGCCAGCCCCGGCAACGTCATGAACAAAACCAGCGCCGTGGACGTCAGCATCCAGGCGGTGTCACCCGTATCGATCATGGAATTTGCCCCGTCTCTGCGCCCCGTGTTTAAGCAAATGCCTTGTGCGAAGGCAACGGTCGTTGCCTAGCGAATAGGCAGCAATTGCTCCCTTGACCAGACAAGCCGAGCGCCCGTAACGTCGCGCCAGCGTTCGGTTCTCCGGGATGCGTGAGTCCCGGGGATGAAACGGGAATGCGGTGAGGATGGGTGATCCCAGCCAAAGCCGCAGCTGCCCCCGCAACTGTAAGCGGCGAGTCTTCCGCATCAGCCACTGGGAAACCGGGAAGGCGCGGAGCAAAGACTTCGACCCGCGAGCCAGGAGACCGGCCGACGCGTCCCTCTAACCCTTCCGTCGGTGGGACGGAGAAGGAGACGCGAATGCCTGTTTTCCACAAGATTGCGATATCCGCACGTCCGTTCGCTTGTCCCGTAAGCGGCTAAGCGATCATGGCAAATCGTGTGCTGGTCGTCGGCGGCCAGCGCTCCGGCAAGAGCCGCTATGCCGAGAGGCTGGTGGCTGCAAGCGGACGCGCACCCGTCTATCTCGCCACTGCCACCGCCGGAGACGGCGAAATGGCCGAACGCATCGCCGCCCATCGCAGGCGGCGCGGCGAGGGATGGCGCACGGTCGAGGAGCCGCTCGACCTCGCCGAAGCGCTGCTGGGCGAGTCGCGGGCGGACACGGCCGTCCTGGTCGAATGCCTGACACTGTGGCTCTCCAACCTCTTCGGCGCCGGGCGCGATAGCGATGCCGAGGCCGATCGCCTGATCGCGGCGCTGAGGCACGCCGCCGGGCCGGTGGTGCTGGTCTCCAACGAGGTCGGCAGCGGCGTCATGCCCGACAACGCGCTGGCGCGCCGCTATGCCGATGCGCTTGGCACCCTCAACCAGCGTGTCGCCGCGGTTGCGACCCATGTGGTGCTCGTCGCCGCCGGCCAGCCGCTCACCCTCAAGCCCGGCCAGCCGCCGGAGATCGCGCTATGAGTGCCGTGCCCGCCATCACGATCCCCTCCCTCATGATTCAAGGCACCGGCAGCCATGTCGGTAAATCGGTGCTGGTCGCCGGGCTCTGCCGCGCGCTCGTCCGGCGGGGTTTTCGCGTAGCCCCGTTCAAGCCGCAGAACATGTCGAACAATGCGGCGGTGACCGCCGACGGCGGCGAGATCGGCCGCGCCCAGGCGTTGCAGGCGCGCGCCTGCCGGTTGCCGCCTTCGGTCCACATGAACCCGGTGTTGCTCAAGCCGGAGAGCGACGTCGGCGCGCAGGTGATCGTGCGAGGCAAGCGCGCCGGCACGCTTCAGGCCGCCGATTTCGGCAAGCGCAAGGCCGACCTGCTGCCACAGGTGCTGGAGAGCTTTGCCGTTGTCGGCCGCGATGCCGATATCGTCGTGGTCGAAGGCGCCGGCAGCCCGGCCGAGACCAATCTCAGCGCCGGCGACATCGCCAATATGGGCTTCGCCGAGGCCGCCGATGTGCCGGTGGTGCTCGCCGGCGATATCGACCGCGGCGGCGTCATCGCCAGCATCGTCGGCACGGCGAACGTCCTGCCACCGGCGGACAGGCGGCGCATCAAGGGCTTCCTCATCAACAAGCTCCGGGGCGATGCGGCGCTCTTCGCCGAGGGTGTGCGCACCATCGAAGCGCATACCGGCTGGCCGGGCCTCGGCGTCGTGCCGTGGTTCGCCGATGCCGGCCGCCTGCCGGCCGAGGACGGGCTCGACCTTGCCGAGCGGCGGCCGAACGCCGGCGGTCGCTTCACCGTCGCCGTGCCCGCACTGCCGCGCATCGCCAATTTCGACGATCTCGACCCGCTGCGCCTGGAGCCCGACGTTCGCGTGGTGATCGTCGAACCGGGCACGCCCATTCCGCCCGCCGACCTGATCCTGCTACCCGGCACCAAATCGACCATCGCCGATCTCCGCTTTCTGCATGCCGAGGGCTGGGACATCGACATCCTTGCCCATCATCGCCGCGGCGGCCGCGTGATCGGCCTTTGCGGCGGCTATCAGATGCTGGGCAAGGCGATCGCCGATCCCGACGGCATCGAGGGCGCCGCCGAGACGGTGGCCGCGCTGGGCCTGCTCGACGTCACCACCGTGCTCTCCGGCGACAAGACCACGCGGCGGGTCACAGGCCATCACGTCGCCAGCGGCGAACCCATAGCCGGCTACGAAATCCACCTCGGTTGCACTGCGGGGCCGGATTGCGCCCGGCCGGTCATCGATCTCGAAGGGCGGCGAGACGGCGCCACCTCCGCCGACGGCCTCACCGCCGGCACCTATGTCCACGGCCTCTTCGCCGCGGACCTGTTCCGCCGGGCCTTTCTCGCCGATGCCGGCGTGGCTTCGTCGTGCGCCTATGAGGCGAGCGTCGAGGCCGCCCTCGATGGGCTTGCCGACCATCTCGAACGCCACGTCGCCATCGACCGGCTGCTGGCGATCGCCGGGCTAGACCAACAGCGCCAGGGCGGCGGCAGAGACCGCGAACGCGAAGAAGATCGCGTTGGCGACGAGATAGACGCGCAGCGCCCGGCGAATGTCGGTCGGGTTGGCGTCGCGCCGACCGGAGGCATTGACGAAGGGATCGCTGACGATGACGCCGGCATGGCGGCGCGGGCCGGCGAGCGCGAGGCCGAGCGCCGAGGCCATGGCAGCCTCCGTCCAGCCGGCATTGGGCGAACGGTGGCGCGGCGCCTCGGCGGCCATGGTGCGGAAGGCCTGGGCGATGCCGCCGCCGGCAGCAGGGGCGGCCAGCGCGATCAGCGCACCGGCGATGCGGCTCGCCGGCAGGTTGATGAGATCGTCGAGCCGGGCGGCGGCCCAGCCGAAACGCTGGTGGCGCGGGGTGCGGTGGCCGATCATCGCATCGGCGATGCCGATGACCTTGTAGGCGAAGAGGCCCGGCAGGCCGAGGACGAGGAACCACAAGGCCGGCCCGACCACACCGTCGGACAGGTTGCCGGCGACGGACTCGATGGCGGCGCGACACACGCGCGACTGGTCGAGGCTGCCCGGATCGCGGCCGGTAAGACGCGCCACTTGCGCCCGCGCAGCAGCCAACCCCTCGCCGAAGGCATCGGCGACGCGCTTGACGCGGTCATGGAGCGCGCGGCCGCCGATCAGCAGCGCGGCAACGATCGCCGTGCCGATCCAGCCGAAGGGAAAGGAGCGGAACCCCAACTCGAGCCCGTAGCCGACGAGGACCGCCAGCACGACAACGATGATGAGCGCGAAGATGCCGGCCGCCTGGCGCCACGCCGCCGTCAGCGCCTCGCTGTTGAGCCAGCGGTCGAGAAGGCCGATGAGGCCGCCGACGAGCGCGGCCGGACGCGGCAGGCGCCGCCAGATCGGCTCGGGCACACCGAAGGCGGCGTCGAGCGCCAGCGCAATGACGAGCAGCCAGAGGTGGTCCGATGAGATCAAGGCTCAAGCTCGACACGCGCGGCTTCGCGGGTGATCCGGGCGAGCGCCGCGGGCAGCGACGGCCCGCCGCAGACGGTCAGCCGCTGGGGCAAGACGATGCGCCGCGACGGGGGATAGAGCCCGGTCAGCACCGGATGGGAGAGGAGCGCCGTGCCCTGGTCGACGGCGCCGGGGGCCGGCGTGGCGACGACGATGATGTCCGGGCGCGCCACGACCATCTTCTCCAGCGGGACGAAGCCGCCGGTCCTGCCGGCAAGCCGCCCGCCGTCGTTGGTGAAGCCGGCGATCGACAGCAGCTCGCCGGTCAGCGTGTCGCCGCCGGTGACATAGCCGCGCCGCTGATAGACCACCGCCGTCGGATGGGGGCGGCCCCTGGCGGCGGCGAGGGCCGCGTCGCGCGCCGCCTCGATACGCGCGATCAGAGCCGCGCCGCGCTCCGGATGGCCGGTGAGCCCCGCAACCTTGCGGATCTCGGCAATCGACTCGTCGATGCTGTTGGCGGCATCGACGCGTTCGACGCGATAGCCGAGCCGGGTGAGCATGCCCAGCGTCGCCGGGTCGTTGAAGCTGCCCGCCAGCACCAGATCGGGACGGAGGGCGACCACGGTCTCCGCCTGCGCCGCGTCGTGGCGATGCTTCGCCGCTTCGTCGGCCAGGAACGACATGGCCGGATCGGCGGCATAGGGCGAGAGCGCCACGATCTGGTCGGGATCGGCCAGCGCCAGCAGCAGTTCGTCGGCGCACATGTTGATCGAGACGATGCGCTGCGGCGCGTCGGCGAAGGCGCCATGCGGCAGCGCCGCGAGAAGCGTCGCGATGAAGCCCAGAATGGTTGCGCGTCTCATGGCCGTGAACGTCTCGCCGCCGGAGGCGCTGATTTACCCCTTGCCGCCGTGGCAGGGAAGCCGGGTGGGGCCGGCACACGACAATTCGGGGGCTACATCATGAAATGCGTGTACCGGCGCCTCGGCGCCGCGACGATCCTGTTTGCCGCGATGGCCGCGCCGGCTTTCGCAGAAATCCCCTCGATCATCGTCACGCCCTATTACCTGCCGATCGCCATCGGTCAGTCGGGCAGCGCCGTCTCGGTCATCACCCACGAAGAGATCGAGCGCGCCTCGCCAACCTCGGTTGCCGGTCTTCTGGAGACCGTGCCCGGCGTCGCCGTTACCCAGTCCGGCGGCCCCGGCGGTCTTGCCGAAGTGCGCCTGCGCGGCGGCGACAGCGGCCACACCCTGGTGCTCATCGACGGCGTGCGTGTCAACGATCCGACGACCGCCAGCAACGAGTTCGACTTCTCGGCGATCTCGCTCGACAACATCGAACGCATCGAGATCCTGCGCGGCCCGCAGAGCTCGATCTACGGCTCCGACGCCATGGGCGGCGTGGTCAACATCATCATGCGCAAGCCGCAAGGGGCGCCGCGCTTCTCGGCCACTGTCGAGGGCGGCAGCTACGGCACGCACGCCGAGCGCCTGTCGGGCGGCTTCGCCAAGGGCGATTTCAGCATGCTGGTGAGCGGCGAGCACGTCGCCACCAGCGGATTTTCCCGGGTCGGCAATCGCGATCACGACGAGGCGGACGGTTTCGACAAGTGGAGCGGTTCGATCAGCGGCAGCTACGCGCCGGTGGACGGTCCGCGCTTCGACTTCGGCGTCACCGGCACCACCGGCACCACCGACTATGACGGTTCGCCCGGGTGGGGGGTCGATCCCGCCAATGAGCGCAGCACGGCGGAAAACACGCTGGTGACCGGCCATGGCCGCCTGTCCTTCGACAGCCCAGACGGAAACATCAAGCAGTCGCTCACCGGCTTCGCCACGGTCGAGCATCGCCGCTACAACGAACCGGCTTCGCCGGCGACCTATGAATACGGATCGCATACCGTCGGCGCGGAATATCGGGCGAGCATGGGGGCAGGGGCGTTCGGGCAGTTGCTCGCCGGGGCGCGCTTCGAGCAGCAGCAAGCGGTCTATACGCCGACAGATCTGTGGGGCTCGACCGGCTTCGACGATACCGCGACGCGCTATGCCGTGTTCGCCGGCGACCAGATTTCGCCCATCGACCACCTCTTCCTGACCTTCAGCGGGCGCTACGACGGAGAGCAGGGGGCCGACGGCTTCCTCACCGGACGTTTCACCGCGGCTTACGAAATCCCGGCGACCGAGACCAAGCTGCGCGCCAGCCTCGGCACCGGCGCCAAGCGGCCGACCTTCTTCCAGATGGCCTATAACCTGCAGAACGGTGTGACCACGCCGCTCCAGTCGGAAGAGAGCATCGGCGGCGACGTCGGCATCGACCAGACCATGTTCGATGGCCGGCTAACTTTGTCGGCGACCGCCTTCATGAGCCGGTTCACCAACCTCCTCGGTTTCGATTCCACCATCGGCGGCGGCTTCGGCGGCTACGTCAATGTCGGCCGCGCCGACATGACAGGGCTCGAACTGGGTGCCACGGTCGTCCTCATCCCGTCGCGCCTGACGCTGGGAGGCACCTACACCTATCTCGACGCCCGCGACGCCACGACCGGTCTGCTGCTCGCCCGCCGGCCGCAGAACAGCGGCTCGGCAACGCTCACATGGACCGGACGCTCCGGCCTGCAGGCATCGCTGGTCGCGACCCTGATCGGCGATCGTTTCTCGGGCACCGGCGAGACACAGAAGCTGCCGGCCTATGGCCGCCTCGACCTCTCGGCCTCCTACCCGCTGAACCCGCAGACCCGCATCTTCGGCCGCATCGAAAACCTCACCGATGCCCACTATCAGGACCCGGCGGGCTATAACACCGCGGGGCTGTCCGGCTATGTCGGCCTGACCTGGCGGCAATAGCGGAGAGCGGCATGGGGTCTGACCCGGGCTGGCGGCAGGGCGCGCTCGTCATCGCGCTCGCGGTTCTGGTGGCGGCATTGTTTGCCGGCTCACTGGCCGTCGGTCCTGTCGTTCTGCCGCCGGACACGCTGCGCGACGTGGCGCTCGGCGGGGGCGACGCGGCAGCCCGCATCATCGTTCTCGAAATCCGCCTGCCGCGGGCGCTGCTCGGCCTGATGATCGGCGGCACGCTCGGCCTTTCCGGCGCCGCGCTTCAGGGGCTGTTGCGCAACCCGCTGGCCGCGCCGTCGCTCTTCGGCGCGCCGGCCGCGGCCGCCTTCGGCGCCGTTCTGGTCATCTCGCTGGGGCTGGTGAGCGTGCTCTCCTGGGCCCTGCCGGCCGCGGCAATCGCCGGGGCGCTCGCCTCGGTCGCGTTGCTCATCCTGGTGGCGGGGCCGCAGGCGAGCCTGCTGGTGCTCATCCTCGCCGGCCTCGCCGTCTCCAGCCTTGCCGGCGCCGCCACGGCGCTCGCCCTCAATCTCGCGCCCAACCCCTTCGCCGCGCTCGAGATCGCCTTCTGGCTGCTCGGTTCCCTTCAGGACCGCAGCATGCAGCACGTTCTCATCGCCGCGCCCTTCATGGTCGTCGGCGTGGTGCTGCTGATGTGGGACCGGCGCGCCTTCCGCGCGCTGACGCTCGGCGAGGATGCCGCGGCCAGCATGGGCTTCGCGCTTGCGCGCGTGCGCCTGCGCGTCGTCGTCGGCGTTGCCGCCGCCGTCGGCGCCGGGGTCGCCGTGGCCGGCTCCATCGGCTTCGTCGGGCTGGTCGCGCCGCACCTGATGCGCCCCTTCGTGCGCCACGATCCCGGCCGGCTGATGGTGCCGGCGGCGCTGTCCGGCGCCGCGCTCCTGCTTGCCGCCGATATCGCCGTGCGGCTGATCCCGACCCAGGCCGGCGAAATCAAGGTCGGCGTCTTCACCGCGCTTATCGGCGCGCCGTTCTTCATCGCCCTCATCATCGTCCGCCGCCACCAGCTCACCGGAGACGCGCCATGACCGGCGGCAACGATCCCCTGCTGCGGCTCGCCGGGCTCGATGTCGCCTTCGGCAGGCGTGCCATCCTCACCGACATCGCGCTTTCGGTGCGCGCCGGCGAGTTCGCCGTCATCGTCGGGCCGAATGGTGCCGGCAAGACGACGTTGCTGCGCGCCGCCGCGGGCCTGGTACCGGCCACGGGCGAACGCGTCGTCGGTGGCGCGGATGTCCGCCACATTGCCCCGGCCGAGCGCGCCCGCCGCATCGCCTATCTGCCGCAAGGGCAGGAGTTCTACTGGCCGCTCTCCGTACGCGATGTCGTCGGCCTCGGCAGGCTGCCGCGCGGCGCCGGCGCATCGCTGTCGGCGGCCGATCGCGCGGCGGTCAAGGCGGCGATGGCGGCCACCGGGGTCACCGATTATGCCGATCGCGCCGTCACCACGCTCTCTGGCGGCGAACGGGCGCGCGTCGCCATCGCCCGGGTTCTCGCCACCGAGGCGCCGGTCATCCTCGCCGACGAGCCGACGGCGGCGCTCGACCCGCGCTACCAGCTCATCGTCCTCGACATCTTGCGTGAGCGGGCGGAGGCCGGCGGTGCGGTGCTCGCTGCGCTCCACGATATCGGGCTTGCGGCGCGCCGGGCGACGCGGGTGATCGTGCTCGACAAGGGGCGGATCGTCGGCGATGGGCCACCGCGCGCCGTGCTCACCAAGGAACGGCTGGCGGAAACCTTCGGCGTCACCGCCGAGATCGTCGACCTGAAGGATGCGCCGGTGGTGATCCCATGGAGCGTCAGCGAGCGGCTGTGAAGGCGGAAGGACAGGTCAGGCTGGAGGCCTCGCCCGGAGTCGAACCGGGGTAGCAGGATTTGCAGTCCTGTGCATGGCCGCTCTGCCACGAGGCCAATCAGTGCTGCACGGGCTTAGGTGTGGACCCCGCACCGTGTCAAGCCGTCGGGCCTTCTTCGCTGCTTTCCTGGTTATCGTCGAGCAGAGCGAGCAACCGGTCGATCACCGCCGTGCTCTCTTCCGCCGTCAGGGGATTGGCCTGGAACAGCGTCAGCGAGCGCATGCCTTCGACTACCAGCAGGGCGATCAGCGACAGCTCGCGGTCGGAGGCGGTACGGCGGATGCGCTCGGCCATGCTCCGCTCGAACGCGCGCACGGGGGCCAGCAGATCGGGGTTCTCCGCCAGCGCCAGGAAGATGCCGTCGGCCGCTTTGTTCTGCTGGCACATCTTCTCCCGCATGATCTCGACGAATTTGCCGGCAATCGCATTGGTCCGCCGCTGCCCGCTGGCGATTTCGATCTGGGCGAGCATCGCATCGATGTCGGCCATGTGCCGTTCGACCAACGCGCGGATCAGTGCGTCTTTTTTGGGAAAGTGGTAGAGCAGGCCACCTTTCGAGATGCCGGCGCGGCGGGCGATGGCCTCCAGCGAGATGTGGGCAGCCCCTTTCTCATTGGCCAGTTCGGCCGCTGCCGACAGGATGTGCTCGCGCGTCGCCGTGCCGGAGGATTCGCGGACGCCGGCGGCCTGCGGCTTCGCAGGGTCTTGCGTATCCGGGTTGTTGTCAGCAGACATGCGGGGCGGAACCACACTCTCAGGGTGCGGGGGATTGACTTTACCGTCCGGACGGTACAGTACCGGCCGATGTTCAGCAAGGTGCCGGTGGCGTCCTCCGAGCCCGGCCTTTTCGCGGATATTCCATGAAGCGCTTTCTCTTCGGCGGAATCATTCTTGTCGTCGTCGTCGCCGTGTGCGGCGCTCTGGTCTGGTTCAACGTGTTCAAGCAGGGGATGATTGCGCAGTATTTCGCGCATTTTCCGGTACCGACCATCACCATCTCCACCATTGAGGTGAAGCCGCGGCAGTGGAACCCCGGCATCGATGTCGTGGGCACCGTCACCGCGGCCAATGGCGTTGATGTCGCCGGCCAGGTCGGCGGCGTCATCCGCAAGATCGATTTCGACGCCAACGCCGAGGTGCAGAAGGATCAGGTGCTGGTCCAGCTCGACAACTCGGTCGAGCGCGCCGGCCTGCTGGCGGCCAAATCGAGCGCTGCCGTGGCCAGAGATGCGCTGAACCGGACGCAGCAGCTTTACAACAGCAACATCGCCACCACCGCCGACCTGCAGGCCGCCCAGAACAAGCTCGATCAGGCGCAGGGCGCGCTCGCCCAAATCGAGGCGACGCTCAACCTGAAGGCGATCAAGGCGCCGTTTTCCGGGGTCATCGGCATCCCCAGGGTCGATCCCGGCCAGTTCATTCCGGCCGGCACGGCGATCGCGACCCTGCAGGACCTGTCCAGAATGCGGGTCGATTTCACGGTTCCGGAACAGGAGCTGCCGATGATTTCGCTTGGCCAGTCGGTGAGCCTGGGCCTGAGCGAGGATCATCTCGACTTCAAGGGCGCCATCACCGGCATCGATCCGAGGATCGATTCGACCTCGCGGCTGGTTTCGGTGCAGGCGGTCGTCGACAACGCCCAGGGGACGCTGCGCCCCGGCCAGTTCGCGCGCGTGCGGGTCCAACTGCCGGAGGAGAAGGACATCATCGCGCTGCCGCAGACCGCGGTCGTCCTCAGCCTCTACGGCAGTTATGTCTACGAGGTCGTGGAAACGCCGCCGGCCAAGGATGGCGAGGCAGCGGCCCAGGCCCCGGCGGCCGACGACGGCAAGGCGGCCGCACCGAAGCTTCAGGCCAAGCAGATCTTCGTCAAGACCGGCCGGCGTTCCGGCACCGAAATCGAGATCATCGACGGCGTCACGCCCGGCATGCAGATCGTCACCGCCGGCCAGAACAAGCTGTCCAACGGCAGCCCGGTCGCGGTCGACAACAGCGTCAATCCCGCGGCGCCGGCGCCGGCATCGGGCGGCTAGGAGCGGCTCGGAATGGGTTTCTCCGAACGCTTCATCCGCCGTCCGGTCCTGTCGACCGTCGTCGCCTTCCTGATCCTGCTGCTCGGCGCGCAGGGCATCACCTCGATGTCGATCCGGCAGTTTCCGAAGGTCGACGAGACGGTGATCACGGTGACCACCATCTATCCGGGCGCCAGCTCAGACGTCATCCAGGGCTTCATCACCTCGACGGTGGAGAAGGCGGTGTCCTCGGCCGAGGGTGTCGACTACGTCACCTCGCAGAGCGCGCTCGGCGTCTCGACCGTATCGGTCCACATGCGGCTCAACGCCAACCCGGACAAGTCGCTGACCGAGGTCATCGCCAAGGTCCAGCAGGTGCGCGGCCAGCTGCCGTCTGACGCCAGGGACCCGGTCATTCAGAAGGGCACCGGCTTCGCCTTCGCGCTGATGTACATGGCGGCGCGCAGCGACAACATGAACCCGCAGCAGCTGACCGAATACCTGACGCGCGTCATCCAGCCGCGCTTTGCGACCGTGCCCGGCGTCGCCGACGCCCAGATCCTCGGCGCCCAGGAATTCGCCATGCGCGTTTGGCTCGATCCGGTGGCGATGGCTGCGCGCAAGGTGACGGCAACCGACGTTCTCGGTGCGATCACGGCGTCAAACTTCCTCTCCGCGCCGGGCAGCACCAAGAACGAGTATTACGCCTATTCGATCGAGGCCAAGACGACCCTGCAGGATCCGGACACCTTCGGCGAACTGCCGGTGCACGGCAGCGGTGACGGCGTGGTTCGCCTGCGCGATGTGGCACGCATCGAGCTTGCCGCAGCGTCGGCGGACGTGCACGTCCGGTTCAACGGCCAGGACGGCGTCTTCCTCGGCATCCTGGGTACGCCCGAAGCCAACCCGATCGATGTGGCAGCCGGCGCTCGCAAGGAACTGACGGCCCTTCAGAAGGACCTGCCGGAGGGGATGCAGATCTCGCTGCTCTACGATTCGACCGAGGCGATCAGCGCTTCGATCGAGGAGGTGATCAAGACGATCGGCGAGGCCTCGGCGATCGTCGTGCTGGTGATCCTGCTGTTCCTCGGCTCGTTCCGCGCCGTGGTTATCCCCATCGTCACGATCCCCCTGTCTCTGATCGGCGTCACCTTCCTGATGTGGGCGTTCGGCTATTCGCTCAACACGCTCACCCTGCTGGCGATGGTTCTCGCCATCGGCCTCGTCGTCGACGACGCCATCGTCGTGGTGGAGAACATCCACCGCCACATCGAGGAGGGCTACAAGCCGCTGCAGGCCGCCATCCAGAGCATGCGCGAGATCAGCTCGGCCGTGGTCGCGATGACCATCACGCTGGCAGCGGTCTTCACCCCGATCGGCTTCACCACCGGCGTCACCGGCTCGCTCTTCCGCGAATTCGCGCTGACGCTGGCCGGCGCCGTCGCCATCTCCGGCTTCGTCGCGCTGACCATCTCGCCGATGATGTCGGCACGCATGCTGACCAGCACCAGTGGCCGCTTCGCGCATTTCGTCGATCACACCTTCGACGCCATCGGCGACTGGTATCAGCGCAGGCTGGACGGATCGCTGCATCTAAGGCCGATCACGCTGCTGATCGTGGCCGTCCTCATCGCCACCGCCGGCTACCTGTTCACCCACACCTCCACCGAACTGGCGCCGGAAGAAGACCAGGGCGCGCTGTTCTCGGTGATCAACGGGCCGCAATACGCCACGATCGACTACACCTCGCTCTTCCTCAACGAGATCGACAGGAAGACACAGAACCTGCCCGAGGTGGCGACACGCTTCTCCGTCGCCGGCATGGGGGCGGGTAACACGGGATTTGCCGCCTGGGTGCTGAAGCCGTGGAGCGAGCGCAGCCGCAGCCAGGCGGAGGTGCAGAAGGACCTGCAGGCGCGCCTCGGCACCATCGCCGGACTGCAGGCCTATGTGTTCGCGATCCCGTCGCTGCCCGGTACCGGTGGCGGCCTGCCGATCTCATTCGTCATTCAGTCGACCAACGCGGCCGATCAGGTCTACGAGCAGGCGGAGGCGATCAAGAAGCAGGCGCTGGCCTCGGGGAAGTTCATCGTTGTCCAGGATTCGCTGGCCTTCGACAAGCCGCAGGTACAGATCCTTATCGACCGCCAGCGTGCGGCCGCGCTCGGCATATCGGTTTCGGACATCGCCAATACGCTGACCCTGCTGGTTGGCGACAACGGCATTTCCAAGTTCTCGCGCGACGAGCGCGCCTACGACATCATTCCGCAGGTGCCTCAGCGCTTCCGCTTCAACCCGGAAGACCTGACCAAGTTCTACGTGCGCAACCAGGCCGGGGCGATGGTGCCGCTGTCCTCTGTGACGAGCATTCGCACGCAGGCCTCGGCGCCCGCCATCGAGCAGTTCAACCAGCTCAATTCGGCGACGCTCTCCGCCCTGCCGCGGCCGGGTGTGACCAGCGGCGACGCCCTCAAGGTCTTCCAGGATCTGGCTGCGCAGGAACTGCCGGAGGGCTATTTCGTCCAGTATGCCGGCCAGTCGCGCACCGAGCTCGAGGCGGGCAACACGCTTCTGATCGCTTTCGGACTGGCCGTCATCGTCATCTATCTGGTGCTGGCGGCGACGTTTGAGAGCTTCCGCGACCCGCTGATCATCATGATGGCGGTGCCGCTGTCGCTGTTCGGTGCGCTGGTGTTTCTCAACCTCGGGCTCGCCACGATCAACATCTACACCGAGGTCGGCCTGATCACGCTGATCGGCCTGATCACCAAGCACGGCATCCTGATGGTGCAGTTCGCCAACCAGCAGCGCGAACAGCGCGGGCTCGACCGGCGCGCTGCCATCGTCGAGGCGGCACGCATCCGCCTGCGCCCGATCCTGATGACCACCTTCGCCATGGTCCTGGGCGTCATGCCGCTGCTGCTGTCCACCGGCGCCGGTGCCAAGGCGCGCTTCTCGATGGGACTGGTGATCGCCACCGGCATGTCGATCGGCACGGTCTTCACGCTCTTCGTGGTGCCGATGTTCTACACTTTCCTGTCGTCGCGCACGCGACCGGTGGACGGCGACCGCGACCCCGGTGCCCTTGCGCCGGTTCACCCGGCACCGGCAGAGTGACGATGACCGGGCCCGGGAAGCGAAGCTATGCTTGTCACCGGCAAGCGGCGTGGCTATGAGCGGACGATCGGGCGAGGGCTGGACCATGGACGATTTCACCACGGCGCGGACGAAGATGGTCGACAACCAGCTGCGCACGCAGAGCGTCACCGACTACGCGGTGCTGGCGGCGATGGGCGCGGTGCCGCGCGAGGCGTTTCTGCCGCCGGCAGACCGGGCGCTCGCCTATATCGACGCCGACCTGGCGCTCACCGCGGCCGGGCCGGACGGTCCGGCACGCTACATGATGGAGCCGGCGCCGCTGGCCCGTCTGGTGCAACTGGCCGAGGTCGGCACGGAGGACGTGGTTCTCGTCGTCGGTTGTGGCACCGGCTATTCGGCCGCCGTGCTGGCGCGGCTGGCCGATTCCGTGGTCGCTCTGGAACAGGATGCCGGCCTGGCGGCGCAAGCGTCGGAAACGCTCACCGAGCTCGGCGTCGACACCGTCGCCGTGGTCACCGGTACGCTCGAAGACGGCTATCCATCCGAAGCGCCCTACGACGTGATTTTCGTCGATGGCGCGGTGGAGGTTGTCCCCCCGGCGCTCATCGATCAGTTGAAGGACGGCGGTCGGCTGGTGGCGGTGGTCGGCTACGGACGCTCCGCTGCGGCGACCCTGTTCCGGCGCAGCGGCGGCGACGTCGGCAGCCGGGTCGCGTTCGATGCCGACGTGCCGCCACTGCCCGGCTTCCGCAAGCCAAAAGCCTTTGTTTTCTAAGCGCCCCGGGGCAAACACCGCCTGTTGTATCGCGGCCTCACCCCGGGGGATAACGTTGCCTGTGACGGCATGAACATTTGACCGAGCGGGGCAGGCGACTAGAGTGGGACGATCGAGGAAGGCCGTCTTGTGACGAGTGGGGTTTTAGCGGTGCGGTTCCGGCGATTTGTGCTGGCGATGGCTGCGGCTGTCGCCACTGTTTCACTCGGTCTGGCGCCGGCACGCGCCGAGACCCTTCTCGACGCATTGGCCTCCGCCTACACCAACAACCCGACGCTCAACGCACAGCGGGCGGCGCTGCGCGCCACCGATGAGGGCGTGCCGCAGGCGCTTTCCGGCTATCGGCCGACCGTCAGCGGCACTTTTGGTACTGGCATCAATGACACCTCCGGTGTGACGACCTATCCCACAAGCGTGGGCATTTCCGTTGAACAACCCATCTTCACCGGATTTCGTACCAAGAATGGTGTCAAGGCTGCCGAAACGGCGGTGCTCGCCGGGCGCGAAGTTCTGCGCACGACCGAACAGAGCACGCTGCTGTCGGCGGTCACCGCCTTCATGAACCTCGTGCAGGCCCAGGCCAATCTCAACCTGCAGAAGCAGAACGTCGATTTCCTCCAGCAGCAGCTCAATGCCGCCGACGACCGGCTGAAGGTGGGCGAGGGCACCAAGACCGATGTCGCCCAGACGCAGGCGAAGCTTGCGGCGGGCCAGTCCTCCTATGACGCTTCGGTCGCGACCTTGAATGCGGCCATCGCAACTTATGAACAGATAATTGGACACCGTCCCAAGAGCCTGGGCACGGCCAAGCCAATCGATTTCATGCTGCCCAAGTCTCTTGATGCGGCGTTGGCAATGGGGTTGGCGAGCAACCCGTCGATCCTCGCCGCCTCCTACAATATCGACATCGCGGCGTACAACGTGAATGTGCAGGAAGGAGCGTTGCTGCCCAGCGCCTCGGTTACTGGCAACCTGTCAAGCACGGATACGTTGGTTGGAGGTCCGAAGTCGTCCTCGAATACGGCATCCCTGATGCTCGGCGTCAAGGTTCCGATCTACACGCCCGGCACGGATTCCAAGGTGCGGCAGGCCAAGGAAACACTTGGACAGCGGCGTATCGAGCACGATGCGGCCATTGCCGGCATGCGCCAGGGCGTGATTGCGGCCTGGGGCACGCTCGACGCGGCCCGTGCGCAGGCCCGCGCCGCCAACGCGCAGGTGCGGGCGCAGACCCTGGTGCTCGCCGGCGTGCAGGAGCAGCAGAAGGTCGGCCAGAGTACGACGCTCGATGTGCTGAATGCCCAGCAGGACCTGCTGACGGCCAAGCTTGCACAGGTGACCGCGCAGCATGATCGCGTCGTTGCCGCCTACACGCTGCTTTCGGCGATCGGCAAGCTCAACGCCGAAAAGCTCGGCCTTCGCGTCGCGCGCTATGACGCCTCGGACCACTACCACCAGGTCCGCGACAAGTGGTTCGGCTTGCGAACGCCGGACGGGCGCTGATCCCCGTTTCCGACACCCGGCATTTTCGTTAGGCTCAACTGGCGCGATTCGCGCGAGAATCGGGGCGTTGCACTGAACGCTCCCAGGCATGACGATGGCAAAGCCGGGCTTGGCACAGGACCAGACCGTAGAGGAGATACTGGCGTCGATTCGCCAGGTTATTAACGGTGACCAGACGCGGTCCGCCTCCGACGCGTCGCGTCCGCCGGCCGGGGTCATGCCTCCATCGCGTGCCGAGGCTGCTGCCCAGCCGCCGCAGCGTAACGGCACGGTGACCGCGATCCACGGCCGAAAGGCCATGACGGCCGGGGACGAGGCCCGCGAGGACGCTCCTGCGATGAGTGCCGATGCGGACGAGACGCCGGCGACGCCGCAGGCCGACCGGTCCCAGATGCACGACGTGATCGAGCTGGCGATCGAGCAGGCGCTCGATGGGGTCAATCCCGACGAGACACGGGCCGAGACCGGACAGCCGGGCCCCGCCGAGACGCGCCCGCCGTTCCGCACGCCGGTGCGGCCACGGGTCGAGTCACGGCCCGTTCGCGAGGCCCCACGCGCCGCCCAGCCGGCCAGAGAGGCGCCGCGCCCGGCTGGTCCGCAACCGCGGCCCGCACCGTCACGCCCTGCCTCGCTGCCGGCCGCGCGTGGCCTGTTGTCGCCGCGCGCCAATGCGGCGGTTGCCGCGTCCTTCGACGATCTGGCGCGGGCGCTCGCCAGCAACGGCTCGCGCGATATCGACCAGACGGTGGAAGACCTGCTCAGGCCGATGCTGAAGAACTGGCTGGAGGACAACCTGCCGTCTCTGGTCGAGCGGCTGGTTCGCGAGGAAATCGAGCGGGTCTCGCGCGGCGGGCGCTGACCGGTCTGCCGCAGGCGGAAATCCGGGCTTTTTGGCCCCCGGCGATTGACTTCCCCCGATTTCGATTTACACCCCGCGCCAGACAGTGAAATCCGCCTAACGCCCGGAAATTGGTAATGCTCGACAAGTCCTTCGACGCGGCAGCGGCCGAGCCGCGCATCTACGAGACGTGGGAAAAGGCCGGCGCCTTCAAGGCCGGTGCCGGCGCCAAGCCCGGCGCCGAGCCCTATTCGATCGTCATCCCGCCGCCCAACGTCACCGGCTCGCTGCACATCGGCCACGCGCTCAACAACACGCTGCAGGATGTGCTGATCCGCTTCCAGCGCATGCGCGGCCGCGACGTGCTGTGGCAGCCGGGCATGGACCATGCCGGCATCGCCACCCAGATGGTCGTCGAGCGCCAGATGATGGAGCGCCAGGAGCCGAACCGGCGCACCATCGGCCGCGAGAAGTTCCTCGAGAAGGTGTGGGCGTGGAAGGCCGAGTCCGGCGGCGTCATCCTCAACCAGTTGCGGCGCCTCGGCGCCTCTTGCGACTGGAGCCGCGAACGCTTCACCATGGACGAGGGCCTGTCCAAGGCGGTCGTCAAGGTCTTCGTCGATCTCTATCGCGAAGGGCTGATCTACAAGGACAAGCGGCTGGTCAACTGGGACCCCAAGCTGCAGACCGCGATCTCCGACCTCGAGGTGCAGCAGGTCGAGACCAAGGGCAAGCTCTGGTATTTCCGCTATCCGCTGGCTGACGGCCTCACCTACGAGCATCCCTACATGCTCGGTGAGGACGGCGAGAAGCGTGACTGGAAACCCTCTGACGGCGAGCCGTCGGGCCACGAGACGCGCGACTACGTCGTCGTGGCGACGACACGGCCCGAGACGATGCTGGGTGACACCGGCGTCGCGGTTCACCCGGATGACCCGCGCTACAAGCCGCTGGTCGGCAAGTTCGCCGTCCTGCCGCTGGTTGGCCGCAGGCTGAAGATCGTCGCCGACGAATATCCCGACCCGGAAGCCGGCACCGGCGCGGTCAAGATGACTCCGGCCCACGACTTCAACGACTTCGACGTCGGCAAGCGCCACGGCCTCGCCCAGGTCAACATCCTCGACCCGGAGGCGAACGTCGTTCTGGAAGGCAACGCCGCCTTCCTCGATCGGGTACCGGAGAGCGATGAGCTGTCGGAGACGATCGCGGCGCTCAACAACCTCGAGCGTTTCACCGCGCGCAAGCGCGTCGTCGAGATGATGGAGGCCAAGGGCCTGGTCGACAGGATCGAAGACCATGTCCATACGGTCCCGCACGGCGACCGCGGCGGCACGCCGGTCGAGCCCTATCTCACCGACCAGTGGTACGTCGACGCCAAGACGCTGGCTGAGCCCGCCATCGCCTCGGTGCGCGAGGGGCGCACGACGATTATCCCGGCGACCTGGGAGAAGACCTATTTCGACTGGATGGAAAACATCCAGCCCTGGTGCGTCTCGCGCCAGCTCTGGTGGGGTCACCAGATTCCGGCGTGGTACGGGCCGGACGGCAAGGTGTTCGTCGCCCATGACGAGGACGAGGCACGCAAGCTCGCTGTCGACCACTACAAGAGCACCGGCGACGCCAAGTCGGTTGCCGCTCTGGTTTCCGACGACAAGGGTGCCGGCGGCGGGCTGAAGCGCGACGAGGACGTGCTCGACACCTGGTTCTCCTCCGCGCTGTGGCCGTTCTCGACGCTCGGCTGGCCGGAAGAGACCCCGGAGCTTGCCCGCTACTACCCGACCTCGACGCTGGTCACCGCCTTCGACATCATCTTCTTCTGGGTCGCCCGCATGATGATGATGGGCCTGCATTTCACGAAGAATGCCCAAGGCCAGCCGCAGGAACCCTTCAGGCACGTCTACATCCACGCCCTCGTCCGCGACGAGACGGGCGCCAAGATGTCGAAGTCGAAGGGCAACGTCATCGATCCGCTGCATCTCGTCGACGATTACGGCGCCGACGCCGTGCGCTTCACGCTTGCCGCGCTCGCCGCACAGGGGCGCGATATCAAGCTGTCGGCGGGCCGTGTCGAGGGCTACCGCAACTTCGCCACCAAGCTGTGGAACGCGGCGAAGTTCGCCGAACACTACGACTGCAAGCCGGTCGATGGCTTCGACCCGGCCAACGCCAAGGCGACGCTCAACCGCTGGATCGGCACCGAGGCGACCCGCGCCACCCGCGCGGTGACCGAGGCGCTCGACGCCTTCAGGTTCAACGAGGCGGCCTCCGCCATCTACCGTTTCGTGTGGAGCGAGACCTGCGATTGGTATCTGGAGCTGGCCAAGCCGGTGCTTGCCGGCGAAGACGGCGCCGAGAAGGACGAGACCAGGGCGACGGTCGTCTGGGTGCTCGACCGCATCTTCACGCTGCTCCACCCCTTCATGCCCTTCATCAGCGAGGAGCTGTGGGCAAAGGCTGCGCGCGACGGCGCGCCCGAGCGGCCGCAGCTTCTGGCGCTCACCGAATGGCCCGACCTCACCTTCGAGGACGCCGCGGCGGCCGAGGAGATCAACTGGCTGATCGAGCTGATCATCCGCCGTCCGCTCGGTCCGCTCGGAAATGAACGTGCCGGCGGCGGCGACCGTCAAGCTGTCGGTCTCCGACGCCGCCTTTGCCACGGCCGCCCGCCTGCGACGCCACGAGGCGCTCATCATGCGGCTGGCCCGCGTCGAGGTGATCAATCTCGCCCATGCGCCGCTCAAGGGCGCCGCGCAGATCCTGGTCGGCGAGGCAACCGTGTCGATGCCGCTGGCCGGCATCATCGACATGGATGCCGAACGGGCGCGGCTGGCCAAGGAGGGCGACAAGGCGGCCAAGGAGATCGCCCGCATCGAGGCCAAGCTCGGCAACCAGCAGTTCATGGCCAAGGCGCCGGAGGAGGTGGTGGCCGAGCAGCGCGAGCGGCTGGCCGAGGCGACGCAGCTCAGCGAGCGGATCGATGCCGCCCTGGCGCGGCTGGCCGACTGACCCGGGTCGCGTCACGTCGACGTGGTGCAATCGGGCGGCATGGGGCGCTATGATCGGCGCATGACGGCTGCAGTCTCAATCCCTGGCACAATCGGGCGCGCAGCCTTTGGGCTGGTTCTCGGCAGTTTGGCGGCGGGACCGGCCCTGGCGGACTGGGTGGCCGTGCCGCTCGAAACGCCGGCCCCGGTGACCGAGATCAGGCAGGCCGATGGTGCGGTCTATGCCTGGGCCGGCGACAAGTGGTTCCAGCTCTCCCTGTGCGAGGATCAGGCGATCTGCCTGGCGCCCGGCCAGCCGCCGGAGCGCGATACCGCCCCCGACGGCATCCCGGACGGGACCGTCGCCTATGCCGACGGCGAGGGGATCACCAGCGCCTGGTACACCGAGCCGACCGACCGCTATCCGCACGGCGCGCTCGGCGACAAGATCGAGGCCGGCGCGCTGGTCGTCCAGGACGTCTACGGGCACCGCGTCATGGTGACGCTGCCGCAGGACCAGGTCTTCGAGGATCTGACGCCCCGCATCGCCGATCTCGACGGCGACGGGCGCAACGAGGTGCTGGCGATCCGCTCGTCCGCACGCGCCGGCGCGGCCCTTGTCGCCTACGATCTCGCCGGCTCTTCGCTGATCGAGATCGACTCGACGCCGCCGATCGGCCAGCCCCACCGCTGGCTCAATGTCGCCGGCATCGGCGATTTCACCGGCGACCGCAGCCTCGACATCGCGGCCGTGCGCACGCCCCACATCGGCGGGGCGCTCGAGATCGTCACCCTCGACCGCCGGCGCTTCCGCGAGGTCGACAGTGAGAAGGGCTTCTCCAACCACATCTTCGGCTCGACCGAACAGGGCATGTCGGCCGTCGCCCGCATCAACGACGACAACATCGTCGATCTCGCCGTGCCGGATCAGGACCGGCGCGTGCTGCGTTTCATGACCGTTGCCGGCGGGTCGCTGCGGGAGATCGGGCGTGTGCCGCTCGACGGCGCCATCGTCACCGCCATTGGCACGCTCAATGCCATGGACCGGCCGACCTTCCTGCTCGGACTGGAAGATGGCCGTTTGGTTGCCATATCCAACGTCGCAGCCGCCCACGAAGACGCGTCGCTAGGCGCCGGGCCATCCGGAGACCTCATCCCATGCGCATTTTCCTTGCCGGAGCGACCGGCGTCGTCGGTCGCCGGTTGGTGCCGCTGCTCTCCGCCGCCGGGCATGTCGTCTTCGGCACCACACGCTCGGCGGAGAAGGCCGCCGCGCTGAGGGCGTCCGGGGCGGAGCCGGTGACGGTCGACGTCTTCGACGGCGATGCGCTCACCCGGGCGGTGCGGGGGGCGCGGCCCGAGGTGATCGTCCACCAGCTTACCGACCTGCCGCAGAGCTTCGATCCGGCCGCGCTGGCGGCGGCCTCTGCCCGCAACGCGCGGCTGCGGGAGGAGGGCACGGCCAATCTGGTCGCGGCGGCGCTGGCCGCCGGCGTGCCGCGACTGGTGGCCCAGAGTATCGCCTTCGTCTACGCGCCGGGCCCAACGCCACACGGCGAGGACGACCCGCTCAATGCCTCCGCCGAACAGCAGGTGACCGTGGCCGGCGTCACCGCGCTCGAGCGCCTGGTCACCGGCACGCCCGGAATCGACGGGCTGGTGCTGCGCTACGGCCGCTTCTACGGGCCGGGCACCTGGCGGAGCGAGCCCGGCGAGCCGCCCACTGTGCATGTCGATGCCGCCGCCCACGCCGCCTTCCTGGCGGTCGGCCGCGGCGCTCCGGGTGTCTACAACATCGCCGATAAGGACGGCGCGGTGTCGAGCACCAGGGCCGAGCGTGAACTGGGCTTCGCGGCGGATTTCCGCGTCGATTGAGGCCAGAAAAAGGGGCGCCGTTCGGCGCCCCTTCGCATATTTGGTCTGAGCCCCCGGTCAGACCGAATAGTACATGTCGAACTCGACCGGGTGCGGCGTGTGCTCGAAGCGGATGACCTCTTCCATCTTCAACTCGATGTAGGCGTCGATCATGTCGTCGCTGAACACGTCGCCGGCCTTGAGGTAGGCGCGGTCCTTGTCGAGGTTGACGAGCGCCTCACGCAGCGAGCCGCACACCGTCGGGATCTTCTTCAGTTCCTTCGGCGGCAGGTCGTAGAGGTTCTTGTCGACCGGATCGCCGGGATCGATCTTGTTCTTGATGCCGTCGAGGCCGGCCATCAGCATCGCGGCGAAAGCCAGGTAGGGATTGGCGCCCGGGTCCGGGAAGCGGACCTCGACGCGCTTGGCCTTGGGGTTGCTGGCCACCGGGATACGGCATGAAGCCGAGCGGTTGCGCGAGGAATAGGCGAGCAGCACGGGGGCCTCGAAGCCGGGCACCAACCGCTTGTAGGAATTGGTCAGCGGGTTGGAGAAGGCGTTGATGGACCTGGCATGCTTGATGATGCCGCCGATGTACCACAGGCACTCCTGCGACAGGTCGGAGTAGAGCTTGCCGGCGAACAGCGGCTTGCCGCCCTTCCAGATCGACTGGTGGACGTGCATGCCCGAGCCGTTGTCGCCATAGACCGGCTTCGGCATGAAGGTCGCGGTCTTGCCGTAGGCGTGGGCAACGTTGTGGATGCAGTATTTATAGATCTGCAGGTGGTCGGCCATGGCCACCAGCGGACCGAACTTCAGGCCGAGCTCGTGCTGGGCCGCCGCCACCTCGTGGTGGTGCTTCTCGGTCCTGGCGCCCATTGAGGCCATGGCCGAGAGCATCTCGGAGCGCATGTCCTGCATGGTGTCCTGCGGCGGAACCGGGAAATAGCCGCCCTTGGTGCGGATGCGGTGGCCGAGATTGCCGGTCTCGTAGTCGCTGCCGGAGTTGGACGGCAGCTCGACGTCGTCGAGGCGGAAACCGGTGTTGTAGGGATCGACCGAGAACTTGACGTCGTCGAAGACGAAGAACTCGGCTTCGGGACCGAAATAGGCGGCGTCGCCGACCTTGGTCTGGCCGAGATACGCCACCGCCTTCTTGGCGATCGAGCGCGGGTCGCGCTCGTAGGGCTCGTTGGTCAGCGGCTCGAGGACGTCGCAGACGATCGCCAGCGTGGTCTGCGCGAAGAAGGGATCGATCGCCATCGAATCCGGGTCCGGCATCAGCTTCATGTCGGATTCGTTGATCACCTTCCAGCCGGCAATCGACGAGCCGTCGAACATCAGGCCTTCCGTGAGAGCTTCCTCGTCGATCAGGCTGGGATCGAATGTGACGTGCTGCAGTTTTCCGCGCGGATCGGTGAAACGGAGATCGACGTACTTGACGTCCTTCTCCTTCATCATCTTGAGGACGTCTTTTGCGGTGGCCATCAGTGTTATTCCTTCCTTCTCGACCCTGAGCTCAGGTTATGTGGGATTGGGATCATGGGCGCGCGGTCGCTGCCGGTCATGCGGACGAAGGCGCGCGGGCGTCTCGATCAGATCGCGTCGACGCCGCTTTCGCCGGTGCGGATGCGGACGGCCTCCTCGATGTTGGAAATAAAAATCTTGCCGTCGCCGATTCGGCCGGTCTGGGCAGCCTTGCGAATGGCATCGACGGCGCGGTCGACCAATTCGTCGGTGAGGACGATTTCGACCTTCACTTTTGGGAGAAAGTCGACGACATATTCAGCGCCACGGTAGAGTTCGGTGTGGCCCTTCTGGCGTCCGAAACCCTTCGCTTCCGTGACGGTGATGCCCTGTAGTCCGACTTCCTGAAGCGCTTCCTTCACCTCGTCGAGTTTGAAAGGCTTGATGATCGCTTCAATCTTCTTCATTGCCTCCGCGTCTCCGAAAAACAGGCGCACAGCTACGGTTGCAGACCAGTCCGCATTTTGCACGCTCCATGCCAGCCGCGCTAAACCACCGAATTGGCGGCTATTTGGGCTGATCTTCGCTCTGCACCATGTTGGGAGGCTGAGCCGGCGTCAATGGGCGGCTAAGGAATAGGCAAGTGACTAAGAAATCATCAATTGACGTCCAGTGGGCCTCACAATTCGAGCGTCTCGTGTCCGGAGAGGTGCCGGACGTCCAGGAGGCGCCGCGCGAGGTGGCCCTCATCCCGAATCCCATCGAGGTGCTCACCCCGGACGAGATGGGCAAGGCCGATGCCCTGACCATCGAGGAGGGCACGCCCGGCCTCACCCTGATGGAAGCGGCCGGGCTGGCCGTGGCCGAGGCGGTTCACGACCTGCTGCCGCTGGGCGGCCGCGTGCTGGTGATGACCGGCCCCGGCAACAATGGCGGCGACGGTTTCGTGGCCGCCCGCCTGCTGGCGGAGGCGGGTTATGAGGTCACCGCCGGACTGCTTGCCGCCCGCGACCGGCTGAAGGGCGACGCCGCCTTCGCCGCGGCGGCATGGACCGGTCCCAGCAAGGGGCTTTCGGCCGCCCTCGTCAGCGACGCCGACATCATCGTCGATGCCCTGTTCGGCGCCGGCCTCGACCGGCCGGTGACGGGCGTTGCCGCCCAGACTATTGCCGCCGTCAACCGGGCGGGCCTGCCGGTGGTCGCCGTCGACCTGCCGAGCGGCATCGACGGGCGCAGCGGCAAGGTTCTCGGCGCAGCCGTCAAGGCGAGCTGCTCGGTCACCTTCTTCCGCCTCAAACCCGGACACCTGCTCATGCCGGGTCGCGGCTATGCCGGACGGCGGCTGGTTGTCGACATCGGCATCGGCGCCGGCGTGCTGTCCACCATCCAGCCGAAGACGGCCTGGAACCGGCCAGGGCTGTGGTCGCTGCCGGCGCTGGCGGAAGACGGGCACAAATACGACCGCGGCCACGCGATCGTGGTGTCCGGTCCGGCGACGCGCACCGGCGCGGCGCGGCTGGCGGCGCGCGCCGCGCTGAGGGCAGGGGCGGGGCTCGTCTCGTTGGCCTCGCCGGTCGACGCATTGGCGGTCAATGCCGCCCACCTCACCGCCATCATGCTTCTGCCCATGAACGGGGCGCCGGGGCTGACCGCGATCCTGGCCGACAAGCGGCACAACGCCGTGGCGCTGGGGCCGGCGCTCGGCATCGGCGAGGAAAGCAGGGTGCTGGTCGAGGCGGCGCTCGCCTCGCCGGCGGCGGTGGTGATCGATGCCGACGGCCTGACCTCCTTTGCCGAAGCGCCGCAGAGGCTCTTCAATTCCATCAAGCGGCGCCGGCAGCCGGTGGTCATGACGCCGCATGAGGGCGAATTCGCGCGCCTGTTTGGCGACCTCGCCGCGGTCGGCTCCAAGACCGAGCGTGCCCGCCAGGCGGCCTCGGCGTCCGGCGCCATCGTCGTGCTCAAGGGCCCCGATACGGTGGTGGCGGCCCCGGACGGCCGTGTCTGTATCGCCGACAATGCCCCGCCGGTGCTGGCGACCGCCGGCAGCGGCGACGTCCTGACCGGCATCGTCACGGGGCTTCTGGCGCAGGGCATGCTGGGCTACGAGGCGGCCGCCGCGGCGGTGTGGATGCACGGTGCGGCAGCCGGGACGATCGGACGCGGCCTCATCGCCGAGGACCTGCCCCAGGCGCTGCCGGCCGTCTTCGCCGAGATCGACGAAGCCTGATCGGAGCCGGCGCCCGGCCGCAAAGCGGTGTTTTCCCTTTGAACCGCGAAAAACCCGATGATATAGAGGCCGCGCCTGGCCGGAGCCTCGGCCCGCGGCCACATGTCTGGGCCGGGTGCATCCCCGATTGGTGAGACGGTCTCTTTGGTTCGGGAAGTGGTGCCGAGCGGGCGTGGCGGAACTGGTAGACGCGCGGGATTTAGGTTCCCGTGACGAAAGTCGTGGGGGTTCAAGTCCCTCCGCCCGCACCAGCCGTCCCGGGCTTGAGCTTTCTCGACAGCATCGGGAGGGACCGGCGCTTGGGCGGCAGTCGGACGGCGAGTGACGAGCAAAGGATGGAACGGCCAAAATGCAGGTAACCGAGACCCTGGTCGATGGGCTGAAGCGCGAATTCAAGGTCGTCGTACCCGCGACCGAACTCGATGGCCGTCTGGTCGACCGCCTGAACTCGCTCAAGGACGAAGTCCGCATCAAGGGGTTCCGCCCCGGCAAGGTGCCGATGAGCCACCTCAAGCGCCTGTTCGGCCGTTCGGCCATGGCCGAGATCGTCCAGGACGTGATTTCCGAGGTCGCCCGCAACACGCTCAGCGAGCGCGGCGAGAAGGCCGCGATGCAGCCGCACTACGAACTGCCCGAGGATCAGGGCGAGACCAACGAGGTGCTCGCCGGCAAGCACGACCTTGCCTACACCATGAGCTATGAGGTGCTGCCCAAGATCGATCTCGTCGATTTCAAGACGATCTCGGTCGAGCGCGCGACCGTCGAAGTGGCCGACGCCGAGGTCGAGGAGCAGCTCAACCGCCTCGCCGAACTCGACGCGCAGCTACACCACCAAGGCAGGTGCCGCCGACACCGGCGACCGCATCACCGTCGCCTATGCCGGCAAGGTCGATGGCGAGCCCTTCGAAGGCGGCAGCGACGACAACGCCGTCATCAGGATCGGCGACAAGCGCTTCATTCCGGGCTTCGAGGAGCAGCTTGTCGGCCTCTCGACCGGCGACAAGAAGACCATCACGGTCACCTTCCCGGAGGACTACGCGGCAGCGCATCTGGCCGGCAAGGAAGCGACGTTCGATATCGAGGTCAAGGCCGTTGCCGCCGGCGACGAGGTGGCGATCGACGACAAGCTGGCCGAGCGGCTGGGCCTGGAGTTGCTGGCAAGCCTGCGCGACACCGTGCGCCAGCAGCTTCAGTCGCAATACACCCAGGCGATCCGCCAGCAGGTCAAGCGGCAGATTCTCGACAAGCTCGACGAGACCCACAGCTTCGAGTTGCCTCAGCGCCTGGTCGAGCAGGAGTTCGATACCATCTGGCGCCAGATCGTCTCCGAGCTGTCCAACAGCGGCCGCACCTTCGAGGACGAGGACACGACCGAGGAGAAGGCCAGGGCCGAGTACCGTGAGATCGCCGAGCGCCGCGTGCGCCTCGGCCTGGTGATGTCGGAGGTCGGCGAACGGGCCAAGGTCGAGGTCACCGACGAAGAGATTCAGCGCGCCATGGCCGCCCAACTCCGCCAGGTTCCCGGCCAGGAGGAGGCGCTGCTTAACTTCTACCGCCAGAACCCCGATGCCGTGGCGTCGCTGCGTGCCCCGATCTTCGAGGAGAAGGTAGTCGACTACCTGCTCGAGCTGATCAACGTTACCGACAAGCCGATCTCGGCCGAAGAGCTGATGAAACAGGCTGAGGAAGACGGCCTGACCGAAACCTGACGGGGCGACCGCCGGCGCCCCCTTCCGGTTGGGCGGTCCATGCCATATCTATTGCCTGCTATCGGGGATTCGCGCCTGCGGCGGATCCCGTGGAACACCGGCGGCGCTGTCTCCCCAGCGCATCCGGCATCGGGCGGCCGAAGGATTCCAATGAAAGACCCCATCGATACCTACATGCAGCTCGTGCCCATGGTGGTCGAGCAGACCAACCGTGGCGAGCGCGCCTACGACATCTATTCGCGGCTGCTCAAGGAGCGCCTGATCTTCGTGACCGGTCCGATCGAGGATCACATGGCGTCGCTGATCATCGCGCAACTGCTCTTCCTGGAGGCGGAAAACCCCAAGAAGGAAATCGCCATGTACATCAACTCGCCGGGCGGTGTGGTCACCTCCGGCATGGCGATCTACGACACGATGCAGTTCATCAAGCCTTCGGTGTCCACGCTGTGCATCGGCATGGCGGCGTCGATGGGCTCGTTGCTGCTCACCGGCGGTGAAAAGGGCCTGCGCTTCGCGCTGCCCAACGCGCGCATTCTCGTCCATCAGCCCTCGGGCGGTTTCCAGGGGCAGGCCTCGGACATCGAGCGTCACGCCGAGGACATCGTGAAAATGAAGCGGCGGCTGAACGAGGTCTACGTCAAGCACACCGGCCAGGATTACGAGACGATCGAGCGCACGCTCGATCGCGACTTCTTCATGACCGCCGAGGACGCCCGCAATTTCGGCATCATCGACAAGGTGTTGACCGACCGGGACGCGCTCGAGGCGACCGAGGGAAAGGCCGGGGGTAGCTGACCGTTGCGGTGTGCGCCGCTGAACTGGCGCATTTCCGCCGTTAAGTATCTCTTGAACAAATCGCGGATAGCATGATTGAGTCGCCGCGTGAGGATTGCGCCGGGTAGGCCCGGCGTTAAGGTTGAGGTGAATGTTCGCGCAAAGGGCGGGCGCGGGCGGGTACAACGGTCTAACGCCGGCGGCAATGCCGGCCATCGCAGTGATGAGGGTTCAGAATGAGCAAGGTCAGCGGCAGCGACAGCAAGAACACGCTTTACTGCTCATTCTGCGGCAAGAGCCAGCATGAGGTCCGCAAGCTCATCGCCGGGCCGACCGTCTTCATCTGCGACGAATGCGTCGAACTGTGCATGGACATCATCCGCGAGGAGAACAAGACCTCCGCGTTGAAGTCCCGCGACGGCGTGCCGACGCCGACCGAAATCTGCAACGTGCTCGACGACTATGTCATCGGCCAGAAGCACGCCAAGCGTGTCCTCTCCGTGGCGGTCCACAACCACTACAAGCGGCTGAACCACGCCGCCAAGAACAACGACGTCGAACTGGCCAAGTCGAACATCATGCTGATTGGCCCGACCGGCTGCGGCAAGACGCTGCTCGCCCAGACGCTGGCGCGCATTCTCGACGTGCCCTTCACCATGGCCGACGCGACCACGCTGACGGAAGCCGGCTACGTTGGCGAGGATGTCGAGAACATCATTCTCAAGCTGCTCCAGGCCGCCGACTACAATGTCGAGCGGGCGCAGCGCGGCATCGTCTACATCGACGAGGTCGACAAGATCAGCCGCAAGTCGGACAACCCGTCCATCACCCGCGACGTGTCGGGCGAGGGTGTGCAGCAGGCGCTGCTCAAGATCATGGAAGGCACCGTCGCCTCGGTGCCTCCGCAGGGCGGCCGCAAGCATCCCCAGCAGGAGTTCCTGCAGGTCGACACCACCAACATCCTGTTCATCTGCGGCGGCGCCTTCGCCGGGCTGGAGAAGATCATCTCCGACCGCGGACGCAAGACCTCGATCGGCTTTGGCGCCCATGTCGCCACGACCGAGGATCGCCGCACCGGCGACCTGCTCCGTGGGGTGGAGCCTGAAGACCTGCTGCGCTTCGGTCTGATCCCCGAGTTCGTCGGGCGCGTGCCGGTGCTGGCCACGCTCGAGGACCTCGACGAGGATGCGCTGATGAAGATCCTCACCGAGCCGAAGAACGCGCTGGTCAAGCAGTACCAGCGTCTGTTCGACATGGAGAACGTCGATCTCACCATCCATCCGGATGCGCTGACCTCGATCTCCAAGAAGGCGATCGAGCGCAAGACCGGCGCCCGCGGCCTGCGCTCCATCATGGAGGCGATCCTGCTGGAGACCATGTTCGACCTGCCCGGCCTCGACGGGGTGCAGGAAGTGGTCATCTCGGCGGACGTCGTCGAGGGCAAGGCCCGGCCGCTCTACATCTACTCCGAGCGGCGCGAGGACGTGGGCTCGACCGCCTGAGCACGATCCGGGCACGCCGCCGGAGGCGGCCACACCCCGAATCGGCGGCGCAATCCGGCCGCAAAGTGCCTTCGGGCCGGCGCCTTGACACCCTTGGTCTGCAACGCCACCTAATGGGTCAACTGCCGGCAGGGCGCGGATTTGATTCCGCGCCGCCGGTACCCGCCGCGTGACGCCGGTCCCACCTCCCCGGGACGGGCCGTCAGGAAAGGAATTGAGATCGCATGACAACCGAACGGCCGGGTTCCATCGGACTCCCCGCGAGCGACAGTGACGTTTTCCCCGTGCTGCCGCTGCGCGACATTGTCGTGTTTCCGCACATGATCGCGCCGCTCTTCGTCGGCCGCGAAAAGTCGATCCGCGCGCTGGAAGAGGTGATGCGCGCCGAGAAGCCGATTTTGCTGGTCACGCAGCAGAATCCCAGTGAGGACGAGCCCAAGCCGGAGACGCTGTTCACCGTCGGCACGCTGGCCTCGGTGCTCCAGCTCCTCAAGCTGCCCGACGGCACCGTCAAGGTGCTGGTCGAGGGCGCCGACCGGGCGGAAATCCGCCGCTTCACCGACAACGAGTCCTATTACGAGGCCCATGCCCACCGGCTGCCCGAGGTGATCGGCGACACGGTCGAGGCCGAGGCGCTGGCGCGCTCGGTGATGACCGAGTTCGAGAATTACGTGAAGCTCAACAAGAAGATCTCGCCTGAGGTGGTCGGCGCGGTCGGCCAGATCGACGACTATGCCAAGGTCGCCGACACGGTCGCCTCGCATCTGGCCGTCAAGATCGCCGAGAAGCAGGGCATCCTGGCGCTGCCGACCGTGGTCGAGCGGCTGGAGCGCGTGCTCGGCCTGATGGAGAGCGAGATTTCCGTTCTGCAGGTGGAAAAGCGCATCCGCAGCCGCGTCAAGCGCCAGATGGAGAAGACGCAGCGCGAGTACTACCTGAACGAGCAGATGAAGGCGATCCAGAAGGAACTCGGCGATTCCGAGGACGGCAAGGACGAGATCCAGGAGCTCGAGGAAAAGATCGCCAAGACCAAGTTCTCCAAGGAAGCGCGGGAGAAGGCGACCAACGAGCTGAAGAAGCTGCGCCAGATGAGCCCGATGTCGGCCGAAGCGACGGTGGTCAGGAACTACCTCGATTGGCTGCTCGGCATTCCGTGGGGCAAGAAGTCCAAGGTCAAGTACGACCTGAACTACGCCCAGGAGGTTCTCGACGCGGACCACTACGGTCTGGAGAAGGTCAAGGACCGCATCGTCGAATATCTCGCCGTGCAGAGCCGCTCGAACAAGCTCAGGGGTCCGATCCTGTGCCTGGTCGGCCCGCCCGGCGTCGGCAAGACCTCGCTCGGCAAGTCGATCGCCAAGGCCACGGGGCGTGAGTTCGTGCGCATGTCGCTCGGCGGCGTGCGCGACGAGGCCGAAATCCGCGGTCACCGGCGCACCTATATCGGCTCGATGCCCGGCAAGGTCATCCAGTCGATGCGCAAGGCCAAGAAGGTCAATCCGCTGTTCCTGCTCGACGAAGTCGACAAGATCGGCATGGATTTCCGCGGCGATCCGTCTTCGGCGCTGCTCGAGGTCCTCGATCCGGAGCAGAACTCGTCCTTCAACGACCACTATCTCGAGGTCGATTACGACCTGTCGAACGTGCTGTTCATCACCACGGCGAACACGCTCAACATTCCGCCGCCGCTGATGGACCGCATGGAGATCATTCGCATCGCCGGCTACACCGAGGATGAGAAGATCGAGATCGCCCGCCGCCACCTGATCCCCAAGATCCTCAAGGAGCACGGTCTGGCGGAGAAGGAGTTCGCCGTCGACAACGAGGCGTTGAAGACCGTCATCCGGCGCTACACGCGCGAGGCCGGCGTCCGCAATCTCGAGCGCGAGCTGGCCACGCTTGCCCGCAAGAGCGTCAAGGAGCTGATCCTCTCCAAGAAGAAGTCGATCAAGATCAGCACCAAGAACATCGAGGATTTCCTCGGCGTTCCGCGCTTCCGTTACGGCGAGGTGGAGGAAGAGGATCTGGTCGGCCTGGTGACCGGACTGGCGTGGACCGAGGTGGGCGGCGAGCTGCTCACCATCGAGGGCGCCATGATGCCCGGCAAGGGCAAGATGATCGTCACGGGCAACCTCCGCGACGTGATGAAGGAGTCGATCTCGGCCGCGGCCTCTTATGTCCGCAGCCGGGCGATCGATTTCGGCATCGAGCCGCCCATGTTCGACAAGAGCGACATCCACGTCCACGTGCCGGAGGGCGCCACGCCCAAGGACGGCCCGTCGGCTGGCGTCGCCATGGTGAGCGCCATCGTCTCGGTGATGACCGGCATCCCGGTCCGCAAGGATGTGGCGATGACCGGCGAGATCACCCTGCGTGGCCGTGTTCTGCCGATCGGCGGCCTCAAGGAGAAGCTGCTGGCGGCGCTGCGCGGCGGCATCAAGAGCGTGCTCATCCCGGAGGACAACGCCAAGGACCTGGCGGACATCCCGGAAAACGTCAAAAGCGGCCTGGAAATCATCCCCGTGGCCCGTATGGACGAGGTTCTGAAGCGGGCCCTGGTCCGCGCTCCGGTGCCGATCGAGTGGAATGAGAAGAAGGAGCCTGCGACGCCGGTGGTCTCCGATGACGACGCCACGGGCGCTGTCGTGGCGCACTAAGTTATTGATATAAAATAAGAAAGCGCGCCCATCCCATGGTGGGCGCGCTTTTTTTGTGCACAGGCACATTTCGATCAAAATCGCGGGATTCCGCCGTTTTCGCTTGCCAGAGGCGGTTTTTGGCAGGACTGTCTCGGCGAAGTCGATTGCGCGAATCGCTTTCGGCTCTGACGAGGGAAAGGGAGTTTCCATGAACAAGAATGATCTCATCGCGGCTGTGGCTGAACGGACCGGCATGTCCAAGGCTGGGGCCGGACAGGCAGTCGATGCGACCTTCGATGCGATTACCGACTCACTGAAGTCAGGCACGGAAGTGAAGATCATTGGGTTCGGCAACTTCGCGGTCGCCAAGCGCGCCGCCAGCGTCGGACGCAATCCGCGCACGGGCGAGGCGATCAACATCGCCGCGTCGAAGACTCCGAAATTCAAGGCCGGCAAGGGCCTCAAAGACGCCGTCAACCGCTAACCGGCGACAAGCCAGTTTCTCGACAGGCCCCGCGCCTCGCGCGGGGCCTCGTCTTTGCTGGCGGGGGCAGGGCGGGCCGCGAGCCGGGCCAAACCGGCTTGCAAGGCCGGGCCTCGCCCATCTAAATGCTGGCGCGAGAGACGGGCGGTTAGCTCAGTTGGTAGAGCGCCACGTTTACACCGTGGATGTCGGGAGTTCGAGCCTCTCACCGCCCACCATCCCGCCGTGCGGCGGGCGGGCGATTTCGGTCACCTGGGCCTGACAAATCCTTGACTTGGCGGGGGGGCTCGCTTAACTCCTGCCGGCGCGCCGCTTGAGGCGCCAAAACGCCCGCGGGGGCGTAGCTCAGTTGGTTAGAGTGCCGGCCTGTCACGCCGGAGGTCGCGGGTTCGAGCCCCGTCGCTCCCGCCAGTTCATTCGCTCACATTGATCCCTTGTTACACCGGGTTTTGGCCCGCCGCGACCTTGCTGGCCGGCGCTGTTCGCCTTGCGGGCCGGTTCCCTAAATGCGCTGCCGATCGGCACTACGGCCCCAACCGTTCCCCGCCGACGTCCGTGGGATGTCGGAGCCCTAGGGTTTCCATAGGCTTGGCTTCCGGCTACCCTTCGCGAAGCCGGAGCTTTTCTATGGCCAAGGGGGGGACCCAATGCCAAGACCGATGAGCGCGGTCGCACATGTCGTTGTGGTCGTCCTTTTGCTTGCCGTGGCCGGCTGCCAGAAGAAGGACGAGCCTCCCGCGCCGCCGCGCACGGCCCTCGTCGTCGAGGCCAACCCGCAGAACTATCCCCTTGTCGCCGCCGGCAGCGGCACGATCGCTGCACGCAACACCGCAAGCGTCGGGTTTCTCGTCGGCGGGCGCATGGCATCGCGCGCCGTGGGCGTCGGCGATGTCGTCAAGATCGGCGATCTGATCGCCAACCTCGACACCACCGACCTGCAGAACCAGCTCGATGCGGCCAAGGCCGCCGTCAGCTCGGCCCAGGCGAGCGTCGATCAAGCGGCGCCGAAGGAAGCAGCGATGAAGAAGCTGCTTGCGCAGGCCGTCATCACCCAGGACGCCTACAATCAGGCGCTTCAGGCCCTGCAGAGCGCCCAGGCGAGCCTCGCCAGCGCGCAAGCCAACCAGCGCCTTGCGGAGAGCCAGCTCGCCTACGCCACGCTGAAAGCGCCGGTGGCGGGCTCGGTCACCCAGACGGGCGCCGATCCGGGACAGGTGGTTTCCGCCGGCCAGATGATCGTCGACATCGCGCAGACGGCGGACCTCGACGCGGTCTTCTCGGTCTCCGCGCGCGTCGCCGGAGCCGCCAAGATCGGCATCCCGGTCGAGGTCAGCCTGCAACAGGATCCTTCCGTCAAGACGGGCGGTGCCGTGCGCCAGATATCGCCCAGCGCGGATCCCACGACCGGCACCTACACGGTCCGCGTCGGCCTGACCAACCCACCCGCAGCGTTTCGCCTGGGCGCGCTCGTCAACGGCCGCGCGCAGGGCCAGGACGAGGTGCTGACGAAGCTGCCGGCAACTGCGCTGCTGACCACGGGCGACTCGCCGGAAGTCTGGGTGGTGGGTGTGGACGGGACCGTGCACACCAAGCCGGTCAAGGTCTCGCGCTACGACAGCGACGCCATCTTCATCCAGTCCGGCCTCGACAAGGGCGACCTCGTCGTCATCGCCGGCGTCAATTCCCTGGTCGACGGGCAGAAGGTGACGCCGGAAAAGGTCGCCGCCCAATGAAGGGCCTGAACCTTTCCGAGTGGGCTATTCGTCATCGCCCGCTCATCCTCTTCTTCATGATCGTCGTAGTGCTCACCGGGGCGTTCTCCTACGCCAAACTCGGGCGCGAGGAGGATCCGTCCTTCGCGGTCGGCACCATGGTCGTCTCGGCCGGTTGGCCGGGCGCGACGCTCGTCGACACGATGAACGAGGTCACCAACACGATCGAGGAGAAGCTCGAGGAGACCCCTAATCTCAACGTGTTGCGCAGCTACGTGACGCCCGGAAAGTCGGTGACCTATGTAGACCTGAAGGATTCGACGCCGCCGTCGGAAGTTCCGGACGCCTGGTATCAGGTACGCAAGAAAGTCTCCGACATCGAATCGCAGCTGCCTTCCGGTGTCGTCGGCCCCTATTTCAACGACGAATTCGGCGACGTCTACGGCGTCATCTACGGCATCACATTCGACGGCTTCAGCTGGCGGCAGGCGCGGGACTTCGCGGAGACCGCCAAGGCGGCGTTCCTGAGCGCCACCGACGTCGGCAAGGTGACGATTTTCGGGCAGCAGGAAGAGAAGTATTACCTCAACTTCTCGCCACAGCAGCTGGCGGCCCTCGACCTCAATGTCAGCCAAGTGCTGCAAGCGATCGCCAACCAGAACACCGTCACGCCGGCGGGCGTCATCACCACCCAGAACGACGAGATCCTAATCGAAGTCTCCGGTGCGCTGACCGATATCCAGAGCCTGCAGAGCATCAACCTCTACATCGGCGGCACGTTCTACAAACTCACCCAGCTCGCCCAGATTACCCACGGCTATGTCGATCCGCCAACCAAGGAGTTCGTGGTCAACGGCAAGCCGGCGATCGGCATCGGCGTGTCGATGAGCGATGGCGGGAACAATCTGGTGTTTGGCGACAGCCTGAGCGCCGTGGCGTCGAAGATGCAGCAGCAATTCCCGATCGGCATCGACCTGGTCCAGGTGTCGGATCAGCCGGACGTGGTGCGCAAGGCGATCGGCGGCTTTACCGACGCGCTCTATGAAGCGGTCGCCATCGTCCTGGTCATCAGCTTCCTCAGTCTCGGCCTCAGGGCCGGACTCGTGGTGGCCATCTCGATTCCGCTGGTGCTCGCCATCGTCTTCCTGGCGATGGACTATCTCGGCATCACGCTGCAGCGCATTTCGCTGGGTGCCCTGGTCATCTCGCTGGGCCTGCTCGTCGACGACGCCATGATCACCATCGAATCGATGGTGTCACGGATCGAAGCGGGCGTCGCAAAGATCCAGGCGGCGAGCTATGCATATGTCTCGACGGCCTTTCCGATGCTGACCGGCACGCTGGTGACCATCGCCGGCTTCCTGCCCATCGGGCTGGCCAAGAGCAGCGTGGGCCAATACACGATTTCCCTTTTTCAGGTAGTGGGGATCGCGCTAATCGCGTCATGGTTCGTCGCGGTGATCTTCTCGCCGGTGATCGGCATGACGGTGCTGCCGGACACGATGAAGAAGAAGGGCGAGAAGGGCCCCGGTCGCGTGATGCGGACGTTCGTGCGCATGCTTACGTTCTGCATGCGCTACCGCTACCTCACCATCGCCGTGACGCTCGCGCTCTTCGTCATGGCGCTGTTTGGACAGAACTACGTGCAGCGGCAGTTCTTTCCGGCCTCCGATCGGCCGGAGCTGCTTGTCACGCTGATCCTGCCGTCGAGTTCCTCGATCTACGCCACGGCGGCAGCCGTCAAGGACGTCGAGAAGCTGATCGAGGGCAATCAGGACGTCGCCAGCTATTCCGCCTATGTCGGCGGCGGTGCGGTGCGATTCTATCTGCCGCTCGACGTCCAGGGCGACAACGACTTCATCGCTCAGATGGTCATCGTCGGAAAGGACCTCGACGCGCGCGACCGGCTGCAAGACAAGCTGACGGCTGCACTCGAGGCTAACCACGACCTGACAGGGCGCGTGGCGCGGCTGGAACTTGGACCGCCAGTCGGCTGGCCGGTGCAGTACCGCATCAGCGCGACGACTCTCGATGCGACCCGGACGATCGCCGAACAGGTGGCGAGCGCCATTCGCACCTCCGGCGACGCGGTACTGGTCAACTTCAACTGGATGGAAAAGGCCAAGACCGTCCGACTCAACGTCAATCAGAACCGCGCCCGTCAGCTTGGCCTCAGCAGCAACGCGATCTCGAACCAGCTCTATGCGGTGTTGAACGGCGCCGAGGTCACCCAGATTCGCGACAGCATCTATCTCGTCGATGTGGTCGGACGCGCGGCCAATATCGACAAACTGTCGCTGGAAACACTGCGCCGGCTTCAGCTCAACCTGCCGAGTGGCGCGTCGGTACCGCTGAGCGACGTCGCCGACATCGACTACACCATCGACGAATCCTATATCTGGCGGCGCGACCGGCTACCGACGATCACGGTGCAGGCGGCGCCGGCGCCCGGACTGGAAGCGCCGACGGTTGCGAAGCTGCTGGAACCGGTGATCACCGAGATCCGGAATACATTGCCGGCCGGCGCCAAGATCGAAATCGGCGGCACCGAGGAAAAGAGCGGCCAGAGCACCGCCTCGGTTGTCGCGGTGGTCCCGCTCATGCTGTCGGTCATCCTGATTATCTTGATGATCCAGCTGCAGAGCTTCTCGCGGCTGTTCCTCGTGCTCAGCGTGGCGCCACTCGGGCTGATCGGCATAGTCGTGGCAATGCTGACCACCCACACGCCGCTCGGCTTTGTCGCCATCCTCGGCGTCATCGCGCTCACCGGCATGATCGTTCGCAACTCAGTCATCCTCGTCGACCGCATCGAATACAATCACGGCCAGGGCATGGGCACATGGGACGCGGTGGTCGAGGCGACCGAGCATCGCATGCGGCCGATCCTGCTCACCGCCTCAGCGGCGATACTGGGCATGATCCCGATCATGTCGGACGTGTTCTGGGGACCGATGGCCTACGCCATATCCGGCGGTCTCGCGGGCGCGACCGCCCTGACACTGCTCTTCCTGCCGGCGCTCTACGTGGTTTGGTTCCGCGCGACGCCGCCCGACCGCAGCGCGCGCCCGACGGCGCAGGAAACCGCCGCGGCCGACGCCTAGGACGAGCCTTGGCGGTCCCGCGAACTCGGAACACGGCGTCGTTGCGTGGCCGGGCAGGGTTCGGTTGTGCGCGTGTGGCGCCGCTCGGGCCCCGTCGCTCCCGCCGGGTTTTCAGCCCACGGACCTATCCGCCCGGCCGGCTCTTCAGCGGGCGACGATGGCGTTGCGCAGCGCGACCGGGCGGTCGATCCGGTTCAGGTGCTCGATGCCTTCGCCGGTGCCCATCACATGCACCGTGCCGTAGCCCAGCAGGCGCCCCCAGAGCGGCTGGTCGACCGTCACCGACTCGACCTTGTCCATGTTCATCTCGGCCGTATGGCGCCGGATGAAGCCCTTCTTGTAGATCACCCTGAGACTGGTGACCGCGATCTCCGTGATCCACTGGTCGAACCACGCCCGCACCGCCGAAAACAGCGCGATCGCAAGCGCGATTGCTGCGGCGATCCAGGCCACCGGCGCCAAGTCCGGAGGCACCGCCCGGGCCACGGCCGCAAGCGCCACGGCCACGATCGCCGCGAAGACGGCCGAGCCGTAGATGATCCAGTGGAGCTTGCCGCGATAGATCAATGTCTCGCCCGGCTGCAACACGCTGTTGACGTAGCTCATGGCCGCCCCTCCGCTCGCCGCCGCGGATGGTAGGTTTGCGACGGGGCGATTGCAACGAGAGGTGGCCGGAATTGCGGTGATCGCGCCGGCCATTGTGACTTGCGACTCCGCGCCTGCTCGGTTAAGCCTCCGGCACGTTCTTCCCGGTCTGAAACCCTTACAGGGTGGGGCCGAAATTGGCGGCAGTCGGCTAGGCAGGGGGCGGCCTTGTCGTTATGCTGCAGCGCGATAAGTTGATGCTGGGGCGGGGTCCGCGGGCGATTTGGGCCGCGGCGACCGGAGAGCAGAATGGAAAGCCTGTTGAGTGCCTATTTGCCGGTCGTGGTGTTCATGGGCATCGCGGCGATCATCGGACTGGCGCTTCTCGTTGCCCCCTTCATCATCGCCTACAAGAGCCCCGATCCGGAGAAGCTGTCGGCCTATGAGTGCGGCTTTGCCGCGTTCGACGACGCGCGCATGCAGTTCGACATCCGCTTCTACCTGGTCGCCATCCTGTTCATCATCTTCGACCTCGAAGTGGCCTTCCTGTTCCCCTGGGCGGTGTCCTTCGGCGCGCTCGGCTGGGCGGGTTTCTGGTCGATGATGGTCTTTCTCGGCGTGCTGACCATCGGTTTCATCTATGAGTGGCGCAAGGGAGCGCTCGAATGGGATTGACCGCGCCCGCCGACAAGCCGCTGGTCGATACTGCCGGCCGCCCGCTGCAGCGGAACCAGGACCCCTATTTCGTCGAGATCAACAACGAGCTCGCCGACAAGGGCTTTCTGGTCACCGCCACCGACGATCTGATCACCTGGGCGCGCACCGGCTCGCTGATGTGGATGACCTTCGGTCTGGCCTGCTGCGCCGTCGAGATGATGCAGGCCTCGATGCCGCGCTACGACGTCGAGCGCTTCGGCTTCGCGCCGCGCGCCAGCCCGCGCCAGTCGGACGTGATGATCGTCGCCGGCACGCTGACCAACAAGATGGCGCCGGCGCTGCGCAAGGTCTACGACCAGATGCCGGAGCCGCGCTACGTCATCTCGATGGGCTCGTGCGCCAACGGCGGCGGCTACTACCACTATTCCTATTCGGTCGTGCGCGGGTGCGACCGCATTGTTCCGGTCGATATCTACGTGCCCGGCTGTCCGCCGACCGCCGAGGCCCTGGTCTACGGCGTCCTTCTCCTGCAGAAGAAGATCCGGCGCACCGGGACGATCGAACGCTAGAGCGGTCAGGGGGACCGGGGTCGTGGACGAGACACTCAGGGAGCTCGGAGACTACATCGCGGCCACGCGTGGCGAGGCCGTCGCCGATTGGCATGTGGCCTTCGGCGAGCTGACCGTCACCGTCGCGGCCAACGAGATCGTGCCCTTCGTCCGCTTCCTGCGCGACGATCCGCGGCTCGCCTTCATCAACCTGACCGATGTGTGCGGGGTGGACTGGCCCCAGCGCGAGAAGCGCTTCGACGTGGTCTATCATTTCCTCAGCCCCCGCCAGAACATCCGCATCCGCATCAAGGTCGCGACCGACGAAACCACGCCGGTGCCCTCGATCACGCCGGTCTTTCCCGGCGCCGACTGGTTCGAGCGCGAAGCCTACGATTTCTACGGCATCCTCTTCACCGGCCACCCCGATCTGCGCCGCATCCTCACCGACTACGGCTTCGAGGGACATCCGCTGAGGAAGGACTTTCCGCTTACCGGCTATGTCGAGGTGCGCTACGACGACGAGCAGAAGCGCGTCGTCTACGAGCCGGTGAAGCTCGCCCAGGAATTCCGCGATTTCGATTTCCTCTCGCCCTGGGAAGGCACGGAATACGTGCTGCCGGGCGATGAGAAAGCGAAGTAGCGAATAGTGAGTAGCGAATAGCGAATAGAAGGAGGGATGCGCGATAGGGATCAGTTCATACCGTGATCTGAAAGTCTGGCAGGAAGCCGTGACGCTGGCCGAAAGCTGTTATCGGCTGACGGCAGACTTCCCGAAGGACGAGGTCTACGGCATGACGAGCCAGATCCGACGAGCGTCTGTGTCGATAGCGGCGAACATTGCCGAAGGACACGGTCGGGAGAATAGTGGGGCATTCGTTCAATTCCTGCGGATGTCTCAGGGGTCTCTGAAGGAGCTTGAGACCCACCTTCTGATCGCTGTGCGGGTGCAGTTGGTGCCGGAGCGGGATGCAAAACCGCTGGTCGACAAGGCTGACGAACTCGGCAGGATGCTGCGTTCACTGATCCGGTCAATTCAGCGCAGACAGACCGATGGCTAAGAATTCTCGTTTCTATTCGCTATTCGCTATTCGCTATTCGCGCGCTGTTGCCGATCGCCGCCTTCCGGCGTGCTATTCACCATTGGCCGCTCACTGCCATGTCTGAGACCGACGTCCGCACCTTCAACATCAATTTCGGGCCGCAGCACCCGGCGGCCCATGGCGTGCTGCGTCTGGTGCTCGAGCTCGACGGCGAGATCGTCGAGCGCGTCGACCCGCATATCGGACTGCTCCATCGCGGTACCGAGAAGCTGATCGAGCACAAGACCTATCTCCAGGCCGTGCCCTATTTCGATCGGCTCGATTATGTCGCGCCGATGAACCAGGAACATGCCTTCGCGCTTGCGGTGGAGAGGCTTACCGGCATCGCCGTGCCGCGCCGCGGCCAGTTGATCCGCGTTCTCTATTGCGAGATCGGCCGGCTGCTCAACCATCTCCTCAACGTCACCACCCACGCGCTCGACGTCGGCGCGCTGACGCCGCCGCTGTGGGGCTTCGAGGAGCGCGAGAAGCTGATGGTCTTCTACGAGCGCGCCTCCGGCAGCCGCATGCATGCGGCCTATTTCCGCCCTGGCGGTGTGCATCAGGACCTGCCGCAGAAGCTCATCGACGATATCGGCGAATTCTGCGACCCCTTCCTCAAGGTGCTCGACGACATTCACGGGCTGCTCACCGACAACCGCATCTTCAAGCAGCGCAACGTCGATATCGGCGTGGTCAGCCTGGAGGAAGCCTGGCAGTGGGGCTTCTCGGGCGTGATGGTGCGCGGTTCCGGCGCCGCCTGGGATCTGCGCAAGGCGCAGCCCTATGAGGTCTACGAGGAGATGGATTTCGACATCCCCATCGGCAAGAACGGCGACTGCTACGACCGTTACCTGATCCGCATGGAGGAGATGGTCCAATCGATCAGGATCATGAAGCAGTGCATCGCCAAGCTGAACGAGCCGGAGGGCAAGGGGCCGGTCACCTCCGATGACGGCAAGGTGGTGCCGCCGAAGCGCGGCGAGATGAAGCGCTCGATGGAGGCGCTCATCCACCACTTCAAGCTCTACACCGAGGGCTATCACGTTCCCGCCGGCGAGGTTTACGCCGCCGTCGAGGCGCCCAAGGGCGAGTTCGGCGTCTATCTCGTCGCCGACGGCACCAACAAGCCCTATCGCTGCAAGATCAAGCCGCCGGGCTTCGCCCATCTCTCCGCCATGGATCACATCACGCGCGGCCACATGCTCGCCGATGTCACCGCGATCCTGGCCTCGCTCGACATCGTCTTCGGGGAGGTCGATCGCTGATGGCCGTCCGTCGTCTCGCCGAGAAGCAGCCCGAGAGCTTCGCCTTCACGCCGCAGAACCTGGCCTGGGCGAAGAAGGAGATGGCGAAATACCCCGAGGGCCGCCAGGCCTCGGCGGTCATCTCGCTGTTGTGGCGGGCGCAGGAGCAGGAAGGCTGGGTCAGCGAGCCGGCGATCCGCGCGATCGCCGAGCTGCTCGGCATGTCCCGGATTCGCGTTCTCGAGGTCGCCACCTTCTACACCATGTTCAATCTCGAGCCGGTCGGTGCCAAGGCGCACATCCAGGTGTGCGGCACGACGCCCTGCTGGCTGCGTGGCGCTGGCGACATCAAGGAGGTCTGCACCCGCCGCATCGGGGAACAGCACCATCTGTCCGACGACGGCGATTTCTCGTGGGAGGAGGTCGAGTGCCTCGGCGCCTGCGTGAACGCGCCGCTGGTACAGATTGCGGCGGACACCTATGAGGACCTGACCGCCGAGAGCTTCGAGAAGATCATCGACGACATCGCGGCGGGCCGGCCGCTCAAGCCCGGCCCCCAGATAGACCGGCAGTTCGCGGCGCCGGTCGGTGGGCCGATGACGCTGCTTGACGATCCGACCGCACCGGCGGCAAGCGATTCCGCTGTTGTCGAGGCCGTCCAGCCGGAGGGGCTGGAAGGCCCGCGTGACGGCAAGGCGGACGACCTCAAGCGCATCTCCGGGGTTGGCCCCAAGATCGAGGGATTGCTCAACGCGCGCGGCATCTTCCATTACGACCAGATCGCCGCCTGGAGCGAGGCCGAGATCGCCTGGGTGGACAACGACCTGAAATTCAAGGGCCGCATCATGCGTGAGGACTGGATCGGCCAGGCCAGGATTCTGGCGACGGGCGGCGAAACCGATTTCTCCCGCCGTTCCGATGCCGGCGAAGGAAAGAACTGAAGACCGATGCTCGCCGACAAGGACCGCATCTTCACCAACCTCTACGGCCGCCACGACCGTAGCCTGAAAGGCGCCATGGCGCGCGGTGCCTGGGACGGCACCAAGGCGATCCTGGACAAGGGCCGCGACGCCATCATCAACGAGATCAAGGCGTCGGGCTTGCGCGGACGCGGCGGCGCCGGCTTCCCGACCGGCCTCAAATGGTCGTTCATGCCCAAGCAGATCGGCGACCGGCCGCATTATCTGGTCGTCAATGCCGACGAGTCCGAACCCGGCACCTGCAAGGATCGCGAAATCCTGCGCCACGATCCGCACATCCTTGTCGAGGGCTGCCTGGTCGCCGGCTTCGCCATGGGCGCCCACACCGCCTTCGTCTATATCCGCGGCGAGTTCATCCGCGAGCGCGAGCATTTCCAGGCTGCCGTCGACGAGGCCTACGAGGCCGGCCTCATCGGCAAGAACAACAAGAACGGCTGGGATTTCGACATCATCGTCCACCACGGCGCCGGCGCCTATATCTGCGGCGAGGAGACCGGCCTGCTCGAAAGCCTGGAAGGCAAGAAGGGCATGCCGCGGCTGAAGCCGCCGTTCCCGGCCGCCGTCGGCGTCTATGGCTGCCCGTCGACGGTCGCCAATGTCGAGTCGGTTGCCGTCGCGCCGACCATCATGCGCCGCGGCGCCTCGTGGTTCGCCGGCATCGGCCGGCCCAACAACACCGGCACCAAGCTCTTCTGCATCTCCGGTCACGTCGAGAAGCCGTGCACGGTGGAAGAGGAGATGGGCATCACGCTGCGCGAGCTGATTGACCGCCATGCCGGCGGCGTGCGCGGTGGCTGGGACAACCTGCTGGCGGTCATCCCCGGCGGCGCGTCGGTGCCGTGTCTGCCGGCCTATATGTGCAACGACCTCGTCATGGATTTCGACGCGCTCAAGGAGGCGAAGTCCGGCCTGGGCACGGCGGCGGTCATCGTCATGGACAAGTCGACCGACATCGTGCGGGCGATCGCGCGTCTGTCATACTTCTACAAGCACGAGAGCTGCGGCCAGTGCACGCCCTGCCGCGAGGGCACCGGCTGGATGTGGCGCGTGCTTGAGCGCATGGCCGCAGGCCGCGCCGAGAAGCACGAGATCGACATGCTGCTCGAGGTCACCTACCAGGTCGAGGGCCACACCATCTGCGCGCTCGGCGACGCGGCGGCCTGGCCGGTGCAGGGCCTCATCCGTCATTTCCGCGCCGAGATCGAGCGGCGCATCGACACCTATCACATGACGCACCCGGATTTCGGTGCGCCGATGACCGAGGCGGCGGAGTAGGGGCGATGAGCGCAACCCGCCATCTTGCCGAGTTCAACGTCGCGCGGATCGCCTTTCCACTCGACGATCCGCGCATGGCGGAGTTCGTCGAGAACGTCGACCGCGTCAACAAGCTCGCCGAGAAGATCGAGGGCTTCGTCTGGCGCCTTCAGGATTACACCGGCCACGCCATGAACATGCGGGTCTATGACGACCCGACCATCCTGCCCAACCTGACCCTGTGGCAGAACGAAGAGGCGCTCGAGCGCTTCGTATGGCAGACGCTGCACGGGCGCTTCTATCGCCGGCGCGAGACCTGGTTCGTGCCGATGGAGACGCCGCTGGTCATGTGGTGGGTAGAGGCCGGCGAGCGCCCGGACATGGCAGAGGGCGTCCGCCGCCGCGATCACCTGATCGCGCACGGGCCCAGCGACCATGCCTTCGGCTGGGAGCGCCTGCCGAACGCGGCCTTGTGGAAGAGCCAGCGTGGCAAGAAGATCGAAGAGAGCGCGGCACCGGCGGCGCGTCCGCATGTCGGGGAGCCGACAATGACCGAGGCGGCGGAGTAAGGGCCCATGCCAATCGTCAAGGTAGACGGCAAAGAAGTCGACGTTCCCGCCGAGTTCACGCTGCTTCAGGCGTGCGAGGCGGCGGGCGCCGAGATTCCGCGCTTCTGCTTTCACGAGCGGCTGTCGATCGCCGGCAATTGCCGCATGTGCCTGATCGAGGTGAAGGGCGGTCCGCCCAAGCCGCAGGCGAGCTGCGCCATGGCGGTGCGCGACCTGCGCCCCGGTCCCGAAGGCCAGCCGCCGGAGATGTTCACCAAGTCGAAGATGGTGAAGAAGGCACGCGAAGGGGTGATGGAGTTCCTGCTCATCAATCACCCGCTCGATTGCCCCATCTGCGACCAGGGCGGCGAATGCGACCTGCAGGACCAGGCCATGGCCTACGGCGTCGACGGCAGCCGCTTCCAGGAGAACAAGCGCGCCGTCGAGGACAAATATATCGGGCCGCTGGTCAAGACGATCATGACCCGCTGCATCCACTGCACGCGCTGCATCCGCTTTTCGGCCGAGGTTGCCGGCGTCGAGGATCTCGGCGCCACCGGCCGCGGCGAGGACATGGAGGTCACCAGCTACCTCGAGCAGGCCATGCACTCCGAGCTGCAGGGCAACGTCATCGACCTTTGCCCGGTCGGCGCGCTGACCTCCAAGCCCTACGAGTTCCACGCCCGGCCGTGGGAGCTGGTGAAGACCCAGTCCATCGACGTCATGGATGCGGTCGGCTCCGCCATCCGCGTCGATACGCGCGGCCGCGAGGTCATGCGCATCCTGCCCCGCCTCAACGAGGCGGTGAACGAGGAGTGGATTTCCGACAAGACCCGCTTCATCTGGGACGGGCTCAGGACCCAGCGCCTCGACAGGCCCTATGTGCGCCGCAACGGGCGCCTGGAGCCGGCGACATGGGGCGCGGCCTTTGCCGCCATCGCCGACAAGGTGAAGGCGACGAAGCCGGAGCGCATGGGCGCGCTCACCGGCGACCTCGCTGCGGTCGAGGACATCTACGCACTGCGCGAGCTGATGTCCGCGCTCGGGGTCAAGAACCTCGATTGCCGCGAGCCGGGCGACAAGCTCGATCCGGCGGCGGGCCGCGCCAGCTACATGTTCAACACCACCATTGCCGGTATCGAGCATGCGGACGCCATCCTCATCGTCGGGTCCAACCCGCGCCACGAGGCGGCGGTGCTCAACGCCCGCATCCGCAAGCGCTGGCGCCTGAGCGACGCCGTGCCGATCGGTCTGGTCGGCGAGGCGGTGGACCTCACTTATCCCTATGACTATCTCGGCGCCGGCCCGCAGAGCCTCGCCGAGCTTGTCGATGGCACCTCCGGCTTCGGCAAGGTTCTGGCCGAGGCCAAGCGGCCGCTGATCCTGATCGGGCAGGGCGCGCTGGCGCGTCCCGACGGCCCGGAAGTGCTGGCGCTGGCCGCCAGGATCGCCACCGCGGGTGAGCGCGACGACGGCTGGAACGGGCTGGCCGTGCTGCACACGGCGGCGGCGCGCGTCGGCGCGCTCGATCTCGGCTTCGTGCCGCGCGATGGCGGCCTCGACACCATCGGCATGGTCGCCTCTGCCGCGGCCGGCGAGATCGACCTCGTCTTCCTGCTCGGCAACGACACCATCGACATGCAGGCGCTGGGTTCCGCGTTCGTCGTCTATATCGGCACCCACGGCGACGCCGGCGCCCACCGTGCCGACGTCATCCTGCCCGGCGCCGCCTATACCGAGAAATCGGCCACCTACGTCAATACCGAGGGCCGCGTTCAGATGACCGAGCGGGCGGCTTTCCCGCCCGGCGACGCACGCGAGGACTGGGCGATCCTGCGGGCGCTTTCCGATCGTCTGGACCACCGGCTGCCCTTCGACACGCTGGCAGAGCTGCGCGCCAGGCTCTACGCGGCCCATCCGCATTTCATGCGCATCGACCAGATCGCGCCCGGTTCGCTCGACGACGTCAAGGCGCTGGCCGCGGGGGCCGGCAAGGCGGGCGGCGAGCCGTTTGTGAACGCCATCGGCGATTTCTACCTGACCAATCCCATCGCGCGCGCCTCCGCCGTGATGGCCGAGTGTTCGGCGCTCGCCGCCGGCAGACTGGCAACGGCGGCGGAGTAACCAGGACGATGAGCGGCTTCATCTCAACCTACGTCGTGCCCGGCATCATCCTGGTTGCCGAGAGCCTGCTGCTGCTGGTGAGCCTGCTCATCTTCGTCGCCTATATCCTCTATGCCGACCGCAAGATCTGGGCGGCGGTGCAGATGCGCCGCGGCCCCAACGTGGTCGGTCCCTGGGGCCTGTTCCAGAGCTTCGCCGACCTCTTCAAGTTCGTCTTCAAGGAGCCGGTGGTCCCCTCCAGCGCCAACAAGGGTGTTTACCTGCTGGCGCCGCTGGTGACCTCGGTGCTGGCGATGTCGGCCTGGGCCGTGATCCCCTTCGACGCCGGCGTGGTCATCGCCAACATCAACGTCGGCATCCTCTACATTTTCGCGATTTCCTCGCTCGGCGTGTACGGCATCATCATGGCCGGCTGGGCGTCGAACTCGAAATACCCCTTCCTCGGCGCGCTGCGCTCGGCCGCGCAGATGGTCTCCTACGAGGTATCCATCGGCTTCGTCATCATCACGGTGCTGCTCGCCGCAGGCTCGCTCAACCTCTCCGACATCGTCACCTCGCAGCAAGGCGGCCTTGGCACCAAGCTGGGTCTACCCGCGAGCTTCCTCGATTGGTACTGGCTGCCGCTGTTCCCGATGTTCATCGTCTTCTTCATCTCGGCGCTGGCCGAGACCAGCCGGCCGCCCTTCGACCTGCCGGAAGCGGAATCGGAGCTGGTCGCCGGCTATGCCGTCGAATATTCCTCGACGCCGTTCCTGCTCTTCTTCCTCGGCGAGTACGTGGCCATCTGCGTCATGTGCGCCATGACCACCGTCCTCTTCCTCGGCGGCTGGCTGCCGCCGATCGCCGTCCCGCCGTTCACCTGGATTCCGGGCCTCATCTGGTTCGTGCTCAAGGCGACCTTCGTTTTCTTCATGTTCGCCATGGTGAAGGCGTTCGTGCCGCGCTATCGCTACGACCAGCTGATGCGGCTCGGCTGGAAGGTGTTCCTGCCGCTGTCGCTGTTGATGGTCGTCCTGGTGGCGGCGTTCCTGCAACTGACGGGCTGGGCTTGAGGCGAAGCGATGCGACTTGACCAATCCGCCAGGGCGCTCTTCCTCACCGACTTTGTGTCGGCGATGATCCTGTCGTTCCGCTATTTCTTCGCCAAGAAGGCGACGCTCAACTACCCTTACGAGAAGGGGCCGGTGAGCCCGCGCTTCCGCGGCGAACATGCGCTGCGCCGCTATCCCAACGGCGAGGAGCGCTGCATCGCCTGCAAGCTGTGCGAGGCGATCTGCCCGGCCCAGGCGATCACCATCGAGGCCGGCCCGCGCCGCAACGACGGCACCCGCCGCACGACGCGCTACGACATCGACATGGTGAAGTGCATCTATTGCGGCTTCTGTCAGGAGGCCTGCCCGGTCGACGCCATCGTCGAGGGGCCGAACTTCGAGTTCGCCACCGAGACGCGCGAGGAGCTCTACTTCGACAAGGCCAAGCTGCTCGCCAACGGCGACCGCTGGGAACGCGAGCTCGCCAACAACCTCAAGCTGGACGCGCCCTACCGATGATCGCTCGTGGCCCGTCATTGCGGATCTTGCAGACCGCCGGCCTGGCAGCGGGGGCGCTTCTCGCCGCGGGCCTTGTGCCGTCGGCCGCCGCCGAATTCAGCGCGCGCCAGGATAGCGCGACGCCGTCCGCAGCCGCGCCGAGCGAGCTCTGCGAGCCGGCGCGCTGGTCCGGCAAGGCTGCGGCGGTCACCAGGATCGCGGATCGGCAGGACAGCGGCTGGTGGGTGGTTCTGGCCACGGTTCCGGCCGATCAGGATGTCCGCGCAATCGTGCAGGACATGGAAGGCTGCAAGCTGCACCCGTTCAACGATTTCTCCAGCAAGTTCGCCGGCTTCGCGCCGGGCTTCCAGGTCGTGGTCGACGGCGCCTATGGAACGCAGTCCGAGGCCGAAAGCGTCAGGTCCGCTGCCATGCGCTGCGTGCCGGACGCCTACGTGAAACAGGCTCGATATTTGGGCGAATGACGTGATCCTCCCGGCGCTCTTCTTCTATCTCTTCTCGGCGGTCACCATCGCCTCGGCGATCATGGTGGTCGGTGCGCGCAACCCCGTCCACTCGGTGCTGTTCCTGATCCTCGCCTTCTTCAATTCGGCTGGGCTGTTCGTTCTGCTCGGCGCCGAGTTCCTGGCGATGATCCTGGTCGTCGTCTATGTCGGCGCCGTCGCCGTGCTCTTCCTGTTCGTGGTGATGATGCTCGACGTCGATTTCGTCGAACTGCGCCAGGGCTTCCTCAACTACCTGCCGATCGGCGCCCTTGTCGGCATCGTGCTGCTGGCCGAGCTGCTGGTCGTGCTCGGCGGCTGGGCCTTCGCCCCGCACACGGCCACCCACGTCGCGCTGCCGATCTCCAACACCATGAGCAACACCGCCGCGCTCGGCCACGTGCTCTACACCCGCTACATCTTCTTCTTCCAGGCGGCGGGCATGGTGCTGCTCGTCGCCATGGTCGGCGCCATCGTGCTGACCTTGCGGCACAAGCCCAACGTCAAACGCCAGTCGATCGCCGACCAGGTGGCGCGCACGCCGGCGACGGCGATCGAGGTGCGCAAGGTCGAGCCGGGGAGGGGGATCTGATGACCATCGGTCTGTCGCACTATCTGACCGTCGCCGCGATCCTGTTCACGATCGGCGTCTTCGGCATCTTCATCAACCGCAAGAACGTCATCGTCATCCTGATGTCGGTCGAGCTGCTGCTGCTTGCGGTCAACATCAATCTGGTCGCCTTCTCGGCCTTCCTCGGCGATCTCGTCGGACAGGTCTACGCGCTGCTGGTGCTCACCGTCGCCGCGGCCGAGGCGTCCATCGGGCTGGCCATCCTCGTCGCCTTCTACCGCAATCGCGGGTCGATCGCGGTTGAGGACGTCAACATGATGAAGGGCTGAACGCGGCATGTATCAGGCGATCGTCTTCCTGCCGCTGCTCGGCGCCATCATCGCCGGGGCCATCTCCATCGTCGGTGCCGCCCGCCGCTATCCCGGCGGCGAGGGCGGGGACCACGGCAACGGCGCCGGTCGCCGCGCCCATGCGCGCGATCATCACGAGGGCGAGGAGCACGATCACGAGCCGGCGGCCGAGGGCTCGCGCGCCGCGGAGATCATCACCTCCGGCTTCCTGGTGGTTACGGCGCTGCTCTCCTGGATCGCCTTCTTTGCCGTCGGCCTCGGCGACGGCGAGGTGCTGCGCGTGCCGGTGTTCACCTGGATCTCGTCGGGCACGCTTGCCGTCGATTGGGCGCTCAGGATCGACACGCTGACCGCCGTCATGCTGGTCGTGGTCACCACCATCTCGTCCGTCGTCCACGTCTATTCCATCGGCTACATGGCGCATGACCCCTACCGGCCGCGGTTCTTCGCCTATCTGTCGCTGTTCACCTTCGCCATGCTGATGCTGGTGACCTCCGACAACCTGGTCCAGCTCTTCTTCGGCTGGGAGGGCGTCGGCCTGGCCTCCTATCTGCTCATCGGCTTCTGGTACCAGCGGCCGTCGGCCAACGCCGCCGCGATGAAGGCCTTCATCGTCAACCGCATCGGCGATTTCGGCTTTGCGCTCGGCATCTTCGGCATCTTCTTCCTGTTCCACGCGGTCGATTACGAGACGATCTTCGCCAATGCCGGGAGCGTCGCCGGCACGCCCATGCATTTCCTGTCGTGGAACCCGGACGCGCTGACCGTGCTCTGCATCCTCCTGTTCATGGGCGCCATGGGCAAGTCGGCGCAGTTCCTGCTGCACACCTGGCTGCCCGACGCGATGGAGGGCCCGACCCCGGTCTCGGCCCTGATCCACGCCGCGACCATGGTCACCGCCGGCGTCTTCATGGTGGCGCGCCTGTCGCCGCTCTTCGAGCTGGCGCCGGTGGCGCTCACCGTCGTCACCTTCTTCGGCGCCACCACCGCCTTCTTCGCGGCCACGGTCGGCCTCGTGCAGAACGACATCAAGCGGGTGATCGCCTATTCCACCTGCTCGCAGCTCGGCTACATGTTCATCGGCCTCGGCGTCGGCGCCTACGGCGTGGCGATCTTCCACCTGTTCACCCATGCCTTCTTCAAGGCGCTGCTCTTCCTCGGCGCCGGCTCGGTCATCCACGCCGTCAGCGACGAGCAGGACATGCGCAAGATGGGCGGCCTCAGGACGCACATCCCGCTCACCTACTGGATGATGATCGCCGGCACGCTGGCACTGACCGGCTTCCCGCTGACCGCCGGCTATTTCTCCAAGGACGCCATCATCGAGGCGGCCTTCGGCGGCACCAATTCGCTCGCCGGCTATGCCTGGCTGCTCGCCGTGGTCTCCGCGCTGATGACGGCGTTTTATTCGTGGCGGCTGATCTTCATGACCTTCCACGGCAAGGTGCATGCCTCGGCGGAAGTGATGAAGCACGTCCACGAGTTGCCGAACGTGATGATGTGGCCGCTCTATGTGCTCGCCGCCGGAGCGCTCTTCGCCGGCATCGCCTTCTCCGGCATGTTCATCGGCGGCGGCGCCGAGGCGTTCTGGAAGACCGCGGTCGTCCTGCCCCACGAGGAGGTGCATCCGGCCTGGTGGATCACCCTGCTGCCGACCGTGATGATGATCGTCGGCGTCGCCATCGCCGTGTGGTTCTATCTGGTCGATCCGCGCGTGCCGCGGCTGCTCGCCCGCCGCAACGACTGGCTCTACAAGTTCCTGCTCAACAAGTGGTACTTCGACGAGCTCTACGACGTTCTGTTCGTGCGCTCGTCGAAATGGCTCGGCCGCTTCCTGTGGAAGATGGGCGACGGCTGGCTGATCGACGGCTTCGGCCCCGACGGCGTCTCGGCGCGCGTGCTCGATGTGACGGCGCGCGTCGTGCGGCTACAGTCGGGCTACCTCTACCACTACGCTTTCGCCATGCTGATCGGCGTCGCCGCGCTGATCACCTGGCTGATGTTCGCCGCGTGAGGATGCGATGACCGACTGGCCCATCCTCTCGACGGTTACCTTCCTGCCGCTGGTCGGCGCCATTCTGGTGCTGGTCATCCGCGGCGACGACGCGGTCGCGCAGCGCAACATCTACCATGTGGCGTTGTGGACGACGGCGGTCACCTTCGTGCTGTCGCTGTTCATCTGGGCCGATTTCGACGGCAGCAATCCCGGCTTCCAGATGGTCGAGGAGATGCCGTGGCTGTCGGGCAAGATCGGCTACAAGATGGGCGTCGACGGCATCTCGATGCTGTTCGTCATCCTCACCACCTTCCTCATGCCGCTGTGCATCGTCGCCAGCAAGCTGACGGTCAAGAAGTACTTCAAGGAGTACATGATCGCCTTCCTGGTGCTGGAGACGCTGATGATCGGCGTGTTCTGCGCGCTCGATCTCGTGCTCTTCTACGTCTTCTTCGAAGGCGGCCTCATCCCGATGTTCCTGATCATCGGCATCTGGGGCGGGCCGCGCCGCGTCTATGCCAGCTTCAAGTTCTTCCTCTACACGCTCGCCGGCTCCGTGCTCATGCTGCTGGCGCTGATGGCGATGTACTGGCAGGCCGGCACCACCGACATTCCGACGCTGCTCAACCATCCGTTCCCGGCCTCCATGCAGTTCTGGCTGTGGATCGCCTTCTTCGCCTCCTTCGCGGTCAAGCTGCCCATGTGGCCGGTGCACACCTGGCTGCCGGACGCCCATGTCGAGGCGCCGACCGCCGGCTCGGTGGTCCTGGCCGCGATCCTGCTGAAGATGGGCGGCTACGGCTTCCTGCGCTTCTCGCTGCCGATGTTCCCGCTGGCCTCTGCCGATCTCGCGCCCTTCGTCTGGACGCTCTCGGTTGTCGCCATCATCTACACCTCCTTCGTCGCCTTGATGCAGGAGGACATGAAGAAGCTCATCGCCTATTCGTCGGTGGCGCATATGGGCTTCGTCACCATGGGCATCTTCGCCATGAACGCCCAGGGTGTGCAGGGCGGCATCTTCCAGATGCTCTCCCACGGCCTGGTTTCCGGCGCGCTGTTCCTCTGCGTCGGCATCGTCTACGACCGCATGCACACCCGCGAGATCGCCGCCTATGGCGGGCTGGTGCACCGCATGCCGGTCTATGCCGCGGTCTTCATGGTCTTCACGCTCGCCAATGTCGGCCTGCCCGGAACCAGCGGTTTCATCGGCGAGTTCCTGACGCTTGATCGGCACCTTCCAGGTCAACACCTGGGTCGTCTTCCTGGCCACCACCGGCGTCATCCTGTCGGCCGGCTACGCGCTCTGGCTCTATCGCCGCATCATCTTCGGCGTGCTCGACAAGGAGAGCCTCAAGGGCATCCTCGACCTGTCCGGACGTGAGATCGCCATTCTGGCGCCGCTGGTGCTGCTCACGATCTTCTTCGGCTTCTACCCGGCGCCGGTGATGCACGTCACCTCTGCGGCGGTCGACCAGCTGGTCAGCAACTACCAGGCGGCCCTGTCGGCCGCCGGCAAGCTCGCCGCCGTGGCGCAATAGGGGAGGCGGGGGCCATGCCGAGCGATTTTTCCTTTCTGTCGGTGCTGCCGGAAATCATTCTGGCCGTCGGCGCGTTGGCCCTGCTGATGATCGGCGTCTTTTCCGGCGGGCGCGTCATCACCATCGTCACCTATCTGGCCGTGGCCCTTCTGGCGCTGGCCCTGCTCGTCGTCATTCTCGTGCCGGCCGAGGGCGTCACCTTCAACGGCGCCTTCGTCGTCGATCCCTTCGCGCGCCTGATGAAGATACTGGTGCTCATCGGCTCCGGCGTCGCCATCGTCATGTCGATCGGCTTCGCCCGCGCCGCCAAGTTCGAGCGCTTCGAATATCCCGTGCTCATCGTCATCGCCACGCTCGGCATGATGATGATGATCTCGGCCAACGACCTGATCGCCGTCTATCTCGGCCTCGAGCTGCAATCGCTGGCGCTCTATGTGGTGGCGGCGATCAATCGGGATTCGGTGCGCTCCACCGAGGCCGGCCTCAAATATTTCGTCCTCGGCGCCCTGTCGTCGGGCCTGCTGCTCTATGGCGCCTCGCTGGTCTACGGCTTCACCGGCCAGACCACCTTCGCCGGCATCGCCGAGGCGTTGCAGGGCGGCGCCTCCGTCGGCCTGGTCTTCGGCCTCGTCTTCCTGATCTCCGGCTTTGCCTTCAAGGTCTCGGCGGTGCCCTTCCATATGTGGACGCCGGACGTCTATGAAGGCGCCCCGACCCCGGTCACCGCCTTCTTCGCCGCGGCGCCCAAGGTGGCGGCGATGGCGCTTTTCATCCGCGCCATGGTCGGCCCCTTCGCCTCGGTCACCCACGACTGGCAGCAAGTCATCTCATTCATCTCCATCCTGTCGATGGTGCTCGGCGCCTTCGCTGCCATCGGCCAGACCAACATCAAGCGGCTGATGGCCTATTCCTCCATCGGCCATATGGGCTTCGCCCTGGTCGGGCTCGCCTCCGGCACCCAGGCCGGCGTGCAGGGCGTCATCATCTATCTGCTGGTCTATATGGCCATGACGCTCGGCACCTTCGCCTGCATCCTCGCCATGCGTCGCGGCGAGACCATGGTCGAGGACATCGACGATCTTGCCGGCCTGTCGCGTACCAACCCGATGATGGCCTTCATGCTGGCCATGCTGCTGTTTTCGCTGGCCGGCATTCCGCCGCTCGCCGGCTTCTTCGCCAAGTTCTACGTGTTCCTCGCGGCCATCGAATCCGGCCTCTACGTTCTGGCCGTGATCGGCGTGCTCGCCAGCGTCGTGGGCGCCTACTACTATCTGCGCATCGTCAAGATCATGTATTTCGACGAGCCGGCCGGCGGCTTCGCCCCGATGCCGACGGAACTCAAGGCGGTCCTCGGCATCAGTGGTGTCTTCATCCTGTTCTTCATCTTCATCGCCGGACAGATTGGCACGGCCGCGGATCTGGCTGCCAAGACCTTCTTCTGAGGCGATGGCAGGCCCGCTACCGGACGGCTATCGCCGCGAGCACCACGACAGCCTGGCGTCGACCAACGCCCGCGCGCTTTCCGCTGCCCGCTCCGGCGCGGCCGGCGGCCTGTGGGTGACGGCCGGCGAACAGACCGCCGGGCGCGGGCGTCGCGGCCGTGGCTGGGTGACTGGCGCCGGCAACCTTGCCGCCTCGCTGCTGCTCATCGACCCGGCGCCGCGCGCGCTCGCCGCGACCGTCTCCTTCGTCGCCGCCGTGGCGCTGCATCGCGCCGTCGTCGATGTGGCCGGCCCCCCGGCGGCGGAACGTCTGGCGCTGAAATGGCCGAACGACCTGCTGCTCGACCGGACCAAGGTGGCGGGCATCCTGGTCGAAGGGGAGGCGCTCGCCTCCGGTGCCTTCGTCGTGGTCACGGGTATCGGCGTCAATTGTGTGGCGCACCCGGACGTGACCGCGGGACAGCCGGCCGGAGATTTCCTCGGCCGCGGCCTGCCGGTCGACGCCGAGGCGCTGTTCGCCCGCCTGGCGGTCCGCATGGACGAGGAACTCGGCCTGTGGGATCGCGGCCGCGGCTTCGCCGGAGTGCGTTCGGCCTGGCTCGACCGCGCCGCAGGCGTCGGCGAACCGATCCGGGTCAACCTTGCCGACGGTCCCGTTGACGGCCGTTTCGAGGCGCTCGACGAGGACGGCCGGCTTGTGCTCCTCGGCGATGACGGACGGCGCCAGGCGATCGGCGCCGGCGATGTCTTCCTGTCGGCTGGCGGGCGGAACTGATGCCGCGCGCGCCCCAGGACGAACTGGTCTTTCTGCCGCTCGGCGGGGTCGGCGAGATCGGCATGAACCTCGCGCTCTACGGCTATGGGCCGCGCCACGAGCGCACCTGGATCGCGGTCGATTTCGGCGTCGCCTTCGCCCATGCCGACCTGCCCGGCGTCGATCTCGTCTTTCCGGACATCGGCTATCTCGAGGAGGAGCGCATCAACCTCCTCGGCATCGTCATCACCCACGCCCACGAGGATCATTTCGGCGCTCTGGTCGATCTGTGGCCGCGTCTCGAGGTGCCGGTCTATGCCTCGGCCTTCACCGCCAATCTGCTCGCCGCCAAGATCGCCTCCGAGCCGGACGCAGCGCCTGTGCCCGTCAATCTGGTCAAGGCCGGCGAGCGCATCGCGCTCGGTCCGTTCGAGGTCGAATACGTCAACGTCGCCCATTCGATCCCCGAATCCCACGCCCTTGCCATCCGCACGCCGCTCGGTCTCGTGCTGCACAGCGGCGACTGGAAGCTGGACGATCAGCCGACCGTCGGCCTGCCGACCGATGTGGCGCGGCTGAAGGCCATCGGCGAGGAAGGCGTGCTGGCGCTCATCTCGGATTCCACCAACGCCATGCGCGAGGGCCGCAGCCCCAGCGAAACCGAGGTCGAGCGCGAACTGGCCGAGATTATCCGCTCGGCCAAAGGCCGGCGGGTCGCCTTCACCACCTTCGCCTCCAATGTCGGGCGGCTGCGCTCGATCGCGCTTGCCGCCCGCGAGGCCGGCCGCGATGTGGTCGTCGTCGGCCGCGCCATGCGCCGGGTCATCGATGTCGCCACCGAACTCGGCATGCTCGACGATACGCCGCCCTTCCTCACCGAGGAGGCTTATGCCTATCTGCCGCGCGACAAGGTGGTGGTGCTGCTCACCGGCAGCCAGGGCGAGCCGCGCGCCGCGCTCGCCCGCGTCGCCTTCGACGACCATCCGCGCATCGAAATGGCCGAGGGCGACATCGTCGTTTTCTCGGCGCGCGCCATCCCCGGCAACGAATACGACATCATCCGCATCATGAACGCGCTCACCGAGCGCGGCATCCGCGTCGTCACCGATCGCGACCGGCTGGTTCATACCTCCGGTCATCCCCGTCGCGGCGAGATGCGTGAGCTCTACGGCTGGCTGAAGCCGAAGATCGCCATTCCCGTTCACGGCGAGCCGATGCACCTGGCGGCGCATGCCGACCTCGCCCGCGAGCTTGGCGTCGAGACCGTTGTTGAGATCGAGGACGGCATCATGACGCGGCTGGCGCCGGACCCTGTCGCCCAGATCGACGAGATCGAGGCGCGCCGCCTCTACAAGGACGGGCGGCTGATCGCCGACCTCGAGGGCGTCGGCGTCGTCGAGCGCCGGCGCCTGTCCTTCGTCGGCCACGTCACCGTGGCGATCGTGATCAATCAACGCGGCGAGGTGCTGGACGAGCCGCAGGTCGCTCTCATCGGCACTGCCCGGGCGGATGCCGGCGGCCGGCCGATGGAGGAGACGGCGATGGACGCCGTCCTGGCGACGCTGGACTCGCTGCCGCGCCCGGTGCGCCGCGATCCCGATGCGCTGGGTGAGGCCGTGCGCCGGGCGGTGCGCGCCGCGATTGCCCAGGCCTGGGGCAAAAAACCCATTTGCACGGTCTTCGTCTCGGTCGTATGAGCAGCTTAATGATCGGCCGTCTCAACCACGTGGCCATCGCGGTCACCGACCTCGACGCAGCCGCGGCGCTCTATCGCAACATGCTGGGCGCCACCGTGTCGGAGCCGGTCGACATGCCCGATCACTGCGTCACCACCGTTTTTGTCGAGCTGCCCAATACCAAGGTCGAACTGATCGCACCGCTCGGCGCCGAGTCGCCACTGGCCGGCTTCCTCGAGCGCAATCCCTTCGGCGGCATCCATCACATCTGCTACGAGGTCGCCGATGTCCGCGCCGCCGGCAAGGCGCTCAGCGCGCGCGGCGCGCGCGTTCTCGGCGACGGCGAGCCCAAGATCGGCGCCCACGGCAAGCCGGTGATCTTCGTCCATCCGAAGGATTTTCTCGGCACGCTGATCGAGCTGGAAGAAGCGTGAGCGCACCATGAACCCGATCGCCATAGCCGGGATCTACTTCGTCCTCTGGTGGCTCATCCTGTTCGCCGTTCTGCCCTTCGGCACGCACACCCAGGACGAGGACGAGGAAAGCGGCGTGGTGCTCGGCACGCCGCCGAGCGCGCCGGTGCGTCCGATGCTGGTCAAGAAGGCGATTGCCACCACCATCGTCACCGCCATCCTGGTCGGCGCGCTGGTCTTTGCCGTCCAATATTTCGGGATCACCGTGTGGAGCGTGGCCGACTGGTTCGACCTCCGCCAGTAGGGCTGGCCGACAAAGGCTCCAGCGCCAAATAAAAAAGCAAGGCCTTGCGGCCTTGCTTCTTACAGTTCCGCGTCTCAACCCTTCGTGCCACGTCCGGGTCCAATTGGCTTATTGGACCTTTTTTTGGATCGCTGCGGCGGCAACCTTTCGGCGCGCCTGAAGGGATCTTCCTCCCAAGACTTAGACCGCGATGCCGTTTTTGTTCGACGATGACCGGCTCCCACCAGCCCCGCCTTTTCTTATTGGATGAGCCTACCCAATGTCGGGACCGTTGTCACCATTTTGTGCGTCGGCGCCTAATCTTTTTGCACGAATCGAGCGATAGGCGCCATATGCCGCGGACCCGTGGCGCGGGGCGCGTTCCGACCCCGGCAAGACGGCAAAAGGGCTTGTATTTTCATGGGCATGTCGTTTGACTGCGCCGCCGTAAGTGCTTCGGAGATTACGTGATGCGCCTGTCCCGCTACTTCCTGCCCATCCTGCGCGAGGCGCCTCGTGAGGCAGAGATCGTCTCCCATCGGCTGATGCTTCGGGCGGGGCTGATCCGGCAGCAGGCGGCCGGTATCTACTCCTGGTTGCCGTTGGGCAATCTCGTTCTTGCCAGGATTGGCCAGATCGTGCGCGAGGAGCAGAACCGCTCGGGTGCAATCGAGATTCTGATGCCGACCATCCAGTCCGCGGACCTCTGGCGCGAGAGCGGCCGCTACGAGGATTACGGCAAGGAGATGCTGCGAATCACCGACCGGCACGAGCGCGACATGCTCTTCGGGCCGACCAACGAGGAGATGGTCACCGAGATCTTCCGCGCCTATGTCTCGAGCTACCGCGCGCTGCCGCTCAATCTCTATCACATCCAGTGGAAGTTCCGCGACGAGGTCAGGCCGCGCTTCGGCGTACTGCGCGGGCGCGAGTTCCTCATGAAGGATGCCTATTCCTTCGACATCGACGAGGCGGCGGCCCGCACCTCCTACAACAAGATGTTCGTCGCCTATCTCAGGACCTTCAAGCGCATGGGCCTGACGGCGATCCCCATGCGCGCCGAGACCGGACCGATCGGCGGCGACCTCAGCCACGAATTCCTGGTCTTGGCGGATACCGGCGAATTGGGCGTTTATTGCGACAAGAACATTCTCGACCTGCCGGTTCCCGGCGAGGACGTGAACTATGACGCGGAGCTGGAACCCCTGATCGCGCCGTGGACCTCCTTCTATGCGGCGACGGAAGACGTTCACGATGCGGCGCGCTTCGAGCGCGAAGTGCCGGAGGAGCGTCGTCTGAACACGCGCGGCATCGAAGTCGGCCAGATCTTCTATTTCGGCACCAAATATTCGGTGCCCATGAAGGCGGTGGTCTCCGGGCCGGACGGCGGCGAGCACCCCATCCACGGCGGCTCCTACGGCATCGGCGTGTCGCGGCTGGTGGCGGCGATCATCGAGGCCAGCCACGACGACGCCGGCATCGTCTGGCCGGACAGCGTGGCCCCTTTCCAGGTCGGCCTGATCAACCTCAAGGTCGGCGACGCGGCGGTCGATGCCGCCTGCGACACGTTGCACCAGCGCCTTACGAATGCCGGGGTCTCGGTGCTCTACGATGACCTCGACCAGCGTGCCGGCGCCAAGTTTGCGTCCATGGACCTGATCGGCCTGCCGTGGCAGGTGATCGTCGGGCCCAAAGGGCTGGAGCGGGGCGAGATCGAGGTCAAGCGGCGGGCCACCGGCGCCCGCGAGACGATGAGCCTGGACGCCGCGGTGAACCGGATGACCGCGGCCTGAGGAGAAGACGCGAGATGGCCAAGGAACCGAGGGCGAGGGCGGCGCTTCCGACCGGGACCCGGCCTTTCGCCCGGTTCGAATGGGCGCTCGCCGGGCGCTACCTGCGCTCGCGGCGGCGCGAGGCCTTCATCTCGGTCATCGCCGGCTTTTCCTTCACCGGCATCATGCTCGGGGTCGCCACGCTGATCATCGTCATGGCGGTGATGAACGGCTTCCGCCAGGAGCTGATCAGCAAGATCCTCGGGCTCAATGGCCACGTCATCCTGCAGGCGATGGACTCGAAGCTGACCGACTATGCCGACGTCGCCCAGCGGGTGGCGGCGGTGCCCGGCGTCAAATCGGCGATCCCGCTGGTCGAGGGGCAGGCGCTGGCCAGCGGCGTGAGCACCTCGGGCGGGGTTCTCGTGCGCGGCGTCCGCGAGCAGGATCTGCCCAAGATCGCCGGCATCTACGACAATGTCCGCCTCGGCACGCTCAAGGATTTCGGCACCTCGCACGGGGTTGCCATCGGCACCCGGCTCGCCAGCCAGCTCGGCCTTTCCATCGGCGACCGGCTGACCCTGGTCACGCCGCGCGGCAGCGTCACCCCCATGGGCGTCACGCCGCGCATAACCAGCTACCCGGTGGTGGCGATCTTCGAGATCGGCATGTCGGAATACGATTCCACCGTGGTCGTCATGCCGTTCCCGGATGCGCAGCTCTATTTCAACCTCGATGACCAGGCGAGTGCGGTCGAGATCTATCTCAACAACGCCGACCTGGTCGACGCCATGCGCGGGCCGATAGAGCGCGCCGCCAACCGCCAGGTTCTGCTCACCTCCTGGCAGGAGCGCAACGCCACCTTCTTCTCGGCGCTCGAGGTGGAAAAGAACGTGATGTTCCTGATCCTCACGCTGATCGTGCTGGTGGCGGCGCTCAACATCATCTCCGGCCTCACCATGCTGGTGAAGGACAAGGGCCACGACATCGCCATCCTGCGCACCATGGGCGCGACACGCGGCGCAATTCTCCGGGTGTTCTTCATAACCGGCGCGTCGATCGGCACCGTCGGCACGCTTGCCGGCGTGGCGCTCGGCGTCGTGGTCAATCTCAACATCGAGTCGATCCGGCAGTTCCTGTCGGCGTTGACGCGGACCGAGCTGTTCTCGCCGGAACTCTATTTCCTCAGCAAGCTGCCGGCGGAAATGGACGCGCGCGAGACGATCACCGTCATTGTGATGGCGCTGGTCCTGTCCTTCCTGGCGACCCTCTATCCGGCCTGGCGGGCGGCGCGCCTCGATCCGGTTGACGCGCTGCGCTACGAATGAACGCACCCGCCCCGCGCTCGACCGAAGCCGGCGTCAGGAAGACGGCCGGGCCACGGCCTGTGCTGCGCCTGCGCAGCGTGGCGATCCATTATCGCGAGGGCGAGGGCCGGCTGACCGTGCTCAACGGCGCCGACCTGTCGATCTTTCCGGGCGAACTGGTGGCTCTGGTGGCGCCCTCCGGCGCCGGCAAGTCGACGCTGCTCCACGTTGCCGGCCTGCTGGAGAAGCCGAACGCCGGAGACGTGGTCATCGGCGGCCGGCCGACCGGCAAGCTCTCCGATGCCGACCGCACCATGTTCCGCCGCCTGCACATCGGCTTCGTCTATCAGTTTCACCACCTGCTGCCCGAGTTCACGGCCCTGGAAAACGTGATGATGCCGCAGCTCATCCGCGGCATCGACCGCAAGGAGGCGAGCCGCCGCGCCATGCAGCTCCTCGCCTATATGCGGGTCAAGGAGCGCGCCGACCACCGGCCGGGCGCACTGTCCGGCGGCGAGCAGCAGCGGGTCGCCATCGCCCGCGCCGTCGCCAACGCCCCGCGGCTTCTGCTTGCCGACGAACCCACCGGCAACCTTGACCCGTCGACGGCGGATTTCGTCTTTGACGGTCTTACCCGGCTGGTGCGCGCCTCGCGCCTGGCGGCGCTGATCGCCACCCATAATCACGACCTCGCCCGGCGCATGGACCGGGTCATCACGCTCATCGACGGCAAGGTCTATGAGGTGACCGACGACATGCGGCCGGAACCGGCGGTGCCGCCGCCCGGAACAGACCCGGAACACTGAAATCAACTTTCCGTAGGTGGTTTGAGCATTAACCCGTCGGCGCGTAATCTCCGCCCTTTGCGGCGGAACCGGCCTCGCGGGGCGGGCGTTTCCGATCATGAACCCCGCAAGTCGTGTCTGGTGTATCGGAGGAGATGAGTATGGCCGCGCGTGCGTATTGGCAGGGCCAGATCCGGCTGGCGCTGGTGTCGATCCCGGTTCAGGTGTTTCCCGCGACGAAGAGCGCGGCCCGCATCGCGTTCAACCAGATCCACAAGCCGAGCGGCAAGCGCATTCGCTACGAGAAGGTCGTGCCCGGTCTCGGCGCCGTCGACGCGCAGGATATCGTCAAGGGCTATGAGGTGGAGAAGGGCAAATACGTCCTGCTCACCGACGACGAGATCGGCGACGTCAAGCTCGAGGCCAAGCACACCATCGACCTTGTCCAGTTCGTCGACGAGGACGAGATCGACTCCATCTATTTCGAGAAGCCCTATTTCGTCTCGCCCGACGAGGACGAGGTTGCCGGCGAGGCCTATGTGGTGCTGCGCGACGCGCTGAAGGCGACGAAGAAGATCGGCCTCGGTCAGCTGGTCGCCCGCGGCCAGGCGAGCATCGTGGCGCTGAGGGCGGCGGGCAAGGGGCTGGTCATCGAGACGGTGCGCTATGCCGAGGAGTTGCAGAACCCCGAGCAGTTCTTCACCACGGTGCCGGCGGCGAAGCCGGAGAAGGAACTCCTTTCGCTCGCCACCGAGCTGATCGAGCGCAAGGTCAAGCCGTTCGATCCGAAGGCTTTCAAGAACCAGTACGACATTGCGCTGCGCGAGTTGATCGACGCCAAGCTGGAAGACCGGCCGGTTCACGAGATCGACGAGCCGCAGCTTGGCGGCAAGGTGATCGACCTGATGGAGGCGCTGAAGCGGAGCGTCAAGGAACGCCAGGCGGCGGGCGGCAAGGGCGCCGCCAACGGCAACGGGACGCGCAAGGTTGCCGCGGCCAGCGCCGCCACGCCGACCAGGAAGGGCAAGGCCCCGGCCAAACCCGCCAAGGCGAAATCGGCCAAGAAGACCGCCAAGACCGCCAAGACGCCGGCCAAGGGCCGCCGGGCGGCCTGACCGCTAGACCCGCCGTCGGCGCGCGTTGCCCGGCGGCTGCCGTGCGATAGGCTGCCGTCATGGCCGACCGTCTCGCCAGCTACCGCGCCAAGCGCGATTTCTCGAAGACCGCCGAACCCGGCGGCAGCGCCTCCGATCGCACCGGTGGCGGCAACCGCTATCTGATCCAGAAGCACGACGCGACGCGGATGCACTTCGACTTCCGCCTCGAGCGCGGCGGCGTGTTGCTCTCCTGGGCTGTGCCCAACGGGCCGAGCTTTGATCCGGCCGAGAAGCGCCTGGCCGTCCATGTCGAGGACCACCCGCTCGACTATGGCGACTTCGAGGGGACCATCCCAAAGGGCAATTACGGCGGCGGCACGGTGATGCTCTGGGACGAGGGCACCTGGGAGCCGGTCGGCGATGCCGAAGCCGGGCTTGCCAAGGGCGACCTCAAATTCATCCTCCATGGCAAGCGGCTGCGCGGCCAGTGGGTGCTGGTGCGCATGAAGCCGAAGAAGGGCGAGCGCTCCAAACACGAGAATTGGCTGCTCATCAAGGAGAAGGACGCCTATGCCGGCCCGGAACGGGTGCCGATCGTCGAACGTGGACTGACGAGCGTCCGCAGCGGCCGGACGATGGCGGAGATCGCCGCCGGCAATGTCGAATGGGTGGAGGGCTTCCGCTTCAAGGAGGCGAAGCCCGCGAAGAAGAAAGGCCAGGGCGCCGATCCGCCCGCCTTCGTGGCGCCGCAGCTCGCCACGCTGGCCGAGGCGCCGCCCGGCGGCGACGCCTGGCTGCACGAGATCAAGTTCGACGGCTATCGCGCCGTCGCCGCCATCGGCAGCGGCCGGGCGCGCATTTTCACGCGCACCGGCCTCGACTGGACCGACCGCTTCAGGTCCATCGTCTGGCCGCTGGCAGACCTGCCGTGCCGCTCGGCGCTGATCGACGGCGAAGCCGTGGTGCGCGACGACGATGGGCGCAGCAGCTTCGGCCGCCTGCAGGATTCGATCGCCGAGGGCCGCGACGACATCGTCTATTACGCCTTCGATCTCATCGCCCTCGACGGCGCCGACCTGCGCAAGTTGCCGCTTGTCGAACGCAAGAAGCGGCTGGCGGCGCTCATTGACGGCCTGCCGCCGCCGATCTTCTATTCCGATCACGTCGTCGGCCACGGCGCCGAAACCTTCGCCCGCGCCTGCGACATGGATCTCGAAGGCATCGTCTCCAAGCGCGCCGACGCGCCCTATCGCTCCAGCCGCAGCAAGAGCTGGATGAAGGTCAAATGCGGCCGCGGTCAGGAGGTGATCGTCATTGGCTGGCAGCCCTCGACCGTGCGCGGCCGGCCCTTCTCTTCTCTGCTTGTCGCCACGCGCGACGAGGACCGGCTGACCTACCGCGGCCGGGTCGGCAGCGGCTTCGGCGAGCGCGAGTTCAAGCAGCTCCAGCCCGAGCTGGAGGCACGGCACATCAAGACGGCGCCGGCCGACGACGTGCCGACGGACATTCGCCGCAAGGCGCGTTTCGTGCGTCCGGAGCTCACGATCGAGGTATCCTTCGCCGGCTGGACCGACGAGGGCTATGTCCGTCAGGCCGCCTTCAAGGGTCTGCGGCGCGACAAGCCCACTGCCGAGATCAAGCGCGAGGTGCCCGCCGCGAAACGCCACCCTGCGAAACCCTCCGCCGTCGTTTCGGTCGATACCAGAGGCGATGACGGCGCCATCGAGATCGCGGGCGTGCGCGTCACCCATCCCGACCGGGTGGTGTTCGCCGGCCAGGCGATCACCAAGCGGCGGCTGGTCGACTACTACCTGTCGGTCAAGGATTTGATCCTGCCGCATGTCGCCAACCGGCCGCTGAGCCTGGTGCGCTTTCCCTCCGGTGCCGACGGCGACGGCTTCTTCCAGAAGCACGCTTCGCCCGGCTTCCCCGACGCCTTCAAGCGGGTCTTCATCAAGGAGAAGGAGAGCAAGGGCCAGTATCTCTATATCGAGGACGAGCGCGGGCTGGTCGCGGCCGTGCAGATGGGTGTGCTCGAACTGCATATCTGGGGTGCCCACAACCAGACGCTCGAAAAGCCCGACCGGCTGGTCTTCGACCTCGATCCCGACGATGCCGTGGATTTCGCCACGGTACGTAACGCCGCCCGCGAGATGCGCGACCGCCTCAAGAACCTGGGACTGGTGTCGTTTCCCATGGCCACCGGCGGCAAGGGCATACACGTTGTCGTACCGCTGACGCCGCATCACGAATGGCAGGATATCCGCGCCTTTGCCGAGGCCATGGCGCGTACATTGGCCTCGGACGCACCTGAACGCTACCTCGCCGAAATGTCGAAGACCAAGCGCAAGAACCGCATCTTCATCGACTATCTGCGCAACGCCCGCGGCGCCACGGCGATCGCACCGTTCTCGACGCGCGCACGCAAGGGCGCACCGTTGGCGTGGCCGGTATCCTGGACTGCCCTCGGTCGATTGCCGAACGCGCACGAGGCGACGGTCGAAAATGCTGCCGGGCTTCTGGCGCGTCGCAAGAAGGACCCGTGGGGCGGCTATTTCGATATCGACCAGACGCTGCCGCTGGAACGATTGACGGCAAAGTAATTTCGGCAAGCCGGCGAAATAGTACGCCGGCAAAGTAATGCTTGACGCGCATCAATTCACACTTGTCGAAATTGTGTCGTTTTGGCTGCGGCGACGATGTACTCTACCCGCCTGACCAACCGCGAGGGGGTTCGCATGGACGACTTTCAGGGCACCATCTACCCACCGCCAAAAGACGGCCTGCCGTTTCTGGTGGTGACGTTCACCAAGGACGGCATCTCGACGCAGCCGGCGCAAACACGATCCGAAGCGCGCGTGCTGTTGAGCCGCGATCGTGCCCGCCGCGCCAGGCTCGAACCCCGACTGGACGCAATGACCGAGGGTTGAGCGTTGGGACCGGCGCCGCGAGGGGCCGGGGCGGTTCAGGCAGTGCTGGCGTCGGGTGCGGAGTTCCTCGCGCAGTACCACGGCGCCGCAGTTCATGCATTCGAAGCGGTCGTAATCCGGCAGGCTGGGATCGGACTTCTGGCCGACCATTGCCATCCTGCACACCGGGCACATGAGCGGGTGGTACCGCTTGGTCTTGTCGTCCATCACCGTCCCCCTGCATGTGCTCCACGAAGCCCCCGCGAATAAGCACATGGACGAGCGGCTTCTGTATTTGATCTGGATCAATTCCAAACGAGGTCGTTTGCTGGAAGCGGGCAGAAAAGGCTGGACAGGCGCCGCCAGCGATGAGAACATAAACAGAACACTGTGGATAAGATCGCCTTTAGCCGGCTTTGCTCCACGCCGGCAAAGGCACAGGGATTAGGGTCCCGCGAAGACTTGGATCGTGCGAACAGGGAAGGAGGTCAGAGCCATGGCCGGGAGTGTCAACAAGGTCATCCTCATTGGCAATCTGGGCGCCGACCCGGAGATCCGCCGCACCAATGACGGCCGGCCGATCGCCAATCTCAGGGTGGCGACCTCGGAGAACTGGCGCGACAAGGCGACCGGCGAGCGGCGCGAGAGGACCGAGTGGCACCGGGTGGTGATCTTCAATGAGGGGCTCTGCCGGATCGCCGAGCAGTATCTGCGCAAGGGCTCCAAGGTCTATCTCGAGGGCCAGTTGCAGACCCGCAAGTGGCAGGACCAGTCGGGCCAGGACCGCTATTCGACCGAGGTGGTACTGCAGGGCTTCAATTCGCAGCTGACCATGCTCGACGGTCGCGGCGACGCCAGCGGCGCCGGCGCCAATAGCGGTGGCGATTTCGGCCGCTCGAGCCCGATGGATGCGGGACGTGGGCAGGGCAGCTCCGCCGGCGGTTCGGGCGGTGCCTCGCTCGCCGAGGAACTCGACGACGACATTCCGTTCTAGGTTTTTCGCCGGTTGCCCGCAGCGGGCATGAGATGACGGCGGTTCGCTATGTCGGCGTGCCGCCGCCGTGAACGAACGTCATGATGCCGTCGGCAACGAACTGAACGGAAAGGGCGGCGAGCAGCAGGCCAAGCAGGCGGCTGACGACGATGCGCCCCGTCTCCCCGAGCAGCCGTTCGGCGCGGTTGGCCACCAGAAAGACGGCAAGGCACGCCCCGATCATCAGAACGATGACGACGATCAGCATCGCCATCGCGAGGGCCGAGGGCGCGCGCGAGGCCAAGAGGATAGTCGCCGAGATGGCGCCGGGGCCGGAGATCAGCGGGATCGCCAGCGGGAACACGGCGATATGGCTGTTATCGTCGCGATTGGCCGCATCGTGCGCCTGACTGGTCTTGCGCTGCATGCGCAGCCCGAAGACCATCTCGAAGGCAATGACGAAGAGCAGCAGCCCGCCGGAAATGCGGAAGGCGGCGAGCGAGATACCGAGAAAGCCAAGGAGCTGCTCGCCGATCAAGGCAAAGGCGACCAGCACACCGGCCGCCACCGCCGAGGCGCGAATGGCGGTCTGGCGCCGGGCGCTGCCGGCCATTCCGGTGGTCAACACCAGGAAGATCGGCGCAAGGCCCAGCGGGTCGACGGTGACCAGCAGCGTGACCAGGGCGTTCAGCAGATAGTCGAACATGGGTAGCCGGCCTCCTCGGGCGTATGCTGCCAGCGCCCCGGCCGAAACGCCAGCGTCCCGCCGCCGCATCGCAAAAATGCCATGCTCGCGGGGGAACCATCCCGCCGCCGGCCGCCGCTGTGATCGCGGACACTTCCCGACGGGCCGGCGGCGCGCATAAGGAGACGGCCTCATTCCGGAGACCCGCATGCTCGACCGTGCCTACCGCAAGCGTCTTGCCGTCGACCTGCCGAAATGGCGCGATGCCGGCTGGGTGACGCCCGACGGTGCCAATGCGATCCTCGCCGCTGTCCGGGCCGGGCGCGCCGCGTTCAGCCTCGCCACGGTCGTCGGCATGTTCGGCGGCCTGCTCGTCGGCCTCGGCGTCATCGCCTTCGTCAGTGCCAACTGGCAGGAGATCCCGCGCCTGGCGCGCCTCGGCCTGCTGGCGGCCGGTCTGGCGCTGGCCTATGGCGCGGCCGGCCTGCTCAACCGGCGCAGCCTGCGCGTCTTCGCCGAAGTGGCGCTGCTCGTCGCCGGCCTCGTCTTCGCCGCGGCGATCGCGCTGGTCGGCCAGAGCTATCACCTGAACGGCGAGTTCTCCGGCGCCGTCGCTCTCTGGCTGGTCGGCATCTTCGCCGCTGCGCTGCTTACCGGCTCACCGACCATGACGGCGCTGGGTCTCGTCGGCGGCGGCTTCTGGACCTACATCGCCACCGTGGACATGGGCGCCGCGCCCCATTGGCTGGGGCTCTTGCCGGTGCTTGCCGGCGGCGCCATCGCCACTGTCATCAACTCGCGCAACGACCGCCTGCTGTCGGTCCTGGCCTTCGTCTTCTGGGTCGTGTTCGCCATCGGCTCCGCCAGCCGCCACTACGATTGGTCCTTTGCCGGCGCCGCCGCGCTGGGCGTCTCCACCGCGCTGCTGTTGTTCGCGGCCGGGGCGGCGCTGGCGAGCCTCCGCCATGAACGGATCGCCGGGCTTGGCCGCGACATGCTGTGGCCGGCGCTGGTCGCCATCCTCGTCGGGCTCGGCATCGAGCAGACGATCAAGGAGCCCTCCATCGGCGAGCATACGCTGATCACGCTCAGCATCGTCATGGTGGTGGTCGCCTTGGCGCTGGCCGCACTGGCAGCCACACGCAAGAGCCTCACCGCACTCGATGGGGTGGCCATCGCCGTGCTCGGCATCGCAGCCATCGCGTTTGCGCTCAACCTGCCGCCCGCCGAGTTGTGGGCGCGCGTCGCCGGCGGCGCCATGGTGGTGATCGCCGCCTTGTGGGCGGTCAATCTCGGCCAGACCGACGTCGCCGGCTCGAGCAAATCCACCGGCCTCTTCGCGCTGGGCGCCGAGGTGGTCTACCTTTACGCCGTCACCTTCGGCTCGCTGATGAACACGGCCGTCGCTTTTCTGCTGGGCGGCGTGCTGTTCATCGTGCTTGCCTGGGGCCTCTACCGCCTCGACCGCTATCTCGCCGGACGCGGCGCCCATGCACCCGTGGCGGCGCCGGAGGCCATGCCATGAAGAAGCGGTGGTGGATTCCCTTCGGCGTGGCGGTCGTCATCGCCTTTCTGGTGCAGGCGGGGCTTGTCGGCTGGCTGATCGCCGACCGTGCGCTGCTGCTTCAGAACGGGCGCGAGCTGCGCCTCGCCGTCGTGCCAGTCGACCCGCGCGACCTCTTGCGCGGCGACTACATCGTGTTCTCCTACGACATCTCGCGGCTCAACAACGCCGATCTCGACGGCGACGACAGCTTCGACTATGGCGATACGGTCTATGTGTCGCTGGCCCAATCCGACGACAGCTGGAAGGCCACCGCGATTGCCCACACGCCGCCGGCGGACGGCACCTGGATCAAGGGCGAGGTGCGCGATGTCCGCCCCGGCGACCGCGAATGCGCGGCCTCCTGCAAGATCTACGGCGTGAGCTACAACATCGAGCAGTTCTTCCTGCCGGAGGGCACCGGGCGCGCGCTGGAGAAGCTCCGCAACGACCAGCACCTGGCGGTCGACATCGCGCTTGCCGCCGACGGGCACGCCGCGCTCAAGCGGTTGCTGGTCGATGGCGCCCCGCGCTATGAGGAACCGCTTCTCTAGGGTCTTGGCCGCTTGGGCGGGACCGGAGGCAGGGGGACCCGGATGCCGGCACCTTGGCGGGGCTACTACATCAATCTCGACACCTCGCCCGAGCGCCGCACGGCGATGGATGGAACCATCGCGCGCGCCGGGCTCACCGGCCACTACCAGCGCTTCGCGGCAGTGACAGGCGCGGAGAAGCCGGCGGACTGCCGGCTGCGGCCGGGCGAATATGGCTGCTTCCGCTCCCACCACGACCTCATCGCCGGCGCGACGGCCGACGGCCGCTTCATCCACGTGCTGGAGGACGATGCCGTGCTCGCCCAGCCATTCGGCTCGGCGCTGCAATCGGTGATCGCCGGCGGGCTGATGGACCCCTTCGACATCGTTTACACCGAGGCGATGGTGGTCGAGGAACTGCCGCTCATCCGCATGCTGAAGGGGCTCTACGACCGCAATGCCGGGCCGGGGCGGCCGCCGTCGCTGTCGCTGATCGACCTCGCCACCACCAAATACGCTGGCGCGACCTCCTATTTCGTCAATCCGCGCTCGCTTGGCCGCGTGCGCGCGGTGCTGGCCGAGGAGCTTGCCGCCGGGCCGGCGCGTCCGCTCGATCTTCTCTATAGCGACGCCGTGCATGACGGGCGGCTGAAGGCGGGGCTGCTGTTCCCGTTCCTCTCCGGCCTCGTCCTCGGCGGCCCGTCCACCATCCACCCGGAGAGCGCCTCGCAGGCGGTCTCGCTTCTCCTGCGCAACAGCTTCTTCATCGAGGCGGATATCGAATCCGCCCGCAGCGACCTGGCCGAAATCGTGCGCGGGCAGGGGCCGTGGCCGCCCGATCCACGCCTTGACCTTATCGCCGACATCCTGCGCTTCATGGTCTCCGACCGCTTCCGGCAATTCTGAGGCGATCGCGGTCTACCCTTCGCCGCCGTCCTCGCTCTGCGCAGCAGCGTTGTCGCTGGCAATACCCTCGGCGTTCTCGCCCGGCTCGTGCTCGGTCTTGCGGCGGGCGGTGTCCTCGTCGCGCTTGCGCAGCTTCTCCTGCTTCTTCTGGCGCTTGGCGCGGTCGCGCTCGCCGCGCGCCTGCCGGTAGTTGGGCCTGAAAGGCATCGGCCGGTCTCCTTCCTTGTCGATACTGTCTCCGGTCGGCGGAAACAAAAAAGCCCGGCGCGAGGGGCGCCGGGCTCGTCAGTCTATGCGTACTGCACTGACGATCAGGCTTCCTGGAGGTTGGCGGCGTTGGTCTTGCCACGCTCGCTGACCACATCGAAGCTGAGCTTCTGGCCCTCGCGCAGCGTGGTCATGCCGGCGCGCTCGACGGCGGAGATATGGACGAACACGTCCTTCGAGCCGTCGCTCGGCTCGATGAAGCCGAAGCCCTTCTGGGTGTTGAAGAATTTCACGGTACCCGTAGCCATGTGGCTGTCTTCCTTCTGTAACGCGGCAACGCGTTTGATGTGGCCGGCGACCATTCGCCGGGCCGTCGATCCGAGTTTCGCGTTGACCTGAGGAAGCCCCCACCGGGGGTAGCTGCAGCAAGGCAGAGCAAATCTGGAACCCGGCGCATATAGGCGTTGTGGCGGTGAAACACAATGGCAGGGTGTGGGAGAGTGGGGCCATGCGCCATGTTGGCAGTCGTCGCGCCGGCCTCCGATCGGGCCGGGGGGCTTAGCGTAACCGGCATCAAGCGCCTGTCGCCGACGGGGCACCCGGCCATCCCTGGCGTCGGAGGTGGGATCGCACGTCCCCTCCCGTCATCACCGGGCTTGTCCCGGTGATCCACGCCTTGCGGCATTGCCACGGAGAAAGACGTGGATGGCCGGGACGAGCCCGGCCATGACGAGGAACGGGCACACCCTCTCATTCCCGCGCGCGGTTTCGCACCGGGTTTTGACCTTTCAAAGAACGCTCCCCTCGTGACGAGGGGGTGGCGGGCGCCCGGCGAATGCCGTGCGGTTACTCCGCGAAAACTGGGGGCACTCGACCCGAGCGCCCGCCGCGGCGATTTTCTTTCGTCTCCCGGCGAGCGCTTCGCCCGGCATTGGCGCCGGGTTCAAGCCCTGAGGGCGGCCGGTCGTAGTGCCGACGGTCCCGCCGGGAACGCCCCGAGGGCCGGATAAGCGAATCCGGTGCGCGGGGGCGCCGCACCCCGCTCCATCTCAAGACGCCTCCGGAGACGCCCCTCATTCGAGCGAGGATGCCAACCAATATGGGGGTGGTTCAGGGGGCGGGGATAAGTATTTTTCGGCACGTCGAATTGGCGGGACAATGGCGCGGCCTTGCCCGCACCCCCCTCCCTTCGCCTCCAGGTCGCTACGCTCCCAAGACGCTAAGCCCTCCCCCGCAAGGGTGGAGGGGGAGAGCGCTGCGAGCCGTCGTTCCAACGAGGGGACGAATGCGGCAAACGTTCGTGGGGCTGGCCGAAGCCACGGGCGCAATCAGACCCTGACGAAACGCGCGGCGCTCCACGCCGCGGCGATGGCGACGGCCGACCCGACCAGCGTATCGAGCAGGCGCCAGAGCGGTTCGGTGAGCGCGGTCGCGGGCTCCAGCCCGCCGACGACCATGACCACGGCGATGGTGATGCCGGTGGTGACCGCGTCCTCCGGCCGGCCGAGGGCGTTGGCGATCAGGTAGCCGGCGCCGATCAGCGCGACCATGCCCAGCGGATTGAACGGCAGGAACAGGAAATAGAGGAAGCAGACCGCGACGCTGGAGAGCGTGGCGGCAATGCGCACGAGGCCGGCCTTGAGGCTCTCGGCGTGGCTCTCCTTGAGGACGAAGATCGTCGCGATCACCGCCCACATGGAGCCGAGCATCTCGTTCCTGATGTCGATCGCGCCATAGATCAGCACGCTGCTGACGAACCAGGTGACCGTGCAGGCGACGACGATCTGCGCCGCGAAGAGCCAGTTCCGGCGGGTGAGACGGTGGGCGAGAAGCATGGGGCCAAGCCTCTGCGTGCGGTCGATCGCATGGGACCGGGCGACGCCGACTCAAGCGCGATCAGGTCGGGCGAGGATGGGGGAGACGGAAGGGGAAGGCCACTCGCTCACACACCGTTTCGGCGCGAGGCTGAGGAGGATGCGGCACCGCCACAATGAAAGAGCCCGGCGCGAGGGCGCCGGGCTCTTCACTCTTCAGGCTATGCGAGCTGCGCTGAAGTTCAGACGTTGTGCAGGTTGGCGGCGGCATCCTTGCCGCGCTCATTGACCACATCGAAGCTGAGCTTCTGGCCTTCGTTCAGCGTGCTCATGCCGGCGTTCTCGACGGCGGAGATGTGGACGAACACGTCCTTCTCGCCATCGGTCCGCTCGATGAAGCCGAAGCCCTTCTGCGTATTGAAGAATTTCACGGTACCAGTAGCCATTTTGAGGTCTTCCTTTGGGTGTAACGCGGCAACGCGTCATTGCGGCCGGCGACCATTCGCCGGCTGTCGTATTCGAGTTTCGCGTTGACTTGAGGAAGGGCCGATAGGGCTAGCTGCAGCAAGGCAGAGCAAATCTGGAACGCTCTGCACATAGGTGGTGCGGGGGAGAATAGCAATGGGTGGGTGTGGAGGAGGGGGAAGGGCGGTTGCGTTCCCCCGGACGCATTCCCTCCGTCATCCTCCGCGAAAGCGGAGGATCGGCCTGCTGCAAGGACAGCGCACGCTGTGCCGGCGGACGGCGATCCTCCGGTCTCGGCTTCGCCTCGCCGGAGGATGACGGGGGAGGGGCTACCGTGCCCGGATGGAGCGTGAGCGAGCGCCGCGCGGGCCACGGCGCCCGGCCGGTTCAATCGACGATGGCGCTCTTGTGCGCGGCGAGAAAATCGGCCACCGAGCGCGGCTTGCGGCCGGTGAGTTCCTCGAAGGCGCCGGAGACGATGGCAAGGTAGCCCTTGGCGGCGTCGGTTTCGAAGCGGGTGAGCATGCCGATCACGGGAGGCGGCAGATTCGCCTGCTTGAGACCGGCGGCGAAGCCTTCCGGCGGGACGTTCACGGCCTTGACCGGCTTGCCGGAGATATCGGCGAGGATGGCGGCGAGATCGTCGCCGGAGATCGCCTCCGGCCCACAGATGTCATAGATGCGCTTGCCTTCGCCATCGAGCAGCGCGGCGGCCGCGGCAGCGGCGCAATCCTCTCGCGTGACGTAGGCGCGCCGGCCGGCGCCGGCGGCATGGTAGAGCGTGCCGCTGGCGACGGCGTGATGCGCGCTGGCGAGCAGGAAATCGGTATAGAGGTTGTCGCGCAGGATCGAGAAGTCGATCCCGCTGGCCGCGATCCGCGCCTCGGTCCAGTAGTGCGAATTGGGGACGATCGCATCGGGGTGCGCGTCGGGGTAGGGGCTGGTGATGCTGGTGTAGGCGACGTGGCGCACGCCCGCCTTGAGAGCCGCGTCGAAGCCGGCGATGTGCTGCGCGGCGCGGTCGGCCAGGGTGTCGGTCGAGATGACGAGCAGGCGCTCGACACCGGCGAAGGCGGCGGCGAGGCCGGCGGGCTCGTCGAAAGAGCCGGCGCGCAGCTCCACGCCGGGCCCGGCGAGATCACCGAGCTTGTCGGGCTTGCGGCTGATGGCGACGATCCGCCTGGCGCCCGCCTGGCGCAGATGCTCCACCACGTGGCGGCCGAGATTGCCGCTGGCGCCGGTCACGCCGATGGTGCTGTCGATGAATTTGTTCAAGGTCGCGCTCCTGTGGACACCCGCCGTGGAAGGACGGCGGCGTATAGGTACCGTTCGCTGGGCTGCGGGGAAGACGGCACCTTCGGGTGAGAGAGTTACGTCGAGGTAACCGGGGTCTGGCGTTCGCCGCATCGTCGCAGCCTGTTGTTCCATCCATGGAACGTGTTGCCCCCACCCGGCTCGGCCTTCGGCCTCGCCACCCTCCCCGCACTCACGCGGGGGAGGGAGGGTGCCTGCCGCGCGCACGGGCGCGCCTTGACACGACCGACGGCGCGGGCTGACTCGCCGTATGGCCTATATGCGCAAGCGACCGATCAAACTCCGTGCTCCCTATTTGAAGCGCGTGTGGCTCGACGTGGACAAGGTGCCGGAGGCGAGGCCCTATCCCTTCTCGCTGCCGTTCCTCGGCGAGGATTTCGATCTCGCCTTCGACCGGTCGATCACGATCATCGTCGGCGAGAACGGCACGGGGAAATCGACGCTGCTGGAAGCGATCGCCGACCTCGCCGGCTTCGACCAGGCCGGCGGCGGCAAGGGCTATCGGCCGGTGGATCACAGCCGCGCGCTGGAGACGACCGGCGCGGCGCTGGCGAAGGCGCTCCGCGCCTCATGGCTGCCCAAGCTCACCAACGGCTGGTTCTTCCGCGCCGAAAGCTTCTTCACGGTCGCCCGCTATCTCGACGAGGCGGCGCGGGAGCCGCTCGGCGGGCCGCCGCCGGACTATCTCTCGCACTCGCACGGCGAGGGCTTCCTGCGCTTCTTCGAGGAGCGCTGCCACCGGCAGGGCCTGTTCATCTTCGACGAGCCGGAGGCGGCGCTCTCGCCCTCGCGCCAGGTGGAATTCCTCAAGCTGCTGAGGCGGATCGAGCAGTCCGGCATCGTCCAGGTGATCATGGCCACCCACGCGCCGATGCTGATGGCCTATCCGGAGGCGCAACTGCTCCAGCTCACGCGCGGCGGGCTGGCGCCGGTGTCGGTGGAGGACACCGACCACTTCCGCCTGATGCGGGAATTCTGGGCCGATCCGGAGGGGTTCGTCGCGGAGCGGCTGGAGGAGGAGTAGGGGGCGGTTGCGCGTTCGCCCGCGAGCACGGCGCACGAACATCCTCGTCCCGCTTGCGCGGGAGAGGGTGGACCGCGCAGCGGTCCGGGTGAGGGGTGAAGGCACGGCCTTGCCAGTACCCCTCACCCTGTCCCTCTCCCGCAAGGGGAGAGGGGACGACCAAACAAGCGCTGAAGGTCCCGCATGCGTTTTGAGGGCCGTATCGGTGCGGTCAGAGAGAATATCGGATCGTGTTCTGTCGTCGGGCCGCCGATATCGACGATGCAGTGTTCGACCATATCGAGATAAGCATTGGTGACATGAGGGTGTTCGCTCAACTCGTGCCAAAGTTGTGCGACTGCGAACGTGGGGATCCATTTAGGGCGCACAAAGCACTTGAGGGCCAAGGCGGACAAAGCGGGCCGCATTCGATAGGTCGCGATGCCATAACCCGCTGATATTGCACGGGAATAATCGGGGTCAATATTGTCTCCCGCCCTTGCCTTCCACCCCCTGAAACCCTAGATTCCGCCTAGCGTTTTCACTGATTCCCAGGTCCGTTTTGGCAGACGAAACTCCGCCCCCCGGAAGCGAAGAGTCCGGCGAGGGCAAGGCCCCCGAATTCGAAGCCATCTCGATCTCCGACGAGATGCGGCGGAGCTATCTCGATTACGCCATGAGCGTGATCGTCAGCCGCGCGCTGCCCGACGTGCGCGACGGCCTCAAGCCCGTGCATCGCCGCATCCTCTATTCGATGCACGAGAACGGCCGCGACTGGAACAAGCCCTATCGCAAATGCGCGCTGATCGTCGGCGACGTGATGGGCAAGTATCACCCGCACGGCGACCAGTCGATCTATGACGCGCTGGTGCGCATGGCGCAGGACTTCTCCATGCGCGTGCCGCTCATCGACGGGCAGGGGAACTTCGGCTCGGTCGACGGCGACCCGCCGGCGGCCATGCGCTACACCGAGGCGCGGCGCGCCAAGGTCGCCCATTCGCTGACCGAGGACATCGACAAGGACACCGTCGATTTCCGCGACAACTACGACGGCTCCGAGCGCGAGCCGGTGGTCCTGCCGGCGCGCTTCCCCAACCTTCTGGTCAACGGCGGCGGCGGCATCGCCGTCGGCATGGCGACCAACATCCCGCCGCATAATCTTGGCGAAGTGATCGACGCCACCATGGCGCTGATCGACGACCCGACGCTGACCATCGAGCAGCTGATGGCGTTCATCCCCGGTCCGGATTTCCCGACCGGCGGCATCATCCTCGGCCGCGCCGGCATCCGCTCCGCCTACGAGACCGGGCGCGGCTCGATCATGATGCGCGGGCGGGTGACGGTGGAGACGGTCAGGCGCGAGCGCGAGGCGCTGGTCGTCCACGAGATCCCGTTCCAGGTCAACAAGGCGACGATGATCGAGAAGATCGCCGAGATGGTGCACGACAAGCGCATCGAAGGCATCGCCGACATCCGCGACGAGAGCGACCGCGACGGCATGCGCGTGGTGATCGAGCTGAAGCGCGACGCCATGGCCGACGTGGTGCTCAACCAGCTCTGGCGCTTCTCCGCGCTGCAGACCTCGTTTGGCGCCAACATCGTGGCGCTGAACGGCGGCCGCCCGGAGACGATGAAGCTCAAGGACATGCTCGCCGCCTTCGTCGCCTTCCGCGAGGAGGTGGTGACCCGGCGCACCAAGTTCCTGCTTTCCAAGGCGCGCGACCGGGCCCATGTGCTGGTCGGCCTGGCGATCGCGGTGGCGCATATCGACGAGGTGATCAAGATCATCCGTCACGCCAAGGACCCCAATTCCGCGCGCGAGGAACTGATGGCCCGGCGCTGGCCGGCCAAGGACGTGGCGCCGCTCATCGCCCTCATCGACGATCCGCGCCACCGGCTGCAGGAGGACGGCACCTACATCCTCTCCGACGCGCAGGCGCGCGCCATCCTCGAACTGCGCCTCGCCCGGCTGACCGCGCTCGGCCGCGAGGAGATCGCCGACGAGCTCAACAAGATCGCCGAGGAGATCAAGGATTACCTCGATATCCTCAGGTCGCGGGCGCGCGTGCGCGCCATCATCAAGGACGAGCTGACGGCGGTGCGCGAGGAATTCGCCACGCCGCGCAAGACCGTGATCGAGGACGGCGGCGCCGACCTCGAGGACGAGGACCTGATCCAGCGCGAGGACATGGTGGTGACCGTCACCCATGCCGGCTGGATCAAGCGCGTGCCGCTCGACGCCTATCGCGCCCAGCGGCGCGGCGGCAAGGGCCGCTCCGGCATGGCGACCAAGGAGGAGGATTTCGTCACCCGCCTGTTCGTCGCCAATACCCACACGCCCATCCTGTTCTTCTCCTCGCGCGGCATCGTCTACAAGGAGAAGGTCTGGCGGCTGCCGCTGGCCGCGCCGCAGGCGCGCGGCAAGGCGCTGGTCAACCTGCTGCCGCTCAGCGAGAACGAGCGCATCACCTCCATCCTGCCGCTGCCCGAGAACGAGGAGGCGTGGGGCGAACTCGACGTGGTCTTTGCCACCAAGGCAGGCACCGTGCGCCGCAACAAGCTCTCCGATTTCGTCCAGGTGAACCGCAACGGCAAGATCGCCATGAAGTTCGACAGCGAGGAGGAGGCGATCGTCGGCGTGCAGCCCTGCACCGAGAGCGACGACATGCTGCTCACCACCGCGGCGGGCCAGTGCATCCGCTTCCCGGTCAGCGACGTCCGCGTCTTCAAGGGGCGCGATTCGACCGGCGTGCGCGGCATTGCGCTGGCCAAGGGCGACAGCCTCATCTCCATGGCGATCGTGCGCCACTTCGATGCCGGCGCCGACGAGCGCAGCGCCTATCTGAAGATGAGCCGCGCGGTGCGCGGCGAGGGCGAGGCGGACACGGTGGAGGCCGACGACGAGGAGGCCGCCGGCAATGGCGAACTCGGCGAGGAACGCTACGCCGCCATGGGCGCCGCCGAGCAGTTCATCCTCACCGTCTCCGAAAACGGCTACGGCAAGCGCTCGTCGTCCTTCGAGTACCGGGTGACCGGCCGCGGCGGCAAGGGCATCGTCGCCATGGCGGTCAACGACCGCAACGGCCCGCTGGTCGGCTCTTTCCCGGTCGAGGAGACCGACGAGATCATGCTGGTCACCGACGGCGGTCAGGTGATCCGCATGCCGGTGCACGACATCCGCATCATCGGCCGCGGCACCCAGGGGGTGACGCTGTTCGACGTCGACGAGGGCGAGAAGGTGGTCTCGGTCGAGCGCCTCAGCGAGGCCGAAGAGGAAGACGCCGACGACGCGACGGTGGATAACTAGCGCCCCTCGCGGCTGCAACGCGCGATCGTTCAAATTGTAACGACCGCGACAAGGGAACCTTCAACAGAATCGGAGACACCCTCGTCCCAACGTCGGGGAGGGAGGCTTGCGTGCGTGAGATCAATGACGGAGTGCGGCCGGTATTGGCCATATCGTTGCCGCTCCCCGACCACGACCCAGAGTCCGTTAACCGAAAATTGACGACAGCCCCTAACCGAATGTTCGGTCGTCTCAAACTAGACCTGATGTCATGAAGAAAGCGGCGCCGAACTTTGGTTTTGCCGTGCGGCATCCCTTGCTGACGACACTGGTTGTTCTGATCGTCGTGGCAGCGTTCTCGCTCGGTGTGGTCGTGGTGTCGTTTCGTTTGGAGGGCATCGAGCTCTTCCCCCTGGCGTTCGTTTTGTCTCTGGGGATACCTTCAGCCGGTGTTCCAGCGCTCTTCTATCCGCTGCTTCTGGCCATGCGCAGCCAGCGCGAGTTGCACGCCGAACTCGAGCGCCAGGCGCACGTCGATGCGCTGACCGATCTGCCCAACCGGCGCGCCTTCTTCGAATTCGCCCGCACCGTCGTCAAGCGCCAGGCCATTGTCGGCACCCCTTTGACCGCGATGATGATCGACGTCGACAAGTTCAAGCACGTCAACGACAGTTTCGGCCACGACCACGGCGACATGGTGTTGAAGCGCGTCGCCGATACGATCCTGGCGGAGGTGACCTCGGCCGCAGCGCCGCGCTGGATCGTGGCGCGGCTGGGCGGCGAGGAGTTCGTGGCTTTGGTCGACGGACTGGCGCCCAGCGTGATCGCCCGGCTGGCGGAGCGCATCTGCAACCAGGTGCATCGCAGCGTCGGCGCGGGCGAGCGCCTCGACCCGGTCACCGTCAGCATCGGTGTCGCCTTCCGCGAGCCGGGCCAGGGCATCGACAAGCTCCTGAAGGCGGCCGACGACGCCGTCTATGCTGCCAAGCGCGCCGGGCGCGACCGCTGGGGCTTCGCCTCACAAGGGCGGCAAACCCGAGGTGGCGCCGCTCCCGGACGCCATCACGCTGCAAGAAGCGTCGTAGTGCCGGCGGCCGCATCGCCGTTGCGCGATGGCCTGCGCGTGAGGGCCCGGTCACATCGTCTTGATGAAATCGATGAAGGCCCTGAGCGGAGCCGGCACGAGGCGCCGTCCGGGATAGTAGAGGAAGGGGCCGGAGAAGCTCTCCCACCACGGTTCGAGCACCGGTTCGAGGGCGCCGCTGGCGAGGTACGGGCGCAGCCAGTCCTCGAACAGGGCGACGATGCCGACGCCGGCGATCGCCGCGTCAACGAGCAGGTCGGTCGCTCCGCCGAGGCGCACAATCAATGGCCCGGTCGGTTCGACGCTGCACGACCTCGCCATCGCGTTCGAATTCCCAGGTCATCATGGCGCCGCTCGGGAACCGGCCCTGCAGGCAGCGGTGGCCGAGCAGATCGCGCGGGTGCTCAGGGCGGCCGTAGCGATCGAGGTAAGCGGGCGCGGCGGCGGTGGCGAAACGCTGGGCGCGCGGGCCGATGGGCACCGCGATCATGTCCTGCTCCAGCCGCTCGCCGTAGCGGATGCCGGCATCGCAACCGGCCGCAAGCACATCGACGAAACCCTCTTCCGCAATCACCTCCAGCCGGATGTCGGGATAGGCGGCCAGGAACGGCGGAACGATTTTGGGCAACACCAGCCGCGCCGCACTGACCGGCACGTTCAGCCGGAGTGCGCCCGCCGGCCGGTCGCGATAGGTGTTGACCACGTCAAGGGCCGCCTCGACCTCGCTCAAGGCTGGGCCAAGGCGTTCGAGCAGCCCCTGACCGGCCTCGGTTGGGACAACGCTGCGGGTCGTGCGGTTGAGCAGCCGGACGCCGAGCCGCGCCTCCAGCCGGCGCACCGCCTCGCTCAGGCCCGATGCGCTGGTGCCGCTGGCGCGTGCACCCTGGCGGAAGCCGCCGGCACGGGCGACCGCCACGAACGCGCCGAGATCCGAGAAGTCCATATCCATTGTTCAAAATTCCGCACAGTATGTGCGGTATTTAACGGATTATCGCGCAGCGGCAAAGGACCTAAATCGCTGACCTTGCAACCGACGAGGCAGAGGAAAGACCATGAGCAGCGTCGAACAATCCGGAACATTCACCCTCGGCGACCGCACCGTGAAGCGGCTCGGCTATGGCGCCATGCAGCTCGCCGGACCGGGCGTCTTCGGCCCGCCCACGGATCGCGCAGCCGCGATCGCCGTTCTGCGCGAAGCCGTGGCAAGCGGCGTCAACCACATCGACACCAGCGATTTCTACGGGCCGCATGTGACCAATGAGATCATTCGCGAGGCGCTGGCGCCCTATCCCGACGACCTCACCATCGTCACCAAGGTCGGCGGCAAGCGCGATGCCGAAGGCGCATGGCTGCCCGCCATTGCGCCGGAAGAGCTGAGGCAGGCGGTGCACGACAATCTGCGCAACCTCGGTGTCGACGTGCTCGACGTCGTCAACTTCCGCAGCATTTACGGCGTCCACGAACCGACCGAGGGCCCGATCGAGGAGCAGGTCACCGTGCTTGCCGAGATGCAGCAACAGGGTCTGGTGCGCCACATTGGGCTGAGCAGCGTGACGCCGACGCAGATCGCGGAGGGACGGCGCATCGCCGAGATCGTCTGCGTGCAGAACCAGTACAACCTCGCCCATCGCCACGACGACGCGACGATCGACGAGTTGTCTCGCGACGGCATTGCCTATGTGCCGTTCTTTCCGCTGGGCGGCTTCACGCCGTTGCAGTCGGAGACGCTGAACGGGGTTGCCCGCCGGCTCGATACCACGCCGATGCAGGTGGCGCTGGCCTGGCTGCTGCACCGCGCGCCCAACATCCTGCTGATCCCCGGCACGTCCTCGCTGGCGCATCTGAAGGAGAATCTGGCGGCGGCCGATATCGTTCTGCCTGACGCGGTGATCCCCGAGTTGGACGGGATCGCGCGCGCGGCGGCCGCCTGACGAAACGCCATCGCACTGACAGCAAGGCCGTCGGCCCCGTTGCCGGTGCACTGGCGTGTCCTTCGGTAGGGGACCGCTGCCCACAAAAAGCCGCCGGCCCCTGGGGTAAGGGCCGGCGGAGACGGGACGGGAGGTCAGTTCAGGTCGGGATGGTCAGGCTAGTTCACGGGGATGCGGGTCAGTTCGGACATGCCGTCGTGGCGGGTCTCGACGGTGATGGTGTCGCCGGCGGGCGCGGCCGTGGCCACGATGGGCAGGCGGTCGGCCTTGACCGCCGCGACCTGCTGGTGATCCGTGATGATGGCGGCGCTGGCGAAGCCAACCGCGAGTGTTGCCGCGACGCTGGTTGCCAGAATGGTCGAGTGAAGCTTGAGGCTCATCTCTGGTCTCCTTCGCGTACCGTGCCGTTTACCTGTGTCTACTAAACACCCGACAAGCTGAACGGTTCCGGATAAGGCCGTTCATCTGGCATTCAGCGAGGCGGCGGCGATCGGGCGAAAATCCGACTAGTTGAAGGCGAGCGCGAAGCGCTCTGACATGGTTTCCGGGCCCGCCACGGCGGTGCGGGTGGCGACGGTGCGCACGGCGCGTCCGTTGTCGGCACCTGCCAGGCAGGGGGCCGGGATCATCGGCCAGGTGGCGTGGGCACAGGCCTCGGTGAGGCTCGATTCCTTGCTCTGGCCGCTCATCGACAATCCGGTGAGACCGGCAGCCACCGTGAGCGCGAAAGCGACCGCCAGGAGCATGCTGCGTTTGTTGGTCTTCATCGTCGGATCCTCTCCAAGGTTCCGGGCGGCCGCTTGGGCCGCTCTTCTTGAGGTTGAGATAGGTCCGCCGGCAAGGTTTCGCTGTGAATACGGTCACAAAACCTAAGTATTTGATGACGCAAACAGTTCCGAAAGAATACGTGATGGTTCCGCGGCCCGGTCGCAGGACCTTCTGGCGCTTGCCCCGGGCAGGCGCGGCGGGATATGACATTACCGCCCGCGCAACGCGAGAGAAACGGCCAGCCCGTGCCCCGAATTGCCTTCTATCCCGGCACCTTCGATCCCGTGACCAACGGCCATGTGGACATTCTGCAAGGCGCGCTGGCGATCGCCGACAAGGTGGTGGTCGGTGTCGGCATCAATGCCGGCAAATCGCCGCTGTTCACGCTCGACGAGCGGCTGAAGATGGTCGAGGACATGATCCGCAGCCTCGGCCGCAAGACGAGCCCGCGGGTCAAGGCCGTTGCCTTCGACGGGCTGGTGGTCGATGCCGGGCGCAAGGCGGGGGCGGCGATGCTGGTGCGCGGCCTGCGCGACGCCAGCGATTTCGACTACGAGATGCAGATGGCCGGCATGAACTGCACCATGGCGCCGGGGCTGCGCACGGTGTTCCTGCCGGCCTCGCCCGAGGCGCGCCACATCACCGCCACGCTTGTCCGCCAGATCGCCTCGATGGGCGGCGATGTCTCGGCCTTCGTGCCGAAGAGCGTCGCCCGGCGCATCGAACGCAAAGTCGGTTCAACAAAGTAAGGCTCCAGGATGTTCATTCGATTTGCCGCGGCGCTGGTCGCTGCGTTGTTGCTGATGCCGCTCTCGGCCTCCGCCCAGTCGCTCGACCCCGAGAACACCATTTACATGGACATCCCCGCCGGCCGGGTGGTGATCAAGCTCCGGCCGGACCTCGCGCCCAACCACGTGGCGCAGATCAAGAAGCTGACCCGCATGGGCTTCTATGACGGCACGCCCTTCCACCGGGTCATCGCCGGCTTCATGGCCCAGGGCGGCGACCCGACCGGCACCGGCATGGGCGGCTCCGAAGCTGCCCGACCTCAAGGCCGAGTTCAGCAACGTGCCCTTCACCCGCGGCATGGTCGGCATGGCGCGCGCCGACGATCCCGACTCGGCCAATTCGCAGTTCTTCATCATGTTTGCCCCCGCGCCCGGCCTGAACGGCCAATACACGATCTGGGGCGAGGTCGTGTCGGGCATGGAATTCGTCGACGCGATCAAGAAGGGCAGCGGCCCGAACGGCATGGTGGATGAACCTGACCACATCATCAAGATGCAGGTCGCCGCCGACGCCAAGTGACAACACCAGATACGAGGAGGCCCGCGATGGCTGACGACAAGGAAAACACGCTGCTGATGGAAACCACCACCGGCAACGTCACGATCCGGCTCAGGCCCGATCTCGCGCCCAATCACGTGGCGCGCATCAAGGAGCTGGTGCGTGAGGGCTTCTACGACGGCGTCGTGTTTCACCGCGTCATCGACGGCTTCATGGCCCAGACCGGCGACCCCACCGGCACCGGCACGGGCGGCTCCGGCCAGAAGCTGAAGGCCGAGTTCAACAAGGAGCCGCATGTGCGCGGCACCGTGTCGATGGCCCGCGCCCAGAGCCCGGATTCGGGCGACAGCCAGTTCTTCATCTGCTTCGCCGACGCCCGCTTCCTCGACGGCCAGTACACCGCCTGGGGCAACGTCACCGAGGGCATGGAGGCGGTCGACAAGATCAAGCGCGGCGAGCCGGTCAAGGACCCGGACAAGATCGTCAGCGTCAAGGTCGCCGCCGACGTCTGACCTGAGGCAAGGCGGCGCATGGACGGCGGATTGCGCCGGCGCTGACGGCGGTCGGCTTCCCTTCCGGCAGCAGATGCCGCTAGGAAGCGCCGATGCGCGTTGACCTGTTCGATTTCGACCTGCCCGAGGAGCGCATTGCGCTCCGCCCCGAGACGCCGCGCGATGCGGCCCGCCTGCTGGCGGTGAGGCCGGGGGAGGGGCTTGCCGACCATCTTCGTCAGCGACCTGCCCGGGCTGCTTCGGCCCGGCGACGCGCTGGTTCTGAACGACACCAGGGTGATCCCGGCGCGGCTTGTCGGCGAGCGCATCCGCGACGGCTCGACCGCCCATGTCGAGGCGACGCTGACCCGGCGCACGGCGCCGGCACGCTGGGAGGCGCTGGCGCGGCCGGCGAAGCGGCTGGCCATCGGCGACCGCATTCATTTCGGCGCGGCAGCGCACGAGGCCGGCGACAATGCCTGCCTGCTCGGCGCGCTCGACGCGACCGTGGTCGACCGCGGCGAGGCGCGGCGAGGTGTTTCTGCGCTTCGACCTGTCGGGCCCGGCGCTCGACGAGGCGCTGGCGGCCGTCGGCATCATGCCGCTGCCGCCTTACATCGCCACCCGGCGCGCGCCCGACGAAGCCGACAAGCGCGACTACCAGACCGTCTATGCCCGCGAGGACGGCGCCGTGGCCGCACCGACCGCCGGGCTGCACTTCACCGACGCGCTGTTCGGCGCGCTCGCCGCAGCCGGTGTCAGCCGCCACATGGTGACGCTGCATGTCGGCGCCGGCACCTTCCTGCCGGTGAAGGCGGAAGAGACCGAAGGCCATTACATGCACGCCGAGACCGGAACGGTGAGCGCCGAGACCGCCGATGCGCTGAACGCCGTGCGGGCGCAAGGCGGGCGCATCGTCGCCGTCGGCACCACTTCGCTGAGGCTTCTGGAAAGCGCCGCCGCCGACGACGGCACCATCCGGCCGTTTGCCGGCGACACGTCGATCTTCATCACGCCCGGCTACCGCTTCAAGGCGGTCGACCTGCTGATGACCAACTTCCACCTGCCGCGCTCGACGCTGTTCATGCTGGTCTCGGCCTTCTCGGGCCGCGAGACGATGCTCGCCGCCTACAAGCACGCCATCGACGACCGCTACCGCTTCTATTCCTACGGCGACGCCTGCCTGCTCCATCCGGGGGAGCAGCCGTGAGGCCGGACCACATGGTGGAGCACGGGGCCACGCGCTCTTTCCGGCGTCATCCTCCGCGAAAGCGGAGGATCGGCTTCGGCAGGTTCGACAGCGGCCATGCTCGCTGCAAGCGATCCTCCGGTCCCGGCTTCGCCGTGCCGGAGGATGACGGGCGGAGCGGCAGGGGATTCGCGGCACCGTGACCAGCGGCCTCACCTTCACCATCGCGGCCACCGACGGCGCGGCGCGCACCGGCGCGGTCGCGCTTGCCCGCGGCGTCGTGCGCACCCCGGCCTTCATGCCGGTCGGCACCGCCGGCACGGTCAAGGCCATGTATATGGACCAGGTGAAGGCGGCGGGCGCCGACATCATCCTCGGCAACACCTATCACCTGATGCTGCGGCCGGGCGCCGAGCGGGTGGCGGCGCTCGGCGGGCTGCACGCGTTCTCCGGCTGGTCGGGGCCGATCCTGACCGACTCCGGCGGCTTCCAGGTGATGTCGCTGGCCCAGCTCAGGAAGCTCGACGAGGACGGCGTCACCTTCCAGTCGCACATCGACGGGGCGACCTTCTCGCTGACGCCGGAGCGCTCGCTGGAGATCCAGGGCCTGCTCGATTCCGACATCCGCATGCAGCTCGACGAGTGCATCGCGCTGCCTGCCCCGCGCGCCGAGGTGGAGCGCGCCATGCGCCTGTCGCTGCGCTGGGCGGAGCGCTCGAAGGCCGCCTTCGGCAAGCCCGAGGGGAGGGCGCTCTTCGGCATCGTCCAGGGCGGCGACGATGCCGCGCTGAGGGCAGAATCGGCAGAGGCGCTGGCGGCGATCGGCTTCGACGGCTACGCCATCGGCGGGCTGGCGGTGGGCGAGCCGCAGGACGTGATGCTGAGGATGCTGGAGATCACCTGTCCGGTGCTGCCGGCCGACGCGCCGCGCTACCTGATGGGGGTGGGCACGCCGGAGGACATCGTCGAATCGGTCGCCCGCGGCGTCGACATGTTCGATTGCGTCATGCCGACCCGCGCCGGCCGCCACGGCGTCGCCTATACCCGCTTCGGCAAGATCAACCTGAAGAACGCCCGCCACGCCGACGATCCGCGCCCGCTCGACGAGGAGAGCGGCTGCCCGGCGGCGCGCGACTATTCCCGCGCCTATCTGCACCACCTGGTGAAGTCCGGCGAGATGCTCGGCGCCATGCTGCTGTCGTGGAACAACCTCGCCTATTACGAGGGGCTGATGGCCGCCATAAGGGGGGCGATCGCGGCCGGACGCTATGACGATTTCCGCGCGGCGGTGAAGGCCGGCTGGGCGGAAGGCGATATCCCGGTGACGGGCTGAGGCTCACGCCGTCGGCGCGTCGTCCGGCAGGAGTTCGCACCCCTTGATCTTCCACGTCCCATCCGGCTGGCGCTCGAGCGTGTAGCGCGCCACCCAGGATTTGCCGCCCGGCCCTATGAGAAAGACCTTCTGCTGCGGCCCGAAGGGCGAATCGGCGAGCGCGCCGAAGGTGAGCGAGCGCGGGCGATAGACCGGCTGGTACTGGCCGCGCACCATGCCCATGAAGGCACCGACGGTCGGATAGATCTGCTTGATCCCCGGCGAGGCGAAACCATAGGCGGCGGCGCCATCGTCCTGCCGGAAGGCGTCGATCTGGCTCTGGATGACCGAGCGGATGGCGGACGAATCGGCGTCCGCGGCGGCGGCGGGGAGCGCCAGGCCGAGGGCAAGAGCAAGACCGGCGATCAGGCGGGCAAGGGCTTTCATGGCACGGTGCATGGGGGTGTCCTCCGCTTTTGCCTTACCCGACAGGACATACGGCAGAAGCGCGCTCGGGCAAGGGCAGGGCGCCGCCGGCGCCCATTTCCCTTGTTTCCGTTCCGGCGATCTGGTGTCCTGTCGCCGGGGACAAGCGATTTGGAGGCGACCCATGCGGGCGCTGTTCGTGCAGATCAAATGCGATCTCGGCAAGGCCTATCAGGTCGCCGACGAGATCGCCGAGGCGGAGATCGCCTCGGAAATCTATTCCACCGCCGGCGACTTCGACCTGCTGGTCAAGTTCTACCTGGCGGAAGATGCCGATATCGGCCATTTCATCACGGAGAAGGTGCAGCCGATCGGGGGCATCCGCGACACGCGCACCATCCCGACCTTCAAGGCCTTCCAGTAAGGGGGGAGGCGTATTGACCCCCTCCGGGGCCACTTATAGGGTCCGCCGCAGTTGGGCGCTGGGTAGGCGCCGGACGAGCGCGTAGCTCAGTTGGTAGAGCAGCTGACTTTTAATCAGCAGGTCTCGGGTTCGAGCCCCGACGCGCTCACCAGAGAAACCCCCAACGCAGACAAGTATAGATCGATCAGCAGCTTTGCCGAGGTGGACGGTCTGTCGGATATATCGGCGCCGTGCTACAAACCGCTAACACTTGGAAACGCCCAAGCCGGCAACCCCCTGCGGCCGTTCACACACTAACAATCGGTTTGGCCGCTCATCCGCTCCCATGCCCTTTGCGTTCGATATGCATTCAGTCGGCAAAGTCACCGCGATCCTCCTGAGCTGGAAAAGGTGGAGAAACATTCCGCCAATTGCTGAACGGCTGCGGTCGACGCACGTCGTCGATGAGATCATCATATGGAACAATAATCCGGACCTGCGGTTCGGAGACCCCGGATACACGGTGATAAATTCGACGCACAACTATAAGGCGTACGCACGATACGCTGCGGCGATGTTGGCGCGCAACCAGACGATCCTTTTTCAGGACGATGATTTCATGCTGGCCCGCGACGACATCGCCAACCTGTACGAGAAGCAGCAAAACGATCCGACGCGGATATTCGGAATAGAGGGAAGGAATCTGCAGCAGGGCCGGTACGTGAGAGAGTCGGCATTCGGCATGGTCGACATCGTCCTTGGCCAGTTCATGCTTTTCTCCAAGGAATTGCTCGCGAAAGTTTACGGCGATATCCTCAGATTGGCCCCTATCGACAGGGGCGATGACATAGCCTTCTCTTTGTTGGTAGGCGAAAAGCACATCTGTGTGCCGACGCGGCGCGTTGATTTGGGGCATGGGGACGAAAGCGCGCTGTGGCGACAGCCCGGCCATTTTGAAAAACGCCAAGCAATGATCGACAAAATCCTGCGGGCCCACAAACGGCACGGATGATGCTGTGCTGCAACAACGAGCGTCGTTGGCGGCACAGTAGAGAGCCTTCCGCTCTTGCCCGGGCGGGGCTCCCACCACGCCGCGTTGGCAACCTACCGATGTTCGTGTGCCTTGAGGAGCTTTGCGCCACCTGGAAATGCCACTGTCATCTACGAATGACGAGCACACGCACGCGAACCGGGCGGCGCCCGGTTGGGGTTCGCGGCGACGCGCCGCCGCCGGCTCAGGCCGTGTGCCTGATGACGAAGCTGTAGATCTTGTCTTCCGCCTTCGATTCCACCAGCTCGTTGCCGGTCGTCCGGCAGAAGGCCTCGAAGTCCTTGACCGCGCCCGGGTCGGTGGCGAGGACTTCGAGGGTGGCGCCCATGGGCATGTCCTTCAGCGCCTTCTTGGCGCGCAGGATCGGCAGCGGGCAGTTCAGCCCTTTCACGTCGAGAAGCTGGTCGGCCATGGCGTTTCCTCGCTCGCGATTCTCGTTCAGATGAACAGGTTGATGTCGCTGTTGGCGGCGTTCTCGATGTAGGTCGCCGCGCCACCGAGCTTGGGTCCCTCGATCATGTCGTCGAGGGTGTATTCGAACAGATCCATGGTCATCTGGCAGGCGACCATGTCGACTTCGGCCTCGATCGCCATTTCGCGCAGCTCCTCGATCGAGGCGACGCCCTTCTTCTTGATGAGGTTCTTCATCATGACGCTCGCCGCCGCATCGACGCCGGGGATCGCCGAGACGATGTTGGGCATGCCGACATGCATGCCGAACATGGGCATCGCCATTGCCGGGTTACCCAGGGTGGTCACCTGAAGGTCGAGCTTCTTCTTGAGCAGGGTCAGGCCGTAGAAGGTGAAGAACATCGACACTTCGAGGCCCATCGCCGCCGCCGTCGTCGCCAGGATGAACGGCGGGTAGGCCCAGTCGAGCGATCCCTTGGTGACGATCATCGACAGTCTCTTGGTATTGCTTCCGGCACCATCAGCCATGGCATTTCTCCACGAATGAGAGGGCAGGCGCGGGCTGGCTTGCTTCCGCGCCTAGAACCTCCACACAACGACTGCCAGCACGAGAACGGCCAGGAACACGGTTTCCGACACGATGAGCGCGATCGCCTTCCAGCCGACCGCCGCCATCGCCTTCAGCGATGTCTTCATGCCGAGCGCGGCGATGGCCGTGACCAGACACCAGCGCGAGATGCTTTTCAGCGCGTCGAGGATCACCGGCGGGATGATGCCGGTGCTGTTGATGAGAACCAGGAGGACGAAGACCACCAGGAAGCCGGGCAGGCGGCGGCCGGCGGCGCTGACATTGTGGGCGCGGAAGATGAAGGTCAGCGACATCACCACCGGCACCAGCATGGCCACGCGCAGGAGCTTGACGAAGGTGGCGACCGTGCCGGTCTCCTGCGACACGCTGAAGCCGGCACCGACCACCTGGGCGACGTCGTGAATGGTGCCGCCGAGGAAGATGCCGATCGCCGCGTGATCGAGATGGAAGAAGGCGATGATGATCGGGTAGATGATCATCGCCATGGTCGACAGGGTCGTCACGCCGATGACGGTGAACACCGTGTCGCGCTCGTGGCTTTCGCCCTTGGGCAGGACCGAGGAGATGGCAAGCGCGGCGGAAGCGCCGCAGATCGCCACGGCGCCGGCGGTGAGCAAGCCGAAGGGCCGGCTGAGGCCGAAGGCGCGCGCCCCCACCACGCCGAAACCGATGGTCAGGATCACCGCGACGACCACCATCACCACCGGCGTGATGCCGAGCTGCATGATTTCGCCGATGGTGATCTGCGCGCCGAGCAGCCCGACGGCGATCCTGAGAATGCGCTTCGAGGCAAGCTCGATGCCGTCGATGCAGCGCCCTTCCTGCGACAGGAAATAGAAGGCCATGCCGAGCAGCAGCGCGAACAGCATGACCGGACCGCCATAGTGGTCCGACAGGAAGGTCGCCGCGATGGCGATGATGACGCTGACCAGTATGCCCGGCGCGTATTTCTGCAGGGCGGCCAGCGCCCTTGTGTGCGGTTGCGGTGCGGCGACGTCGGTCACGGGGTCTCCTTATGCCGCCAGCGCCGCGCAGCCGGCGAACTGGTCGGCGGCCATCTTGGCTTCGTAGGGGGCGGCGACTTCCGTGCCCGGCGTCAGCGTCGCCCTGGCAGCAGCCCAGTCGGCGGGCTTGACCTTGGCCAGCCAGCCGGCGCCGTAGGGCGCGCCCGAACCGGACTTCGGATCGGCGACCAGCGCCTCGTTGATCTCGATCACTTCGGCGTCGAAGGCGATCTTGGCGGGGCCGACCCATTTGCCGGATTCGATCGTGGCGCACGACTTGCCCGCGGCGACCGAGCGGCCGACCTTCTTGGGCGTGAAGGCGACCAGCTGACCGGCCAAGGCGGCGGCCACCGAGGTCATGCCAAGGGTAACGGTGCCGTCGTCGTTCTCGCGATACCAGATGTTGTTGTCGACGTCGTAGAGAAGGTCGTCAGGAAGTTCGCAACCGCGCACGGTTGTCATGGCTCACATGCTCCGTTGTCAGGGGCCGGCGGCGGGCACGCCGTCCTGCGCCCGCAACGGGCGCGCCGAACAGCAGAACTCGCCGAGACCGGCGGTTTCCAGTTTGCCGTCGATGAACAGAACCAGGTGCCGGGCCACCATCGCGCCAAGACGCAGGCGCTTCGGCGTCTCGGGGCCGGAGGGCGCGGCACATACGCAATTATAGGCGTAGGCGAGCTCGCGGCAGGTCTCGCGGCAGGCATTGAAGCTGGGCTCGCCGCGCGCGCCCTGGCGATGCAGCGCCAGCAGCCGGAAACCCTCGACCTCTCTGTCGGTCGGTGTCTTGCCCTTGGCCGCGAGCCAGCTTGTCAGGGCCGTCTCGCCGATTGCCAGCAGCTCGGCGGCCAGATCCTCCGCCGATGCGGCAAGCGCCGCATCCGCCATGGCGACGATCGCATCGAGCCGCTGCAGAGGCGTGTCGAACCGGGTTGCCGCTGCCGTCATGCGATCCCCCGCTCGCGCAGAAGAGCGCGCGCGTCCGACAGGTTCTCGTGGGCGCCGACCTTGCGCGCCGAGAGGCCGAGGGCCATGCCGAGAAGCTGGGTGAAGTAGAGAATCTTCACCGTCGTCTTCTTGCCGAAGACGGTCTCGGCCCGCTTCTGGTGCATTTCGAGGCCGGTGTGACAGGTCGGGCATTCGGTGGCGATGACGTCGGCGCCGCACGCTTCGGCCGTGGTCAGCAGGTTGAGCACCAGCCGGGTCGAGGTATCGGAATCCGCCAGCGTGTGCGCGCCGCCGCAGCAGGCGGTCTTCAGCGGGTATTCGACGTTCTCGGCACCGGCGGCGGCGAGAAGGTCGTCCATGAAGTGCGGCTTGTGGGTCGATTCCGAGCCCGGCCCCTTGTCCTTTTCGGGGAAGATGTGGCGCGGGCGCGAATACATGCAGCCGTAATAATTGGCGATTTTCAGGCCCTTGAGCGAGTTCTTCACGCGCGCCCTGAGGCCGTCCTCGCCGATCGCCTCCTTGATCCAGTCGATCGCGTGGATGGTCTCGACCTTGCCGGCCTCATAGATCGTGTGACCGGCCTTCTTCGACAGGCGCTCGTTGACCGCGCGCGACGGTTCGTCGTTGGCGAGGTCGTATTCGGCCTTCTTGAGATTGTGGTAGCAGCCGTTGCACGGCGCCATCACCGTATCGAAACCCATGTCTTCGGCGATCGAGAGGTTGCGCGCCGACAGATAGGTTTGCAGGTGGGGGTCGACGTTCTTGACCTCCATCGCACCGCAACAGTTCCAGTTCTTCAGGTCGACCAGTTCGAGACCGAGCGCCTTGCCCACCGCCCGCGTCGAGCGGTTATAGGCGTGGCCGGTGCCTTCCAGCGCGCAGCCGTGATAGTAGGCGACCTTCTTGTATTTGCCGCTCAATGCTCGGCTCCTTCCGCTTCGAGGCCAAGGGTGGCGCGGTGGGCCGCCTCGCGCTCCGCCACATATTCGTTGATCGCCGCCTGCGCCTTGCCCCAATCGCGGGTGCGCGGGCGGAAGAGGGTGGCCAGGCCCATCTGGGTCAGCATCTTCACCGGCAGGCGCAGCACCAGCCCGCGGATGAGGGCGACCAGCCAGTTCTGGAACAGCGATTGCCCGGTGCGCTGGAAGAATTGCCTGAGCACGCGCCCGTCCTCGATCTTGCCGGTGGCGATGACCTGCTCGGAAAACACGTCGTCGAAGACTTCCGCCGGCTTCTCCTCGACGTGACCCTTCAGCTCCAGCCAGCGCGCCGTCGCCCGCATCACGCCCTCCGGCACGACGTCGCGCGGGCAGGCATAGGTGCATTTGTTGCAGGAGACGCACTGCCAGATGATGTCCTTGTCACGTAGCAGCTCTTCTTCCATCCCCAGCCGGATCAGGTAGATCCAGTAGCGCGGGTTGAAGTCCTGATTGATGGCGTTGATCGTGCAGGCATTGGTGCACGAGCCGCATTGCCAGCAGCGGTGGATGTATTCGCCGCCGGGCAGATCCGCGATCTCCTCCTGCAGTCTTTCGTTGTAGTCGGTGACCGCGCGGCTCTCGATGAAGGTCGACCAGTGGCCGGAGACATCGATGCCCTCAAGCTCGAGGTGCTCGTGGGTGACCAGGTTTTCCGGCCGGATCAGCGATTTTTCGTGGATCGGCATCGGCGCCTCAGTGGCTCAGGCTTCGCGGCTGACCCAGCACATGGGCCTCGCCATCGATCAGCTTCAACCGGGTGCGGCCGGATTCGGAATCGACCGCGTCGAGGCCAAGCAGCCGCCGCGTATGCGCCATGCGGTCGAACGCCGGGCCGCAGACCGTGTCGTTGCCGAGATACTGGCCGCCGCGGTCGTTGATGTAGCCGGCATAGACATGGGCGGCGAGGAGATCGACATAGAAGGGCAGGTCGCGGAAGACGCCGTTGTCGCGCAGGAAGCCTTCCAGCTCGTGGCGCAGCGTCCTGTGGGTGACGAAATCGTCCGCCGCGTCGATCGTCGCGCGGTCGACATCCTCGGCGAACCAGATCTCGCGCAGCACGCCGGAGCCGACCCGTGCGTCCCACATCCAGCGGGTCATCAGCGGATAGCGTTCCGGCGCGGTGAAGTGCAGCACCTCGGCAGCCAGGTCGCGCGCCCAGCGATGCGCCCGGTCGGCGGGGAAGCCGTCAGAGAAGGCGGCCATGCGCGCGTCGGCCGTGGTCACGTCCGACCAGCCGTCGAGCAGCGCGATCAGCTTGCGGTGCATGAGGACGTAACTGTTGTCGCTGAGCCAGGAGCCGATCCGCCGCCGCACCGGCGTGACGAAGGCGGCGAGATCGCAGAACTCCGTCTCGGTCAGCTCGGTCACGCGGCCCTTGCCGAGCAGCTCCTCGAAAAGCGAGGCTTTCAGCGCCAGCGCGCCGACATAACGCTCGACGCCGCCGGTCGGCTCCGCCGATTCCGCCAGGTCCTCGAAGGCGCGCCTGAGCCGCGGCCCCGACAGGTCGAGCACCGGCGCGGCCGGCGTCTTCTTGCGGAAGGCGAGCACGGTGGCCATCACTCGGCGGCCTCGGCGACCGCGCCGCGGGCAAGCGCCAGAGCGGCCATCGCCGCCGATTGTCCCTGGGCGATCGAATCGTCGATGGTCTCGGGGCCGGTGGCCGCGCCGGCGACGAAGACGCCCGGTCGCGAGGTGCCCGACATCGACGCATAGCTCGACGCCTTGTCGATAAAGCCGTGGCGTTCGAGCTTCACGTCGAACACCGCCGCCAGCGTCATGTTGTCGACATTGGGGTCCATGCCGATCGCGTGCACCACCATGTCGAAGGGAATGGTGATCGGGCGTTTGACCAGCGTGTCCTCGCCCTTGACGATCAGCCGCTTGCCGTCCGAGGTGACCTCGGCGATGCGCGCCTTGATGTACTTGACCTTATGCTGCTCCTGGCTCTCCCAGTAGAACTTGTCCTCGTAGAGGCCGAAGGTGCGGATATCCATGTAGTAGATGTAGACGTTGGTCTTGGGCAGCTCCTCGCGGATCTCCATGGCGAGGTTGGATGACACCGTGCAGCAGATCTTGGAGCACCATTCGCGGCCGATCTGGCGGTCGCGCGAGCCGACGCAGAGCAGGATGGCGACCCGGTCGGGTTCACGCCCGTCGGACGGGCAGCGCACGCCCTGGCCGGACGAGATCATCTGCTCGACCTGGGTGGTGGTGACCACGTCCGGATAGGTGCCGAAGCCCCATTCCGGCTTGTTGACCGAATCGAAGTGGGTGAAGCCGGTGGCGAGGATCGCGCCGCCCGCCTCGAAGCTGCTGCCGTCGGCAAGCGTCCCATGGAAATCGCCGGGCGCGCCGGTGAAGGTCTGCACCGTGGTGTTGAGACGGACGTCGATGAGCGGGTCGCCGGTGACGCGGTCGACCATGCCGCCGATGGCGTCCCTGGCCCATTCGCCCGAGGGCACCAGCCTTGCGTAGCCGGAGAGGATGGGCGCGCCGCCGAGGCGGTCGGCCTTGTCGACCAGCACCACCGGCTCGCCGGCCGAGGCAAGGGCGTGGGCCGCCGACAGGCCGGCCGGTCCGCCGCCGACGATGAGCACCGGACGAGTCATTCCGCCGGCCCTCCGATGGCCACCGCTTCCTCCGGCTTGACGTAGCCGGGACCGGAGGTGATGGCGCGCTTGGGATCGTAGAGGGTCTCGATGCGGCCGGCCTTGACCTCGTCGAGATAGGCCTCGAACTCGGCCTTGGCCTTCTCCCAGTCGATGCCGAGCTTTTCGAGAAGCTGCTCGAAGGGCGAAGCGTGCCAGTGGAGCTGCGCCAGCTTGTAGGGATGGGCGCCGAGCGCCAGCGCGGCGAACTGGCAATCGGCCATGATCGGCAGGGAATAGACCTTGCCGACCGCCTTGCCGATCCACTGGTTCTTGTCGAGGGTGGTGATGCAGCCGGTATCGTGGCCGATCATCACGTCGGCCTTGGCTTCCTCGACCGCCACCTTGATCTTGCGGTCGATGGCGTAGGAGCGGGTAAACTCGCGCTCGCCGATGATATGGCGGAAGCCGAAGCCGCAGCAGTCGTACCAGGTGGAGTAGTCGACCACCTCGGCGCCCAGCGTCTGCAACAGGCCGGTGGAGACGGCGACACGATCGCCGTTCATCACCGTCTCGTCATAGATCACGTCCTCCGGCACCATCTTGTAGACGTGGCAGGCGGGATGGACGGTGGCGCGGATGGCGGACACGTCGATGACCTGGCGCTCGCGGATGCGCTCGCGCATGACATGCAGCCATTCGGAATAGTGGACGATCTCTTCCGGGATGAGCAGCTTGCCGTCGACCAGACGACCGAGCTTGCCGAGGATTGCCTTGACCTCGGCTCGGAGCTCCGCCGAATGCATCAGGAAGATGCGCATTTCCTTGTAGTTGCCGAAGGAGGTGCCGCAGTGGACGAGCGGATAGAAGGTGCCTTCCGGCAGCCCGCGCGCCTTCGCCGAGACATAGGCCTGATGGAAGTTCCTGAGGAACACCGCGGCGAGCGACACCACGTTGCCGATGCCCGAGCCGTGATAGTTCCACGCCGTGCATGAGGTCTGGTCGGTCTCGTCGAGATAGGGCACGTCGAGCTGGTTCATCAGCCACATCACGCTCGACGGATAGCCGGGGATGTTGCCGCACTGGCCGCACGACTTGTGGTGCCAGAGATTGGTCGTCGGGATGCGCTTCTCCCAGCCATAGAGCGTGCGCGCGATCACCGGCTGGTGGCGCTCGTCGATGCGGTGGACGACGATCTCGCCGTCCTTCTCGAGCTGCCACATGGCGTCGCGGATATCCTCGACGCGGTCCTTCCTGGTCAGCATGGAGCGCTTGTCGATGCGCTGCTCGACCCACGCCGTCGCCTTGCGCGCTTCCGCCGGCGTCAGGTTCGACGGCCGCCATTCGTCTCCAAAGCCGCTAAAGGCAGGCGTCTTTCCCTTGTCGGATTTCTCCATCCGCCATGTCCTCCACTAGGGTCGCCGCGTCAGTCGTCGGCGTCCTCCTGCTCCTCAAGCCACTCGCTGTATTCCTCGCGCTTCTCGTCCATCACGTCGGTGACGAGATCGAAAAGGTTCTCGTCGACGGTCTCGAGCTGATCGAGCACGCCGGTCGCCTCCCAGATCGTATAGAGCTCGACCGAAGTCTTGAGATTGACCTCCCAGGCCGTATCCATGGTGTGCATGGTCGGCACCGGAATCGCCTTCCGCAGAATGTTGAGCGGCGCATCGACCTTGGAAACGTTCGGCCCCCAGTCGGGGAACGCCTCGCGGGTGATCATGTTGGGGGCGAGCTGGTTGCCGGTCGATACCACCTTGAGGAGCACGCGCGAGAAGGGGCGCAGCACGTCCTTGGCCGACTGCATGCCGTGCTTGATCGCCACCTCGCGCATGATCATGACGAGGCCGCCGGGCGAATTTTCGAAGGGGCAGCGCGCCGCGCAGGTGTAGCACTGGGCGCAGGCCCAGATCTTTTCCTGCATGGCGTCGTAGATGCCCTCGAGATTCTCGGTCCACAGCAACTGGACGATCTCGCGCGGCGAATAGTCGTAATAGTGGGCGGAAGGGCAGGTGGCGGTGCAGATGCCGCAATTGAGGCAGCCGTGCAGCTCGTGGTCGTAGAGCATGTGCGAGCGGATGTCGTCGAAGACCTCCTCAAGCATCTCCTGCGGCACGACCGGTGCCGGCGATACCGGATCGCTGATGGCGGCATGTTCTCCCGTCATTCCGTCCTCCCGGCGACGTTTCAGTAGGTCAGCACCTTCGCGTCGTCGTCCTCCATCACCGCCTCGATCACCCTGGCGCCGCCGACGATGCCCTCGCATTCGGGAATGAGATCGTCCTCGCTCATGTCGAACAGATCGAGATTGGGCGAGCAGCAGTAGAACTTGGCCCCGGCCTCGTGCGCGTCCTTGATGAAGTCGTAGACGGTCTTGGGCGAGCCGGGCTTGACCACCAGCTTCTCCGCCACGCCCTTCTTCATCAGTTGCCCCGAGGTGGCGGTGCAGATCACCTCGACCTCGTAGTCCATGGCCGCGGCGACCGTCGCCTGAAAGAACGGCGCGCCCAGTTCCTCACCGTTGCGCGGGTCCGTGTTGACCATGATGATGATCAGCTTCTGCGCCATGCGGCGGCCGCTCCTCCCTCAAACCCCCGACCGCGCGAAGCCGCGCGGGGGGATGCTTGCTCCCTAAACATATTCCAATATTGCATTGTTAGAATAAATACAAGATTCGTCTGCCGGCAAAGGCGCATCGCTCAGATGCGGCCCGACGGTGCCATCCAATCGGTCTGCTGGATCAATCCGACCATGATTTCGGAAAGCGCCTCGGCAATCGCGCTTTGCTGCTCGCGCAGTTGCTGAAGGCCGTCCGCGAGCCCTTCCGGCGTCTCGGCGAATTCCATGGCCATGTCCTCGATCATAGCCGATTTGATGCCCGGATGGCCGAGGAAGCCAAGCGCCGTTGTCGCAGTCTGAAAGACCATCGGCTCGCCCGCCGCGCTCTCGGCCAGCACCGTTGCGGAGGCGGGAAGGGCTGGCCGGTCGCGCATGTAGAGCGCCATCGGAAAGCGTTCCGGCAGTCGGCCGCCAAGTGCATCGCCCGACACGCGCCGCACATCCTCGACCGCAAAACGGAGAGGCGATTCCTCTGCACCGCCGCCGGCGGCGGTCGCCAGGATGACGGCGCCGATGCCGATGCCGATCACCGGCAGGTCGCGCTGAAGGAAGTCGGCCGTCAGCCTCAGCTCCGGTGCGAGGGTCGGAAGCAGCGAACCGCTGACCACGCCGAAGGGACCGGCTCCGAGGATGACCAGACCGTCATAGCCCTCCGCATCGGCAGGCACCTTGCCGCCCGCCACGAACGGCCGGCAGTAGCCGAAGCGGATGGCGCGCGCCTCGAGATGATCCTCGATCAGCCCGAGATACTCGGCCTCGATATGTTGCAGAACGCAGATGGATTTCATGCGGCCTCCCACGGCACGACTTCATGGACATATCAGAATTTTCGGATATGAAAACACCGGTGGGAGGCATCTCGAGGGGAGGAGAGCCGATGCAGACGGTGGATGTCATCATCCATGTGGACGAGACCATCGACCACGACAGGCGCATGAAGATCGTCGACAGCGTCAAGGCGCGCGCCGGCGTGAGCGACGCGACCCTTCACGACCAGAAGCCGCATCTGATGATCGTCAAATACGATCCGGCAGCGGTGAGCGCGCACACATTGCTGGACGTGGTGCGCGGCGAGGGCGTCCACGCCGAGCTGGTCGGGCTATAGGGTCAGCCGTCACTCCGCCGGCGGGACGGCCGCCATGACGACGGCCGCGATGTCGGCCGGCTCGACGCCCGGCATGTCGAGCGCGAGATCGCGCATCGCCGCATCGGCAGCGGCGGTCAGAGCTTCCGCATCGAGCCTTGTGCCGATCAGCGCGGCAGCCAGCCGGTCGGCGCCGTCCGCCGGCAGGCAGGTGTAGTCGCCTGAAAGCATCAGGTCGGCGACGATGCCGTCACGCGCCAGAAGATGGGCACGGACGAGGCCGCCCCGCGCCTTGTGGGCGCTTTCGGTGAGATGGGTCCCGGCGGAGATCTTCACGCCAAGCTCGACGAACTTGCGGCCCTGCCGCTGGGTCCAGTCGGGATCGGAAAGCAGCGCCTCCTGTTCGGCGATCGCCCTTTCCTCGGCCGCCGTCGGCTTGTCCTCGACGGCGGTGACATCGAGCACCGCCTCGCAATGCTTGAGGAAGCGCGCCTTGACGTCCTCGCGCGACGGCACCGCGGCAAGCTCGCGTTTCATGGTCGTCATGTAGTCGTCGAGCGTCGCCTTCAGCTTGTCGCGGAATTTCTCCGAGGGCACCTTCAGGCAGCGCGCCATGGTCGCGGTGTCGAAATCGAACATGAACGAGCCGACCATCACGGTTGCCGCGCCGATCGACGCGGCGCCGGTGCCGCCGATCTTGCGGCCCGCCACCTGGATGTCGTTGATCGGCCGGTACTCGGCCGCGACACCGAGTTCGCGATAGGTCCTCACCGCCGGCTCGCAGAACAGCGGATAGAGGTTGGCCGCATATTGCGGCGCCTTGCCGTGCGGATAGATGAAATGGAAGAACATCTGGTTGCGGTCGAGATAGACCGCGCCGCCGCCGACCTTGCGGCGAATGACCGGCAGTCTCGCCTGGGCGCAATAGTCCTCGTCGACCTCGCGGGCGATCTCCTGATGGACGCCGACGCAGACATAGGGGTCGGTCGGATTGACCAGCGACAGGACGGGATCGTCGTCCGCTCCGAGCGCCTCGGCGAGGCCGTGATAGACCGCCTGGCTCTTCAGCGACGACACATGGCCGAAGTCGATGACGCGAAGCCGCACGTGTCTGTCCTCCCTCCGCTTGGCGCTTTCCGTTGTCGACCACAGAAGCGCCAGAGACCGGCCGCGGTCAACCGGTCGTCGCGGCGCGCGCCTTTTGTGACGGTCGGCGTCCACGGCTTGACAAGGCCGTCGCGGCCGGACGACGCTGCGTCCCATCGCCGCGGCTGACTGAGGGGAAGGCAGGACAGGCTTGCGCGACTGGATCGAGTCTTATCTCAACCGTCTCTACGGCTTTGCCTTTGCGCTGAGCCAGGACCGCGACGATTCCCGCGATCTGGTGCAGGAATGCGTGGTCCGCGCCCTGGCCGCGAAGCGGCGGCCGACGGACGAAGCAGCGCGCCGCACCTGGCTTTTCCGCATACTCAGGAACGCCTTCATTGACGAATACCGGAAATCCGGCCGCGAAGTTGCCATTGATCCGACCAGCGACGACTATGCCGACGATGTCGAGTGCGGCTGGCGGGGCGACCGCCGGATCATCGACGTGGTGACCGTGCGCATCGCCATGACGCGCCTGTCGGCCACGCAACGGGAGATCATCGGGCTGATCGATTTCGTCGGATTTTCCTATGCCGAAGCAGCCAGTGTGCTGGGCGTGGCGGAAGGCACGGTGATGAGCCGGATCGCCCGCGCCCGCGGCGCCCTTCTTGCTGTTTTGCAGAAGGACAATATAACGCCGCTGGCCCGGGTTCGCGGGCAGGGACGATGACCATGCCTGCACCCGGCTGGACCACACTCAACGCCTATGTCGATGGCGAGCTCGATGCGCCGGCGGCCGCCGCGGTGGCCGAAGCGGCCGGTCGAGACACCGAAATCGCCGACCAGATCGCGGCGCTCTACGCCCTGAGGGGCGTCAGCCACGACGTGCTCAGCGATGCACCGCCCGACCTCAGCGCAGTTATTCCCAAGCGCCGCGTGATATGGCCGGCCGCCCTGGCGGCGTGCATTGCGGCAGCCATCATGGTGGGAACGGCGCTGTGGACGATGCTGCCGGCGGCGCGGGCTCCGGCTCTGCCCAAGGACCTCATCACGCGCGCCCGCACGCTCCATGCCGACTGGCTCGCCGCCGAGGCGCGCGGGACCGCGAACACCCCGCCGGCCGTGCTTCTGGCTGCCCTCAACACCTTCGGTGCGGTTCCGGTCGTGCCCGACCTGCGCAGCACGGAGCTCGCCATCGATCTGGTCAAGGTCGCCGAAGGACCCGAGGGCCGCATGCTCCAGGTCGGCTATCGCGGCCATCACGGCTGTCACCTCAGCCTGTTTGCCTTCGTCGACCGGCGCATGCCCAAGGCGGTCGTGCGTGTCGATGACGGCGACGCACGCGCCTATAGCTGGCGCGTCGGCGACCTCGGCTATCTGCTGTTCGCCGTCGGCATGGACCAGAGCCGTCTGGCTCTGATTGCCGACACGGTCGAGCAGGCAACGCGGACCCACGCCCCGCTTGGTGCCGAGGCGCGGCAGCAGCTCGCCCAGAACAAGCAGCACAGCACCACCTGCCACGCATAAATATTCAACGCAGGGAATAATCCGGCCCTCCCAGACGTTTTTCCCTGGTCAGCACGCACCGGGTGCGTTTGCCGCATCTGAGACCTTTATCTCAACCGGAGCGGCTAAGGGGAGGGAAAGCATGGACAATTCGTTGAACACGTCGCGGCTGTCGCGCCGCCAGTTCGGCAAGCTGGTCGGCGTTGCCGGTGTCGCCATCGGGGCCTCGCCCGGTCTGGTGCGCTCGGCGCTCGCCGACACGCCGGATTCGGCCCAGATCATCGCCGGCAAGGTCCCCGGCCTGATCGTGCACAATGCCGACCTCGGCGTCATGGAAACGCCGCTCGGCATGCTGCGCAAATACGATCACACGCCGAAGGATATCCTGTTCAACCGGCTGCATTTCCCGCACGCGGGCGACGCCGCCTGGTACGCCACGACGTCGCCGCCGCCCGCCGATATGGTCGCGAGCTGGACCGTGCGCGTCGACGGTCTGGTGCAGCGGCCGCGCACGCTGACCATCGCCGACCTCGCCGCGCGCCCGCAGGAGAAGCGCGTCGCGGTGCTGCAATGCGCCGGTAACGGCCGCAGCTACTACGCCGCCAAGGAGAAGGTCGCCGGCGGCCAGTGGAAGAACGGCGGCATGGGCAATGTCGAATGGGAAGGCGTGCCGCTGCGTGCGCTGCTCGACGACCTCAAGACGGTGCCGGCCGACAGCGCGCACTGGCTGACCGCCGAAGGTTGGGACCAGCCGGCGACGCTGGAAGGCTCCGACTTCGCCAAGAGCTACCACCTGGCCGACAGCGCGCTCGACAACGCCATCCTGGCGCTGAAGATGAACGGCGAGCCGATCCCCGCCTGCCATGGCGGCCCGGTACGCCTGATCATCCCCGGCTATTACGGCAACATGAACGTCAAGATGCTGACGACGCTGCTGTTCGCCGCCGAGCAGTCGAACAGCGCCTTCCAGTCGGTCGGCTATCGCATGCCCAACATGCCGGTCGAGCCGGGCGAGTTCGAGGCCAACGACTACACCATCTACAACAGCGTTCCGACCTACGGTCACAAGATCAAGAGCGTGATCTTCTCGCCGCTGCCCGAGGACGGCGCCAAGGCCGGCGATGTGGAGATCACCGGTATCGCCTTCAACGATGGCGAGGCGGAGATCACCTCGGTCGACGTGTCGGCCGACGGCGGCAAGAGTTGGGCTGCGGCCGACATCAAGCCGCCGGAGAGCCCGTGGGCCTGGTACAACTGGTCGAGCAAGGCGAAGCTGGCCTCGGGCAAGAACGTGCTCATGTGCCGGGCGACCGACGGGCTCGGGCGGACCCAGCCGCTCGACGGTTTGACGCGGTGGAATCCACGCGGCTACGAGTGGAACGGCGTCGACAGCGTCGAGATCTCCATCTGAGCGAGGCGGGGCGCCGCCGCAACGGCGCCCCTCCTTCCGCGTCTCATCCAACGCCCAACGGAGAAGTGCGCTGTGCGACCGGCGACCGTCCTCTCGTTTGTCTTCGCTACGCTGCTGATGTCTGCATCCGCCTCTGCCGCGGAGCGTTTCAACCTCCCCGAAGGCCCCGGCCGCGATCTCGTCTACGGCCACTGCCAGACCTGCCATGACCTGCAATCGGTGCTCGATTCGGCCGGCATCCGCCGCGGTGCCTGGGACGCGGTGCTCGACAACATGAAAGGCTTCGGCCTGAGGATCAGCGACGATCAGCGCGCCAAGATCCTGGACTATCTGGGCACCTATCTCGGTCCCAAACCGCCGCCGGCCGGAGGCGGAGGCGGGGACGTTGAGGTGAGCAGCGCCGACGGCGCCCAGGTCTACGAGGACACCTGCGTCGCCTGTCATCAGCCCGATGGCAAGGGCAAGCCGGGCGAGTTCCCGCCCTTTGCCGGCAATCCCGACCTCTTCCTGGCGCCCGATTTTCCCGCGGTCGTCGCCCTCTACGGTCTCGAGGGGGCGATCGACGTGGAAGGGCAGCATCTTGAAGCCGAAATGCCGTCGTTCGATTTCCTCTCCGACGACGAGATCGCCGCCGTGGTGCACTATATCCGCACGAATTTCGGCAATGACGCCGCGCGTCCCGCCGGCTTCGCCGACGTCACGGCGGCCGAAGTCGCCGCCCGTCGCGCCAAGCCCATGACGCCGGCGGAAGTCCACGACTACCGCGCCTCGCTGAAGAAGTGAGAGCGGAGGCGCCGGCGCCGGTGTCATTTGCCTGTCACAATAAATCCGTTAATCTGGATATATGGAAACAGCACAAGCCATCGCGGCGCTTGCCGCGCTCGCCCAGCCGACCCGACTCGACACCTTTCGCCGCCTGGTGGCGGCCGAGCCCGACGGCATCGCCGCCGGCGAGATCGCCCGCGCGGTCGGCGTACCGCAGAACACCATGTCGGCGCATCTCTCGACGCTCGCCAATAGCGGCCTCGTGCGCGGCGAGCGCCACAGCCGCTCGATCATCTACCGCGCCGATGTCGACCGCTTCCGTGCGCTGACCACCTTTCTCCTGCAGGACTGCTGCGGCGGGTCGCCCGAGATTTGCCAGCCGCTGATTGCCGATCTGACGCCCTGCCGCCCGCGAACCAGGAAGGCCGCACACACATGACCGACCGCATCTACAACGTGCTCTTCCTGTGCACCGGCAACTCGGCCCGCTCGATCCTCGGCGAGGTGCTGCTCAACCAGCTCGGCGCCGGCAGGTTTCGCGCCTATTCGGCCGGCAGCCATCCCAAGGGGCAGGTGCATCCTTTGGCAATCGACGTGCTCAGCCGCAATGGCTTGCCGGTCGATGGCCTGCGCTCGAAGAACTGGGACGAGTTCGCCACCCCGGACGCGCCGGTGCTGGATTTCGTCTTCACGGTCTGTGACAACGCCGCCGGCGAGGTCTGTCCCGTGTGGCCGGGCCAGCCGATGACCGCCCATTGGGGCATCGAAGATCCGGCCGCCGTCGACGGGCCCGACCTGGAGAAGCGCGCCGCCTTCAACAATGCCTTCCGCTTCATGCGCAACCGCATCGCGGCCTTCGTCAGCCTGCCGCTTGCCAGCATCGACAAGATGAGCCTCACCGCCAAGCTGAGGGCGATCGGCGAGAGCGAAGGCAGCACCACCGCCAGGGCGCGGCCGGCTTGACGGCCGCTCTCGGACGCCGCGCCGCAGTCGAAGCACTGGGTACGGCACTGCTGGTTGCCACGGTCGTCGGCTCCGGCATCATGGCCGAGCGCCTGACCTCCGACACGGCGCTGGCGCTCCTCTGCAACACGATCCCGACCGGCGCCATCCTCGTCGTCATCATCACCATCTTCGCGCCGATCTCCGGCGCGCATTTCAACCCCGCCGTCAGCCTCGCTTTCGCGGCGCGCGGCGAATTCCCCTGGCGCGAGGTGGCGCCCTATGTCGTGGCGCAATGCCTCGGCGGCATTGCCGGCACCATCGTCGCCCATCTCATGTTCGATCTGGCGCCGCTGGCGCTCGGCGATCACGTGCGCAGCGGCACCGCACAGTGGCTGGCGGAGGTGGTGGCGACCTTCTCGCTGGTCGTCGTCATCCTCGGCGGCATCCGCAGCGCGCCGGCGGCGGTGCCCTGGCTCGTCGGCCTCGTCATCACCGCCGCCTACTGGTTCACGGCATCGACCAGTTTCGCCAATCCGGCGGTGGCGCTGGCGCGCAGCTTCACCACCACCTTCTCGGGCATCGCGCCCGGCGACGTGCCGGCCTTCGTCGCCGCTGAGATCGTCGGCGCGCTGATCGCGGCTGCCGCGGCCTCGTTTCTGTTCCGCCGGGAAGAGCCTGCCTGATCCGCGCCGGCTGCCGGCTTAACCTTAACCTCCGCCGGTCGTTGTCTGGAGCGATTCCGCGATTGCAGTATCGTCGGTCGGTGGCGAGAGAGATCGCGTGAGGCTGATGAGCAGTTCCGAGACGCTGTCGGTGAGGGAAATCCGCTTTCGGCTGGCCGAACTGCGCCTGCGCGTTGCCGGCCGCCTGCGCATTGGATTGCGCGCGAGCGGCCAGCGCATCGGCCTCTGCCGCGACCTCGCCGTGCCGCTCGAACCGCCGGCAGCGCAGATCCCGATCTCGGTGCGTCCGCTACGGCCGGCAGATCTGCCGGTACTGCTGCCGCATGACGGCAGCGACATCGTCGAACGCGCCAATTGCCGGGCGATGGCAGCCGAGTGCCCCGGCGCGGCCTTTGTCGCCGTGGACGCGCGCACCGGCACGCCCTGCTTCGTCCAGTGGCTGTTCGGCGCGTCCGACAACGCCTATGTGGCGCGCCTCGGCGGCTTTCCGCGGCTTGCTTCCGACGAGGCCCTGATCGAGCACGCCTATGTGGCGCCCGCCTGGCGCGGCATGGGCATCATGCCGGCGGCCATGGCACGGGTTGCCGAGCACGCTGCCGCGCGCGGCGCACGCAGCGTGCTTGCCTTCGTCGGCGAGGACGATGTTGGTGCCTTGCGACGATGCCAGCGCGCCGGGTTCCAGCCGCATCTCGTCCACCGGCAGGAGCAGCACGCCTTCGGCCTTATCCGCCGCCACAGCTTCACCGTGATGGACGCCGACGATCCGCGCCGCCGCAGGCAATACTGAAGACGGCGCAGGCGGCATCGCTTCAGCGCGAGCGGCGATAATGCCGGACGGTCGCCGCGGTCAGCGTGGCGAGCGCCACCACCTGGCCTATCACCGCGGCAAGGGCGACGCCCATCAGCCCGAAGAACCCCGTCACCGGAACCAGGACGATCACCATCGCGATCACGCCAAAGGCGGCCGAATTGAACACCGCGCGCGTGTCCTGCACGGCGCGGAAGTAGACCACCATGTGATTGCGTATGAGGGCGAGGGCCACGGCGAGCCCGAACACCCGGAGAATTCCGGCATAGGCGGTGAATTCCGACCCGAAGATGATGCGCAGCCAGAATTCGGCGGGCACGATGAAGACGAGCAGGAAACTGGCATAGGCAAGGCCGAGCGGGATGGCGATGCGCAGCAGGTAGTTGCGCAGCGCCGACACGCCGCCGCCGGTCCACGCCGCGGTCGCGCGCATCGGCAGCATGTTCTCCATCGCGGCCGCAAGCACCAGGATCGGGCCGAAGAGATACTGGGCGGCACGCACGCCGCCGACGGCGTCGTCACCGAAGAGAATGCCCGTCGCGATCCAGATGACGATATCCATCGTCAGCGTCATCAGCGGAACCGCCACCAGCCAGCGCGCCACCGACCAGTGCATCGCGGCGGTGATGCGGAGCAGGCGCCGGGAGGGGCCCGCCAGGCTGAGCCTGGCGGCAAGCGCCGCGCTGGCAAGGATCGACGAAACGGCAAGCGCGGCGATGACGGTGGTCGCATCGATGGTGAAGCCGTAGACCAGCATGACGGCGAAGATCGCCGCGAAGATCACGGCGCGCGCCATGTCCATCGTGGCGGCGCCGATGCCGCCGCCCTGGGCAAAGGACATGCGGCGCACAGTGAGCTGGACGCACTGGGCCGCGGTCAGGAAGCCCGCGGCTGCCGCAAAGGGCAAGGGCCAGGTGCCGTCCCTGAGACCGAACAGCAGCACCAGCGCGAGGGTGACGACAACGCCGCCGGTGACCGCCAGGACCGTCCCCATGAAGGCGACGGCGGAATAGTAACCCTTCGACCGCCGCTTGCGCCGTCCGGCGAAGCTCATCATCGGCGCGGCGAACAGGGCGTCGTGCAGCACCACGGCGAAGGCGGCGAAGGCGAGCACCAGCACGTAGCGGCCGAATTCCTCGATGCCGGTGACCCGCGCCACCACAATGCCGACGATGAAGGAGAAGCCGCTGACCAGGGCCTGGTCGACCAGCGAGGCGATCAACGCCGGACGCTCGAAGACGAAACGCAGCAGCCAGTGCCGGATCCCGGGCGGCCTGTTGTTGATGATGGAGGCGTTGACCGTCATCACAGCACCAGGGAGACGCCGACGATGAAGCGCACGACCCGCGACCGGTCGAACAGCCACAACGGGCCGGACTGCACGACGGAGCCCGCCAGCCCCCGCTTGAAGCGGGCAACGCCGGGGCTCGCCACCGGGTCGAAGCCGCCGGCATCGTAATAACGCAGGCCGCTTTTCGCCGTGTATTCGATCATGCGCCAGACCGCGAGGGTATTGACCCCGTTGTTGAGCGCGGATTCGTCGGAGGCGACGAAGAAGTCGGTCAACCGGTCCGCACCGACATGGGCGATCCTGACGGCCACGATGTGATCGCCGTCGCGCACTTCCAGCATGACGAAACGCTGATCGTCGATCAGCGTTTCCCGGAAGGCGTCGATATCCACCGCCTCGGCGAAGCGCTTGCGCACGGCGAGGGTCGTGTACATCCCGGCAAAGGCATCCAGCGCGACGCGCCGATCCCGGTCCGAGGTCACGATGCGCGTTCTGAACCGCGTATTGGCGAGCCCCTTCCTCAATTGCTTGGCCCGGTTCCGGCGCAGCCTGCGACGCAGGGCATCGAGACCGTCGGCAGTGTCGATGACGAGCGTGTGATGGGCGCGGTTCAGAATCGGATCGAACCTGTTGGTGAGCAGCGCCATCACCGCCGCCGGCGTGTCGAAGCGCTCATAGTTGACGATCAGGAATCCGAAGCGGCCGGGATCGAGATGGGCGAGCAGCGTCTCCAGCCCCCGCTCCGTTACCGTGTCGTCGCTGGTGAAGAAGAGCGGACCGCCATGGATATAGATGAGCTGCAATCCGAGCTTGCTGTATCTCTGGACCTGGGCCATCCCCAGACAGGTGCCGTCCCCGCTGCGCACAAACAGCCGCTCGACCGTCCAGCCGAGGCGTGCCTTGTACGCGCCCCACCCGCATGACAGGTAGACGTTGCGGGATGGATGGCGCAGCAACTGCGCTTCCCATTCGGCGTCGTCCTCGGCGGGGCAGACGAAATAGTCCTCGTGAGACGCGAAGGCGGTGGCGTCTTCCGAGGGGCAGGGCCTGGAACCCACAAGACGTCCGATGGCCGATCGCATGTGCCGTTCGCCTCGCCCTAGCCCGATTGCGCCGGCGACGGGCGGAACTGCCCGCCCGCGGCCGCGAAGCGGCTGATGACCCGGCAATAGTGGTCGACGGAGCCTGCCAGGCTGAAGCGGCCGACGGCGTCGAGCGCATGCGCCTGTTGCGTCTGCCACGCCGCTTCGTCGTCGAGCATCGCGGTCACCCTGTCGGCCCACAGGTCGATATCGAGCGGCGCGACCGCGCCGGCCCCGGCGGGCACCAGCAGCTCGCTGCCGGCGGTGGCGTGCGGCGAGCACAGGACCGGCGTGCCGCATTGCATGGCTTCGTTGACGGCAATGCCCCAGACGTCGCCACGGCTCGGATAGGCCAGGAGCCGCGCGGAGCCGTAGACCGCCTCCAGTTCGGACTGATCGACAAAGCCGTCGAACCGGGCGTGAATGCCGGCCGCTGCGAAGCGCCGTTCCATTTCGCCGCGTGCCGCCCCCTCTCCGGTGACCCGCACGGCCAGTCGCCGGCCGCGCTCGGCGAGGCGAAGAACCACATCGCTGAAGAACAGCGCGCCTTTGACCGGTTCGTCGAGCGTCCCGCAGAACAGCAGGTCGAAGGCGCGGTCCGCGAACGCCGGTGCAGCGTGCCGCGGCTGCCAGCCGGGGAAGAAGTGGGTGCGGGTGATGCGCTCGGCATGGAGCCCGTAGGAGCGCAGGAGCTCCGCGCTGGCAGCGCTCGGGGCGATGCCGAAGGCGGAGCGCGAGACGATGGCGCGGCGCAGAAGGCGGTGCGGGGCGGAATGGGCGCCGGGGTCGGTCGCCGGCACGCTGTCGGTCCTCACCCCGAGCGGAATGCCGAGCCAACGGGCGGTGAGCGCAGCCAGGGCCGCGGTCGGCGAGAAATCGTTGACGATCAGCACGCTCGGCCTGAGGGCGATCAGGCGCCAGACGACGGCCGGGTTGAAATAGACGGTGCTGGTCAGGCTGCGCGTCACGCGGAGGCCGGGCAGCACCGCATGGCGATAGGCCCGCGCCGGCGGGATCTGCCACAGCCGCGTCGCTTCGCGCTCGGTGCAGGTGAGCACATGCACCGGCTCGCTGGCAGCCTCGCCGAGGGCCTCGTAAAGCAGGTGCGTATAGGGCGCCCGCGCGCCGGTCACGATGACGATCGACATCGCTCGCCATTCCAGCGTCGCCGGCCATCCGTTGCGTTGCGCCTGAAAGGGGAGGCGCCCATCAGCGCGTCGAGTTCGCTCACCGCCCATTCCGGCTCGAGGCCGTGGCGCGGCATCAGCCCGACGTCCGCGGGGCCGGTGGCGATACCGCGCTCCGTCGTGAACAGGGAGACATAGCCCTCGGCCTCGGCCAGCCTGCACGCGCGCTCCGGCTTGAAATCACGGCCCGGCTTGCCCCAGGGAACGGCGAAGTGGCGCGGCGCCTCGCCGGTGACCTCCGCCAATGCGACCGACGAGCGGCGCAGCTCGGCGCGGGCCTCGTCGTCCGACAGACCGATCATGTGTGCATGGGAATCGCCATGCGATCCAACCTCCATGCCGTGGCCACGCCAGGTCTCGAGGTCCGCGCGCGACATGTAACCCTCGGCGCGTCCGCCGGCCGTTTCCGGCGGATCGTCGAGCCAGGAGCCGACGATGAAGGCGATGGCCGGCACCCCGCGCTCGAGCAGGACCGGCAATGCAATGTCGACGAGGTCGGCATAGCCGTCATCGACGGTGACGAGGAACAAGCGCTCCGTGACGGGCTTGCCCGAGCGCAACATGGCGACCGCCTGATCGGCGCCGACGAACCGGCCGTGCCGGGCGAGGTGGTCGAGCTGGCGCTCGAAATTCGCCCGGCTATCGGCTGTGAAGTGGTGATAGCACAGCGGATAGACGCCAGGCGGCGCCCAGGCGATCCGCCGGATGAGCGACAGCGTCGTCAGGGCGGCGCGGCGCGGCCCGCGCGCAAAGCGCAGGGCGCGCATCAGGCTGAGCCGACCGCCCGGACTTGTCATCACTCAACAACCTGCATCGGCTGCGCATCCTCGGATTACGCGACTGTTCAACGGTGGATGGCTTCGGCGATCATGATGCGCAGCATGGCGGGGACGACCCGGCTGTAGCGAGGCCACAGACGTTGCGGCTCCTGGGCCAGCCGATAGAGCCATTCGAGCCCGGCGGAACGCATCCACGCCGGCGCGCGCGGCTGGAGGCCCGCGAAGGTATCGAGCGCGGCCCCGATGCCGACCAGCATGGTGCCGGGAAAGTGCCGGACATGGTTCGCCATCCAGTATTCCTGCTTCGGCGTGCTGAGGCCGACCCAGATGACGTCGGGCCGGGCGGCGACGATCTGCGCGATCACCTCCGGCTCTTCGAGGGCGCCCGCCTCGCGCATCGGCGGCGAATACCAGCCGGCGATCGCCGCCGGACCGAGCACCTGGGTGGCCTTGGCGACGATGCGCTGGGCCGGCTCCGGGGCGCCGCCATAGAAGTAGTGGCGGATGGTCCGCGCCCGTGGGTCGCCGAGCACGTCCTTGATGAAATCGCTGCCGGCGACGCGCGCCACCGCGCGTCCCTTGAGCCGTCCGAGCCAGACCGCCGGCATGCCGTCGGGCAAAGCGAGGCGGCCCTGGTTGATGGTGTCGCGCAGCCTGGCGTCGCTCTGCGCGGCGACGATGCCGTGGGCGCCGGTAACGGTGATGAAGCCGCCGGCCTGGCGCGACACCAGGTCGAAGAAGGCGGTGGCGGCGGCCGGACGGTCGACACAGGAGAAGTTGACGCCGGCAAGGGCGAATGTCTCGGCTTCCGCCGGCTGTTCCGTGCCTTTGGCCAGCTCCGGGGTGCCGGTCCCGTTGTTGCGGTTCTCGACCTGGGCAGAGACCCAGGCGTAGGTCTTGCTCAGCCCGTCGACGAGACGCGCCGAGGGCGCCCAGCCCAGTTCGGACCTGATCAGGCGGTTGTCGGAGCGCCGTCCGCGCACGCCGAGCGGACCGGGAATGTGCTTGAGCGTGACGCTCTTGCCGGCGATCGCCGCCGCCATTTCGGCGAGCTGGTTGATGGTGACCATCTCCTCCGAACCGATGTTCACCGGGCCGGCGAAGGAGGGCGAGCGCATCAGCCGGAGCACGCCATCGAGACATTCGTCGATATAGAGGAAGGAGCGCGTCTGCAGCCCGTCGCCCCAGATCTCGATGGTGCCGCCGTCCGCGGCCTCGGCAACCTTCCGGCAGATCGCCGCCGGCGCCTTTTCCTTGCCGCCGGTCCAGGTGCCTTCGGGGCCGAAGATATTGTGAAAGCGCGCGACGCGGCAGTTCATGCCGTAGTTGCGGTTGTAGGAAAAATAGAGCCGCTCGCTGAACAGCTTCTCCCAGCCGTACTCGCTGTCGGGATTGGCAGGATAGGCGGAATCCTCGGCGCAGTTCGGATTGTCCGGGTCTTCCTGATTGTGTTCCGGATAGATGCAGGCCGACGACGAATAGAAGACATTGCCGATGCCGAGGCGCTGGCAGAGGTCGACGACGTTGAGATTGATCGTCGCCGAATTGTGCATGACGTCGGCGTCATGCTCGCCGGTGAAGATATAGCCGGCGCCGCCCATGTCGGCGGCGAGCTGATAGACCTCGTCGAACTTGCGGTCGATGACGCTGCGGCAGAAGGCCTGGTCGCGCAGGTCGCCGATCATGAAGTCGTCGGCCGTCGTCTGCGAGAAGTCGGGGTATTTGAGATCGGCGCCCCTGACCCAGAAGCCTTCGCCCTTGAGACGCGTGACGAGATGGCTGCCGATGAATCCGCCGGCGCCCAACACCAACGCGGTTTTCATGGCGTGCGCCTCCTGCTGTTGACTGAGAGATAATCAATAGCAAGTAGCGGAATTGCCCGGCAAATTACGATTTGCCATTCCGGGGTAAAGCTTCTGTTAAGCTTAACGCGGAGACGGGCACACGACAGGTTCGCCTCAAAACGGAAGACGATATTCGAACTCGAGGAAGACAATATTTGGCAATAGGCATTCGTTGCGCGAACAAGCCTGATGTTCGCGTCCACAAAATTACGGCGCTGGCGAATTCATTAGCTCACGACAGGCCGGCATTCTCCCGCGGCTGGTGGAGGGACAAGGGTGTTTCACCCGCCGCGCCGGGCTCTGCGGCGGCGCGGCGTGACGCGATGGCGTCGGCGTAGATGGCTTCGAGGCGGGCGAGCGCGGTCTGCTCGGTGTAGCGCGCGCGATAGACCTCCCGCGCCGCCGCGCCGCGCCGGGCGCATTCGGCGAGATCGCCGACCGCGCGATCGATCGCCGCAGCGAGTGCGGACGGATCGCCAGGCGTCACGTGCCAGCCCGTGCGCCCGTCCTCGACGATCTCGGCCAGCGCACCGATGCGCGACGCGATCACCGGCGTTCCGGCGGCGAAGGCCTCGGCCACGGTGACGGGGAAGCTTTCGTAGCAGATCGACGGCACGACGATCACCGCCGCGCGCGCGATCATCGCCCGCGCCTCGGCGCGCGGCATGCCACCGCGGAGAACAAGCGTGTCGGGCGCCTGCGCCTTCAATTCGGCGGCCAGAGGCCCATCGCCGACGACCGTGATGGCGGCATCGGTGAGGCGCGCCGCCGCCGCGAGCACCTCGGCGCCTTTTTCCTGGCTGAGGCGGCCGACATAGAGCACGCCGGCACGCGGCACGCCGGCAACGGGCGCCGGGTCATCGACGGCGTTCGGCCTGACGGCGATCCTCTCGGCCGGGACGCCGGCACGCACGAAGATGTCGCGCGCGAAATCCGACAGGGCAACGAAGCGGTCGACGTGGCGCTGCCAGGTACGCTCGCGCCTGTGGTGGGCGATCATGTGGGCAAGCGCCGCCGAGCCAGCCAGCGATCCGCGATAGCAGCGGTGGACGACGCCGTGCAGGCTCGATCCGCCGACGCACAGTTCGCACGGGCGGCCGGCGCGCAGAAGCGTGGCCCCGGCGCAGGTGATGCGGAAATTGTGCAGGGTCTGCACGGTCGCCGGCCCGAGCGCCCGCACGCGTGCGTGGATGGCCGGCGAAATCAGCGGGAAGAAGTTGTGGACGTGGACCACGTCCGGCCGGTGGCGGCGGACCGCATCGAGCACGACATCGCGCCCCAGCCGGCCGTCGGCAACGCTCACCGCGGCGCGCACCTTGTCGCCGAGGCCGGCGATGACGTCGTTCGACAGGAAGACGGTATCGATCTGGTGACCGGCCGCGCCGAGCAGGGCGATCTCGCCTTCGACGGCGGAGTCCTCGCCGCCGCGCTGCTGATAGCGATTATGGACGACGAGGATCTTCACCGGTCCTCACGCCGCGTTGAGATAGGCGCGGGGCGAAGCCAGCGTCATCAGCATGATGTAGAGATCGAGCCACAGCGACCAGTTCTCGATGTAGTAGAGGTCGTGTTCGACCCGCGCTTCCATCTTCGCGCTGTGATCGGTGATGCCGCGCAGGCCGTTGACTTGCGCCCAGCCGGTGATGCCGGGCTTGACGTTGTGGCGGCGCGCGTAGAGCGCGATCTTGCGCTGGTACTCGTCGTCGAGCTTGAGCGGATGCGGCCGTGGGCCGACGATCGACATCGTACCGGCGAGCACGTTGAGAAGCTGGGGCAGTTCGTCGATGTTCCACCGGCGCAGGAAATTCCCGAGCCGCGTCAGCCGCGCATCGTTCGCCGTGGCCTGCCGGGCCATGTCGTCTTCCATGGTGGTCATGGTGCGGAACTTGATGATGCGGAACACCCGGTTGTTGAAGCCGAGGCGCCGCTGCAGGAACAGGGCAGGGCCGGGGCTGTCGAGGCGGATCAGCACCGCCACGAGGAGCAGGACGGGCGACAGCAGGACCAGAGCCGACGACGCCACGACGATATCGAACAGGCGCTTGGCGACACGCTTGCTGCGGCTGAGAGGCGCCCGCTCGAGGCGCAGGCACGGCGCGTTGCCGAGGCTGGACAGGGCGACGCCGCCGAAACGCTCAAGATACTGCTCCGGCCCGAGATAGATGGAGGCCGGCACCGAGAGAAACCCCTCGGTGAGCGTGTTGATCGCCTCGCGGAAGGACCACGGGAACAACAGAAGAATGTCTTCGACGTTGAGGGTGCGGGCCCGTTTCACCGCTTCGGCCACAGCCGCCGCGAGATCAGCGGGCGCGGTCTCCGTCGTCGCCGGCACGGTGACGATGTCGGCGATCCGCATGCCGGAGCGGGAGGGATCGTAGCGTCGTTCGAAGCTCGCAATTTCCGATTCCAGCCCGACCAGAAGAACGCGGTGTTCGACCAGCCAGCCGCTGCGAAAGCCGCGTCGCGCCGCGAGCACAAAGGCCAGGCGGAGGCCGGCCACGGCGGCGAAGCCGAGGAAGTAGAAGGTGACGGTGGAGCCGCGCGAGACGTCCGCGCTGGTCTTGAAGAGGAACGAGACCAGCAGGAAGGTGGCCAGCGCCATGTTCCAGCTCAGGAAGGCCACGCCGAGGCTCTTGCGGCCAGAGTCGTCCGGGCGCAGCCGGTACTGGCCCCTCAGCGCCTGATGCAGCACGAAGAACAGCCCGATGAGGGCTCCGGTCTCGAGATAGAAGACGATGTCGGGAAGTTCGCCGTAGTAGGCGAGGTAATAGGCGCTGCCCGCCACCGGGGCGGTCCCCGTCAGGGCAAGGAACTCCAGGCAGGCGAGGGCGACGGCGGCCACCCGGGCCGGAATGATCGGCTTGGCCCGATAGGTGTGACCCGCACCGGCGATATCGGTGGCGGAAACCATTCTTATTCGCGCTTCCGGCCCGACCCGGAGGTCAGGAAAGCTGTGCCGCAGCCGCCGAATAGTTAAAATTTGCAAGCACCGACAAGCAATCACCGAATTAAGTTTTGGTTAAGATTAACCAATAGTATGAAAGGCGTGCCGAATGGCCGGAATTTCCGGCTATGATTGCACGGCTTAGTTGCGTTGACTTGCCCTTGCGCGAAAGCAACGCCTCAGTGGATTGGCGATAACCTTCGCACCCGCGCTGCGGTCAGCTCGATGGGGAAAGCCTGTGTTGCACTACGACAAAGCGTATTTCGACTGGCAGCGCGACATCGGGGCGTTTGGCGGCTGGGCCGAATATCCGAAATTCGCCCCGCATATTTCCCCGTCCGACACGGTCGTTGATTTCGGCTGTGGCGGCGGCTTCGTGCTGGCCGGGATCTCATGCGCCAGACGCATCGGGATCGAAATCGGCGAGGAGGCCGCCGTGGCGGCGCGCACGCGGCTGGACACGGTCTACAGGACGGCCGCGGAGACCCCCTCGGAGATCGCCGATGTGGTCATTTCCAACCACGCTCTGGAGCACGTCACCCATCCCCTCGACGAGCTGAAGGAGCTCTACCGCATCGCCAAGCCCGGCGGCAGGCTGGTCATGGTGGTGCCCTGCGAAAGCGTCGCCGTGCGCTATGCGCCGGACGACATCAACCAGCACCTCTATAGCTGGAGCCCGATGTGCCTGGGCAATTTGCTGACGGCGGCCGGCTTCTCGGTGGAATCCTCGAAGGCCTATCCGTACCGGTGGCCACCGCGCGTCACCTGGCCGTTCTTTCGGGCGGCCGGCCGCCCGGCGTTCGAGGCCGCCAGCCGCGTGCGGGCATGGCTCGACAGGCGCTTCTCGCAGACCATTGCCGTTGCCGTGAAGGCGGCCTAGCGGCCTCCCGAAATCTGAACACCCTGAAGGCGGCCGCTGGTCGAGCTATGCCTCGGCCTCGTCGCAGAGCACCGGCGCCAGGCGCTGGTCGTAGGCGATCGAAGCGATCGCCTGCCGGATGGCGCCGACGGTGCTGCGCCTGGCGCTGGCGGTCAGGAGGATCGCGCCGATGCGGCCGTCCGCGATGAGGTGCTCGGTCACCAGGTCGGTGCCGAGCAGCGGCGCGTCGATGACGATCAGGTCGCTGCCCTCGATCTCTTCCAGGAACCGCGCGGTGACGAGCTGTTCGACCACCGCTCCGTCGACCGGCGAGATCACCCGCAAGCCCGGGAAGCTGTCGATATAGGAGACCGTCTGTCCGCCGATCGTCTCGCCGGCCGGGCCGGGCTTGGGCTCATATCCGCCGCAAACGGCCTGCGTCACCAATCCCTGCGGGTCGGCGTCGACCAGCAGGACCTTCTGGCGGTCGAGCGTACCGCACAGGGCGAGGTACAGGGACAGCGCCGACTTGTTGCGTGCGTCGTCGCCGCTGGTGACTACGATGGCCAGCGGCGCGCCGCCGGGGCGGGACAAGCGGCTGCGCAGCCGCGTCAGCAAAAGGCTGACGGCGCGGTCGATCTCGCGCGCATTGGTCGGCACCGCATCGCCACCGGCGAAGCGTAATTCGGGCAGCTTCGGCAGGGAAGCCAGGACGGTATGGCCGGTCGCCTGCTCGAGCCGGCGGCGCGAGCGGATGCGGGTGCTCGCCTGGTCGGCGACGAGCACGCCGCCGGTGCCCAGTCCGAGGCCGGCGATCAAGGCGGCACTGAGCATGAAGATCAACGGGGTGCCATCGCGATGGGCAGGGGTCAGGGGCGCCGATATCACGCGCGACGCCGAGGTGTAGAGCCCCTGCTGTTCGTTCAATTCGCGGGTGCGCACGAGGAAGGATTCGTAGACGTTGCGCGCGGCATCGGCCTGACGCTGCAACTCGCGCAACTGGACGGAGTCCTCACCGACCTCGAGCGCCCGGCTCTTCAGGCGGTCGAGGTTCGCCTGCAGCGCCGCCTCGTTCGAGCGGGCGCGCTCATAGTCGTTGCGCGCGGCCGACGCGATGCGCGTGACCTCGTCAGCGATCTGCTGCTGGAGCGTCGCCACCTGCGCCCGCGCCTCGACGACCGGCGGAAACTGGTCGCCGCCCTGGGTGAGCAGGCCCTGAAGCCTGCTCTCGGCTGCGGCGAGCTGGCTTCTGAGCTGGGTGATGGTGGCCGATTGAACCACCTCGCTGATCGACTCGAGCCCGGCTTCGCCACGCGCCACCGATTCGATCTGGTCGAGCCGGGCGCGCTGCTCGGCGGTGCGCCCATGCGCGGCGCCGAGCGCCGTGGTCATCTCGGCGAGCTGCTGATTGCTGACCAGCTCCTGCCCGGAGCCGACGAAATTGTGGAGCGCCCTGAACGCCTGCACCGCGTCATCAGCAGTGCGTGCGGCATGGCTGAGATCGTCCAGCCGCGCGGCCATGGTTGCCGATGCCCGCCGCGCGGAATCGGTACGCGCCGCCTGATCGGACTCCAGATAGGCCGACGTGAGGGCATCGGCGAGGCGCACGGACAGATCGCGCTTGCGACTGGCGACGTTGACCTCAATGACGAAGCTGCGGTCGACGCGCTGCACGTCGATGATGGAGCGGAGCTTGTCGATCGCAACGGTTCTGCCGTCGACCGGCTCGCCGCTGCCGACGATCGCCGACACCATGCCGATCAGCGCCTGCAACGGCGTCGACCGGGTGAAGTCCGGGTCGGTGTCGAGATGCTCGCGGTCGACCACCTGGCCGAGCACCGCATTGGAGGTGATGACGTTGATCTGGCTGTCGATGACCAGCAGGCTGGCATCGCTGAGCGCGCCCTTGGCATTGACCTCGTTGGCGACGACCTGCAACCCGCCGGGGTCGATCAGCAAGCGCGCCGAGGCGGTGTAGGACGCCGGCACGACCAAGCGCCAGGCGACGACCAGCGCGACCAGGACAAGGGGCACGGCGAGCACGATCTTCCAGTGCGCCCGCACGGTCTGCCAGGCGTTGCGCAGGTCATCGACCCACGGTTCCGCCTCGTCCGCACTCGCGAATTCCCTGCCAGCGTCGATGGTTCCCGACGGAGCGCGCTGAATGAGGGTCATGACGTCTTCCTCTGGAGTCCGGCCGGCACGCCGGACACGTGCCATTTCGGCACATTCGGCGCAGGCCGCTGCTTCTGTCGCCTGTTCCCTTCAAGAGCCGGACCAGCGCCATGCCCGTTGCCGGCGAGAACCGGCCCCGGCAGGCCGGTCAGGACGGGGCGCGGCTGGGCGCGGCCGCCATCTCCTGCAGGCGGAACGCGGGCAGGGCGCCTGCGCGCGCGCCGCGCGCTGCCTGCTGGCCGACGGCGACCCGCGCATAGGCAAGAACGGCGACGAAGGCGAGCAAGGCGATGTTCCAGCTGGAGAAGATCGCCGGTGTGGTCATGCCGTTGAGGGCAAGGAAGAAGACGAACGACAGGACGAAGCGCCGGCCGGCCGGGGCAAGCTTCAGCGCCCAGGCCACCGCGGTCCCGAGAACCGTCAGGCCGAGCGCGATGCCCGCAAGGCCGGTGCCCGCCCAGGCGCTGATGTACATGTTGTGCGCAGTCGACAGGTTGAGGCTGGTGTCGCCGACCAGGACGCGCAACTGGCCGGGGGGCAGCAGCAGTTGCAGGAAGCGATCGGCCGCCGCGAAGCCGGAGCCGAAGAAGTGGTCGCGCGTCGCCGCGATCAGCGCCGGCCAGAACACCTCCCTGCCGGTCGCATTGGCAAGCTGTTCCTCGGGCTTCTGCAGCACGGTGGAGACCGCATGCAGGAGGCCCGGAAAATCGCTGAGGTTGATGGTCAGCAGCAGGAAGCCGGCAACGCAGAGGAGGCCGAAGACGACGCCGGCAACACGGACGATCCGGCGCGGTGAAGCGACCAGAACGGCCGGAATCAAGCCAATCATCGCCGCGGTGCTGGCGGCCGATCCGGCGATCACCAGGCCCGCCAGCGACAGCCCGATCTGCCACAGGCGCATGCGCCCGTTCGGCTCGACGAACAGCCCGTAGGCGAACAGAACGAAGCACAGCATCGGGGTCACATTGTGCTTGGCCGAGGAGAAGATGATCCCGTGCGCGATGTTGTCGGCATAGGTCGGCGCCGCCAGAACGAGCCAGGTGACGATGAAGGCGCCGATCAGGACGGGCAGCGACCTGACGATGCTCTTGCGGTCGAAGAGGAGGATGGTGGCGATGAACAGGATGGCCAGCTCGACCGCGCGATAGATCGTGTAGCTCGGCACGACCGACCAGGCCGTGCTCAGCACGTCGAACAGGATCATCATCGTGAAAGGCAGATAAGGCATCGCAAACGGCAGGCGCAGCACCCGCTTGTCGCGCGCGATCTGCCACAGCACATAGAGGCCCGTGAGCGCGGTGATGGCGATGGTGACACGGTTGGATGCCGAGAGCCCCTGGTCGAGAAGCGCGGTGCCGTCGCCACGATCCACGACGTAGACGATCGAGACGAATGCAGCAGCCGCCATCAGCAGGAAGGGCAAGAACGGCCGCACGTCCGGCGGTGCCACACGGCGCTGCTCGAGGGCGCGCCGGAGCAGCGGATAGATCAGGGCAAACCAGGCGCCGAATGCAACTATGGTAAAGATCGCAAGCATATTCGTCCGTGTTTGCCGTGATTTGCGGCGAGGCCGGCTCGCCGGTGCGGTTCAGCGCCCTGATCTGCAAAATCAGGACCCCGCTTCCTGTGCCGCCTTGGGACGAACGACGCGGCCGCGCGCGTGCGGCGCTGACAGAGCTGAGATGGAGAGCGCGTGACCGACGCCAGCGACATTCCCGACGAGGCCTGGGTCGAGGTCGGCCGCTTTGCCAACGGCAGGACGGCCAGCGAACATGCGCTCGTCCTCGTCGCCGCCGGCATCGATTGCCAGATGGCCTCGCGCGGCTGGGGCGTGGCGCTGCTCGTCGCCGCCTGGCATGCCGAGGCGGCCCGACGGGAACTTGTCGCCTATGCCGAGGACAACCGGCCGGTGCCTGCACAGCTCGGCCACCGGCATCCGGTCCGCGATGGCGTGACCGGCGTGCTCGCCTATTGGTGCATCATGGTCTTCGTCTATGTGGCGGCCGAGTACAATCTGTTCGGCCTCGACTGGAACGCGGCCGGCGAGGGACAGGCGGGGCTGACCGTTGGCGGTCAATGGTGGCGGGTCGTCACCGCGCTCGGCCTGCACGCCGATCTCGGCCATATCGCCAGCAATCTGGTTGCCGGCGGCCTGTTCGGTTTCTTCCTGGCGGAAATCCTCGGTGGCGGCTTCGCCTGGCTGATGATCCTGATGGCCGGCGCCATCGGCAACGCCATCAACGCGCTCATCCAGCCCGCCGCGCACGCCTCGATCGGCGCCTCGACGGCGGTCTTCGGGGCCGTGGGCCTGCTGGCGGTGCTGGCGATCCGCTACTATCCCCGACGCGGCCTGCGCCGCTGGGCGCCGGTCGCCGCCGGCATCATGCTGCTCGCCTTCCTCGGCATCGAGGGCGAGCGCATCGACATCGGCGCCCATATCGCCGGCTTCGCGGCAGGTTGCACGCTCGGCGCCGCAATCCTGGCGGCCGGCCTGCCGCAACCGACGCCGCGGCGGCAAGCCATGAGCGCCGTTGCGGCCTTCGCCATCTTCGCCGGTGCCTGGGTTATTGCGCTCATCTACGGCGGCTGACCGGCGACGGCCGCGATCGCGGAATTGGTCTAATTTTCATCAGGCCGAAGAGCCAATTTTCACGTGACCGGAGATTAAGACCCCCGGCGACGGGTTCGCCATGCTATGTCAGATCGGCCGCGAGGAGCCCAGCCGGGAGAACTCCCGCGAGCAGGGGAAGGCGCCGCCAGCAGCCTGTCGACGTGAACCAAATGAAGCAGCCGACGCTGGATCGATCTGCGAGCCTTCGCGGTGTGTCCCCAAATACACCCAGGAGACAAAGCATGTTCAGGAAGTTTCTGTTCACCGCATTCGCCGCGCTGGTAGTCGCGGGCGGACTCCTGATGACCAGCGCAGTCCCCGGAGACACCGCTCCGGTAACGATGAGTATTGCTCCGCATGTCCAGGTCAACAACGACCTGATTCAGGTGAGGACCTGCGGTCCCTGGAACAACTGGTGCGGGAACGCGGCGCAGTGCGGCCAATGGAACAACTGGTGCGGCAGAGGGCCCGGCGGCGGCGGTGCCAGCGGCTGCATCACGGTCGGCGGCGTGCGCTTCTGCGTCGGCACCGGCGGCAGCAACTGCCATTGGCACAATGGCGTGCGCTACTGCAACAACGGCCCCGTCTTCGTCAAGAAGTGCATCCGGGTGAACGGTCACAAGTATTGCAACTACAAGAACCAGTCCCAGTGCATCCGCGTCAACGGCGTCAGGTACTGCCGCTACTGACCTCACTGACCGATCCGGGGGAGGCGCTCATCGCCTGAGCGCCTCCTTCATTACCCGGTCCGGCGATACCGCCGCCGGCTAATCCCGTGGCGCCCAGGTGTGGGCGAGACGGTCGGCCTCGTCGCGCTCAGCGGCGGTCAAATCGCCGGCGACGATGTCACGGTGCATGGCGGCATTGGCCTCGCCGTTGATGGCGGCCAGGATCAGCCACTTCAGCGCCGCCACCTTGTCTTGTGCGATGCCTTGACCCTCGGCGAGCTTGAGGCCGATCTCGAGCTGCGCGCGCGACTCGTTGCCGTCGGCCGCCTTGAGGTACCATTTGGCGGCTTCGGCATGATCTTGCGCTACGCCCAGGCCGCGCTGATAGATGACACCGAGATTGAACTGGGCCGGCGCCACGCCCTGTTCGGCGGCGCGGCGGAACCATTTGATCGACTGGCGGTAGTCGCGCGTCGTTCCGGTCCCGTTGGCATAGGCGATGCCGAGATTGTATTGGGCGGCAACGTCGCCCGCTTCGGCGGCCACCGACATGAAGCGGACGGCCTGGGCATAGTCGCCACGTTTGTAGGCCGCGATGCCGTCCTCCCACGCGCCGGCACATGCCGGCTCCGACAGGGCGACCGCGACGACGACGCCAGCGGCGATTTCCTTCAGCATGGCACGTCTCCTTCCTCATGCACGGCCTGTCATGGACGCGGCATCGAGGCCGCGTGCGGCCGCTCGGCGCGATCCGCGGCCGCAGCGCAGCGGTGGAGGATCGACTGCCAGCCTAAGCGAAAGAGATGATTCCTGGAATATTTCGAAAGAACAATGTCAGTCCAACTGCAAGCCGGCCGACGGTAACCCCCGCGGCCGGCTGCTTCTGGCAGTTTTGCACCGTGTAGCGGCCCTGATGGACTGTCGTCCGTCAAGCAGATGGCAGGTCGTTGCCTAATAAACCATCGTGCTCATCGAGACGTCATCCCACACCTCCTTCACCGTCTGCTGCAAATGGCGGCGACGGTCGGTGTAGTGAGTGTGCAAGAGCTCGTGCGCCTTCTCCGAGTTCGGCGCGTCGAGGAAGTCGCGATAGAGCGACTTGACCTGCTCGTTGTTGTGCGACTGGCGGACCTTGCGGGTGCGGTCGACGGCATAGATCGTCTCGCGCCGGGCCATGGCGTTGGGGTGATAGGCCTTCTTCGAGCGCAACGATCCGCCGCCATCGACGCAACCGCCGGGGCAGGCCATGACCTCGATGAAGTCGTAGTCGACTTCGCCCTTGCGCACCTTCTCGACCAGCGCCCTTGTGTCGCCAAGCCCGTGGACCATGGCGACCTTGACCTCGCCGAACGGCCCGCCGAGGTCGACTTTGGCCTCGCGAACGCCATCGAAGCCACGCAACTGGGTGAGCTCGATATTCTCCAGTTCCTTGCCGTTGACGACCGCATAGATGGTGCGGACCGCGGCCTCCATGACGCCGCCGGTGGTGCCGAAGATGGCACCGGCGCCGGAGAACTCGCTCATGTAGGGGTTGTCGAATTCGGACGGTTCGAGGTCCTTGAGGTTGATGCCCTTGCGCTTGAGCAGCCGTGCGAACTCGCGCGTCGTGAGCACCACGTCGGTTTCCTGCATGCCGTTGGTGGTCAGTTGCGGACGCACGGCCTCGTCCTTCTTGGCCGTGCACGGCATGATCGAGATCACCCGGATCTTTTCGGGCGCCACGCCGATCTTCTCTGGCAGGTAGGTCTTGGCCAGCGTCGAAAGCACCTGCTGCGGCGACTTCGTCGTCGACAGCATCGGCAGGATGTCGGGATAGTGGATCTCGGCGAAGTTCACCCAGGCCGGGCAGCAGGAGGTGAAGGTCGGCTTCTGCTTGGCCTTCAGGCGATCGAGAAGCTCGATGCCTTCCTCCATGATGACGACGTCGGCGGCGAAATTCGTGTCGAGCACGATGTCGACGCCGATCTTGCGGCAGGCGGCGATGACCTGGCCCTGCACATTGGTGCCGGCCGGCATGCCGAACTCCTCGCCGAAGGCGACGCGCACCGCCGGTGCGAACTGCACGACCGTGGTGATGTCCGGGTCGTAGATGAAGTCGAGCGCCTTATCGATCTCGTCGCGTTCGCCGAGCGCCCCGGTCGGGCAGACGAGCACGCATTGGCCGCAGGAGACGCAGGCCGAATAGGCCTGGTTGCCGCCGCCCTTCAGTTCGACCAGCCGCAGGACGCCGGTCTCCGACATCATCAGGGCATCGACCTGCTGGTAGTAGCGGCAGACGGCGACGCAGCGCTGGCAGCGCACGCAGCGCGTCATGTCGCGGATGATCGCCGGCGAGGAATCGTCGATCGGCCGCGCCGCGGTGCGGGCCCGGTCGAAGAAGCGGTTCTCCTTGAGCCCGACGAACTGGGCAAGGTCCTGCAGCTCGCAATCGCCGTGGCGGATGCAGGTGGCGCAGTCCTGCAGGTGGTCGGCCATCAGCAGCTCGACCTGGAGCCGCTGCATCTCGCGCACCTGACGGGTGTGGGTCACGACCTCCATGCCTTCGCGGACCGGGGTGTTGCAGGAGGTGACGATCTGGTGGGCGTCCTTGCCGGCCTCAACGATGTCGACGACGCAGACCCGGCAGGTGCCGGGCGTGTGATCGATGACCGAAAGCTCGCACAGCGTCGGGATGTAGAGGTCGTGCCGGCGGGCGCAGGCCAGGATCGTTTCGTTGGGAAATCCGGTGCAGGCCTTGCCGTTGATGGTCAGCGAGACCGTGGCCTCGGCCGGATCGCGCCGGTTGACGTTCATGATTTTGGTCGCGGACATGGCTCAGGCCGCTCCTTCGGGAATGGAATGCGCAGTTACGACGGAATAGATGCGGTAGCACCGCATGCAGCGGTGCGCCTCGGCGTAGGCTTCCCTGTCGCTGATGGTCTGTTCCACCTCCTCGAACATGTGTTTCCTGAGTTCGGGATCGAGCGCCGGGTTGTGCACGCGATACATGTTGCGTACCGGCGTCGCGATCACGTCGTCGGCCAGGAAATCATTGTCCTTGATGAGGTGACGCATGCGCGAGCGCTTGTAGAAGCGCACGCTGCCTTGCTGGATCCAGTCGTCGATGTTGCGCGCCGCCTTGAGGCCCGTGGCCATGGCGATGATCAGGGTCGACGGCCCGGTGACGCAGTCGCCGCCGGCGAAGACACCGGGACGCGAGGTCGCCAGCGTCCGGTCGGTCTCGACGGTCTTCCAGCGGTTGAGCTCGACGCCCTGGCGCCTGACATCGTCGGAATTTTCGACCTGCTGGCCGATGGCGGCGATGATCGTGTCGCACTTCATGACGAATTCGGAGCCGGGGATCGGCCGCACCTTGCGGCGGCCCAACTCGTCCGGTTCCGTCTGTTCCATGCGGACCAGCTCGACGCCGACCACCTTGCCGTTTTCGGTGATGATGCGGGTCGGGTTGCGCAGGGTGTGGAAGTGGATGCCCTCGTGATGCGCCGCCTCGAGTTCCTCGTGGTCGGCCGGCATGTCCTTCTCCGTGCGGCGGTAGATGACATGAACGTTGTCGGCGCCGAGACGCAGTGACGAGCGCACGCAGTCCATGGCGACGTTGCCGCCGCCGACGACCACGACTTCGCCCTTGAGGTCGAGCTTCTCGATCCCGCCGACGTGATCGTGCACCTTGAGCAGGAAGTCGATGCCGCTGTAGTAGCCTTCGGTTGCTTTCTCCTCGTTGTCGACGCCGAGCGCGGTGCCCTGCTGGCAGCCGAGCGCCAGGAAGACCGCCTTGAAGCCCTGCGCGAACAGATCGTCGACGGAGAAATCGCGGCCGAGCGCCTGTCCGTAGCGGAAGCGGCCGCCGAGATCGACGATGATGTCGGTCTCGAGCGCCAGCGTGTCCTTGGGCAGGCGATAGCTGGGGATGCCGATCTGCGCCATGCCGCCGGCCTGCTCGGTCTTCTCGAACACGTCGACGTGGTAGCCGTGCAGCAGCAGGTGATAGGCGGCCGAAATGCCGGCCGGGCCGGCGCCGACCACTGCCACCTTCATGCCGTCCTCGAGCGGCCGTTTGATCATGTCTCGGGTGAACTTGAGGGCGTTCGGCCCCTTCTGCTGGTCGGCGACGTAGCGCTTGAGCATCTTGATGCCGACCGCCTCGTCCACGAATTTGCGCCGGCAGGCGAGTTCGCAATAGCGCACGCAGACGCGGCCGCAGGTCGCGGCCATCGGATATTTCTGCAGGAGCACGCCGAGCGAGTTTTCCGGCTTGCCGTCGCGGATGTAGTCGATGTAGCGCGGTACGTTGACCTTGGACGGGCACGCCTCGATGCAGGGCGCGGTCATGTAGGCCATGCCGTGCTGCGACCGGATCGGCCTGTGGTCGGCGACCTCCTTTTCGACGCGATCGCGGAAGTGGTGGAGCACGTCGAGAAGCGCGACTGCGCAGGTCTGGCCGAGGCCGCACAGCGAGGTTGTCCGCATCTGCTGGCCGAGCAGTTCGATGTCGTCGAAATCGAGCGTCGAATCGAGACCGCGCCGCAACTTGTCGAGTGCGTCGCGCACCAGCACCGTGCCCATCCGGCACGGTGTGCAGGCGCCGCACGACTGCTCGGCCGCCTTTTCCATGTAGTGATAAAGCCCGTCGATCAGGCTGACACTCTCGTCGAAGACGAAGAAGCCGCGATCGCCGAAGAACGCCCGGATGGCGTTGCCGTCGTCGAACTCGTCGAACTTCTTCAGCTGCGTGAGAGCGGATTCACTCGGGATCTTGCCGTTGTGGACGTCATGGACGATCCCGTCCCAGACCCCAAAAACGACTTGCGTCATTGATGACCTCGTACCTGCTGACAGTAGCCAGTGAAGCCAAGGTCCTCCCGCTGCGGCCCGGAGCGCCATCCGATTGTGGGTGGCATCCGTGACGAGCCCTTTAGCGGCTCACGTTCTACGTTTGCGCAATAGCCGGAAACCGCTGGATTCTCTTTGGCCTGGATCAATGCGGGTCGCGACAAATCGGCCGCTTAGTCTGCGAATTATTCCAATTGGTCGGAGCCGCTCGTTTGGCCCGGCCAGGCGTCGACATCCCAGGGACCGATGGCGGCTTCGCCGCCCGGCCGATCGTGGCCACCCGCCGGGCCCGGGGATCGGGAGGAGGGCGCGTTTGGAGCCACATGCGATACAGGAGACTCCTCCCGATGATTCCCTCCAGCCGCCCGCTGCTCGACCGGCGTAGCTTCCTCCTTGGTTTGGCCACCCTCGGGGCTTCCGGGCTCCTGCTGCCGCGGCGCGCGCTCGCCGCGACGCTCGAAAACCCGCTGACCCTGTGGGGCATTCCCGCTTCGCCCTCGGCCGTCTTCGCCCGCGCCGTGGCCTCCGGCGCCCTGGAGACGGTGGCGCCCGGCGCGCGCTTCGATGTCTGGAAGAGCACCGACCAGATGCGGGCCGGCATCGCCACGGGCGAATTCGAGCTGTTTGCCACCTCGACCTATGCGGCGGCGAACTTCTTCAACCGCGGCGCCGGCACGCGCATGGTGAACGTGGTGACCTGGGGCGTGCTCTATGTGATGGCGCGTGACCAGAGCATCACGAAAATCGAGGACCTGGCCGGCAAGCACGTGCTCCTGTCCAACAAGAACGAGGCGCCGGACCTGATCTTCCGCCTGGTGCTGAAGTGGTCCGGCATCGACCCCGACAAGGACGTGACGCTCGACTATGTCGGCTCGCCGAACGAGGCGGTGCCGCTCTATCTCGCCGGGCGCGGCGACGTGGCGGTGCTGCACGAACCGGCGGCGACGGCGGCGCTGATCAAGGCGAAGCAGGCGGGGCAGCCGCTTTTCCGCGCTTTCGACGTGACCGAGGTCTACGGCGAGCACACGGGCAGGGGGCCGAAGATCCCGCAGGTCGGGCTGGCGGTCAGCGAAGCCTTTCTCGATGCCCATCCGGAGGTGGTGCAGGCGGCCCACGATGCCTGTGTCGCGGCAGGGGCGTGGGTGCTGGCCAATCCCGAACAGGCCGGGGCGCTGTCTACCGCGGCACTTGGCCTGCCGGCGCCGGTCATCGCCAGATCGCTGCCCTTCGTGCATATCGACGTTCAAAGTGCGAAGGAGGCCCGCCAGGACATCGAGCTCTACTTCGACTACCTGATCGACCTCGATCCCCGCATCGTCGGCGGCAAGAAACCCGATGCGGCCTTTTATTGGGGCTGAGCGTGGCCAGAAGAACGTGGCAGCGCGTGGTGTTCGGCCTGCTGGGCCTGCTGATTCTGCTGGCCCTGTGGGAATGGGCACACCGCATCTACGGCTCGCTGGTCCTGCCCAGCCTGGCTGACACGGCGACGGCGCTGTGGCGCATGGTGAGAGAGGGCATCGTCGGGCCGGCGCTCGCGCTGACCGCGGCCAATGCCGGTAGCGGCTGGCTGATCGGGGTGCTCGCCGGCTGCGTTGCCGGAGCGCTGGCCGGGTTGCGCGACGAGATGCGCTTCACCTTGCAGCCGGTCGCGGTGATCCTCCTCGGTATCCCCGCCATCGCGTGGATCGTGCTGGCCCTGCTCTGGTTCGGCGGCCGCTCCGCCGTCGTCTTCACCGTCGCTGTGGCGACCGGACCGATCGTCTTTGCGGCGGCCGTGCAGGGCGTGCGCAGCCTCGACGGTGACCTTGCCCGCATGGCGCGGGCGTTTCACGCACCATTCTCTGCGATGGCCCTCGACGTCTATGGCCCGCACATGCTGAGCCACCTTTTCCCGGCGCTGGCCACCACGCTCGCCATGTCGTGGAAGGTGTCGGTGATGGCCGAGCTGCTCTCCGGTTCCGGCGGCATAGGCGACGGCATCGCCACCGCGCGCGTGCGCATGGACACTGCCGAGACGATGGCCTGGGTGGTGGTCGTCGTCTGCGTGCTGATCGTGGTCGACCACATCGTGCTCCAGCCCCTGCAGCACTGGATGGAGTTCTGGCGCGAAGACGAGCGGAGCCGCTCGCCATGACCGGCAGTGCGCTCGCCTTCGAGAATGTGCGCTTCGCCTATAACGGTGTGCCGGTCCTCGATGGCATCGATCTGACGGTCCAGCACGGCGCCGTGACAGCGCTGATGGGGCCGTCCGGATGCGGCAAGAGCACGATGGTCGCCATCGCCGCCGGCCTTCTGCAGCCTGCCTCCGGCCATGTCCGCCTCGCCAGCCGGCGCACGGCCGTCATGTTTCAGGATCCGCTGCTGCTGCCCTGGCGCACGACCCTCAACAACGTGGCCTTTGCGCTCAAGGCGGACGGTGTTGCAGCCGCCGAGCGGCGCGAGCGGGCGCGGGCGGTGCTCGCCACCGTCGGCCTCGCCGGAGAGGAGCTGCGCCGGTTTCCGCGGCAGCTTTCCGGGGGCATGCGCCGGCGCGTGGCGCTCGCCCGCGCCTTGGTGGTCGAACCCGACCTGCTGCTCCTCGATGAGCCCTTGAGCGGGCTTGACGCCGAGCTTGCCCAACAGATGCTGGCACTGGTCCGCAGGATCATCGAGGAGCGCGGCGTGTCGGCCCTGGTCGTCACCCACGACGCGGGCGAGGCAGCCGGATTGGCCGGGCAGATCGTCCAGTTGTCGCCGCGCCCGGCCAGGGTCGTCGCCGTCAGGCAGGCGTGAGACCGCAAACGGCGCCAACGCCGTCGCGGGCAGGCCCCAAAAGAAAAGAGCCGCTCCCGGGGGAGCGGCTCGATTTCACGAAGGCGCGTTGATGCCGAGGTCCGCCTATTCCGCCGCAGCGGACTGGTCCGTCGGCGCCGTTGCCGGCTGCGTGAGCTTGATGCTCACCTTGTAGCAGCCGGGGTCCTCCGGATCGGGATGGACGGCGAAGCCCAACTCGCGGCACATGAGCAGCATCTCGCTGTTTTCCGACAGCACCTCGCCCTCGACCATCGAGAGCCCCTCGCTGCGGGCATAGGCGAGCAACTGCTCCATCAGCGACCAGCCGATGCCGCGGCCTTGCAGGTCCGTGCGCACGATCACGCCATACTCGGCGTGGGTGTAGTCCGGGTCGGCAACGATGCGCGACACGCCGAGCAGTTTGCCGTCGTCCGGATCGAGCGCAACGAAGGCCATCTCGCGCGCATAGTCGATCTGGGTCATGCGGGCGAGGAACTCGTGGCCGAACTCCTTGCGCGGCGCCAGGAACCTCAGTCGGATGTCGCGGTTGTCGACCTTGGCGAAGAAGTCGGGATAGAGCCGCGCATCGTCAGGCCGGATCGGCCGCAGGAACAGGTTCGTGCCGCCGCTGGTGGTGATCCGCTTCTCCCACTCGCTCGGATAGGGCCGGATCGACAGCCGCCTGTTGGGCGCCGATTCGCCGAGACGCTCGGGATCGATGACGATACGCGCGTCGAGCACCACCGCACCGTTCTGATCGGCAAGCAGCGGGTTGATGTCGAGCGAGGCGATCTCCGGGCAGTCGATCACCATCTGCGACACCTGGATGAGGGCACGCGCGATGGCGTCGATGTCGGCCGGCGGGCGGTCGCGATAGCCGGCCAGCAGCTTCGAGATGCGCGTCTGATTCATCAGATCGCAGGCCAGCTTCATGTCGAGCGGCGGCAGACCGACGGCAGTGTCGGCGACCACCTCGACCGAGGTGCCGCCGGCGCCGAACAGAATGATGGGCCCGAAGAGAGCATCCTCGCCGATGCCGAGGATCAGCTCATGGGCGCCCGGCCGCGAGATCATCGCCTGCACCGTGAAGCCTTCGATCGAGGCGTCCGGCGCCTTGGCGGCGACGCGGTCGAGGATGCCCTGGGCGGCATTGGCGGCGGCCTGCGCCGTACGGATGCCGAGCACCACGCCGCCGACATCCGACTTGTGGCTGATGTCGCGCGACAGGAGCTTCACCGCGACGGCCGGATTGCGGGTGAGGAGGTCCGTCGCGATCGCCTCGGCCTCCTTGACGTCGTGGGCGACCAGGGTCTCCACCACCGGCACGCCGAAGGCGGCGAGTGCCGCCTTGGCTTCCGGCTCGGTCAGCGTCGTGCGCCCGTCAGCCACAACGTCGGCGAACAGCTTGCGGGCCGCGGCGACATCGGTGGGAATCTGCGGCGCCGAGGGCGGCGTCTGCATCAGCTCGCGCTGGGCGGCGCTGTAGCCGGTGAGGTAGGTGAGGGCGCGCACCGCCTCGGAGGGGGTGTCGTAGGTGGCCACGCCGGCATCGCGCAGGATGGCGCGGGCCGGGGTCGCATCGTGCTCGCCGAGCCAGCAGGTCAGGATCGGCTTGAAGCGCGCCGGATGCTTGGCGTCGATGTCGCGCACGGTGTCGGCCACCGCCTGCGCCGAGCCGGTGGGCGAGGCGAGGGCGGTCGGGCAGGCCATGACCAGCAGGGCGTCGACATTGTCGTCGTTGAAGACGCCCTCGATGGCGGCACGGTAGCGCTCGGGTCCCGCGTCGCCGATGATGTCGACCGGGTTGGCCCGCGACCAGGTGTTGGGGAGCACCTTATCGAGAGCGTCGAGCGTCTCCTGCGAAATCGGCGCGATCTCGCCGCCGTAGTCGATTATCCGGTCGATGGCCAGCACGCCTGCACCACCGCCATTGGTGACGATGCCGAGGCGCCCGCGCTCGATGGGCGAGAAGCGGGCCAGTGTCTCGGCCGCCTGGAACAGCTCTTCCAGGTCGGTGACGCGCAGCAGACCGGCGCGCCGGAAGGCGGCGTCGGCCGCGCCGTCGCTGCCGGCGAGCGCCCCGGTGTGGGTTGCGGCGGCCTTGGCGCCGGCGGCGTGGCGGCCGGCCTTGATGACGATGATCGGCTTCATGCGCGCGGCGGAGCGGGCCGCCGACATGAACTTGCGCGTGTTGTAGACGGTCTCGAGGTAGAGAAGGATGGCGCGCGTGTTGCTGTCGGTGGCGAGCATGTCGAGCATGTCGGCGACGTCGACATCGGCCATGTCGCCGAGCGAGACGACGTTGGAGAAGCCGATCTTGCGGTCGACCGCCCAGTCGAGCACGGCGGAGGCGAGCGCCCCCGACTGCGACAGGAAGGCAAGCTTGCCGGGCTGCGGCGCGATGTGGGCGAAGCTGGCGTTGAGGCCGATGCCGGGCACGAACATGCCGAGGCTGTTCGGCCCGAGGATGCGCAGCATGTGCGGCTTGGCGGCGTCGAGCATGAGCTGGCGCAGCCCGCTCTCGCGGGTGAGGCCGGCGGTCAGCACCATGGCGGCGCGGGTGCCGCGCTCGCCGAGCTCGGCGATCAGGCCGGGCACCGTCTTGGCGGGCGTGGCGATGACGGCCAGATCCGGCGCGGCGGGCAGGGATGCGATGTCCCGATAACACTGAAGTCCGCCGATGGAATCGTGCTTCGGATTCACCGGCCAGATCGGGCCCTTGAAGCCGGCATCGCGGACGTTCTGGGTCACGAACAGACCGACGGACCCCTCCCGTGGTGAAGCGCCGATAATGGCTACCGAGCGGGCGCGGAAGGCGTATTCGAGATTGCGGATGGTCATTAGTTTAAGCCTTGCAGTGTTCTGGCCGGATCGGGTGCGATTCTTAGCGCAATGCACCATGATGGGACTGTGATCCAGCGCAATTTGGAAGCCAGAAAATTCGGGAAATCGACCGGGGGGCGGCCGGCCCGGCGCGGCTCCGCGCCGGACGATGCCTGTCCGTGATCGGCTGCAAATCCTGCGGCCTGATGGTGCAGTGCAAAATTCGGAGCCCGGTCGATCACGAATTTTGAACGGCTGTAACGAAAATTCTGCGGCCCGCCGTCGCCACCGTGAAGACGGCTGTCATACCGCGGTCGCGGTACGAGTCGTGCCGAGTGCTCTCCAACATGGCGGTGCATCAAAGCCAGCTAACACATAGCAAAAATAGAATATCAACGGCCGTGGAACCGGCCTGTCAGGTTGGCCAAGAACAGGCGTTGATCCATATCAAGCATTGGTCGAATTTTAGTTGGAATTCCGCCGTGCAATAGCTTGTGGAAGGGGTTTTCCGCGGCGCAAAAGCATGAAATATTCCGCGCGCTCACTGAACCGTGGGCGACATCAAGACTACGGGGTTTTTCATGGCCAGCGTGAATTCGGCCGGATTTGGGTGGGATGGGGTGGATGCCCTGATTTCCGCTCCGGATACCGTCGAATATCGGTGCTGCCGCCACATTGTGAGCCCCACGCCATCGCGTACGAGCGTTTCATGGCGGGCGCTGATGTCGACAGATCACCCGGACTGCCTGTCAGTTCACCCCACGCCGGTTTCCTTTGCTGGCGTCGCCTCGGCCCCGCAGCGCGGGCCCGTGGGAGTTCGAACGGGCGCGTGAATTGAAACCTCAAAATCCGAGCATCTCCAAGCGGAGACGAATGGACAAAAGATAATGGTTGGCAAACCCTCGCAATCCCCCGGCTCCGTCAACGTTCCTCCGGCCCCCACGCCGGAAGTTCTTGAGATATGCGCCAGCTACGACAACGCCCCGCGCAGGATGATGGACATCCTGCACACGATTCAGGACCGCTATCACTGGATCGCGCCTGAAACCATGGAGGCGATCGCCGAGGCGACCGGCCTGTCGCGGATCCAGGTCGAAGGTGTGGCGAGCTTCTACACCTTCTTCTCGTTGACGCCGAAGGGCCAGGTCACCATCCGGCTTTGCGACGACATCATCGACCGCTTCGCCGGCCTCGAAAAGGTCGTCAAGGAGTTCGAGACGGCACTCGGCATCAAGGTCGGCGAGACCTCCGAGGACGGGGCTTTCTCGCTCGAATACACGCCGTGCATCGGCATGTGCGACCAGGCACCGGCGGCCATGATCAACGACGTCGTGGTCACCAAGCTCACCCCGCAGAAGGCGCGCGACGTCGCCCAGGCGCTCAAGGCCGGCGAAAGCCCTGAGAAGATCGCGGTTCCCGGCTTCACGCCGTCTTCGCCGCACGAGCGGGCCACGCGCATGGTCGACAACAACATCCGCCATGCCGGCGAATCCCTGCTTGGTCCGGTTCCCAAGGATGCCGGCCTGAGCAAGGCGATCAGCATCACGCCGACCCAGATCATCACCACCGTCGAGGAAAGCGGCCTTCGCGGTTGCGGTGGCGCCGGCTTCGTCACCGGGCGCAAATGGCGCTTCGCCGCCGGCGGCGAGGCGGAGCGGCGCTTCATCATCTGCAACGCCGACGAGGGCGAGCCCGGCACGTTCAAGGACCGTGTGCTCCTGACCGAACGTCCCGACCTGCTCATCGAAGGCATGACCATCGCCGCCCGCGCGGTCGGTGCCAGGGAAGGCATCATCTACCTGCGCGGCGAATATGCCTATCTGCGCCCGCTGCTCGACGAGGTGCTCGAACAGCGCCGCGCCGCCGGCCTGCTCGGCAAGGATATCATGGGGCTCAGGAACTTCACCTTCGACATCCGCATCCAGTTGGGCGCCGGCGCCTATGTCTGCGGCGAGGAAGGCGCGCTGATCTCGTCCTGCGAGGGCCTGCCCGGCGAGCCCAAGACCCGCCCGCCGTTCCCGGTGAGCCGCGGCTATCTCGGCTATCCGACCGTGGTCAACAACGTCGAGACCTTCTGTCACGCGGCGCGGATTCTCGACAAGGGCGCCAAGTGGTTCTTCGACATGGGCGTCGAAGGCAGCCACGGCACCAAGCTGCTTTCGGTCAGCGGCGACTGCCTCAACCCCGGCATCTACGAGCTGCCCTATGGCCACACCGTCTGGGATATCCTGGCGCTGGTCGGCGGCGAGGATGCCGCCGCCGTGCAGGTCGGCGGCCCGAGCGGCACCATGGTCGGCCGCGACAGCTTCCACCGCAAGCTGACCTTCGACGACCTGGCGACGGGCGGCGCCATCATCATCTTCGGCGCCAACCGCAACATCCTCGAGATCGTCGAATACTACATGTCGTTCTTCGTTCACGAGAGCTGCGGCTACTGCACGCCTTGCCGGGTGGGCAACGTCTTCCTGCAGAAGGCGATCGCCAAGTTCCGCAAGGGGCTCGCCAATCCGGAGGACATCGAATACCTCCGCGACCTGTCGACGACGATCATCGAGACCAGCCGTTGCGGTCTCGGCATCACGGCGCCGAACCCGGTGCTCACCACGCTGAAGAGCTTCCCGCTCATCTATTCCACCATGACCAAGCCGACCGAGGATGGGATACGGGCCACCTTCGACATCCAGGCGGCGATCGACGACGCGCGCACGATCGCCAAGCGTCGCTCCTACATCTTCGACAAGGACTTCAGCCAATGAGCGCGATTACCGACACCGGCACACGCCGCGACACAACATTCACCTTCACCATCGACGGGATCGAGGTGCGCGCGCAACCGGGCCAGACCATCATGGAAGCGGCGGACGATGCGGGCATCTACATCCCGCGTCTGTGCGACCATGAGGGCCTGCGCCACCAGGGCAGCTGCCGCGTCTGCACGGTGAAGGTCGGCGGACGCAGCGTTTCGGCCTGCACCCAGCCGGCCAACCCGGGCACCAACGTCGAATCGGAAACGCCCTACCTGAACAAGCTCCGGCGCGATCTCGTCGAGATGCTCTTCCACGAAGGCAACCACCTTTGCCCGATGTGCGAGGCGAGCGGCAATTGCGAGCTGCAGGCCATGGCCTACCGGCTCGACATGACCGACGCGACCAAGTTCCCCTATCTGGAACCGAACCGCGACCTCGACGCCAGCCACCCCGACATCGCGCTCGACACCAACCGCTGCATTTCCTGCGGCCGCTGCATCCGCGCCTCGCAGGACAACGACGGCAAGGGCCTGTTCGGCTATGTCGGCCGCGGCATCCACCGCCGCGTCGCCGTCAACGGCAGCGACCTGGCCCACACCGATGCCGCGGTCACCGACCACGCCATCTCGAACAGACGTCTGCCCGGTCGGCTGCATCATCCGCAAGCGCGAAGGCTTCAGTGTTCCGATCGGCGAGCGCGAGTTCGACAAGGGTCTGATCGGCCACGAGATCGAGGAGAAGCGCAATGCCTGAACTGAGAAAAGCGCGAATCGCCACCGCTTCGCTGGCCGGCTGCTTCGGCTGCCACATGGCGCTGCTGGACATCGACGAACGGCTGATCGGGCTGATGCAGCTGGTCGAGTTCGACCGCTCGCCGATCAACGACATCAAGAAGTTCACCCAGCGTTGCGACATCGGCATCATCGAAGGCGGCTGCTGCAACGAGGAGAACGTCCACGTGCTGCGGGAATTCCGCAGGAACTGCGACGTGCTCATCGCTCTCGGGCAATGCGCCATCATGGGCGGCCTGCCGGCCATGCGGAACGCCGTGATGCATTCGGACAATCCGCTGCTGCGAATGCCTCGAAGAGGCCTACATCACCGGCAAATACATCCGGAACACGACGCATCAGATTCCGAACGACCCGGCGCTGCCGCTGGTGCTCGACAAGGTCTATCCCTGCTCGGAAGTGGTCGAGATCGACTACAACATCCCGGGCTGCGCCCCGAGCGGCGACATCATCTACGACACGCTCGCCGGGCTTCTGACCGGCAAGTTCCGCGGCTTCGAGCGCGAACTGATCAAGTTCGACTAGGAAGAAGAAAAATGGCCGAGCCCAGACTGATCGAAATTGCTCCGGTGACCCGCGTCGAAGGACACGGCAAGGTCACCATTCACATGAACGAAGCCAACGAGGTCGAGGAAGCGCGGCTGCATATCGTCGAGTTCCGCGGCTTCGAACGCTTCATCCGCGGGCGCCTGCTGTGGGAGGTCCCGGTCATCGTGCAGCGCCTGTGCGGCATCTGCCCGGTGAGCCACCATCTCGCCGCCGCCAAGGCGATGGACATGATCGTCGGCGTCGACACGCTGCCGCCGACCGCCGAGAAGATGCGCCGCCTGATGCATTACGGCCAGGTGATGCAGAGCCACGTTCTGCACTTCTTCCACCTCGCCGCGCCGGACCTGCTGTTCGGTTTCGATGCACCGGCTGCCAAGCGCAACGTCTTCGAGATTCTCAAGGAAAATCCCGAGCTCGGCCGCCGCGCCGTGATGATGCGCAAATACGGCCAGGAGATCATCGCCGCCACCGCCGGCAAGAAGGTGCACGGCACCGGCGCCATTCCCGGCGGCATCAACCGCAACCTGCCCATCGCCAAGCGCGACGAGTTCCTCAAGGACATCGACGAGATGACCTAGTGGGTCGAGGACGCGGTGGCGCTGGCCAAGGACTACACGCTCGGCCACCTCGAGCTGGTCAACAGCTTCGCCACCTTCCCGTCGAACTACATGTCGATCGTCCGCGAGGACGGTGCGCTCGATCTCTACAACGGCAATTTCCGCATGAAGGACCCGGACGGCAATATCCTTGTCGATCAGGTCCCGAACAAGGACTACTTCAACTACGTGATCGAGGACGTCCGCTCCTGGTCCTACATGAAGTTCCCCTACTACAAGGAAATGACCCCGGAGACCGGCTGGTACCGCGTCGGCCCGCTGGCGCGCCTCAACAATGTCGATTTCATCGACACGCCGCTGGCCAACGCCGCGCTCAACGAACTGCGTGCCGTGACCGACGGCAAGCCCAACACCTCCTCGCTCGGCAACCACTGGGCGCGCATGATCGAGGTGCTGCACTGCGTCGAGAAGATCAGGGAACTGCTCAACGATCCCGACCTGCAGGGCACCGATCTCGTCGCCAAGGGCGATCGGCGTCGAGGTCGGCATCGGCGTGATCGAAGCGCCGCGCGGCAACCTCATCCACCACTACGAGGTCGACGAGCACGACCAGGTCACCTACTGCAACCTGATCGTCTCGACCACGCACAACAACGAGGGCATGAACCGCGCCGTCAAGGACGTCGCCGTCAAGCACCTTTCCGGCCACGAGCAGATCACCGAAGGCATGCTCAACCATATCGAGGTGGCGATCCGGGCCTACGATCCGTGCCTGTCCTGCGCCACCCACGCGCTCGGCCAGATGCCGCTTTCGGTCGAGATCCACGATGCCGCCGGCAACGTGATCGACAAGCGCGTGACCGGAGAAGCCTGATTTCATGGCTGCGCTCCTCATCGGCTTCGGAAACCAGGGCCGCGGCGACGACGGCCTTGGTCCGCTCTTTGCCGAGCGGATCGAGCGGGCGGCACCCGCGGGGCTCGATATCGACATCGACTACCAGTTGACCGTCGATCATGCGCTCGCCGCCTCCGAAGCCGATCTGGTGATCTTCGCCGATGCCGAGATCGGCGCGGCGGGATCCTTTTCCTTCGCGCCGGTCGCGGCGGAGGGCGCCACCGGCATGGGCAGCCACGAATTGAGCCCGCAGGCGGTGCTGACGCTGGCCAAGACCCTATATGGCAAGACGCCGCCGGCCTTTCTGCTCGGCATCGCCGGCTGGGACTATGGCGAGGTCAAGGAAGGGCTGAGCGAGCGAGGCGGAGGCCCATCTCGACGAGGCCGAGGCGTTCTTTCTCGACTGGTATGCAAGGATTGCGGCCGAAAACGCCCCCGCCAACGGGGCCGGCCAAGCAGCGGAACGGTTGACCGATGCATGAGCTCTCGCTCTGCGAAAGCCTGCTCGACATCCTCAAGTCCGAAGCCGAGACGGCCAAGTTCACGAAGGTGAAGCGGATCACGCTCGAAGTCGGGCCGCTGTCGACGGTTGAGCCGGAGGCCATGCGCTTCGGTTTCGATGTCGGTGATGCGCGGCAGTCTGGCCGAGGGGGCGAAGCTCGATATCGTCACCGAGCCGGCCGAGGCGCGCTGTCTCACCTGTTTCGAGCTGGTCACGGTCAGCGACCGGCTTTCTCCCTGCCCGCGAGTGCGGGGGCACCGAGCTGCAGATCAGCGGCGGCGATGCCCTGCGTATCAAGGAATTGGAGGTTTCGTAATGTGTGCGACATGCGGTTGCGGCAAGGGCGAGGTGACGATCGAGGGCCACGATCACGATCACCACCACCATCATCACGATCATGAGCATGGTCACAGCCATGACCATCACCACGATCACGACCATCACCACGACCACGATCCGGACAGCCGGGTGCTGGCCGTCGAGCGCGATCTGCTGGCAAAGAACGATGCCCTGGCCGCCGAAAACCGCGCCTATTTCGGTGAGCGCGGCATCCTGGCGCTGAACCTTGTTTCGAGCCCCGGTTCGGGCAAGACCGAGCTTCTGGTCAAGACCATCGGGAAGCTCGCCGGCAAGCTGGTGCCCTTCGTCGTCGAAGGCGACCAGCAGACCGCCAACGATGCCACCCGCATCCGCGAGACCGGCGCCGCCGCCATCCAGATCAACACCGGCAAGGGCTGCCATCTCGACGCCCATATGGTCGGCCATGCGATCGAGCATCTCGGCCCCGCCGAAGGCTCGGTCGTCTTCATCGAGAATGTCGGCAATCTCGTCTGCCCGGCCGGCTTCGACCTCGGCGAGGCGCACAAGGTCGTCATCCTCTCGGTGACCGAAGGCGACGACAAGCCGTTGAAATATCCCGATATCTTCGCCGCTTCCGACCTCGTCCTGATCAACAAGACCGACCTTCTCCCCTATGTCGATTTCGACATGGAGGCGGCCACCGCCAACGCACGGCGCGTCAGGCCCGGCATCAAGGTGCTGCCGGTCTCGGCACGCACCGGCGAGGGGCTCGACGGCTGGATCGCCTGGCTGATGGGCGCCCGCGCCATGGTGCTGGCCGGTCATCCGCTCAGCACCGCGGCCGAATAAGGGCAGAGCTTGAGCAACGCGCCGCGCGGTCGCGAGCGGATCGCGGTCACCGGCACGGTCCAGGGAGTCGGATTCCGCCCTTTCGTCTGGCGTGAAGCCTCATCCCGAAGCCTCGCCGGCTATGTCGCGAACACGCCGGAAGGCGTGACCCTGGAGGTCGAAGGCCCGGCCGCTGCGATCGACGAATTGGTCGCCGCCCTGCGCGCGCCGCCGCCGCCGGCCGCGACCGTGACGTTGACGCGCGAGGCGTTGGCGCCGACCGGCGAGACAGGCTTCACCATCCGCGACAGCGCCCTTGGCGGCACGCGCAGCGCCGCGGTCCTGCCCGATCTCGCCACCTGCGAAGAATGTCTCGCCGAGGTCTCGGACCCTGCCAACCGGCGCTACCGCTATCCCTTCACCAACTGCACCCATTGCGGCCCGCGCTATTCGATCATCACCGACCTGCCTTACGACCGGGCGCGCACCACCATGCGCCGCTTCGTCATGTGTCCGGAATGTCAGGCCGAATACGAAAACCCGGCCGACCGCCGCTTCCATGCCGAGCCCAATGCCTGTCCGGTCTGCGGGCCGCAACTGGCGCTGTGGGACGGGGAGGGAAGGGTGCTGGCGGAGCGCGACGCGGCGCTTCATGCGGCCGCCACGGCACTTCGCGACGGCAGCATCGTCGCGGTCAAGGGTCTGGGCGGATTTCACCTGATGGTCGATGCGCGCAGCGAGGCGGGGGTTCGCCTGCTCAGGCAGCGCAAGCAGCGCGAGGAAAAACCCTTCGCGGTGATGTTCGCCTCGCTCGATGCCGTGCATCAGGCCGCCGAACCCACCGACATCGAAATCGATGCGCTGACGTCGCGCGAGCGGCCGATCGTTCTCATGGCCAAGCGCGAAGGCGTGCTGGCGGACTCGGTCGCACCCGGCAACCCGCTTGTCGGCGCCATGCTGCCCTATACGCCGCTGCATCACCTGCTGCTCGCCGAACTCGGTTTGCCGGTGGTGGCGACCAGCGGCAACCGCTCCGACGAACCGATCTGCACCGACGAGCACGAGGCGCTCACCCGCCTCAAGGACATCGCCGACCTCTTCCTCGTCCACGACCGGCCGATCGAGCGGCCGGTGGACGACTCCGTCATGCGCGTCATCGCCGGCAAGCCGACCGTCTTCCGGCGGGCGAGGGGGCTCGCCCCGGCCGTTGCGGCGCGCGGCGTGGCGCCGGGCATCCTCGCCGTCGGCGGCCATCTGAAAACCACCGTGGCGCTGTCGACCGAGGCCGGGGTCGTGCTCGGCCAGCATCTCGGCGACCTCGACACGCCGGAAGCGCGCGACGCCTATGACCGCGGCATCGCCGATATCCAGCGCCTGCACGACACCGCGCCACGGCTCGTCGCCCGCGACATGCACCCGGACTACCATTCGACCCATGTGGCCGAGGGCCTGGCCGCGCCCAAATTCGCGGTCCAGCATCACCTCGCCCATGTCGCCGCCTGCATGGCCGAGCACGGGCTGGAGCCGCCGGTCCTCGGCGTCTCCTGGGACGGCACCGGCTACGGCACCGACGGCACGGTGTGGGGCGGCGAGTTCCTGCGCGTCACCGCCGACGGCTGGCAGCGCGTGGCGCACCTTCGCCCCTTCCGCCTGCCCGGCGGCGAGGCGGCGGTGCGCGAGCCGCGCCGTTCCGCGCTGGGGCTGCTCCATGCCGCCTTCGGGGCCGACGCCTTCGCCATGACCGACCTTGCGCCGGTCGCCGCCTTTCCGCCGGCCGAGCGCCGGACGCTCCAGACCATGCTCGATCGCGGCCTCAATGCACCGCTCACCACCAGCGCCGGCCGCCTGTTCGATGCGGTGGCGGCGCTCATCGGCCTTCGCCAGACCACCAGCCATGAGGGCCAGGCGGCCATGGAACTGGAATGGGCGGCCAATTCAGAGCTGGATTCCGGTTTGCGCCGGGATAACGTGAGAGAACTTCGATATTCCATTGAAATAAAAGAAGAAAACGGCGTTCTCGTCCTCGACTGGCAGCCCTTGTCTGGAGGCGATTCTGGCCGATATCCGGGCCGGAGTGCGCCGGTGGCCGCAATGGCGGCGCAATTTCATGACGCCCTTGCCCTTGCTATTGCGGCCACGGCGACCAGAATCGGAGAGGAGACAGTGGTCCTCTCCGGCGGCTGCTTCCAGAACGGCCGGCTGACGGAGAAAACCTTGACTGCGCTCAATGCGGCCGGCCTTGTCCCGGTGCGACATGAGCGCGTACCGCCGAACGATGGCGGGCTGGCCCTCGGCCAGGCCTGGTGGGCGGGACGATTTGCAGGAGAACGGTGAGATGTGTCTGGCGATACCGGGAAAGATCGTCTCGACTGAGGGCGACGACATCATGCGCACGGCGCGCGTCGATTTCGGCGGCGTCATCAAGGAGGTCAATCTGGCCTACGCGCCCGAAGCCAAGGTCGGCGACTATGCGCTCGTCCATGTCGGCTTCGCCATCAGCGTCATCGACGAGGAAGAGGCGCTGAAGGTGCTGGCCCACTTCGAAAGCCTGGGCGAGCTTCAGGCGGAGTTGGACGAGGCCTTCGCCGCCGGGACGACGGTGCAATGAAGCACCGCGAGGAATATCGCGATCCGGTCGCCGCCCAGCACCTCGCCGAGGCGATCCGGCGCACGGTGACGCGGCCGTGGAAGATCATGGAGGTGTGCGGCGGCCAGACCCACGCCATCGTGCGCTACGGCATCGACCAGCTTCTGCCCAACGAGGTGACGCTGATCCACGGGCCCGGCTGTCCGGTCTGCGTGACGCCGGTCGACTATATCGACAAGGCGATCGAGATCGCCGGCCGGCCCGGAACGATCCTCACCTCCTTCGGCGACATGCTGCGCGTGCCCGGCTCCGAGACCGACCTGCTCTCCGCCAAGGCCAGGGGCGGCGATGTCCGGCCCGTCTATTCGCCGCTCGACGCGGTGCAGATCGCCCGCGCCAATCCGGATCGCGAGGTCGTCTTCTTCGCTGTCGGCTTCGAGACCACGGCGCCGGCCAACGCCATGGCCGCCTACATGGCCAGACGCGAGGGGCTGAAGAACTTCTCCATGCTGGTCAGCCACGTTCTGGTGCCGCCGGCGATGCGCGCCATCCTGTCCGGCCCCACCAACAAGGTGCAGGGCTTCCTCGCCGCCGGCCATGTCTGCGCCATCATGGGCTACGAGGAATATTTCCCGATCGCCGAAGAGTACAAGGTGCCGATCGTGGTCACCGGCTTCGAGCCGCTCGATATCCTTGAAGGCATCTATCTCACCGTGAAGCAGCTCGAGGAGGGCCGCCACGAGGTCGAGAACCCCTATGCCCGCGCCGTCAGCCGGGCCGGCAACCTGCCGGGCCAGAAGATGATGAGCGAGGTCTTCCAGGTCGTGAAGCGGCGCTGGCGCGGCATCGGCGAGATCGAGGAAAGCGGGCTCGGCCTCGCCGACGCCTACAAGGATTACGATGCCGAGCTGCGCTTCGGTCTGGTCGGCACGCGCACCGAAGAATCGACCGAGTGCATCGCCGGTCTTGTCCTTCAGGGCGAGAAGAAGCCGCCGGACTGCCCCGCCTTCGGCACGCGCTGCACGCCCGAGCACCCGCTCGGCGTGACCATGGTGTCGTCGGAAGGCGCCTGCGCCGCCTATTACCGCTATCGCGGCGTGACCGCCGACGCGGCTGAGTAACCCCTTATGGCAGAACAAGATTTCGCGCTGGTCTGTCCGGTGCCCTTTCCCGGCGACGAGACCATCCAGGTCGCCCATGGCGGCGGCGGACGCAAATCGGAACGGCTGATCGAAACCATCTTCCGGCCGGTCTTCGACGACCCGGAACTCAATCGCCGCCATGACGGCGCCCGGCTGGAGCTGTCCGGCCCGGTCGCCTTCACCACCGACAGCTATGTGGTCAAGCCGCTGGAGTTTCCCGGCGGCGACATCGGCACGCTGGCCGTGAACGGCACCGTCAACGACCTCGCCATGTGCGGCGCCAGGCCGGAATACATCTCCGCCGGCTTCATCCTCGAAGAGGGGCTTCAGACCGAGACGCTCGCCCGCATCGTCACCTCCATGGGCAGGGCGGCAAGAGAAGCCGGCGTGCGGCTGGTCACCGGCGACACCAAGGTGGTCGATCGCGGCAAGGCCGACGGCGTCTTCATCAACACGGCGGGCGTCGGCCGTATCGTTGCGCCGAACGCCATCGGTCCGGAGGCGGTGAAGGCGGGCGACGCGGTGATCCTTTCCGGCGACATCGCCAGCCATGGCATGGCGATCATGGCGGCACGCGAACAGCTCGGCTTCGAATCCGAGATCGCCAGCGATTGCGCGCCGCTGGCGGCACCGGTGCTGGCGCTGTTCGAGGCCGGCGTCGCGGTCCATTGCCTGCGCGACCTCACGCGCGGCGGGCTCGCCAGCGGTCTGGTGGAGATCGCCGAAACGGCCAGGCTTGCCATCCAGACGGAGGAGAAGGCGGTGCCGGTGCGCGACGACGTTGCCGCGGCCTGCGAGATCCTCGGCCTCGACCCCTTCCACGTCGCCAACGAAGGACGTTTCGTCGCCTTCGTGCCGGCGGAGGACGCCGACAAGGCGCTTGCCGTGCTGCGCCGGCATCCGGTGAGCGAGGGCGCGGTCGTGATCGGCACGGTCAAGGACGGGCCGGCCGGGCGGGTGACGGCCAAGGGCACCCTCGGCGGCACGCGCGTAATCGATATGCTGAGCGGCGAGCAACTGCCACGCATCTGCTGATGGGCCGTTTTGGGGGAGGCGGCCCGCCTTCCCGGGGGGAGCTTCCGACAGTGAGCAAGACGGACACCATCGTCGCAAGGATGGCGGCGGGCGACGACGATGCGCCGGCCATTGGTGCGCCCGGGCGCCCCGGCCTGACCCATGGGGCGTTGCGCGCTCACATGCGCGCGACCGCCGCGACGCTGAACCGCCTCGGCCTCGGCCGCAACGACCGCATCGCCATCATCCTGCCGAACGGTCCGGAGATGGCCTCGGCCTTCGTCTCGGTGGCCGCCTGCGCCACGACGGCGCCGCTCAACCCGGCCTATCGGGCGGACGAACTCGACTTCTACCTCTCCGATATCGGCGCCAGGGCGATCCTCGTCGGCAGGGAAGAAACGGGACCGGCCATCGACGTGGCGGAGAAGCGCGGCATTGCCGTGCTGCGCCTCGATTTCGCCGAGACCGACCCGGCGGGACGCTTCGCCATCGACGGCCCTGCGGTCGGCCCGGCGGTGGCTACGGGGCCGGCGGAGGAGGGCGACATCGCGCTCCTGCTCCATACATCGGGCACCACCTCGCGGCCGAAGCTGGTGCCGCTTTCACATGCCAACCTCGCCGCCGCCGCCCGCAATGTCGTTACCGCGCTGGCGCTGGCGCCGGAGGATCGCTGCCTCAACGTCATGCCGCTCTTCCACATCCACGGCCTGATCGCGGCGGTTACTGGGTCCCTCTCTGCGGGGGCGAGCGTGTTCTGCACGCCCGGATTCAATGCGCTGAAGTTCTTCGCCTGGCTCGGCGAGGCGGCACCGAGCTGGTACACGGCGGTACCCACCATGCATCAGGCGATCCTGGCGCGCGCCCCGCGCAATGCCGAGGCGGTGGCGGCAAGCCGCCTGCGCTTCATCCGCTCCGCCTCTTCCTCGCTGCCGGCCCAGGTGATGGCGGAACTGGAGGGAACCTTCCGCTGCCCGGTGATCGAGGCCTATGGCATGACCGAGGCGACCCACCAGATGACCTCGAACCCGCTGCCGCCGGCGGCGCGCAAGCCCGGCAGCGTCGGCCTCCCCGTCGGGCTTGAGGTCGCCATCATGGCCGAGAGCGGCAGCCTGCGCCCGGCCGGGACGCAAGGCGAGATCGTCATTCGCGGCCCCAGCGTCACCGCTGGCTACGAGAAGAATCCCGAGGCCAATGAGAGCGCTTACGCCCATGGCTGGTTTCACACCGGCGATCAGGGCATCATGGACGGCGACGGCTATGTCCGCATCACGGGGCGACTGAAGGAGATCATCAATCGCGGCGGCGAGAAGATCGCGCCGCTGGAAGTGGACGAGGTGCTCATGGACCATCCGGCGATCGCCCAGGTAGTGACCTTCGCCATGCCGCACGACAAGCTCGGCGAGGACGTGGCGGCGGCGGTCGTGCTGCGCGAAGGGCAGAGCGCGAGCGAAGCCGATATCCGCACCTTTGCGGCGACGCGGTTGGCGGATTTCAAGGTGCCGCGCAAGGTCCTCATCCTCGACGAAATTCCCAAGGGGGCGACCGGCAAGCTGCAACGCATCGGCCTCGCCGCAAAACTGGGCCTGGGCTGATGCGCATCTGCATCTTCGGCGCGGGTGCGATCGGCGGCTATGTCGCCGCCCGGATGGCGTTGGCCGGTCACACGCGGCCGGTGCTGATCGCCCGCGGCGCCCATCTCGACGCGATCCTGACCAGAGGCCTGACCCTCATCGAGGGTGGCGACGAGACCACGGTCAGGGTCGAGGCGAGCGCCGATGGCGCCGACTTCGGCGAGCAGGACTACGTGCTGCTGGCGCTGAAGGCCCATTCCGTGGCGCCGGCGCTCGACGCCATTGCGCCGCTGCTCGGGCCCGAAACGGCGGTGGTCACCATGCAGAACGGCCTGCCCTGGTGGTATTTCTACCGGCATGGCGGGGCGCTGGAAGGCACGCGGCTGGCTGCGGTCGATCCCGACGGCGCGATCTGGGACCGCCTCGGGCCGGAGCGGGCGATCGGCGGTGTCGTCTATGCCGCGACGGAGGTCGTCGCGCCCGGCGTCGTCCGCCATGTCAGCCATTCGCGCTTTTCCCTCGGCGAACCGTCCGGCGAGAAGTCGCAGCGTGTGGCGGCGCTCGCCCGAGAGCTGGTCGCCGCCGGGCTGCAGGCGCCGGTGCGTCCCGACATCCGCACCGAGATCTGGGTGAAGTTGTGGGGCAATCTCTCCTTCAACCCGGTCTCGGCAATTACCGGACAGACGCTGGAGCAGATCGTCGCCGACGACGACACGCGCAGCGTCGTGCGCACCATGATGATCGAGGCCCAGACGATCGCCGAAAAGCTCGGCGTGCATTTCCCCATCGAGGTCGACAACCGCATCGAGGGGGCGCGTCAGGTCGGCGCCCACAAGACCTCGATGTTGCAGGACCTGGAGCGCGGCCGCGAACTGGAGATCGACGCCCTGGTGACGGCGGTGCAGGAGACCGGGCGGCTGACCGGCACGCCGACGCCGGCCATCGACACCGTGCTGGCGCTCACCCGCAGCCTTGCCGCGGCGCGCAAAGCGAATCCCTGACTTGGGCAGAACAGTTCCAAGTGGAGCCGTTTGGCGAATATTGGCGAATGGATATGTGGAAAATTGCATGTTTTGAAGTAATGTAGACAAGCGATATGTACGGCCGGATTGATCGAGGGGCCGGTGGCGCTACATACTGGCGCTCGCCGGGATCGGCCGCGACGGGAACGGGATGGAACGCGACACAGCCACCGAACACGCACCGCTGATTGACCGGTTTGGCCGGGCGATCACCTATCTGCGCGTCTCGGTGACCGACCGCTGCGATTTCCGCTGCGTCTATTGCATGGCCGAGGACATGACCTTCCTGCCCAAGAAGGACGTGCTCAGCCTGGAGGAACTCGACCGGCTGTGCTCGGCCTTCGTCGCGCGCGGCGTGCGCAAGCTGCGCCTCACCGGCGGCGAGCCGCTGGTCCGCCGCAACCTCATGAGCCTGGTGCGGTCGCTGTCGCGGCACCTGGAAAGCGGCGATCTCGACGAGCTGACGCTGACCACCAACGGCTCGCAGCTTGCCCGCTTCGCCGGAGAGCTCGCCGAGGCTGGCGTGAAGCGCATCAACGTCTCGGTCGATACCCTTGATCCGGAGAAGTTCAAGGCGATCACCCGCTGGGGCGACCTCGCCAAGGTGATGGACGGGATCGCGGCGGCGCGGGCCGCCGGGCTGCACGTCAAGATCAACGCGGTGGCGCTCAAGGGCGTCAACGAGGACGAGATCGACGACCTCATCCGCTGGACCCACGGTTCGGCCATGGACCTCACCCTGATCGAGACCATGCCGCTCGGCGAGATCGGCACCGACCGCACCGACCAGTATCTGCCGCTGAGCCAGGTGAGGGCGCGGCTGGAGCGCCACTGGACACTGGAAGACCTCCCCGACTCGACCGGCGGTCCGGCGCGCTATGTGCGGATCGCCGAGACCGGCGGGCGGCTCGGCTTCATCACGCCGCTCACCCACAATTTCTGCGAGGGCTGCAACCGGGTGCGGGTGACCTGCACCGGCACGCTCTATATGTGCCTCGGCCAGGAGGACGCCGCCGATCTGCGCGCGCCGCTGCGCGCTTCGCAAGGCGACGAGCCGCTCCATGCCGCCATCGACGAGGCGATCGGGCGCAAGCCCAAGGGCCACGACTTCGTCATCGACCGCCAGCACCAGCGCCCAGCCGTTTCCCGCCACATGAGCATGACCGGGGGTTAGATCCTGCACCGCCCGACGGGCGTTACGGATGCGCTATCCGGTAATCGCCGCGGCCTGCCGACTTCGCCTCGTAGAGCGCCGCATCCGACCGCCTGATAAGTTCGTCGGGTTCGACACCATGGTCGGGCGCCAGTGCAACGCCGATGCTGGCGCCGATGTGCAGCGTTCGGTCGCCGATCACGAACTCCCGTGCCATCGCCTCGACAAGTCGCTGCGCCAGCACCTGCGCATCCACCGACGTGTGGATGCCCGTCTGCACGACGATGAATTCATCGCCGCCGATACGCGCTGCGGTATCGGTCGGTCGGGTTTCCTGGCGGAGCCGATCGGCGACTGCTTTCAGCAGGTCGTCGCCGATCGCGTGGCCGTAGCGGTCGTTGACCGGCTTGAAACGATCGAGGTCGAGATAATGGACCGCGACCGGCCCGCCGCCGCGCTGTATCGCGGCCAGCACCTGGCCCAGCCGATCCTGAAGCAGAAGCCGATTTGGCAGGCCGGTGAGGGTATCGTGATGCGCCATGTGGGCGGTGCGGGCCTGGGCCGTCCGGTTCTCGGTGACATCGAGATAGGTCGTGACAAAGCCGCCGCCGGTGATCGGGATTCCACGCACCTCGAGTATGGTGCCGTTGGGCCGCTGGCGCTCGTACTGATGCGCCCGCTGTTCATTCACCCGCGCCAGCCGCCGGCGCACGTGCTCTTCGACATTGCCCGGACCATATTCACCGCGCTCCGCGTTGAAGCGGAACAGGTCTTCGAGAGAGGGATTTCCATTGGCGAACAACTCGTCCGGGTAATCCAGCATCTCCCGCAGGAGATGGTTGGAAACAACCATCTTCAACCGCTTGTCGAACATGGCGATTCCGCCGGGGAAATTGTCGATCAGCACGCTGATCTGGTGTGCCTTCTGCCGTTGTTCGGTAACGTCGACATAGGTCGTGAGGAACCCGCCCCCCTCCAGGGGAACGCCGCGCACCTCGAGCACCGTGCCGTTCGGCCGGGTGCGCTCGTAGACGTGCTCGACACGCTGTTTGACCAACGCGATGCGTTTGCGCACGTGCTCGTCGATATCGCCGGGGCCGTACTCGCCACGCTCCGCATTGAAGCGGAACAGATCCTCGATCTTCGGGTTGCCGCTCGAGAAGAGTTCCGCAGGATATTCGAGCATCTCTTTCAGGCGCGTGTTGCACACGACCGTGTTGAGATGCCTGTCGAACATGCAAATCCCGGCCGGGAAGAACTCGGCCATGACCTGAAGCTGATCGATGCGCTCGAGCAGGCGTTCAACGCGCCGAGCAGTCTGCAATGACGATGGCTCTGCCATGGACCTTCCGTGTCCAGCTTGAAAATTGCCTCAAGCTTGTCGAGCTATGGCCAAGAACCCTAAAATCTTCGTTTTTCCGGCCCCTGCGAGAGGGTATCTGCGCGCAATCGCCGCATGGACGCGGACATTCGTCCTGCCGAAGGCGGCGGTCGCCGGGCGGCGATTTGCCCCGCATTCCTCGCGCAAAGGTGACTGTGGCGGCATCGCCGTAGCGCCTATAACGCCGCCGGCGACAGAAACAGAGAGGACGCGAACCGCCGGCATGGCCATCGATGTCTCCGTATCAGGCGCGGCCGTCGCCGGTCTCGTCTCGTTCCTCTCCCCCTGCGTCCTGCCGCTGGTGCCGCCCTATCTCTGCTACATGGCCGGCGTCAGCCTCGACCAGCTCACCGGCAAGGGCGACGTCCAGGTCGCCAGGCGCACGGTGCTCGCCGCCTCGGTGAGCTTCGTTCTGGGCTTCTCGACCGTCTTCATCGCGCTGGGCGCCGCCGCCACCGCCATCGGCCAGGTGGTGCGCAGCCATATCGACGTGCTCTCGGTCGTCGGCGGCATCGTCATCATCGTCATGGGGCTGCACTTCCTCGGCGTCTTCCGCATTGCGTTCCTCAGCCGCGAGGCCAGGGTGCAGGTGACCAACCAGGCGGCCGGGCCGGTCGGCGCCTATGTCATGGGGCTGGCCTTCGCCTTCGGCTGGACGCCGTGCATCGGCCCGGTTCTGGCGGCGATCCTGGCCGTCGCCGGCAGCGAGCAGACGGTGAGCCGCGGCGCTCTGCTGCTTGCCGCCTATTCGGCCGGCCTCGGCATTCCCTTCATCGTCGCCGGCCTGTTCTCCGGGCCGTTCCTCGGCTTCATGCGCCGCTTCCGCGCCCATCTCGGCACGGTGGAGAAGGTGATGGGCGGCCTGCTGGTCGTCACCGGCGTCCTGTTCATCACCGGCGGCATGGCCACGGTCTCCTACTGGCTGCTGGAGACCTTTCCGGTGCTCTCCACCATCGGCTGAAGCAATTCCAGGAAAAGTGGGCACCACTTTTCCGTCCGGAATTGCGCCAGGATAGAACCGGGGCGGAACGGCGGGACGCCGCTTCCTGGCCATTCGTGACGCCGAATCTGCGATAATGCCGGCCGCCGGCCGCGCCTTCTTGTCGCCACAGGCGGCTGGCGAAGGTCGCCCAAACGGCCATGCGGGGTCTTCCATGCCGAAACGCTCCTGCCTTGCCATCATCCTCGCCGCCGGCGAGGGGACGCGGATGAAATCCTTGACGCCGAAGGTCCTGCACAAGGTGGCGGGCCTGCCCATGCTCGGCCATGTCCTGAAGGCGGCCGAGGGGAGCGGCGCCGACGAGATCGCCGTGGTCGTCGGTCCCGGCATGGAGGCGGTCGCCGCCTTCGTCGCGAAGGCCGCGCCCGACGCCGAAGCCTTTGTCCAGACCGAGCGGCTCGGCACCGGCCATGCCGTACTGACGGCGAGCAAGGCGATCAACCGCGGCCCCGACGACGTGCTCGTGCTCTTCGGCGATACGCCGCTGGTCACCGGCAAGACCCTGAAGCGCCTGCGCGCCGCGCTCGCCCGCGGTGCCGATATCGCCGTCCTCGGCTTCCGTCCGCCGGACCCCTTCGGCTACGGCCGGTTGATCGTTGAGGGCAGGCAGCTCGTCGCCATCCACGAGGAGAAGGACGCCAGCCCGGAGGAAAAGCTGATTCCGCTGTGCAATGCCGGCGTCATGGCGTTCCGTGGGGCAGGTCTCACGCGCCTGCTCGGCAAGGTCGGCACCAACAATGCCAAGGGCGAATACTACATGACCGACGCGGTGGAGATCGCCGCCGCCGCAGGCAAGAAGGTGGTCGTCGTCGAGGCCGACGCCGACGAGGTGGCCGGCATCAATTCCCGCGGCCAGCTCGCCCATGTCGAGGGGCTGTGGCAGCGCCACGCCCGCGAAGCGGCAATGGCGGCCGGTGTCACCATGGTGGCGCCGAGTACCGTCTGGTTCAGCCACGACACCAGGCTTGGCCGCGACGTGACGCTCGAACCCAACGTCTTCTTCGGCCCCGGCGTGACGGTCGCCGACAATGTCACCATCCGCGCCAACTGCCACATCGAGGGCGCAGCAATCGCCCGCGGCGCCATCATCGGCCCGTTTGCGCGGCTCCGGCCGGGCGCCGACATCGGCGAGAACGTCCATATCGGCGATTTCGTCGAGGTGAAGAGTGCCCGCCTCGATGCCGGCGCCAAGGCCAATCATCTCGCCTATATCGGCGATGCCCATGTCGGGGCGAAGACCAATATCGGCGCCGGCACCATCACCGCCAATTACGACGGCTTCGACAAGTTCCGCACCGAGATCGGCGCCGGCGTCTCCATCGGCTCCAATGCCGTTCTGGTCGCGCCGGTCAAGATCGGCGACGGCGCCAGCGTGGCGGCGGGCAGCGTCATCTCGCGCGACGTGCCAGCCGATGCGCTTGCCATCGCCCGCGGCCAGCAGGTCGAGAAACCCGGCTGGGCACGCAAGTTCCGCGACAAGAAGATTCTGTCGCGCCAGGCGGCGAAGAAGAAATAGGGCGCCACAATCCCGGCTCTGGCGCTACCCCACACGTCACCCCGGCGGAGGCCGGGGTCCAGACGATCGGCGCGCCATCCTGGAGCGTCGCCTGGATTCCGGCCTTCGCCGGAATGACGACGGAGCATGTGGCACCTCCCGCCTGCGCGGGAACGAACGGGCGAGGAGGTGTCGACTTGGCCGCCGATTAACGACAAGACCAGGACGCTGTCCCGTCCGACCCCCGGCTGTCGTATATCAATCGCGAAACAGCTTTTGATTTCCTGCTCTTCGGGCTTCGCCGCTACATGGTTGCCGACGAGCAGGTATCGGGGAGATTCGGATATGTGCGGCATTGTCGGCATCCTCGGTCAGGAACCGGTGGCGCCGCTCCTGGTCGACGCACTGAAGCGTCTGGAATATCGCGGCTATGACTCGGCCGGCGTGGCGACCCTGGAGCAGGGCCACCTGACCCGGCGGCGCGCCGAGGGCAAGCTGCGCAATCTCGAGGCCAAGCTCGCCGACAAGCCGCTTTCCGGCCACACCGGTATCGGCCACACACGCTGGGCGACCCATGGCGCCCCGACCGAGCGCAATGCCCATCCGCACGCCACCGAACGGGTGGCCCTGGTCCACAACGGCATCATCGAGAATTTCCGCGAGCTGCGCGAGGAACTTCAGGCCGCCGGGGCCAAGTTCTCGACCGAGACGGACACCGAGGTCGTCGCCCATCTGATCAGCGGCAAGCTGGCGGAGGGCCTGACACCGGCCGAGGCGGTCAGCGAGGCGCTCAAGCGCCTGCGCGGCGCCTTTGCCTTCGCCATCGTCTTCGAGGGCGAGGACGACCTGATGATCGGCGCCCGGCGCGGCAGCCCGCTCGCCGTCGGCTATGGCGAGAAGAGCATGTACTTCGGCTCGGACGCCATCGCCCTGGCGCCGTTCACCGACCGCGTCGCCTATCTCGACGATGGCGACTGGGCGGTGCTCACCCGCGCCGGCGCGATCGTCTACGATGCCGCCGGTACCCCGGTGGAGAGGCCGATCGTGCGCACCGCGGCATCGAGCCTGCTTGGTCGACCGCGGCAACCATCGCCACTTCATGGCCAAGGAAATCCACGAGCAGCCGGAAGTCGTCGGCCACACGCTCGCCCACTATCTCGACCTCGCCACCGGCCGCTGTGCGCTGCCGGCCGATTTCGACATCGATTTCGCCGCGCTCGACCGTCTGTCGATCACCGCCTGCGGCACCGCCTCCTATGCCGGCATCGTCGCCAAATACTGGTTCGAGCGCTTCGCCCGTCTGCCGGTCGATATCGATATCGCCTCCGAGTTCCGCTATCGCGAACAGCCGCTGACGCCGAAGGGCCTGTCGATCGTCATTTCGCAATCGGGCGAAACCGCCGATACGCTCGCCTCGCTGCGCTACGCCAAGAGCGAGGGGCAAAAGGTCGCTGCCATCGTCAACGTCGCCGAATCGACCATCGCCCGCGAGGCGGATTACGTGCTGCCGACGCTGGCCGGGCCGGAGATCGGCGTCGCCTCGACCAAGGCCTTCACCTGCCAGCTCTCCGTGCTGGCGGTTCTGGCGGTCGCCGCCGGCCGGGCACGCGGCAACCTTGCCGTCGGCGACGAGGAGAAGTTGGTCGCCGCGCTCAGCGAAGTGCCGCGCCTGATGAACGAGACGCTCAGGCTGGAAAGCAAGATCGAGGCGCTTGCCCGCGAGATCGCCCACGTCCATCACGTGCTCTATCTCGGCCGCGGCACCAGCTTTCCGCTGGCGCTCGAAGGCGCGCTCAAGCTCAAGGAAATCTCCTACATCCACGCCGAGGGCTACGCCGCCGGCGAGCTCAAGCACGGACCCATCGCGCTCATCGACGAGGAGATGCCGGTCGTGGTCATCGCGCCCTACGACCACATCTTCGAGAAGACGGTCTCCAACATGCAGGAGGTTGCCGCCCGCGGCGGCCGCATCATCCTGATGACCGACGAGAAGGGCCGCGACGCTGCGGCCATCGAGGCGGTCGAGACGCTGATCCTGCCGCAGATGCCGGCGACCGTCACCCCGCTGGTCTACGCCCTGCCGGTGCAGCTGCTGGCCTATCATACGGCTGTCATACTGGGCACGGATGTTGACCAGCCAAGGAATCTCGCCAAGTCAGTCACGGTGGAGTGAACCGGTCGCGCGGGCTGGCGAACTCTGCCATGATACCGGCAGGGCGGCCTTGGACTCGGCAGGATTGCTGGCATGGATCCAGAAGACACGAACCCGCAGCATCACGAAACGTCGCGCCGCGCGACGATGATGCACCGGCTGCGGAACTACTTCCTGACCGGCACCATCATCGCTGCGCCGCTATTCCTGACCATCTACATCACCTGGACCTTCGTGAAATGGGTGGACAGCTGGGTGACGCCGTTCATCCCGCCGATCTACCGGCCGGACCACTACCTGCCGTTCTCGGTGCCCGGCTTCGGCCTGGTGGTGGCGCTGGTCTTCCTCACCATGCTCGGCTTCCTGACCGCCAACATCATCGGCCGGCAGACGGTCCTGCTCGGCGAATCGCTGGTCGGGCGCATGCCGATCGTCCGCAACCTCTATCGCGGCCTGAAGCAGATCTTCGAAACGGTGCTGTCGCGCCGCGCCGGCGCCTTCAAGAAGGTGGCGCTGATCGAATATCCGCGCAAGGGCATCTGGTCGATGGTCTTCCTCGCCTCCGACGCGCGCGGCGAGATCGGCCATCGCATCGACGATACGGTTGCCGTGTTTCTGCCGACCACGCCCAACCCGACCTCCGGCTTCCTGCTCTTCGTTCCGCGCAGCGACATGATCATGCTCGACATGTCGGTCGAAGACGCGGCCAAGATGGTCATCTCGGCCGGGCTGGTGGCGCCGGAGTTCAATGCGGAGGACGCGCGCGAGATGACGCGCGAGGAGATCGAGCGGCGGCTCAACCCGCCCTCAGCAGCCTGATCGCATCGTCCCGCCCGAACAGATAGAGCGCCACGCGCAGCGCCTGCCCGCGCGCCGTCGTGAGATTGGCATCGGTGGCGACGATCAGGCGGGCGTCGTCATTGGCGACCTGCATCAGTTCGCCATGATGCTCGGGCGAAGCGATGCGGAAGCCCGGCATGCCCGACTGGCGCGTGCCGAGGACCTCGCCGCCGCCGCGCAGGCGCAGGTCTTCCTCGGCAATGCGGAAGCCATCCTCGGTCTCGCGCATGATGGAAAGGCGCTCACGGGCAATGGCGCCGAGCGGCGCCCGATAGAGCAGCAGGCAGGTGGAGGATTTATCGCCGCGCCCGACCCGGCCGCGCAACTGGTGAAGCTGGGCGAGGCCGAAGCGCTCGGCGTGCTCGATCACCATGATGGTGGCGTCGGGAACGTCGACACCCACTTCGACCACGGTGGTGGCGACCAGCACCTTGACCTCGCCGGCGAGAAAGCGCGCCATGACCGTGTCGCGCTCGGCTGCCTTCATGCGGCCGTGGACGAGGCCGACGACGGGGCCCAGCGCCGCCTCCAGCGCCGCATGGCGCTGCTCGGCCGCGGCAACATCGTCGAGCATCTCCGATTCCTCGACCAGCGGGCACACCCAGTAAGCCTTGGCGCCCTCGGCGATGGCGCGGCGGATGCGTTCCACCACCTCGTCGAGCCGGTCGAGCGGCACCACGCGGGTGTCGATCGGCTTGCGCCCGGCCGGCTTCTCGGTCAGCCGCGACACGTCCATGTCGCCGTAATAGGTGAGCACCAGCGTGCGCGGGATCGGCGTCGCGGTCATCACCAGAACGTCGGTGGCGCCGCCCTTGGCGGTGAGCGCCAGACGCTGATGGACGCCGAAGCGGTGCTGCTCGTCGACAACCACCAGAGCGAGATCGTGGAAGGCGACACCGGCCTGGAAGAGGGCATGGGTGCCGACGAGCAAGTGAATCGAGCCGTCGGCGAGGCCGGCGAGAATTGCCTCGCGCTCGCGGCCCTTTTCGCGGCCGGTCAATACGGCGAAGCGGATGCCGGCGGCCTCGGCCAGCGGCGCGATCGTGCGCGCATGCTGACGCACCAGCAGCTCGGTCGGCGCCATGAGTGCGGCCTGTCCGCCGGCCTCGATCACATTGGCGGCGGCGATGAGCGCCACCACCGTCTTGCCCGAGCCGACATCGCCTTGCAGCAGGCGCAGCATGCGCTCGGGCGCGGCGAGGTCTGCCTCGATATCGGCAAGCGCCGCCTGCTGGCTGGCAGTGAGCGTGAAGGGGAGGGCGCCCATCAGCCTGGCGCGGAGACGCCCGTCGCCCTTGCGCGCCCGGCCGGTGCTCTTGCGCTGATGTTCGCGCATCAAGGCCAGCGCCAGCTGGCTGGCGATGAGTTCGTCATAGGCGAGACGGGCGACATGCGCCGAAGCCGGGTCGAGATCGGCGGCGGTTTCGGGGTGGTGGACCTTGGCGAGCGATGCCGCGAAGCTCTGCCAGCCATGTTTGGCGATGAGCGACGGCTCCACCCATTCCGGCAGCTCCGGCAGGCTGGCGACGGCCTCGCCGACGGCGCGCACCAGCGTCTTGCGGGCAATGCCGGCGGTCATCGGATAGACCGGCTCGATCAGCGGCAGGCTGGCGAAATCCTTCTCGTCCACGATGTAGTCGGGATGGACCATGGCCGGCCGGCCGTTGAACCAGTCGACCTTGCCGCTGACAAAGAGCGTCGCGCCGACCGGCAGCGTCTTCTCCAGATAGTCGCCATGGGCATGGAAGAAGGTGAGGGCGATCTCGCCGGTATCGTCATGGGCGAAGACCCGCCAGGGAATGCGGCGATTGCCGCGCGGCGGCTTCTGGTGGCGGTCGACGCGCACCTTGAGGGTGACGATGGCGCCTTCCGGGGCCTCTGTAATGGCCGGCTGCCGGCTGCGGTCGATGACGCCGACGGGAAAATGGAAGAGGAGATCGACGACGCGCGGCGCGTCCTCCTCGTCCGGTCCGCCAACCAGCCGGCCGAGCGTCACGCCCAGCTTCGGCCCGATGCCTGCGAGGCTGGTGACCGGGCGGAAGAGGGGGTTGAGGATGTCGGGGCGCATGGTCCAGCGTTTAGCACAACCCGAATTCCCCCTCACCCTTCGCGCCTAACTCGCTTCGCTCCCAAGGCGCGAAGCCCTCTCCCACGAGGGGAGAGGGGACACGCGGCGGCGGCGCGAGCACCATCGCCTCTCCCCCTTGTGGCAGCAATCCGCGACGCGGCCAGCCCAAACCCCTGACAAACCCACACCCAGCCGCTATATCTCGCCCTCCAGCGACGAGCCGCTTTTTCCGGCCCGGCGCCGAGCGGCTATGGGCAAGGCGGACAGATGGGCGACGGTGGACAAGCGGACGAAGACCTCGCCATGCGCCGGCGCCGGCTGAAATTCCGCTGCTGGCACAGGGGCATGAAGGAGACAGACCTGCTGCTCGGCCGTTTCGCCGACGCCCATGTGGACGGCATGGACGCCGACGGCGTCACCGCCTTCGAGGCGCTGCTCGAGACGCCGGACCAGATCATCTTCGCCTGGATCCTGGGCAGCGAGCCGGTGCCCGACGACGCCCGTACGCCGCTCATCGACCGCCTCATCGCCTTCTACGCCGCCTGAGCACCCATGGACCAGAAGACCTCAGCCCTTGTCGACATCAATCGGCGCCTGACGACCCTGCTTTCGCGGCCGGGCGAGAGCACGCTCGCCGCCGTACCGGACGGCATGGCCGGCAAGGCGCTCGCCGACCTCATGGCTGCCACCGGCGCAAACCGGCTGCTCTTCGTTGCGCGCGACGGCCAGCGGCTGGCCGAGGTCGAGCGGGCGCTCGCCTTCTTCGCCCCCCGGATGGAGGCGGTCGAGTTCCCCGCCTGGGACTGCCTGCCTTACGACCGTGTGTCGCCGCACGCGGCGATCGTCGCCCGGCGCATGGCGGCGCTGGCGCGTCTTGGCCAGCCGGCGGAGCGGCCGCAGATCGTGCTCACCACCGTCAACGCCGTGCTCCAGCGCGTGCCGCTCCGCGATGTCGTGGCCGCGGGCTCGCTGTCGGCGACCTCCGGCAGCCGCATGCCCATGGCCGACCTTACAAGCTGGCTCGAGGACAACGGCTTCCTGCGCACCTCCACCGTTCGCGAGCCCGGCGAATATGCCGTGCGCGGCGGCATCCTCGACCTCTACGCCGCAGGCGCGGCGGCGCCGCTCCGCCTCGATTTCTTCGGCGATACGCTGGAGACGATCCGCGCCTTCGACGCGGAAACCCAGCGCACCACCGAGCGGCTCCAGCGCATCGACCTCGTGCCGGTCGCCGAGATGGGGCTGACGGCGGAAAGCATCGCCCGCTTCCGCCAGGGCTATGTCGCCGCCTTCGGCGCCGCCGGCCCGGACGATCTGCTCTACCATTCGGTCAGCGAAGGCCGCCGCGCCATCGGCATGGAGCACTGGCTGCCGCTCTTCGCCGATGGGCTGGAGACGCTCTTCGACCATCTGCCCGACGTGCCGGTCGCCCTCGACCATCTCGTCGACGAGGCGATGAGCGAGCGGCTCGACCAGATTGCCGACCACTATCAGGCGCGGCGCCAGGCCATGGAGGCCGGCGATCTCGGCGGCGGGGCGCCCTACAAGCCGCTGCCGCCCGACCGGCTCTATCTCGACCGGCGCGCCTGGCTCGACCTGCTCGGCCGGAGGGCAGCGACCCACCTCTCGCCCTTCGCCCGGCCGGAAGCCGCTTCCGTCGTTGACATGGGCGGACGCGCGGCGCGCAGCTTCGCCGCCGAACGCGCCGGCGGCGACGTCAACGTCTTCGATGCCGTGGCCAGGCATGTCGAAGCGACGATCACGGCGGGCAGGCGCGCCGTCATCGCCTGCTGGAGCGACGGCGCCCGCGACCGCATGGGCCAGGTCCTGGTCGATCACGGCCTGACCCGGCTGCAAGCCGTCGCCGACTGGCCGGAGGCCCAGACGCTCCCGCCCGACATGACCGGGCTTGCCGTGCTCGGCCTCGAAGCCGGCTTCGATACCGAGACGCTCACCCTCATCGGCGAACAGGACATCCTCGGCGACCGGCTGGTGCGCCCGCATGCGAAACGCCGCGCCGCCGATTTCCTCTCCGACGTCACCGCGCTCTCGGAAGGCGATCTCGTCGTCCACATCGACCACGGCATTGGCCGCTTCGTCGGCCTGAAGACCATCGAGGCGGCCGGCGCGCCGCACGACTGCCTCGAAATCGTCTACGCCGGCAACGACCGCGTCTATCTGCCGGTCGAGAACATCGAGCTCCTGTCGCGCTACGGCTCGGAGGAAGCCGACGTGCAGCTCGACAAGCTCGGCGGCGTCGCCTGGCAATCGCGCAAGGCGCGCATGAAGAAGCGCATCCGCGACATGGCCGAGGCGCTGATCAAGGTGGCCGCGGCACGCGCCACGCGGACCGCGCCGGCGCTGACCCCGCCGGAGGGCCTCTATGACGAGTTTGCCGCCCGCTTCCCCTATGAGGAGACCGAGGACCAGCAGGCGGCCATCGACGCGGTGATCGACGATCTCGGCACCGGCACGCCCATGGACCGGCTGATCTGTGGCGATGTCGGTTTCGGCAAGACCGAGGTGGCGCTGCGTGCCGCCTTCATTACCGCCCTGGCCGGCCGCCAGGTCGCCGTGGTGGTGCCGACCACGCTGCTCGCCCGCCAGCACTTTCGCACCTTCGCCACGCGTTTCGCCGGCCTGCCGGTGCGCGTCGCCCAGGCCTCGCGGCTGGTCGGCGCCAAGGAGCTGGCGGCTGTGAAATCCGGTATCGCCGACGGCGGCATCGATATCGTCGTCGGCACCCATGCCCTGCTCGGCAAGGGCATCCAGTTCCGCGATCTGGGGCTGCTGATCGTCGACGAGGAGCAGCATTTCGGCGTCAAGCACAAGGAGCGGCTGAAGGAGCTGAAGGCCGACGTCCACGTTCTGACGCTCTCCGCCACGCCCATCCCGCGCACCCTGCAACTGGCGCTCACCGGCGTGCGCGAACTGACGCTGATCACCACGCCGCCGATCGACCGGCTGGCGGTGCGCACCTTCATCTCGCCCTTCGACCCGCTGGTGGTGCGCGAGGCACTGCTGCGCGAACGCTATCGCGGCGGCCAGAGCTTCTACGTCTGCCCGCGCATCTCCGATCTCGCCGAGCGCCACGCCTTCCTCAGCGAAGCCGTGCCCGAGGTGAGGGTGGCGGTCGCCAACGGCCAGATGGGAGCGGGCGCGCTGGAGGACGTCATGACCGCCTTCTACGACGGCGCCTATGACGTGCTGCTCTCCACCTCCATCGTCGAATCCGGCCTCGACATCCCCACCGCCAACACGCTCATCGTCCACCGCGCCGACATGTTCGGCCTGGCGCAGCTCTATCAGCTGCGCGGGCGGGTCGGGCGCTCCAAGCAGCGCGCCTATGCGCTGTTCACCGTGCCGCCCGACCGCACGCTGACGGCCCAGGCCGACCGGCGGCTCAAGGTGCTGCAATCGCTCGACACCCTCGGCGCCGGCTTCCAGCTCGCCAGCCACGATCTCGATATCCGCGGCGCCGGCAACCTGCTCGGCGAGGAACAGTCCGGCCATATCCGCGAGGTCGGTTACGAGCTTTACCAGCAGATGCTGGAGGAGGCGGTTGCCTCGCTCAAGTCGGGCGGCGAGGGGCAGGCGGACGGGCGCTGGGCACCGCAGATCACCATCGGCATGGCGGTCATGATTCCAGAGACTTATGTGGGAGATTTGCAGCTTCGCTTGAGCCTCTACAAGCGCCTCGCCGACCTCGAGGACCAGGCCGCGATCGACGCCTTCGCCGCCGAGCTGATCGACCGCTTCGGCCCACTGCCCGAGGCGGTCGAGCACCTGCTGGAGATTGTCGCCATCAAGGCGCTCTGCCGCCGTGCCAATGCCGACAAGGTCGATGTCGGGCCGAAGGGCGCCGTCATCAGCTTCCGCAACGACGCCCCTCCGAACCCGGCTGGCCTCATCCGCTGGATCGATAAGCAGGGCTCGATCGCCAAGGTGCGCCCCGACCAGAAGGTGGTGCTCATCCGCGACTGGGCGGATATGGGCGGGCGGCTCAAGGGCACCATGGCGGTGATGGCCGAGCTGGCCCGGATCGCCGCCGAGGGCGAGCGCGCCGCGGCCTGAGCGCAAACCGGCGCTGCCCGTGCCGTCTACCAATAAGTAAGCATAAATTCCGGGCCGGCGAAGCAAAGTCGTCTTAACGAAGTTGCGCGACAATCGTCGTTCAATGAAGACGATGCCGGCGAATCGGGGGAACAGTACTTTCCGCTTCAGGCACCGCGAAGAATTGCTTCGCAGCGTCTTGGAGAACGCTGCTGTCGCCACCTTTCTGGTGGGGCCGGACGGCCGCCTGCTCTACACCAACCGCGCGTTCCGCAACCTGCTTGGCTATGACGAGGACGACCCCTTCACGGTTGTCGTCGACGATCTGATCCACGCCGACGACCTGCCGCGTGCCGATGCGCAGATGCAGACCCTGCGGGAAGGCGCAGCCGAGGGTTATCGTGCCGAGCGGCGCTATGTGAAGAAGGGCGGCGAGCCGATCTGGGTGCTGGTCTCGGCCTCGGCGCTGCGCGACGCCGAGACTGGCGACCTTCACTACACGATTGTCCAGGCGATCGATATCGACCGGCAGAAGCGCGCCGAGGCGGCGCTTGCCGAAAGCGAGAGCCGCTGGAACTTCGCCCTGGAAAGCGCCGGCCAGGGTGTCTGGGATCACAATTTGAACGCCGGAACCGCGTTCTACTCGCGCACGTGGAAGCTCATGCGCGGTCTCGATCCCGACGAGGAGGTCAACTGGTCGCCCGAGTCCTGGCTGGAGCGGGTCCATCCCGACGACCGCGAGCGCATCCAGGCAACCAACTCACAGCAGGACAGCGGCGAACTGTCCCTAAAGGAGATCGAGTATCGCGAACGTCACCGCGACGGGCACTACATCTGGATCCTCAGCCGCGGCAAGGCGGTCACCCGGAATCCCGACGGCAAGGCAGCGCGGGTGCTCGGCACCGACACCGACATCACCGCGATCAAGCGGGTCGAATCGCAGCTTGCCCTCGAAAAGGAGCGCCTCAAGGTCACGCTCGAATCGATCGCCGACGGTGTCATCTCCACCGATGCCGCCGGGCTCGTGGTGTTCATGAACCCGGTCGCCGAAGTAATGACCGGCTGGCCCTCGGACGAGGCCGCCGGCCGTAACGTCGGTGCGATCTTCGCCGTCCTCGACGAGGCGAGCGAAAGGCTGACGGTCAATCCGGTGGCCGAATGTCTGTCGAAAGGCCGCCTGCATTACCTCGACGGCGAAACGGTGCTCATCGGCCGCGACGGCAAGCGCCACGACGTGCGCGCCTCCGCAGCCCCGGTGCGCACGCCCCAGGGCGCCGTCATCGGCGCCGTGCTTGTGTTCCAGGACGTTACCGACAGCCGCGCGCTGCAGCGTCAGCTCGCCCATACCGCCATGCACGACAGCCTCACCGACCTGCCCAACCGGGCAACCTTCCAGCAGGCCCTCGGGGAAGCCGTGCGTCAGGCCCAGCACGAGGCGCGCGAACACGCGCTCTGCTTCATCGACCTCGACCACTTCAAGAAGGTCAACGACAATGCCGGCCATGCCGCCGGCGATGCGGTGCTGCGCGACATCGGCGCCGCCATCCGCCGCAGCTGCCGCAGCAACGACTTCGCCGCCCGCATCGGCGGCGACGAGTTCGCGTTGCTGCTGCCCGATTGCTCGGTCGCCAGCGCCACCCGCGTCGCCGGGAAAATCATCGACGCGATTGCCTCGCTGCGCTTCTCCTGGGAGCGCACCAGCGAGGCCCGCGACGGCATCGGCGCCAGTATCGGCATCACCGCGATCACCGGCCGCAGCAACGATCCGGTCGAGTTGATGCGCCAGGCCGATGCCGCCTGCTACGTCGCCAAGGCGCGCGGCCGCAACCGCACCGCCATCTACGATGGCGATCGCTCCGGATTCTCGCAATTACAGGAAAGCGCCTAGCCTTCCTCGGCCGCGCCTCCATCGCCGAGGCAGGCTACAGGCCCGCGACCGGCTCCGCGGCAACCAACGGGAAAGCATAAATTGAGGTGACCCACGGCAAAGTCGTCTTAACGAAGTTGCGCGACAATCGTCGTTCAATGAAGACGATGCCGGCGAATCGGGGGAACAGTACTTTCCGCTTCAGGCACCGCGAAGAATTGCTTCGCAGTGTGCTGGACAATGCTGCCGTCGCGACCTTCCTCATCAGTCCTGACAACCGCCTGCTCTACGCCAATCGCGCCTTCTACGAGCTGCTCGGCTACGAGACGGACGAGCCGGTGGACGTTGGCGTCGGCGCCCTGGTCTTTCCCGACGACGTCCCTCGGACGTCCACGCAGTTTCAGGAGTTGCTCGACGGGCAGCGCGACAGTTACCGCGCCGAGCGCCGCTACAGGAAGAAGAACGGCAATCCGATCTGGGTCCTGGTCAAGGCGTCGGCAATCCGCGACGAGGAAAGCGGCGCAGCGCAATACGTTATCGTCCAGGCGATCGATATCGACCGGCAGAAGTGGGCCGAGGCGGCACTGGCCGAGAGCGAGAGCCGCTGGAACTTCGCCCTGGAAAGCGCCGGGCAGGGAGTCTGGGACCACGACCTGAACGCCAAGACCGCCTTCTATTCGCGCATGTGGAAGCTGATGCGCGGCATCGACCCCGACGAGGAGATCGATCCAGCCGCCGAATCCTGGCTGGCGCGCATTCATCCCGACGACCGCGAGCGCATCCGCGAGGCGGCCAAGCGCCAGGATACCGGCGAGTTGCCCTACAACGAGTTCGAGTATCGCGAGCGCCACCGTGACGGCCACTACATCTGGATCCTCAGCCGCGGCAAGCCGGTCGCCTGGAATCCCGACGGCAGCCCGTCACGGGTTCTCGGCACCGACACCGACATCACGGCGATCAAGCGGGTCGAGATGCAGCTCGCCCTCGAAAAGGAGCGCCTCAAGGTCACGCTCGAATCGATCGCCGACGGCGTCATCTCCACCGATGCGGCCGGGCTCGTCGTGTTCATGAACCACGTTGCCGAGGAGATGACCGGCTGGCCGTCGGCGGAAGCGGCCGGCCGCAAGGTCGGGGAGATCTTCGCCATCCTCGATGAGACCACCAAGACGCTGACGGTCAATCCGGTGGCCGAATGTCTGTCGCAGGACCGCCTGCATTACCTCGATGGCGAGACGGTGCTCATCGGCCGCGACGGCAAGCGTCACGAAGTGCGCGCTTCGGCCGCGCCGGTGCGCACGCCCCAGGGGGCCGTCATCGGCGCCGTGCTGGTGTTCCAGGACGTCAGCGACAGCCGCGCGCTGCACCGCCAGCTTACCCATACGGCCATGTACGACAGCCTCACCGATCTGCCCAACCGGGCAACCTTCCAGCAGGCCCTCGAGGAAGCCGTGCGCCAGGCCCAGCACGAGGCGCGCGAGCACGCGCTCTGCTTCATCGACCTCGACCACTTCAAGAAGGTCAACGACAGCGCCGGTCACGCCGCCGGCGATGCGGTGCTGCGCGACATCGGCGCCGCCATCCGCCGCAGCTGCCGCAGCAACGACTTCGCCGCCCGCATCGGCGGCGACGAGTTCGCGCTTCTGCTTCCCGACTGCTCGGTGGCCCATGCTTCCCGCGTCGCCGAGAAGATCATCGATGCGATCTGCGCGCTGCGCGTCGCCTGGGAGCGCACCAGCGAGACCGGCGGCGGCATCGGCGCCAGCATCGGCATCACCGCCATCTCCAGCCATTCCTCGTCCAGCCCGGCCGAGCTCATGCGCCAGGCTGATGCTGCCTGCTACGTCGCCAAGGCCCGCGGCCGCAACCGCACGGCCATCTACGATGGCGACCGGCCCGGTCTCTCGCAATTGCAGGAAAGCGCCTAGCCTTCCTCGGTCGCCACCGCCGCGCGCTCGGCGACTGCCTGTTCGATCGCCTGTACCAGCACATCGGCGGGATGCGCCCCGGTCACCGCCAGGCGGCGATCGATGATGAAGCAGGGAACGCCCGACACGCCGATGCGGTAGGCATTCTCGATCTCGGCAACGATGAGGTCGCGGTCCTCGTCGCTGGTCAGGCGCTGGCCAACGGTGGCGCTGTCGAAGCCGACATCCTCCGCCAGATCGGCAAGAACCTCCGGGTCGCCGACATCGAGACCCTCGCTGAAATAGGCGACGAACAGCCGCTCGACCATGTCGTCCTGAGCGCCCTCGGCGGCCGCCCAGTGCACCAGACGGTGCGCATCCACCGTGTTCGGAGAGCGGGTGATGCGATCGAAATGATAATCGATGCCTTCCTCGCGCCCGCGTTCGGTGAGCTGACGATGGCTCTCGGCGATGGCTTCGACGCTGCCGAACTTGGCGTTCAGGTAGTCCTCCCGGGCGACGCCGTCCGGCGGAATCGTCGGGTCGAGCCGAAACGGCCGCCAGCGCACGATGACCTGGATTTCCGGCAGCAGGCCCACGGCGCGGGCCAGCCGGCGCTTGCCGAGATAGCACCACGGGCAAACGACATCGGAGATGACGTCGATGGTGACGGGATCAGCAGACATCCGGCCAACATAGGGTCCACGGCCGCGAATGCAAAATGCGCCGCCTCAGCCTCCCGGCTTGCGCCACCAGGTCGGCAGGACGTAGCCCGTGAGCGGCGCCGTGTCTGGATGCTGGACCGTGTCCCAGCGCGCCACCCACGCGTCGGGCAGGTAGAACAGCGGCACGACGTAGTAGCCGGAGATCAACACCCGGTCGAGCGCCCGCACCGCCGCGACGAAATCCTCGCGCGACCGCGCGGCGAGCATGGCGGCGATCATGGCGTCGATCGCCGGCTGTTTGGCGCCGGCATAGTTGAACGAGCTCGGCCGGTCTGCGGCCTCGCTGCTCCAGCGGCCGAGCTGCTCGTTGCCGGGCGACAGCGACGCCCCCCATGAGCGGCGCACCATGTCGTAGTCGAACTGCTGCAGCCGCGGCTGGAACTGCGCATCCTCGACATTGCGCACGCTCACCTTGATGCCGACGCGGCCGAGCGTGCGCTGATAGGCAAGCGCCAGCTTCTCGTCCTCGTTGTTGACCACCATGATCTCGAAGGCGAGCGGCTTGCCGGTCTTGGTGTTGACGAGCTGGTTGCCCTTCAGCGCATAGCCGGCGGCCTGCAGCTGCTCCAGTGCGGCGCGCATGACCGCGCGCCCGCCATCGGCGCCACCCGCCGAGACCGGCTCGTAGGTGCCGTCCATCACGTCCTGGTCGACGACACCGGGGAAGGGCTCGAGCAGCGCCTTCTCCTTGTCGCTCGCCGGCTTTCCGACGGCGGAAAGCTCAGAATCGTTGAAATAACCGCCCGCCCGCACGAAGGCGCCGTAGTAGAGGTTCTTGTTGACCCAATCGAAATCGAACAGCGTCGCCAGCGCCTTGCGCACGCGCTTGTCGGCGAACACCGGCCGGCGCGTGTTGAAGACCAAGCCCGACATGCCCTTGGGCGTGCCCGTCTTGAAGGTCTCCTTGACGACCTTGCCTTCCTTCGCGGCCGGGAAGTCGTAGGCGGTGTTCCACTGCGCCGGGTCGCCTTCCGGATTGACGTCGTAGAGGCCCTTCTTGAAAGCCTCGAACATGGTGTTGGCGTCGCGGTAATACTCGACCCTGACCTCGTCGAAATTGAAGACACCGCGGTGGATGGGCAGGTCCTTGCCCCAGTAGTCGGGGTTGCGCTTGTAGACGATGGAAGTGGGCGCGTTCACCGCGCCGACCACATAGGGCCCGCTGCCGATGGGCGGCTTCAGCGTCGACTTGTCGAAGGTGTCGGGATCGATGGCGTGTTTGGGGAAGATCGGCATCAGGCCGATGATGAGCGGCAATTCGCGGTCGTCGGCGCCCTCGAGATTGAAGCGCACGCCGCGCTCGCCGACCCGCTCGACGCTGGAGATCTTGGAATAATAGGCCTTGTAGTTGGGCCGGCCCTTGTCGCGCAGGATCTCCATGGAGAAGATCACGTCGTCGACGGTCACCGGCATGCCGTCGGAGAACTTCGCTTGCGGGTTGATGGTGAACTCGACCCAGGAGCGGTCCGGCGGTGTTTCCACCGTCTCGGCGATGTTGCCATAGAGCGTGAAGGCTTCGTCGGCGCTGCGTTCCAGCAGGGACTCGAAGACGAGCCTGCCGAAGATCGGATCGGACAGGCCGCGCGCCGAGGTGAAGCCGCCCTGAACGATGAACGGATTGAGGCTGTCGAAGGTGCCGACGACGCCATAGGTGATCCTGCCGCCCTTGGGCGCGTCCGGATTGGCGTAGGGCAGATGATCGAAATCGGCCGGCAGGGCCGGATCGCCGATCATGGCAATGCCGTGCATGGGTTGGGCTGCGGCAAGTTGCGGTGCCAGCCCGAAACCGAGGGTCAAGGCAATCGCCGCGGCGATCGGCCGCCGGAGCGAGAGGGAGAGGATGGTTGCGGTCATGGCAGTTGCCCTGAGTTGGTGCTCGGCAGAAGCGGCTTTCGCAATCTGTGATGACCCGCGAAGAGTAGCATATTGTGCGTACACAGAGACCGCCGGCGGTACGTCCCACACGGCAACCGGCAATCGACCGGTATTCGGCTGGAAATCCCGGTGCGGGCAAGCTAATGATGCGAGCCGCCGGGCCACCGTCTTGCCTCATTTGACGGTCATCCAGCCGGCAGCTTAGCGCGAGCCACAGATGTTCGCGTCCGGGACAAGTTCAAACGGGGAAACCCTGATGCCCAATCGGACGACTGAATTCCTCAAACACGCTCTGCCCGCTGTGACTGCCGCGGCCCTGATGATGGGTACGCCGGTCGCGGCGATGGCCCAGGATGCGCCGCCTACGGCTAACGATGCGCAGCGCTGGCTCAAGATTTGCGATCCGAAGAATCCGGCCACCTGCGCGGTGACCAGAGACTACGTCGTCGAGTCCGGCCCGCAGGTGCTTGCCACCTTCACGATTCAGACCACGGCCGATCCGAAGAAGTTCGGCATCGGCATTACCGTGCCGCCGGGCTTTGTCTTCCCGCCGGGCATTCCGATCAGCGTCGACGGCGCCAAGCAGGCGACCGCGCAATACGTCATCTGCTGGCCGGATGCGCCCAAGAGCCAGCATGTGGTGTGTATCGCCCAGGCCCCGGCCGGCGAAGATTTCATCGCCGCCTTGCGCAAGGGCGGCATGCTGGAACTTCAGCTCACCACCGGCGAGAACAAGACCGTGCCGATCGACTTCTCGCTGATCGGCTTCTCCAAGACGTTCGACGGACCGGACATGGGCGAAAGCGCGCTTGCCAAGCAGCGCGAAGCGACGGCCAAGCTCTTCCAGCAGAAGGCGCAGCAGCGCGGCCAGCAGCTCATCGACGAGCAGCGCAAGGCAAAGGCCAGCGGCGGCTAAGAGCGCGAAGCAGCGTTGTATGGAATCAGAAGCGCGGGCCCCGGGCCCGCGCTTTTCGATTCAGACCCGCTTGCGACGGCGGTCAGTGCAGATCGCCGCGGTCGCGGGCGACGTAGATGTCGCCGTCGCGCTTCCTGAAGAACTCGCTGATCTGCGGATGACGCAGCGGCTCGTCGGAATCGTCGGGCAGGAGGTTCTGCTCGGAGACATAGGCGATGTATTCGCTGTCCGAGTTCTCGGCGAACAGGTGGTAGTAGGGCTGGTCCTTGGAGGGGCGCACGTCTTCGGGAATCGCCTCCCACCACTCTTCGGTGTTGTCGAAGACCGGATCGATGTCGAAGACGACCCCGCGGAACGGGAAGACACGGTGCCGCACAACCTGTCCGATAGCGAACTTGGCCGAGCGCGTCCTGTTCATGGTCACTACTCCAGGCGACTGGACCCCTCCCGCCGCAAGACACACGGAGCGGGGCATCTTGTCAAATCGCGCCGGTCCTGCGGCCCCGCCGCAATTGACCGGATTTGGCGAAACCGATAGGCAGCCGGAGGTGGCGGCGACGGGGCAGGCCCGCTCGCGGAGCGATTCGCCACGGGAACCTTCGCCGCAGCGATCATGAGCGATATCCTCCGGCTCATCCTCCCCTTCTTCGGCGTGCTGTTCCTCGGCTATGGCGCCGCGCGCCTGCGCCGGGTTTCCGAGGAGGGCCTGGCCGGACTGACCTTCTTCGTCACCTACCTGGCCATGCCGGCGCTGTTCTTCCGCCTGGTCGCCAAGGCGCCGTTCACCGATACCGCCGGCTGGTCGTTCATTCTGACGACGACCTTCGCGACCTACTGCGTTTTCGCCATCGCCTTTTCGGTCGGCGCCCTGACCAACGGCGGCCAGATCACCCGGGCCACGATCCAGGGGCTGGTCGGCTCCTATTCCAATATCGGCATGCTGGCGCCGGCCCTGGTGCTGGCCGCTTTCGGCACCGCGGCGGCGCTGCCGATGGCGCTGATCTTCAGCTTCGACAATGCGCTGATCGTCATCACCGCGCCGCTGATGATGACGCTGGGCAGCACCATGCGCGTCGATCCGGCCGAGCTGGCGCAGAGGATCGTGCGCCAGGCGTTGCTCAATCCGCTGGTGCTGGCCACCATTCTCGGGCTGCTCTTCGCGCTCACCGGCCTCACTTTGCCGGTTGCCGCCGATTCGGTGCTGTCGATGCTGGGCAGCGCCGCCGCACCGGCGGCCCTCTTCACCGTCGGCGTCAGCCTGACCGGCCGCACCATCGACAAGGTCCCGCCGGAGCTGCCCGTGCTGATCGGCATCAAGCTCGTCGCCCACCCGCTGATCGTCTATCTGCTGCTGAGCTGGGTCGGCGATTTCGACCCGGTCTGGGTCCATGCCGCTATTCTGATGGCGGCGCTGCCGCCGGCGACCGGCGTCATCCGCTTCGCCCGCGAGTACAAGTCCTATGCCGACTGGGCACCCGTCGGCGTGCTGCTCGGCACGATCATCTCCATCGCCACGGTGACCGTGGTGCTGATCCTGCTGGTCAGGGATATTCTGCCGGTCGATCCGTTCCACTGAACGCCACGCCCTGGCGCATGGCGAAATGGCGGAGCGGCGCCACCCGGTCGAGCAGGAACAGGCCGGCGCCGCGCAGCGCCTGCACCGGCAGGAATTCCGACAATAGCGTGCGGTTGAGCGCATCGACCGCGGCCGTGCGCCCGAGCACGTCGCCGCGCCGAGCGCGATCGTAGGCGGCAAGCACCGGCGCCGCGCCGGGATCGTCGTGCCGGCCGGCAAGCACATCGGCCAGCGCCGTCACGTCGCGATAGCCGAGATTGAGGCCCTGCGCGCCGATCGGCGGGAAGAGATGGGCGGCCTCGCCGGCAAGCGCCACGCGATCGGCCGCGAAGCGCCGCGCATTCATGCCCGACAGCGGAAACATCTGGCGCTTGCCGTCGATGGCAATGGCGCCGAGCACCGATTGCGAGCGGGCCTCGATCTCGGCGGCGAGCGCGTCTTCGTCGAGCGCCAGCCGCCGCTCGGTTTCCACCGGGCGATCCACCCAGACCAGGCTCGAGCGCTTGCCGGGCAGGGGGACGAGCGTGAACGGCCCCGCCTCGGTGTGGAACTCGGTCGAGCTATCCTCGTGCGGGATCGCATGAGTGAGGTTGCAGACCAGCGCCGCCTGATCGTAGCGCCAGCTATCGACGGCGATGCCCACCCCGTCGCGCACCTTCGAGCGGCGGCCGTCGGCGGCCACCGCCAGACGCGCGCACAAGCGTATCGCCGGTGGAAAGCGTCAGGGCGATCGACCGGTCGCCGGGCGTGACCCTCTCGACAAAGGCCTCGCGCCGCACGATCGGGCGCGTGTCGACGGCGGCCTCCAGGGCCGAGACGAGGACGGCGTTCGCAATATTGTGGCCGAAGGCGTCGAGGCCGATCTCGTGCGCATGGAAGGCGACTTCCGGCGCGCGGATGAGGCGCCGTGTGCCGTCGACGATACGCATGGTGCGGAGCGGCGCCGCCTCGCCGGCGATGTCGTGCCAGACGCCGATCTTTTCCAACAGCGCCACGGAGCCCGCGAGCAGCGCCGAGGTGCGCGCGTCGGCCGGCGGCCGGGCAGGGGCGACCAGCGCCACCGAATGACCGGCATCGCTGAGCGCGAGCGCCGCTGCGAGGCCAACCGGCCCCGCACCGACGACGGCAATGGCGATGTCGCGATCTTTGTCGGCTGCGCTCATGCGCCTCGTGTATCAGCCGAGGCCACCACCGGTCGAGACAATGATGCGTTGCGCAGCGCCCCCGCCAGCCACGAACCGGCGAGCATGGCGGCGACGAAGAGAATGGCGTTCGCCGGGGTCAGCGCCAGATTGGCGATGGCCGGGCCGGGGCAGAAACCCGCCGCGCCCCAGCCGATGCCGAACAGCACCGAGCCCGCGACCAGCGGCAGGTCGAGCTTGGTCTTGTCCGGATAGGAGAAGACCGGTGCCGCCAAAGGCCGGCGGAGCACATGGTGCAGACGGAAGCCCAGGAAGAAGACCAGCGCGCCGCCGCCCATGACGAAGGCGAGGCTGGGGTCCCAGCCGCCGGAGGGGATGGCGGCGACATCGAGAAAATCCTTGACCTTCTCGGGGTCGATCATGCGGGCGAGCGCCAGCCCGGCGCCGAAGACGACGCCGCTGGTAAGCGCGGCTGCGAGAGCGAGCGGTTTGCGGTTCATCCGACCACATGCCTCATGACGAAGACGGTGACGACGGCACTGGCCATGAAGGTGCCGACGGCGACGAAGGAGCGCAGCGACAGGCGCGACAGGCCGCAAATGCCGTGGCCGGAGGTGCAGCCGTTGGCCAGCCGCGTGCCGATGCCGACCAGCAGGCCGGCGCTGACCAGCCCCAGCGGACCGAGACCGATGGCCGGCAGGGTCGCCGGAATCTCGCTGAACAGGCGCGGCCCGTAGCTGAAGCCGAGCCAGGCGCCGATCGGCAGACCGGCGAGGAAGACGAACCGCCACAGGCTGTCGCCACGGCTGAGTGGCAGGGCATTGCCCGCAATGGTGGAAATGCCGGCAAGGCGACCGTTGAAGATCCACAGGATCGTCGCGGCGAGGCCGATGAGGCCGCCGCCGAGCGCTGCGGTGAGAGGGGCGAAATGGACCATCGTATTGGGCCTTTTGAGGTTTCCCGCAAAAAATAGGCGGGGCCCGGGGCCGACCCAAGGAATGCAAACCCAAATTTCGCCCGCTACGCAGCAAGCCTTGCCACGGCGAGGCGTATCGGCCAAGCATGGCGCCTGCGACCTGTGGGGCATGGCGGCGAATGACGAAATATCTGGGCGTTTGGGCGGTTCATCTGCTCACGGCAAGCGGTGCGGCCTTCGCCCTGGTGGCGGCCGTGGCCGCGGCCGGCGGCGCCTGGCAGATGGTGTTCCTCCTCCTCGGGCTGGCGATGATCGTCGATGGCGTCGACGGCCCGATTGCCCGCAAGCTCGGCGTCAGGGACCGGCTGCCCTGGTTCGACGGGGCGACGCTCGATCTGGTGGTCGATTTCACCACCTATGTTCTGGTTCCGGCCCTGGTGCTGGCGCTCAGCGATCTGCTGAGCGAGCCATTTGCCACCGGCGCCGGCATCCTCGTCGCCGTGGTCGGCGCCCTCTATTTCGCCGATACGCGCATGAAGACGGCCGATCAGGCCTTCCGCGGCTTCCCGGCGGTGTGGAACGCCGTCGTCTTCCAGCTTATGGTCTACAAGTTCCCGCAGGCCGTCACGGTTCTGGTCATTCTCGCCTTTGCCGTGCTCACCTTCCTGCCGGTGGAGTTCGTCCACCCCATGCGGGTGAAGCGCCTGCGCCCGGTCACCTTCGGCATGTCGGTCGTCTGGGGCCTCACTGCCTTTGCTGCTCTGGTCGAGAATCTCGATCCCAATCCCGTCGTGTTGACCCTTTTCTCCATCGCCAACCTGTACTTCGCCGGCATCGGCGTGTTCCTCCAGGTGACGCGTCCCAAGACGGCTGCCGGATAGGAGTCAACGATGTCTCTGCTCGATTGGATCGTCGATCCCGCGATCCTCGCCAGCTTCGTCACGCTGACCGTCATGGAGATCGTGCTCGGCATCGACAACATCATCTTCATTTCGGTGATCGTCGGCCGCCTGCCGCCGGAGCAGTCGAAACATGCGCGCCAGCTCGGCCTGGCGCTGGCGCTGATCTTCCGCATCGCGCTGCTCTCGCTGCTGTTCTGGCTGATCCACCTGACCCGGCCGCTGTTCGAGCTCGCCGGCCACGCCTTTTCCTGGCGCGACCTGGTTCTGCTCGCCGGCGGCTTCTTCCTGCTGGTCAAGGCGACGCACGAGATTCACAAGGACGTCGAGGCCGCCGGCGAGGAGCAGGGGGCGGACGCCGGGACCGGCTCCAGCTTCGCCATGATCGTCTCGCAGATCATCCTCATCGACCTGGTCTTTTCGGTGGATTCGATCGTCACCGCCATCGGCATGGCCGAACATATCGGCGTGATGATCGCCGCGGTCGTCGTCGCCGTCGCCATCATGTACGCCGCCTCGGGTGCGGTCTCCGGCTTCATTTCGCGCCACCCGACCACGCGCATGCTGGCGCTCGCCTTCCTGCTGATGATCGGCTTTGCGCTGATCGCCGACGGCATCGGCTTCCACATTCCGCGCGGCTATCTTTACACCGCCATGGCCTTCTCGGCGGCGGTCGAGGCGCTCAACGTGATCGCCAGGCGTAATCGGCAGAAGAAGAAGCCATGAGCAACGCAGCCGCGCGCCTGACGGCCGAGGCCGGCCAGGGGTGGATTACGCCGCCGCGGCTGATCATGGCGGTGTTCTTCGTGGAATCGCTGGCGATAACCAACTGGTACCCGCGCATTCCCGACGTGCAGCAGCGTCTCGGGCTGAGCCCCGGCGCGCTGTCGATCTGCATGCTGGCAATGTCGCTTGGCACCGTCGTCGTGACCATCTTCAACGGCCCGCTGGTCGCGCGCTTCTCGGCGCGCACCATGATGACCTTCGGGTTCTTCGCCTTCAGCAGTCTGTTTGTGCTCCCTGGCCTGGCGTGGGACGGCCCGTCGCTTTTCGTCTTTCTGTTCATCATGGGTTCCTCTTTCGTCATCATCGACGTAGCCATGAATGTCGAGGCGGCGCGTATCCAGGATGCCATCGGCCGGCGCATCCTGAACACCTGCCACGGCTTCTGGAGCATTGGCGCGGTCGTCGGCTCGATCATGGGCGCGCAGTTCGCGGAAGCCGGCGTCGCCACCTGGCTGCATCTCCTCATCACCGCAGCGATCGTGCTGATCCTCGGGCTGCTGGCGGTGCGCGGCCTGCCGGTGCTGTCCGCCGGGGAGGCGGTCTCCCCGGGCAAGCGACCGCTGATCGCCTTTCCTACGCGCGCGCTTGTCGGCGTGTGCATCGTCATCTTCGGCGTCGTCCTCGCCGAGCTCAGTGTGCGCAACTGGGGCGCCGCCTTCATGCGCGAGGCGCTCGGCACCTCGGCCGCGGCGACCGGCTGGGGTCTCGGCATCTTCTCGCTGGCCATGGCGGCCGGACGGCTGAGCGGCGACTGGCTCGCCGATCGCTTCGGGCCTGTGGCGCTCGGCCGCTTCTGTGGCGTCACCGGCGTGATCGGCATGGCGATGCTGGCCTTTGCCAACGGCCTGCCGATGGCGTTGGTCGGATTTACCGCGATCGGATTCGGGATTTCCGTTGGCTTTCCGCTCGCGGTCAGCGCCGCGGCGGCGCGTACCGATCGGCCGCCGGCAATCAACGTGGCTTCGGTGGCGCTGATCGCCTATGGCGGATCGCTGGTCGGGCCACCGCTGGTCGGCTTCGTCGCCGATGGCGCGGGCCTGCGCTTCGGACTGGCGGCACTCTTGCCGCTGATGGTCCTGAGCGTACTGTTCGCCGGTTCGCTGGGGCGGCCGGCAGCAAAAGGCAGCGACGAAGCCGGCTAACCTAAGTCCGCGTCACGCCCGAGGCGATGCCGATGACCTTGGACAGCGGCAGCGCGACGATGGCGGACGTGGTGCTCATGATTTTTTCGGCGAACCCCGTCGCGGCGTTTGCCGGGCCCTGTCGCCGGCGCTAGGAAGTGAGCCGCGCGCCGGCCCTTGGCACGATGGCGCGACAAAATGTTTCCAAAGAGCAGACCGCATCGGTTCTTCCCGGACTGGTGTGGCGAGAAGGTGAGCCATGCCCCACGCATTCAGGATCGAACAGCACGGCGGGCCGGAGGTGATGCAATGGGTGGAGGTGCCCATGCCTGCGCCCGGCGCCGGCCAGGTGCGCGTGCGCCACACCGCCATCGGCGTGAATTTCGTCGACGTCTACAACCGCGCCGGCATCTACAAGGGGGCGACGCTGCCTTTCACGCCGGGCGCGGAGGCCGCCGGCGTGGTCGATGCCCTGGGCGCGGGCGTGACCGCGTTCAAGCTCGGCGACCGTGTCGTCTATCAGAACGGCTCCTCCGGCTCTTACGCCGAATATTGCCTGATCCCGGCGGACCGGCTGATCGGGCTGCCCGACGACATCGACGACAGAACGGCAGCCGCGGGCTTCCTCAAAGGCGTTACCTGCGAATACCTGCTGCTCAGGACCTTCAAGGTCGGCCCGCAGCACACCGTGCTCTTCCATGCCGCGGCCGGCGGCGTCGGCAGCATTGCCGGCCAATGGTTGAAGGCGCTCGGCGCCACCGCCATCGGCACCGTCGGCTCGGCGGAGAAGGCAGAGCGTGCCCGCGCCCATGGCTACGACCACGTCATCAACTACAGGGAAGAGGATTTCGTCGCGCGCGTGGCGGAGATCACCGGCGGCGGCAAGTGCGACGTGGTCTACGATTCGGTCGGCAAGGACACCTTTCCGGGCTCCCTCGATTGCCTGAAGCCGATGGGCATGTGGGTTTCCTTCGGCCAGTCCTCGGGGCTGGTGCCGCCGTTCCCGATCGGCCTGTTGCAGCAGAAGGGCTCGCTTTTCGCGACACGGCCGACGACGGCGCACTATTTCGCCAAACGCGCGGACCTCGAAAGCGGCGCCGCCAACCTCTTCAAGGTGCTTGCAGACGGCACCGTGAAGGTCGAGATCGGCGCCACGTTCCCGCTCAAGGACGCCGCCGAGGCCCACCGCGCGCTGGAAGCCCGCCGCACCACGGCCGCCACGGTGCTGGTTCCTTGAGCCGCGACATGCCCAGAAACCGGGCAAACCCTGATGAAATTAGGGGTTTGATCGAGAATTGGGCATAATCCATTGTTGAGGCTTGGACTCTCCCGAAAAACCGGCAGAGTCGGGGGCGGGGCGGTGAAGCGGCCCGGTCGGCCGCGGAGCGTTTGCGTAAGGAATCAGGTGTCGCAATGGGACGCCTCACAACTCATGTGCTGGACACGGCGGCGGGCGCTCCGGCGGCCGGGCTGACCGTCGAACTCTTTCGGCTGAACGGCGGCGAGACGCGCCTCACCGTGGCGCGCACCAATGACGACGGCCGCATCGACAAGCCGCTGCTCGAAGGCGACGCGCTGACGGCCGGCGTCTATGAGCTGCGCTTCCACGCCGGCGACTATCTGCGCACCCGCCATGACCTGCCGAGCCCGGCCTTCCTCGACGTGGTGCCGATCCGCTTCGGCATCGCGGCGCCGCAGGAGCACTATCACGTGCCGCTGCTCATCTCGCCCTACGGCTATTCCACCTATCGGGGAAGCTGATGCGTCCGACGATCCGCTTCATCCGCAAGAACCGCCTGGTCGAGCTGACCGACGTCGACCCGGACACCCTGCTGCTCGACTATCTGCGCGAGGCCGAAGGCGCAACCGGCACCAAGGAAGGCTGCGGCGAGGGCGATTGCGGGGCCTGCACGGTGGCGCTCGGCCGCATGCGCGACGGCCGGCTGGTCTATGAGCCGGTCAACGCCTGCATCCAGCTTCTCGGGCAGGTGGACGGCACCGAAGTGGTGACCGTGGAGGACCTCGCCGGAGCGGACGGCGCCCTCCATCCGATCCAGCAGCAATTCGTCGAGCACCACGCCTCGCAATGCGGCTTCTGCACGCCGGGCTTCGTCATGGCACTGTTTGCCATGTACCAGTCGACCGACGGAGAAGTTACGCGCGAGGAAGTCAACGACTGGATTGCCGGCAATCTCTGCCGCTGCACCGGCTACCGGCCGATCGTCGATGCCGCCGTTGCCGCCAGCCAACGCGGCCGCCACGACCGCTTCCGCACCGGCCGCGACGACATGAGCGGCGTGCTCACCTTCCTCGCCGACGGCGAGGACGTCTTTGTCGGCGATGCCAGCCGCTTCTTCGCCGCGCCGGCCAACCTCGGCAGCCTCGCCGAGCTTTACGAGCAGTACCCGGACGCCACCATCGTCGCTGGCGCCACCGATGTCGGCCTGTGGATCACCAAGCAGCTACGCGACCTGCCGCGCATCATTCACGTCGGCAAGGTGGCCGACTTCGACCGCATCGAGGACACCGGCCCGGAACTCGTCATCGGCGCAGGCGCCACCTATGCCCAGGCCGCGCCGTATCTCGCCGCGCTCGACCCCGACATCGGCGAACTGTTGCGCCGGCTGGGCTCCAAGCAGGTGCGCGCCAGCGGCACCATCGGCGGCAACGTCGCCAACGGCTCGCCCATCGGCGACATGCCGCCGCTGCTCATCGCGCTCGACGCAACGCTCTCGCTGCGCAAGGGCCGGCAGGCGCGATCGATGGCGGTCGGGGATTTCTTCATCGCCTATGGCAAGCAGGCGCGCGAGCCCGGCGAACTGGTCACCGCGATCGCCATTCCCCACCTCACCAACCAGCACATCTTCCGCTGCTACAAGGTGACCAAGCGCTTCGATCAGGACATCTCCTCGGTGATGGCGGCGTTCCGCTTCACCCTCGATGAGGACGACACGATTGTCGAAGCGCGGCTCGCCTATGGCGGCATGGCGGCAACACCGAAGCGCGCCGCCGGCGCCGAAGGCGAACTCACCGGCTATGGCATTCGCGATGCGCGCGTATGGAGCCGCGCCTTCGCGGCGCTGCGCGAGGATTTCCAGCCAATCGACGATCACCGCGCTTCCGCCCGCTACCGCATCGAGACGGCCCATGCGCTGCTCGGCAAGGCGCTGATCGAGGCATCGGGGACCGCCAGCACGCGCACCCGCGTCGTCGGACACCGCGAGAAGGAAGTCCATGGACTCGCTTGACGAGATTCTCGGCGGCAGCGAGCCGACACCGACGCCCAAGCGCGCGCCGCCGCCGCGCGACGAGCCGCTTGCCGTCGTGCGCCAGCCGATCGCCCACGACAGCGCCATCAAGCATGTCACCGGCGCGGCGCTCTATGTCGACGACGAGCCGGTGCCGGCCAACGTGCTGCATCTGGCGCCCGGCTACGCGCCCATCGCCGCCGGGCGCGTGACCACGCTCGACCTCGAGCCGGTGCGCACCGCCCCCGGCGTCGTCACCGTGCTCACCGCCGAGGACATCCCCGGCAACAACGACATCAGCCCCAAGGGGATCGGCGACGATGCGCTGATCGCCGAAAGCCAGATCATGTTCTACGGCCAGGTCCTGTTCGTGGTGGTGGCCGAGACCCGCGACCAGGCCCGGCGGGCGGCGCGGCTGGCGCGCATCGCCACGGCGCCGACCATGCCGGCCATCGACGTGGACGATGCCATCGTCGCCGGGACCACGGTGCTCGACGACTACAAGTTCGAACGCGGCGAGCCGATCGACGAACTGGAGCGCGCGCCCAAGCGGGTAACGGGCGAATTCCGCCTCGGCGGCCAGGAGCATTTCTATCTGGAGAGCCAGGCTGCCTACGCCATCCCCGGCGAGGACGGCGACATGGTGGTGCATTCCTCGACCCAGCACCCGACCGAGGTGCAGCACGTCGTCGCCCGCATTCTCGGCCTCCACGACAATGCCGTCACCGTCGAGGTACGGCGCATGGGCGGCGGTTTCGGTGGCAAGGAGAGCCAGGCAACGCAATGGGCGGTGCTGGCGGCGCTGGCGGCCTTGAAGACCGGCCGGCCGTGCAAACTGCGCCTCGACCGCGACGACGACATGACCATGACCGGCAAGCGCCACGACTTTCGCGTGGACTATGTTGCCGGCTTCTCGCGCGAGGGCAATCTGCGCTCGGTGGACGTGACGCTGGCGGCACGCTGCGGCTATTCCGAGGACCTGACGCTCGGCGTTGTCGACCGCACCATGTTCCACGCCGACAACGCCTACTACTACCCCTCGTGCCGCATCGTCACCCGGCGCATGCGCACCAACACGGTGTCCAACACCGCCTTCCGCGGCTTTGGCGGCCCCCAGGGCATGCTCTTCGCAGAACGCATGATGGACCACATCGCCTATGCCACCGGGCGCGACCCGCTCGACGTGCGCAAGGCCAATTTCTACGAGGGCGTCGGCCGCGACCGCACGCCCTATGGCATGAGCGTCGAGGACAACGTCCTGCACGAGCTCGTCGCCGAAATCGAAAAGACCAGCGACTACCGCGCCCGCCGCGCGGCGATCGCCGAGTTCAATGCCACCAGTCCGGTGCTCAAGAAGGGCATCGCGCTCACCCCGGTGAAGTTCGGCATCTCCTTCACCCTCATTCACCTCAACCAGGCCGGCGCACTGGTCCACCTCTATCGCGACGGCTCCATCAGCCTCAATCACGGCGGCACCGAGATGGGGCAGGGCCTGTTCATCAAGGTGGCGCAGGTGGTCGCCGAGGAATTCGGGGTGAGCGTCGACAAGGTCAAGATCACCGCCACCTCGACCGCCAAGGTGCCCAACACCTCGCCGACCGCGGCCTCCGCCGGCACCGACCTCAATGCCCAGGCGGCGCTGATCGCAAGTCGCCAGATCAAGGACCGGCTCTACGCCTTCATCGAGGAGACCTGGAACGTCGAACGCTCCCGCGTCGCCTTCCGCAACGGCGAGGTGCTGGTCGGCAACCGCACCATGCCGCTCGCCGAGCTTGCCACCGCCGCCTATGTCGGCCGCGTTCACCTGTCCTCGGCCGCCCACTACAAGACGCCGCTGATCCATTGGGATCGCGAGAAGGCCTCGGGCCGGCCGTTCTACTATTTCGCCTATGGCGCCGCCTGCTCCGAAGTGACCGTCGACACCATGACCGGCGAGATGCGGGTGGATCGCGTCGATATCCTTCACGACGTCGGCAAGTCGCTCAATCCGGCCATCGACATCGGCCAGATCGAGGGCGGCTTCGTTCAGGGCATGGGCTGGCTGACCACCGAGGAACTGGTCTGGGATTCGGCCGGCCGGCTCGCCACCCATGCGCCCTCGACCTACAAGATCCCGACCGCCTCGGACGTGCCCGCCGACTTCCGCGTCGCGCTTTTCGAGTCCGGCGGCAACCGCGAGGATTCCATCTTCCGCTCCAAGGCGGTCGGCGAGCCGCCGCTGATGCTGGCGATCTCGGTCTTCTCCGCGATCACCGACGCCATCCTCAGCCTCAAGCCGGCGGTCTTCCCCCACCTCGACGCGCCGGCGACGCCGGAGGCGATCATGCGCGCCGTGCGCGCCACCAATCCCAATGGAGATAACGCGTGACGCCGGTGTGGCCGCGCGTGCTCAAGGGGCTCGACGCCCATGGCAGCGTTGCCATGGTGACGGTCGCGGCCACCCGCGGCTCGGCGCCGCGCGAGGCCGGCGCCCGGCTGATCGTCCATCCCGATGGCGGCTTCACCGGCACCATCGGCGGCGGCACGCTGGAGTGGCGGGCGATCGCGGTGGCGCAAGCGGCGCTTTCCAACCCATCTGCGCCCAAGGCAGAGGTCCGCAAATACGCGCTCGGCCCCGAACTCGGCCAATGCTGCGGCGGCAATGTCGATCTGGTGGTCGAGGTGATCGCTGCCGACCGGCGGAGCGAGGTCGCTGAACTGGCGGCACGCGAAACCGAGGGCAGGCTGGTCACCCGTGGCACGATCTCGCCCGAGGGCATCGACCGCCGCATCGTGGCCGAGGATGGCATGATGCCCGGCAGCGCCGCGCTTGAGGCAAACGTGCTGACCGAAGCCTTCGGCGACGACCGCCGGCCGCTCATCCTCTTCGGCGCCGGCCATGTCGGCCGCGCCCTGGTTCTGGCGCTGGCGCCGCTGCCCTTCGCCGTCACCTGGGTCGATCCGCGCCCCGGCGCCTTTCCCTCCCATATGCCGGCCAACGTCACCCCCCGCCATGTCGCCGAGCCGACGGCGGCCCTTGCCGCCATGCCGGCCGGCAGCTTCGTGATGGTCATGAGCCACAGCCACCAGCTCGACCTCGCGCTCACCCATGCCGCGCTTGCCGACGACCGCTTCGTCCATGTCGGCCTGATCGGATCGCGGACCAAGCGCGCCCGCTTCGAGAAGCGCCTGGCCGAGGCGGCGATAGCCCCCGAGCGCATCGCCGGGCTCGCTTGCCCGATCGGCGTCGGCGGCATCCGTTCCAAGGCGCCGGCCGTGATCGCGGCGGCGGCCGCCGCCGAATTGCTCATCCGCGACGAAGCCTTGCGGGCGATGGCACGGCCCATGCACGACAAGCACGACGAAACGGGGCAGGGCACAACGAGGAGGCAGCGGCACGCTTGATGGAGACGGGGGCAGGGGCGTTGGAAACCAATACGGGGTCGCGCAGGCCGGTGGGCACGCCGACTCTCGAGACAATCGGCATCACCAAGGATTTCGGCACGCTGAGAGCCAATGACAGCGTCGATTTCGCCATCAGGCCGGGCGAAATCCACGCGCTTCTCGGCGAAAACGGCGCCGGCAAGTCGACGCTGGTCAAGATCATCTACGGCGCGCTGCAACCGACGGCAGGCGAAATCCGCTGGAAGGGCAAGCCGGTCACCGTCGCCAGCCCCGCGGCGGCGCGCGCCCTGGGCATCGGCATGGTGTTCCAGCACTTCTCCCTGTTCGAGGCCCTGACCGTCACCGAGAACATCGCGCTTGCCCTGCCCAAGGAGATGCGCCGCCGCCTCGCCGAGACCGTCGAGAGCGTCTCGGCCGACTACGGCCTGCCGCTGAAGCCGAACGCCATCGTCGCCGACCTGTCCGTGGGCGAGCGCCAGCGCATCGAGATCGTCCGCTGCCTCCTGCAGCAGCCGCAGCTCCTCATCATGGACGAGCCCACATCGGTGCTCACCCCGCAGGAGGCCGACCACCTGTTCGTCACCCTTCAGCGGCTGGCCGGCGAGGGCTGCGCCGTGCTCTATATTTCGCACCGGCTGGAGGAGGTGCAGCGCATCTGCCACCACGCCACCATCATGCGCCGCGGCAAGGTGGTCGCCGAGACCGACCCGGCCAAGGAGACCGCCGGCACGCTCGCCCGCCTGATGGTCGGCAGCGATCTGCTCGAGATCGCCCGCGCGCCCGGCGAGATCGGCAATCCCCGCCTGGTGGTCAACGCCCTCGACCTGCCTTCGGAAGACCCCTTCGGCGTCTCCCTCAAGGATGTCAGCCTGGAGATCCGTGGCGGCGAGGTGATCGCCATCGCCGGCATCGCCGGCAACGGACAGAGCGAACTGTTCGGCGCGCTCTCCGGCGAGACCAAGCTGGAGGACAACGACGCCATCATCATCGACGGCATTGCCTGCGGCGCGCGTGGCATCACGGCACGGCGCAATCTCGGCGCCGCCTTCGTGCCCGAAGAGCGCCTCGGCCATTCCGCCGTACCCGGCCTCAAGCTGACCCAAAATGTCATCCTCACCCGCCACCGCACCGGCGACGAGCTGGTGGTGACCGGCGTCGTGCGGCCGCTGAAGGCCCTGAAGATCCTCGACCACGTCACCACCGACTACGACGTGCGCAAGGGCACGGTCGACCCCGAGGCCCGCTCGCTCTCCGGCGGCAACCTTCAGAAATTCGTGGTCGGTCGCGAAATCAACCGCCGCCCCGGCGTTCTGGTGGTGTCGCAGCCGACCTGGGGTGTCGATGCCGGCGCCGCGGCCCTCATCCGTCAGGCGCTGATCGACCTGGCACGGGCCGGCTCGGCGGTTCTGATCATCAGCCAGGACCTCGACGAGATCTTCGAGGTCGCCGACCGCATCGCGGTGATCTCACGAGGCCACCTGTCGCCGGCCGAACCGGCGGCAACGGCGACGCGCGAATCGATCGGCCTGCTCATGGGCGGCATCGGCGAAGGCGAGAAGGCGGAGACGACCCATGCAGCTTAGGCTCGAACGGCGGGCGCAGCAGAGCCGCATGATGTCGGTTCTGTCGCCGCTCATCGCCATCGCCCTGTCGGTCATCACGTTCTTCATCATCTTCGCCATCATGAAGATCGATCCGCTGAAGGCGCTCTACCTCTATTTCGTCGACCCGCTGACCGCCGTCTGGTCGATCGAGGATCTCATCGTCAAGGCGGCGCCGATCATCCTCATCGCCGTCGGATTGTCGTTCTGCTACCAGTCGAACGTGTGGAACATCGGCGCCGAAGGGCAGCTCGCCGTCGGCGCCATCTTCGGCTCCATCGTCCCGGTCTATTTCCCCGACTGGGGCGGGCCGCTGACGATCACCCTGATGCTGCTCATGGGCATCCTCGGCGGCATGCTCTACGCCGCCATCCCCGCCTGGCTCAAGAACCGCTTCAACGCCAACGAGACGCTGACCACGCTGATGCTGGTCTACGTCGCCAACCTGATGGTGGACTATCTGGCGCGCACCCCGTGGCGCGACCCGGCGGGGCACAACTTCCCCAACAGCCACCCCTTCATCGACGGCCAGATGCTGCCCGTGGTCCTCGGCGACGCCATCCGCCTCAACGTGGTCTTCGTGCTGATCGCGGTGGCGGTCGCCTGGTTCCTGACCGAGCGCACGATGACCGGCTTCCAGATCCGCGTCCTCGGCCAGTCGCCGCGCGCCGGCGCCTTCGGCGGCTTCGACCGCAAGCGCATGGTCATGCTGACCATGCTGATCTCGGGCGGTCTCGCCGGCCTCGCCGGCATCTGCGAGGTCGCCGGGCCCATCGGCCAGTTCCGCACCACCGTCTCGCCGGGCTACGGCTTCACCGCCATCATCGTCGCCTTCCTCGGCCGCCTGCACCCCATCGGCATTCTCTTTGCCGGCCTGCTGCTGGCGCTTTCCTACATGGGCGGGGAGGGGGCGCAGATCGCGCTCGGCATTTCCGACCAGACCACGGCGGTGTTCCAGGGCATGCTGCTCTTCTACGTGCTCGCCTGCGACACGCTCATCTACTACCGCCTGCGCCTCGTCCGCAGGCGACCCGTCGAAGCCATCAAGGTTCGGGAGGCGACGCCATGACGATGGTCGAAGGAATCCTGCTGACCATCGTCACCGCCGCCACGCCGCTGCTGTTCGCGGCACTGGGCGAGTTGATCACCGAACGGGCCGGCGTGCTCAATCTCGGCGTCGAGGGCATGATGGCGGTCGGCGCCGTCATGGGCTTCGCCGGCGGCCACATCACCGGCATGCCGATTGTCGGCGTGCTCAGCGGCCTCGTCGCCGGCGCGCTGATGGGTGGCCTCTTCGGGCTGGTGACGCTGGTCTTCGCCGCCAACCAGAACGCTTCCGGCATCGCGCTCACCCTGTTCGGGCTCGGCCTCTCCGGGCTGATCGGCAATGCCTATACCGGCATGCCCGGCCTCGGCGTCGGGCGCATTCACATTCCGCTGCTCTCCGACATACCGGTGATCGGCCCGGCGCTCTTCGGCGAGGACCCGCTGGTCTATCTCGTCGTCGCGCTCACCGTCGCGGTCTGGCTGTTCCTCTTCCGCACCAATGCCGGGCTGATCGTGCGCGCCGTCGGCGACAACCACGCCTCCGCCCACGCGCTCGGCTATCCGGTCCTGCGCGTGCGCTTTCTGGCGGTGATGTTCGGCGGTGCCTGCGCCGGCGTCGGCGGCGCCTACCTGTCGCTGGTCTACACGCCGCAATGGACGCAGGCGATGACCTCCGGGCGCGGCTGGATCGCCATTGCGCTGGTCGTCTTCGGCACCTGGCTGCCGTGGCGCATCGCTATCGGCGCGCTGCTTTTCGGCGCGGTCAACATTCTTCAGCTCAATGCGCAGGCGTTCGGGCTGGGCATCCCCTCCCAGTTCCTGTCGTCCCTGCCGTATCTCATCACCGTGATCGTGTTGGTGATCATTTCGCGTAACCAGGCCCTGCTCAAGATCAATACGCCGGCTTCGCTGGCGCGCACCTTCGTGCCCGACAATTGAGCAGACCGCCTGAAAATGGCATGAATTCTGTATGTCACGGCTAATGACGGCCGCTGACTTGGGCGTCAACGAGAGGAGTAAGAGGATGCGAAGGTTCTTGGTGGCCGCCGGTGCGGCAACCCTGCTGGCCGCGGCCCTGGGCGGCGCCCAGGCGGCCGATTTGAAGGCGTGCTGGATCTATCCCGGCCCGCACAATGACGGCGGCTTCAGCGAGCAGCACGATCTGGGCCGGCAGGCGGTGCAGAAGGAATTCGGCGACAAGGTCGACGCCGGCACCTATGTCGAAAGCGTGGCCGAGGGCCCCGACGCCGAGCGCGTCATCGAGCGCCTGGCACGTTCCGGCTGCGGCCTGATCTTCACCACCTCCTTCGGCTTCATGGACCCGACCCTGAAGGTCGCCGGCCAGTTCCCGAAGGTGAAGTTCGAGCACATGTCCGGCTACAAGACCGCCGCGAACATGGCCACCTATAACCTGCGCTGGTACCAGGGCCGCTACGTCCAGGGCCAGATCGCCGCCAAGATGTCCAAGGTCTGGCGTTGCCGGCTACATCGCCTCCTTCCCGCTTCCGGAAGTCATCATGGGCATCGACGCCTTCATGCTCGGCGCCCAGTCGGTCAATCCCGACTTCAAGCTCAAGATCGTCTGGGTCAACACCTGGTTCGATCCGGGCAAGGAAGCCGACGCCGCCAAGACGCTCGCCGACCAGGGCGTCGACATCCTCGCCCAGCACACCGACTCGCCGGCCGCCATCCAGGTCGCCGAGCAGCGCGGCATCTACGCATTCGGCCAGTCCGCCGACATGCTGAAGTTCGGCCCCAAGGCCCAGCTCGCCTCGCTGATCGACGAGTGGGGTCCGTACTACATCAAGGAGGTCAAGGCGGCGCTCGACGGCAGCTGGAAGACCCACGAGACCTGGGCCGGCATGGCCGACGGCGACGTCGTCCTCGGACCGCTGATGAACATGCCCGACGACGTCAAGGCCATGGCCGAGAAGTCGATCGCAGGACATCAAGGCCGGCAAGCTGGTCGTCTTCTCCGGCCCCGTTGACAAGCAGGACGGCACGGTAGTGGTGAAGGAGGGCGAGGTCATGCCCGACGCCGACATCAACAGCATGAACTACTACGTCAAGGGCATCGACGCCCAGCTTCCGCAGCAGTAGCGAATGCTGCCGTTACCCGGCTAACGTGACGGGCGCGCCTCACAAGGGCGCGCCCGTTCGCCGTCTAAGCGAAGCGCCACCGAACAGGAGCCAATGTCCCCTTTCGTCGTCGACTGGCTGAACCTTCTCGTGCGCTGGGCCCACCTGATCGTGGGCATCGGCTGGATCGGCACGTCATTCTATTTCATCGCCCTCGATCTCAGCCTGCGCAAGCGCGAGAAGATGAAGGAGGGCGTCTACGGCACCGCCTGGGAGGTGCATGGCGGCGGCTTCTATCACGTCGAGAAATTCCTGGTGGCGCCGAAGGAGCTGCCCCCCGACCTCATCTGGTACCAGTGGGAGGCCTATCTCACCTGGGTCACCGGCTTTGGCCTGCTCATCCTGCAATATTACTGGCGCGCCGACGTCTTCCTCATCAGTCCCGACGTCCTGCCGCTGCTCCCCGCCCAGGCAATCTGGATCTCGATCCTCAGCCTCGCCGGCGGCTGGCTGATCTACGACCGCATCTGCAAGTCGCCCATCGGCCGCAACACGCCGCTGCTCGCCATCATCGTCTTCGCGCTCATCGTCTTCGCCGCCTGGTTCTATAGCCACGTCTTCTCCGGGCGCGGTGCGCTCGTCCATGTCGGCGCCTTCATCGGCACCATCATGGCGGTGAACGTCTTCGGCATCATCATCCCCAACCAGAAGAAGATCGTCGCCTCGCTGATGGCCCATGAGGAGCCCGACCCGGCACTCGGCGCCATCGGCAAGCAGCGTTCGGTGCACAACAACTATCTGACCCTGCCGGTTCTGGTGATGATGGTCTCCAGCCACTATCCGATGCTCGGCGGCCATCCGGACACCTGGCTGGTGGTGGCGCTGATCGTGGTGACCGGCGCCTCGGTGCGCCACTTCCTCAACCGCCACGACGCCCACGATCCCTTCGAGAAATACGGCTGGGCGCTGCCCATCGCCGCCATTGCCCTGGGCGTCTCCGTCTGGCTGACGGTGCCCGAGGCCAATACCGGCCCGGCGGGGATGACGCGTCACCGAAGGCGAGGCGCTGGCCATCGTCGGCAAGCACTGCATCATGTGCCACTCTGCCCATCCCAGCCACGAAGGCTTTGACGAGCCGCCCAAGGGGGTAATCCTCACCTCGATCCCCGACATCGTTCTGCACAAGGAGCAGATTCTGGCGCAGGCCGTGAACAGCGATACCATGCCGCTCGGCAACGAGACCCACATCACCGAGGAAGAACGCCAGAAACTTGGCGCCTTCCTCCTGAGCCGCTAGAACAAGCCCTCTGAAACCGGGGGCGGGACCATGGTCGATTTCCCGATCACGCTTGAGGCGGTCAACGCCATGGATCTGGCCGATTTCGTCGCCGCCTTCGGCGACGCGGCCGAGCATTCGCCGTGGGTGGCCGAGCGCGCCGCCGAGCAACGTCCCTTCGCCAGCAAACACGACATGATCGAAGCCTTCGGCGACGAGGTGCGCGAGGCGGGACCGGCGGAGAAGCTCCAGCTTCTCCGGGCCCATCCCGACCTTGCCGGGCGGGCGGCGATTGCCGGAGAAATGGCCGCGGATTCGCGCCGCGAGCAGGCCGGTGCCGGTCTCGATACCCTGACGCCGGAGGAATTCACCCGCTTCACCGAACTCAACCAATCCTACACCGCGCGCTTCGGCTTTCCCTTCATCCTCGCCGTGCGCGGCGCCGACAAGCAGACGATCCTCACCGCCTTTGCCGAGCGCATCGAGCGCGAGCCGGATGCCGAACGGGCCATGGCGGTCAACGAGGTGATCCGCATCATCGGTTTTCGCATCGCCGACCGGGTCCAGCCGTGAGCGCCTCCGACACGGCGGCGCTTGGCGAGCGGGCGCAGACCATGATCGACGCGCTGGCGACGATCAGCGCCGAACCGGACAAGCTCACCCGCCTGTTCCTTTCGCGCGAGCACAAGCGCGCCGCGGAGCTGGTCGGCGAATGGATGCGCCGCGCGGGGCTGACGGTGCGCATGGACGCGGTCGGCACCATGCACGGCCTGCTGCCGGCCGCTGCCGGTGGCCCGCGCGCGGCCAAGCGGCTGCTTGTCGGCTCGCATCTGGATACGGTGGTCGATGGCGGCCGTTTCGACGGTAATCTCGGCGTCGTCGCCGGCATCGTCGCGGCGGAGGAGCTCCGCGCCCGCGGCATCGACCTGCCATTTGCGCTGGAAATCCTCGCCTTCGGCGACGAGGAGGGGGTGCGCTATCCCAAGACGCTGAGTTCGTCCTCGGTCATCAGCGGCACTGTCGACACCAGCGTTCTCGACATGGTCGACGCCGAGGGCATGACCATGCGCAATGCGCTGGCCGAATTCGGCGCCGACGCCGAGCACATCGCAGCGGAAGCCTACCATCGCGCCGACGTGCTCGGTTATCTCGAGGTGCATATCGAGCAGGGGCCGGTTCTGGAGCAGGCGGGCGAGCCGCTCGGCGTTGTCAGCGCCATCGCCGGCCAGGGCCGCTACCGCTTCACCGTGCGCGGCGAGGCCGGACATGCCGGCACGGTGCCGATGGCGGTGCGCCACGACGCGCTCGCCGCCGCCGCCGAGATGATCCTGCTCATCGAACAGACGGCGAAGAAGGGCGCCAAGGCGTCGCTGGTCGCCACCGTCGGCGAGATCCGGGCGGCGCCCGGGGCCGGCAACGTCATTCCCGGCAATGTCGTCTTCAGTCTCGATCTGCGCGCCGCCGACGACGCGGCACGACTGGCGGCGGCCAACGAGATTCGCGCCGCCGTCCGCCAGATCGGCATCCGCCGCGGCGTCGTCGTCGGCATCGAGACGGTCCATGAGACGCCGGTCGCCGTCTGCGCGCCGCGCCTGAGACGCGCTATCGCCGGGGCGATCGAGAGCGTCACCGGCGGCAAGCCGCGCGAGCTGATGTCGGGCGCCGGCCACGACGGTCAGGCGATGATCCACCTCACTGACATCGGCATGATCTTCGTGCGCTGCCGGGCGGGCATCAGCCACAACCCGCTGGAATTCGTCACCGTCGCCGATGTCGGTCTGGCGGTGGAATCGCTGATTCACACAATCGCCAATATTGGCGGTGACGCTGTCAGCTAGAGCATTGCCCCGCGGGCAAAGGCGACACGAACGTATTATTGAACAAATACAATTTTTCGAATGTGTACGGCTGTGACCAACCTCACTGACCGCACGGTTCATACGAGCCAGAAACTGCTCGAATAGTGTTCGTATAGCGTGCAGGATGCGCTGCACGGCGAATTTCATTGGTTGTTGCTGTTGCCTTGTCGCTGCTTGCGACAGGGCCATGGCGGGTCGGGGAGGATCCAGTGAACGGGAACGGGGCGACAGCTTCATCTTCGGTTGAGTCGGCGATCATTCGTCACCTGAGGTCATCGCTGATCGGCGCGGCGGCCGTTGCATTGGCAACCGGTTTTGCCGCAGCCGCCGCGGCGCAGGAGGCGATCGTCCAGCCCGGCTATGCCGTCGTCACCGGCTTTGCCGGCGTCGCCGTCAGCCAGGCGCCGGAAGGCGCCGACCCGTTCGATTATGTCGGCATCGACCCCGGCGGCGCCTCGGCCCGCGTCGTCGATCTCACCGTGCTCGGGCCCCAGGGCGCCGAGAGCGTGGCGCCCAAGCCCTTCACCGTCACGCCCAGCGACGTCGGCCAGGTCTTCGGCGTCGCCCTCGACGATGCCGAAAATCCCGACATCTATCTGGCGGCGACGTCGGTCTACGGCCTGTCGCTCGGCATTGCCGATCCCAGCGGCCAGTTGAAGCGTGTAGAGCGCGGCCAGCCGGGCGCCCAGTTCGTGCCCGGACAGTTCGGCCCGCCGGAACTCGGCGGCAGCCCCGGTTCCATCTGGCGCGTTGACGGCACGACCGGCGAGGTGTCGCTGTTCGCCACCGTCGATACGGCGGCAGGCAGCCCGGCATCGCTCGGCGGGCTCGCTTACGACCCGGCGACCCGGCAGATATTCGCCGCCGACCGCTCTACCGGCATCGTCTATCGCTACGGCCTCGACGGCTCCCGGCAGGGGACCTTCGACCACGGTGTCGAAGGCCGGCCCGACGCCGGCCTGTCGCCGCTCCCGCTGGCGCCGTCATACCCGGTCGACATCAACAGCCCGGCATTCGATACCACCAGCCCCGCGAGCTGGGGCTTCGCGCCGCCGGCGCGCCGCGTCTTTGCGCTCGCCGTGCACCATAACCGCCTGTTCTATTCCATCGCGCAGGGGCCGCAGGTCTGGTCGGTGCGCATCAATCCGAACGGGACCGTTTCCGGCAACACCCGCATGGAAGTCGAGGTGCCCTCGCTCCAGGACGGCGTCGAGATCACCTCGATCGCCTTCGACGGCGAAGGCCGCATGTACCTGGCCGAGCGCGGCGCCACCACCGGCGACTATTCCATGTATGCGCTGGCCAATGGCGGCCAGAACCGCGTGCTGCGCTTCCTGCCCGAGGGGCCCGGCCAATGGCAGCCGACGACCGAGCAATATTCGGTCGGCATGGCGCCGAACTACAACAACGCCGACGGCGGCGTCGCCCTCAGCTACGGCTACGGCCAGCAGGGCGAGAGTTCCGTCGTCGATTTCGATGCCTGCAACGCGACCGTCTGGTCCACCGGCGGCCGTCTCCTCGATACCGGCGATCCCTCGGCCGCGCCGGGGACGTTCCCCTATGTCGACGGCCTGCAGGGCAACGACACCGACCTCGTCCAGCCGCAGAACACGCCGCCGACGGCGAGCTGGTTCGTCGACTACAACGACCAGGCCGGCCTCGCCGATTTCCGTGGCTATATGGGCGCGATCGCGACGCTGCCCTGCGCCGGCGCCGAGCCCGCTCCGCCCACGGCAACCTGCCCGCCCGGAACCTATTTCGACGGCAGCCAGTGCATCATCATCCCGACCTGCCCGCCCGGCACGACCTATCAGCAGGGGCAGTGCGTCTACCCGACCTGTCCTCCGGGCTACTACGTCCACAACGGCCAGTGCGTGCCGCCGCCGGTGAGCTGTCCGCCGGGTAGCTTCTACTACAAGGGCCAGTGCTTCCCGATCAGCTGCCCGCCGGGCATGTACAAGCAGCCCAACGGCCAGTGCGCATGCCCGCCCAACAAGGTCTTCTTCAACGGCGCCTGCGTGCCGCAGCAGTCTTGCCCGCCCAACATGGTCACCCTGCCCAACGGCCTGTGCTGGTGCCCGCTCGGCATGATCTTCGGCAACGGCGCCTGCCAGCCGCCGCCGCAGGGGTGCCCGCCCGGCAAGGAGAAGTGGAAGGGCCAGTGCGTGCCCAAGTGCCCGCCGGGTCAGTTCCACACCCCGCCGAACGGCGTGTGCAAGCCCAAGATCATCATTCCGCCAGGCAAGTTCTGCCCGCCCGGACAGGAGATCTGGAACGGCCAATGCCTGCCCAAGTGCCCGCCCAATCAGGTGCACACCCCGCCGAACGGCGCCTGCAAGCCGCAGATCATCCTGCCGCCGCCGGGCACGTTCTGCCTGCCGCCGAAGGAGATCTGGCAGGGCAAATGCGTCGCCAAGTGCCCGCCCTTCCAGTTCCACACCCCGCCGAACGGCGCCTGCAAGCCGCAGATCATCCTGCCGCCGCCGGGTACGTTGTGCCTGCCGCCGAAGGAGATCTGGCAGGGCAAGTGCGTCGCCAAGTGCCCGCCCAACCAGGTCCACACGCCACCCAACGGCGCCTGCAAGCCGCAGATCATCCTGCCGCCGCCGGGCACGTTCTGCCTGCCGCCGAAGGAGATCTGGCAGGGCAAGTGCGTCAACAAGTGCCCGCCCAACCAGGTCCACACGCCACCCAACGGCGCCTGCAAGCCGCAGATCATCCTGCCGCCGCCGGGCACGCTGTGCCTGCCGCCGAAGGAGATCTGGCAGGGCAAGTGCGTCGCCAAGTGCCCGCCCAACCAGGTCCACACGCCGCCGAACGGCGCCTGCAAGCCGCAGATCATCCTGCCGCCGCCGGGTACGCTGTGCCTGCCGCCGAAGGAGATCTGGCAGGGCAAGTGCGTCGCCAAGTGCCCGCCCAACCAGGTCCACACGCCGCCGAACGGCGCCTGCAAGCCGCAGATCATCCTGCCGCCGCCGGGTACGCTGTGCCTGCCGCCGAAGGAGATCTGGCAGGGCAAGTGCGTCGCCAAGTGCCCGCCCAACCAGGTGCACACGCCGCCGAACGGCGCCTGCAAGCCGCAGATCATCCTGCCGCCGCCGGGCACGCTGTGCCTGCCGCCGAAGGAGATCTGGCAGGGCAAGTGCGTCGCCAAGTGCCCGGCCGGCCAGTTCCACACCCCGCCGAACGGCGCCTGCAGTGCCCTGTGCCCGCCGCCGAACGAGATCTGGCAGGGCAAGTGCGTCGCCAAGTGCAAGAAGAACCAGGTGCACACGCAGCCCGACGGCGTCTGCAAGCAGAAGCCGTGGCTCTAGAACCGCGACACGCGGGCGGCGGCCTACCCGCCGCCGTCCGCGCCTGATAGGCATACTGCTCCAATATCGATTGGGGAGGATGCCTGTGCTCGATCTCAAGCCGCTCGACGAAACCATCCGTTGCGATCTCGGCGAGAGCCCGGTCTATGACGACCGCGAAAATGCGCTCCTCTTCGAGGATATTCTCAACCGGACGATCCACAGCGTCGATCTGGCGAGCGGCGCGGCGAAAGCGTGGCGCTTCCCGAGCGAAGTCGGTTCGTTCGGCCTGAGCGAGCACGGCAGGCTGGTTGTGGCGCTCCGCCACGAGGTCGGCCTGTTCGACCGCGCGACCGGCGCGTTCCAGCCGCTTTGCGCCATCGAGGACGGCAATCCCGATACCCGCCTCAACGACGGCAAGGTCGGCCCCGACGGCGCCTTCTGGGTCGGCTCCATGGACAATCGCGGCAAGCCCGCCAGCGAGCGCAAGCCGATCGCATCCCTCTATCGCGTCGATGGCAGCGGCCGCGTCGAGAAGAAGGTCGAGGGGCTGATCACCAGCAACGGCCTGGCGTGGAGTGCCGACGGGCGGAGCATGTTCCACACCGATTCGAGCGGCGCCTGGATCGACCGCTGGCGTTTCGATCCGGCGACCGGCGAAATCGGCGATCGCACGCGCATCGTCGCCGGCATTACCGACGCCGACGGGCGGCCCGATGGCGGCGCCACCGACGTCGAGGGCTGCTACTGGAGCGCCGGCATCTCCGCCCAGAGGCTGAACCGCTACGACGCCGACGGCCGGCTGGTCGCGCACTATCCCGTACCGCTGGCGGCACCCACCATGCCGTGCTTCGGCGGGCCGGACATGAAGACGCTGTTCGTCACCAGTCTCACGACCGGCCGCACGCCGGAGATGCTGGAAGAGTATCCGCTGACCGGCGTGACGCTGATCGGCAGGAGCCCGGTGGCCGGCGCGCCGGTGGCCCGCTTCCGCGACGGCTCATCCTGAGGCGGCTGCCGAAGGCAGCCCGCGTGGTTCGAGGCCCGGCTACGCCGGGCACCTCACCATGAGGAATAGTGTGGAACACCTCATCCTGAGGCGGCTGCCGAAGGCAGCCCTCGAAGGATCACGGCGCCAGTTCGAGCTGGATGTCCTTCCACTGCTCATATTGTGCCGCCGGCAGGCGGTAAGGCCCACATTGCCTGACGGCGTCCATCGCCGACTTGGCCGCCGCCGCCCCGATCGGCGTGGCGGGAAACTCGACCACGGCCGGATCGCCGGCAAGGCTGCCGTCGGGCTGAAGTTGAAAGCGCAGCGTCACCGACACCTGACGCGGATCGCTCCAGCCGTCGGGAACGTGCCAGCAGCGCTTTGCCTGGGCGCCGAGGTCGGCCAGAAGCTGCTTCGGCAAGTCCGTCTTGCGGCCGAACGACGACATGCCGAGCGCCGCCGCGACGTCCTGCCACGATGGCTTGGTCTTTGCCGAATTACCGGCCTCCGCCTTGGCTGGAGGGGAGGGCCTGTGCTGCGCGGCGGCCTGTTTCTGTTGCGCTGCTGACGTCTTCTCCGGCAGGGGTTTCGGCTTCTGCGCGGCCTGATCGGCCGGAATCAGCTTCACCGGGATGACCTCGGGCGGCTTGCCGACCCAGCTCAGCGAGCCGAAGATCAAGAGCCCGATCAGCAGATGGCCGACGGCCGAAGCGCCAATGCCGAAGACATCTGTCCGAGACGAAGGAATACCGGCCGAAGGCGGACCGCCCTGTGCCACCAGCATCGGAGCGGGCGGCGCGGAAACGGCAGGCGCCGCTCCCTCGGCCGCCGGGGTGCCATCTTCTGTTCGGCTGTTCTCTGCCATCGGTGCTCCACGCTGTCCCGGCAAAATAGTCCGGTCAAGCTGTCGGTCCACTGGCCGGATGGCAGCGCGGATCAAATTGCCGGCGTCAACGTATGATCACGTTTGCGCCCTAGCGTGACTGCGGCAAGGAGGAGGGACACCATGACGGACATACGCCTGACATTTGCGGCCGACGGTTTCGAAGCGGTTTCGAAGGTTCTGGTCGAGATGGGGATCGGCTTCCATGTCGAGCCGGTCGCGACACCCGCCAAGAAGGAACCTGCCCCCGTGGCGCCGACGCCAGCGGCGCCCAAGCGGCGGGCACCGGCAAAAGCCGCACGCAAGGCCGCAAAGCCGAAACGCGCCGCGAAACCGGCGACCGCGGATGCCGAGGCGCCGGGTGCCGAGCGCCTGCGCGCGGCCATCGCCCGCACCGGAACGCCCTATCGTTCGCCGCTGGAAATGCCCGGCGCCGGCGAGCCGGCAACCCCGGCGGGCGGCGCGCCGGGCGGTGGGCAGCCCGACAAGCCCGGCGACGTGTAGATCAGCGGCGCAGCAGCAGCTTCCTAGCCGGCTAACCAGCCTTCCAGCTTGGTGGCGTCCGGCAGGCCGCCGGCATGGACCAGCTTGCCGTCGACCGCCACACCTGGCGTCGACATCACGCCGGCCTGGGCGATCGCCTTCGCGTCGGTGACCTTCTCGACCTCGACATCGAGGCCGAGCCTGGCCGCCGCACGCTTGACCATCTCGGCGGTCGCCTCGCAGCGCTTGCAGCCGGGGCCGTAGACCTTGACATGTTTCATGGCGGTTCTCTTCTCTAGAAGATGGCGTTGAACAGGAAGCCGACGGCGAGGATGCCGGTGCCCACCACGCCGATGAAGACGGCGATGAGGCGCAGCGTCAGCACCTGCCTGAGGATGATCATTTCCGGCAGCGAGAGGGCGATGACGCTCATCATGAAGGCGAGCACGGTGCCGAGCGCCGCGCCCTTGCCGATGAGCGCTTCGACGATCGGGATGATGCCCGCCGCATTGGCATACATCGGAATGCCGACCAGCACCGCGGCTGGCACCGACCACCAGGCGTCGGCCCCCATGATGCGCACCATCAGCGCCTCCGGAACATAGCCGTGGATCAGCGCGCCCATGCCGATGCCAAGGACCACCCAAAGCCACACCTTGGCGACGATCTCGCGCACCGCCTGCCAGCCGAGGTGGAAGCGCTCGGCCATGGTCGGCCGCTCGTGGTCGATGACGACCGCATCGCCGACCTGGATGTCGCGCACCCAGTCCTGCAACCAGCCCTCGACATGCAGCTTGCCGATGACGTAGCCCGCCACGATGGCAATGCCGAGACCGAAGGCGAGATAGGTCGCCGCCACCTGCCAGCCGACCAGGCCGAAGAGCAGCACCAGCGCCACTTCGTTGACCATCGGCGCGGCAATGAGGAAGGAGAAGGTGACGCCGAGCGGCACGCCGGCCGAGACGAAGCCGATGAACAGCGGCACCGCCGAGCACGAGCAGAACGGCGTCAGCACGCCGAGGCCGGCAGCCATCACGTGGCCGGCGCCGGCCCCCCTGCCGGAGAGCAGGGCGCGCGTCCTCTCGGCGCTGAAAAACGAGCGCACCACGCCCATGGCGAAAACGATCGCCGTGAGCAGCATGAGCACCTTGGGCACGTCGTAGAAGAAGAAGGCGAGGGCATCGCCCGCATGGCTCTGGCGCGCCACCGGCGCGAGCGAGGTCAGCCATTCGGAGAGGGGGGCGAGGCCCCGATAGACGAGCCACCAGAGGATTGCGGCAAGGATCAGCCCGCCGACCCACGGCCACGCCGCCGGTGCGCCCGGCCGCGGCAGATCGCCGGTCTGCACCGTGGTCATGCGGCACTCCGCTCTGGCGTCGGCGCAACGCTGAGTGCGGCGTCGAGCAGCGTGGTTATGGCCGGCTCCAGGTCGGGATTGCGCCGGTAGCGCACCCATTGTGCGTCGCGCCGGTCAGTGACCAGCCCCGCCTGTTTCAGCACCTGCATGTGGCGCGACATGCGGCTCTGCGTGGCGCCGAGCACCGGCATCAGCTCGCAGACGCAGTGCTCCGCGCCATCGGACAGCAGGCGCATGGCCTCCAGACGGGTCGGCTCGGCGAGGGCGGAGAGGACGGACAGGACCATTGCTTTCTCCTTTATGCGCATATGCGCATGGAGGGGAAAGCTTGTCAATGGCCTGGGTTAGGGGAGGGCGGGCGAGGCCGGAAGAACGAAGTGTCGTCCACTGGTGCGCAACCTCCTGGCGCGTCCCGCGCGAAGCAGAAAGGCCGCCCCGGGTCCGAGGCGGCCTCTCTTGTCCACGTCTGGGCTCCGCTATCCCGCAATCGCAGGCTTTCGCGACAGGGCAGGCATCAGCCACAGCATCCCGGCCGCCAGAAGCGCCAGCGCCATGACCAGCAGAGTGAGCCAACTCGCGGGGTCCGGCTTGAAGACCATGTCCGCGATGACCGTAAACAGGAGGACGAGGTCGAACCTGGCGATGGACAGCAGTTCCCGGCACGTGGCCACGACCGCCGGCGTCGCGCCGCCGGCGCTGCGAGACGCCGCCCCGCCGACGACCGCTATCATTCGCCTTGGGCGATCATGGCATATGGCCTCACAGTTGACCGAAAGCTTCCAACGGTACATCGCCGACAACCGGCGCTGCACATGAATTGTCTCACAGACGGCGAAGGGCAAGGTCCAGTCGCGATTGCGATGATTAGGGGCGCTGGCGTAACCTCCGTGTATCGCTGCCTGTGGATCGGACATAAGGGTTGGAAGGATGCCTTAGATGTACGAAAAATGAACTGAATAAGCGTTGAGTATTACGATAATTATCCTGCCCACTTGGATTTTCCTTCCGATAATTATTGCGCAAATAAAATGACATGCGCAGGAGTACCGGCACCACAGAAACTACACTTGTAGATTTACGTGCAATAACACAATATCGCTGCGTTACTCTATTCGGGGGGATAGGCGATGCGTGCACTGTGGGGGTTGTTCGCAAGTTGCTTGCTTGTGATGTGGTCTGCGGCCCAGGCCACCGGCGCACGACGTCGATTTCGATGGCCTTGTCCTCGCCCGAGCCGGCCGCCCGCCGCCGAACATCGCACCATGGCGAACGACCGCCGATCCAGATGGACGGCGGTCAGCGACGACTATTACACAGCATCGGAAATCAAGTGCAATCGCATCCAGGAAGCTGGATGCCACTCGCTAGACGGTCCGTTTCCGGTCCGATCTGATCTTCTGGTTTGTGGTTGTGCCGCCAATCGGCTTCGCGAGGTGGTCTGAGGCACTCTACCAACCGCCGATGAACCGCCGAACATGACCCGGCAATGTGTGGCCAGCTTCTCCGCATCGAAGGCGGGCCAGCCGTTTGCTCCTTCGATGTCTCAGGGACGACGGCGCTACTCCGAGCCCTCCTTGCTCCCCTCGATGTAGGCGTCGTACCAGGCTTCGCTGATGTCGGACTGTCGATCAGCGAATTGGCGCGGTAATCTTGAAAATTTCCGGTGATGCACTCCGCGTCTTTGGCGGAGAGATATTCGCGCCAGCGCCTTGCAGACACCACGCCGGATGCCCGACAGCACGGCGTTGATCCCGTCTTTCGGCCCATGATTTTCGACGGCCACTGCGACAATTGCCTGCGCCTCTATGTAGGCCGCCATCGACAGAAGGTGCTCGCTCGGTTCTTCTCTGTCCTCCGCGAGGTTCAAACGATCCGCCATCCGGAATACTCTCTTAGATGGTCAATTGTCGTCGCATATCTTATAAGTTGCAACCACCGATGCAATGACCCAAGTTGACGCTCAGCCAACACATTGATGGCAAAGGAAGCGGAAACTGCGGAAGGTTTGGAGAGATCATGGATCCGTGGCACTCGCACAGACATCGCGACTTTGAGGTAGCAGGCGCCGGGCTTTACCGCGCAGCCCCCGCGGAGGTCATGAAGCGCAGCGAATTGGCCGTGAGCGCGTGCAAGCAGGGCGGTGGCAGCAACTGCTTCGTGGTGCCTGAAAGCGTCCGCTGTTCCGTTTGGACGCTTGAGCACAGGAAATGACCCGCCGGACACCGGCTCCGTCGAGATGCCGGGTGGGCAGGGTGCTCGGCCGGCCGCGGGCGCCTCATCGCCGTTCAGCGCCTTGTGGTACTGGGACGCCGCGACCCTGGGTATCCATCGGCGCCTGTAGGCGGTTTTGATGCTGTCATGGGTCCACGCCCAGTGAGCGGACCCGGCAAGAACCACCCTGGATGTGTGGATACTGCGCCATGGGTAGGCGCGTCGCCAACGCGAAAAATCCAACAAAATCAGCTTGATTGGCGGACGGGGTGGGATTCGAACCCACGGTACCCTCGCAGGTACGCCGGTTTTCAAGACCGGTGCCTTCAACCGCTCGGCCACCCGTCCGTGCGCTGATTCGCCCTGTTTAATGATCCGGTTTACCGGGGGGAAGCCTCAACTGTTGGAAAAACGGCCTGCGACCGCCCGTCGGCTTGCCAAATCCTCCGCGATTTGGTCATGTGTACTGACTTGTCTTAACGGCTCGTTAAGACTTGCTGCCGCCTGATGGGAAGCGGCAGGGGGATTCGGCGGGATAGAGGGGCGCGGGTGCATTTCCCGGGCGATTTGACAGATCAGGGTGGTGCGGTCGCTGACTGCGCATGCGTGCGGGCATGAGGGGCGCGGCGGTTCTGCGCGCTTTCGCTCTCGCCGGTGCCGCCGGCTTTCTGGCCTCCTGCAGCGTCGCCCCGCACTCCTTCACCACCGCCACCAAGGAATTCTTCAGCCCCGCCCAATATGGCCCCGCCAGCCCCAAGGTCGTGGCCAGCCGCGAGGTCCCCAAGGGCGGCGGGTATTACACCGTCGGCCAGCCCTATCGCGTCGCCGGCAAGACCTATGTCCCGCGTGACAATCCCCGCTACAGCAAGGTCGGCCTGGCTTCCTGGTACGGCTCCGCCTTCCACGGCCGGCTGACGGCCAATGGCGAGGTCTACGACGTCAACGGCCTGACCGCCGCCCATCCCACGCTGCCGCTGCCCAGCTATGTGCGCGTCACCAATCTGGAGAACGGTCGCTCGCTGGTCTTGCGCGTCAACGATCGCGGCCCCTTCGCCCACAACCGCCTGATCGACGTTTCCGCCCACGCCGCCGACATGCTGGGCTTCAAGGGCAAGGGTACCGCCAAGGTGCGGGTCGATTATGTCGGTCCGGCGCAGATGGACGGGCTCGACGAGCGCAAGCTGCTCGCCTCCTATCGGGGGCCGGGCGTGGCGCCGCAGGGCAGGGGGCTGACCAGTTTCGCCGCCAATCGCACGGCAACCGCCGGCATGATGGTGGCCTCGGCGGCGCCGCAGCCGACGCTTCGGCCGGCGATTGCCGATGGCGATCCGCTGTTGCTGAACCCGGCCTATACGACCACGGCCGCCTATCAGCCGGAGGCCGACGACAATCTCGGTGCGCTGATCCTGCGCAGCGGGCTGACGCGCTCCTACGCGGAAACCGCGCGGCCGACGCCGGCCCTGAACGCCGCTTCCGAGCTTTCCAGTCACGACCTGACCACGGCGCTCACTGCCGCCGCCGGGCGCAAGGCGCATGAGATGGCCGCGACGCGCACGGCAGGTCAGCCGGTCACCATCCAGCTCGGTTCCTTCTCCACGCCGGACAACGCCGAGCGCGTCGCCGCCCGTTTCGGCCGTTATGGCCAGATCCGGATGCAATCCAGCGAGTCCGGCGGGCGTACCCTGCAGATCGTGCTGGTCACCACGGACGGCTCCGTCCCGCCCCAGACTGTGATCGACGCGGCCGCAGCCGGCGGGCTTCACGGCGCCTTCGTCCTCACCCGCTGATCGCGCTGGCGTTTTTCCATCTGGTTTGTCGCAATGCCCCGGCGCATTTGATTTGCCCGGGCCTCCGCTGCTATTCACAACGGGGGCACAAAGCGGAGAGCCGATCATCATGCAGCGGCCGAACGCCGGGCTTGTGAGCCCCTCAGCGTCTCACCGACCGACCTGGCGGCGGAGCCTGACCATGGCTTTCGCCGGCATCCTGCTGTTCGGCGCCGGCCACGCCGCCGCGCAGAATTTCGAGACGCGCGCCGAGCACGCCCTGCTGATGGACGCCGAAACCGAGACCATCCTGTTCCAGAAAGCGGCGGACGTGCCCATGCCGCCCGCCAGCATGGCCAAGCTGATGACCGTGGCCGTTGTCTTCGACGCCATCAAGAACGGCAGGCTCAGCCTCGATACGGAGTTTCAGGTCTCCGAGAACGCCTGGCGCAACGGTGGCGCCAATTCCGGCGGCTCCACCATGTTCGCCAAGCTCCACTCGACCATCAAGGTCGCCGACCTCCTGCGCGGTGTCATCATTCAGTCGGCTAACGACGGCTGCATCATCATTGCCGAAGGCATGGCCGGCACCGAGAAGACCTTCGCCAATCTGATGAATGCCGAGGCGCGCAAGCTCGGCCTCACCAACTCGCATTTCACCAATGCCACCGGCCTGCCCGATCCCGATGAATACGTGACCGCGCTCGACCTCGCCAAGCTCGCCCGCCACATCGTCTACGACGATCCCGAGTTCTATCCGATCTTCGCCGAGAAGGAGTTCACCTGGAACAAGATCCGCCAGCACAATCGCAATCCGCTGCTTGACATGAACATCGGCGCCGACGGCCTGAAGACCGGCTTCACGGACGCCTCCGGCTATGGCCTGGTCGCTTCTGCGGTGCGCGACGGCCAGCGGCTGATCATGGTCATCAACGGCACCAAGAGCGAGAAGGAGCGCGCCGAGGAGGCACGCAAGCTGATGGATTGGGGCCTGCGCGGTTTCGAGAAGGTCGAGCTGTTCCGCCAGGGCGAGGAGGTCGCCCGCGCCTCGGTCTTCGGCGGCGATCAGGGCAGCGTCGGCCTCGTCGGCAAGGGCAGCATCACCGCTCTGCTGCCGCGCGGCTCGCGTGATCTGATCAGGGGCCGCGTCGTCTATCAGGGGCCTGTGGCGGCGCCCATCGAGCCCGGCCAGGAGATCGGCAAGCTGCAGATCACGCTCGGCAACGACGTGCTGCGCGAGGCGCCGGTCTATGCCAGCGAGGACATCGGGCGCGGCTCCATTCCGCAGCGCGCCATGGACGGGCTCAAGGAGCTTCTGCTCGGCTGGCTGTAGGCCCCCGGCTCCTGTATCACAGCGGCATGGGCGGCAAATTCATCACGTTCGAAGGCGGCGAGGGGGCCGGCAAGTCGACCCAGATCCTGCAACTCGCCGAGCGGCTGAAGGCCGCCGGGGTGACCTCGGTGCTCACCCGCGAGCCGGGCGGCACGGCGACGGCAGAAGCGATCCGCCGGCTGCTGCTCTCCGGCCTCGCCGAGCAGTTCGGCGTCGACGGCGAGGCGGTGCTCTTTGCCGCCGCCCGCGCCGACCATGTCGAGCGTGTCATCCGTCCGGCGCTCGCCGCCGGCCAATGGGTGCTCTCCGATCGTTTCTTCGATTCGACCCGCGTCTATCAGTCGGAGGCCGACCCGTCCTTTCTCGCCGCCCTCGACCGTGTCGCCGTAGGCACGACGCGGCCGGACCTGACCGTCATCCTCGATATCCCCGCCGAGGCCGGCATGGCCCGTGCGGCGGCCCGCATGGCCTCCAGCGGCACCGCGCCGGACCGCTTCGAGCGCGATGAGATCGCGCGCCACGAAGAGCGCCGGCAGGCATTCCTCAAGATCGCGGCGCAGGAGCCGCAGCGCTGCATCGTCGTCGATGCCTCGCGGTCCGAGGCAGAGGTCGCCGCAGCCATCTGGCATGCGGTGGAGACGCGCCTCATCCGCCCGGCCACGCCGCAGCAGGGGCGCGTCTGATGGCCGCCGCCAACACGCTTGAGGTCACCCGCTTCGACGCCGTCGAGGGCTGGCCGGCGCCGGAGGAGCGGGCCGAATGGTTCGGCGACCCGGCAACGGAGCGCACGCTGCTCGACGCCTATCGCAGCGGGCGCATGCACCATGCCTGGCTGATCGGCGGCGCCAAGGGCATCGGCAAGGCGACGCTCGCCTATCGCTTCGCCCGCTTCGCGCTGGCCCATCCCGATCCGGCGGCACCTGAGGTCGCGGCGGCCACCGACCTGTCGCTGCCGGAGAGCCATCCCGCCTTCCGCAAGGTGATGGGGCGTTCGCACCCGAACCTGCTGGTGCTGGAACGGCCGCTCGACGAACGCACCGGGCGCCACAAGAGCGCCCTCACCGTCGACGAGATCCGCCGCACCGTCGCGTTCTACGGCAATACCGGCGGCGAGGCCGGCTGGCGCATCGCCATTGTCGATCCCGCCGACGACATGAACGCCAGCGCCGCCAATGCCCTCCTCAAGGTTCTCGAGGAGCCTCCGGCCCGCGCCCTGTTCCTCGTCGTCAGCCACGCGCCGGGGAGGGCGCTGCCCACCATCCGCTCCCGCTGCCGCCGGCTGGATGTGGCCGAACTGCCGCCCGAGAGGATCGTCGCCGCGCTCGAGGCGGGCGGTGCCAAGGCCGGGCGCACCGATCTGGAGCTGGCCGCCCGCCTCGCCGAAGGCAGCCTGCGCCGGGCGATCCTGCTCGCCGAGCATGGCGGCATCGCCGGCTACCGGGCGCTTGCCACGCTGCTTCTCCCGCCTGCCCGATATCGATATCGCCGCCATGCACGCCTATGCCGACAGCGTCTCCGGCCGCGGCAATGACGACGCCTGGAACAGCTTCCGCGACCTCACCGCGGCCTGGCTGAACCGGAGGGTGAGGGGCGAAAGCGAGCCGGAAACCGGGATTGCGCTGAGCCCCGCCGCCGCTGCCGCGCCGCTTGAAAGGTGGGCCGAGGTGTGGGAAAACCTGCGCACTTCGACGGCACTGACCGACGAGTACAACCTGGACCGCAAACGAACCGTCCTGACGAACCTGATGAGCCTCGCCCGCGCGACCCGAATGTGACGCTTCCTCACGGCCCCGCAAGTCGCGGCGCAGCCGGCATTCTTCTGTTCCCCACGCGCGAATTCCAACAAGGCGAGACGGCGATGCAAGCGCCAAAATTCTACATCACGACGGCGATTTCCTACCCCAACGGCGCCCCCCATATCGGCCACGCCTATGAGGCGCTGGCGACCGATGCGATCGCCCGCTTCCAGCGGCTCGACGGCTACGACGTCTACTTTCTGACCGGCACCGACGAGCACGGTATCAAGATGAAGCAGACGGCGGCCCGCGAAGGGCTGGAGCCGAAGGCTCTGGCCGACCGCAATTCGGCGCTGTTCCAGAAGATGGTCGCCGCGCTCGGCTGCTCCAACGACGATTTCATCCGCACCAGCGAGCCGCGCCACCATCGCTCGTCGGAGGAGATCTGGCGGCGCATGGAGGCCAATGGCGACATCTACAAGGATGCCTATGCCGGCTGGTACTCGGTGCGCGACGAGGCCTACTACGCCGAATCCGAGACCGAGGTGAAGGAAGACGGCGTTCGCGTCGGCCCGCAGGGCTCGCCCGTCGAATGGGTGGAGGAGGAGAGCTACTTCTTCCGCCTCTCCGCCTATCAGGACAAGCTGCTGGCGCACTACAAGGCGCACCCGGAGTTCATCGGCCCCGACGAGCGCCGCAACGAGGTGGCGAGCTTCGTTCGCGGCGGCCTCAAGGACCTGTCGGTCTCGCGCACCACCTTCGACTGGGGCATCCGCGTGCCCACCGACGACAAGCACGTGATGTATGTCTGGGTGGACGCGCTCACCAACTACATCACCGGCGTCGGCTTCCCCGACGAGAGCGCGCCGCTATGGCGCTACTGGCCGGCCGACATCCATGTCATCGGCAAGGACATCGTCCGCTTCCATGCCGTCTACTGGCCGGCCTTCCTGCTTTCCGCCGGCATTGAAGTCCCCAAGCGCATCTTCGCCCACGGCTTCCTGTTCAACCGCGGCGAGAAGATGTCGAAGTCGGTCGGCAATGTGGTCGATCCCTTCGATCTGATCGCCGGCTATGGCCGCGACCAGATGCGCTATTTCTTCCTGCGCGAGGTACCCTTCGGCCAGGACGGCAATTACAGCCACGAGGCGATCGTCAACCGCATCAATGCCGACCTCGCCAACGATCTCGGCAACCTGGCGCAGCGATCGCTGTCGATGATCGCCAAGAATTGCGGCGGCGTGCTGCCGGCGGCGGCGGCGCTTGCGCCCGAGGACGAGGCGATCCTGGCGCAGGCCGACGCGCTGCTCGGGCTTTGCCGCGCGGCGATGAAGACGCAGGCGATCCACCAGGTGCTGAACGCGGTTTGGGCGGTGGTCGCCGAGGCCAATCGCTATTTTGCCGGCGCCGCGCCCTGGGCGTTGCGCAAGACCGACCCGGCGCGCATGGAGGCGGTTCTCTACGTCACCGCCGAAATCGTCCGCCAGGTCGCCATTCTCGCCCAGCCGGCGATGCCGGACGCGGCCGCCAAGCTGTTGGATCTGCTCGCAGTTCCGCCCGAGGCACGCAGCTTCGCCGCGCTCGGCGCCGGTGGCCGGCTGAACCCCGGCGTCACCCTGCCGCCACCACAGCCGGTTTTCCCGCGCTATGTTGAAGGCGAGGAGAAACAGGCCGGCTGAGCCGGACCGGAACCGAGCCAATGGCGCACGACCATGACCATAGCCACGGCGACAATGAGCGCCGCCTGTTCTGGGCGGCGCTCGTCACCGGCGGGTTCATGGTGGTCGAAGCGGCCGGCGGGCTGATTGCCGGCTCGCTGGCGCTATTGGCCGATGCCGGCCACATGCTCACCGATTTCGCCGGGCTGGCGCTCGCCTGGCTCGCTTTCCGCTTCTCCCATTGGCCGGCGGACGGCAAACGCACCTACGGCTTCGAGCGGCTTCAGGTTCTGGTCGCCTTCGGCAACGGGCTGGTGCTGTTCATCATCGCCGGTGGCATCCTCGTCGAGGCGGCGCGCCGCCTGATGGCTCCGGAACCGGTGCTTGGCGGCACCATGCTGGTCATCGCCGTCATCGGCCTGCTGGTCAATGTCGGCATGTTCGCGCTGCTCCACGGTGGCGACCGCGAGAACCTCAACATGCGCGGCGCCATGGTTCATGTGATGGGCGACCTGCTCGGCTCGGTCGGCGCCATCGCCGCGGCCGTGATCATCATGACCACCGGCTGGACACCCGCCGACCCGCTGATTTCGGTGCTGGTAGCCGTCATCATTCTGCGCAGCGCCTGGCACGTCGTGCGCGACTCCGCCCACATCCTGCTGGAAGCCGCACCCACCGACCTGTCGGTTGCCGAGATGGCCGGCGACCTGCAGGCGGCGATCCCCGACGTCGAGGACGTCCATCACGTCCACGCCTGGTCGATCACCCAGGAACGCCCGATGGTGACCCTGCACGCGCGAATCTGCGAGACCGCCGATGTCGACGACACGGTCGTTGCCATCAAGACCCGGCTCAAGGCACGTTTCGGCATCGATCATGCAACAGTCGAGGTCGAGCGCGCCGATTGCGCCGATCATCACATTGCGCCGCGCCCCGAGGCGCGCGCCCACGCTCACGAACACTGATGCTCGTCGACAGCCACTGCCACCTCGATTTTCCCGATTTCGACGCCGACCGCGACGCGGTCGTTGCCCGCGCCCGTGAAGCCGGCGTCGACACCATGGTCACCATCTCGACGCGGGTGGCGAAGTTCGCCGGCCTGAAGGCAATCGCCGGGCGCTATGAGCGCATCTATTGCTCGATCGGCACCCATCCGCACAACGCCGCCGATGAGCCCGACGTGACCGCCGACGATCTGGCGCGCATCGCCGACGACCCGGCCGTGGTTGCCATTGGCGAGGCCGGGCTCGACTACCACTACGACAACTCGCCCCGCGAAGCGCAGCGCGAGGGCTTTCTCCGCCATATCGCGGCGGCGCGCATGACCCAGCTGCCGCTGGTCATCCACGCCAGGGAGGCCGATGCCGACGTCGCCGAAATCCTGACGGACGAAATGGGGAAGGGGGCCTTCCCCGCCATTCTCCACTGCTTCTCGTCTGGCCGCGACCTGGCCATGACCGGCGTCGCGCTCGGCCTCACCGTTTCCTTTTCCGGCATTCTCACCTTCAAGCGCTCCGACGAGCTCCGCGCCATCGCGGCGGACATCCCGCTCGACCGGCTGCTGGTCGAGACCGACGCGCCCTACCTGGCGCCACCGCCGCACCGCGGCAGGCGCAACGAGCCGTCTTATGTGGTTGAAACCGCTAAGGTTTTGGCGGAGGCTAAGGGCCTTAGCTATGAGGCACTGGCACAGGCGACCAGCGACAATTTCTTCAAGCTTTTCAACAAGGTACCGGGTCGGTGAGTGCACGGCTCAAGGCCACGATCCTGGGCTGTGGCTCGTCGCCGGGCGTGCCGCGCATCGGCAATGACTGGGGCGCCTGCGATCCCGACGAGCCGCGCAACCGGCGAACCCGCTGTTCGCTGATGCTCGAACGCTTCGAGACCGGCGACACGCCGACGCGCGTGCTGGTCGACACCGGTCCGGACATGCGCGCCCAGTTGCTGGCGGCCAATGTCGGTTCCATCGACGCGGTGATCTTCACCCATGCCCATGCCGACCATACCCACGGCATCGACGATCTCAGGGCCTTCTGGATCAACACGCACCGGCTGGTCGACACCTATGCCGACGAGAAGACCCAGGCGCATCTCGAGCGCGCCTTCGGCTACTGCTTCTTTCAGCCGTTGGACAGCGAGTATCCACCGATCCTGAAGCACCATACGATGGCCCCAGGATCGTGGTTCACCATCGACGGCGCCGGTGGTCCGCTGAGCGTGCTGCCGTTCGGCCAGACCCACGGCGACATCGGGACCATCGGCCTGCGTGTCGGCGGCCTGGCATATTCTTCCGACATCAACGACGTGCCCGAGGCGTCGCTGCCGCACCTCAGGGACCTCGACGTGTGGATCGTCGATGCGCTGCGCTACAAGCCGCATCCGAGCCATTTCAGCGTCGATGAAGCGGTCGCCTGGAGCCAGCGGCTCGCGGTGCGCCGCGCCGTGCTGACCCACATGCACATCGACCTCGATTACGCCACGCTGGCGCGCGACCTGCCGGAGGGCATCGAGCCGGCCTATGACGGCATGGCGATCGAGCTGCCGCTCGACTGACGCCAAGGGTTGCAGCACGAGGGCGCGGCAACCCGGTGGCCGCGGCGCCCAGGACCGCCTACAATTCAACCATGGCCAAACCGACCGGCCGGTCCAGGTAACGCTGATCGCGCGGGAAACAACGCGTCACGGAGCAAATACGATGAAGGAATTCAGGGCCAAGGCGGAATTCGCCATCGCCGACGAGCAGTCTCTGCGAAGTCTGTATCCTGCGATAACGACCCTGGCCGTCCAAAAGTGTCAGGACGCACTCGACACCCACGCCCAAGCCTTCATCAAGCGCGCGCCATTCCTCTGCATCGGCACGCAGAATCCGGAAGGAAAAGCCGACGTCAGTCCGCGCGGCGATCCCGCCGGCTTCGTCAAGGTCCTCGACCGGCACCATCTGGCGATACCGGACCGGCCCGGAAACAACCGGCTCGACACTCTGGTCAACATTCTCGCCAATCCCAGCGTCGGCCTGTTGTTCATCATTCCGGGATTCGACGACACCTTGCGTGTGAACGGCCAGGCCAGCCTGACGAGCGACCCCGAAATCCTCGAGACCATGCGGGTCAACGACCGCGCACCCAAGCTCGCAATTGTTGTCCGGGTAGTTGAGGCCTTCATGCATTGCGCCAAGGCATTTCGGCGCTCGCAATTGTGGAACCCGGACCAGTTTCAGGATCGCGCCGAGATGCCGTCGCTCTCCAAAATCATCCTCGATCAGACGACCGGCGCCCCGAGCGACGAGGCCGAGATGCGCAAGGTCGATGAGGACCTCGAAGAGGAATACAAGCAGACGCTTTACTGACCTCCGGCCGGGCCTCTGGGAAGCCCGCTGACGCCTGCGGAGGATGGCGGACGGGCAATCGCAGCCTGGCTCGGCCGCGCGTAGCCCAGGGATTGCGGCGAAAACGCCCAATACGCCATCCACAAAATATTCCATAATATATCTTATGCGACTTTGATATGGGGCATGGGATACGGGCAAATGCCGGCCGCGATCCATCCCCTCAGGTGCCCGAAAGGCGTCGTACCGCCCGCCGCCACACGATGGCTCGGCGGGACGATGCTGATAGATTGCCCGCGGCGAGAATCGTTCCCCGGAGGCCGGCCATGACACCATCGCGCGACATCTCCCGGCTGCTCGAGATCATGGCCGCGCTGCGCGACAAGGAAACCGGCTGCCCCTGGGACATCGTGCAGGACTTCTCGACCATCGCGCCCTACACGATCGAGGAAGCCTATGAGGTCGCCGACGCCATCGCCCGCGGCGACACGGACGATCTCAAGGACGAGCTCGGCGATCTCCTCCTCCAGCCCATCTATCACGCCCAGATGGCGGCCGAGGCCGGCCTGTTTACCTTTGGCGACGTGGTCGAGGCGATCACCACCAAGATGATCCGCCGCCACCCCCATGTCTTCGGCGACGACGATGCGCGCGCCGCCGGCGCCGCCAAGGGCTTCTGGGAGAAGGAAAAGGCCAAGGAGAAGGCTGAGCGGGCCGCGGCGAGGCCGCGATGTGCCCGATGGCCTGCTCGATGGTGTTCCAGCCGGTCTGCCGGCGCTGATGCGCGCCCACAAGCTTCAGGCCAAGGCGTCGACCGTCGGCTTCGACTGGAACGACGCCCGCCTCGTGCTCGCCAAGCTCAAGGAGGAGATCGGCGAGATCGAGGCCGAACTGGACCGGCCGGACGCCGAAACAGAGGCCGTTGCCGGCGAGGTCGGCGACCTGCTCTTCGCTGTGGTCAATCTGGCGCGCCACCTGAAGGTGGATGCCGACCAGGCGCTGCGCTCCGCCAACGTCAAGTTCCAGCGCCGCTTCGCGGCCATCGAGGAAGCTCTTGCAGCGGAAGGCCGCGCCCCTGCCGAGGCCAGCCTCGACGAGATGGAGGCCCTTTGGCAGCGCGCCAAGGAAAGCGAGTAGGCGGGCCGCTTCCCCCATTCGGGCGCTGTCGGCGGGCTTGACAAAGGTGGTCATCCGGACCAGCGTCCAGAACACACCGCAACGCGAGGACGGGCCCATGCATCGACCCAACCGAATCGGGCTGGTGGCAGCGCTGCTGCTGGCCCTGACGTCCTACGCCACCGCGTCGCCCGCCACTGACCAGGGCACCTTCCTCTTCGTCCTGAGCGGCACCTCGGGCTCCGTTGTCGGCGACACCCTCACGCTCAAGGGCGTGCCCGTCATCGTGACCTTCAGCGACCGCCCGGAGCGCATCGCGGTGGACGTCCCGCTCGATGCCCTGTCCCACGCTGGTGATGCCTTCGCGGGTGACCCGCCCAATGCGGTCCTCTCGGTCCTCACGGACAAGGGCATCACGAACGTCGTGCTCGAGCTCACCAGCGCGACGTCCGACGGCAGCACGGCGAGCTTCGGCTACAAGATCCTCGCGGGCGACCCACCCGAGGGGGACTTCGGACCGGCCTCGTTGTTCGTCGATGGCAGTCAGATCCCACCCGGCGTGATAGTCACTATCCAGGCGACCAATGGCCAAGAGTAGGCTCTTCTGGGGGTGACCTCCGAGGGCAGCGCGCCAAGGGAGCGGAATAAGGCGCTTTCTCCGTCCTGTGGCGCCCGCGGCTTCGTTCCCCGGACGCGCTGCAGCGTGAAACGGTGCAGCGCTGAGCCGGGTTCCATGCGTAGGTCCCAGGTCTGCACTGCATCACTTCGCGCTGTACCGTGCCCGGGACACGGGGCGCGCCTCTACCCCGTCGCCTTGGCGTCCGGGAAGGTCCTCTGGAATGCGTCCTGACGCTCCGGAGCCACGCGTACATGGGCGGTGGTCGAGCCGTCCGCATTGTCGCTGCGGTCAAGCACCTCGCCCACCTCGTAGAGCCGGTGGAGCTGGGCCAGCGCCGCTCCCTCCAGCCTGACCTCATAGGTGCGCCGCGCTGCGGCGACCTTCTCCTCGATCAGCGCCAGAAGCTCCGCCAGCCCTTCGCCGGTGAGCGCCGATACCGTCACCACGGCCGGGCCACCGCCGGGCACCGCCGGGATTACCCGCGGCGGCCGCTGCGCCGGCGGCATGAGATCGACCTTGTTCCACACCTCGATGACGCGGTCGGCCGCCTTCGCCTCGACGCCGAGCTCGGCGAGCACCGCGGCAACGTCGCGCGCCTGCGCCTCGCTGTCCGGCACGGCGACGTCACGCACATGCAGGATAACGTCGGCCTCGGCCACCTCCTCCAGCGTGGCGCGGAAGGCGGCAACCAGGGTCGTCGGCAGGTCGGCGACGAAGCCGACCGTGTCGGAGAGGATAGCGACGGCCCCGTGTGGCAGCGTCACCCGACGGAGCGTCGGGTCGAGCGTGGCGAACAGCCGCGCATCGGCGAAGACGGTGTCGGTCGTCAGCGCGTTGAACAGGGTCGATTTGCCGGCATTGGTGTAGCCGACCAGGGCGACCGTCGCCTGGCTCCCCTTCTTGCGCGTCTTGCGCTGCTGGCGGCGGCGCGTCGCCACGGTCTCGAGGTCGCGTTCGATGCGCTGGATGCGCTCCTCGATCATGCGCCGGTCGGCCTCGATCTGCGTCTCGCCGGGGCCGCCGAGGAAGCCGAAGCCGCCGCGCTGGCGCTCCAGGTGGGTCCAGGAACGCACCAGCCGGCTCTTCTGATAGTTGAGATGGGCAAGTTCCACCTGCAGCGTGCCCTCGCGGGTTTGCGCCCGCTCGCCGAAGATCTCCAGGATCAGCCCCGTGCGGTCGATGACCTTGGTCTTCCACGCGCGTTCGAGATTGCGCTGCTGCACCGGCGACAGCACGCCGTCGACCACAACGAGGTCGATGTGCCCGGCCGCCACCTGCCCGGCCAGTTCCTCCACCTTGCCGGAGCCGAACAGCGTCGCCGGCCGTGGAATGGTGAGCGCCACCGCGACACCGGCGGTGACATCGAGGTCGATGGCCCGGGCCAGCCCGACGGCTTCCTCGACGCGGGCCTCGCGGTCGCGTTCCGCCGCGCCGCGGCGCGCTTTGCGAATGGGCACAAGGACCAGGGCACGCGCCTGCGCCCCTGCGGACGCAGCTTCGCGCTCAGCGCCCTGGGCAACGTCCAGGTCGTGCGGCGATTGGTTCAATCCGTCTCCCGGCCGGCAGTGCCCTCTTCACCCGGCTCGAAGAGCTGCAACGGCGCGCCCGGCATGACTGTCGAGATGGCGTGCTTGTAGACAAGCTGGGAATGCCCGTCGCGACGCAACAAAACGCAGAAATTGTCGAACCATGTGACGATCCCCTGAAGTTTCACCCCGTTGACCAGGAAGATCGTCAGTGGCGTCTTGTTCTTCCGCACGTAATTGAGAAACGTGTCTTGCAGATTTTGTGCGCGTTCAGCCATGTCATTCGCTCTCGCGTTCTTGCGGTCTTTGGAACCAGCCCCTTTTCTGGGTCCTTGACCGGATGTCTATCTAGCAGTTTGCCGGGTGTTGCGGCCGGCGTCACGTGCGAAATTGCCCCAGGCGCAACCCTCGGCACTACCCTCCCCGCGCCCACAACGCAGAAATTTCGGCCCGCTCCCGGAACAGGCGCCTGAGACGACTCGTCACCGGCCCCGGCCTCCCATCACCCACTACCACGCCATCGATGCGCACGACCGCTGTCACTTTCGACGAGGCCGATGTCACGAAGGCCTCTCTGGCGGCCTGTGCTTCGGCGACCGAAAACGCCCGTTCTTCAACGATAAATGCCTCGCCGGCGGCTGCTTCGAGGACGCCGGTGCGGGTGATGCCACGCAGGATTCCGGCCTCCGCCGAGTGCGTCACGATCGTTCCCCCGGCGGTCACGATCCACGCATTGGATGACGATCCCTCGGTGACGAAGCCCTCTGCGTCGACGAACCAGGCTTCGTATGCCCCGGATTCCCTCGCTTTTTGCTTGGCGAGCACATTGGGCAGCAGGCTCGTCGATTTGATGTCGACCCGCGCCCAGCGGTTTTCCGGAACCGTGACGACCGCAACCCCCGCCTCCGCCCGTCTGTCCAATTCCGCCATATTGACCGGACGGGCCGTCACCACCAGCGCCGAGGGCACGTTCGCCGGCGGGAAGGCATGGTCGCGGCGGGCAACGCCGCGCGTCACCTGCAGGTAGAGGAAGCCGTCGTCGATCCGGTTGCGGCGCACCACCTCGCGCATCACCACGCCAAGCGCCGCCGGCCTGAGCGGCCAGCCGATGCTGAGTTCACCCAGCGAGCGAGCGAGCCGCGCCATGTGCCGCGGCTCATCGACCAGATGGCCGCCGCGGACCTCGCACACCTCATAGACACCGTCGGCGAACTGATAGCCCCGGTCCTCGATATGGACGGCAGCCTCGGCATGGCGGACGTAACGGCCGTTGACGTAGGCGATGCGTGACATGAGCGTCTTCTACGAGCGCCAATAGGCCGCGTAAAGCGAGGCGAACAGGACGATCACCTCGATCCGCCCGAGGATCATGGTGGCGATCATGGTGAGTTGGGAAACGACGCCGAAATCGGCATAGTCCGGCCAGTTCGCCGCCATCAGCCATTCGTGCGAATAGAGCGGGCCGACATTGGCAAAGGCCGACATCGCCGCCACCATGGCCGCGTCGAAGCCCGGCAGGCTCATGGCCAGTACCAGCGCGGCCGTCATCACGATCACCACCGCCAGCACCAGATTGGCCCACACTGCCTTCATCAGATCGAGGTTGTAGGGCTGGGTGCCGAAGCGCGTCGAGCGCACGCTGTGTGGAAACAGCAGCCGCTGCAACTCGTGCATCGACTGAACCGTCATCGCGCCGATCCGGTAGTATTTGATGCCGCCGGCGGTCGAAAGCGCGGCTCCGCCGCCCATCGCCAGGAACAGCACCAGCGTATCGGGGATCGCCGACAGGCCGCCAACGCGCGTCTCGAAGCCGCTGGTGCTGATCACCGAGATGCTGTTGAACAGCCCCTCCCCCAGCGCCGCCGGCAGGCTTTCGCCGGTGTGGAAGGCCCAGCCGTAGAGGAGGCCGACCAGCGCCATCGTGCCCATCACCCACCACGATTCACGATGGTCGAAGACCAGCGACCAGCGCCCTTCCAGCACGGCGCGGTGGAAGACGATGCTGGTGGCGCCGACGACCATGAACAGCGCGATCACGCCCTCCGCCCACGGACTGCCATAGGCAGACAGGTTGCCGTCGATCGGCATGAAGCCGCCGGTCGAGACCGTCGACATCGCCAGACACATCGCGTCGAAGGTCGGAATGCCGGAGAAGAACAGCAGGATGATGCAGAGCCCGGTGAACAGCGCATAGAGGGTCACCATCCGGCGCAGTCCCTGGGCGACGCGCTCCGGCCCGGCCTCGCTGAAGCCGCCGAGCGCCGCCAGTCCGCGGCTGGAGAGGCCGCCGATGCCGGCCGGCGCCAGGATCGTGACGAAGGTGACCAGGGTAGCAAGCCCGCCCAGCCATTGCAGCTCCGCCCGCCAGAAGACGATCGACGGCGCGGTCTCGGCGACCGAGCGAAGGGCCGTGGCGCCGGTGGTGGTGAATCCGGAGACCGCCTCGAACAGCGCGGCGACGTAGCCCAGATGGCTGCGTAGCGCGATGGGGATGGCCGCGATCAGCGGCAGCACCACCCACAGCGCAGCGGCCAGTGCGAAACCGGCCGGGCGGTCGAAGCGCAGCTTGCGCCCCTGCATGGCGAAGAAGATGGCGCCGGAGAGGAAGCCGGTGAGGCCGGAGGTCAGCAGAAAGTCCGCCGCCGCTCCGTCCCGCGCCACCACGGCGATGACCGCCGGCACCAGCATCGCCAGGGCAAGGCCGCCAAAGGCGCGCGACAGGAGGTGAAGAACACCGATCATCGCCTTGCCGGTCGCCTCCCGGTGCCCCTAGAAGAACTCGAGGCTGACGCGGAACATCTGCTCGAGCTGGCGCACGCGCTCGGCGGTGGCGAACATCACCACGCGGTCCTTCGCGACGATCTGGGTGGCGCCGTTCGGCACCACCACCTCGCCGCCGCGATAGATGGCGCCGATGCGGATGCCGTCCGGCAGGTCGAGCTCGCGCAGCGGCTTGCCGACCAGCGGCGAGGTCTCCAGCGCCTCCGCCTCGATCACTTCCGCCGCGCCGTCCTCGATCGTATGGACGCCGCGGATGCGGCCGCGCCGCACGTGCTGGAGAATGCGCGAGACGGTCAGCGAGCGCGGGTTCACCGTCGCGTCGATGCCCAGCGTGTCGGTGAAGGCATGGTAGGAACGGTTGTTGATCAGCGCCATGGTGCTGCGGCAGCCCAGCCGCTTGGCCATCACGCAGGCGATGATATTGACCTCGTCGTCGTTGGTCAGCGCGATCAGCGTGTCGGAATCCTGCACGTCGGCCTCACGCTGGATTTCCTGGTCGAGCGCGTTGCCGTGCAGCACCACCGTCCGCTTCAGCGAGTCGGCGATGGCGATGGCGCGCTCGCGCGTCGATTCGATGATCTTGACCTTGGCGGCGGCGCCCCGCGCCTCCAGCGTGTGCGCCACGAACTGGCCGATATTGCCGCCGCCGGCGATGACCACGCGCTTGGCCACCGGCTCCTCATGGCCGAAGATGCCGAGCGTGCGCACCACCTGCTCGCGCGGGCAGACGACATAGACATGGTCGCCGACCAGCATTGAATTGGCCGAGCGCGGCACGAACAGATTGCCGCCACGCACGATGCCGACGACGATCGCCCTGAGGTCGGGAAACAGCTCGGTGAGCTGCGCCAGCGGCGTGTCGACCACCGGACAGTTTTCGCTGCACGCGATGCCGACCACGACCACCTCGCCATTGGCGAACTCGACCGTGTCGAAGGCGCCGGGCAGTTGCAGCCGGCGCAGCACCATCTGGCCGACCTCGACCTCCGGCGAGATGATGACGTCGATCGGCAGATGCTCCGAGGAGAACAGGTCGGCCCAGTGCGATTCCAGATAGCTCTGCGCGCGTATGCGGGCGATCTTGGTGGGCACGTTGAACAGCGAGTGGGCCACCTGGCAGGCGACCATGTTGACCTCGTCGTAGAGCGTCACGGCGATGATCATGTCCGCCTGCTCGGCGCCGGCCTGGGCGAGCACCTCCGGATAGGCGCCATGGCCGACGAAGCCGCGCACGTCGAGGGTGTCGCGGATCGCCTGGACGAGCTGCGGCGAGGTGTCGATCACCGAGACGTCGTTGTCCTCCACCGCAAGACGCTCGGCGATGCCGTAGCCGACCTGGCCGGCTCCGCAGATGATGACGCGCATGCTGCCCCCGAATCCTTGAGACCGCCCTAGCCTACGCCGAGGGACTTCAACTTGCGATGCAGCGCCGAGCGCTCCATGCCGACGAATTCGGCGGTGCGCGAGATGTTGCCGCCGAACCGGTTGACCTGGGCGGTCAGATATTCGCGTTCGAAGATTTCGCGCGCGTCGCGCAGCGGCAGCGACATCAGGTGCTCTCCCCCTGCCCTGCCCGGCGTCGTCGGGAGCATCTCGCCGATCTCCGCCGGCAGCATGTCGGCGGTGATCACCTCGCTGGCATCGCCGCGGGTGAGGATCATCAGCCGCTCGACGTTGTTGCGCAACTGGCGGATGTTGCCCGGCCAGTCGTGCGCCTGAAGGACGGCCATGGCGTCGTCGCCGATGATGCGCGGCGGCAGGCCGGTGGTGCGTGAAATCTGTTCGGCGAAGTGGCGCACCAGGACCGGGATGTCCTCGCGCCGCTCGGCCAGCGCCGGCACCCGCAGCGGCACCACGGCCAGCCGGTGAAACAGGTCCTCGCGGAAGCCGCCTTCGCTCACCTCCCCTTCGAGATCGCGACCGGTAGACGAGATGATGCGCACGTCGACATTGACCCGCGTCGTTCCGCCGACCCGGGTGAAGGTCTGATCGACCAGCACGCGCAGGATCTTGCTCTGCGTCTCGCGCGGCATGTCGCCGACCTCGTCGAGGTAGAGCGTCCCGCCATGCGCCTCCTCCAGCGCGCCGACGCGGCGCGCACCGCCGTTCGACGGCTCGGTGCCGAACAGTTCCGCCTCCATGCGGTCGGCCACGATGGTCGCCGCATTGAGCACGATGAACGGGCCTCCCGCGCGCCCGGAAAGCTGGTGGATGGTGCGGGCGACAAGCTCCTTGCCGGAGCCCGAAGCGCCGGAGATCATGATGCGGCTGTTGGTCGGCGCCAGCTTCTCGATCGTGGTGCGCAGGTGGTTCATCGCCGGCGAGGTGCCGAGGAGCTGGCTGGCATCGCCGCTCTTCTCGCGTAGAACCTTGACCTCGCGGCGCAGCTTGGAGGCTTCCAGCGCGCGCTCGGCGACCAGCACCAGCCGGTCGGACTTGAACGGCTTCTCGATGTAGTCGTAGGCGCCGCGCTTGATGGCGGACACCGCCGTTTCGATATTGCCATGGCCGGAGATCATCACCACCGGCAGGTCGGCATGGTTGCGTTTGATCTCGTCGAGCAGCGCCAGCCCGTCCAGGCGGCTGCCCTGCAGCCAGATGTCGAGGAACACCAGCGACGGCCGCCGCTTCTCGATTTCGGTGAGGGCGGCGTCGGCGTCGGAGGCCGTGCGCGTCCCGTGCCCTTCGTCGGAGAGAATGCCGGCGACCAGCTCCCTGATATCGGATTCGTCGTCAACGATCAGAATGTCGGACGCCATGTCAGCCGTCTTTCGTCTTTCATGTTACGGGCTGAGGGACAGCCTCCGGTGCCGGCTCGGCAGCGGTTTCCCCGGTCGCTCCGTCCACACGCGGCAGGATGATGCGGATGTGGGCGCCGCGACGGCCGTTGGTCTCCGTCGGCGCGTCAAGCAGTTCAACATGCCCGCCATGTTCCTCGATGATCTTGGCGACGATGGCGAGCCCCAGGCCGGTGCCCTTCTCGCGCGTCGTCATGTAGGGCTCGAGCAGCCGCTGGCGGTTCTCGCGCGGCAGGCCGATGCCGTTGTCGACGATGTCGACCACGATCTCGGCATCCTCAAGTCGAGCCGAGACCTTGATCTGGCCCTGACCGCGCTGATCCGCCGGCACTGCCAATACCGCCTCGGTGGCGTTCTTGACCACGTTGGTCAGCGCCTGCCCCAGCAGCCGGGCATCGAAACGTCCGACAAGCGGCGTCTCGGGCAACTCGACCGTGAAGTCGACTTCCGGCTGCGAAACGCTGATCAGGAACACCGACTCACGGATCGACTCGGCCAGGTTCCCGACAATGAACGCCGGCTTCGGCATGCGCGCGAACGACGAGAACTCGTCCACCATGCGGCCGATATCGCCCACCTGGCGGATGATGGTGTCGGTGCACTGGTCGAAGACCTCGCGGTCCTCGTCGATGGTGCGCCCGAACTTGCGCTTCAGCCGCTCGGCCGAAAGCTGGATCGGCGTCAGTGGGTTCTTGATCTCGTGCGCGATGCGGCGCGCCACGTCGGCCCAGGCGGTCGAGCGCTGGGCGGCCACCAGATCGCTGATGTCGTCGAGCGTGATGACGTAGCCGTGCTGCTCGGCATCGCCGCTTTCGGTGGTCACGCGCACGTTGATCGTCCGTTCGCGGCCGTCGCGGTTGACCGTGATCTGGTCGCGATGCTCGGAGCGCACGTCGCGCAGCGCCGCGGTGACGACCGCTTCGAGGCGCGGCATGAGCTCCACGATCGACGTTCCGATCGCCGCGTCTTCCGTGGTGCCGAAGAGCATCAGTGCCGTGCGGTTGACGATCGTCACGCGCCCTTGCGCGTCAATGCCGACCACGCCCGCCGATATGCCGGCGAGCACTGCCTCGGTGAAACGGCGGCGGGCGTCGATCTGGTTCGAGGCGGCGATCAGCTCCTGGCGCTGGCTGCGCAATTGCGTGGTCATGGTGTTGAAGGTGGAGCCGAGCGCACCGACGTCGCCGTCCGAATGGCGCGGATTGACCGATACGCTCAAATTGCCGCGCGAAACCTCCTTGGCGGCGTCGATCAGCCGCCGGATCGGCGCCACCAGGCGGTTGGCAAAGCCGATGCCGAGCCAGATCGCCGACAGCAGCACCACCACGGTGACGCCGAGGAAAAGAATGGCGAAGGCGATCTGCGTGCCGAAGCGCGTCGCCTCCAGCGTGCGGTATTCGGCGACGTTGTCGTTGGTCATCGCCAGGTAGCGCACGACCTTGGGGTCGAGCGGCCGCGCGGCATAGAGCAGCGTATCGGTGTAGCCATCGAGCGCGGTGATGCCGCCGATGATGTTGGTCGGCCCGGGGGCGACGATCACCACCTGGTCGGGAGTCTTCTGCGCCTGCTCGAGCGCCCGCGCCACCGGCGCCGGGAACTCCTCGCGGCGCGAACTCCTTGCCTGGGTCAGCAGCGTCCCCTTGCTGTCGACGAGGAAGACGCCGGGCAGGCTGTGGTCGGAGGCGACCGAATCGAGGAACACGGCGAAACGCGCCGGATCGTCGTTGTGCAGCGAGGCTGCCCGCTCCAGTTCGATCTTGGCGGCGAGGATATCGGCGCGCAGCAGCACCGCCTGCTGCTGGGCGAACGCCTGGGCGAGCGACAGCGAATTGTCGACGATCGCCCGCGTGCGCGTCGAGAACCAGTTGTCGAGGCCGCGATCGAGCGTGATCGAGGCGGTCACCGCCAGCAGCGCCGCGGGCAAGACGGCGACCAGGGAGAACAGGCCGACAATGCGGATATGCAGGCTGGCGCCGGCCTGGCCGCGCGAGCGCGCGACGAGCAGGCTGCCAACCACCCAGGCGATGACCAGAACAAGAAAGGCGACCAGGGCGCCGTTCACCACCATGGCGGTGAAGACGACGTCCGGCGTCGGCGCGATCGGCGTCAGGCCCATCAGGACGAGGAAGGTGCCGGCGGCGGCGCCAAGGGCGAGCAGCACGGCAACGTAGCCGGACGCCCGCACCAGCCGCGAGAACTGGAAGCCGCGCGCGCCCCGCGCCTCGTCGGTGACCGGCCCTGTCAGAGATGGCGAATTCGCCGTCATTACCCGGTGTTGCGCCTCGTCCGCCGAAAGCCCATTTCCTAGCGTTCGACCTAGGGCAGACTGGGGCTGAATTGCAACAATATTGTGATCAAAAAACCACAGCCGTCCCCGTGGCCAGGGCAGCGCCGGAGGAATTTCAACAGGTCGTGCAATAGTTTAGCGAGAGCTACGGATGATCTGGATATCCAGCTCGCGGATCTTCTTGCGCAGCGTGTTGCGGTTCACGCCGAGGAGTTCGGCCGCCTTGATCTGGTTCCCGCGCGTCGAGGCGAGCGCCGCCGCGATCAGCGGATTCTCCACCTCGCGCAGGATGCGGTGATAGAGGCCGGGCGGCGGCAGGCCCTCGCCGAAGCTCTGGAAATAGGTGTTGAGGTGGCGCTCCACCGAGCCGGACAGGGTCTCCTCGGCGCTGTCATCGCCGGCCGGTGCCGTGATCGTCGGCTGGTTCAGCTCGGTCTCGATGATGTTCTCGGTGATCGTCTCCTGCGGATAGAGGGCGGCCAGCCGCCGGATCAGGTTCTCCAGCTCGCGCACATTGCCGGGCCACCGATAGCGCTTCATGCGGTCAACGGCGGCGGGCTCGATGCGCTTGGCCGGCAGGCCCTCCTTCTCGACGACGGCGAAGAAGTGGCGCACCAGATCCGGGATGTCCTCGCTGCGCTCGCGCAGCGGCGGCAGGCGGATCGGCACCACATTGACGCGGAAGAACAGGTCCTCGCGGAACAGGCCCTGATTGATCAGGATGCGCAGGTCCTTGTTGGTGGCGGCGATGATGCGCACGTCGGTCTTGATCGGCGTGCGGCCGCCGACCGTGGTGTATTCGCCCTGCTGGAGGACGCGCAGCAGGCGCGTCTGCGCCTCCATCGGCATGTCGCCGATCTCGTCGAGGAACAGCGTGCCGCCGTCGGCCTGCTCGAAGCGGCCGGCGCTGCGCGCCTGAGCGCCGGTGAAGGCGCCCTTCTCGTGACCGAACAGTTCGGCCTCGATCAGGTCGCGCGGAATCGCCGCCATGTTGATCGGCACGAAGGGGCCGTTGCGGCGCTTGCCGTAGTCGTGCAGGGCGCGGGCAACCAGTTCCTTGCCGGTCCCCGATTCGCCGGCAACCATCACCGTCAGGTCCGTCTGCATCAGCCGGGCCAGCACCCGGTAGATGTCCTGCATGGCCGGCGAGCGGCCGACCAGCGGAATGTTGTCACCGGGGTCTTCGCTCGCCTGCTCGGCATGCTTGCTGCGCGGCTCCGCCATGGCGCGGCCGACGATGGCGATCAGCTCCTTCAGGTCGAAGGGCTTGGGCAGGTACTCGTAGGCGCCGCGTTCCGAGGCGCGGATGGCGGTCATGAACGTGTTCTGCGCGCTCATCACGATGATCGGAAGCTCCGGCCGCGTCCGCTTGATGCGCGGCAGGAGGTCGAAGATGTTCTCGTCGGGCATCACCACATCGGTGATGACCAGGTCGCCGTCGCCCTCGCTCACCCAGCGCCACAGCGTCGCCGCGTTCGAGGTCAGCCGCACCTGATAGCCGGCACGCGACAGCGCCTGATTGAGCACCGTGCGGATCGCCGAGTCGTCGTCGGCCACGAGGATATTGCCAAGGGGCATCGTCAATCGTTCCTGAAGCTGTCGGTCGTCGGACCCGGCCAGGCCGGCATCAACACGCGAAACACCGTGCGCCGCGGCTGCGATTCGCATTCGATGACGCCGCCATGGTCGCGGATGATCTTGGCGACCAGAGCGAGGCCCAGGCCCGAGCCGTTGGACTTGGTGGTGACAAAGGGATCGAAGAGATGCGGGATCATCTCCTCGGGCACGCCAGGGCCGTTGTCGCGCACACAGAATTCGAGCGGCAGGGTCACCTTGCTCGGATTGCCCGGCACGGACAGGCGGTAGCCCGGCTTGAAGGCCGTGGTCAGCACGACCTCGCCGTCCGCCGCGCCGTCCACCGATTCAACGGCGTTCTTCACCAGGTTGAGGAACACCTGGATAAGCTGGTCGCGGTTTGCCGGCACCGGCGGCAGCGAGGGATCGAAATCGTCGCTGATCTTGACGGAGCGGCCGAAACCGGAACGCGCCAGCCGGCGCACGTGATCCAGCACCGCGTGAATGTTGACCGGCTCGAACTCGATCGGCCGCTCGTCGGAGAAGACCTCCATGCGATCGACCAGCTTCACGATGCGATCGGCTTCGTCGCAGATCAGGCGGATGAGTGCGCGATCCTCGCTGCCGACACTGGGTTCCAACAGCTGCGCCGCGCCGCGGATGCCGGAGAGCGGGTTCTTGATCTCATGGGCGAGCATGGAGGCGAGGCCGGTGACGGTCCGCGCCGCGCTGCGATGGTTGAGCTGGCGGTCCATCTTGTCCGCCATCGAGCGCTCCTGCAGCACGATGACGACGCCCTTGGCGTATTCGAGGCTGGGTGCCGCATAGATGTCGACGACGCGTTCGCCGCCGTTGCGCGGCGTGCCGATATCGACACGGTATTCGTTGACCGGGGCGTTGCGCTCGCGCACCTGCTCGACCAGCGCCAGCAGCGGGCTGCCGAAGGGCACGAAATAGGCCAGCTCGTGCCGGCGCAGCGAGTTGATCGAAGCCTGGAAGAAGGTCTCCGCCGCCGCATTGGCCTCGCCGATATGGTTCTCGGCATTGACCAGAATGACGGGATGGGGCAGCGCGTCGAGCAGTGCCGAGGCCGCGCGACCGCGGGCGGCGGGGGCGTCAACGTTCATGCCGCCCTCCGTTCCGTGCCGGCAGCGAACCACGCAGCGAGATGGCGCAGCACCTCGGCGGCCCGCGTGCCGGTCAGCACCGCGCGGCGCAGCGCCGGGTCGCCGGCACCCGCCTGGTCCATGTACCAGCCGAGATGCTTGCGGGCGACGCGCGCCCCCAGGAACGCGCCGTAGTGTTCGATGAGCCCGGCATAGTGGCGCATGGCGATGTCGGCGAGCGGCGGCGCGTCGAGCAGCACGCCGGTCGCCGCATGATGCGCGATCCGGCCGGGCAGCCACGGCCGCCCGCAGGCGCCGCGGCCGATCATGACGCCATCGGCGCCGGACAGGCTCAGCATCGGTTGGATGTCGGCGAGTTCGGTCGCATCGCCATTGGCGATCACCGGGATCGACACCGCCTGTTTGACCGCCCGGATCGCCGCCCAGTCCGCCCTGCCCTTGTAGAACTGACAGCGCGTGCGCCCGTGAACCGTGATCATCTGCACGCCGGCGCTTTCGGCGCGGCGCGCCAGCTCCGGCGCATTGATCGAGCGCTCGTCCCAGCCGAGCCGCATCTTCAGGGTCACCGGCAGCGCAGTGGCGCCGACCGTCGCCTCGATCAGCGAGAGCGCATGATCGAGATCACGCATCAGCGCCGAACCCGAATAGCCGGAGGTCACCTTGCGCGCCGGGCAGCCCATGTTGATGTCGATGATGTCGGCACCGGCGTCGGCCGCCGCGCGGGCGCCCTCCGCCATCCAGTGCGCCTCGCGTCCGGCAAGCTGGATCACGTGCGGACCGTTGCCGGCCCGTTCCGCGCGCATGGACGCCTCCCGCCTGCCTGTGGCAAGCTGGTCGCCGGCCACCATCTCGGAGACCACAAGCCCCGCGCCGAATTCGGCCGCCAGCGCCCTGAACGGACGATCCGACACACCCGACATCGGCGCCAGGAAAACGCGGTTGGGAATCGTTACCGACCCCAAAACCAGCGGTTCCGCCAGAATTCGCATCGCCTCGCCTATTGATTAGGCAGATTGCCCGTTTGCCCACATCTTAGTCAGTTCGCGCCCGTGAGCAAGTGCGAAATAGGCGGATTTCTCCGCCGGTATGCTACATTCCCGCGGGGGAATTCTCGAGGGCCTGCGTCATGGATCACGTACCGAACACTGCCGCCCTGATCGTTGCCGCCGGGCGCGGTGTCCGAGCCGGGTCCGGCAATGTGCCCAAGCAATATCAGCCGCTTGCCGGCACGCCCATCCTGGCGCGCACCCTGGCCACATTCCTCGCTCATCCCGCCGTCGATCGCGTGCTTGTCGTCATCGGAGAGGGCGACGAAGAGATCTACCGTTCTATGGCGCCGCTGCACGACAGTCTGATGGCGCCGGCGACCGGCGGCGAGACCCGTCAGGATTCCGTCCGCAACGGGCTTGCGGCGCTTGCCGGCGCGGCCCCCAAGCGTGTGCTCATCCACGACGCCGCCCGTCCCTTCGCCTCGCGCGCCCTCATCGGCCGCGTCGTCGAGGCGCTGGACAGCGCCGACGCCGTGGTGCCCACCATGCCGGTTGCCAGCACGCTGAAGCAGGTGGACGCCGCCGGCCGCGTCACCGCGACCGTTCCGCGCGACGGCCTGCAGGCCGCCGAGACGCCGCAAGGCTTCGCCTTCGACGCCATCCTCGCCGCCCACAACAAGGCCAGCCAGGCGCGCCAGCAGTTCACCGACGATGCGGCGGTGGCCGAATGGGCCGGCCTGCCGGTGGTCGCGGTTCCCGGCGACCCCGGCAATGTGAAGCTCACCACGTCGCACGACATCGACGAGGCGACCCGCCGCCTGACCGCGGAATTGGCCCTGGCCCTGGGCGACGTGCGCGTCGGCATCGGCTACGACATCCACGGCTTCGGCCCCGGCTACGAGATCATGCTGGGCGGCGTCCCCGTGCCATACCGGCGCGGCCTTATCGGCCATTCCGATGCCGACGTCGTTCTCCATGCCGCCACCGATGCCATCCTCGGTGCGCTCGGCGACGGCGACATCGGCGAGCACTTCCCGCCCTCCGATCCGCAATGGGCCGGCGCCTCCTCCGACCGTTTCGTGGCCGATGCCGTTGCCCGCGTCGCGGCGCGTGGCGGCATGATCGCCCATCTCGACGTGTCGATCGTGGCCGAGCGCCCCAAGCTCGCGCCGTATCGCGAGGCGATGCGCGCCCGTATCGCCGAGATTTGCGGTGTCTCCGTCGACCGCGTCGGCGTCAAGGCGACGACCAGCGAGGGCCTTGGCTTCATCGGCCGCAGCGAAGGCATTTCGGCCCACGCGGTCGCCACCATCCGCCTGCCATTCGGGAGCTAGCGCGCGCCATGACCGATCTCGCCCCCCTCACCCCCGCCGCCGAAGCGCTGATCGCGCTCTGTCGCAAGCAGGGCGTGCGCGTCGCCACGGCCGAATCCTGCACCGGCGGACTTCTCTCCGGGATACTGACCGAAATCCCCGGTTCCTCGGAGGTGTTCGACCGGGGCTTCGTCACCTATTCCAACCCGGCCAAGATCGACCTGCTCGGTGTCTCGCCGGACCTGCTGGCTCCGGGCGGACCGGGCGCGGTCAGCGAGGCGGTGGCGCGTGCCATGGCGGAGGGCGCCATCCACAATTCGCAGGCCGATCTCGCCGTCGCCATCACCGGCATTGCCGGGCCGGACGGCGGCACCGACGAGAAGCCGGTCGGGCTGGTGCACCTTGCCGTTGCCGTGCGCGATGGTGAGACCCATTACCGCCATCAGCGCTTCGGCAATCTCGGCCGCTCGGCCGTCCGCCTCGCCGCGGTCGGCGAGGCACTGGCCATGCTCAGCCACGCGGCTCAGGCGGGGGTGGCCCCGTAGACCCGGTCGGCGCGCTCTTCAAAGGCGGTGGAGAACTTGCGGAAGGCCCGGTCGAAGACGCCGCCCATCACCGCGCTCAGCACCCGCGACTTGAATTCATAGTCGATCGAAAATCCGACCGCGCAGGCGTCCTCGCCCTCCGGGCGGAAGGTCCAGACGGTGTGAAGATAGCGGAAGGGACCGTCGATATAGTCGGAGACGATCGTCCTGGCGGCGCGGTCGAGCACCACCCGCGTGGTGAAGGTCTCGCGGATCGCCTTGTAGCCGACGGTCATATCGGCCACCAGCACCTCGCGCTCGCCCTCCTTGTGACGGCCGCGCGCCGTCACCCACTCGCACAGCGGCACGAACTCTGGATAGCGCTCGACATCGGCGACCAGCGCAAACATGTCCTCCGCCGAATGGGCGACACGGCGATCGGTAGCGAACTTGGGCACGGGACTAGCCCCGGCCGTGCCGAGCCTCGCGCGCCGCACGCAGCTTGGCGAAGTCCTCGCCGGCGTGATGCGAGGAGCGCGTCAGCGGACTCGCCGAGACCATCAGGAAGCCCTTGGCATAGGCGACCGTCTCCAGCGCCTTGAACTCCTCCGGCGGCACGAAGCGCATCACCGGATGGTGCTTGCGCGTCGGCTGCAGGTACTGGCCGATAGTCAGGAAATCGACGCCGGCGCTCCTCAGATCGTCCATGAGCTGGAGGATCTCGTTCCGCTCCTCGCCGAGGCCGACCATGATGCCGGACTTGGTGAACATTGCGGGGTCGAGTTCCTTGACCTTCTGGAGCAGGCGCAGCGAGGCGAAATAGCGCGCCCCCGGCCGCACCTTCAGATAGTTCGAGGGCACGGTTTCGAGATTGTGGTTGAACACGTCGGGCCGGGCTGCGACCACCGTCTCCACCGCGCCATCCTTGCGCAGGAAGTCCGGCGTCAGCACTTCGACCGTGGTGCCGCTGCTCAGCGCGCGGATCGCCTCGATCGTCCGGGCGAAATGCCCCGCGCCGCCGTCGTCCAGGTCGTCGCGATCGACCGACGTGATGACCACATGGGCAAGGCCGAGCTTGGCGACGGCCTCGCCGACACGCTCCGGCTCCTGGCTGTCGAGCGGCCCCGGCATGCCGGTGCGCACATTGCAGAACGCGCAGGCGCGGGTGCAGGTGTCGCCCATGATCATGAAGCTGGCGTGCTTCTTCGACCAGCACTCGCCGATATTGGGGCAGCCCGCCTCCTCGCACACGGTGACCAGGCTGTTCTCGCGCACGATCGCATCGGTCTCGCGAAAGATCGGCGAATTGGGCGCGCGCACCCGGATCCAGTCCGGCTTGCGGGCAATTGGCGCGTCCGGCCGGTGCGCCTTTTCGGGATGGCGCGGGCGCGGCGTGGTGACGGTATCGAGGACAACGACCATGATGACTGACTTTATTTAGACCCGGCCGCGCACGAGGCGGAACAGAAAGATCAGGATGATGGCGCCGATGGTGGCGACCACCAGATTGCCGATGAACCCGGCATAGTTGATGTCGAGCCGGCGGGCGATCCAGCCACCGATCAGCGCACCGATGATGCCGACGACGATGTTGGCGATCAGCCCCATCTTCGCCGCCGTCACGCGCTCGGCGATCCAGCCGGCAAGCCCGCCGATAATGATGGCGAGCAGCCAGTTGATGCCGTCCATTCCGAAGGCGATCCGCGGCCTCATGGAAGAAGCTCCGCCGGTTGTTTGAACCAGGGCCTATAGCTGGACCGCGACGCCCCTTCCGTCAAGCGCACCGCCGCATCCCGGCCATGCGCCTTCCGCAGGATTGCGCCGGATTTCCGGGCTCAGATGATGATCCGCGCGATGATCAGGACGATGATCGCGCCGACGATGGAGATCACCACCTGCTCAAGGAACGGATTGCCGAAATTGAGCTTGATGCCGAGTTGCCGCGCCAGAAATCCGCCAACCACCGAGCCGATGAGGCCGGCGATCAGCCACCCGATCAGCGTGCCCGAGCCAGGTACCACCAGACTGGCGACGAAACCGGCTATGAGACCGATAATAATCCACGCAAGGATCGATTTGCCCTGCTCGTTCATGGACCTTCCCCACGCTTTCTTGAGCCTCGGGCAGCCCCGCCCGATTCCTTTTTACCGCCCGCCAGTGTAGCCCCATTTGCCAGCGGACCCAACGCTGCCCGGCGGCCGGTGGCCGTCACGACGCCGGCTGCTCCGGCTGCTGCGCGTCCGGCGCCGGCTCTGGTGGCGGAGGAGGCGGCGGTGGTGGAGGTGGCGGCTCGGCAGGGCGCGGCGCCGGCTCCGGTGCGGGCACCGGCCTCGGTTGCCCCGGTGTGCGCAGCCGGCTGCCGGCGGTGCGCACCAGAGCGCCGAAGCCGAGCACCACGACAATGGCGACGGCCAGCGGCCCCACCCACGGAATAAGGCTGATGAGCGCGATGATGATGGCGCCGACGATGACGAAGAGCAGGGCCCGCGCGATGCCGATCGGCCCCGGACTGCGCACGAAGATGCCCGCCGCGATGCCGGCCGCGGCGATCGCGTGGCCGAACACGAAGAAGAGCGGCAGCGCCAGCAGCAGCGCCAGCCCGACCGGCAGGCCGACAACCGTCGCCGACAGGATCGCGGCGATCGCCGGCACCAGGATGAGCGCGACGATGCCGATGAGGACCGTCGATACCGGCCTCAGCCGGGCGTGGTCGAGCGCGGTGCTGAACAGCCGCCCGCCGAACAGCATCAGCACGATGCCGGCGAGGATGGTGCCGAGCACCATGGCCCCCGCCAGGACGAAGCCCCATGCCCAATCGGGAATATTGCGCCACTCGGTCGGCGCTTCGAAACGATGCACCGTGCCGCTGATGACCGCCTCGGAGGCGATCTCCGGGTCCAGCCGCGAATAGATCGTCAGGTCGCCGCCGATGCGGGCAAACGAGCCGACCACGATGTGTTCGCCGGCCAACGTCAGCGGCCCGTCGGTGCGGCCGTTGAAGATGACGGTGGCGCCGGCAAGCCGCGCCGCGCCGTGGACATGGCCGGTCATCGACACATTGGCGCCGCCCGCGTCCAGCCCGCCGCCGATATCGGTCAACGATCCGATGGTGAGGTTGGCGCCGCCGCTGCGCAGATTGCCGCCGATCGGCGCGTTGATGTCGACCACGGCGCCGGCGACCTTGGCGTCGCCCGTCACCTTGCCGGTGAGATTGACCGAGGCGCCGGCGGCCCAGAGATCGGTGCCGATGGTGCCGCCGATCGCGAGCTTGGCGCCGGCGGCCCAGACGCTGCCCGCGGCGTCGGCGGAGAAATAGACCGCCGCGCCCGCCGCCTTGACGTTCGCCGCGGCTCCGGTGACGGTTACCGAGGCGCCGGCCGCGCGGACGTCGCCGCCCGTGGCGTTGACCGTCACCACCGCGCCGGCCGCGCTCATGCCGTCCTGCGCCAGCGCCCTTGCCGCCGGCGACACAATCGCCGCGGCAAGCGCAATAACCGCCAGAAACTGCCATTTCCGGCGCATCTGCGCCGCCCAAGCCATCGTCATTCGTCGCCTCCTGCCGGATACCGAGCGGGCCGCGGGGAAGACCTGCGCGGGCACCCGGTTCCGAATCCCGGGCGACACTAGCATTGCTGACGGCTAGGCGAGAACCTCGGCAATCTCGACCCAGTCACCCTGGCGCGATGCCGACAGGACCGACGCCGCCACCAGGGCCAGGCTGTTGACGTTGTCGGCGCCGGTCGGGAACTGCGGCATGAGATTGCCGGTCTCGATCGCCTCGATGGCCGCGGCCAGCGACCCGGCACGGTCGAGATAGGGCAGCCGCGGCAGTTTCGGCGTTACCGGCCGCTGGCCGTATTGGCGCATGGTCAGCACGTCCGACTTGCCGGGCGCGGCGCGGTCGTCGCGCGACGACCAGCGGATCTCGCCGTGAGCGCAGTCCATGGTCCACTCGCCGGCCCAGGGCGTGCGCGGGCTGCCGCTCATCCATGAGCCGCGATAGCTGACCACGGTCCCCTTGGAGAACGCGACCGTGACGATGCCGGCGCAATCATGGGTGAACGGGCTGCCGGCCGGGTTCCAGGTGACCGCGCTCACCCGCTTCGGCTCGTCGCCGAGCACCAGCCGCATCAGGTCGAAATGGTGGATGGCCATGTCGGCAAGCAGCGGGTCCGGCATCTCCGGATAGGCGTGGCCGTCGGTCGGCGCGTGATAGCGGAAGTCGATGCCGACCGTGCTGAGCGGCCCCAGCGCCTGTTGCGCGATCAACTCGGCGGCGAGGATCGGCGCCGGATAATAGCGGTAGTTCTGGCTGACCATGAGCACACGGTCTTTCTCCGCCGCCAGCGCCACCAGCTCCTTCGCCTGGGCGATGGTGCTGGCAAACGGCTTTTCCACGACCACGTGGCAGCCGGCTTCCAGCGCCTGCTTGACGGTGGCGTAGTGCGCCTCGGTCCTCAGCGTTGCCAGAACGATGTCGCATTCGACGTCCGCAAGCGCCTCGGCGAGGCTGGCGAAGCATTGCTCGGGCGCCGCCCCGGCCTTCTCTTGAGCCATCGCCAGCGCCGCCGGGGCGCTGTCGACATAGCCCACGGCTTCGGCAGTTGGCGACGGTCGGGACGACCTTGGTCGCCCAGTTGGTACCCCAGCGGCCGAGGCCGACCTGGATGATCTTGGCCATGAATGTTCCCTATACGTGGATGACGCGGCCATAGGCGGCCAACACGCTCTCGTGCATCATCTCGGAGAGCGTCGGGTGCGGGAACACCGTCTCGATCAACTCCTCCTCGGTCGTCTCCAGATTCATGGCGACGACGAATCCCTGAATGAGTTCAGTCACTTCCGCGCCGACCATATGGGCGCCGAGAAGCTGGCCGGTCTTCTTGTCGAAAATCGTCTTGACCAGACCGTCCGGCTCGCCGAGGGCGATCGCCTTGCCGTTGCCGATGGCCGGGAACTTGCCGACGCGGATGTCGAAGCCGGCCTCCCTGGCCTTGGCTTCGGTGAGGCCGACCGAGGCGATCTGCGGATTGCAGTAGGTGCAGCCCGGAATCTTCAGCTTGTCCATCGGGTGCGGCTTCTTGCCGGCAATCGCCTCGACGCAGATGACGCCCTCGTGCTCGGCCTTGTGGGCGAGCATCGGCGGGCCGGCGACGTCGCCGATGGCATAGATGCCGGCAACGTTGGTGCGGCCGTAGGCGTCGATGACGATGCAGCCGCGCTCGGTCTTCACGCCGAGCTTCTCCAGCCCGAGATTTTCGATGTTGCCGGTGACGCCGACCGCCGAGATGACCTTGTCGACCTTGAGCTCTTCGCTCTTGCCGTCCTTGTGCACGATCTTGGCGGTGACGCCGTCCTTGCCCTTGGCGAGCTTCTCGACCTTGGCGTCGGTGTGAATGGTGATCCCGGCCTTCTCGAAGCGCTTGCGCGCATGGGCGGCGATCTCTTCGTCCTCGACCGGCAGGATCTGCGGCAGGATCTCCACCACCGTCACCTCGGCACCGAACGTCCGGTAGACGGAGGCGAACTCGATGCCGATGGCGCCGGAGCCGATCACCAGCAGCGATTTCGGCATCTTGTCGGGCACCATCGCCTCGAAATAGGTCCACACCTGCTTGCCGTCCGGCTCCAGGCCGGGCAGCGCCCGTGGCCGCGCGCCGGTGGCGACGATGATGTGCTTGGCCGAATAGTCTCCGGCGCCGAGCGCCCCCTTGGGCGGGTTCTCCGCCGCCTTGACGCTGATCTTGCCGCGCGCGGTGATCGTCGCCGCGCCCCAGATCACGTCGATCTTGTTCTTCTTCATCAGGAAGGCGACGCCGTTGGAGAGCTGCGTGGCGACCGCGCGCGAGCGCTTGACCACACCCGCGGCGTCGAACTTCACATCCTTCGCCGACAGGCCGTAGTCCTTGGCGTGCTCCATGTAGTGAAAGATCTCGGCCGAGCGCAGGAGCGCCTTGGTCGGGATGCAGCCCCAGTTCAGGCAGATGCCGCCGAGATAGGATTTCTCGACCACGGCGGTCTTCAGCCCGAGCTGGGCGGCACGGATGGCGGTGACATAGCCGCCCGGGCCGGAGCCGATCACAATCACATCGTACTGGTCTGCCATTGTCTGGTTTCCATCCTGAAGTCTTGAATTCTAGTGACACACCGCCGGGCCGGTCTCGACCCGGATCTCGACCGCGGTCGTATCGGGGACACCGTGATAGTTGACCTGCACCTGCATCTTGCAGTGCTCGGTCTCGATCGCGAAGATGTGGTGATCGCCATCGACGACCCGGATCGCTTCCATCGGTTCGTCGAGGGCGGCGAACACCGCCGGCGACGTGGCGATCTCGATGAAATCGCTGGCGCGCTCATGCCGGGGCGACGGCGGCGGCACGGCCTGCGCGCCGACGGGGGCGAATACCGGCACCGCGACCAGCGCGGCCAGCAGGGGAATGGTCAGGCGTCGCATCGTCTTTCCTCTCCTCTTTGCGTCTCGTCCCGGTCCGATCCGTCCCGGCCCGGCCTTCCTATCATGCGGCGCAACGCCGCCCTAGTCGCGTGCCGCAACCCGGAAATGTCGTGCGGGTATGGCGGGCCAATCAGCGGCAGTCCGCCTTGCCGACCGCGATGTCGAACGGACGCGGCCCTATGAGGCCGGGCTCGCCCGGCTTGTCGACGATCCTGACGGTCAGCGTGCAACGCTCGGTGCGCAACGCGTAGGTGTCGGGCGCCGTCAGGCCGATCGAGAGGATGGGTTCCTCGTATTTCAGTGCCGCGTTGACGCGCGGATCGTTGACGATCGTGGCGAACTCCCGGGCGCTCTGCCAGTAGGGCGAGAGCGCCGCCTGCGCCGCCGTGGTGCCGACAAGCATGAGCGGCACCAGCAGCGCGGCGAGCCCTGCCCGCCGGTCAGACATGACGGGTCGCATCGTGTGCCTCCGGTGTCAGGCGTTTGAGAACGAGGTGGTGGACGAGCGCGCCGAGCGCAACGCCGATGACGACGAACCAGCCCATGAAGCGGTTGGGGCCGGGCGCGAAGCAGGCCACCGGCCCGCAATAGAGGACGACCGGGGCCAACGCAAAGGCAAGCGCGGTGATGAACACGGTCAGCGACCGCCAGCGCAGGCGATGCTCGAGCAGCGCGCGGATGATCAACCACAAGCCGGTCAGGATGAGCAGCACGAAGGGCACGAAGACGCCGGTCAGGTCGTCGAAGCCGGTACCGCGCGGATAGGAGCGGTAATGCAGCAGCCACAGCGCGCCCACCGCCACCACCAGGGCGAGGGCCGCCAGCCCGGCCAGAACGTGCGCATGGAGCGGTCGTTTCACACCCAGGCTCCCCGTTTCCCGCTCGGGGCCGGCAACCGGCCCGCGGTTCGCGCGGTTTTCGTTCGCCGCCCTCCCTAACATGCCGCCGGCGACAGCCCTAGCCGCGACCGGCACGTCAGAAATGCGGCTTCGCCAGCAGCACCCAGCCGCCGCCGCGCTTGTAACCGGGAAAGGGCTTCAGCGGCCGCCGCCCGATCTCGATCGGCGACTGGCCGGCCCCGGCCATCGTGCTCCAGAAACAGGAGGCAAACCCCTCCCCCGCCATATCGACGAAGGCGACGAGGTCCATGGCGTCGGCGCGCGCGGGACGGATGGAGACGGCGGTCAAGCGGCTCACGCCAGCATCGCCGCCGGCTTCTCGATATAGTCGCGGAAGGCGGCGAGGAGTTGCGCGCCGAGCGCGCCGTCGACCGCGCGATGGTCGGTTGACAGCGTCACCGACATGATCGTGCGGATCTCTACCTTGTGGTCGCGCACCACCGGCTTCTCGACACCGGCGCCGACCGCCAGGATCGTCGCGTGCGGCGGGTTGATCACCGCGGCGAAGTCCTTGATCCCGTACATGCCGAGATTGGAGACCGCCGACGACCCGCCCTGATATTCCTCCGGCGCCAGCCGCCGCGCCTTGGCCCGCGCCGCCAGATCCTTCATCTCGTTGGAGATGTCCGAGATGCGCTTGCTGTCGGCATGGCGCACCACCGGCGTGATCAGGCCGCCGGGGATCGCCACCGCCACGCCGATGTCGGCGCGCTTGTGGTGCAGCATGCCGCCCTCGGTCCAGGTGACGTTGGCGTCCGGCACGCGCATCAGCGCCATCGCCAGCGCCTTGATGATGAGGTCGTTGACCGAGACCTTGTAGGCGGCATTGCCGTCCTTGTCCCTCGGGGCAGACGCGTTGATCTCCCGGCGCAGCGCCAGCAGCGCGTCGATCTCGGTATCGGCGGTCAGATAGAAATGCGGGATCGTGGTCTTCGCCTCGACCAGCCGCCTGGCGATGATCTTGCGCACATTGTCGTGGGGGACGACGTCGTATTCGCCCTCCTCGAAGAGCTGCATGATCTGCGCATCGCTCATGGACGGCGCGGCGGCCGGAGCCGCGGCGCTGCCGGCGCCGCCTGAGCGGGCGCGGCCAGCCGGCGCTGCCGGCGCACGCAGCGGCGCGCCGCCCGTAGCGGCGTCGATGTCGGACTTGATCACGCGGCCATGCGGTCCGCTGCCCTGCACGCTGGCAAGGTCGATGCCGGCTTCCCTGGCCAGACGCCGGGCGAGCGGCGATGCGAGGATGCGGCCAGCCGAGCCGTTCGGCCTGCCGGTGCGCAGCGACCACCCTTGCCACGGGCGACAGGCGCATGGCGTCGGCGCCGGTGCTGCCGGGAGGCTGCGCGCTGCAGCGGCTGAGCCCTTCAGCCTTGCGGTTGCGGCGGGCTTCGCGCCGCAGGTGCGGCCGGCGCGAGGCAGCCGGCAGCGTCCTTGATGGCGCTGGCGTCCTCGCCTTCTTCCAGCAGAATGGCGATGGGCTGGTTGATGGCGACGTCGGCCGTGCCTTCCGGCACCAGGATCTTGCCGAGCGTCCCTTCGTCCACCGCCTCGAATTCCATCGTCGCCTTGTCGGTCTCGATCTCGGCGATGACGTCGCCGGCCTTGACCGCGTCGCCCTCCTTCTTGAGCCACTTGGCGAGATTGCCCGACTCCATGGTCGGCGACAGCGCGGGCATCAGGATGTTGATGGGCATCGGCGTGTCCCCCGATCAGGCCGTGTAGGTGACCGCCTTCACCGCCGAGATCACCTCGGCGACGTTGGGCAGCGCGAGCTTCTCCAGATTGGCGGCATAGGGCATCGGCACGTCCTTGCCGGTCACCTTGAGCGCCGGCGCATCGAGATAGTCGAAGGCCTGCACCGTGATCTCCGAGGCGACATAGGAGGAGATCGACGCCACCGGCCAGGCTTCCTCGACGGTGACGCAGCGATTGGTCTTCTTGACCGATTCCACCACCGTCGCCAGGTCCATCGGGCGCAGCGTCCTGAGGTCGATCACCTCGGCATCGATGCCCAGCCCCTTGAGCTCGTCGGCGGCTTGCAGCGCATAGCCCATGCCGACGCCCCACGAGACGATGGTCACGTCGGAGCCCACCCGCGCGATACGCGCCTTGCCGAGCGGCAGCACGTAGTCGTCGAGTTTCGGCACCTCGAAGGTGTGGCCGTAGAGGATTTCGTTCTCGAGGAACACGACCGGGTTGGGGTCGCGGATCGCCGCCTTGAGCAGCCCCTTGGCGTCGGCCGCCGAATAGGGCTGGACCACCTTGAGGCCCGGCACCGACGTATACCAGGCGGAATAATCCTGGCTGTGCTGCGCGCCGACGCGCGCTGCGGCGCCGTTCGGCCCGCGGAAGACCACCGGACAACCCATCTGGCCGCCCGACATGTAGAGCGTCTTGGCCGCCGAATTGACGATGTGGTCCATCGCCTGCATGGCGAAGTTCCACGTCATGAACTCGACGATCGGTTTCAGCCCGGCGAGCGCCGCGCCGACGCCGACGCCGGCAAAGCCGTATTCGGTGATCGGCGTGTCGACCACCCGCCTGGCGCCGAACTCCTCCAGCAGGCCCTGGGTGACCTTGTAGGCGCCCTGATACTCGGCCACCTCCTCGCCCATGACGAAGACGTCCGGGTCGCGGCGCATCTCCTCGGCCATGGCGTCGCGCAGCGCCTCGCGCACCGACATGGTGGTCATCTCGGTGCCGGCGGGAATGTCGGGGTCGGCGGCCAGCGGCTCCTTCGGCGCAGCCGGCAGCGCCGGCGCCGGTTCGGCCTTCTTGTCGCCGGTCGCGGGCGCCTTCGGCTGCCTGTCGCCGTCGCCGTTCTGGACGGCTGCCGGCTTCGCCGCGGCGGCCACATCGTCGGCGCTCTCGCCATCGCCGACAAGACGCGCGATCGGCGTGTTGACCTTGACGCTCTCGGTGCCCTCGGGCACCAGGATCTTGCCCATCGTGCCCTCGTCCACCGCCTCGAATTCCATCGTCGCCTTGTCGGTCTCGATCTCGGCGATCACGTCGCCGGCCTTGACCGCGTCGCCTTCCTTCTTCAGCCACTTGGCGAGCTTGCCCTCTTCCATCGTGGGCGAAAGCGCCGGCATCAGAATGTCAATCGGCATGGGCTTTCCTCGTCTCAAGGCCGGCGCCGCTGAGGGGCGGTCCAGGTCATCTGTTCCGTTGTGCGCGAAGGCTGCTCGGGGCTCCTCCCCCGATTAGAGATAGATGTCCGTCCACAATTCGGCCGGGTCCGGCTCGGACGCGTGCTGGGCGAAATCGGCGGCTCCGGCGATCCGGTCGCGGACCTCCTTCTCGATCGCCTTCAACTCGTCCTCGCTCGCGAACTTACGCTCCAGGATGCGATCCCGCGACATCTCGATCGGGTCGTGGTGCTGGCGCACGTCGTTCACTTCCTCGCGCGTGCGGTACTTGGCCGGGTCGGACATGGAATGGCCGCGATAGCGGTAGGTGAGCATCTCCAGGATGTAGGGGCCGTTGCCGGCGCGCACCCACTCGACCGCCTTCTCGCCGGCCGCCTTCACCGCGCGCACGTCCATGCCGTTCACCTGCTCGCCGGGGATGTTGAACGAGATGCCGCGTTTGGAGAGGTTGGTCTGCGCCGAGGAGCGATCGACCGAGGTGCCCATGGCGTAGCGATTGTTCTCGATGACATAGACGACCGGCAGCTTCCACAGCCCGGCCATGTTGAAGGCTTCGTACACCTGGCCCTGATTGGCGGCGCCGTCGCCGAAATAGGTCAGGCAGACGTGATCGTTCCCGCGATACTTGTTGGCGAAGGCGACGCCGGTGCCGAGCGGCACCGAGGCGCCGACGATGCCGTGGCCGCCGAAGAATTCCTTCTCGCGGCTGAACATGTGCATCGAGCCGCCCTTGCCGCGCGAATAGCCGGTGCCGCGGCCGGTCAGCTCGGCCATGACGCCGCGCGCATCCATGCCGCTGGCCAGCATGTGGCCGTGGTCGCGGTAACCGGTGATCACCTGGTCGCCGTCCTTGATCGCCATCTCCATGCCGACGACCACCGCCTCCTGGCCGATATAGAGGTGGCAGAAGCCGCCGATCAGCCCCATGCCGTACATCTGCCCGGCGCGCTCCTCGAAGCGGCGGATAAGGAGCATCTGCTGGAAGGCCTGCAGCTCTTCCTCGCGGCTGAGATTTGCCGGTTTTGTGGTGATGTCCGCGCCCAGCCCGACAGGCGGCTTCGCCGACGTGGTATCGCCGGCCGCTACCGACGGTTCACGCGTCTTGCGTTGGGCCTTGGGCATGTGGGACTCCCTCGACGTGAGCTTGTTGCTTTATTTGGGGCGAAACTAGCCGAAGGCGACCACCAATCCAAGGTCGCGGTCACGCCTGCCGTGCAAGGCTACTATGCTGACAGGACATGCTTATTTTGCACTGCGGCACCGGCAATGCCTTGGCGCTGCCCGTGGCGGGCGATTATTGCTGCGCTGCATCCAGGCGAATGACGACCTCGTCCGGCCGCATGACGTTGAGCGCCAGGCGCGCCTCCCTGTCGATTACATCGGCATCGAGGCTCGTCGGCCTGACGCTGGCGACCCGCTTCTCGAGCCGGTCGTGCTCGGCCTTAAGGTCATGGAACTCCGCCGACAGCCGGGCGGCGTCGGCGTTGAGGCGGTCCATCGCCCAGATGCCGAATGAGCCTGAGAAGGCATGGAAGCCGAAATAGGCGAGGAAGCCGGCGGCGACGAGCGGCATCCACAGACGCCGCAGAGGGCTCTTCTTGTACTGACGCGTAATCATGAACACAGAGCCTTACCGCAAGGCGACTCACCGACCATGCGCCAACGGGACTTAATGGACCGTTGCAATGCCGACAATTTTCGCAAGCGCCTTCAACCCCGGTTCACCGTGTCCGGGAGTTCCCACCCCTGTTAAATGTTGCAGGTATCCCCAGGGCCTATCTTGTCGCAAGGCGTCGCAGCCGATGTTCGATCAAGGCAGGCAGTCATGGCGGAATCCCCTCGTCTCGCTCGCGCGCAGGCATCACTGCGGCGCTTCTTCGGCCCGCTCGAGATCGCCATATTGGCCGCCGGTCTGGTCTGCTTCGTCGTGTCCGGCGCGCTCAACTCCTTCGACTGGTTCTACGCCGTCACCCGTGAGCACGAGAACTTGCAGCTCGACGAGATCGCCAACGCCTTCTTCATCGCCACCATCGGCCTCGCCGTCATCCTCATCGCGCGCACGCGGCGGCTGGCCCGCGAGGTCCAGCGCCGTATCAAAGCCGAGATCGAGGCTGCGGAACTTGCCCGTCACGATCCGCTGACCGGCATCGCCAATCGCCGTCTGTTCGACGAGGAGCTCGCGCGCTGCCTCGGCAAGGCGCGGCGCGCCCGCCAGTCTTTCGCCGTTCTGCTGATCGATCTCAACCGTTTCAAGCCGGTGAACGACATCCATGGCCACAAGGTCGGCGACAAGCTGCTGATCGCCGTTTCCGAACGTCTCAAGCGCCTTGTCCGGCGCGAGGACATCCTCGCCCGCCTCGGCGGGGACGAATTCGGCCTCGCCATCTGTGGCGCCGAGAAGGAGCACGCCTTGCGCTTCGCCGACCGGATGACGGCCGCGCTCAAGGAGCCGTTCGACCTCGATGGCGCCACGGTGGAGATCGGCGCCAGCATCGGCATCGCCCTCTTCCCCGACGACGCCGCCGACGCGGAGGCGCTCGTTCAGCGCGCCGACATGGCCATGTACCGGGCCAAGGCGAGCACGACGGCCGGCTACGCCTTCTTCGACGCCTCTATCGACGCAGCGCTGCACGAGCGCGCGGCGCTCGAAAGCGATCTGCGCAAGGCAATCGGCACCGACGCCATCGTCCCCTACTACCAGCCGCTGGTCGACCTCGCCCACGGCACCACCTTCGGATTCGAGGTGCTGGCGCGCTGGCACCACCCGACCCGCGGCCTGCTGGAGGCCGACACCTTCATTCCGCTGGCCGAGGACCTCCGCCTGATCGGCGACCTCTCGCTCGCCCTGCTGCGGCGCGCGCTCACCGACGCGGCCGACTGGGACCCGACCTTGGTGCTGTCGTTCAACCTCGCCCCGGGCCAGTTCCAGGACAAACAGCTCACTCAGAAGATCTTCGGCGTCCTCGCCGCCGCCGGCTTCCCGGCGTCGCGGCTGGAGGTCGAGCTGACCGAGACGGCGCTGGTCGCCGACCTCGACGCGGCCAAGGAGGCCATCAACCAGTTGAAGGACGCCGGTGTGCGCGTCGCCATCGACGATTTCGGCAAGGGCTATTCCAGCCTCTACTATTTGCGCGAATTGCCCTTCGACGTCGTCAAGATCGACCAGAGCTTCATCGGCACGCACCGCTCCAACCCGCAGAACACCAAGATCGTCGCTGCGGTCATCAATCTCGGTGAGGCCATGGGGCTGACGACCGTCGCCGAAGGCATCGAGGACAGCGCCGACGCCGACTGGCTCAAGGAGCAGGGCTGCAACGTCGGCCAGGGCTTCCTCTATTCCTGGCCGGTTCCCGCGGACGAGGTGCCCGCGCTGCTTACCATTCACAAGCCGTCAGCGCAGCGCACCGCCGCTTAAGCTGCGGCGGCGTGACGCAAAAGGGGACGGCCGTGCCGTCCCCTTCTGATTTCGTGCGCTTGTGTTTCTCAGCCCCGGCGGCCGAGCACGCTCTTGCCGGCGAACACCGCCTCGCTGCCCAGCTCCTCCTCGATGCGGATGAGCTGGTTGTACTTGGCGATGCGGTCGGAACGCGACATCGAGCCGGTCTTGATCTGACCGCTGTTGGTGGCCACCGCCAGGTCGGCGATGGTCGAATCCTCCGTCTCGCCCGAGCGGTGCGAGAAGACGTTGGTGTAGCCCGCCTTGTGGGCCATCTCGACGGCGTCGAGCGTCTCGGAGAGCGAACCGATCTGGTTGACCTTGATGAGGATCGAGTTGGCGATGCCCTTCTCGATGCCCTCGGCCAGCCGCTCGGTGTTGGTCACGAACAGGTCGTCGCCGACCAGCTGGATCTTGCCGCCGAGTTCGTCAGTGGCGATCTTCCAGCCGTCCCAATCGTCTTCGGCCAGACCGTCCTCGATGGAAACGATCGGATACTTGGCGATCAACTCGCCGAGATAGGCGACCTGCTCGGCGGGCTTGCGCTTCTTGCCGCCCTCGCCGGCATAGACATAGGCGCCGTCCTTGAAGAACTCGCTCGAGGCCGGATCGAGCGCGATGGCGATGTCCTCGCCCGGCTTGTAGCCGGCCTTCTCGATTGCCTTGACGATGAAGTCGAGCGCCTCGGTCGCCGTCTGCAGATTGGGGGCGAAGCCACCCTCGTCGCCGACATTGGTGTTGAGGCCGGCGTCGGACAGCGCCTTCTTCAGCGCATGGAAGGTCTCCGCACCCATGCGCACGGATTCGGCCAGCGTCGCCGCGCCGTAAGGCACGATCATGAATTCCTGGAAGTCGATGGGATTGTCGGCATGAACGCCGCCGTTCAGCACGTTCATCATCGGCACCGGCAGGATGCGGGCGTTGGTGCCGCCGACATAGCGGTAGAGCGGCAGCGTGTTGGCCTCCGCCGCCGCCTTGGCGACGGCCAGCGACACGCCGAGGATGGCGTTGGCGCCGAGGCGGCCCTTGTTGGGGGTGCCGTCGAGCGCGATCATCGTCTTGTCGATATGGATCTGGTTCTCGGCCTCCAGGCCGCCGATCGCCTCGAAGATCTCGCCGTTGACCGCTTCCACGGCCTTCTGCACGCCCTTGCCGCCGTAGCGCGCCTTGTCGCCGTCGCGCAGCTCGACCGCCTCGTGAACGCCGGTGGACGCGCCGGAAGGCACCGCCGCCCGGCCAAGCGAGCCGTCCTCCAGGATGACGTCCACCTCGACGGTGGGGTTGCCGCGGCTGTCGAGGATTTCGCGGCCGATGATGTCGATGATCGCGGTCATAAGGTCTTCTCCGAGGTGATCCGGTGATCCTGGTTGGTGCCAGCTTCTACAGGAGCGGCAGCACCGGCGGAAGGGTGCGAATTCTCCCCCTTTCGGGCCGCCAGCGCGAGGACGGCCGCCCGCCGTCCAAAGCCTTCGGGAGGCTTGATAGAACCTTTCGGCGGGGGCGGTTTTGCGCAGGATCAAGCGGACGGCGCGGCGCCAGCCGCGAAACGGTTGCGCCGGCCGGCGTCGACAACCGCATGCGCCGCGCGACCGCTGCCGGGCCACCTGTCAGCGAACTGACAGCTACGATGATCCAAAATCTCTTGGCCGCAACTATAAATGGGGGATATGTCCATGAAAAGGCTACTGATTTCAGCTGCCGCGGTTGCCTTCCTGGCGTCTGTTCCACCCTCTTTCGCCGCCGATCTTCAGGCTGGCGCCGATCTGTTCAACGACAACTGTGCCATCTGCCACGGCGCCAAGGGCGAGGGGTACCCCGCATCGGTGGTGCCGGACGGGGCTGTGCGAATCAAGAAGCTCGCCGGCGATTCCGCCTACTGGGACTTCGCGGTGTTCAAGGAAGCGGTTGTCGACGGCAAGGACGACCACGGCCGGCCCATGCGGGTCATGCCGGTATTCGGCAAAGTCGGACTCTTTGAGCCGCCGGGCCAGATGCTGACCGACGACGATCTCCACAACATCCAGGACTACATGAAGACCTTCGGCCCGCAGGAATAATCCCCTGCCCGACGTTGCGCGCGTCCGCCGGTGGCACGCGCGCAACGTCCGTCCCTGCACTTCCCGGAGAGGTCGCGCGCCGCGCCGTGACCGCTATGTCGTGGCAGCCGCCGGCTCGGTCTCCGGCTTGGCGTCGACGAATCTGTAGAACCAGATCTGGTACATCGAGACGAGCCACTGGAACGCAAAGCTCATCGCCATCAGCACGCCGCTGACGATGATCAGCCACGCAAACGCCGGATTGAGCTTGGTCAGGTACCACGAGCCGATGTCGACGATCATCATCGCGAAGGGCACGGCGATGACGAAAGACTTGAACCAGACCGGGCGCACATAGGAATAGCTGAAGATCACGCCCAGCACGAAGAAGATGAACGTCATGCCGAACAGGTGGATGTGCGAAACGCGCACCAGCGTGGCGAGGCTCATGCCCGTGTCGGGCTTGGCGAACGCGGCGAACTTCTCGAAGGTGGTGAACTTCGGCGCACCCGGCTCGCTGCCGTCGTGGCAGCGCATGCAGCGGTTGTCTATGATCGGCTTGATGTCGGTAATGAACTGCTGCTGGTCGGCGCCGTCCACGGCCCAGTCAATGATGGCGCGGCGCTCGCGCGACGGAGCGTTGCCCATCATCGGGCCGTTCAGCGCCGTCGTCAGCCGGCTGCTGTTGGGGTTGCCCGTATAGGCGATGGCGATGTCGTTGGCGTCGATGCCCGGGTTTCCGTCCAGCCCGGCGTGAACCTCGTACACCTGGATCATCGCGAAGAGGTACCCGACACCGAGCGTGATGAGGGCGGCCGTGAACAGGGTCCGCAGGCTCAATGGAAACTCGCTGTAATGAAAGAATAGGCGGCTTGCCTGCGGCATCTGCACAATCCCCATTTCGCGTCGCGGAATTGTGAACGATTGAAGCTGTCAGTTTGCTGTCGGTCGGCGAGGATCGGCCAGGATCGGCGGCCATGCACCGCTTCCGGGCCATACCGGGTGTCAGAAACGCGTCGCCCAGTCCGTCGTCAGCTTCCGTTCCAGCCCGATCGCGCGGTTGCGCCAGCGCCGCGAATGGGCGTCGATGGCCACCACATGCGGGTCAAAGGCCGCATCCAGCGCAGCACGCTTCTCGTCGTCGTTGAAGAAGATGGCAAAGGCCAGGCGGTGGCCGGCGACCGTGTCGATGTAGCCGGCGAGGCCGCGCACATAGGACATGGTGCCGGTCTTCACATGCGCCGAGCCATTCTTCACGCCCTTCCAGCCGATGCGGTGCAGCAGATCGTGGAAATCGGCACCGCCCGACAATCCGGCGGCGTCTTCCAGCATCGCCACGATCTGGCGCGGCGTCGCGCGCGACTTTGTCGACAGGCCGGAATGGTTCGCCAGGGTGAGGCCGGTCCAGTTTGCGTCCGGCAGGCGCTTTCGCCACCAACCCGCCAGTGCCGACGCCGAATCCGCAAGCGACAGCTTGCGGCCGGTCACGACCCGGCTGGCGGCAAGGCCGATCAGTTCCGCCGACAGGTTGTTGGAGTAGCGCAGCACCCGGCGGGCGATATCGGTCAACGGCACGCTGTCGTGGCTGGCCACCGGACGGGCGCCCTCCGGCGTCACGCCCGGCGACGGTTCCGGCAGGGCGACCCCGGCCTCGGCCGCAATCGCCCGAAAGGCCTCCGCGGCGACACGCGAGGGATTGGCAACCGGCAGCCACTCCTCGCCCTTTGCCCTGAGGGCCGGCGACAATAGCCAGCGCTCCGCCGAGGCTGGCCCCGTGCGCACATAGGGTCCGGACAGGTCCGTGTCGGCGAAAGTCACGTCGACGCTGTCGAGCGGCAGTTTCAGGTTCCTGCTGAACGCGCTTGCCGTCGCCGTGCGTTCCTTGTTCTGCGTGCTCCAGTCGAGATGCACGCGATTGAAGTTGAGGGAGAGCGCGCTGACCCCGCAATTGTAGTCCGCCGCCTCGGGCTGCATGGGATCGATCCGCGGCACCTCGATGGTCGCACTGGCGTCGTAGAGGAATTTGCCGTCGACCCGCTTGATCCCGCTCGCCGCCAGTTGCTTTGCCAGGTCCTGGAGATCGTCGCCGGTGAGGGACGGATCGCCGCCCCCGCGCAGGATGAGCGAGCCGGTCAGCACGCCGTCGACAATGCTACCTTCGGCATCGACTGTTGTCGTGAAGCGGTGGTCGCCACCGAGGATCTCAAGCGCCGCGGCAATCGTTGCGATTTTCGCCACGGAAGCGGGAATGAACGACCGGTCCGCATTGTGCTCGGCCACGACCCGCTTGTCCGCGAGGTCGACCACCAGATAGCCGACGTCGTCGGGGGCGAGCTTGGCCCCTTCGATCAGCGCCGCGCCCGTCTGCGCGGCATCGCCTTTCGGCGGATCGCCGGCCGCGACCGGGCCGACCGCAACCATGAGGCCGACGAACAGCGCCGCCGCGAGGCCACTCCGCTGCGCCGACCACCGGAACACGGCGCCCATGCGTCAGGCCATCGCCGCGCGGGCGCCCAGGGGAATGGTGGGCTGCGCCTTGTTGAGGCTTTCCATGGCGAAACCCGCCGCCCGCTTGTAACCGGCCATGAATTCCTCGCGCTCGGCCGGTGGGATGACCGCGTCGATATTGTCGAAGGTGCCGCCGCAGCGCTCGTCGACCATCTTCAACAGCCCGAACGGTCCGGCGCCGCGATTGCGCAGGATGAGTTCGGAGATGGGACCGCACAGCTTGGCGTCATAGGCGGCCAGCGCCGCCGGCGTCACCCCATGCTCGATCATGGCGAGCCCGAGGATGCGGGTATCGACGATCGCCTGGCTGGCGCCGTTGGAGCCGGTCGGATACATGGCATGCGCCGCGTCGCCAAGCAGCGCCACCGGCCCGTCCTGCCAGGTCGGGATGGGGTCGCGGTCGATCATCGGATTCTCGAAGGCGCCGTCCGCCCCCCGGAGCAGGGCCGGCACATCCAGCCAGTCCCACACCCAGCCGTCGAAATAGTCGACGAAATCGTCGATGCCGACCTGGCGGAACCAGCCGCGCTGCTTCCAGCCTTCCGAACTGTCCATGGTCACTTCGGCAATCCAGTTGATCGTCGCCAGCCCCGTCCCCGGATCGGGCGGCGAGATCGGGTAGAACACGATGCGATGGCGGTCGCTGCCAAGCCCGACGAAGGAGGCGCCCGTGCGGATGGGTTTCGCCTGGGTGGTGCCGCGCCACATGACCGCCCCGCCCCAGTGGATCGGCGGCTGGTCGGGGTGCATCTGGGCCCGCACCACCGAATGGATGCCGTCGGCGCCGATGAGCAGCGCGCCGTGCTCCTCCGAGGTCGATCCGTCGGCGTGTTCGATCAGCGCAGTCACGCCGCCCTCGGCGTCCTTGCGATAACCGCTTACCCGGCTCCCCAGCCTGACGGCCCGCTCGCCGATCCGCTCCACCACGCGATCGTAGAGCAGCATGTGGAAGCGGCCGCGGTGCACGGCGAATTGCGGCCAGCGGTAACCTGCCAATCGCCCCCGCGGCTCTGTGTAGATATCGTTGCCGTTGAGGCCAACCAGCGCCCATTCCTTCGCCGGCAGCCCCACCTGGCCGAGGTCGTCCTCGCCGATGCCGAGATCGTAGAGCTCGCGCACCGCATTGGGCTGCAGGTTGATGCCGACGCCGAGCGGATGCATCTCACGCACCGCCTCCAGGACGACGCACGGAACGCCGATCTGGTTCAGCGTCAGCGCGGCGGTCAGCCCGCCGATGCCGCCGCCGGCGATGAGCACGCGTTTGTCGTTCAAGCTGCGCCTCCCCCAAAGAGCCGGATTCTCCCGGACTTGCCCACCTTTAGCTTTCGTGGGGGACCGGGCGCAATCCCAGGTGACAGCGCCCCGCTCCGTTGCCATCCTGCAGAAGCGATGACCGACCTCATTGTCACCAATGGCGACAGCGCCGCGGAGCTTCTCAAGCTCGCCGGCCGCGAAGCGGCCGTGCTGCCCTGGCGCGACGTACTGCACGAGGGGCCGATCGCCCACACGGACCTCGCCGCCGCCACCGCCGAGCGGATCGCTTACCTTTCCGGCCGATTCCGGGTCGATCCCGCCGAGGTTTCGGCGGATTTCGCCGAGCGCGATGCCCTCATCCGCGCCCACGGCGACTTCGAGACGGTGGAGCTGTGGTTCGAGCACGACCTCTACGACCAGCTCCAGCTCGTCCAGGTGCTGGCCTTCTTCGCCTCAGAAGAGCCGCGCGACGGCCTCGTCCTCGTCCAGGCCGACGACTTTCTCGGCAGCCAGACGGCGGAAACGATCCTCCGCTTCGCCGACAAGGCTCGCGCCGTCACGGTGGCCGATCTCGATTGCGCCGCCAGCGCATGGACCGACCTCGCCACGCCGACACCGGAGCGCATCGCCGCCCGCATGGCGGGGCCGGACCTGCCCCTGCCCTTCCTCAAGCCGGCCCTCCTGCGCTTCCTCGAGGAGCTGCCGGCGCCGGAGAGCGGCCTGGGACGCACGGAGCAGACGCTGCTTGCGGCCATCGCAAAGGGCACCGCGCGCCCTGCCGACCTCTTCCATCAGGTGCTGGCCGAGGAGGAGGCCGCTTTCATGGGCGACTGGAGCTTCTTCCGGCTGATCGACGATCTCGCCTTCTGCGACGTGCCGCTGATCGCCGGCCTCGCCCCGCCGCCGGACACGGCGTTCGACGGCGCGCGCATCCGCGATGCCGAACTCGTTCTGACCGCAGCCGGCGAGAACGTGCTCGACGGCATGGCCGATCACGTCAGCCTCAACGGCCTCGACCGCTGGTGGGCCGGCACCCGCCTTCTCGGCCGCTCGCCCTGGCGCTTCGAGCGGGAGGCCGCCCGGCTTGTGCCGCCAACCGGTTCCAGCGCATAGAAGCGGCCATGGCAAAGAAAGCGCTCCAACTCGGCCGTTCGGTCCCGATTCCCGCCAGCCCCGACAAGGCGGTGCTCGACCGCGTGCCGAACCCGCAGCCCGGAACCAAGTTCCTGGCGCGGTTCACCTTCCCCGAATTCACCTCGATCTGCCCGGTCACCGCCCAGCCGGATTTCGGCCTGCTGGTCATCGACTACGTGCCCAAGAGCTGGCTGGTCGAATCGAAGTCGCTGAAGCTCTATCTCCAGTCCTTCCGCAATCACGGTGCCTTCCACGAGGACGTCACCGTCACCATCGGGCGCAAGATCGCCGACCTCCTGAAGCCGCACTGGCTGAGGATCGGCGGCTATTTCAACCCGCGCGGCGGCATGCCTATCGACGTCTTCTGGCAGACCGGCAAGGCGCCGGCCGGCGTCTGGCTGCCCGACCAGGATGTGCCGCTCTACAGGGGGCGCGGTTAGGCAAAATGGAAAAGGGGCGGCTGGAAGCCTTCAGCGATGCGGTCATCGCCATCATCATCACCATCATGGTGCTGGAATTGAAGGTGCCGCACGGCGAGGAATGGAGCGCCCTGCTGCCGCTCATCCCGGTTTTCATCAGCTATGTCCTGAGCTTCGTCTATCTCGCCATCTACTGGAACAACCATCATCACATGCTGAAGGCGGCGCATCGTGTCGACGGCCGGGTGCTGTGGGCCAACATGCATCTGCTCTTCTGGCTGTCGCTGGTCCCCTTCGTCACCGGCTGGATGGGCGAGAACCATTTCGCTCCGATTCCCGTGGCGCTCTACGGCGTCGATCTGCTCGCCTCGGCAATCGCCTATTACATCCTGGCCCGGATGCTGGTCGCCGTGAACGGCAAGGATTCGGCCATCGCCCTTGCGCTCGGCCGCGACTTCAAAGGCCGAATCTCCGTGGTGATCTACGCCGTCGCCATCGCTGCGGCGCCCTTCTTGGCATGGGCCGCGCTTGCCCTCTACTTCGTCGTCGCCATCATCTGGCTGGTGCCCGACCGGCGCATGGAGCGCGTCGTCCACGAGAAATAGCTGCCGATTCCGCGGCCCCGATCCCGTCTTCGCGCCTTAAGCATGATCGGCGTCATTGCTTGTACCTGCGCGCGCCGCGCGAATACTTGTCGCTCCACCGCCCGGTAACTGCCTGTTGCCGGGAGCCGGAGCGCGAAGTCCATGGAGATGACCGTCTCTCCTGTCATTTTGAACGGCGCGACCGTCTCGCGGCGCGTGCTGCCGCGCAATCTGCGCCCCGAGGACGAGCGTCTCTTCCGCCACGAATACGAGATGGACATCCCGGCCAGCGTCCTCTTGAAGCTGAGCGACGTCACCATCCTGCCCTTCGGCTGGTTCTTCGACGGCTGGCGGATCGATCCGGAAGGCTGCGTCAACCGGGCGATGCCACCGCCGAAGGTGCACGCCAAGGCCCTTGCCGACCGCCTGCTCAGTCTCGTTCAGGGCCGCGAGCATCGTGACGACGGGCTGTGGGTGACCGACCACCGGGCGCGCGCCTATTACCACTGGATGACCGAGGCGCTTCCCCGCCTGCATGTCGCCCAGCGCCATGGCACCGCGGGCACGCTGCTGCTACCCGCCCACTTCGCCCGTCTGCGCTTCGTCGGCGAAACATTGGCCGCCTTCGGCGTCGACCGGCCGGTCTATCTGCCGGCCGACAAGGTGACCGTGGTCAACCATCTCAATCTGGCGACCACGACGGCACCCAGCGGCAATTTTTCCGACGCGCTCTTCCGCGATGTCGGCCAGCGCCTGAAGGCCCATTTCGCCGCCGGCAAGGTTCCCGCGCGGCGCATCTATATCAGCCGGCGCCTGGCCTCCCGCCGCCGCATCGTCAACGAGGATGCCCTTCTGCCCGTTCTCGCCCGCTTCGGCTTCGAGACCGTGGCGATGGAGACGCTCAGCATGGCCGATCAGGTGGCGGTGTGCAGCGAGGCCGAAATCCTCGTCTCCAATCACGGCGCCGGGCTCACCAACATGATGTTCATGGCGCCCGGCGGCAAGGTGATGGAAATTCGCAAGCAGGACGACGACCACAGCAACAGTTTCTTCAGCGAGGCCTCCGCCATCGGCCTCGACTACTTCTACATGCTGGCGCCGCCGACCACTCCCATGCGCTCCGCCCATGTGGCCGACGTCATCGTCGATCCGCAGAGGTTCGAGGCGGTCCTGTCCCAGGTGTGCGCGTAGACTTCACGCGCCAGGCCCCAGATCGGAGTCCCCCATGATTGCCAGCGAGGTGGCGGTTCCCCGCGCCGACAGGTCGCGCCTTGCCGCGATGCTCGCCGACTACGTCGCCGAGATGGCGGCCTTCGCGCCGGACGTCGAACCCGACATGGCCTACCCCTATTTCGATCTTTACTGGAGCGAGCCGGAATTGCGTTTCCCCTTCTGGCTGACGGTCGATGGCGCCGAGGCCGGCTTCGCCCTCGTCCGCCGCGAGGCGGAAGCGGGGCGGATGCAGATGGCGGAGTTCTTCGTTACGCCGCCGTTCCGCCGGCAGGGCATCGGCCGCGCCGCGGCGCGGCGGTTGATCGCGCGCTTCCCCGGCCCCTGGAAGATCACCCAGCGCGAACAGAACGTCGGCGCGATCGCCTTCTGGCATCGCGTGCTCGACGGATTCGTCGCCTTTGACGAAACCACGACGCACACCGACGCGGTCCGCCGTCAGCAGCTTTTCAGCTATCCTTAGCGGCCGATTTAACCGTTCCTTCAAGGCAGACGGCCATTCTGCCGGCCGTCCGGGCGTCCCGGACGGCGCTGGAGGATTCGTCATGGCCGATCTCATCTCGCGCGCCCAGCGCAGCTGGCGCCTGATCAAGGCAAGCACCGCCGTTCTTCAGGACGACGGCGAACTGCTGCTGCTCCCCATCTTCTCCGGCGCGGCGACGCTGCTGGTCGGCGGCGCCTTCGTCTGGCAGGCGCTCGACGCCGGCACCTTCGACGGTCTCAAGGAGGGCCAGACCCAGTCCGTCTCGCTCTATGTCTGGCTCTTCGTCTTCTATCTCGTCCAGTATTTCGTCATCATCTTCTTCAACACCGCGCTGGTCGGCGCCGCGCTCGAGCGGCTGCGCGGTGGCGATCCGACCATCCGCTCGGCATTGGCGCTGGCCTTCCGCCGCATCGTGCCGATCTTCGGCTACGCCATCGTCTCGGCGACGATCGGCCTGCTGCTCCGCTTCATCGCCGAACGCTTCGGCCTCATCGGCCGCCTGATCGGCGCCGGTGCCGGGCTCGCCTGGACGGTGATGACCTTCCTCGTCGTGCCGGTTCTGGCGGCCGAGGGTGTCGGCCCGGTCGAGGCGATCGAGCGCAGCACCCGCCTGTTGAAGACCACATGGGGCGAGAACATCGTCGGCTCGGCCGGCATCTCGTTTGTCATGGGCTTTGCCGGCTTCCTGGTCGGGCTCGTCATCGTCGGCGGCGTCCACCTGCTGCCGGAAAGCCAGGCCGTCGCGCTGGCATTGATCACCGCCGGCGCATTGGCCTTCATCGCCATCCTCGCCTTCGGCGCGGCGCTGGCAGCGGTCTATTCGGCGGCGGTCTATTCCTACGCCGTCACCGGTGAGCCGCCGGTGAGCTTCGACCGCGATCTGGTGCGCGGCGCCTTCGGGCCGAAGGGCCGCTAGCGCGCGCTTCTTGGCGATGGCGTCGAGCGCCATCAGCTCTTCCACCAGCGCCGGCAACTGGTCGATCGGCACCATGTTGGGCCCGTCCGACGGCGCGTTGTCGGGGTCCTCGTGCGTCTCGATGAAGACGCCGGCAATGCCGACCGCCACCGCCGCCCGCGCCAGCACCGGCACGAAGCGCCGGTCGCCGCCGGTCGACGTCCCCTGCCCGCCCGGCTGCTGCACCGAATGGGTGGCATCGAAGATAACCGGCGCCCCGGTCTCGGCCATGATCGGCAGCGCGCGCATGTCGGAGACCAGCGTGTTGTAGCCGAAGCTCGCGCCGCGCTCGGTGAGCAGCACATTCGGATTGCCGCTGTCGGTCACCTTGGCGGCGACGTTGCGCATGTCCCACGGCGCCAGGAACTGGCCCTTCTTGATGTTGACCGCCTTGCCGGTCTTCGCCGCCGCGACAAGCAGGTCGGTTTGCCGGCAAAGGAAGGCCGGGATCTGCAGCACGTCGACCACTTCGGCGACCTCGGCGCACTGCCCGGGCTCGTGCACGTCGGTGAGCACCGGCAGGCCGAGGTCCTTGCGCAGATCGGCGAAGATCGCCAGCGCCTTGTCTATCCCGAGCCCGCGCTTCCCCGAGAGGCTCGTCCGGTTCGCCTTGTCGAAGCTCGTCTTGTAGACGAGGCCGATCCCGAGACCTGCCGCCATCTCCTTCAGCCGCCCGGCCGTGGCGAAGGCGTGATCGCGGCTTTCGAGCTGGCAGGGGCCGGCGATCAGGGCCAGCGGCAGGTCGTTGCCGAAGGTGGCGGCGCCAACGGCGACATGAGGGTTCGCTTTCATGGAGCCGGACTATAGCGAGGCGGACAAAAAACACACCTGTCGACAACCATTGGCCGCTGGCGCTTGTCTTGCAACGTTTCCGTGAGGACGCCCAAATGAGTACACTATCCGGTGTGCAGGAGTTGCAGGTGGCAATCCAGATGCCGGTACCGTTTACCGAGTATTTGCGGCGACGCATGACGGGCGAAGATTCGCGCTGGCCGGAGCTGACGAAGCCGGACGTCGCCGAACTCGCCCGCCAGGCCGGCGTGCCATATGCCAGGACCTACCTGCACTTCCCCTCACCGGAAGAGTTCAACGACATCGGGCTGCCGCCGGCCTTCGTTCTCAAACCCGTCCGCTGGCAGTCGATGCGAGGCGTGATGCTACTCCGCCGCAATGACGATGGCAGCTACTGGGAGAGCATGAAGCGCCAACGGCTGACGGCTCATAGCATTCGCGACGCACAGATTGCCTGGCGGGCCAGGAAGGATGCACCGCGGCCCTATGAGCTGATCGCGGAAGAGCGGCATGTCGACGAACACGGCGCTGAAATCCCCCTCGACTACAAGGTCTTCACCTTCTTTGGCGAACCGAAATTCATCGCCCAGTTCGATCGCAATCACGAGCGGCCACGCCTTGCATTCTTCGATGGTGCGTTTCGACCGCTTGATCTGGAGCGCTGCCTGAGTCCGGAACTGAAGCGCGTCGATCCAGGGGAGCGGCGCCTCCCATCCTGCGCCGCCGGCATTCTTGATGTCGCGCGCCGGATGTCTCTGGCGGTAAACACGCCCTTCGTCAGCGTGGACACCTACGCCACCGCCAAGGGCGCCTGTCTCGGCGAACTGACCCCAACTCCGGGCGCGCCCCATGTCGGCATGTACCGCTTCACCCCCGCCTTCGATCTGGAACTGGGAGCTGCGTGGGGAGAGGCCGCGCTGAGACTGGGCATGTCCGGCTGATCGGGCGCGCCGCGCGGGATTGCGACTACGCCTCGAAGGCCAGCGCCGCCCCGTGTGCCGCCTCGGACGGCACCACCAGGGCGCCGGCAATCGCGCTGAACGGCACGTGGTTTTCTCCAAGCAGCGCCGCTACGGCCCCGAGATCGGCCACCTTCACCCGCCAGCCGAGGAACCGGCGCGGGTCCGGCTCCGCCGCTTCGCCGAAGAATGCCTTGAACCCCAACGGCGACATCACATCCACCCGGCTGCCCTCGCCGAGATCGAAGGAGACGCCGAAGCTGGTCGCCGTGAGCTCGTGCTTGCCGGTGAAATGGGTGAGGAACTCGTGGAAATCGGCCGGGTCGCGCGTCACCATCACGGCGGACGCGATGCCGAGCGCACCGTTGGCGTGGCGCTGGTATTCGGGCCTCCAGAAGTTCTCCGGGTAGTGGTGCTGGCAGGTGAAGAAGCCGGCGCGCTTCAGCCGCGAATCGCTGGTGAAGGTCAGCGAGAAGGCGACCTTGCGTTCCGTCCCGTCCGGGCCGGTGGCGATGCGTTCGAAGTCGAAGGGCTCATAGACGCGGAGATCGTGCGCATCGAAAGCGGCGCGGTCGGCCGCGGCGTCCGTGCTCTTCAGCACCAGCATGGAGAGCCCCTCGCCGTCTTCGAGATAGTCGCGGTTGAAGGCGCCGAAGGAGAAATGCGTACCGTCGCCGGCGGGAATCGCGGCGGCGTCCGCCACCGCCAGGATTTCCAGAAACGAGCCGCCAAACTGAGCCAGCGAATTCGTCGTGCCGAACGGATGACGGGCGACCGGCGTCAGCGTGAAGCCAAGACGCTGGAAGGTCGCCCGCGCCGCGTCGAGGTCGCGGACGGCAAGCACGAGATGGTCGATGGGACGGGGCATGGCTCTGTCGGCAGGGTGATTCAACGGCCGCCGATCCTGCCACAGACACGGCACGCCTGCCGCACCGTCTCCGTGCAGATTTACACCACTTTGCCGAATTGCTCGGTGAATAGCATGAATTCGCCCTCTCCGCATGGCCGAGCACGGATGGGCATAGGCCTGCAGCACCGGCTCAGGGGCTGCTTTCGGTGACGAAGGCAATTTGCAGCGAAGTCATGCGCGCCTTTCGGCGTGCGGGCATTGTTGTCGATCTTGCTTGTGCGGTGGTCACGTTGCCGTCGGCTGCTGGCCATGACCCCAGGCCGAGTCCGGCCGTCTCCGGCCCCAACGGCAAGATCAGCATCGAGGGCGGGTCGATCAGCGACGACGGCGCGTTCCTCGGCCTCGGCAGCTACACGGTTCCGCTCGGGCGCGCCTTCGGCCCGCAGTTCGACGGCGCCATCGGCAGCATCGACAGCCACTTCCTCGGCCGGCGGCGGCATCCATCTGTTCATGCGCGACCCGTCGAAATACCTGCTCGGCGTCTACGGCAGCTTCCACACCTGGAACGACATCGCCATCTGGCGGGCCGCCGGCGAGGCCGAGCTCTACCACGGCGCTTCTCCGCTCACCGGCCTGGCCGGCGTCGAGGGCATCGACGGCACCGCGCAACCGCCGACAAGTGCGCATTCTTCGGCCAGTTCGACCTGTCCTACTACCCGACCGAGAACCTGAAGCTCTCGGCCGGCTTCGACTACGTGAACCAGACCGGCATGGGCACCGCCGGCATCGATATCTGACGCACCGTCGGCCATGGCACGCCGTCTCGCTGTTCGCCAAGGGCCGCTTCGGCGGCAGCGACTACCAGTCGATCACCGCCGGCATGCAGGTCTATTTCGGCGCCGATCCGACGGCCTCGCTGATCGCCCGTCACCGCACCGCCGATCCGGACAACTACACGCCCGTGTTCCCGAAAAGGTGGCATCCGCGGGCCGGGAGCGTGGCGAATGCACGAGCTCCACGTAGCTCATCCGCGTGCATCTGCACTTCCGCCAGCAATACTATGAGTACTAACTACGCGTCACGGATCTTAGCTTCGTTCGTTTGGAACCATGCTACCATACGCAGGCGATCGCTGATCGCTGCGTGGCGAACACACATGCAAGGGCCGCCGCGTCCAGACACGCGGCGGCCCTTCTCATTCCGACCGCCTATCCGTTCACCGGTCTGGCGTCTTCCGCGTCGCGGATCAGCCGCACGAACTCGGCGCGGAGGCCGAACGGGTCCTTGCCGCGCGCGCCGTCGGCGAGCGCCCGGATCGACTGCCAGTCATAGCCGGTCTCGATCCACGGATCGCCGCGCAGTTCCTGGCCGAAGGCCGCCACGGCAAGCGCCCAGCGCGTGGCTTCCGGTGCGCCATCGACGCTCGCCACCGTATCGGCCTTGGTGATCGGCCGTTCCATCAGCTTGGAGGACGCTTCACCCGGCAGCTTGTAGCGGATTTTGATATAGGCGAGTTCGTCACCCGTGCCGGGCACCACCACCTCGTCCACCTTCTGATAGCGCAGCGGATCGCTCGCCTGCGGCCCGCCCACCGGCGTGATCTCGTAGAGCGCCGTCACCGACGCGCCCGAGCCGACCTCGCCGGCATCCACCCGGTCGTTGTTGAAGTCCGAGCGGTCGAGCAGCCGCGTCTCGTAGCCGATCAGCCGGTATTCGGAGACGGCGGCAGGATTGAACTCCACCTGGATCTTGACGTCGTCGGCGATCGGAAACAGCGACGACGAGAAGTCGTCGCGGAAGAGCTTGCGCGCCTCGTCGAGCGTATCGATGTAGCCGGCGGTGCCGTTGCCCGCCTGCGATGAGCGTCTGCATCATCACGTCGTTGTAGTTGCCGTGGCCGACGCCATAGGCGGAGAGATAGACGCCGGTCTTGCGCTTCCCGGCGATGAAGTCCTCGAGCTTCGCCGGATCGGCGACACCGACATTGAAGTCGCCGTCGGTCATCAGCACGACCCGGTTGACAGCATCCTTGTCGAAGTTCTGCTCGGCCAGATCGTAGGCCAGCGCCAGCCCGGCGCCGCCCGCGGTCGAGCCGCCGGCATGAAGCGCCTCGACCGCGCAGCGCATCGTCAGTTTCTCATTGCCTGCCGTCGGCGGCAGCACGGCGCCGGCCGCGCCGGCATAGACCACCATCGAAACGCGGTCCTCCGGCCTCAGCCGGTCGATCAGCACGTTCAGCGCCTTGCGCACCAGCGGCAGCTTGTTGGGCGCCTCCATCGAGCCCGACACGTCGATCAGGAAAACGAGGTTCGCCGCTGGCTCGTCGCCCGCCGGGACGTCGTAGCCCTGAAGCCCGATATGGACGATTTCCTTGCCCGCCGCCCAGGGCGAGGGCGTCACCGTGACGTTCGCCTTGAACGGCTCGTCCGGCGAGGCCGGACCCTGATAGCCGTAGTCGAAATAGTTGAGCAGCTCCTCCACACGCACCGCGTCGCGCGGCGGCAGCGTGCCGTCTCTGAGGAAGCTGCGCACATTGGCGTAGGCGGCGGTATCGACGTCGATGGAGAAGGTCGAGACCGGCTCCTCGCCGACGCGCTTCACCGGATTGGACGTCGCGTTCGGGTATTTCTCGGTGTCGAGATATGGCTCCTCCATCGCCACGGTCGGGGCGGCTCCGGCAAGAGCGTCCGCCATCGGCGCCGGCGACGGCGCCATTTGCTTGTAGGTGCCGGGCGCGATGCCGCCGGAGCGCAGCCTGCGCATGCCCTGCCGGAACGAATCGTCCTCGTCCCGTTGCGCCGAAAAGCCAAGGTTGGCACAAACTGTCGGCGTCGGCCGCCCGTCGTGGACGGCCGTGTCGGCGGCCGCCAGAGCCGGCACCGATGTCAGCGCGCTTGAAGTCAGGAGAAGGGAAAGAATGCAGATCGGTTTGACCGGCGTCAGGATCCCGCTCGCCATGACCGTACCTCCGCGGTTGCGCCCACCCGCAACGCACACTGCCTGCCGTTCTTGGCTGCATGGTGGCGCGCTCGCGCCCGATTTCGGGCGCCGATGGGGCCGCAATGCGCTCCCTGTGCTTATTCTGGTCTTGCTGGCATTCGCCCTGGCCCTCGCCGCGCAACCGGCCGCCGCCTTCCAGCGCGTCGGCCTCGTCCTCCTCCACGGCAAGACCGGCTCGCCGGCCCAGTTCGCCGGCATGACCGGCATGCTCGACGAGACCGGCTATGGCGTCGAGACGCCGGAGATGTGCTGGTCGGCGCGGCGCATCTACGACATGCCATTGGACAAGTGCCTCGCCGATATCGACGCGGCCGTGAAGCGGCTCAGGGACGATGGCTTCACCGCGATCGTGGTCGGCGGCCACAGCCTTGGCGGGCTGGTAGCGCTGGTCTATGGCGCCACCCATGACGGCCTCGCCGGCGTCGCCGCGCTGGCGCCCGACGGCGAACCCGGCGACTTCAACGGCACGGCCAAGGTCAAGGCGAGCGTCTACGACGCCGTCAAGCTGATGCAGGCGGGCAAAGGCGACGACACCACCGAATTCACCGACCGCGTTCTCGGGCGATACTTCACCGTCAAAGCAACGCCGCGCGCCTTCCTCTCATTCCTCGGGCCGGGAAGCTATCTGCGCCCGACCCGCCTTCTGCCGCGCCTGCAGGCGCCGCTGTTCTGGGCGGCCGGCACCCGGGATTCCAGCCAGCGTGATGCCGCCGCGCTGTTCAAGAGGGCACCGGAGAACGCCCTCAACGCCTTCGTCTCGGTCAATGCCAGCCACCTCGGCACGCCCGGCGCGGCGCTGGTGCCGCTCGTCGATTGGCTCGACCGCGTCTCCGGGGAATGACCGCGTGCCCCACGACCCGCGGCGGCACCGCACCGGATTTACATCGAAAGTATTCTGAATTGAGATTGACGAGCCGGCCCTGTTTACGAAAGACTTGGGTTTCGGCCGCACCTTGGGGGAAATAAACGATGCAACCGATGAATTGGTTTCACAAAGGCATTGTGACCGCAGCGATTTTCTCTGCTGCGGCGATCTTCTGTCTCGCGCCGGTTGGCGCCGCACGTGCTCAGGACGCGACGGGCGAACTGACCATCGGTCCGCCCCAGGCGGTGCACCTGGCCCCCGCCCAGCGCGACCGCGCCAGCGAAGAGCGGCAGCGGATCAACTTCCTCTCTGCCATGAGCAACACCGAAGAGCACCACATCGGCGTTCCGGTGAAGCCCGCCGAGCTTGCGCCCGGGCAGCGCGGCCTCGTCGTCCAGCCGCGGCCGTTGGCCCTCCGGGCCGGCGGCGGCGTCACCGTCACCGGCAAGATCGACGTCACCGACAAGGCGCAGATGGACTACGACTACGTCTCGCCGATTGCCGAGGCGTCCTCGGCCAAGGCCGGCAACACGATCCTGGTCACCTTCAACTGGGGCGCCGTGTGGTCGACCGATGGTGGCCAGACCTTCACGCGGCTCGATCCCTTCGCCCTGTTCGGGCGGCCCGAAGGCGGCGCCGGCTTCTGCTGCGACCAGCTCGCTCTCTATGTGCCCAGCCACCAGCTTCTGGTGTGGCTGATGCAGGGCGACGCGGACATGGAGGAGAAGAAGGGCAACACCATCCGTATCATGGTCGCCCACGGCGACGACATCGCCAAGCGCAACTTCCATTTCTACGACTTCACGCCCAAGACCGTCGGCCACGGGACCGGAGAGTGGTTCGACTTCCCCGACCTCGCCTACAGCGACGGCAACCTGTTCATGGCCTTCAACCGCTTCGATTTCGGCGAACAGGAGAAGTGGCTGGGCTCGTCGGTCTTCCGCATGCCGCTCGACAAGCTGAGTACCTATGAGGGCTTCCAGTACCAGTACTTCAACAGCGATCCGCAGAACGGCGAGTTCTCCGTGCGCTTCACGCAAGGCGCCGACGATAAGATGTTCTGGGGAACGACGGCGGCCGCCGACATGCTTCTGGTGCGCGAATGGCGCGATGCCGACCCCCAGCCCGGAATGGTGCGTCAGGTCGCCGTGGCGCCCTTCACCGAGCCGACGGAGGGCTCGGTCGCCGGCTCCGAGGGTCCCAATGGCAACCCCTGGCTCAATCGCGCCGATGCCCGACTGACAGGTGGCTGGGTGACCGACAAGACCATCGGTTTCACCTGGACTTCGGGCAAGATCGACAAGGCCGAGGGCAACGGCGGCAAATACCCCTACCCGCACATCCGCATCGCCATCGTCGACCGCGCCGCGGTGGAGGCCGGCGGCAGCGACCCGCTGAAACCGATCGCCGAACCGCACATATGGAACTCGGAGACCGCCTTCGCCTATCCCTCTGCCGCGCCCAACGGCAACGGCGATGTCGGCCTCTCGATGTTCTACGGCGGTCCGAAGAACTATCCGAGCGCCGCCGTCGGCGTGCTCAAGCCGGATGCGGACGGCAAATGGAATGCGACGCTCAGTTTTCTGGCCAAGAGCGAGACGACGCCACGCTGCGCCACCAAGGGCGGCGTCGACGATTCCTGTGGCAAGTGGGGCGACTATATGAGTGTGCGCGCCGACGCCGACAAGCCGGACGGCTGGTATGTTGCGGCGCACAATGAGACCGACCATGGCGGCAAGGAGCGGCCGAAGGTCTCGGTGACCTTCGGCACCTTCGCCGCGAACTAGCTCCGCTCGGGGTTCGCCGACTGAAGCATGACCGGGGTCCCCGCTCAGGCGCGGACCCCGGTGCGGCACCTGACGGCGATCAGACGTTCCTCGGATTTGTCCTGAACTTCATGCCCAGGCCGAAAAGCGCCGCGGTGGCGTACATGGAAATCGTGTAGACCGCCGCCGGCAGTGCGCTTTCGATGTTATGCAGGACCGACAGCGCCACCGTGATGGCGATCGTCATCCCCAGAACGCCCATCGCCATGGCCATGGAAAATGACTGCTCCACCGGCAATTTCAAAAGCCGCGACGCAACCATGGCGAAGACCAGGCTCAATACGTTGAAGGTGACGACGACCGCGCCGAGCGGGCCGAAAGCCGCGAATATCCTCTCGTGCTCGCTGGCGATCGCAAAGACCACGACCACCACCAGCAGGATAAATGAAAACAGCCGGATCGGGCGGCTCGTAACCCCGACCAGCTCCGGCCACCTCGTCCGCGCGCCCATGCCGATAAGCACCGGCACGACGATCAGCACGAAGACCTTGAGCGCCTCCAAGAGCTGCATCCCCATGGTCTGGTGCTCGCCGCCGAAATAGCCGATCGACAGGCTGACGATGATGGGGATGGCGATGGCGGAAATCAGGTTGTCGATGGCCGTCAATGTCACGCTGAACGCCACATCCGCGCGAAACAGATGCGAGTACACATTGGCCATGACGCTGCTCGGGCTGGCCGCGACGATCATCAGTCCGATCGACATGTACGGCGACAGCCCGAAGAGATGGCAGAGCAGAAACGCGATCAGCGGCAGGAACAGGAATTTCAGAAACAGGCCCAGTGCCACGGCGTTGGGGAATTTCGCCACGCGCCTGAAGTCAACGATCGTCAACTCCAGCCCGAGACCGATCATTGTCACGGCGATGGCGAGGGGCAGGACGACGTTGATCAGAAGCATCGTGCTGGGTGCGACGCCGGTCATAGGCCGAATCTCCCTCGCAATGCGTCAAGCCTGACACAGCTTGGCGACATCCGACAGTGCCTGACCGGCTCCGCCCGCGCCGGGCGGCGAGCGCCCGAGAGAGACGCGCTCTTGAATTGAAGCCCCTTCGTATCGTGAAGCGTGTCCCGGGCGCACCGCAGCACCCTGGTGATGCGGCGCAGAACCCGGGCCCAAAGATGACGAACCCCGGATCAGCGGCGCAGCGTTTCATGGCTCGCACCGCGTCCGGGGAACGGCACTCCGATGAGTTCAACTCAGTTGTCGGAACCGCCGGCGATCTTGCGGATGCCGGCAAGGTCGTTGGCGGCGATGGCCGCGCGCAGATCGGCGACCAGCGTCGCGGCCTGCTGCGAGACCACGGCGGCGCTGGCGGCCTTGGGCTGCGGCGTGTCCGCGATGGTGACGTGGGTGCGCCCGGTGCGCTCCATCATCTCGGCCGGCGACGGCCGCGGCGTCTCGCCGCTCTTGTCGCCGCTGCCGGCGGGGCCGATGGCGGTGGCCGGCGCCATGGTCGCCGTCGTCGCCTGATCGCCGCAGGCATCGGTCAGCGCCTTCAGTGCCGCATCGGCGCCATTGACCTTCGCGGTCAGGTCCGCGAGTTCGATGGGATCGGCGCTCGCCGCTGTCAGCACGTCGTCGATCGCGGCGCTGAGGTTTGCACGCATGCTCGCACAGTCGCTCGCCAGTGCCGGTGCTCCAGTCATTGCCAGTCCCGCAAGGCTTGTCAGGACAATCAAGGTATAGCGCATGGTCGCTCCGCAAGAGTTCTTTTGAGTGGCGCAAGCAACACCACGCCCCTACGGCCGCATGATGGCCGAAACAGGGTATTTCACCAGTGGCACGACATGGTTTTGCCGCCAGATCGGCGGGATTGGCCGCAGCTTGAGGCTATTTCACGCTGGAAAAGGCCGTCGGCGCCAGGAACTGGTTCGAGACATGCTCCACGATCTGGCCGTCCGCCTCGCTGGCGCTCTTCGCCGCCAACCACTCCGGGTCGCTGACGAAGGCGCCCCACTTCGCTTCCCGCTCCGCCAGAGAGTCCCAGGCGATGAGATAGGTCAGGTCCCGGTTCGATTCGCCCACCACCGTCGTCCAGAAGCCGGCCTGCCGGATGCCGTGCTTCTCCCAGATCTTCAGCGTCGCCGTCTCGAAGCGCTTGAGCAGCGCCGGCAGGCGGCCGGGCAGACAGCGATAGACGCGCAGCTCATAGATCATGTGGGGTGTTTCCGTTGCAGGAGTGTCGGTAGGACCGCCGCCTCAGACCAGCCGGCTCTGCTCCACGGCCGCTTCGATGAACGAGGCGAACAGCGGATGCGGCTCGAGCGGCCGCGACTTCAGCTCCGGGTGATACTGCACGCCGACGAACCACGGGTGGCCTTCCAGCTCCACCGTCTCGGGCAGCACGCCGTCGGGCGACAGGCCGGCGAAGCGCAGGCCGTGGCTCTCCAGCCGGTCGCGATAGTTGATGTTGATCTCGTAGCGGTGGCGGTGGCGTTCTGAAATCTCGCTGGCGCCGCCATAGATCCGGCTGATCAGGCTGCCGCGCGTCAGGATCGCCGGATAGGCCCCGAGCCGCATGGTGCCGCCGAGGTCGCCGTCCGCGGCGCGCTTTTCAAGCTGGTTACCGCGCAGCCATTCGGTCATCAGGCCGACCACCGGCTCCGGCGTCGGGCCGAACTCGGTCGACGACGCCCTCTCGATGCCGACCAGGTTGCGCGCCGCCTCGACCACCGCCATCTGCATGCCGAAGCAGATGCCGAAATAGGGCACGCCGCGGTTACGGGCGAAATTGGCGGCCGCGATCTTGCCCTCGGAGCCGCGCTCGCCGAAGCCGCCGGGCACCAGGATGCCGTTCACCCCCTCCAGCCACGGCGCCGGGTCCTGCTTCTCGAAGACCTCCGATTCGATCCACTGGATATCGACCTTCACCTTGTTGGCGAAGCCGCCATGGTGGAGCGCCTCGGTCAGCGACTTGTAGGCGTCCTTGAGGCCGGTGTACTTGCCGACCACGGCGATCGACACCTTGCCCTCCGGATTGCGGATGGTCTCGGCCAGGGTGTGCCAGCGCGACAGATCGGGGCCTGGCGGCGTCTCGATGCCGAAGGCGGCCAGCACTTCGTCGTCGAAGTGTTCGCCGTGATAGGCCACCGGCGCGTCGTAGATGTGCGCCAGGTCGAGCGCCTGGATGACGGCGGTCTCGCGCACATTGCAGAACAGCGACAGCTTGCGCCGCTCTTCCTTGGGGATCGGCCGGTCGGCGCGGACCAGCAGGATATGCGGCTGGATGCCGATCTGCCTGAGCGCCGAGACCGAGTGCTGGGTCGGCTTGGTCTTCAGTTCGCCGGCCGTGGCGATCCACGGCATCAGCGTCAGGTGGATGAAGACCGCATGATTGCGCGGCAGGTCGTTGCCGAGCTGGCGGATCGCCTCGAAGAACGGCAGCCCCTCGATGTCGCCCACCGTGCCGCCGATCTCGCACAGCACGAAATCGACGTCCTCGTTGCCGGCCAGGATGAACGACTTGATGGCGTCGGTGACGTGCGGGATCACCTGCACGGTGCCGCCGAGATAGTCGCCGCGCCGCTCCTTGGTGATGATCTCCTGATAGATGCGCCCGGTGGTGACGTTGTCCATCTTCGTCGCCGGGCGCCCGGTGAAGCGCTCGTAGTGGCCGAGGTCGAGATCGGTCTCGGCGCCGTCGTCGGTGACGTAGACCTCGCCGTGCTGATAGGGGCTCATCGTGCCCGGATCGACGTTGAGATAGGGATCGAGCTTGCGCAGGCGCACCCGATAGCCGCGCGCCTGGAGGAGCGCACCGAGTGCCGCTGAAGCGATGCCTTTTCCGAGAGAGGAAACCACGCCGCCGGTGATGAAGACGTACCGCGCCATGGGCCCCGATCCTATCCCCTGCCCGACTGATTCGCGGAGTCGAAATCACCGCATCGATGAACAAAAAGATGGCGGCCCCGGCGGGTGGATGTTCGCACCGGGGGCCGCCGTTTGCAGGTCATATGGTTACTGCGAGGTCGGAGTCTGGGAGCCGTCGGGGGCCGCCGGCGTCGTGCCGAGCGGCGCCGGGGGCGCGGTGGTGGTGTCGGGAACGACGCTCTTCGGCGTCACGGTGCCCGGCTGACCGCTCGTATAGGTGTTGAGCTGGTCCAGGATGCCGTTGCCGCTGCCGGCCCCGGGTCCCGTGAGCGGCGCGCCGCTGTCGCCGGTGGCCGGTGCCGTGGCCGGGGCGGTCGGCGTCGTGTCGGCCGGCGCGCTCGGCGCCGTGTTGGCGGCCGGCGTCGTATCGAGGATCGCGGTGGGCGGCGCGTTCAGGCTGTTCAGCACCGACATCGCCAGCGATGTGGCGAAGAAGATCGCTGCCAGAATGGTGGTGGCACGGGTCAGCACATTGCCCTGGCCGCGCGTGGTCATGAACTGGTCGGAACCGCCGACGCCGAGGGCGCCGCCTTCCGAGCGTTGCAGCAGCACGACCGCCACGAGCGCCACGATCACCATCAGGTGAATGACGATGACAACAGTTTGCATCAGCTTGTCCGAATTCGGGGTTGCCGGCCTTTTACACGATCATGCCGGGCGGCACCAGAGCCGCCCGCCCGGCATCCTGAATCACCCGCAGGCAGCGATAATCGTGAGGAAATCGGCGGCTTTAAGGCTGGCGCCGCCGACCAGGCCGCCATCGACGCCGGGAAGCGCCATGATGGTTGCCGCGTTGTCCGGCTTGACCGAGCCGCCATAGAGGATGCGTATCGCATCGGCTTCACCCTGTCCCAGGCGCCCCGCCAATTCGGCCCTTATATGGGCGTGTGCCGCGACAATGTCGTCATTTGATGGCGTCAGCCCCGTCCCGATCGCCCAGACCGGCTCGTAGGCGATCACCAGCCGGCCGGCGCCGGCCCCGTCGGGCACCGAACCCGCGATCTGGCGGCTGAGCACCGCCTCGGTCTCGCCGCCGCGGCGTTCTGCCTCAGTCTCGCCGACACACAGGATGGCGGTCAGCCCGGCCCGCCAGGCGGCCTCCGCCTTGGCCCGCACTTGCGCGTCGGTCTCGCCGTGGTCGGTGCGCCGTTCCGAGTGGCCGACGATGACCAGCGTTCCGCCGGCGTCGGCGATCATTTCTGCTGCAATATCACCGGTATGGGCGCCTTTTGCGGCTGCGTGGCAGTCCTGGCCGCCGATTGCCACGGGCGTCCCCGCCACGGCCTCGACCGCTGCCGGAATCAGCGTCGCCGGCGGACAGATCGCCACTTCGCAGGCCGTTCCGGCGCCGGCCGCAATTGCCCGCAATTCGGGCAGGCTCGCCCGCGTGCCGTTCATCTTCCAGTTACCGGCAGCGAGTTTCATACGTACTGACATTCTCTGCTCGAGCTCCTCTTGAATTCATGTCAGCCCTAACCGAAATCATCGACAAAAGCACTCTGCCACTGGTTTTCGCGCGTTCCGTGTTTGCGCAAGATCAAGGTAGCCGGGCCGTACTCAGGCTACCCGAACGCCGGTTTCGAAGTCGCCAGTCCCGGGGACAGAAGATTATGATTGCTCGTGACTTGATGAACAGCGACGTCGTCACAGTGACGCCGAATACGTCCATCCGCGACGTGGCCAAGACCCTGCTTCAGCACCGCATCAGCGCCGTGCCGGTGGTCGATGAGATCGGCACCCTGGTTGGCATGGTCAGCGAAGGGGACCTCGTCGGCCGCAAACGGACGGAACGGGAAACCAAGAGCGAATCGTGGCTCCTGCGGCTGGCCGAGGGCGAGGCGCTCAACGCCGAATTCCTCGAGCAGATGCAGGAACCGATTGCCGCCGCCCGTGAGGTGATGTCGAGCCCGGTGCTCACCGTCGGCGAGGAGACCCGCGCCGACGAGATCGCGTCTCTCATGGCCGAACACCGGGTCAAGCGTCTGCCGGTGATGCGCGACGGCAAGATCGTCGGCATCGTCCGCCGCGCCGACCTGCTGCGTTCGCTTGGCGGCGGTGAGTTCGAGCCGGTGCCCCTTCCGCCGGAACCCAAGCACAAGTTCTCGCCGCCCTGGCAGAACGGCAAGGACACCAAGGCCAAAGGCAACGGCAAGGCAAACGGCGCTCACGCGCCGGCCGAGGACGACGTCGAGCGCGACACGCGCCCGGACGGCGAGTTGTCGGTCAACGATTTCCGCCACCTTGTCACCCACTTCAAGGACGCGCTCGACGAGCAGCGCAGCCACGAGCGCCAACTTGCGGCCGAATTGCACAAGCGCGACGTCCACCGCCTGATCGACACGCACATCTCCGACAAGGAGTGGAACAAGCTCGTCCACAACGCCCGCGAGGCGGCGGAGACCGGCCAGACCGAATATCTGCTGCTGCAATTCCCCCATCAGCTGTGCAGCGACGGCGGCCGGGCGGTCAACGCGCCCGATCCGGAATGGCCGCGCACGCTGCGCGGCGAGGCCGCCGAGATGTATATGCGCTGGGAGCGCGAGCTCAGACCGCGCGGTTTCCATCTGTCGGCGCGCGTCGTCGATTTTCCCGATGGCATGCCGGGCGACATCGGCCTCTTTCTCGTATGGGGCGAATAGGGCGCAGGAGAAGCGCGCCGGCTTGACGCCGCATTGAGTTGGCCGGCGCGCTCGTCGTGCCGGCGGCCGGGTGCCGCCGTGGCGTCAGGCTCACCTGAGAAAATTCGGTAAACCCATGACATCATTGCTTTTCTCGCCGCTCACCATTGGTGGGATGAGCGTCCACAATCGCATCGCCGTGGCGCCCATGTGCCAATACTCCGCCGATGACGGCTCGGCCTCCGACTGGCATCTGCACCATTGGATGACGCTGGCCGTGTCCGGCGCCGGCATGATCACCGTCGAGGCGACCGCGGTCGAACGTCACGGCCGCATTACCCACGGCGACCTCGGCCTCTATTCGGACCACAACGAGGCGGCCGCCCAGCGCGCGCTGGCTGCGGCCCGGCGCGTGGCGCCGGCCGGTACGCGCTTCGGCGTCCAGCTCGGCCATGCCGGGCGCAAGGCGTCCGTCCATCGCCCGTGGCAGGGCGGCGGCCCGCTGCGTGCCGAGGAAGACGCCTGGCAGACCGTGGCCCCGTCGGCCATCCCCTTTGCGCCCGGCTGGCACGTGCCGCAGGCGCTCGACGAGAACGGCATCCAGCGCCTGATCAGCGCCTGGGCCAACGCTGCCGAACGGGCGGTGCGCGCCGGCTTCGACTTCATCGAGATCCACGGCGCCCACGGCTACCTGCTGCATGAGTTCCTGTCGCCGTTGTCCAACCAACGCACCGATCACTGGGGCGGCGCGCTGGACAACCGCATGCGCTTCATCGTGGCGGTTACCAAGGCCGTGCGCGCCGCGGTTCCCGCCTCCGTCATGGTCGGCGTGCGGCTGTCCGCCACCGACTGGACCGAGGGCGGCTTCACCATCGAGGAGGCCGTCGCGGTATCGCGGGCGCTGAAGGATGCCGGTGCCGCCTATATCTGCGCCTCGAGCGGCGGCGGCGTCCACGACGCCAGCATTCCGTCCGCCCCCGGCTACCAGGTGCAGTTTGCCGAACGCATCCGCAAGGAGGCCGGCATCGTCACCCGCGCCGTCGGCGTTATCGACGATCCGCACTTCGCCGAGGCGATCATCGCCGAGGGCAAGGCCGATCTGGTGGCGCTGGCGCGGACCATACTCGCCGATCCACGCTGGCCGTGGCGTGCCGCGGTGGCCCTCGGACACCCTGTGCACGTGGCGCCGCAATATGCGCGATCGGTCCCCTTCGTCGAAAGATGGATGAAGGCGGACGCCTGACGGCGACCCGGTGCCTACAGCAACGGCTTGATATTCTGCGCTTTTTTGCCCACCGCCAGGCGCGCGACTATGCCTTGCGGCGGCGGGGGCGGTGAACCTATTATCCGCGCCCGAAACCCGCCCCCAGGCAGCGGCCCCCGCTGAGGATTGAGATGCTCGACACATTACGCAAAATGACGTCCGGATGGGTCGTCCAGATCATGCTGCTGCTCCTCGTGATCAGCTTCGGCGTCTGGGGCGTGGCCGATGTCTTCCGGGGCTATGGCGCCAACGACGTCGCCAAGGTCGGCAACACCAGTCTCAGCGGCTCCGAGTTCCGCCGCCGCTTCGACCTGGCCGTGCGCCAGCTCAGCCAGCGGCTCGGCAAGAACATCACGCCGCAGCAGGCCGTACAGCTCGGCATTCCCAGCCAGATCCTCAGCCAGATGCTGGCCGAGGCCACCCTCAACGACACCGCCAACGACATGGGCCTGAGCCTCTCGCCGGAGACGGTCGGCCGCATGATCCGCGAAGACCCCAATCTGCGCGGCCCCACCGGTCAGTTCGACCGCACCTACTTTGCCCAGATCGCCCAGGCACAGCAGCTCACCGAGGACGATATGGTGCTGCTGATCAAGTCCGACTACATCCGCAATCAGCTCAATCAGGGTCTCGTCGGCAATGTCACCGTGCCCCAGACGGTCATCAAGGCCGTTGCCGAGTATCGCGACGATGCGCGCACCCTCAGCTACGTGGTGATCACCGCACCGGCGGCGAGCGCCATCGCCGATCCCTCCGATTCCGACCTTTCCACCTACTTCGACGCGCACAAGGCCGACTACAAGGCGCCCGAATACCGGACGATCACCTATTTCACGCTGAGCCCGCAAGCGATCGCCAAGCCCGACGAGGTCAGCGATGCTGACGCGCAGAAGCGCTACGACCAGCAGAAGGACCGCTTCTCCACACCGGGCACCCGCCATGTCGAGCAGATCGTCTTCAAGGACAAGGCTGACGCCGAGGCCGCGGCCCAGGAGCTCGCCAGCGGCAAGACCTTTGACGACCTCATCGCCGAGCGCAATCTCAAGACGGCCGACGTCGACCTCGGCACGGTCACCAAGGACAAGATCGTCGATCCCGGCGTCGCCGCGGCCGTGTTCGACATGGCCGCTCCCGGGGTCAGCGGCATCATCGACGGCAGCTTCGGCCCGGTGATCGTGCGCGTCAGCGACATCGTCCCCGAGACGGTCAAGACCTTCGCCGAGGTCAAGGACCAGCTCAAGATGGAGATCGCCACCGAGCACGCGACCAAGGACGTCATCGCCATGCGCGATGCGATCGAGGATGCGCGCGCTGGCGGCTCCAGCCTTGATGAGGTTGCCAAGAAGTACGGGTTGAAGATGGAAACCGTGCCCGAGGTCGACAAGTCGGGCAACGGTCCGGACGGCAAGCCCGTCGACGGCGTGCCCAGCCTCCTGGTGCAGGCGGCGTACGACACCGATGTCGGCATGGAGAACAACCCGCTCGAGCCGACCCGCAACACCTTCCTCTGGTACGACGTCACCCAGGTGATGCCGGAGCACGATCGCACGCTGGCCGAGGTGCACGACAAGGTGGTTGCCGCCTGGAAGGACGAGCAGCGTCGCCAGAAGCTTGCCGACGAGGCCGACGCGCTCAAGAGCAAGCTCGACAGCGCCGGCGATCTGGCCAAGGTAGCAGCCGACGCCGGGCTCGAGGTGAAGACGGCGGACGCGCTGACGCGCGGTTCGAAGGCAAGCGGCGACCTGTCGACCGCGGTGATCTCGGCCGCCTTCGCCGGCCCCAAGGGCTATGTCGCGGTTGCCGATGGCGCCGCCGACATGACCAAGGTCCTGCTCGTCGTCGACGACAGCACCGTGCCGACCTTCAACCCGGGCGATCCGCAGTTGGCGCAGATCAAGACGCAGCTCGACGGCCAGTTCGTCAACGACCTGCTCGCCGCCTATGTCACCGAGCGCCAGTCGAAGATCGACGTGCAGATCAATCAGGCTGCGCTCTCCCGGGTGCTGGGGCTCAACCAGCCCACCCAGTAACGGCCCACGGAACCCGGTCATGCTGGTCGAACCCGTTCTCGACGACTTCGCGCGCGCCTATGACGCCGGCGAGCCGCAGGTGGTGTGGACGCGACTGGTCGCCGACCTCGAGACGCCGGTCTCGGCCATGCTCAAGCTGTCGGCAGGCCGCGCCAACTGCCTGCTGCTCGAGTCGGTCGAGGGCGGCGCCGTGCGCGGCCGCTACTCGATCATCGGCATCGAGCCGGACCTGATCTTCCGCGCCACCGGCGGCAAGGCCGAGATCAACCGCACCCCGGAAACCGACCGCGACCGCTTCGAGACGATGGCCGAGCCGGCGCTGGAGGCGCTGCGCCGCATCATCGCGGAATCGCACATCCACCTGCCCCATGAGCTTCCGCCCATGTCGGCCGGCATCTTCGGCTATCTCGGCTACGACATGGTCCGCCAGATGGAGAGCCTGCCCGAGCCCAACCCGGACCCGCTCGGCTTCCCCGACGCCGTCATGATCCGCCCCACCGTCATCGTCGTCTTCGATGCGGTCAGGGACGAGATCACCATCGTCACGCCGGCCCGCCCCGAGACGGGCATCGCCGCGGCCCAGGCCCATGCCCGCGCCGTCGACCGGCTGACGGCGATAGTCGATGCCCTCGATGCGCCGCTCGACAAGTCGGCCGACGATGTCGCGGTCGACCTCGGTGTTCCGGTCGTCTCCAACACGCCGCGCGAACGCTATCTCGACATGGTCAAGCGCGCCAAGGAGTACATCGCCGCCGGCGACATCTTCCAGGTGGTGCTGTCGCAGCGTTTCGAGGCGCCCTTCAACCTGCCGCCCTTCGCCCTCTATCGGGCGCTCCGCCGCACCAACCCCTCGCCTTTCCTCTATTATCTCGACTTCGGCGGCTTCGCGATCGCCGGCTCCAGCCCCGAGATCCTGGTGCGCGTGCGCGACGGCGAGGTGACCATCCGGCCGATCGCCGGCACACGACCGCGCGGCAAGACGCCGGACGAGGACAAGGCCCTGGCGGACGAACTGCTCGCCGACCCCAAGGAGCGCGCCGAGCACCTGATGCTGCTCGACCTCGGCCGCAACGATGTCGGCCGCGTCGCCCAGATCGGTTCGGTCAAGGTCACCGACCAGTTCTTCCTCGAATACTACAGCCAGGTCATGCACATCGTGTCGAACGTCGTCGGCCTGCTGTCGCCCGAGCACGACATGCTCGACGCGCTCGCCGGCGGCTTCCCGGCCGGCACCGTCTCCGGCGCCCCCAAGGTGCGCGCCATGGAGATCATCGACGAATTGGAACTGGAGAAGCGCGGCATCTATGCCGGCTGCGTCGGCTATTTCTCCGCCGACGGCGCCATGGATTCCTGCATCATTCTCAGAACCTCGGTGGTCAAGGACGGCAAAATGTACGTCCAGGCCGGCGCCGGCATCGTCGCCGATTCGGTCCCCGAGAACGAGCACGCCGAGTGCCAGGCCAAGGCCCGCGCCCTCTTCCGCGCGGCCGAAGAGGCGGTCCGCTTCGCCTCGCGGGTAGGCCGGGGGCAGTAGGCGTCCCGCCGCCGCTTGCGCCCCGGGGCCGATCTGGCCTATTTCTCAGCAAGATAGGACAGGGCCCATGACCGTTCTCGTCATCGATAACTACGACAGCTTCACCTACAACCTCGTCCATTACATCGGCGAGTTGGGGGCGAAGCTCGCCGTGCGCCGCAACGACAAGATCGGCGTCGACGAGGTGATGGCGATGGACCCCGAGGCCATCGTGCTCTCGCCCGGCCCCTGCACGCCCAACGATGCCGGCATTTGCCTGTCGCTGATCGAGAGGGCCGGATCGACGATCCCGATCTTCGGCGTCTGCCTCGGCCATCAGTCGATTGGCCAGGTCTATGGTGGCGCCATCGTGCGCGCCCCGTCCCTCATGCACGGCAAGGTCTCGACCATCAGCCACAATGGCCGCGGCGTCTTCCGCGGCATCAACCACTCGTTCCAGGCGACCCGCTATCACTCGCTGACCATCGCACCGGAGACCGTGCCGGACGTGCTGGAGGTGACCGCCACCGCCGAGGACGGCGTCATCATGGGCGCCATGCACAAGCACTATCCCGTGCACGGCGTCCAGTTCCATCCGGAGTCGATCGCCTCCGAGCACGGTCACACCATCCTCAAGAACTTCCTCGACATCGCCGCCGCCTGGAATGCGGAACACCGCTCGGTGAAGTCGGTCGCCTGATGCTGATCGGCGGGCCATCGCATATGGTGCGTGGTCCCCGCGTAGGCGGGGACCCAGTAGTCGCAGGCATTGCTCATTTCGCTCCAGCCGTGATTACTGGGTCCCCTTCCCTCGCCCGGCCGAGGCCGGGCTCGCCGGGGAACGAACTGAAACCGGGGATAGTTCATCATGGCTGATCTGAAGGCCATCATCGGCAAGGTTGCCGCCGGCGAGCGGCTGTCGCGCCAGGAGGCGGAGGAAGCCTTCGACATCATCATGTCGGGCGACGCCACGCCGGTTCAGATTGGCGCCTTTCTCACCGGCCTCAGGCTGCGCGGCGAGACGGTGGACGAGATCGCCGGCGCGGTCGCCACCATGCGCGCCAAGATGACGCCGGTGGCGGCGCCGGCCGACGCCATCGACGTGGTCGGCACCGGCGGCGACGCCTCGGGCAGCTACAATATCTCCACGACGTCCGCCTTCGTGGTTGCCGGCGCCGGCGTGCCGGTCGCCAAGCACGGCAACCGGGCGCTTTCGTCGAAATCCGGCGCCGCCGACACGCTCGCAGCGCTGGGCGTCAAGATCGACCTCGCGCCGGATGAGATCGCCACCTGCATCCGCGAGACCGGCATCGGCTTCATGTTCGCCCCGGCCCACCATTCGGCTATGCGCCATGTCGGCCCGGCCCGCGCCGAACTCGGCTTCCGCACTGTCTTCAATCTCATCGGCCCGCTCTCCAATCCGGCCAGCGTCAAGCGCTACCTGCTCGGCGTCTTCTCGCCGGACTGGGTCGAGCCCCTCGCCAATGTGCTGGCAAGCCTCGGCGCCGAATCCGCCTGGGTGGTGCACGGCGCCGGCGGCCTCGACGAGATGTCGACGGCTGGCGAGACCGCGGTCGCCCGGCTCAAGGACGGCAAGGTCACCACATTCGCGGTCACCCCGGCCGATGCCGGCCTCAAGAACTGGCCGTTCGAGGCGATCAAGGGCGGCGATGCCGCCCACAATGCCGCGGCGCTCAAACGCGTGCTCGCCGGCGAGAACAACGCCTATCGCGACACGGTGCTGCTCAATGCCGGCGCCGCGCTGGTCGTCGCCGGTGTTGCGGACGACCTCAAGGCAGGTGCGGCAATGGCGGCCGAAAGCATCGACACCGGCAAGGCCGCCGAGCGGCTCGACCTGCTGGTCAAGGTGTCGAACGCCTGAGCCATGAGCGACATTCTCAAAAAGATCGAGCAAGCCAAGCGCGCCGAGATCGCCGCGGCCAAGGCGCGCGTCGCCCCGGCCGAAATCGAGATGCGCGCCCGCGCCGCGGAGCCGCCCCGCGGTTTCCTCGCCGCCCTTGAACGCACAATCGCCGAAGGCCGCCCGGCGCTCATTGCCGAGATCAAAAAGGCCAGTCCGTCCAAAGGCTTGATCCGAGAGGACTTCGACCCGCCGAGCCTTGCACGGGCCTACAAGGCCGGCGGCGCCACCTGCCTGTCGGTCCTCACCGACGCCCCCTTCTTCCAGGGCGCCGACCAATACCTCGTCGCCGCACGGGCTGCCGTGCCGCTCCCGGCGATCCGCAAGGACTTCATGTTCGAGCCCTATCAGGTGTTCGAATCCCGCGCGCTCGGCGCCGATTGCATCCTCATCATCATGGCCGCCTTGAGTGACGCCGACGCCCACGCCATCGAGGCGACCGCGCTCGACCTCGGCATGGACGTGCTGATCGAGGTCCACAACGCCGAGGAGCTCGACCGCGCACTGAAGATGAAATCGCGCCTCGTCGGTATCAACAATCGCGACCTCCGCACCTTCGAGACCAGGCTGGAGGTCAGCGAGGCATTGGCGCCCAAGGTGCCGAGCGACCACGTTCTGGTCGGCGAGAGCGGCATCTTCACGCCGGCCGATATCGCCCGGCTTCAGGCCGTCGGCATCGGCGCCTATCTCGTCGGCGAAAGCCTGATGCGCGAGGCCGATGTCGCCGCCGCCACCGCCCGCCTCATCGGCACCAGCGTCGCGGCCTGAGCCATGGCTGCCCGCCGCCTCACCCATCTCGACAAGACCGGCGCCGCACACATGGTCGATGTCGGCGCCAAGGCGGTGACCGAGCGTATCGCCATCGCCGAAGGCGCGGTCACCATGAAGCCCGCCACCCTCGACCTCATCGTCTCCGGCAATGCCCGGAAGGGCGACGTCATCGGCGCCGCCCGCATTGCCGGCATCATGGCGGCCAAGCGCACCCACGAGCTGATCCCGCTCGCCCACCCGCTGGCACTGACTTCGGTCACGGTCGACATCGAGCCGGACGCCGAGCTTCCCGGCCTCCGCGTCCGCGCCACCGCCAAGCTCGCCGGCAAGACCGGCGTCGAGATGGAGGCGCTGACCGCCGTCTCGGTCGCCTGCCTCACCGTCTACGACATGGCCAAGGCGGTCGATCGCGGCATGGCCATCACCGGCATCCGCCTGGTCGAGAAGCGCGGCGGCAAGTCCGGCACCTGGAAAGCCGGCACCAAACGCGCAAGGGAGAAACGCACGTGATCCCGCTCGTCCCTGTCGATGAGGCCGTCGCCCGCATCATCGTCGGCACTGCCCCGGTCCCCTCCGATTATGTCGCTCTCACTGAGGCCGCCGGGCGGACGCTTGCCGAGCCGCTCAAGGCGCGGCGCAGCCAGCCGCCCTTCGACGCCTCCTCCATGGACGGCTATGCCGTGCGCGCCGCCGACACGGCCAACGCGCCCGCCGTGCTGAAGCTCATCGGCATGGCCGCCGCCGGCCGCCGCTTCGACGGCAGCGTCGGCGCCGGCGAGGCCGCGCGCATCTTCACCGGCGCCCCGGTGCCGCCCGGTGCCGATGCCGTTCTCATTCAGGAGAACGCCCGACCCGGCGACGACGGCACCGTGACCGCACAGGAGCCCGCCACCGCCGGGCGGCACATTCGCCGTGCCGGTCTCGACTTCCAGGAAAACGCCCTGCTGCTCGACGCCGGACGACGGCTCGGCATGCGCGAACTGGCGCTCGCCGCCGCCGCAGGCCACGCCCATCTGCCGGTGCGCCGCCGGCCGGTGGTCGCCATCATCGCCACCGGCGACGAGCTGGTGCCGCCGGGCGAGGTGCCGACGCCGGACCAGATCTTCGCCGCCAGCTCGCCCGGCCTTGCCGCCTATGTGAATGCGCTCGGCGGCGAGGCGCGCGATCTCGGCATCGTCCGCGACGACCGCGCCGCCATCACCCGCACCATCGAGCACGCCCTGGCGCTCCCCGCCGATGTGGTGCTCACCATCGGCGGCGCCTCGGTCGGCGACCACGACCTGGTGCAGGCGGCGCTCAATGAAGCCGGTCTCACCCTCGATTTCTGGCGTGTCGCCATGCGCCCGGGCAAGCCGCTGATGTTCGGCCATATCGAGGGAACCCGCGTGCTCGGCCTTCCCGGCAATCCGGTATCGAGCCTGGTCTGTGCCATCCTCTTTCTGAGGCCGCTGATTGCCGCCCTGCTCGGCCAGCCGCAGAGCGACCCGAGCGAGCCCGCCACGCTCGGCGGCGACCTCGCCGAAAACGACAATCGCCAGGATTACGTCCGCGCCCGCCTGGCGACACGGCGCGGCGAGCTGCCGGCGGCCATCCCCCTGCCCGTCCAGGATTCCTCGATGCTCGGCGTCTTCGCCACGGCCGACTGCCTCATCGTGCGTCCGCCGCACGCCCCCGCCGCCAGGGCCGGCGAGCCCTGCCGCATCATTCCCCTGCCCTAGCGGGGCGCCATTTGCATTGATTTCCGGCGTGCAATAGGAAGCGCCGCAAGGCAACCACGCGGCTGAACGCCATGACAATCCGCAACTGCATCGGTCTTTACATCAACCTCGATCGATCGACGCAGCGCCGCGCGGCGATGGAGCGGCAGTTCGCCAAATTCGGCGTCAGCTATCATCGCTTCGCCGGCGCGGACGCCCGGAGCTCAAGGTCAAACCCTTCGTCGGCTGCTTTCTGTCGCACCGCGCAGCATTGCGCGCCCTGAGTACCGGGATGCCGCTCGCGCATGTTCTGGAGGACGATGCCGAGCTGTCGGAGACGGCGCTCCGGCGTCGAGGCGCCCAGGGGCAGCAGCTCGCTCCGTACGACCTCATCTTCACCGGTGTCCTCGTGCTGCCCGCCGGCGTCAATTCATTCGGCCCCATGGTCGAAGCCTATCGGGCGGCAATGCGCTCCAATCCGCCGAGCTTCACCTTGTTCGACCTCGGCCGCGGCTTCATGTTTGCTGGAACCGGCTCCTACTCCTGAACTGCCGGTCGGCGGCAAGGTGCAGTCGTTCCTGTCGGCGCTGATCGCGGCCCCTTTGCGCACGCCGGTGATCTCGCCTATCGCAACGCCATCTGGAGCGGCCAGATCCGAGCGGCCTGCTTTCTCCCCTTCCTTTCGGCACCGGAAATCGGCACGGCCGAGACGTCGTCCATCCGCAAGGCCGACAACCTCATGCGCGCCATCAACGTGATGACCCGGTCGTTCTGGGCCGATGCGGAGCCGGCCGCGCTCGCCTCCAACCTCCCCGCATCGGACTCGACCCGCATCGGGAATTGCTGGCGACCGCCCTCCGCGCCGCTGTCGCCAACAGCCAGGTCTGATCCAGTCCTCGCCGCTTCAGGCTCCGGCCAGCCGGTACCAGTTGTCGCCCTGCGACAGATCGGGGAAGCGGCGCTCATAGCCGTGGGCGGCCATCAGGGCGTCGAGTTTCTCTCCGGCGCGGTTGCGCTCGATGGCGAAGAGCGCGACGCGCCACCGGTCGAAGTCGAATGTCTCCATCACCGCGAACTCGCCGCCCTCCACGTCGACGCTGATGAAATCGATCTCCCGCGGCGCGCCCGCCTCGCTGAGCAGGTCGTTGAGCGAGATCGTCTGCACCGCGATCTCGGTGTGCTTCAGCGCCTTGCGGCGATGCAGCCCCGGCGGGTTCACATCGACGAGCACGCTGAGATAGGGCACCCGCGTCATGGCGAAGGTCAGCGTCTCGCCCGAGCGTGCCCACACTGCCTTGTCCGACACGTAGTCGTTCGGGCGATTGACGCGAAGCGCCTCCACAAAGTCCGGATGCGGCTCGGCCAGCACGCCGCGCCAGCCATACCCCTCGGACAGCAGATAGCTGTTGCTCAGCTCGATGCCGTTAGCCGCGCCGAACTCGACGAAATAGCCGTCCCGCTTCTCAGCCGTTTCGAACAGCGCCCAGACGTCCTGCATTCCCTGCGAATGGGACCGGCCGCAATGGCCGAGCGCGAATTGCAGGAACGCGACCGTCGCCGCGTCGCCGAGATCGGGGTCGTCGATCAGCGCCCGCAGGATCCGCAAGGGCGCCGGCGCTTCGGGCGGCGCGAACAGCTTCGACAGGCGCAGTTTCATCGGTCCCCCGGGGCGTGGTTGCCTTTTTGACGGGACCTACGATCCCGGCCGTTGTTTTGCAGCGCCACAGCATCCTAGGCAAGCATGGGCGCGAAGCCGTGTCGGTTTTTCTGGACGGCTTCGGCGACGAAATCCGCTGCCGCTCTCACACGCGGCACGTCATGCAGGTTCTCGTGGATCGCCAGCCAGTAAGACCGGCGCGCACCGAGCGTCGGGAGGATGCGGATGAGGCCGGGTTCAGGCCGCGCAATGTAGTCGTGCATGACCCCAATTCCGGCGCCGGCCCGAATTGCCGCGAGCTGTCCGATGGCGCTGGAGATTTCGATCCGGGACCGCCAGTTGCGCAGGAACTCGGAGGCGTAGTTCAGCCCCGGCGCGTAGATCAGGTCGTCGACGTAGCCGAGCAGACGGTGCTCGGCGAGATCGGCAGCCGTTGCGGGTTGCGGCCGATCCTCCAGATAGCCGCGTGAGGCATAGAGACCGAGCGTGTAATCGATCAGCTTCCGTGCCCGCAGCCGTCCCCTCTCCGGCCGGCCGACGAGGACGGCGATGTCGGCTTCACGCCGCGAGAGCGAGAAGCTGCGCGGCGTCGGCACCAGCTGGATGCGCAGATTGGGATAGCGCTCGGCGAGCGCGCCGAGGCGCGGGGCGAGGAAGGCGACACCGAAGCCGTCCGGCGCGCCGATGCGCACGGTTCCCGAGATGGATACAGCGGTCTCGTCCAGGCGCGCTTGCGAAGCGAGGAACTCCGCCTCGACGCGCTCGAGCGACTCCATCAGATCGGCGCCCGCCTCGGTCAGGTCGCAGCCATTGGTCCGGCGCAAGACGAGCTTCGCCCCAAGGGACTTTTCGAGGGCGGCGACACGCCGGCTCAACGTCGCCTGGTTGACGCCGAGCGTGCGCGAGGCCGCCAGAATCTGCCCCGCCCGCGCAACCGCCAGAAACATCCTGGCGTCGTCCCAGTTCATGGCAATCTCCACGATCGCAATTTGTGCATATCTATTTCGCATTTTGGGCAGTTGCTTTGCAAGGATCGCAATGGGACATGGGCACATGCCAATCAGGAGGATTCCCATGACCGAACTCACGCATTTTGTCGGCGGCACGCCCGTGCCAGGTCAGTCCGGGCGCTTTTCGGACGTCTTCGACCCCGCCACGGGCGAAGTGACCAAGCGCTGTCCGCTCGCCACGGCTGAGGAGGTCGCCCAGGCGGTGTCGGTCGCCAAGGCGGCGTTTCCGGGCTGGGCCAAGACGCCGGCGCTGCGTCGCGCGCGTGTCCTCGACCGGTTCAAGTATCTGCTGCAGCAGAACGCCGATCGGCTCGCCGAAGCGATATCGACCGAGCATGGCAAGACGCACGACGACGCGCTTGGCGAGGTCACCCGCGGCATTGAAGTGGTCGAATTCGCCACCGGTGCGCCGCACCTCTTGAAAGGCGAGGTTACCGAGAATGTCGGCACCAATGTCGACAGCCACTCGCTCCGCCAACCGCTCGGTGTCGTGGCCGGCATCACGCCGTTCAACTTTCCCGCAATGGTGCCGATGTGGATGTTCCCGGTGGCGCTCGCCTGCGGCAACGCCTTCATTCTCAAGCCGTCCGAGCGCGACCCCTCGGCCTCGCTGCTGATCGCCGAGTTGTTGCAGGAAGCAGGACTGCCCGCCGGCGTGTTCGGCGTCGTCCAGGGCGACAAGGAGGCCGTCGATGCACTCCTCACCCATCCGGACATCAAGGCCGTCAGCTTTGTCGGGTCGACGCCGATCGCGCGCTACGTCTATGCGACCGGAACGGCGAACGGGAAGCGGGTGCAGGCGCTTGGCGGTGCCAAGAACCACATGGTGATCCTGCCCGACGCCGATCTCGATATGGCGGTCAACGCGCTGATGGGGGCCGCCTACGGCTCCGCCGGCGAACGCTGCATGGCCGTCTCCGTCGCGGTTCCTGTCGGGGAGAAGACCGCAGACGCACTGATCGAGCGGCTGGCGCCGAAGGTGCGCGCTCTGAAGGTCGGCCCGGCCAGCGATCGCGCATCGGAAATGGGCCCACTGGTGACCGCACAGCACCTTGCCAAGGTGCGCGGGTTCATCGACCAGGGCGAAGCGGAAGGGGCGAAGCTGGTCGTCGACGGACGCACCTTCGCCATCGACCGGCAGGGCTACGAAAACGGCTATTATATCGGCGGCACGCTGTTCGACCGGGTCACCACCGAGATGGCGATCTGGCGCGAAGAAATCTTCGGACCGGTGCTCTCCGTCGCCCGCGCCAAGGACTACGACGCAGCCGTCGACATGATCAGCAAGCACCCGTATGGCAACGGCGTCGCCATCTTCACCCGCGACGGCGACGCGGCGCGAAGCTTTGCTCAGGATATCGAAGTCGGCATGGTTGGCATCAACGTGCCGATCCCGGTGCCGATGGCCTTCCACAGCTTTGGCGGCTGGAAAGCATCACTGTTCGGCGACCACCATATGCACGGGCCGGAAGGTGTGCGCTTCTACACCCGCCTCAAAACCATCACCACGCGTTGGCCGACCGGAGTCAGGAGCGATCCCGAGTTCGTCATGCCGACCATGGGCTAGGCGGACGCGCCGGCGACCGCGCCGGACGATGACACAATGCCCGCCGGAGGCAGGCCCCCGGCGGGCACAAAAAGCCGTCCATGGCTGAGTCCGGTTACGAACCATTCGGGCTCGCGGGTGCCGGAGCCGGCGCAAGGGTGCCACCGGCCGGCGGCTGCGACGGCGCATTCTGCATCTGCTCTTCCGCCTTCAGATCGGCGAGCGTCTTGAACGCCGGCGCCTGGTCCAGTTCGTCCGCGGTGGCGTTCAGCACCAGCTTCGGCTTGCCGTTCTCGTCGGTCGTCTGGTCGATCGCCGCGATCGACACCGCGACGTTCTTCTGGCCGATGCCGAGGAACCCGCCAACGCCGATGATCACGGCAACGATCTGGTGATTCTGGTCAAGGACGATGTCGTTCACCGAGCCCAGACTGTCGCCGGAGCCGTCATAGACCGTCTGGCCCATGATGTTCGAGGCCAGCATCTGGCTGTCCTGCTGCTGCTCGAGGAACTTGTCGGTAGCGGCGACCTGCGGCGCGCTGGTGTCGGCCGGGGCGGCCGCCTGACCGCCGGTGGCGGGCGCCGGAGAAGCCGCATCGGGCTGCTTCACCTCGGGCTGCTTGGGCTGCATCTGGTCGCCGGTCGCGGCCGGGTTGCCGGGCTGCGCAGCGTCCTCGGCCAGTGCCGGCGCGGCGGCGAGAAGGGCAACAACGGCCGACGCGGTCATTAATGTCTTCAGCATGACTTGCTTCCTTTCTGCAATTGTGCCCCCTCCTAGCGAAGAACCCGCGAACCGGCGCAAGGTTCCACAGTGCTATCTGGCTGATTCAGAAAGGTTTTTCCTTCCACTGTCTTGATTTGGCCACACACCGCGCCCGATCACGAAGCCGGGATTCGCGCCCGGCGCCAAACGTGCTAGCAATTCGCCAGGGCAAGACTATCGCGAGGGCGGGTTTCCGTCGTGCAACTGAACAGGACAGGCTGGGCGCGTGCCGCCCTGGCGGCTTTCGCGCTGACGGCGACGTGCGTGATCGCGGCGCCCGCAGGCGCCGCCGACTACCGCATGATCGTCCTCGATGGCCACACCATGAGCTGGAGCGTACCGGCTGCCGCCGGCAGCACCTCCATCACTTACGCCATCGTTGCCAGCCAGCGGACCTTCGCCGGCGCCCGCAATTGCCGGATTGTCGAGCCGCTCGACCGCCTGCTGGGGGCAAACAACATCGCCCGCGCCACTTTCGAACACGAGCTTGACGCGGCCTTCACCGCATGGTCGCGCGTCGCCAACATCCGGTTTCGCAAGGTCGACGCGCCCGATGCCGATATCCTGATCGGCGCCCAGGCAACGCCTGCCGGACGCGCCTTCACCAATGTCGAATACAGCGATCCCGGGTCATCGACGGAGCGTGTGCGCCTCACCCGCTCCGTCATCTGTCTCAACCCGGAGCAGCCGTGGAAGGTCGGGTTCGACGGCAATCTCGAGGTTTACGACATCCGCTACGCACTCACCCACGAGATCGGCCACGCCATTGGCCTCGACCATCCCGGGCGGACCGGCGAACTGATGGATTTCCACTACCGCGAAGACTTCCGCGTTCCACAACTCGGCGACATTGCCGGAGCGACTGCTCTCTACGGGCCGAGCCCGCTGCTGACGGCGGCGGGCGCGGGGGTGACCCGCAAGGTTAGCAGCAGCACTGAGCTGCAATGACGCCTCGCGGACTGCGGTCGCGGCGCGCGTAGCAGGCGCGCGACCGACGACGCAGGGTTACCCCTGGCCACCCTCCTCGGCCGTGTTCGTTTCGCCCGACAGGAAGACACCGAGGCCGGCGAGGCTCGGAAACCGGTCGCAGAACACCTTGAGGACGACGAGCAGCGGCACGCCGATCAGCGTACCGACAATCCCCCACATCCAGGTGGTCAGCGACAGAGCCGTCAGAATGGCGATCGGCGACATCGACAGCCGCCGGCCGAGGATCATCGGCGTGACCAAACCGCCCTCCAGCATCTGAAGACCGAGATAGATGAGCGGCGGCGTCACCGCCGCGGCCCAGTCGTGAAAAGTCGCCAGCGAAGCTGCCGCCACAAAGGCGATACCGACCATCGCCCCGAGGTAGGGAATGAAATTGAGCAGTCCGGCCGTCACGCCCCAGACCAGGCCGTTGCCGAGGCCGGCCAGAGTCATCGTGCCGCCCACCAGAATGCCCAGCCCGGCATTGATCGCCGTCACTGTCACCAGATAGCGCGAAACGTCGTGTTCGATGTCGTGCAGGACGCGCAGCGAGCGTTTCTTGCCGCTCATCTCGGGCAGCACCGAGACGAGCTTGTAACGCAGCGAATCCATGGCCGCCAGCAGGAACACGGCGAGCATCAGCGTCGCCGCGAGCGTGGTGCCGAAATCGGCCAGCGTCCCGACCAGCCAGCGCAGAAAGCCGCCACCCGATACGACGACCGCCGTTTTGCCGGACGACTCGTCGGTGCCGCTGAGCGTGCTCTCGATATCCTGGCCGACATTGTTGAGTGTCGCGATCGGTCGCTTCAGGAGGGCCAGGCGCTGGCGCACCGTCGTGATGGTGCCGGGCATTGTAGACACCACCTCCGAGAACGGTCCCGACAGGACCATCGAGGCGGTCGCAACCCCGCCGCCAATGGCACCCACCAGAAGCAGCGCCGAGATCGCCGCCGGTATGCCGAGGCGCTTCAGGCGGCTGACCAGCGGCGACAGGGTCAGTGTCAGCAGACAGGCCAGCACCAGCGGCAGGACGAAGCCGCGCGCATAGAACAGCGCGCCCAGGAACAGGATCAGGAAGGTACCGAAGACGCCGACCCGCACCGACACCGGGACGACGTCTCTGACCACCACGACCCGTGTCGCTCGCTCGCCTGTTGGGCCGGGCTTCATGTCGCCGGCCTAGTGTCGTTCGACCCGGCGGCCGAGCAGATAGCCAATCAGCGCAAACGCGGCAATCGACCCGAAAGCGGCCTGGTCGGATGTTTCCCCTGCGCTGCCCAGCAGCGGGCTCGCCGCCCGCTTGCGCCTTTGCCTGTGTATGGTCACCGCGACCTGCACCGCGACCGCCAGCACCAGAAACCCGGCGGCGACGATCGCGAAGGCGATCGCGGCTCCGAACAAGGTCGAGAGCCAGATCGTCAGCGCCGTGAGGCCGAATGCGGCTGCCAGCGTCGCCAGCACGAGCAACACGGAGAGCAGCAGAACCTGCACGCCGACATAGCGGCCGAGAGACTCCAGATAGCTCCTCAGCCGCATCATGCCGAGCGCCGATATCAGTCCGCCCCGCATCGCGCTATCGATGCTGTGCGATGCCGGCGACGAAGCCGACGCAAAGCGCGGCGGCCACCGCCATGTAAGGATTGCGCTTGATCTCGCCGGCCAGAAACGACGAGACGTCGCCTGCGGCATCGCCCGCCGCCTTGGCCGAATGGGCCTTGAGATGGGCCGCGTCGGAAGCGAACTCCCGGCCGGCGTCCTGCATGCCGTTCAGCCCCTCATTGATGCCGTTCCTGGCCGCCTTCCCGGCGTCGGAGGCGCCCGACGCCATGTGACCGATGCTTTCGGCCAATGCGGCGATGTCGGTGCGCAGGGCCTTGATGTCCTCTTCGATGGTCTTGGTCGTCGATGCCATTTCAAATCCCCTTTTTGTTCCGGTTTGCCGGCGCCAGGTCCCGCGCAATGGAACTTCCGGCCACCGATCGGCTTCTCAAGAAAAACGCCTGCACAACGCCGATGGTTCCCCTAAGCTGCGGAGATACAGGTCTCCTTCGTCCCATGAACCGGAAAACCCGTCCTGTTGGCTGAGAGTCACACACACCAATGGTTGCCGTATTCGTCCTCGATGGTCGTCTGCGTTGCGGGTTCATCAACAACGTCGCGGAGTTCCTGACCGGCGTAAGCAATGCACAGGCAATCGGCCGGCACATCGGTGAGCTGCTGTGGCCCAAGTCGAGCCACAAGTTCGATGAGAGCGTCATCGGCCAGGCGCTAAGCCAGGGTGGCGCCCATGAGGGCCAGGAGAACCTGACCGGCGCTGACGGCATGGAGCGGGACTTTGCCTTCCGTATCGCCCCGCTCGGCAAGGCTCTGGCGGATGGCGCGGTTCTCGAACTGCTCGACCTCAGCGGCGAAACCGGCACGAGCCGGGCGCTCAGGGAAAGCGAGCAACGCTTGCGCCTGGCGGTCGAGGCGACCAGCATCGGCATCTGGGACGTCGATGCAACGCGCGGCACACGGCGATGGTCTCCGCAGTTCAATGCCATTCTCGGACTGCCCGCCGATTTCGACGGCGATGACGACGTCTTCGAATCGCTGATCCATCCGGACGACCGCGAGCGCGTCATGGAGCTCTACCGTCGCGCCTATGCGCCGGGTTCGGACGGCACCTACAATGCCGAGTTCAGGATCCGCCGGGCGGACGACAACCAGGTGCGCTGGGTATTGACGACCGGGCGCATCACCTTCGGTGCGGACGGGCGCGCGTTGCGCGGCATCGGCACGTTGCGCGACGTCGATCGGCGCCGCAAGGATGAGGAAGCCGTGCGCGAGAGCGAGAGGCGCTTGCGCGTCGCTCTGGTTGCCGGGCGCATGGGCGCATGGAGCTACGATCTGGCGACCGGCGCCCAGCGCTGGGACGAAACCCAATATCGACTGTTCGGGCTCGATCCTTCCCTTCCCGCCAGCCGCGAGCTGTTTCTCTCGGTCGTCCACCCTGACGACATGAACCTCGACATCATGGACCCGGAGACGGTGCCGCTCGACACCTACCTCGACAGGGAATTTCGCATCGTCTGGCCAAATGGCGAGATTCGCTGGATCGGTGCTCATTCGATTGCCCACGCCGGCCCCGACGGCAGGCCGCTGGAAATGATCGGCGTCAACCGCGACATGACCGTCCAGAAGAAGGCGGAAACGGCGCTGCGCATCAGCGAAGAACGTCAGCGGCTGGCGGTCGAGGCCAACGATGTCGGCACCTGGGACTTCGACATGGTGGCCGGAGAGCTTCGCTGGTCGGCCCAGTTCAGGAAGTTGTGGGGGCTGCCGGACGATGCGCCTGCCGACGCCGAACGCCTGCGCGCGCTGGTCGAAGAAGCCGACTGGGCGATGATCCGCGGTCGCTGGAACGCGGCGTGCAATCCCGCCGGCGACGGGCGCCTCGAATGCGAATACCAGATCCGCCGCGCCGATGACGGCGCCCGGCGCTGGATGATGCTCAACGGCCGTATCTTCTTCGACGACACCCACCGCGAACCTGTGCGCGCCGTCGGAGTCATGCTCGACACCACCGAGCGCCGTGAGGCCGAGGAGCGCCAGCGCCTCATCCTCAGGGAACTGAACCACCGGGTGAAGAACAACCTGGCGGTCGTGCAGGCCATCGTTTCGCAGACGATGCGCATGTCACCAAAGCCGTCGGAAGCCTTCGAGCGCATTCAGGCACGCCTGATGGCGATCGCACGCACCCACGATTTTCTCAACATGTCGGATTGGGGCGGCGTCGCGCTCGGGCGTCTCCTCGAGGGCGAGCTCGAGCCGCACACTTCCCTCGATCCGAAACGGATCGTGATGCGTGGCGAGACAATCGTCCTCGATTCGACGGCTGCCCTCTCGCTTGGGCTGGTCTTCCACGAACTGGCAACGAACGCCGCCAAATACGGCGCGCTTTCCACGGAGGCCGGGCACCTGCGGGTGCATTGGGAAAAGACCGACGGGGAAAATGCCGACACCATTCGTATCGACTGGATCGAAAGCGATGGCCCGCCGGTGCGGGCGCGCCACCGCACGGGCTTCGGTTCGCGGCTTATCGAAGGCAGCGTCACCGGTCGATTGGGCGGCACGGTTGACATGGACTTTGCCCGGGAGGGGCTTCGCTGCCGCATGGTCTTTCCGATACCTCACGAGACGCAACCGCAGCAGCCGGAGTGACCGGGGCCGGACGCGGACCGAAGCGGCCCGCGTCCCTGCCCGCAGATGGGGTCAGCCTCCGAAGCCGAAACCGAAGGTCAGCCCGCTCGGCCTGTCGTGCCAGCGGCCGCGGAAGTACCAGCGCCGGCCATCGTACCAGGCGCCGTGGCGCTCATCCCACCAGGGACGGCGGTACCACCCTCTGGTCGGGGGCGGCGGGCGGCGAAAGTGCCGTCGCGGCCCGCGCACGCCGCCGTAGGTGACGTAGCGTGCCGACACATAGCCGTTGCGGCCGTGATAGCGAACCGAACACCAGCCTCCGCAGTCGCGCACGTGGATCCGCGCGCCGGCCGGAATGGTCAGGATGCGATGATAACGTGTGCTCGGTCCGGTCCTCATGTTCACCGCGCCGGTGGTGAAAGCGGCGGCAGCAAAAGCGGTCGTCGGCACGGCGAGTGCGGCGACAAACGTACCGGCGAGGAGCGCATTTCGAACTGACATAACGACATTCTCCATTCTGGTAGTCCCCTCGCTTTGCCAACGCGAGCGGTGCTCGCATCGTTCCGCAGGCAAACGGGGCAAAAAAGGGACGGCACGCCGCCTGGCGGCGCGCCGCCTTCGAAGTGAGGAGAAACGATCAGCTCTGCGTGTGCAGGCGCATCTCGTCACGATGGGTCTTGTAGCCCTGCTTGTCGTACTGGGGCGCGTTGTCGAGCTGCTCCTTCGAGAAGGTCGTATAGGCCAGCAGCCCGCCACTCTCGTCCCTGCGGATGTTCCGGTCATCGAAGGCGGTCGCCACGGGCTTCGCGAAAGAAGACGGAACCAGCAGCGACCGAATGCGTTTCTTCCCCACGCATGTGGGCGTTTGGCGCAACCTCAGGAGCACTACGATGCTTGGCACAATCCTTCTGATCGTCCTGATTCTGCTTTTGATCGGCGCGATCCCAAGCTGGCCCTATTCGCGAGGCTGGGGCTACTACCCGTCGGGCCTCCTCGGGATCGTCCTCGTTGTCGTGATCGTCCTGCTGCTTTTCGGTCAGATCTAGAGGAGATCGACGATGCTCTACTGGACCCTTGTCTTCCTCGTCGTCGCCATCATTGCCGGCGCGCTCGGCTTCGGCGGCATTGCCAGCGCCAGCGCCGGCATTGCGCGTGTTCTGTTTTTTGTCTTCCTGATTCTTCTCGTGGTGTCGTTCGCGGCATATCTCCTGCCCTCGGCCTGATCGGGGGAGGTACCTGCGAACATGGTCGTAGGTGTTGCGTCAAAGGACGCGAAGCCATAGGGCAACTTTGTGGGTAGGCGGAATGTGGTCACGACCGGCGTCGTGATCCTTGGCATAGCAATCACCGCGGTCGCTGGATGGGCCAGTTACCGCTCCTATCGCTATGCCGAAATCCAGCGGACGGCGGCCAAGGCAGACAACGCCGCTTCGGCGGCGAAACTCGCTCTTGATCGCGTGGCGCTGTCGGTGCGCGCCGTGCGGGCGATGTATGCCTCCGACTGGGTGACGCCGGACCAGTTCGTGCGCTTTGCAAAGACGTTGATGGGAACCGAGGGCATCCGCTCCCTCGAGTTCGATCGCAAGGTCGTGCTGGCCGACCGCGCCAACTACGAGAGCACCCTGACCGGCGAAGAAGGCAAGTCCCTCGGAATCTGGCAATACGGACCGGACGGAAAGCCGCAACGCGCGCCCGACCGGCCGGTCTATTTCGTGCGTGAGGCCGCCAACGCCCAGGCCGGAACCGTGCCGCCGACAGGCTTCGATGTCGCCTCGGTCGCATCGCGTGGCGCACTGATCAGGCAATCCATGAGCCAATCCGATCTCGTCGCCAGCCGCCCTGTCGGCTTCGACAACAACGCCGACGAAGGCGTCGTCCTGGTCGTGCCCACGGTCGACCGCACGGGTTCGATCGTCGGCGTTGCGACCGGAACGATCACCTTCCAGGAACTGGCCACCGTGGCGGCCCTGGCGAGCGGCGCCTACGGCGTCAGGATCGCCGTCGATGCCGACGCGCCGCCGACGGAATCCTCTGCCGGTGCGTCGACCGGAGATGTCGCGACGACCGCCCCGAACAAGCGCGTCTTCAATTTTGGCGGCGAGACCTGGACGGTGACCGTGCCGGGCAGCGCCGGCGGCAATCCGCTGGGTGCGTGGCTGGTCGTTCTGGTGGTTGGCGCGGGCCTCGCAACAACCGCGGCGCTTGTCGCCTACCTGATCGGCCTCGGCAAGACGCAAGAGATCACGGAAGCGCGCGCGCAACTGCTGAGAATGCTGGACGGGCTTGGTCCGCTTGCCTGGCTGCTTACGCCGGACGGCACCGTCATCCACGCCAACCGCGCCGCCGGCGCCGAGCTTCGTCGGCCCGAGGAGCAGATCGTCGGCCAGCCGTTCTGGGACCTGCCGCTGAGCGGCGACCGCGACGCCGAACAGGAGCGCATTCGAATGGCCATCGGGCGGGCGGCGCGCGGCGAAGACGCCCGCTTCGACATGATGATCTCCGACGACGACGATGCCCAGCGCGTTTTCGACCTGTGGGTCAGGCCGCTCGGCAATGCCACCGGGCCGCCGACCAATCTCGTGGCATCGGCCATCGACATTACCGGCCGCCACGAGAGCGAGCAGACCCAGCGCCTGCTCATGCGCGAGCTCGATCACCGCATGAAGAACACGTTGCAGGTGATCCAGGCGGTCATCCGCCGCACTGCGCGGGCACAGAGATCCGTCGATGTCTTCGAGCGCTCCCTGCTCGGGCGGGTCGGCGCCATGTCGCGGGCCCACGACCTGCTCGCAGAGGAGCGCTGGCTGGGCGCGGAACTGAATTCGGTCATCACGCAGGAAGTTGGCAGCTTCGACACCGGCGGCGCCATCAGCGTCAGCGGTCCCCGGCTGAGGTTGAATCCGCGCGCAGCCCTATCGATCGCGCTGGTCGTCCACGAACTTGGCACCAACGCCTCGAAATATGGCGCGCTGTCCCTGCCGGAGGGAACGGTAGCAGTGACCTGGCAGGTCGCCCGGTCTGGCAGCGAGCCGACGATCGTTCTACGCTGGCAGGAGTCGGAGGGACCGGTTGTATCGCCTCCGGCGACCAAAGGTTTTGGTTCAATGCTGATAGAAAGCAGCATCGCCTACGAACTGGAAGGCCAGGCACGTCTCGACTACCGGCGCGATGGTCTGGTCTGCGTCATCTCGATGCCTCTCCGCATGCTGCGTCCGTTCGTCGACGAACAGCATGGCAACGCGGTCGGGTGACGTGTCTTCCTCCGGGCAGAATGGCTTGACGGTTCTCTTGGTTGAGGACGAGTTCCTCATCGCCGAGGAAATCGCCGCGGTGCTCGAAGATGCCGGACACGCGGTCGTTGGCCCTGCCGGGTCTGTTCGGGCGGCGGAGGCGATGCTTGCCGGCGACCCGCGACCCGATATCGCCGTCATCGACGCCAACCTGCGCGGTGAGACCAGCGCGCCGCTGGCCGCCAGCCTGCGCGATCGCGGCATTCCGTTCTGCGTGTGCACCGGCTACCGCATCAGCGACCTCGCGGCGCTCTTCGGCGATGTCGTAACCATCCAGAAGCCGATCGATCCGGCCCGTCTGCTGCAGGTCGTCGCCAACCTGGCCAGCGGCCATCCCGACTAGAGCCTTTTTCAACCAGAAAAAGGCTCTAGATGAACGGGCGCGGCGATTCGGCCTCCGACTCCCATTCGGCAATCCCCTGCAGGCCGTCGACATCCTTCAGGGTGATCTGCCGCTTGTTGAGCGAGATCAGCTCCTGACGCATGAAGCGGTTGAGGATGCGATTGGTGTGAACCAGAGACAGACCGAGCGCATCGGCGACCAGCGGCTGCGAAAACGGAAAGGTCACCGCGTTGCCGCGGGTGAGACCGCGCGACCGGGCGCGGTCGAACAGGAACAGCAGCAGATAGGCCGCCCGCTCCCGCCCGGTGCGCTGTCCGACACTGAGCAGGTGATCGTCGAGCATGCGTTCTTCGCGCGCCGCGATCCATGTGAGATCGAAAGCGAGACTGGGCTGGCCCTTGTAGAGTTCCCAAAGGCGATCGCGCTCGAACACGCACAGCAGCATGCCGGTCAGGGCCTCCACCGAATGGTGCATCTCCGAAAGCAGAGAGGCCTGCAGGCCGACGAAATCGCCAGGCAGGAGGAAATTGAGCACCTGTCGCCGGCCGTTCTGGAGAAGCTTGTAGCGAAAGCCCCAGCCCGACAGGACCGTGTAAACGTGGGCGCTGCGGCTGCCTTCGGTCAGCAGCGTCGTACCCGGATCGACGGCGAGTTCGCCGATCTTGAACCCGGTCACGAAATCCAGCTCTTTCGCATTGAACTCGCGGAACCGCTTCATCGCCGCCAGCGGGCATCGGACGCAGGGATAGCGCCAGGTCGACGGTGTGATCATGTTCATCAGGCGCCTCGCGCAACGAACGATCTGGCGGAAATGGCCGCATCAAGGCTATAGTGCATCGCTGCCTTCCTGAAAGTATCTTTTGATGCGGTTCCCCCTCGCCTCGCGTGCCAAGCTGGACGGGCGGAACCGCTCCGGGACCCCCTTGCTGCAATGGCCCACGACGACCTGACGCTGCCCAGTCTGACTGTGCTGATCATCGAGGATGAGTTTCTCATCGCCGCCGATGTCGAGCGCATCGTCCAGGACGCTGGCGCGGCTGGCGTGCTGCTGGCGAGCTCGGTGGCAACAGCACGCGCATTCCTGGACGGCGGCCGACCGATCGACCTCGCCATTCTCGACCTCAAGCTGGGCGGCGAGGACGGGCTGCCGCTGGCGCAGGAATTGCGGGACCGTCGCATCCCGTTCGTGGTCGCCACAGGCCTCGACAGCAACGCGGCGCTGCCGGACGCGATCGTCGTGCACAAGCCCTACAACGACCGGGACGTCGTCCAGGCACTGGTGAAGGCCCTGGAAACCGGCAGACAAACCCAGGCGCGGGCATAAGTCGATTTCTCCGGGAACCGATTGCTGACGGCGGCGTTGTAGGTGCGCCGGCCAGCCTCTAACCCGCCCCCAGCCCCCCAAGGCAGCCGGCATGATCCGGACGTGATCCCCCCAGGGGATCACGTCCTTTCACTGAATCCCTTCCGGCCGCCGCCGGCGGGATTCCCCGCGGCACGAGAACGCGATTGCGCATTGGCCTTGGCCCTCTGCTCGAAGAACAACGCCTGGCTGATGACGGCTGAAACGGTCGCCGGCTGAAACGGCTTGGGGATGAGGAACGTCGGCTCCGGCCGCGTCCCGGTCAGGAACTGCTCGGGATAGGCGGTAATGAAGATGACCGGCACCTCGAACAGCCCGAGCAGCTCGTTGACTGCATCGAGCCCGGAGCTGGCATCGGCGAGCCGGATATCGGCAAGGATCATGCCCGGGCGTCGCGCCTTGGCACGGGCGACGGATTCGCTGTGGGTGCGTGCGACGCCGGCAACGGTGTGGCCGAGCGACTCGACGAGGCTCTCCAGCTCCATCGAGATCATCGGCTCGTCCTCGATGATGAGGATATCGGTGGCAATCTCGGAGGCCATTTCACGCCCCGCCTCGTCGGCCAGGCGCCGCAGTTCCGGCACATCCACCCCGAGGATCTCGGCCGCAGCCTCCTCGGAGAAGTCCTCCAGCGTCAGCAGAAGGAAAGCCTGGCGGGGCAGCGGCGTGATCCGGGTCAGATGCCGCTCGGGGCCGGCAGCCAACTCCTCGAGGTTCGGCTGGTGGTTGATGTCGATGGAGTTCCAGATCGTGGCAAACATTCGGTAAAGCGCAACGCGCGCGGAACTCGATTGCTCCAGCGTTTCATCGGAGGCCAGAAGGGCCTCCAGCGTCGAAGCGACATAGGCATCGCCGGATGCCTGGCTACCGGTGAGTGCACGTGCGAAGCGGCGCAGTCTCGGCAGTTCCTGCGCCAGGACGTCGGATTTAGTCACGGGAACCTCCTCGACATTTGGGAAGAAACGTGAAGTTTGGTTCAGATATACGGCACGCCCCACCGCGCGTATGCAACTTTGGCAGAGATTGGGCGTTAGATGTCATGTCCCAGGCCACTCACCGTCAAGGCGCGGCGACAATCGGACCAGATTGATGACCGACCGAAAGCCACTCAAACGCAGATCAACCAGACGCGTCGCCAGCAGCGCCAAGGCGCCACGCCTGGACAGGGATATCCAGGACCGTATCGGAGACAAGCTGCGCGCCATGTACGACGACATCATCGACCAGGGGGTTCCGGACCGTTTCGCGGCCCTGCTGAAGCAATTCGACGACCAGCAAGGCGAAAAGGGAAAGTAGCCGCGCCCATGGCCCTCTCCCGGGAAATGCACGACGCCATTCTGGCAGCGATCCCCAGTCTGCGGGCGTTCGCCGTCTCGCTCTCGGGCAACGTCGACCGGGCCGACGACCTCGTGCAGGAGACGCTGGCGCGCGCCATCGCCAATATCGACCGCTTCCAGCCGGGAACCAATCTGTCGGCCTGGCTGTTCACCATCCTGCGCAACCATTTTCGATCCGAGTTTCGCAAGAGACGGCGCGAGGTCGAGGATGCCGACGGCAAGCACACCGACGGACTGAAGTCCGAGCCGGGACAGATCGGCAGCGTCGAATTCGCCGAGCTCAAGCGCGCCCTGGCGGAGTTGCCGGCGGACCAGCGCGAAGCGCTGATCCTGGTCGGTGCCTCCGGCTTCTCCTACGAGGAGGCGGCCAATATCTGTGGCTGTGCGGTGGGTACGATCAAGAGCCGGGTGAATCGCGGCCGCACCCGCCTCGCCGCGCTGATGGAGATTGACGAGACCACTGATTTCGGTCCCGACGACACCATGCGCGGCATCCTGACCGGCACCTGACGGCAGAGGAGCGCGGCACGTCTCATCCGGACGCGCCACGCAAGGAAGACCGACCGCTGTCATGTGTTCTACCGGCAGCGCTCGCGGTATAGCCGCCCGTGATAGCGGTAGGTGCACCAGCCGCGGCTGGATTCGACCAGGATAGCACCGGCGAGTGCGCCGACTCCTGCGCCGACTATGACGCCGCCAACAGTTCCGCTGGCGATACCGCCGGCCGCAGCGCCAACCACGCCGCCGACCGCCGCGCCCTTCTCGGCCGTCGTGCAGCCGGCAATGCCCAGCGCAGAACACACCGTAACCGCAAGAATCAAGCTCCTCATCGTTCTCTCCTGTCGTCACGTCGAAATCGCGGCGAAACGCCGTCAACACCGCTCAACAACGCCCGAAGGGACGGGACTGTTCCCGTCATGTCGCCGGTGCCGGCGGGAACGGAAACCAAGCGTCGCGCGTTTCCGGCTGCCGACGGAGACCCAGCGATGGTGGATGCAGCCAGGACCACGAAACCAACAAAGGCGGCGAAGTCGCCGGGCAGGCGGCGCAAGCAGGTCCGGCGGCATTCCGCCGCGCCCACCGGAAAATCCCCGCATTCAGGCAATTCGCGGCAGATGCCCCTGTTCGAGCGCTTCGCGGCGGCCGTTGCCCGGCAGACCGGCCGGCCGGCCACGTTTTCCCTTGCGGTCGCCCTGATCCTGGCGTGGGCGGCGAGCGGCCCGCTGTTCCACTTCAGCGACACCTGGCAGCTGGTCGTCAACACCTCGACCACCATCATCACCTTCCTGATGGTGTTCCTCATCCAGCACACCCAGAACCGCGACAGCCTCGCCATCCAGATCAAGCTCGCCGAGCTGATCCTGGTCGCCAAGGGCGCCGAGGACGAGATCGCCACCGCCGAGGAACGCTCCGAGGAGTACCTCGAAGGGCTGCGCGCCGCCTACCGCAGCCGCCAGGTCCGGCAGACCTAGCCGCCATTCCATTCGTCCGCACGGCCGCGTCCGTGGAACCAAGACCGTCCCGCAACCGTTGGTCAGCGGTATGCGGCCGTCGCGGCCCTTCGCGCGTCATGCGCAAATCGCGAGGCCGTGGGGCGGCAGGCAAGTTTGGAAAGGAGGGCAGATATGACTGAACGCACCCTGCCAAAATTGCACGCTGTTCAGGCCAATCCGGGCGCGTGGCTCATCGCCGTGAGCGCTGCCGCCGGCCTGATCGCATCGCTGATCTACCATTTCTCGCCCGGCGACGGCATCGCCTTTACGCCCGGCACCCTGCTGGTGATCATCTCCACAGCGCTGCTGCTGGCGGCGTCGCTGGTGATGGCGACCGGCATCTGGCGCCACTGGCTGCTCGACGAATTCCTGCTGGTCGCGACCTTCCTCGACATCCTCGGCACCGTTTTTGCGGCCTGGCTGCTGGAGGCCCATTGGCTTCTTGGCCTGATGGTCCTGGCCGCCGTCGGCTGGATCGTCCAGTTCGCCTTTGGCGGCCGCCTGGCAGTGACCGCCGGGGATGCCCCACGCCATCTGCAGGAGGCAAGCCGATGAACCGTCGATTCCTCGCAGCAGTCCTTCTGCCGACCGTCGCCATCGCCAGCCCGGCTATTGCGCAGGGGCAGGACTGGTACACCTTCAACGGCGATCTGGCCGCGCAGAAATATTCGACCGCCACCCAGATCACGCCCGCCAATGTCAGCGGACTTCACAAGGCATGGGAGGTCCACACAGGCGATGTGTCGGACGGCAGCGGCAAGAAGCCGGTATCGGACTGGTCGGCCACGCCACTCTTCGTCAACGACACGATCTACCTGTCGACACCCTTCTACCGGATCTTCGCGCTCACACCCGATACGGGGAAGGTGAAATGGACCTACGACACCAACGCGACGCTCAAGGCGGAAACCCAACCCGACTTGAAGACCCGCGGTGTCGCCTACTGGCAGGCAACTAACCCGATTGCCGGAAAGGCCTGTCAGAAGATCGTCTATGTCGGCACCATGGACGCGAAGCTGCATGCAGTCGATGCCGATACCGGCAAGCGCTGCCAGGACTTCGCCGATGGCGGCGTCCTCGACATCAATCAGTGGAACACCACCAACGACAAGTGGCCGCTGTCGGTGCTGCAGCCGCCGACCGTCTACAAGAACACGCTGTTCATCGGCTGGGCGGGCAAGGATTGGGCCGATTCCGAAGCGCCTCCCGGGCGCGTCTTCGCGGTCGACGCCGAGACCGGCAAGCTGAAATGGACCTTCGACGCGCTGCCCGCGCAGCAGGCCAAGACCACGGGCACCGCCAATGTCTGGGCGAGCATGTCGGTCGACCGCAAGAACGGCATCCTCTACCTGCCGGTGAGTTCACCGAGCCCGAACTACTTCGGCGGCAATCGCGCCGAGAAGCTGCCGCTGGCGACCTCGGTGACGGCGCTCAACGCCGACACCGGCGAGGTCATCTGGAGCCGGCAGCTCATCCACCACGATATCTGGGACTACGACACCAACTCGGCGCCGGTTCTGGTCGATATCCAGAAAGACGGCAAGACCATCCCGGCCCTGGTTCAGTCGTCCAAGCAGGGCTTCCTCTACGTGCTCAACCGGTTGACCGGCGAGCCGGTCTACCCGATCGAGGAGAAGAAGGTGCCGGTGTCGAACGTCCCGGAAGAGAAAGCCTCGCCGACCCAGCCCTATGTCGCCACGCCCAAGCCGGTGGTTCCCGACAAGTGGCCGGGTGTTTCCACGCTCGCCGACATTGCCAGCTTCGGCTACTGCAGCCGCAAGGCGGCGAGCCTGCGCTATGACGGCAAGTTCACGCCGCCGAGCCTCAAGGGCTCGCTCACCTACCCGGCGACCGTCGGCGGAACCGAGTGGGGCGGCGGCGCCGTCGATCCGACGACCCAGACCTATGTGGTCAACTCGTCGAGCGTCGTTCAGATCTACCGTCTGATCAAACGCGCCGACTACGCCAGGGAAAGCGACAACGGCAAGAAGCCCGGCTACTACGCCCAGAAGGGCGCGCCTTACGGCTTCCACATCTCCAACTTCACCAACCCGCTTGGGATGCCGTGCTGGAACCCGCCCTATGGCACGCTTGCCTCCTACGATCTGAAGACCGGCAAGCTGTTGTGGAAGGAGCCCTTCGGCGAGGTGCAGAAGTGGGGCTTCTACATGCCGGATTCATGGGGCTCGGTGACCATCGGTGCGCCGGTCGTCACCAAGTCGGGACTCATCTTCATCGGCGGCTCGATGGATTCTCGCGTGCGCGCCATCGACCTCAAGACCGGCAAGGTGCTGTGGAAGCACCTGGTCGATGCGCCGGCCGTCTCCATTCCGGCGGTCTACACCTACAAGGGCAAGGAGTACGTGCTGTTCGCCGTTGGCGGCAACGCCATCCTGACACCACGGGTGAGCGACCAGATCGTCGCCTTCGCCCTGCCTGATGCCAGTTCCTGACCACACAGCCAAGGAGACCCAAAGCATGGCAACACACGCCCATACGGCCCGCGCCAAGCCGGGCACTTCCGGTGAAGGCGATTTCTTCCACGTCGAGGTCAGACCCGCGGGCACCTTCGAGACGTTCCGCACACAGGATGTGGGCACGAAAGGCGGCATCGAGCGCGTCGCCGGCAGGCGCGAGAGCGGTTCCTGGGCCACCCAGAAATGGCTGATCAGCAAGCGTCATGCCCACATCGAGCGTGGCAGGCTGGTCGCCGACACGGAGGATGCGCGCCAGGTCATCGAAGGGCTCGGCTCGACACCCCGTCATGTCGAGGCCGACCGCTTCGAGGCCAAACCGCGCCTCGACGTGCCGGAGAAGGACAAGCCGACACCGGCACAGAAGCGCGCACGCCGCCAGAACATCAAGAAGGCCCAGGCCGCCCGCCACGCGGACGACTGAGCCGTCTGCAAAATGGGAAGAAAGAAAGAAAAGCCGGAGCGCCTCAGCGTTCCGGCTTTTCCTGTGCGTCGAGCATGGCGATGGCTTCGCGGATCTCCGCGACCAGGCGGCGGACCTCGCCCCTCGCCGACCCGGCGTCGAGATCGCCGAGCCATACCTCGAAGACCTCGCGTTTCTTCGCCGCGTCGAGATTGGTCGCCGCCAGCACCTGCTGCGGCGATTCCAGATCGCCCGACAGCAGCAGCCGCAGATTGGCGCTAGCCGGCTCGCGGGCGGTGCGCTGGCTCGCCTGGTCGATCTTCGATTCCTTCGGCATGGACGTCGCCCGGGCTAATGACGCTTGAAATACTGGATTTCGTGTTCGTGCTTTTCGGCCGCGGCGCGGCTCTTGAATGTGCCGAGATTGCGGCGGCGGCCGGTCTTCGCGTCCTTCTTGCGCGAGTAGATGCGGTATTCGCCGGATTTGAGCTTGCGTATCATGGGGTTCGTCCGCTCCGTCCCGGAAAGGCAACGGGCGCCGCCTGGGGCGACGCCCGTTCAGGTCGATGCGCTGGTCGCTAGTGCTTGCCGAGCCAGGCCTCGATTTCCTTGTCGGCCTGGTCCTTGCCATAGCCGTAGAGTTCCTGCAGGCGGCCGGCGAGCTTGGTGCGCTCGCCTTCGATCACGTCGAGATCGTCGCTGGTGAGCTTGCCCCACTGCTTCTGGGCCTCGCCCTGCACCTGCTTCCAGTTCCCTTTCACCTGATCCCAATTCATTGGTCGCTCCGTTGGTGGTTGTACACAGCATGAGAACGCGATCGCACGGCCTTTGGTTCCGGGCGCGCGCGAATCCCGCGGACTACATGCGCTCCTTGATACCGACGCGGATGAGCCACCAGTTGACCGGATAGCTGGTAACGAAGCCGGCGATCATGGCGATCTGCATCACGAACCAGAATTCCGGCGTGTTCACCTCCAGCGGCACGCCAAGCAGGTGACGGAACGGATAGAACTGGGCGAAGGCCATGAAACCGTACATGCCGACCTGCCACGCAGTCAGCGACAGGGCGTCGGCCTTGAGCGCGGCGATGAGCCCCTCCCCCAGCGACAGCCCGCGCATGGGCGCGATGGCGAAGTACTGAAAGACGATGCCGAAGGCGAAGGCGAAGATGAAGTCGACGATCCATACGGCGAACATCTTCTCGGCAAACAGGCTGTGCCAGCCGAACCAGACGGCGATCGCCGGGGCGAAGAACGCCAGCCACTCGGCGGCGATATCGCCGAGCGTGCAGCCGGCGCCGCAGTGCATCGTGCCTGTCGCGACGGCCACCACGAGCGGCTTGTCCGCACCGCCGTGATGATGATGCTGACCGCCGGTCTTGATCGGTGCAGCGCGGCCGAAGCGGAAATAGAACCACGTCAACGGCACCGTCCCGAAAAGCGCCGTGACCGGCCACACGACGTTCATGATCCACATGGGCTGGGGACGCCTGGCCACGTCGGCGGCGATCACGGCCGCGCAGACGAAACCGAGAACCAGGAAGGCGATCGAGACGATATCGAGCCAAAACGGCACTGTGCGTGCTCCTCCATTTCAAAACGGCGTCTGCGCCAGGGCAATGCGCGGGCAGACGAACCGTTCCGTTCGTCCGATGGAACCGGATACCCCTCGGCCGCTTAACACAGACCGGTTGGTCCCGGCGACAATCCGGAGGCCGCCCTCCCGCACGACGGAAACCCGCTCGCCAAGCAGCACAAGCATTTGTCTGAAAACGGAAAAACGTCGAAAAAGAAGCCGACCCAGAGGTCCAAGGCCAAGATCGGCTCGCAGCCGATCAGCCGCCACGAGATCGACGAGGTCGAGGAGCGCTCGAGCCCGCGCACGCCGGTCATCTACGAAATCGTCCGCCGCATGGGCGAGGAAGAGATGGCGCGGCCGGCAATCTCGCTGTGGTGGTCGGGTATCGCCGCGGGCGTATCGATCAGCTTCTCGACGCTCAGCCAGGCGCTGCTTCAGATGCACCTGCCGGACGCGCCGTGGCGGCCGCTGATCGTGAGCTTCGGCTATTCGGTCGGCTTTCTCATGGTCGTGCTGGCGCGCCAGCAGCTGTTCACCGAGAACACCATCACCGTCGTGCTTCCGGTCGTCGCCAGGCCGACGCGTGACCGCATCGTGAAGATGGCGCGCATGTGGGCGATCGTCTTCCTCGCCAACATGGTCGGAACGCTGATCGCCGCGCTGTTCTGTACCTTCACGCCGGCGCTTTCGCCGCCGGTGCTGGCCACCATGCACGAGATCGGCCAGACCATGATGCAGCACGGCTGGCTGGCCATGTTCTTCCGGGCCATCGGCGCCGGATTTCTGGTGGCGGCGATGGTCTGGCTGCTACCCAGCGCGACCAGCACGCAATTTCACGTCGTTACGCTGATGACCTGGCTGATCGCGCTCGGCGGCTTCACCCATGTCGTCGCGGGCAGCGTCGACGCGTTCCTGCTGGTGATGACTGGCGATCTCGGGGTGCCAGCCATGGTTTTCAACTTCACGATTCCGGTTCTGCTCGGCAACGTCGTCGGCGGCACCGCTCTGTTCGCGCTGCTCTCCTATGCCCAGGTGATGAAGGAAATCTGAGCCTTCATGCAGGGGCGCCGCCTCGATCCAAGCCGCCGAGGCTACTCGCGTTCAGTGGTGATCGGCACATCCTTGAACGTCACGCCGACCGAACGGTCGTAGCGCCGGCCATTGGCCTTGTCGTGGCGCACGAATTCGGCCGGCGCGACGTGGACACTCGACGTATACCGGCCATCGCCGGCGACCTTCAACGAGCCTTCGCAGCGCCAGCGCTCGTCCATGCCAGGAGATTGCGCCAGAGGCGTGCAAAGCCGTCCCACCGCAGAAACTCGACCGGCAGCCAGTGCGGGCCGATGTCGGTCGTCCATGCCGCGGCGCGGCCTTTGCCGAATTCTCCGACGACGAGCAGTGGATGACCGCCTTCGTCGGCCGGCAGCGATAGAAGTGTCGTGGCACCGGATTTCGCCACCACTTCGTTCATGCCCAGAACGTAGGGCATGGCAGCCGGGACATCCTTGAGGACCGGATGCCCGTCGACCCCGTCGCCGGGTACCGGCGAGATGCCCTCCGGCATTTCGCGCCGGTCATCGTAGCGGTGGATCGTGACGGGGAGAGCGTCCTCCACGGGGGTTCCTGCGTAGCGGGCGCCACCGCTGATCCCCTGGAAGCTGTAATACCCACCAACCATGATGAGCCCACCGCCGCGCCGCACGTACTCGCGGATCGCCTTCAGCCGGTTCGGAATGCGGCGGGAATGGACCCAGACCGCTTCGGGAAGCAGCAGCGTATTCGAGCCGATGTCGCTGAGGATGATGGTTTCGTAGGCATCGAGCTTTTCCGGTTCGCTGGGAAAGCGTTCCGCCGCCTCGTGGCACAACATGTAGTCGAAGACGTAGCTGTCGTTGCCGACCCGCGCGATGAACTCGTCGGCTCCCCGATGATGAGTGACGGAGCTGAACCGATCCCACCCCTTGATGTGGGAGGCTGTCGATGTCCAGCTTTCGCCGACCAGCAGGATTCGTTTGCTCATGTCGCGATGCCTTTCCTTGGCTACAGCGGATTCATGCCGCCAGCGAAGCGGCCGAGATCGAAGGCACCCGGTCGTTCCACGGCGCCGCGATCTCGATCTGGCGCGCCAGGCGCAGCAGCAGGTCTTCCTGTCCGAGGCCGGCTACGAGCTGGACACCGATCGGCAGGTCGAGTTCGCCATGCCCGGCGGGAACCGAGATCGCCGGCAGACCGGATATGTTGAACGGATAGAGATAGCCGGCGTCGCACCACCTGTGGAGATAGGCCTCGCGATCGCCTTCTTCCAGGGACCAGTAGCCGACCGGACGCGGCGGCTGGGTGAGCGTCGGCGTCATGAAGATGTCGAACCGATCGACCTGCATCGCGATCCGTTGGCTGGCCTTGCGCACCGCCGCAATGCTTTGGGAATAGGTGACGGCATCCAGCGAGCGGCCGTAAGCGCGCATCGCGGCGTTGAACGGCGCCAGTTCGTCATCGCCGATCGGGCGGCCGACCAGCGGCGCCATGCGGTCCAGGGAGGCGGTGGTCTCCACCGCCACGATATCGTTGTAGCGGACCCAGAATTCCTCCAGCGGCAAGTCGAGCGCGCTTTCCTCGACGCGGTGCCCCACTGTCGGGGCTCGGCTGGGTCCACACGGCCGTGTACGAACGTCATGACATTTGTCAATGGGCCATCCGTTTCGGACGGCAGGGCGCCCGAGAATCATTCGATAGCGATGTCGCGTTTGGCCCCGCTGAAGCGGAGATCGTTGCCTGATCCGACCGCAGCGCCCGCGCCGTCTCGGCCATTACCGACATCGCCTCGTGTCGCGGTCGATCGTCTCCAGGGCGATAGTGGCAACGCGCCAACAGCGCTCCGCGAACAGACAAAGGCGGTGGGTGTGCAGGAGATATTTGGCCGTTGCCGGGTTTCAGCGGCCGCGAAAAGCCGGGATGAAGTGGCTGATCGAGAGAGTCAGGCCAAGAAATTATGACGCAGTAAGATCAGCCGGCGTTGCGGTGGCGCCGGTCGGCAGCGGCGAATTCGCGGTCGCGCAGCCACGCCACTTCGTCCTTCAGCCGGTCGATTTCCAACTCGATCTCACGAATCCGTCGCATGGAGCTCGCCTCCCCGGCGAGCAGCGCGTCGGCGTCCCGCTCGGCAGCGTCAAGGCCGGTGACGGCGGAACGATAGACGAGCGGAGATACCCCGACGTGGTAGCGGAAGAAACGCGAGAAATTGCCCTCGTTGGTGAAGCCGAGGTCGGCGGCCAGGGCGTACATCTTGTACTCCGCCTGATGCAGCATCCGGCACGCCTCGTTGACGCGAAGCATGTTCCAATAGACGTTGGGCGTGACGCCCGTATTCTCCTTGAACAGCGCGAAGAAGTTCGGCCGCGACAGGCCGGCCTCGGCGGCGAGATGGTCGAAGCAGATCCGGCGCGAGACATTCTCTTGCATCAGATCGATCACTCTACGGATGCGGGGGTCGACCGCGCGCTGGCCGTAGTCGGCGCGCTCGGCTGGACGATCGCCGGTCCTCACCGCCGCCACCATGTCGTCGATCAGTTCTTCCGTGCTGGCGAGGGCGTCGCCCCGCCCCGCTTGCGGCTGCGTCAGCCGCTCGACCAGTTGGACCACCTTTTCGCGCAAGCCCTCCGTGACGGCGATCGCCGGATCGGCGAAGAACGGTGCCGTCGCGTCGATGCCGTAGCGCCGCCGCAGCCAGTTTGGTTCGAGATAGAAAGCAACCAGCTTCCCTGGCTCGGCGCCGCGTGGGATCTCGTGGCTGTGCGGCTGCAGAGCGTTGATGCCGACCGCGACGTCGCGGCTGGGGCGCACCTTGTCGCAGTCGATGGTGATATCGCCAGTTTCGCCTTCGAGCCACACGACGATCGCCACCGTCCGATGTACATGCGTGACCCACCCCTTCATGCTGCCCATCATGACGGCGAGCCGGCCAAAATCCCCCGTGTAGAGCGTGATCGACTCGCGCATGGCTGTCACCCTTGGCCGCTGCCTGCCCGCAAGGGGTGAAATTCCCGTCCACTTCGCGACAAATCACCTGACCGAAGTGGCAGACAGCCGCAGTTCGCACTGGTTTGACGTCACCATGACCGGCAAGACGTCGCGCGTCCGCATCAACCCGCCGCCGGAGATGCGTGGCAAGTGTATCCTGGGTAGAATCCCGCATCCGGGACGTCTCCGATAATACAACTGCCAATCCGCGCATTATTCGCATGGCCAACGGTTCGCAAACTCTGTCGAGACGCGCCGCGCCTCATGCTCCGCTTCGTCTTGCCCGGCGCCCCGCCAATAACAAGGCATTCGGCGCCGCTTCCACGGACATCCGCCAGATAAGGCTCGCAAGTGAAACTGTTTCGCCGTCAACGGACCTTGGCAATGTGTCAAAATGTCTGTCGAGCGGGCAGGTTCGGGGTTGCGCCCAGGAATGCGTATTTGATCCTTCTGGTTTCCAGCTAATCCTAGACTTCGGGATTGGCGAAGCCCGAATCGGCGCGGAAATAGACGCGCGAAACTTTGCCTTGATTTGTCACGACCGGCTTCAGCGCTTCGGCGCGTTCCCCGTAGCGAGCAAACCAGCGTCGGCGGCAAATCTGCCGATCCCCGAAACTGGAGCATCAGGCGGCGGTCGAAATCGCGGTCGAGCGCCTCGCCGTCCGATTCCCCCGCCGGGGTCGTCATGAAAGCAGCCTGCAAAGCAGGTTAAGGTGCTGATTATAAGAGCTTAATCGCGACACAAATGCCATGAATCAATGGGCTACCCGGTATATTCGGGTTCGAACCGCGCGTCCTCCGCGGTGCCGCATTCGGCCTGCCCATCGCCGCCATGGCGGCCGGCATCCGACTGGCTGATCCAAGATTTAGACGCATTGATTGTTTTTCTAGACGCGTTGGCGAATACTCATACGGTCGCTGCGATATACTGTGTCCTGCGATATACCGTTGCTGCGATATACCGTTTCAAGTCATCAAGGCCAAGCCTTGGTGCGGTTCGGTCAAGTAAAATTGGCCGACGCGGAGGAAATAATGCCCAACTAGCGTCAACCAGGACCCGTTGCCGGACAGGTCTCGGAAATGGCGACAACCAGAAAGAAGCTCTTACATGACCACCGCAAGCAATGCCTGCTTCAACCCGATCACGATCGGGACCAAGACCGCGGCCAACCGCTTCGTCGTCCAACCGATGGAGTTCAACGACGGCATCGGCGCCGATGATCCCGACAATCGCGGCAATCCGACCGAGCGCACCCTAAATCGCTACCGCAACCTGTTCACCGGCGGCGCTGGCATGATCGTGCTCGAGGCGATCTCGGTCGGCGACACGTCGACGGCGCGCACCCACCAGTTGTCGATCCTGCCCCGCAACGCCAAAGCGCTCGCCGCCTTCGTCGCCGAACTGCGTCAGGTCAACGCCAAGCCGTTGTTCGTCGCCCAGCTCACGCATTCCGGCGAGATCAGCGGCCCCTTCTCCAAGCGTGTCTCCCCGAAGCAGATGGTCGGATTCGAATCGGAGCTGCTCAGCGACGAGGATGCCGACCACATCATCGAAGAGTTCGTCCAGGCCGCCAAGATCGCCCACGATATCGGCTTGGATGGTCTCGATATAAAGTTCTGTCACGGCTATCTCGGCGCCCAGATTCTGCGCCCCTACAACGACCGCAAATGGAAGTACGGCGGTCCCAAAGAGAACCGTTTCCGCTTCGGCTACGAGATTTACGAGCGGGTGATGAAGGCAGTCAACGACCCCAACTTCATCCTCGGCTCGAAGGTCACGCTTTATGAGGGCATCCCGGGCGGCCAGGGCACCGCCGGCCCCGATTCGCCGATGATGGACCTCTCCGAGACGCTGGAGTTCATCAAGGGGATCGAGGAACGCGGCGCCAAGTTCATCCTCCAGTCAGCCGGCGGACCGGCTGGCAACACGGTGCTTAACCAGCCGCCCGAGCGCACTCCGGACGAAGCCTACTTCCACTTTTACTTCTCCCACGAAGTGAAGAAGGTGGTGAAGCCCGAGACGGTCGTCATCGGCTCGGCCTATTCGGTGTTCGCCAACGGCGAAAACAATTTCCGCTACGTCGACGAACAGAAGAACAAGCTCCTGTGGTGGGGCGACAAGAACATCCGTGACGGAATCACCGACATGGTCGCGCTCGGCCGCCAGTCGATCGCCGACCCGCAATTCGCCCGCAAGCTGATCGCCGGCGAGGCCGACCAGGTCAAGTGGTGTACCGCCTGCGACGGCTGCTTCGAGCTGCTTGCTCGCCAGCAGCAAGTCGGTTGCGCCACCTATGAGAAGGAGGCGAACAAGAGCCTCGAAAGGACGCGCCGCGAATTCGGCCCGCTTGATGTCAGCCGCACCTGACGCGGAACTTCACGTGCGGGCGCCGATCCCTTCGCGGCGAACGGCGCCCGCGCGTGATCATCCCGGCCGCGGCCGGAGCACGATTTGCGAGCGTTGGTGGATTCAGGTTTAGGGGACGATCATGGCAGGCACGGTCAAGGGGCCGGCGATCTTTCTGGCGCAGTTCGCCAGCGACGCGGCGCCGTTCAATACATTCGCTTCGATCTGCAAATGGGCGGCTTCGCTCGGTTACACGGGCGTGCAGATTCCCGCCTGGGACGGCCGCCTGATCGATCTCGCCAAGGCCGCGTCTTCGCAAGCCTATTGCGACGAGCTCAAGGGAATCGCGGCCAGTTGCGGGCTCACCATCACCGAACTTGCGACGCATCTGCAGGGTCAGCTCGTCGCGGTCAATCCGGCCTTCGACGACGCGTTTGACGGCTTCGCGCCGGCCGAGGTGCACGGCAACCCGGCGGCGCGGCAGAAGTGGGCAGTCGAACAGATGCTCAACGCCGCCAAGGCGTCGAAGCGGCTGGGCTTGAAAGCCCACGCCACCTTCTCCGGTTCGCTCGCCTGGCCGTTCGTCTATCCCTGGCCGCAGCGCGCGCCCGGGCTGATCGAGACGGCGTTCGCCGAACTGGCGCGGCGCTGGCGGCCGATCCTCGACGCCTTCGACGACGCCGGCTGCGACGTCGCCTACGAGATCCATCCCGGCGAAGACCTGTTCGACGGCGCGACCTTCGAGCGTTTCCTCGAAGCGGTCGGCGGCCACCAGCGCGCCAACATTCTCTACGACCCGTCGCACTTCGTGCTGCAGCAGCTCGATTATCTCGCCTTCCTCGACATCTACCACGAGCGGGTGAAGATGTTTCACGTCAAGGACGCGGAGTTCAACCCGACCGGCCGCCAGGGCGTCTATTCGGGCTACGCGCCGTGGCTCGAGCGCGCCGGGCGGTTCCGTTCGCTCGGCGACGGGCAGGTCAACTTCCCGGCGATCTTTTCCAAGATGGCGCAATACGGCTTCTCGTCCTGGGCGGTGCTCGAATGGGAGTGCTGCCTCAAGCATCCCGAAGACGGCGCGCGCGAGGGCGCGGAGTTCATCAAGCGCCACATCATCCGGGTGACCGAAAAGGCGTTCGACGATTTCGCTGGCGGATCGGTCGACCAGACGATGATCCGGCGCGCCCTCGGGCTGAAGTGAAGGAGGCTCCTCGCCGCCGCGCCAATCCACGAGGGACGAAATGACCGTCAAGTACCCCGGACTGCCGACCGTCATCCACGGCAACGGCGCTGTCGCCGAAGTGATGAGCCGCGTGTGCGGCGGCGTCATCGGCTACCCGATCACGCCCTCGACCGAAATCTCGGAAATCTACGAGGCGTTCCGCGCCAATGGCGGCCTCAACGTCTGGGGCAAGCACCCGTTCTTCTTCGAGCCCGAGGGCGAGCATTCGGCCCAGAGCGGCGCGCTCGGCGCGGCGTTGACCGGCGGCAAGTTCGTATCCAACGCCTCTTCGAGCCAGGGCATCCTCTACGGGATGGAATTGCACTACGTAACCGTCGGCAAGCGTGTCGGCGGTTTTGTTTTGCAGGTGGCGGCGCGCGTCGTCTCCAAGCACTCGCTCAACGTCATGGCGGGCCACGACGACGTCTACGCCCTGCTGCAGTCCGGCTACACGATCCTGTTCGGCTCCAACGCACAGGAAGCCGCCGACCTCGCGGCGATCTCCTACAAGCTCAGCGCGATGTCGCTGATCCCCGTCGCCAATGCGATGGACGGCTTCGCCACCAGCCACATGATGACCGAAGCGAGCATGCCGGAGCCTGAGCTCCTGCGCGAGTTCCTCGGCGATCCCGCCGGCCGCATCAAGAGCCCGACCGTCGCCCAGGACATGCTGTTCGGCGCCAAGGGCCGCGTGTTCCAGCTGCGCCAGTACCTGACCCGCCGCGCCCATGATTTCGCCGACGGCGCGATCGCTGGGCTGCGCGCCTTCCTCGACGCCAACGAGGAAGCGATCGAGCGCGACAACGCCGGCGCCATGATCGACAAGTCGCTCGACCTCGTGCCGGAGGAATTGCGCGGCCAGTGGCGGCGCCAGTGGCTCAACGCCTTCGAGAAGGGCACGCGCCAACTCGTTCCCGCGCTCGTCGACGTGCACAACCCCGGCCTCACCGGCGGCGTTCAGAACCAGCCCGACTTCCAGGCCGGCTCGGTCGACCATCGCACCCATTTCGTCAGCGAGGTTCCCCACATCGCCCGCGAAGCAATGGCGGAATATTCGAAGCTGACCGGGCGCTCCTACGCGCCGATCCTGACCTACCTGTGCGACGACGCCGAGACCGTCCTGCTCGGCCTCGGCTCCGTCACCGACGACGCCCAGGCGGTCGCGGCCTATCTGCGCAGCAAGGGCAAGAAGGTCGGCGTCATCTCGATCAAGATGCTACAGCCCTTCCCCGAGGCCGAAGTCGTCGCCGCCCTCAAGGGCAAGAAGGCGGTCACCGTGCTCGAGCGCAGCGACGTCACCGCGCTCACCAGCCTCGTGACCCAGGCCTTGTTCAAGGCGCGCGAGAACGCCGAAGGCGCTGAGCACCCCGACATCCCGCCACTGCGGCAATCGCCCAAGGTCATTACCGCGATCTTCGGTCTCGGCGCGCACGACCTGCAACCGCGCCATCTCGTCGCCGCCTACAAGAACATGGAAGAGAAGAACGCCCCGTTCGTCTACCTCGGCTCGCAGTTCTTCTCCAAGAACGTCAGCCCGCGCGCGGCGGCGCTGCAGGCGCGGTTGAAGGCGGCCTATCCCGAAACCGAGTTCATGGCGCTCGAGACCGGACCGAACCCGGACCTGCTGCCCAAGGGCGCCTTCCGCACCCGCTTCCACTCGGTTGGCGGTTACGGCACCATCGCCACCGGCAAACTGCTCACCGACATTCTCGCCGGCGTTCTCGACCTTCATTCGAAGGCGGCGCCAAAGTACGGCTCGGAGAAGAGCGGCGCGCCGACCAACTACTACATCACGCTGAGCCCCGAGCCCGTGCTGCTGACCAACGCCGACCTCGAGGACGTCGAAATCGTCGTCTCCCCTGATCACAAGGTGTTCAGCCACAGCAACCCGTTGCGCGGCCTGGTCGAGGGCGGCACGTTCATGTTGCAGTCGAACCTGTCGCCGCTCGAAGTTTGGAAAGAACTGCCGGCGGCGGCGCGCAAGACGATCCGCGACAGGAAGATCAATTTCTTCGTCCTCGACGGTTTCGCGGTCGCCAAGCGCCACGCGCCGCGTCCGGAACTCGAAACCCGCATGATGGGCATCGCCTTCATCGGCGCGATCTGCGGCAATTGCGAACAGGTGACCGCTGGCGCGCCGCAGGAGGCGGTGCTGAAGAAGATCCGTCAGCAGATTTCGAAGAAGTTCGGCGCCAAGGGCGGCGCGGTGGTCGAAGGCAACATGGCGGTGATCCAGGACGGTCTCGCCGCGACGCAGCGCGTCGACTACAATCAGCCCGAATTCGCTCTCGCCGAGACCGTGGTCGCGGCGCGCGCCGGCCGCACGGTCGGCCTGTCAGCCGCGTTCTGCCGCGCCAATTCGTCGGCGGCGCCTTCGGGCTTCCTCGACCCCGCCTATTTCGACGACGTCTACGCCACCGCCTTCCGCGAAGGCGCGATCGCCGAAGCGCCGGTACTGCCGGGCACGGGCATGTTCATTCCCGCAGGCAGCGCCGCCGGCAAGGACAAGGGCCTGTTCCGGCTGAAGGCGCCGGAATTCCTGCCCGACCTGTGCACCGGCTGCATGGAATGCGCCCTCGCCTGCCCCGACGCGGCGATCCCCAACACCGTGCACGACATCGACGACCTGCTGCTCACCGCGGTCCGTCAACTCGACATCGCCGTGGGGCAACGCGAGGCGCTGCGCAATCTCGTCCATCCACTCGCCGACGCTGCGCGCGAGGTCTATCGGCACGACAAGTCGCCCAAGCCCTTCCACGAGATCGTCGCCGCTGCGGCGGAAGGCCTGTCGGTCGACAGCGCGGTCCTGCGCGGCAACCTGCGCAAGCTCTCCAACGCGCTGGTCGCGTTCCCGGTCGCCAGGACCCGGCCGTTCTTCGACACCGCCGAAAGCGCCACGCCGGGTTCGGGCGGCCTGTTCTCCGCGGTGATCGATCCGTGGAAGTGCACTGGCTGCCTCGAATGCGTCGACGTCTGCGGCCCGCATGCGCTCGTCGAGCGCCAGCAGGACCCTGACCTGCTCGACATGATGCAGGCGCGGTTCGAATTCCTGAGCCGCACGCCGAACACCCCGGCGCGCTTCGTCGACGGCGCCACCGACCCCGGCGGCGAGACGAAGCGGCTGATGCTCGATCGCCACAACTACTACGCCACCACCGGTGGTCACGGCGCTTGCCGCGGCTGCGGCGAGGTGACCGCGATCCGCCTGGTGACCGCGACCAATCATGCGATCCACAACAAGCGGCGGCGCCAGCAGATCCGCGAAGTCGAGGACCTGATCGACCAGCTCAACGCCAAGCTCGGTTCGGTGGTCGACACCCCCGACGATCCGCAGCGCAAGCAGCGTATCGCCACCACGGTCGCGACCCTGGAGAAGTGCCTCTATCTGCTCGAGAGCGGACCGCGCGGTGACGGACCGGCCAGCGCCGTGATCTCCAACGCGACCGGCTGCAGCAGCGTCTACGCCTCGACCTTCCCGTTCAATCCCTACACCGATCCATGGGTCAACAGCCTGTTCCAGGACTCGCCTGCGGTCGCCAAGGGCGTGTTCGAAGGCCTCGGCGCCGACGCTGTCGAACAGGTGCGCGCGCTGCGCGTCGCCAAGCTCGAGCGCGACGACGCCTACGATCCGCAGGTGCACGACCAGGTGCTGCGCACCTTGAGCTGGAGCGAGTTCACGCCTGAAGAGCTGAACCAGCTGCCGACGGTGCTGAGCATCGGCGGCGACGGCGCGACCTACGACATCGGCTTCGGCGCCTTGTCGCGCGTTCTCACCACCTCGACGCCGATCAAGGTCGTGGTGCTGAACACCGGCGCCTATTCCAACACCGGCGGCCAGGCCTCCACGGCCAGCCTCACCGGCCAGGATTCCGACCTCGCCCGCTACGGCGTAGCCCATTCGGGCAAGCAGGAACGGCGCAAGGAGCTTGCGCTCATCGCCGCCTTCCACCCGAATGTCTACGTCGTGCAGAGCTGCGCCTCGATGCAGGGGCACTTCCTCAAGCACGTGGTCGAGTTCCTCAACCACAACGGTTCGCCCTCCGTGCTCGACGTCTACACGCCCTGCCAGGGCGAGCAGGGAATGACCGACTCACAAGCCAACCGGCACGGCGGCGTCGCCGTTGAAAGCCGGATGAACCCGCTGTTCGTCCATGATCCGCGCCGCGGCGCCGACCTGCACAGCCGCTTCTCGATCGAGGGCAACCCCGCAATCGACCAGGACTGGACCACAACGACGCTCGAATATGTCGAGAACGGCGCGACCAGGCTGATGGACGTCCCGCTGACGCCCGCTGACTTCGCGTTGACCGAAGGTCGGTTCAAGAAGCAGTTCCGTCCGCTCAAGGGCGACGCGGCGGGCGTCCCGCTGCACGAGTATATCGACCTCGTCCAGGCCGACCGGATCGGCAAGACGCCATTCGTCTGGTCGGTCGACGAAGACAAGAAGCTGGTCAAGATGGAGGTCGCTTCGACGGTCGTCGCGTTGGTCGAGGAACGTCGGCGCCACTGGCGCACCCTGCAGTATCTCGCTGGTCAGGATGTCGCCCGGCTCGACGCCAGTCACCACCTCGAGCTGGAGACGCTGCGGCGTCAGTACGAAGAGGCGGTCGACGCGCGCGCGGCGACGGCTGAGCCGTCTGCGGCGACCGCGCCGGCGAAATCCAACGAGGCGGCGGTGTTACTGGCGGAGGAAGACGTCGCCAAGTGCACCAACTGCAAGACTTGCTACCATGAGCTTCCCGAGTTGTTCGAGAGAACCCGCGTCGTCGTCAACGGCTCGGTCAAGAACGCCTGCCATCTGATCCCCGGCGCGCTCGACCGGGTGACGATCACGCCCGAGCTCAAGAGCAAGATCGCGCATGTCGCCGCCAACTGTGTTGCGGAAATCATCCATGAGCACTCTGCGGCGCCCGCGGCGGCGAAGGCCAACGGGTCGGCGGTGCCGGAGGAAGACGTCACCAAAATCGTCGATGACCGCTCTGCGGCGCCCGCGGCGGCGGTGTCGCTGGCGGAGGAAGACGTCGCCAGGTGCACCAACTGCAAGACCTGCTACCATGACATTCCCGAGTTGTTCGAGAGAACCCACGTCGTCGTCAACGGCTCGGTCAAGAACGCCTGCCATCTGATCCCCGGCGCGCTCGACCGTGTGACGATCACGCCCGAGCTCAAGAGCAAGATCGCGCATGTCGCCGCCAACTGTGTTGCGGAAATCATCCATGAGCACTGAAGCGACTTCCGCCAGATGCAAAGGCTCGTCATGAGCTTCGAGGTCGAATCGCAAAGTCAGGTCGTTCGCAATTGCGACGATGTTGTCCTGGGGCAGACGGATGAACGGCGTGCGCATCGAAGGGGCACGCTGCGTCCGCCGGATGCGAAACTGTAGTCGCCGGAGACAGCAACTTTGAGAACATCTCGACCATGGCGTCGAGATCGCGCACGAGGCGCTGTCCGATCGTCTCCGTCTGCCCGCGCAGGATGTCGGCCTGGCGCTTGCGGCACTGCTCTTCCAGCCAGGTGTTGAAGACCTCCCGAGAAGGGACCTGCGGCACCGGCACCATGAACGCCCCGACTATCGCCTTTACCGAATCTCAAGAGGGGTTGTGGAACACATAAGGAACATGTATTTTGTTCCTGATTTGTACCGATTCTGCCGAACGCACGGGACACACCGATGCTGACACGCAAACAACTCGAATTGCTCGTGTTTGTGCATGAGCGCCTGAAGGAGAGCGGCATTCCGCCCTCCTTTGACGAGATGAAGGACGCTCTCGACCTGCGCTCCAAGTCCGGCATCCACCGCCTCATCAAGGCGCTGGAGGAGCGCGGCTTCATCAAGCGCCTGCCCAACCGGGCGCGGGCGCTGGAGGTCATCCGCCTGCCCGAGTCCATGCAGCCGAGCCTGGCGCCGGCGCGCGCGCGCGGCTTCTCGCCGAGCGTCATCGAGGGCAATCTCGGCCGCATGCGCAGCGCACCGGAGAGTGCCAACAGCAACGAGCCCGTGCTCGTGCCGGTCATGGGCCGCATCGCCGCCGGCGTGCCGATCGATGCCATCCAGCATCAGAGCCACACCATCAGCGTACCGCCCGACATGCTGACGCCCGGCGAACACTTCGCTCTCGAGGTGCGCGGCGATTCGATGATCGAGGCCGGCATTCTCGATGGCGACACGGTGCTCATCCGCCGCAGCGACAGCGCCGACAATGGCGATATCGTCGTGGCCCTGGTCGATGAGGAGGAGGCGACGCTGAAGCGGCTGCGTCGCAAGGGCGCCTCGATCGCTCTGGAGGCCGCCAACCCGGCCTACGAGACGCGCATCTTCGGGCCCGATCGGGTCCGCGTTCAGGGCCGTCTCGTCGGCCTCATCCGGCGGTACTAGGCGCCACATTCCCCTTCGTCATGGCCGGGCTCGTCCCGGTGATGACGGGCCTGCCCCGGTCGTGCCGACCTACTCCCGCACCGGCGGCATGAACGGCCGCCGCACGTCGGGATAGGCGTGCGTCACCCGGAAGACCGGCCGGCCTGACCCGTCCCTGCCCACCACGGTAAGCGCGTGGGCGCCGTGGCGCGCCACGTCCCGCCTGTCGATGACGAAAGCCCGGTCGCGGCATCCCGGCGGCACCGGGAAACGCGACACCACCACCGCCGCCATGCGGCAATCCTCCGCCAGCGCGGCGCGCGAACCGGCAACCGCCACCTTTGCGCCCGCCCCGCCCAGCGGTGTCACGCAGCCGAGCGCATCGCACGCGACGGCGGCGGTCAACGTGGCATCGCCCGGTTCCCGCCCGTCGCCGTCGGCCCGGAGCCAGTTGTCGACGACGAAGCTCTCGCCCTTGCCGTTGACGATGGCATAGCGCCCGTCCGCCCCGCGCGCCGCCACCGTGATCCCGCGATCGTCGATCAGCACGTCCGGGTGGGACGCCATCAGCGCCACCGGCAGGGCCAGCGCCATCGGCACCAGCCCGGCGAGGCGCCAGCGCTCGCGCCACAGCGCCAGCCACAGGAAGCCGCCGGCGGTGAGCGCCAGCGACAGGAGCGGCATCGCCGCCACGACCCCGTGGCCCGCCGACCATTCCGCCACCTGCCGCGCCACCGCCGTCACCCAGTCGAGCCCCCAGCCCATCGCCGTCAGCGGCACGGCCTCCAGCCCGAAGGGCATGAGCACCAGGGCCGCCAGCGCCATGGGCATGACGATCGTCCCGACCACCGGCATGGCGGCGAGGTTGGCGATCAGCGTCAGCGGCGCCACGCGCTGGAAGTGGAAGGCGGCGAGCGGCGCCGTCGCCAGTCCCGCAATAAGCGAGGTCAGCGCCAGGCTCGTCACCGAGCGCCGGAGCCGTCCGGCCACGCCGGCGCCGGCCCGCGTGTCGAGGTTGAGCCGGCGCTCGCGCCAGGCCGTGACCGCCTCGTAGCCGGAGACCAGCGCCACGGTCGCGGCAAACGACATCTGGAAGCTCGCCGTGGCGATGCTCTCCGGCGCCAGCACGAGGATGACGAAGGCGGCGAGCGCCACGTTGCGCAGCGTGATCGCCGGCCGGTCGAGCATCACGGCTGCCAGCATGATGGCAAGCATGACGAAGGCGCGCTGGGTGGCAATGCCGGCGCCGGAAATGCCGAGATAGACGGCGGCGATGGCGAGCGCGCCGGCGGCGGCCCATTTCTTGATCGGATAGTTGAGCGCCAGCCCCGCCGACAGCGCCAGCAGGGCGCGGATCAGCCAGAAGGCGGTGCCGGCGACAAGCGCCATGTGCAGGCCGGAGATCGCCAGCATGTGCGCCAGGCCCGAGGCGCGCATGGCGTCCTGCGTGCTCTCGGCGATGCCGCCGCGGTCGCCGACCACAAGGGCCGCGGCGAGATGGCCGGTGTCGCCCGGAAGCGCCGCCTCGATCCGCCGGCGAATGGCGTCGCGCAGGTGAGCCAGCGGTCCGGCCAGCCGGATCGCCGTCGGCACCGGCCCGAGATCGGCCGGCCTGGCCGCGCCATAGGCGAAGCCGACGCCGCCGATCCCGGCATAATAGGCAGCGCGGGCAAAATCGTACCCGCCGGGCATCACGGCACCGCCCGGCGGCTGCAACCGCGCCGTCAGCGTGATGGCCTCGCCCACCGAGAGGCTGTCGGCCTTGCTGCGCACGGTGACGCGCACCAGCCGCGGCGTCGCGCCGCTCCGTTGTCCGCTCATGTCGTGCACCCGGAGCAGAATGCGTGCCCCGCCCCGCGCCGCTTCCTCGCGCGCCGCGATCCAGCCGGAGACGGTCACCGTCGCCTCGCGCGCCATCACCGGCGCCGCCACCCCGTCGGTCCTCAGCTTCGCCGCAAGCATGCCGCAGACCACACAGGCGGCGACAATCAGCACCCGGAAGGCAACGACGCGGAAACGCGCCCGCCACGTCGCCACAATCAGGGCGGCCGCCGCCGCACCGAGAGCCGGCGCCCATGGTTCGGCCGGTAGCGCGAAATAGACGAGGATGCCGACCCCGAAGGCGACCGGCAGCCACAGGAAGCCGCGCCCGGCGTCGATCTCGCGCTCGAAGGCGGCGGCGAGGCCGAGCCGTGCGGCGCCGAGCCGGCCAACGAACACACCCAGCGGTCCCGGCGGAGCAAAAGAGAGCGGCGCGCGGCGCGTCGTCTCCGCGCCGTCCCTTGCTGCCGTCTTTTCGCGGCCCCCGGTTCCAGGTTCAGCCATGTGCCGCCCCGCCCGTCTGCCGCCATGCTAGCGCGGGTTGTAGCGGTTGTCAGATCGATCCCACCCGTCCGTCCCCGCGAAGGCGGGGACCCAGGTCGGAATTTGCCAGGAAGCACGTCTTGCCCGGATGCCCGCCTCCGCGGGCATAAGCGGAGTCCGTCGGGCTCCCTCAGCGCCCCGCCATCGCCTTGGCGTAGGTGTCGCGCAGGCCGATAGTGCGCACGAAGACCGGCTTGCCGGGTGCCGAGTCCTGGTCGCGGCGGAAATAGCCCTGCCGCTCGAACTGCACCGGCGCGTCGTCATTGCCTTCCACGATCGCCGGCTCCAGCCGCGCATCCGGCAGCACCACCAGCGAGTCCGGGTTGAGTTCCCCGGCAAAGTTGCCGACGTCCGGATCGGGGCGCGTGAACAGCGGTCCGATCAGCCGCACCTCGGCCGTGACCGAGTCCGCCGCCGACACCCAGTGCAGCGTACCCTTCACCTTGCGCCCGTCGGGCGGCGTGTTGCCGCCGCGCGTCTCGGGGTCGTAGGTGCAGATGAGCTCCACGACCTCGCCGGAGGCGTCCTTCACCACCTCCTTGCAGCGGACGAAATAGGCGTAGCGCAGGCGCACCTCGGCGCCGGGCGCCAGACGGAAAAACTTCTTCGGCGGGTCCTCCATGAAGTCCTCGCGCTCGACATAGATCTCGCGGCCGAACGTCACCTGCCGCGTCCCCGCCGAGGGGTCCTCCGGATTGTTCACTGCCTCGAGCTGCTCGCTCTGCCCTTCCGGGTAGTTTTCGATGGTGACCTTGAGCGGCCGCAGCACGGCCATGCGCCGCGCCGAAGCCTTGTTCAGCGCCTCGCGCACCGCATTGTCGAACATGGCGACGTCGACGCGGCTGTCCGCCCGCGCCACGCCGATTGCCGTGGCGAAGGCGCGGATTGCCTCCGGCGGCACGCCGCGCCGGCGCAGGCCGGCAAGGGTCGGCATGCGCGGGTCGTCCCAGCCCGACACGTGGCCGTCGCGCACCAGCGTCGTCAGCACCCGCTTGGAGAGCACCGTGTAGTCGAGGTTGAGCCGGGCGAACTCGGTCTGGTGCGGCCGCGAAGGCACCGGCAGGTTGTCGAGCAGCCAGTCATAGAGCGGCCGGTGATCGGCGAATTCCAGCGTGCACAGCGAATGGGTCACGCCCTCGATGGCGTCCGACTGGCCGTGGGCGAAATCGTAGCTCGGATAGATGCACCATTTCGTGCCCGTGCGCGGATGGGCGGCATGCAGGATGCGGTAGAGCACCGGATCGCGCAGGTTGATGTTGCCCGCCGCCATGTCGATCCTGGCGCGCAGCACGCGCGCCCCGTTGGGGAACTCGCCGGCGCGCATGCGGCGGAAGAGGTCGAGGTTCTCTTCCACCGGGCGTTCGCGGAACGGGCTGTTGGTGCCCGCCTCGGTCAGCGTGCCGCGGCTGGCGCGCATCTCGTCGGGGCTCTGGTCGTCGACATAGGCCTTGCCGGCGCGGATCAGCGCCTCGGCCCAGTCGTAGAGCTGATCGAAATAGTCCGAGGCGTGATAGAGGTGCTCGCCCCAGTCGAAGCCCAGCCAGCGCACGTCCTGCTTGATCGAGTCGATATATTCCTGCTCCTCCTTCACCGGATTGGTGTCGTCGAAGCGCAGGTTGCAGCGCCCGCCGAACTCCTCGGCAATGCCGAAGTTCAGGCAGATCGACTTGGCGTGGCCGATATGCAGGTAGCCGTTCGGCTCCGGCGGAAAGCGGGTGACGATGCCGGTGTGCCGGCCGGCGGCGAGGTCGTCGCGCACGATGTCGCGGATGAAGTCCTGGCCCGCTTCGCGCGTCGGTGTTTCGGTGGTCATCAGGGATTCCTTGTGGCCGGCTTGTCTTTCGCCGGCCTTGCGCCGTCTATCTGCCAAATCCCGGGGGGTACGCCAAGGGCCCGGGTCAACTCAGCCTCCGCACCATCAGAACGTCGTCGAGATAGCGGTCGCCGACCTTGAGCGCGTTCTTCTCCAGCCCGTATTCGACGAAACCGAGGCTGGTGTAGAGCCGCCGCGCATGCAGGTTCTGCCGGTCGACGGCGAGGTTCACCTGCTCGACCTTGCCCCTGGCGTGCTCCAGAACCGCCTCGATCAGGCGGCGCGCCACCCCGGCGCTGCGCGCCTTCGGCCGCACATAGACCGCCCAGATCTCCCCCTTATGCGCCCGCTTCGCCGTCTGCCCGACCTGAAATCCGGCAATTCCCAGCAATTCCTCGCCCTGAAAGGCGCCGAACACGTCGCTTGTGGTGAGCCGCCCGGCGAACCATTCCGGCGGCTCCCCGTTCTCCCGGGCGAAGTCGCTGCCGAAGGCGTCCGGGTTTTTCTTCAGCGATTCCAGGCGGATGGCGCGAAACAGTTCGGTGTCCGGCCCCGCCTCCAGCCGGCGAATGACGAATTCCGGGAAGTCCATTGCAGGCTCTTGCATCTCTGTCCGAAGGGGCTGACATCGCCCGCCGCACCTATGGTACAGCACGCCCGCCCGCGCAACGTTCCCCAGGCCCCGTCACTGCCCCCATGTCCGCACCCGTCGTCACCCGCTTCGCCCCCTCGCCGACCGGCTTCCTCCATATCGGCAGCGCGCGCACGGCGCTGTTCAACTGGCTCTATGCCCGCCACACCGGCGGCAGGATGCTGCTGAGGATAGAGGACACCGACCGCGAGCGCTCCACCGATGCGGCGATCGCCGCCATCCTCGACGGGCTCACCTGGCTCGGCCTCACCTGGGACGGCGAGGCGATCCACCAGTTCGCCCGCGCCGACCGCCATCGCGCGGCGGCCGAGGCGCTGGTCGCCTCCGGCAAGGCCTATTACGCCTATGACACCGCCGAGGAGCTGAACGAGATGCGCGCCCAGGCCCGCGCCGAGGGCCGTTTCGCCCGTTACGACGGCCGCTGGCGCGACCGCGCGCCCTCCGAGGCCCCGCCGGGCGTCGCCCCGGTGGTGCGCATCAAGGCGCCTGAGGGCGGCGAGACGACGATCGAGGACCGCGTCCAGGGCCACGTCGCCTTCCCCAACAGCGATCTCGACGATTTCATTATCCTGCGCTCGGACGGCACGCCGACCTACATGCTGGCCGTTGTCGTCGACGATCACGACATGGGCGTCACCCATATCATTCGCGGCGACGACCACCTGACCAATGGCGCCCGCCAGAAGGTCCTCTACGACGCGCTCGGCTGGCCGCTGCCGGTCATGGCCCATATCCCGCTCATCCACGGGCCGGACGGCGCCAAGCTCTCCAAGCGCCACGGGGCGCTGGGCGTCGATGCCTATCGCGCCATGGGCTACCTGCCCGAGGCGCTGATCAATTACCTCGTGCGTCTCGGCTGGAGCCACGGCGACGACGAGATCATGGCGCTCGACGACATGATCGCCTGGTTCGATTTCGACGGCATCGGCCGCGGCGCCGCCCGCTTCGATTTCGCCAAGCTGGAGAGCGTCAACGCCCATTATCTGCGTCAGCAGTCCGACGACGCGCTCTACGATACGCTCGTCACCGCCCTGCCCCATCTCCCCGATGGCGCGGCCTTCGCGGCGAAGCTCGACACCCACGGCAACGCGGTGAAGGCCGCCCTGCCGCTCCTCAAGGAGCGCGCCAAGACCCTCAACGACCTCATCGCCGGCGCCGGCTTCATCGTTGCCGAGCGGCCGCTCGCCCTCGACAAGGCCGCCGAGGTGCTGCTCACCGACGACGCCCGCGCGCTGCTCGCCGCCCTGCTGCCCGCACTCGAGACGCTCGCCGATTGGTCGGTCGCCGCCACCGAGGCCGCCGTCAAGGCCTTTGCCGCCGAACGCGGCCTCAAGCTCGGCGCGGTCGCCCAGCCGCTGCGCGCCGCGCTCACCGGGCGCACCGCCTCGCCCGGCATCTTCGAGGTTCTCGTCATCCTCGGCCACGCCGAAAGCCTCGCCAGAATTGCCGATCAGGCGGCAGACTGACGCGCCCCTCACCGCTGGACGGCGCCGGCCCCGGCGCTATTTATGCCGCTCTGCCAACCTTCGCGCGATGGACTTGTTGCGTCGCAACAAATACACTTGCGCTCAATCCATTCTCGACAATCTCAACGACAAGGCGCTTGGTTTATGGCCACTGCGGATAAATCGGAAACCCCGGACGGAACGGCACAGCTGTGCATTGGTGACGAGAGCTGGGACCTGAAGGTGCGCACGGGCACCATCGGACCCGACGTCATCGATATCGGCACGCTCTATCGCGACACCGGCCGCTTCACCTACGACCCCGGCTACACCTCGACGGCGTCCTGCGAGTCCGCCATCACCTATATCGACGGCGACGAGGGCGTGCTCCTCTATCGGGGTTACCCGATCGAGCAGCTCGCCGAGCACGGCGACTTCCTCGAGACCTGCTACCTGCTGCTCTACGGCGAACTGCCGACGCCCGCCCAGAAGGCCGATTTCGATCATCGCGTGACCTATCACACGATGGTCCATGAGCAGATGACCAGCTTCTTCCGCGGCTTCCGCCGCGACGCCCACCCGATGGCGGTGATGTGCGGCGTCGTCGGCGCCATGTCGGCCTTCTATCACGACTCCACCGACATCGCCGATCCGCACCAGCGCATGATCGCCTCGCTGCGCATGATCGCCAAGATGCCGACCATCGCGGCGATGGCCTTCAAGTACCACACCGGCCAGCCCTTCATTTATCCGCTGAACGCGCTCGACTATTCGTCGAACTTCCTGCGCATGTGCTTCTCGGTGCCGTGCGAGGAATACAAGGTCAATCCGGTCCTGGCGCGCGCCATGGACCGCATCTTCATCCTGCACGCCGACCACGAGCAGAACGCGTCGACCTCGACGGTGCGGCTTGCCGGCTCCTCGGGCGCCAACCCGTTCGCCTGCATCGCCGCCGGCATCGCCTGCCTGTGGGGGCCGGCCCATGGCGGCGCCAACGAGGCGGCGCTCACCATGTTGCAGGAGATCGGCACCGTCGACCGCATCCCCGAATTCATCAACCGCGCCAAGGACCGCGACGATCCCTTCCGCCTGATGGGCTTCGGCCACCGGGTCTACAAGAACTACGACCCGCGCGCCAAGATCATGCAGAAGACCACCCATGAGGTGCTCGCCGAGCTCGGCATCCAGGACGATCCGCTGCTCGAGGTCGCCATGGAGCTGGAGCGCATCGCGCTCACCGACGAGTATTTCATCGAGAAGAAGCTCTACCCCAACATCGACTTCTATTCAGGCATCACGCTGAAGGCGCTGGGTTTCCCGACCACCATGTTCACCGTGCTCTTCGCGGTGGCGCGCACCGTCGGCTGGATCGCCCAGTGGAAGGAGATGATCGAGGACCCGCACCAGCGCATCGGCCGCCCGCGCCAGCTCTACACCGGCGCCGAGCGGCGCGAATACGTGCCGATCTCCAAGCGGCGCTGAGCCTTCTTCGGTGTGGTCCGGCCAACGGCTGCCCCACACCCAAGCCTCATCCTGAGGTCGCCGCCACAGGCTGCCCCACACCAGCCTCATCCTGAGGGCGCGCAGGCGGCCCTCGAAGTGAGGCCGCCTCAAGAGGTCTCGGTTTCTCCGTTCGTCCCCGCGCAGGCGGGGACCCAGGTCTGAATCGCCGTCGCGGCACGTCCTGCCTGGATGCCCGCTTCCGCGGGCACGAACGGAGCCTGTCGCAAGATGCCCGTCAGGCCCGCGGCACCTGCCGGTCCCTGAGCGTCTCCAGGATCGCTTCGGCCGCCCGCGCGCTGGGCGCCGGCCCGTCGGGGTCCATCAGCCGCTCCAGCCGCCCGAAGGCGGCAAGCTGCGCCGCCCGTTCCGGGCCGTCGCCGAGCAGGGGCTGAAGTGCCGCGGCAAGCCGCGCCGGATCGCTGGCGCCGTCGATGAATTCGGGCACCGCCAGCTCATCGAGGATCAGGTTGGGCAGCACGATCGACTTTGCCGCCAGGAACGCCTTGAACGGCCGGATGAGCGGATCGGTGCGATAGGCCACCACGCTCGGCACGCCCGAAAGCGCCAGCTCCAGCGACACCGTGCCGGAGGCGGCGAGTGCCGCGTGCGCCCGCCGCAAGGCAGCGAACTTTTCCGCCTCGCCCGCCACGATGGTGGGCTTCACCGGCCAGTCGGCGACGCGCGCACGGATCTCGTCCATGAGCCGCGGCACCGCCGGCAGCAGCACCTCCAGCGGCCCGGCGGCCTCGCTCACCCGGCGGACCGTCTCGCCGAAGGGCGCCATCAGCCGCGCGATCTCGCTCCGCCGGCTGCCCGGCAGCACCAGAAGGACCGGCGGCCGGTCGCCGGGGAGTGGCGCCCGCTCGCCCGCCGACGGGCGCAATGCGGCGAGCTGCGTGATCAGCGGGTGGCCGACATAGGTGCACGGCGGCCCGCCGATTTGCGCGTGGAACGCCGGCTCGAAGGGCAGGATGGCGAGCACCCGGTCGACATAGCGCGCCATCCTGCGCGCCCGAAACTGCCAATAGGCCCAGACCTGCGGCGAGACGTAGTCGACCACCGCGATGCGCGGATTCAGCCGCCGCACGCGCCGGGCGACGCGCAGGCTGAAGGCCGGGCAGTCGATGGCCACCAGCACGTCGGGCTCGGCGGCGAGCACCGCCGCCACCGTCTCGCGGACCCGGCCGATCAGGTTCGGCAGGCGGGCGAGCACCGACGTCAGCCCGTGCAGCGCGATCTCCTCCATGGGAAAGAGCGAGGTGAGGCCGCACGCGTCCATGCGCGCGCCGCCGACGCCGGAGAAGATCACCGGGCCGCCGGCCGCCTGTGTCAGGGCCTGCATCAGCCCGGCGCCGAGCGTATCGCCCGATTCCTCGCCGGCGATGAGGAAGACCTTCAGCGCTCCGCGCGCTGCGAGGCTGCCGGTCACGACCGCGACCGCAGGTCGCCGTCGGCGGCGAGGATGAAGGTGCCGCTCTTGTTGGCCGCATCGAGCGTCTCGGCGCGCTCGGCGATCATCACCCGGCCGGCCTCGACGACGATGCCGGCGAGCCCCGCCTTGACCACGGCCATGACCGTGCGCGGACCGATGGTCGGCATGTCGACGCGCAGGTCCTGCTGCGGCTTGGAGCATTTGGCCAGCACCCCGGCGCGGCCCGACCATTTCACCCGCCCGATGGCATGCAGGTCGCCGACCCGTTCCAGCATGGCGTCGGTGCCTTCCGCCGCCTCCACCGCCACCACCAGCCCGTTGACCGCGACCGCGCCCTGGCCGATGTCGTGTTCGCCGATCGCCCGCGCGGCCTTCATGGCAACCCGGGCATCGTCTTCCACCGCCTGCGCGGCGCGCGGACCGGCAAGCTGTCCCGCCTCGGCCACCAGTTCGGGCGCGATGTGATGGGCGCCGATCACCCGAAAGCCGCGTTCCTCCAGATAGCTGATGATGTTGCCCAGCACCTGATCGTCGCCGCCCACCATCGCCTTCACGATGCGCGGCAGCAGGCGCAGCGTGCCGAGGTCCACGCCGATCTTGCTGAAGTCGGGCCGGCGGCTGATCGAGCCGATGAGCACCACCTCGCGCGCCCCGTGCGCCGATATCAGCTCCTCGATGCGGCCGAGCTGGCCCCATTTGATCGTCTCGAAGCGGAACGCCTTCAGCCGGTCGTCGGCTTCGCCGGCGAGACCGATGACCAGCACCTTGCGCCCGGCCGCGCTGGCGGCACTGGCCACCTGCAAGGGCACGTTGCCGCCGGCCGCCAGGATCGCCAGCGGTTCGCCCTGCGCCTCACGGGTCGAGGTCGTCATCGTGGGCCCAGCCCGCCTTGGGCGGCATGGTCAGCGGCCGCTCGCCGGCGGAACGCAGGAATTCGATCAGCGGCGCAACCGCCGCCACGTCGCCATAGGCGCGCTCCACCGCGGCGATACGCTCTGTCCGCTGTTCGTGGGAGGCGAAGAACATGCGGAACGCCCCGCGCAGCGCCATGATGCCGGCATGGTCGAAGCCACGGCGCTTCAGGCCGCGCACATTGATGCCGGCGATCACGGCATGCTGGCCGACAGCCATGGCATAAGGCACCACGTCGCGTTCCACGCCGGTCAGCCCGCCGATGAAGCAGTGCGCGCCGATGTGCACGCGCTGCTGGACGGCCGCGGCGCCGCCGAGAATGGCGTGATCGTCAACCTGGACGTGGCCGCCGAGCATCGCGTTGTTGGTCAGGATGACATGGTTGCCGACGACACAGTCATGGGCGACGTGCGTGCCGACCATCATGAAGCAGTGGTTGCCGATGGTCGTCATGCTGCGGCCGTGGACGGTGCCGCGATGGATGGTGGCGTTCTCGCGGATGATGCAATCGGCGCCGATCTCGATGCCGGTATCCTCGCCGCGAAAGCTCAAGTCCTGCGGGTCGCCGCCGATATAGGCCTGCGGCGAGATGCGCGTGCGCGCGCCGATGGAGGTACGCCCGACGATGATGACGCGGGCTTCGACGGTGACGCCGTCGGCGAGCGACACCTCCCGACCGACCAGCGAGAACGGACCGACGGTGACGTCGGCGCCGATCCTGGCGCCGTCTTCGATGATGGCAGTCGGGTGGATACCGGTCATGCGGAGACTTGCGGTTCGCCCATCATGGCGCTCACGATTGCCTCGGCGACCAGGGTGTCGCCGACCTTTGCTTCGCCGGCGAAGCGCCAGATGTTTCGCCGCTGCTTCAATTTCGTGACGTGATATTCGAGCACGTCGCCGGGCACCACCGGCTTGCGGAACTTGGCCTCGTCGACGGTCATGAAATAGACCAGCTGCGGCCGCGCGCTCTTCATCGACGCCACGCAGATGGCGCCGGCCGTCTGCGCGATCCCCTCGATGATGAGAACCCCCGGCATCACCGGCCGGCCGGGAAAATGGCCGGCGAAATGCGGCTCGTTGAAGGTGACGTTCTTGATGCCGACGGCCGCCCTGTCGCCGTCGATGTCGACGATCCGGTCGACCATCAGAAACGGGTAGCGGTGCGGCAGGAGCTCCAGGATGCGCTCGATGTCGAATGATTCCAGCACCGTCGGCTCGTCATCCATCCGTCTGTCTCCCGCGGGCCCGGGCATCCCTCAACGCCCGGCGACGACGTTTTGACCCATCCTCCGGGAATTGTCGATGGGCCGGCGACGACATTGGGAAGCCCCGGGTGACGGCGGCCGCGGCACCTCTCGCCCCCTAAACGCAACAGGGGGCGCTAAGCCCCCTGCCCGTCGCATATTTGCGGCAAATCCGATCAGAACTGCGCAGTGGTGCCGATGCGGAAGAACTGCGTGCTGTCGTAGGACTTCTTGGTAAGCGCCTGGGCGAAATCGGCGCGGATCGGGCCGAACGGCGATTGCCAGATGATCGACGCGCCGACCGAGGAGCGGATCGCCATGTCGTCCTTGACCAGCGTGCTGTCGCACGCCGGCGCAGCACCGGGGGTGCAGGACGTCGGAACGTCGGCGCCCCACAGGATACCGGCATCGGCGAAGAAGGCACCGCGCAGGCCGAAATCAGGCGGTACGGCCGGGAACGGGAACTGAACCTCGGCGGTGCCGTTGACGTAGTTCTTGCCGCCGAGCGCGATGTTGTAGCCGTTCGCCGGGTCGAAGTAGCGCGGACCGTAGCCCAGCGAAGCGAAGCCGCGGATCGTCTCGCCACCCTGGAAGAAATCGTCGACGGTCGAAACCGGCTGACCCAGGCCGACGATATTGCCGGCTTTCACCTTGACCATGCCGACGAAGTCGTTGTTCTCGAGCAGCGGCGTATAGAACCGCGCGTCGGCGGTGCTGCGGACGTAGCGCGCATCGCCGCCAATGCCGGCGAAATCCTGGGCGAAGCGGAAATAGAGGCCTTCGTGCGGATCGAGCCTGCTGTCGAGCGTCGAATAGGTCACGCCCCAGCCGGCCATCGAGCTCAGCCGCGATCCCGCCGGGAAGAAGCACGCCGCGACGTTGGTGGCGCAGACCGATCCCTTGCTGCCGTAATCGCTCGATTCGATATTGGAGACCTTGAGGCTGGTGTCGAACGTCAGCTCGTCGGTGATCGGCAGACCCAGAGTGACGCCGCCGCCGGTCGAAACCGTCTTGAACGGCCGCGCCGCACTCGAGTTCCTGTAGTTCCGGTAGCCGCTCAGGCTGAACGACATGTGGTTGCCGAGGAAATACGGGTCGGTGAACGAGGCGTTGATCGACTGCTGGTCGAGGCCGCCGCCGACGGCGATATGCACCTTCTGGCCGCGGCCGAGGAAGTTCGTCTCATCCATCGAGACCTGGGCGACCAGTCCGGTCGTGTCGCCGGTCGTCTCCACGCCGCCGGCAATTCCGAACGATCCGGTCGACTTGTCCTGGACATTGACGACCACCACGACCTTGTCAGGCGCCGAGCCCGGCTCGGTGGTGATCGACACGTTCTCGAAATAGCCGAGGTCGCGCAGCCTGCGCTCGGCCTTGTTGATCAGCACGCGATTGTAGGCATCGCCCTCCGACACGTCGAACTCGCGCCGGATCACATAGTCGCGCGTCCTGGTGTTGCCGCGAACGTCGATGCGCTCGATGTAGACGCGCTGTCCTTCGTCGATGACGTAGGTCAGGTTGATGGTGTTGGTGCTGTAGTCGCGGTCGCCGCGCGGACGAACCTGCGCGAACACGTAGCCGAGTCGCGACAGCTCGATGGTCAGTTCCTCGGTCGACTTTTCGACCTTGGTCGAATCGAACGTGTGGCCGCTCTTCGTCTTGACGACCCGCTGAAGCGCATTGGTGTCGACGCCCGCGATCGACGAGTTGATGTCGACGGCGCCGAACTTGTATTTCGGCCCCTCGTCCACGGTGAAGGTGATCGTATAGCGGCCCTTGGCGGCGTCGAAGGTGGCGTCCTGCGACAGCACCTGGAAATCGGCATAGCCATGCTGCAGGTAGAAGGCGCGCAGCAGGTCGGCGTCGGCGTTCAGCTTGTCTTCGCTGTAGATGTCGTTCTGCGACAGCCAGCTCAGGAAGTTGGATTTCTTGGTCCGGATGATGCCCGACAGGCGATAGGCCGAGAACGCCTTGTTGCCGACGAAGTTGATCGCCGCCACGCCGGTGCGCTCGCCCTCGTCGATGGCGAAGACGACGCTGACGCGGTTATCGGGAAGGTCGGTGATTCGCCCTTCCACCGCCGCGGCGCTGCGGCCCTTGATCCGGTAATATTCCTTGATGTGGAAGATGTCGGCCTTGAGCTTGGCGTCGGTCAGCACGCCGCGTGGCTTCAGTTCGACGATTGTGGCCAGAACGTCCGACTTGATCTTCTTGTTGCCCTCGAAGACCACCGAACTGATGACCGGGTTCTCGACCACCGTGACCACCAGCACGCTGCCGCGCTGGACAATGCCGACGTCGGCAAACAGGCTGGTGGCGTAGAGCGCCTTGACCGACGCATCGATGTCGGCGGCGTCGTAGCGCTTGCCCGCCTTGATGGTCAGGTACGCCTTGATGGTGGCGGCTTCGATGCGCTGATTGCCCTTGACCTGAATGCTGGAGGCCACCGCTGCGTGGGCGATTCCCGCGCTGAACACGGCAGCGGCGCCGCCGAACGCCGGAAGCGCCAGCGCCAGCATCAATCCCAACGCCAGTCTACGGGCGAAAAACATAAACGAATTCATTTGGTTCGAATGCCTTGCTCGTCTGCTTGTCCCGTCCGCGCCGCCCGGCGAACCGAAACACCCCGTAGTGACCCAGCAGCGGCAGAATTACAGCCTTTTGGCCTCCCCGCAAGGCGCATCCCCGTCCGCTTTTCCGAATCTGCCCGCGCGTTGCCCAGCCGCCACGCATGGAAGCCGTATTTCACAAGGAACTCAAATGAATAATATCGTTCCAGGTTGCGAAAATCATTAACATCAACACCAACGCGAATCCAACGCGGAAGCCGATTTCCTGGACCCGTTCGCTGAGCGGCTTTCCGCGCACCGCCTCGACCGCGAAAAACAGCAGATGTCCGCCATCCAGCATGGGTATCGGGAAGAGGTTGATGAGCCCGATGCTGATCGACAGAATCGCCGCCAGGTTGATGAGCGCGGCAATGCCGAGCGTGGCCACCTCGGCCGACACCGTGGCGACCTGAATCGGGCCGCCGATCTGGTCGGCCGGCTCGCGTCCGACGATCACCGAAAACAGGTAGGACAGCGTGTGTCCGGTGATCGACGCGGTCTCCTGGGTCGCCACCCACGCCGCCACGGGCACCGAATAGTGCTCGGTCACCACCCCCTGGCCTGACGGGCTGCGAGTCACGCCGAGCATGGCCATGCGCTGTTTGCGGCCGAAAACCTCGGTTTCAGTCAGTTTGGGGGTGACCGACAGGGTCACGTCCGCGTCGCCGCGGCGCACGATCACGCTGAGCGTCGTGCCGGCGCTGAGGCTGACCACCCGCTGCAGATCCGAGAAGCTCGAGACCCTGGTCCCGTCGATCGATTCGACCACGTCGCCGGGCTGGAAGCCGGCTGCCGCCGCCGGCGAGTTGGGCAGCACCGAATCGACCCGCGGGGTCATCACCTGGCGGCCGTAAATGCTGAAGATCACGGTGAAAATCACGATCGCCAGGATGAAATTGGCGATCGGCCCGGCGGCCACGATGGCCGCCCTGGCGGCGACGCCCTTGCCGGCAAAGGAACGCTCGCGCTCGGCCGCGTCCATCTGCTTCAAAGCGTCGCGGTCGGGCACGCTGGCCTCGTTGTCGTCCCCCATGAAACGGACATAGCCGCCCAGCGGAATCGCCGAAATCTTCCAGCGCGTTCCCTTGCGATCGTTGAAGCCGATCAGCTCCGGCCCGAAGCCGATGGAAAACGTCTTGACCGCCACGCCGGTCCAGCGCGCCACCAGAAAGTGGCCGAGTTCGTGGAAGAACACGACGAGGGTGAGGACGAACAGGAACGGCACGATGTAGCCGACGGCCGACCACCCCATGCTTCCGACCCACTCAACCAGTCCCATGCCAGCCGTCCTTCCGCTGTTTCAGTGCGCCCGGTGCGTGCGCACCAATTCGCTTGCGATCTCACGTCCTTCGCGGTCCAGCGCGATGGCCGCTTCGACCGAATCCGGTACCGCCGGCACGCTCCGTGCCGAGACACGGTCGATCGTTTGCTCGACCAATCCGGCAATTTCAAGAAAGCCGATGCGGCCCTCGAGGAATGCCGTGACCGCCACCTCGTTGGCGGCGTTGAGGATGTTGGTCGCCCAATCCCCGGCATCGAGCGCCTGGCGCGCCAGGGCGAGGGCCGGAAACCGGTCGAGATCGGGCCGTTCGAAGGTCAGGCTGCCGAGTTCGGCGAGGTCCAGCCGGCGGCCGGCGAGCGGCCCGGTCTCGGGCCAGGACAGGCAATGGGCGATCGGCATGCGCATGTCGGGCAGGCCCATCCCGGCCACCACCGCGCCGTCGTGGAAGGCGACCAGCCCGTGCACCACCGATTGCGGATGCACCAGGACGTCGAGCTTTTCCGACGGCGCGCCGAACAGATGGTGGGCCTCGATCACCTCGAGCCCCTTGTTCATCAGGGTCGCCGAATCGATGGTGATCTTGCGGCCCATCGACCAGTTCGGGTGGTTGAGCGCATCGGCCGGCGCGGCAGCGGCCATGCGCTCCCGGCTCCACGCGCGGAACGGCCCGCCCGAGGCGGTGATGATGATGCGCTCGACCTCGTCGATCGGGCGCAAGCCGAGCGCCTGGTAAATGGCGTTGTGCTCCGAATCCATCGGCAGGATGGTGGCGCCCGCCTCGGCCGCGGCGCGCATGAAGACGCGGCCCGCCGAGACCAGGCATTCCTTGTTGGCGATCGCCACGATCGTCCCGGCGCGGATGGCGGCATGGGTCGGCGCCAGGCCGGCGGCGCCGACGATGGCCCCGACGACCAGATCGACCGGCCGTTCGGCCGCCTCGCGCACGGCGTCCTCGCCGGCGGCGGCGGCGATGCCGGTTCCCGCCAGTGCCGCCTTGAGGTCGCCATAGGCGGCGGGGTCGGCGACCACGGCCAGCCGCGCCCCGGCGGCCCGTGCAATGCGGGCAAGCTTGTCGGCATTGGCGTTGGCGGTCACGGCTTCGACGGCAAAGGCCCCGGCGCGCTCGCTGATGACCGACAGCGTGCTGCCGCCGATCGAGCCGGTGGCGCCCAGAATCGTCACCCGCCGCGGCGCCGTTTGCGGCCGCGGTTCGGGAACCATGGCGGCGGTCGCCGTCACCATTGGAGCAGCCCGGTGGCGAGGTGCCACGGCCCGCCGTGCAGCAGGCCGACGATCACCGCCGCGGCCACCGCAAAGACCAGGCCATCGACGCGATCCATCAGGCCGCCATGACCGGGAACGATGTTGCCGGCATCCTTGACGCCGAAACGGCGCTTGATGGCCGATTCGCTGAGATCGCCCGCCTGGCCCGCCAGCGACAGCAGCGCGCACACCAGCGCCAGCCCCGGCGTCACCGGCACCCCCGCCAGAGCGGCGACCGCCAGGCCGATGACCACCCCGGCGACAAGACCGCCGATGGCTCCGGCCCAGGTCTTCTTCGGCGAAATCGCCGGCCACAGCTTCGGCCCGCCGAAGGCGCGGCCGACGAAGAAGGCGCCGCTGTCGGTGCCCCAGACGACCGCGAAGACCACGACCACTGCCGTCAGGCCGTGGTCCGGTGCGTATCTGAGCAGCAGCAGGCCGAGGCCGAGCGCCGCGCTGTAGGCGACGCCGGCCGGCCGCCACAGTTCACGGCTCGTCACCGCGGCGGCGACCACCGCCAGCCCCGTCAAACCGGCCGCAATCGCCACGAAATCGGCGGCCAGCAGCGCGAAGCTCGCCACCACCGCGGCGGTGAATACCACCGCCGGCACCAGCCGGTCGCCGGTCAGCCCGATCCATTCGAGATGCACCACGATCACCACCACCGCCACCGCCGCCGCCGCCGCCCACCCGCCGAACCAGGCGGCAGCCAGCGTCAGGCCGGCAAGGATCGCGGCCGAGGCGAAGCGGACGAGCATCTCGTTCCTCGACAGCGACGTGAGACCGCCTCCGCCGGTGACGCGCGCCACGCTCACGCGCTCTCCCGCACGCCGCGACCGCCGTAACGCCGGCTGCGGGTCGCGAACGTCTCCAGCGCCGCGCCAAGCGCGTCGCGGCCGAAATCCGGCCAGTTGATCTCAAGGAAGATCAGCTCGGCATAAGCCGATTGCCAGAGAAGGAAATTGCTTAGCCGGATTTCCCGCCCCGTGCGGATGATGAGATCCGGGTCCGGGAAATTGGCGGTGTCGAGGTGGCTGGCGATCGTCTCCTCGTCGATCGCGGCCGCATCGAGCGTGCCGGCCTTCACTTCGCCGGCAATGGTGCGCACCGCGCGCGTCAGCTCGTTGCGGGCGCCGTAGTTGAAGGCGAAGATCAGCTGAAGCGTGCGATTGCCGGCCGTCAGCGTCTCGGCCTCCTCGATCATCGACAGAATATCGGCCGGCACGCCCTCGCGGCTGCCGATCATGCTGACGCGCACGCCCTGGGCATGAAGTTCGGCGACGTCGCGGCGGATGAAGTGGCGGAAAAGGCCGAACAGAAAGTCGATCTCGTCGCGCGGGCGCCGCCAGTTCTCCGAGGAGAAGCTGTAGAGCGTCAGATGGCGGATGCGCAGGTCGATCGCTGCGCGCACCGTCTGGCGGACGGCCTCGACCCCGCGCCGGTGGCCCTCGCCGCGCGGCAGCCCGCGCGCCGTTGCCCAGCGTCTGTTGCCGTCCATGATGATGGCGACGTGACGCGGCACCGTGGCCGTTTCGGGCGCGGCTGGTACGGCTCGGTTCTGGTCGGCGAGCAGGCTCATTGCCGCTCCGCTCCTTGGCGCGCCTAGACCTGCGTGATCTCCGCCTCCTTGGCGGCGAGAATCTGGTCGATCTCGGAGATAGTGCTGTCGGTCATGGTTTGCACCTGGTCGCCATCGGCATGGGCCTGATCCTGGCCGATGTCGCCGTCCTTTTCCTGCTTCTTGATGCCGTCGAGGGCGTCACGGCGCACATGGCGCACGGCAACGCGCGCGGCTTCGGCATATTTGTGGGCGACCTTGACCAGCTCCTGCCGGCGCTCGGCGTTGAGTTCCGGGATCGGAATGCGCAGCAGCGTCCCCTCGACGATCGGGTTCAACCCGAGGTTGGCCTCGCGGATCGCCTTGTCGACGGCCTGCACGTTCGATTTGTCCCACACCTGCACCGACAGCATGCGCGGCTCCGGCACGCTGACCGAGGCCATCTGGTTGAGCGGCATCGACGCGCCATAGGCTGAGACATGGATCGGCTCGAGCAGGCTCGACGAGGCGCGCCCGGTGCGCAACCCAGCCAGTTCCCCCCTCAGCACCGAGATGGCGCCCTGCATCCTGCGGTTGATCTCTTCGCTGTCCATTTCTTCCCCTGATCGTTCATTGGCCGAACGCGACCGCCTTGTGTCAGGCGTTCCCGCGCGGGCTGCCTGCCCCGCAACGGGCAGTTCAGCCTTCGGCGACCACCGTCGCCCGGCCCTTCCCCTTGAGAATATCAACGAAAGCGCCGGGTTGCTTGATGGAAAAGACGATTACCGGAATCCGGTTGTCGCGGGCAAGGGTGATTGCCGCCAGATCCATCACGCCCAGGCCCTGCTGCAACACCTGGTCGTAGGTCAACCGGTCATAGCGCGTCGCCGTCGTGTCGGTCTTCGGGTCGGCCGAATAGACGCCGTCGACCTGGGTGCCCTTGAACAGCGCGTCGCAGCCCATTTCGGCCGCGCGCAGCGCCGCACCTGTGTCGGTGGTCACGAACGGGTGTCCGATCCCGCCGGAGAAGAGCAGCACGTCGCCCCGCTCGAAGGCCGCCGCGGCGATGCGCTGATTGAAGACCTCGCAGAGCGAAGGCATGGCGACGGCAGAGAACAGCCGGCTCTGCACCTTGCGCTCGTCCAGCTTCTGCTGGAAGGCGATGGCGTTCATCACGGTGGCGAGCATGCCCATCTGGTCGCCGGCGACCCGGTTGCCGCCCTCCCTGGCGACGGTGACGCCGCGGAAGATGTTGCCGCCGCCGATCACCAGGCCGACCTTGACGCCGAGCTTGACGGCCGCTGCCACATCGTCGGCGATGCGCCCGGTCACGGCATCGTCGATGCCGAAGGCCTTGTCGCCAATCAGCGCCTCACCCGAGACCTTGAGGAGAACCCGTTGGTAGCGGAGCGGCGCGGTCATGGTTGCGACTCGGGAAACGTTGGAAAACCGCCATCGGGATACACGATGGCCGGTGACCTGTCACGGCCGCAGGCCGGCCTCCGCCGATCCGCACCGCCCGCGCGACACCGCTCAGTAGTGGAGCGCGGCGGAGGCGTTCACCGCATAGACCAGATCGTCGCCGAATGTGGCGGTGTAGCCGACCGCGTTGGGGACGCCGCCGGGCAGCATCGTGGTGCTGAGGTACCCGCCGGTCAGCACCCCGAGCGAGCCGCCGAAGCGGAACTCGAACTGCTTGTTCGGCGTCCATACGCCGGTCAGATTTGCGGTCCAGGTGTCGGTCTGCGAGGTGAAGCCCTGGCTCGCCCCCTGGTCCCAGGTGAGGCTGCCGGCAAGCGAGAACAGCGCGTTGAACTGGTGCGCGGCGCCCAGCGTGACCGTCCAGCTGTCCTTCCACAGCAGCGTCAGGGCGCTCGGCGCAGTGAAACCCGTGATGCAGGACGCCGCCCCCGGCGCGCACAGCGGCATGTCCTGGTCGACGCCCCAATTCGTCCATTTGATCGAACCGAAGGCCAGCCACCCCGGCGCGATGCCCGATTGCGCCCTGAGTTCGATCGATTGCGGCATGGTGATCGAGCCGACGAGCGGACCGCTATAGGCGCCGAACGCCAGATTGGTGCCCGTGCCGGTCATGTCGTAGCCGATGGCCGAATTGTAGATCAGCGTGGCGCGCAGCGCGTATTGCGGAATTTCGTAGCCGATGCCGGCGCGCCAGCCGACGCCGTCGTCGCCGACATTCGTCGACGCCGCACCGAACGGGAAGCCGAAATTCTGAAGCAGCTCGTAGTTGATCGTCTGATAGGAGGCGCCGCCGATGAACAGCAACTGGCCCATGCCGGCCGGCACCGAGACCGCGCAGGTGAGCCCGTAATCCTCTGAGGTGAAGTGCTGTTCGGTGGCCGAGGCGGCGGCGAACCACATGCCGTAGTCGGCATGGCCCTCGAAGGGCTGGCGATAGCTGCCCATGCAGCGGAGGCCCGGCATCAGGCGCGCCATGATGCTGAAGCGCTCGACCGAGAACGCCTCGGCTTCGCGCACATTGCTCGCCGTCTGGCCGCCGATGAGCGCGCCGGTGCCCGTCACGGTCTTCAGCGTGCGCAGCGGGTCGACATAGCGCGTCTGCGCTTCGGCGGCGAAATCGTCCTGCTGGAAGAGGAAGTCCCAGTCGCGCTCGCCGGTGTCGTAGCCGCCCGCATGGGCGGCGACCGAGAGCCAAAGCCCGGTGGCTGCGGCCGACACGATACGAACGGCGATGGCCGCTCCCGCGGCCCAATTCAGCTCCGGCATGACCCCAACCCCACAAGACTGCCGAAAGCAACGCCAAACGGCAACAAGACCCCGATCGACCCGCCCCCGTTGCGTGACACCGCAGGGGTTCGAACGCCCCCGTCCGGCCACAGACTCAAGCATCTAAGCCGGTTCGGCCGGAGGGTGTCAAACGGCGACTTGCCGCAAACGAAAGGCCCGGACGGGCATCCCCGTCCGGGCCTCTCTTGTCCTTGGCTTGGCGGTGCCGGTCTAGCCGGTGCCGGCCGCCGCGGCGACTTCCGCCGCGAAGTCGCTTTCCGCCTTCTCGACGCCCTCGCCCAGCCGGAAGCAGACGAACTCGGTCACCGTGACGGCGCTGCCGGCCTCTGCCTCGGCCGCCTTCACCGCCTGCTCCACCGTCTTCTCGGTGTCGACGACGAAGGTCTGCGACAACAGCACGACCTCCTCGTAGAACTTGCGCAGGCGGCCCTCGACCATCTTCTCGATGATCGCCTCCGGCTTGCCGGATTCGCGCGCCTGCTCGGCGAAGATCGCCTTCTCGCGCTCGACCACCGCCTGGTCGAGTTCGTCGGTGCGCACCGCCAGCGGCGCCGCGGCGGCGACGTGCATGGCGATCTGCCGACCGATCTCAGCCAGCGTGTCGGCCTTGCCGGACGATTCCAGCCCGACGATGACGCCGATCTTGCCGAGGCCGGGAGCGACGGCGCTGTGGACGTAGCTCGCCACCGCGCCCTCCTTCACCGACACCATGGCGCTGCGCCTGAGCGCGATGTTCTCGCCGATGGTGGCGATGGCCGCCTTGATCTCGTCCTCGACCGAGTTGCCGGAGGCCATCTTGGCCGCGGCAACCGCGTCGAGCGAACCGTCGGTGCCGAGCGCCGTCTTGGCGATGGCGGCGGCCAGCGCCTGGAAGTCGGCGTTACGGGCGACGAAATCGGTCTCCGAATTGAGCTCGATCATGACCGCGCGCGTGCCTTCCGAGACGACCGCCACCAGACCTTCGGCGGCCACCCGGCCGGCCTTCTTGGCGGCCTTGGCGAGCCCCTTGGTGCGCAGCCAGTCGACGGCGGCTTCCAGTTCGCCCTTGGTCTCGGTGAGCGCCGCCTTGCAGTCCATCATGCCCGCGCCCGTCTGGTCGCGCAGTTGCTTCACCATTCCCGCGGTGATGTTCATGTCCTTAATCCTTGTATCGCGGCCGGGCGGCCGGAATCCCTAGCCGCCGGCCAGGGTCTTTGCCTGCCCGATCCAGTCGTCGCGCATAATGCGGCCCTTGAAGTTCAGGGCGTCGTCCACCTTGGCGATGTCCTCGTCGGAGAAGTTCGCCACCTGGTCGAAGCGGGTGACGCCGAGTTCCTTGAGCTTGCGCTCGAGCACCGGACCGACCCCCGAAATCTTCTTGAGGTCGTCGGGCTCGCCCTCGGGCGGCGTGAACAGCGGTTCGACCGGCTCTGCCGGTGCGGCCGCCGCCTTGGCGCCCTTGCCGGTATCGCGTGCCTGCGGCTCCAGCGCTTCGGCGGCGCTCATGTCGACGTCGCCTTCGGCAGCAGCAGCCTCGCCCACCGGTTCGAGGATCGCCCCCTCGGCCGCCGGTTCGAGCACCGCCGGCTCCTCCGGCACCACTTCCTGAGCGCCGATGTCGATGCCGGCATCGCCCTGGGCGCGGCCGATGCCGTCGATCGCCGCCTTGGCGATGAGGTCGCAGTAGAGCGTGATCGCACGGCCGGCGTCGTCGTTTCCGGGAATCGGAAAGGCGATGTTGTCCGGGTCGCAGTTGGAATCGACGATCGCCACCACCGGGATGTTGAGGCGGTTCGCCTCCTGGATGGCGATCGCCTCCTTGTTGGTGTCGATGACGAACAAGAGGTCGGGCGTGCCGCCCATGTCCTTGATGCCGCCGAGCGCCTTCTCCAGCTTGTCCTTCTCGCGCGTGAGCATCAGCCGCTCTTTCTTGGTGAGGCCCTGGGCCTCGCCGGCGAACACCGTCTCCAGTTCGCGCAGGCGCTGGATGGAGCGCGAGATGGTCTTCCAGTTGGTCAGCATGCCGCCGAGCCAGCGCGCGTTGACGTAGTACTGGGCCGAGCGCTTGGCCGCCGCCGTCAGCGGCTCCGCCGCCTGGCGCTTGGTGCCGACGAACAGCACCCGCCCGCCGCCGGCCACGACGTCGCTCACCATCTCCAGCGCCCGGTGCAGCATGGGCACCGTCTGGGCGAGGTCGATGATGTGGATGTTGTTGCGCACCCCGAAGATGTACTCGGCCATCTTGGGGTTCCAGCGATGCTTCTGGTGGCCGAAATGAACGCCAGCCTCGAGCAGCTGACGCATGGAATATTCGGGCAGTGCCATGACTACCTTGCTCCTTTACCGGTTCTGCCGCCGCGGGGGTTGAGCCCTTGAGATCAAGGACACCGGAAGGGTCGTTCGCCCGACTGAGGCGGCCGATTGACCCGAACCCCGCGTGTGAGATGGAGCGCCTTATATGGGGATGATTGGCCGAAAGCAAGGGAGGGCCAGCCGGCCCGCCCCCGCCGTCCAGGCCGCCGCCCTACCGGTATTCCGGGTTCGGATAGTCGAAGCGGCAGCCGGCGTCCCACAGCTCCCTCTGGTTGCCGTGGACCGGGAAGCCGCCGGCATCGCGCAGGAGCCGCGCCATGTGCATCAGGTTCCAGGTCATGAAGGTCGTGTTGCGCTGGGTGAACTCGTTCTCCGGTCCCCCCGATCCCGCGTCGAGATAGGACGGCCCCGGCCCGATATCGCCGATCCAGCCGCAATCGGCCTGGGGCGGGATGACATAGCCGACATGCTGCAGCGCATAGAGGATCTCCATGGCGCAGTGCTTGACGCCGTCCTCGTTGCCGGTGACCACGCAGCCGCCGGCCTTGCCGTAGTAGATCCACTGGCCCTTGTCGTTGAGCATGGCCGACATGGCGTAGAGCCGCTCGATCAGGAGCTTGGCGACCGCCGACATCTGGCCGAGCCAGATCGGCGTGCCGACCACCAGAATGTCGGCCTCGTGGATGACCGGCCAGATCGTCTTCGGCCAGTCGTCCTCGCTGAAGCCGTGCTCGGTCATGTCGGGATAGACGCCGAAGGCGATCCTGTGATCGACCAGGCGGATATCGGTCACCGCGACGCCGGCCTTGCGCATGATGGCCGCCGACATGGCCATCAGCCCCTCGGTGTTCGATACTTCCGGCGATGGCTTCAGCGTGCAATTGACGAAGGCCGCCTTCAGCCCGGAAAAGTCGAACGGATTTTCCGCGCAGAGCGCTTGCTGCTTGTCGGACAGAACCGCCATCGTTGCCTCCCTCGCTTTGGTCGTGCGCGTTTATGGTCGGCGCCAACGCGGCAGGGCAATTCACACTGTTGCGCGCGGCACGTGACCATGCGCCTGGCAGCGCGCGGAGGATCGGTCCGGGGTCGGGAATGGCGGCCGGCCGCTCAGCGCTGCGAAATCGCCTCGCCGTTCACCATCCTGCGCAGTTCGCCGACCTTCTCGTTGATGAACCAGCCGTAGAAATTCTCCTGCGGCCATTGCGGCGGCAGGCCCTGCTTGGCGCGCTGGTCGTTGATCGCCTTGAGATCTTGGGCGCGGGTGGCGGAATCGCCGAGATTGTAGAGCGTGGCGACGATCCCGGCGTTCTGCGAAATGTCGAAGCCGGCGATCCGCTTGTAGTTGTCGATCGAGATGCGGATGGAGGCGGCGATGTAGTGCATCGAGGCGTCCGGGCTCATGATCTGCGAGAACACCTGCGGCGCGTTGTCGATGGAAAGCAGCGGGAACCCGCTCTTGCGGTGGACGAGATCGGTAACGCTGAGCGCGACGATCGGGCCGATCTGGCCGACGCCGAAGGTCTGGCCGGCATGGGCCGGCGCGAAGAACACCCGGTTCAGCCGCGTCGCAGGCCAGCCCTTGCCGCCGACGCCCTTGCCGGCGAACTGGCGGTTCCAAACGGTCTCGCGGCAGTCCCACTTGTCGTAGTTGCGCTCCATCGCCTCGCAGGGCGCGAATTGCGGGCGCTTGAAGAAATCCTTGGCGAGTTCTCCCTGGTACTGGAAGGTCAGGGACGTGTTGTTCATGTATTGCAGGGCCTTCACATAGTAGCTCTGCAGCGTATCGAAGACATTCATGTTGAAGGTGTGCTCGCCGACGATCGCACCGGCGACGTCGACCGGATCGACACCGTAGAGCTTGGCCGCCCGCTTGAGATTGGCCATCAGGTGCTTGTCGGTGGCGAGCACATCGACGACGTGGCGATATTTGTCGTCCCAGTTGCCGCCCTGCTGCATCAGCGTCAGCAGGAAGGACTGGACGGCCACCGGCGGCTGTTCCTTGGCGTGGTAATCCGCGGGAACGACGATGAGGTCGGACTTGGCCGGGGCCGGCGACGCGCCGACCGTCAGCGCAAGCGCCAGGGCGACGGCGACCCACCGAACTCGGACCATGACGCTACTCCGCCTCTCACGCCACCGCATCGTCGCGCGGTCTGCATCCCGGATGCAGCTACCATTCTCATGTATAAGCAATAAGGCGATATTGCATGGGCGCGCGCGCCACGGTCAAGGCGATTGTATGTGAACGGCGCCTGCGCGCTGTGATAGATTTGCCTCAGTGCCCGCCCACCTGCAGCATCCAGTTCAGGATCAGCCGCCAGTCGGTCATGCGGATGGGCGTACCGTGGACGCCGGTGTTGAAGATCGCGCACTTGATCGGATAGCCGGGGTCGGCCGCGCGCACCCGGTTGTAGAACGTCACCTCGTCCTTCCAGCCATAGATCGGATCGGCGGTACCGTGGCCGAGATAGACCGGAAAGCGGTGGCCCTTGCCGGTGACCGCCGGCGAGGTGATGAAGCGGTCGTCGTGGTTGGAGCCGAGCAGCAGCAGGCCGGAAATATGGGGAACCGCCTTGGGGTCGGCGGCCAGTTGCCAGCAGATCGCCCCGCCCCACGAACCGCAGGCGATGAAGATCGCGGCGTTTGGCGACTTGGCCGCCTGGTCGAGAATGAGGTTGCGGATATCGGCGGTGCCCTGCGGCCCGAAATCCGAGAAGTCCGGCGACAGATAGGCCCCGTCGTTGTGCTGCATCAGATTCATGATGCGGTTGAAGTTGCCGCCGAACATCCACTCGTTGACGCCCTGCACGCGGCTGCCGCCCATGCCGTGGATGTAGATGACGACCGCCTTGGCGCCGCCCGCCACCTTGCCGGTGCCCATAAATTTCAGCGTCCGGTCGCCGGCACCCTTGAACGAATAGGTCGCCGCGCCGACCAGGCTGACATATTCCGCCTTGGCCTTCTTCTCCACGATCGCGTCGCGGCCGTAGAGGTCGCGCTGCTTGGAGTAGTCGACCATGACGTAATTGCCGTCGTCCTGCACCTGCAGGATCGCCGGATACTTGAACAGGTCGTCCTTGAACGGCGCCAGCCGGTAGCCCGCCGCGGAAGCGGCGCCGGCGGCTGTGGCGACGAGGGCGGCGGCGGCAATGGCGATGGCGGCGCGGATCATGCGCGCCACCATAGCGGCGAACGGGCCGGCGAGGCCAGTTCCCTCGCGGAGGTTTGAAGGGGACCGGCCCCTCAGACCAGCTCCACCTGCACCACGCCGCGCACGGCGCGCAGCGCTGAGGCGATCTGCGGCGTCACCGCATAGCGGCCGGGAAGGCGCATCTCCACCTCCTGCTTGCCCTCGTCGAGCAGCAGCACGAGGCTCGCCTCGCCCTCGCCCTTGGCGGCGAGCTGGCGCTCGACGCTCTTCAGCGGCGCCGCGTCGCGCACGAAGACGCGGATCTGCTTGAGGCCCGCCATCACCCGGTCGAGGGATTCCACCGACTGGAGGCGCATGTTGATGCCCTCCGGCCTGTCCTCGGCATTGACCAGCACCACCACCGACTGGCCCGGCTCGAGCAGCTCGCGATAGCGGTTGAGCTCCTCGGAGAAGGCGACCGCCTCGAAGGCGCCGGTGGAATCGGAAAGCTGGATCACGCCCATCTTGTTGCCGGTGCGCGTGCGCCGCTCCTGTTTGGCGGTGACGGTCGCCGCCAGCCGTCCGGCGGTCGCCCCGGCGTGGACCGACTGGGCGAACTCCGCCCATGTCTGCACCCGCATCTTGGCAAGCACCCCGGCATATTCGTCGAGCGGATGGGCGGAGAGATAGAAGCCGACCGCGTCGTGCTCGCGCTTCAGCTTCTCCGCCGCCAGCCACGGGTCGACCACCGGCAGCAGCAGCGGCTGGCGGTCCTCGGTGGCGCCGAACATGTCGCCCTGGCCGACCGCGGCACTTTCCTGCAGGCGGCTGGCCATGCCGAGGATGCGGTCGACGCCGGCGGTCAGCCGCGCCCGGTCGGGCTCCAGCTCGTCCAGCGCGCCTGCCGCGATCAGGCTCTCCAGCACGCGCTTGTTGATGACCTTCGGGTTGATGCGCCGGCCGTAATCGGCGAGGTCGCGGAACGGTTTGTCGCCGCGCGCCGCCACCAGGCTCTCCACGGCGGAGGCGCCGACGCCCTTGAGCGCGGCAAGAGAATAGAGAATGCGGCCGTTGCCGTCGGCGTCGTAGGCGACGTCGAACTCGACGCCACAGCGGTTGACCGAGGGCGTCTCCACCGGCACGCCGAGCCGCATCGCCTCGCGTCGGAACTCCGAGATCTTGTCGGTGTTGCCGCTGTCCAGCGTCAGCGAGGCGGCCATGAACTCGGCCGGGTAGTTCGCCTTGAGATAGGCCGTCTGATAGGTGATCAGCGCATAGGGCGCCGAGTGCGATTTGTTGAAGCCGTATTCGGCGAACTTGGCGCAGGCGTCGAAGATCTCGTTGGCGAGGTCTTCGCTGTAGCCGCGCTCCGCCGCGCCGGCCATGAAGCGCCCGCGCTGCGCGTCCATCTCGGCCTTGATCTTCTTGCCCATGGCGCGGCGCAGCAGGTCGGCCTCCGCCAGCGTATAGCCGGCCATGTCGCGCGCGATCTGCTGCACCTGCTCCTGATAGGTGATGATGCCGTAGGTCGGCTCGAGGATCGGCTTGAGCACCGGATGCTGGTAGACCACCGGCTCGTTGCCGAGCTTGCGGGCGCAATAGGTCGGGATATTGGCCATCGGCCCCGGCCGGTAGAGCGCCACCAGCGCCACGATGTCCTCGAAGCGGTCGGGCTTCATGTCGACCAGTGCCCGGCGCATGCCGGCACTTTCAACCTGGAACACCGCCACCGTGTCGCCGCGCTGGAGCATGGCGAAGGTGGCGGCGTCGTCGAGCGGGATGCGCGACAGGTCGACGTCGATGCCGCGTCGGCGGATGAGCTTCACCGCGACGTCGAGCACGGTCAGCGTCTTCAGGCCGAGGAAGTCGAACTTGACCAGCCCCGCCTGCTCCACCCACTTCATGTTGAACTGGCTGACCGTCATGCCCGAGCGCGGATCGCGATAGAGCGGCACCAGTTGCGACAGCGGCCGGTCGCCGATGACGATGCCGGCGGCATGGGTCGAGGCGTGGCGGTAGAGCCCTTCGAGCTTCTGGGCGATCTCGAGCAGGCGGGACACCGTCTCGTCGCCGTCGCGCGCCGCCTGCAATTGCGGCTCGGTCGCCACCGCCTGGGCCAGCGTCACCGGGTTGGCCGGATTGGCCGGCACCATCTTGGCGAGGCGGTCGACCTGGCCGTAGGGCATTTGCAGCACGCGGCCGACGTCGCGCAGCACGGCGCGCGCCTGCAGCGTGCCGAAGGTGATGATCTGCGCCACCTGGTCGGCGCCGTATTTCTGCTGGACGTACTGGATCACCTCGTCGCGCCGGTTCTGGCAGAAGTCGACGTCGAAGTCCGGCATCGAGACGCGGTCGGGGTTGAGGAAGCGCTCGAAGAGCAGGTCGAAGCGCAGCGGGTCGAGGTCGGTGATGGTGAGCGACCAGGCGACCACCGAGCCGGCGCCGGAGCCGCGCCCCGGGCCGACCGGGATGCCCTGCCCCTTGGCCCACTGGATGAAGTCGGCGACGATCAGGAAATAGCCGGGATACTTCATCTTTTCGATGACGCCGAGCTCGTAGTCGAGCCGCTTGCGATAGTCCTCCGCGCTGAAGCCGGGGGCGAGCCCGTGCGCCGCCAGCCGCTTCTCCAGGCCCGCCGCGGCCTCCTCGCGCAGCGCCAGTGCCTCGGCGCGATCGGCCTCCTCCGGGTCGGCGCCGGCGCCGGCGAAGCGCGGCAGGATCGGCTTCTGGATGCGCGGCCACCACGAGCAGCGCAGCGCGATCTCGACCGTGTTCTCGGTGGCCTCCGGCAGGTCGGCGAACAGCGCCATCATCTCGGCGCGCGTCTTGAAATAATGCTCGCTCGTCAGCCGCCGCCGGTTACCCTCGGCGATCACCGCGCCCTCGGCGATGGCGATCAGCGCGTCGTGGGCGTCGTAGTCGTCGCGCTTGGGGAAGAAGGCTTCGTTGGTCGCCACCAGCGCCAGCCCGCGCTTGTAGGCCATGTCGATCAGCACCGGCTCCGCCGCCTGCTCGGCCGCCGTGCCGTGGCGTTGCAGCTCGACATAGAGCCGGTCGCCGAAGACCTTCGCCAGCCGGTCGAGGCGGCTCGCCGCCAGCTCCGTCTGCCCGTCGATCAGCGCCTTGTTGACCGGCCCGCCCGGCCCGCCGGTGAGCACGATCAGCCCGTCGCCGCGTTCGGCCAGCGCGTCCAGGCCGACATGCGCGCGGGTGTCGGCCTCGCCGAGCACGTAGGAATCGGAGACGAGCCGCACCAGGTTCCAGTAGCCAGCCTCGGTTGCCGCGATCAGCACGAGGTCGGAGAGCGCCCGGCGCGCGCTCGCCCCCGCCCGGCTCTCCTCGGTGAGATCGGCGAAATCGACCGCCACCTGACAGCCGACGATGGGCTGGATGCCCTTCTCGACCATCTTCTCGGAGAATTCGAGCGCGCCGAACAGGTTGCCGGTGTCGGCGATGCCGAGCGCCGGCATGCGGTCGGCGCTGGCCAGCTCGATCAGCCGCTTCAGCGGCAGCGCGCCTTCCAGCAGCGAATAGGCGGAATGGACCCGGAGGTGGACGAAGCCCACCTCCTCGACGATGCGACTCACGATGCGGTTCTCCTCGGGGCTCAAGTGTCCACGAGGCTCCCCGCCCTGTCCATGCGCGCCCGTCCGCATCGCGGCGCTTATCCCCGCCGCTCGGCGCAGTTCAAAGCGACCACCTTCCCCAACCCCGCACCTCATCCTGAGGTGCCCGCCGAAGGCGGGCCTCGAAGGATCGAGGCCCCCGGATCAAGCCCGGGATCGCACCTCAGAATGCGCGCGACCGCTCACACCACGGCGCTCAGCGACACCGACCACAGCGCGATCATGCCGACAAACGCCCCGACCGCCGCCAACGCTGCCATATCGCGAATGAAATCAGACATTTGACTCTCCCGACCTCGACTTGGGAGGAGAGTATGTTCTTGGTTTGTTCTCATGTCAAGGCTGGGCATGTATCGGTAATGTCTCAGTTTGAATTTCAGAGCTTGCGGGGTGGCGCATACCGCTGAGGGCCCGTGAACTTCACGCCCACCGACGAACCGTGTTTCCAAGCACACTCTGCCGGAATCAGCATATTCGTCGCCACGATCAGCACCTGAAATTGATCCGGAAGGGCTACGGGGTCGCTGAAATCGAGCCGTGCGCCACCCTCGCTCAAGTTACGCAGCGTGCAGTCAAACGTTGACCAGTCGCGAAGAACGACCTTCGCCTGCTTGAGCGTTCGTTGGCGAGCTGTCGCGCGATGGTCTTCCATGTCCGATGCCTGTCAACCTGCCTAAATGGGCTTCTTGTACGGCCCGCGCTTTCCGGGCTTGGGCGCCCTCGCCTGAACCAGCGCGGCGATATCTTCCATCGACCACAGGTGATCGGTGTCGCCAGCAGCCATCGCCGGAGACAGCTTGTGCGCCTTGTGTGCGGAAGAAATTGTACCAGACAAAGTAGAGCGACAGTGCGTGAATGTGGTTGTCGATCTTGCGACTGAAGGCGCTTTGCGCGCTCCGATGCGTCGAGGCCACCGTCTTCGTGCATGGCCTGCGGGGAGTGAATGAGACACCCGCTTCGCGTTGACAGGGTCGGCCGGCGATCGTAACCAGGCTCGGTCGAAAAAGGCAGGGCCGGATATGGTAAGCACGGCCCCTTCTTCCGAGAAGCTCTGATCCGCGCCCTGGCGCGAGAACCCGCGACGAGAACTGACACAATGCGTTGTGCCGGGTCTCGACGGGTGTGGTTCTGTTCCCGTCGTTGCAATCCGGCCGGAACGGACAAGGAGCGCAAGATGAAATACCTGTTTGTATACTACAGCAGCGGCCAGTCGCTTTCTCCCGAAGAACAGGAGAGGAATCGCGAGGCGTGGCGGACCTGGAACGCCGGCCTCCAGGAAACCTACGGCATGCACACGGCCCTCGGCGGGAAGGTTGTCACGGCGGACAAAAGCACATCTGATTATGGTGGCGACTTGAGAGGCGTCTCGATCGTCGACGCCAATTCGATGAAGGAGGCTGTCGAAAAGGCAGCGCGAAGCCCGAGCGTCGTTTTTGGCGGTCGGGTTGAAGTATTCGCCGAGTTTGAACCGTAGAGCAAAGTGCGTTCTGACCAGGTCAGGACGCGCGCTCACTTGTCGCCGGCCGGTTACGAACCTCAAGCGGGCCATGCGCGCCGTTTCTTCCGCGACTGGCGCTCGCTTCGTGCCCGGCCCCCTACCCCCCGTTCGCCTTCACCGCTTCCCGCACCAGCGCCTTGAACGCCGCCGGGTCGATCGTCTCGCCCGCGCGGATGTCGATGGCCCGCCGCGTGCCGGCGTCGAGGCTGGCGTTGAACAGGCCGGCCGGGTCGGCCAGTGCCGCGCCGCGCGCGAAGGTCAGCTTGACCTTGTCCTTGTAGGTCTCGCCGGTGCACAGGATCCCGCCATGCGACCACACCGGAACCCCGGAGGGGTTCGACGGCTTGCGCCACTTCACCTCCTCGACCGCCTGCGGATCGGCCTCCCTGATGAGCGCGCGGAGCCGCGCCAGCGTCTCGCCGCGCCAATCGCCGAGCGCCGCGATATGCGCATCGATCAACTGGGAGGAGGAGCTCCCTTCTGCATTGGTCGTGCGGGTCTTCTTCATCCTCGTCGCTTTCCCTTGCGCAACTTCCGGTACGTCATTTACGAAACGACAACCTTTGCTGAACAGACTGCAACCATCGGTTGGTTGGAGGCCGTCCCGATGCGCGTCGTTCTGATCGTACCACTCTTCCTGCTGTTGGCCGTGTGGGACCTGGGCGCCAACCACGGACGATGGACCCGGCTCACGGTCACCAGCGTCAACCACGCCCTGCGCGCGCTCGGGCTGGCGTAGCGCCGGGCCGCATGGCAGCGGTCTTGCTCGTGATTTTCAGAAGCGGCTCGGCGGCGCGTGCTTTTCGGGGCCGGTGAACTTGATCCCCGCCTGCTTGCCGCGCACCCAGACGCGCATCACCGGCACCAGCATGCTGGTGCCCACGATCAGCACCTCGAACTGATCCGGCAGGGCCACCGGGTCGGTGAAATCGAGGTGCGCGCCGTTATCGCTGATGTTGCGGATGATGCAGTCGATCGTCGAGGAATTGTGCAGGACGACCTTCGCTTCCTTGAGCGTCCGGTGGCGCACTGCGGCGCGGCGTTCCTGATCCATGGGTCGTCCCCGGTCGGATGGCGTTTGCCTGCTACGCTCTCAGGCGCCCCCTCCGCGCCCTCCGACTCGCAGATTTTACCACCCTGACGGGAGGCGACAAAGGCGCCGCCAGTGCGCGCGGTGCCGCAGGCCCTACAGCACGAACGGGATCACCGCCTTGCGCTTGGCCGGATAGTCCGCAAAGCGCTCGCGGTACCAGCGATGGTGGCTGAGCGCGCGCGGGATGAGGTTGGCCGCCGTCCACACCGCGAAGGAGAGCGCCGGCAGGTTCCAGCACATCACCGCGAAGCCGCACCATTCGATGATCTCGCCGAGATGGTTGGGGCACGACACGAAGCGGAACATGCCGCCCTTGGGCACCGAATAGTCCGGCCCGCCGGGCCGGCGCAGCGCCAGCAGCCGGTCGTCGGCGCGGTGGTTGATGGCGGCGCCGATGAGGAAGACGGCGAGCCCCGCATGGAAGCGCGGATCGGCAAGCCAGCTCGCCGGATAGGGCGCCGACAGCGAGCCCAGGAACAGCCCGTTGAGGCCGCCGTTGATCGTGCTGAACAGGATGCCGCCGGCGACGATGGCCATCGGCATCTGCCGGCCGGCCATGCGCGCGCGCAGCGGGTAGATCAGGCTGCGGTTGATGTAGTGGGCCATCCAGGCGGCGAAGAACACCCACATCGGCGCCGTCTTCTCCGTGCTGCCGAAAATGAACAGCGCGCCGAAGACCACCGGCGACACGCCCTCCATCACCATCCAGCCGATCCGCGCCGGCAGGGTCGGCCCCCAGCCCGGCCTGATGTGCCGGCCATAGGGCGCCGTGATCATGATCTGCGGCGGCACCAGCACGATGGCGAGCGCGATCCACGCCCATACGATCGCGTCGAACAGGCTCACAGGCCCGCCTCCCGCACCCGCCGGTGCAGCCCGTATTCGTGCCAGGTGAGCACCGTTACCGCCACAACGAATACGGTCGGCACCGTCTTGAACACTGGAATCGGCGCGGTTCTTCTCACGATGCTTGCTCGGTCTCTCCGACGGCCGCCACCTTGTGCCTCGTGCCGTGTTCCACTAGCCCTATGTGCCAAGACCTGTCCTAATATTTCTTCTTTTGGGGGGATGGTGATGTTGAATAGGCGCGTTTTTGCATTTTGTGCCCTCATCGCGCCCTACGGCAAATAGGCTGGAATCGGGAAGGCTCGGTGCCATCACGGGCACCATGGGAGGCGATGTCGATGAGATCATGGTTCCTGGCAATTGCCGTTCTGGTGCAAGCGGCCCTTGCTGCGTTCATTCCCGCCCACGCAGCATCGGGACCAGGGACATTTGACTTCCACTTCGGTGACGACGTGACCGCCGACGTGCAAGCGTCGGTCCGCGAGGCAGCAGACACCGCTGCGAAATTCTATACAGAAAGCCTTGGGGCGTCCCTTCCTGAGAAGACACAGGCGTTTGTGTCCGGAGACGCCAAGTTTCTTGCACGCAGCTACGCGAAGCACACAGGGGCCAAGCTAACCGCCCAGATCGTGAAGGATTGGACATCTCTTCGCGAGAATGCAGCCACCTATGGCGCGATCTTCGTGCGGACCAACTCCAATTCGTTCAACATGACCAACGGAAACAGCGTGCAGGGGCAGAGGACCAGGATCTTCGTGCACGAGCTCTTCCACGTCCTCCAATATGGCCTGGTTGGCCCAAAGGCCAAGAAATGCTGCGCTTTCGATAGGGTTCCTGTGGTTGGGCCGACCTGGCTTATGGAAGGCGCCGCCCAGTACCTGCAGTATTTCTATGAGGGACCACAGACCCTTTCAGGCTGGCGAAATTGGGCGCTGCAGCAGAAGCAGGCCTCGAGCGCGGCGCTTCAGTCGTTCGAGACGCGAAAGGGGATGAACGCAGAGCCGAATGCATACGATATTTCGGCGCTCGCCGTGGAACAGCTCGTCGACAAAGCGGGCATGACCAGTCTCGTGGCGTATTGGCGTGGGATCGGCAAGGGACGCACGTGGCAGCGGGCATTCAAGGACGCGTTTGGCACCACCCCGGCGGAATTCTACGCCGCGCTCTGATCCACGCCTCCTATTGGGGATCATGTGCCGCAAAAGCACTGGCCCGATGGAATGCCGAGCGCTCGGCCTCCTATCCGCCCATCGCCCGCACCCGCCGGTGCAGCCCGTATTCGTGCCAGGTGAGCACCAGCACCACCGCATCGAGAACGGTGAGCGCGATCAGCCAGGGCGAGAGGGTGAGCGTGATCTGGTAGCTCTGATAGGCGATCAGCAGCGCCAGCGCGGCCATGAACACCGGATAGGCCCAGTCCTTCTCGCGCAGCACCATCACCACCAGGAACAGCTTGATCGCGCCGTGGGAGACGAGATAGATCGCCGCCGCGTCCTTCCGCGAAACGGAGAGCGCCTCGGCCGAGTGCATCAGCCAGTTGGCGAGAAAGTCGCGCGGGTCTTCCACAAGTTCGGCCCGCGTCAGCCAGCGCGCCAGACCGACAATCACCGTCTGCGACACGGCGTAGAGCGCCAGGCCGCCCGCCATCTCGATGGCGCTGTCGATGGCCTTGAGGATCAGGCTGATGCGGAAGACACGGCGGATGGTGGCTTCGCGTGGGCTCAGCCCGTTGCCGCTTGCTTCCATGCTCATGCTCCGCAGTCCGCCGCCCGCTTCAGCATCACCGCGCGCTCGCTTTCGTTACGGGTCATCGCCGCGGCGCGCTCGAACGCGGCGCGCGCCTCGGCCTTGCGGCCGAGCTTCTCCAGCATGTCGCCGCGCGCCGCCGGCAGCAGGTGATAGGCCTTCAGCGCCGGCTCGCCGGCAATCGCATCGATGATGGCAAGCCCGGCCTCCGGCCCCTCCGCCATGCTGACCGCCACCGCCCGGTTAAGCTCGACCACCGGCGAGGGTTGCAGCGCCGCGAGCGCCCCATAGAGCGCGGCGATGCGCGCCCAGTCGGTGTCCTCGGCCGTTGGCGAGCGGGCATGGCAGGCCGCGATCGCCGCCTGCAGCGTGTAGGGGCCGAGCGGGCCCAGCGCCTCGGCCCTCTCCAGCGCCGCCAGACCGCGGCGGATGGCCGTATGGTCCCAGCGGGCGCGGTTCTGGTCCATGAGCAGGATCGGTTCGCCGTCGGAGCCGGTGCGGGCGCCGAGCCGCGAGGCCTGGATCTCCATCAGGGCCACCAGCCCGTGCACCTCCGGCTCGCCCGGCGCCAGCCCGGCCAGCACGCGGCCGAGCCTGAGCGCCTCCTCGCAGAGCTGCGGCCGCGTCCACTGCTCCCCCGCCGTCGCCGTGTAGCCCTCGTTGAAGATCAGGTAGATCACTTCCAGCACCGAGGCGAGGCGCGGCGCCAGCTCGTCGCCGCGCGGCGCCTCGAAGCCGACATTGGCGTCGGCGAGCGTCCGCTTGGCGCGCACGATGCGCTGCGCCATGGTCGGCTCCGGCACCAGAAAGGCGCGGGCGATCTCGTCGGTGGTCAGCCCGCCCAGAAGGCGCAGCGTCAGCGCCACCCGCGCTTCGGTCGTCAGCACCGGATGGCAGGCGGTGAACACCAGCCGCAGCAGGTCGTCGCCGATGTCGTCATCGAGCGCGGCTTCGATATGGGGCGTCGGGTCCAACCCTTCCTCCATCTCGCGGCCGATCTCGGCATGCTTGCGTTCGGCCATCTTCGCCCGGCGCAGCCGGTCGATGGCGCGGTTCTTGGCCGTCGCCATCAGCCAGGCGCCGGGATTGTCGGGCACGCCGGTCTCCGGCCAGCGTTCCAGCGCCACCACCAGCGCGTCCTGGGCCAGCTCTTCGGCCAGCCCCACGTCGCGCACCATGCGCGCCAGCCCGGCGATCAGCCGCGGCGATTCGATGCGCCACAATGCGTCGATGGTCTTGTTGAGGTCGGCAGCCATGGCGGCCGCCGATAGACCACCGCCGGCTCAACGATGCAAGCGCCACGGCATGCCGTCCGCACGACCGCTCAGTCGGCCGGCGGCTCCTCGAACATCTCGCGGATTTCCACCTCGCCTTCCCATTCCGGGAAGTGATCGATGTGCAGCGCCATGAAGCGGCGCGCCCAATCGAGCGCTTCTTCCCGCGAGGCGACGTTGAAAATGGCGAAGCCGCCGATCAATTCCTTGGCCTCGGTGAAGGGCCCGTCGGTGACCACCAGCTTGCCGCCCTTGATGCGCACGCGCTGGCCTTCGCTGGTCGGGTGGAGCCCGCCCCACTCGACGAAGGCACCGGCCTCCTTGGCGTCCTTGGCATAGGCGTCCATCGCCTCGATCAGAGGCTGCGGCGGCGGACCGGCCAGTTCCGGGCCCTTGATGACGATCATGAATTTCATGGCGAGTCTCCTCAAGCTGCTCGGGCAGGTCTCGCCCGCCCGCTTGAACGACGAACGGGCCGGCTGCAGATCGACAAGTGACGACGAGGATTTGTCGCTACATGAAGCAGGGGCCGAGTTCGCGCACCTCGACCGTCGCCCATTCCGCCGCCGGGCAGGATCGAGCGATGGCCACCGCCTCCTCTTGGCTGTCGACCGAGAGCAGGAAGAAGCCGCCGATCATCTCCTTGGCCTCGGCAAACGGCCCGTCCACGGAGGTCGCCTTGCCGTTGCGCCTGGCGATACGCACGGCCGTGTCCTGCGCCAGCAGGGATTCGGCGCGTACCAGCTGGCCGCGCTGCTTCAGCCCTTCGGCATATTCCAGCATGCGCGCATAGCGCCGCTCGCCTTCCTCGCGGCCGGCGATGCGCCGGTCCTCCGGCCCTTCGACGATGACCAGCATGTAGCTCATGGCGACCCCTCCCGTCGGTAGACGCAGACTTTGCCTCCTATCGCCGGCCGGCGGCCGCGTAAAGAGCGCGGCGATCAGTCGGCCATGGTGCAATTGACGATCCAGGGGATGCCGAAGCGGTCGGTCAGCATGGCGAAGCGCTCCGCCCAGGATGTCTTCTGCAGTTCCATGCTCGCCACGCCGCCCTTCATCAGCGCTGCGTAAATGCGCTCGGCTTCCGCCGGGTCCATCATCTGCAGCGATACGAAGAAGCCCTGCGGCTTGTTGTAATAGGCCGGCGGCGCGTCCGAGCCCATCAAGGTGAAGCCGTCGGCCGTCTTCATCTGGATATGCATGATCTTGTGGTGCCACTCGGCCGGCACCTGGTCGGCCATGGGCGAGCCGCCGTGGGTCATCTGCATCTCGATCGTGCCGCCGAACAGCTTCGCATAGAAGGCGAACGCCTCGGCGCAGTCGCCGGCAAAATTCAGATAGGGGTTGATCTGCATGGATCTGTTCCTTGTCCGGCGCGTGGGAAGCGCCTCAGCCGTTGTTGATGTGGAGAATGTTGCCGTCCGGGTCCTTGAACCAGGCGCCCCGGAAGTCGCCGAAGACGTGGATATCGCCGTCCCTTTGCCCGCCCGGCAGGTCGTAGTGCTCGAAGCCGACGCCCGCCTGCTTCAGCGTCGCGACGATGGCGTCGAAGTCACCGCCAAGACCCCACGTGGCGGCGGTCGCCTTGTTGGTTCCGGCGAGGTCCGAGCGATAGACCACGATTGTCGCATTGCCGCTCCGGAAGAGCTGAACGGCATCGCTCCGCGATCCGCTCGGGCTGAGCCCGAGCGTACCGCCATAGAAGGCGCGCGCCGCGTCGAGATCCTTCACGGCGATGGTCGCCATGACGTTCTTGTCGGAGAGCATGCGTCCGTCCTCAGCCGTCGGTCACTTGTCGGCGTTGAGCACGTCGAGCAGCGCCGCCTCGCGGTCGATCGCCTCGCTCGGCTCGAAATCCTCGATCTCCTGCACCTGGCGGATCTCGATGATCTCATTGTCGCCCATCGGCGCCCGCCTGGCCCATTCGATCGCCTCCTCGCGCGAGGCCACCTGGATCATCCAGTAGCCGCCGAGCACTTCCTTGGCCTCGGCGAAGGGCCCGTCGCTGACTGTCGCCTTGCCGCGCTTGAAGCTGACCCGCGCGCCCATCGACGGCGGATGCAGCCCGTCCAGCGCCAGCAGGACGCCGGCTTTTTGCAGGCTTTCGTTGTATTTCGTCATCCTCTCGATGGCCTCGGGGTCGGGCATCGTGCCGGGCTCGGCCGTCTCATATCCCTTCGGGATCACCAACATCATGAAACGCATGGGTCTTTCTCCTCTGGCTCGTCCGCGAGTGGGCCTTTGCCGCGCTCTTACAGGTTACGACGAACGGCCCCGTGCGGAATCGACATGGCAGGGCGACAGGATTCGACCACCCTACTCCGCCGCCTCGGCCTCCACCTCGACGGGGACCGGCTCCAAACCTTCCTGCGGCTCTTCCGCCTCTGCCCTGCGCCTCAGCGTCAGCGCCGCGAGCGCCAGCGCGCCCCAGGCGATGCCGTCATCAGCGCGATCATGGGCAGCGGCGTGCCGTTGAAGATGACGCTGGCGATCACGATCATCACCGCGCCCGTCACCATCTGCAGCGTTCCGCCGAGCGCCGCGGCCATGCCGGCGATCGGTCCGTGATCGTCGAGCGCCATCACCATGGTCGTCGGGATGACCAGGCCCATGAAGGAGAAGCCGACGAGCAGGAAGGCCATCAGCACCGGCAGGCTGTCCACGCCGGCGACGGTCACGGCCAGCAGCACGGCCAGCACCGCCGCATAGGCCGCCACCGACACCGTCACCAGCCGGCTGAGCCCGTAGCGCCCGCCGAGAAAGGCGGCAAACTGCGATGAGCCGATGAAGCCGATGGCGTTCAGCGAGAAGGCGATCGAGAACGCCGTCGGGCCGAGACCGAAATGGTCGATATAGACGAAGGAAGCGCTCGCCAGGAAGGTGAAGAAGCTCGCCATGCCGAGCCCGCCGATGAAGGTCAGGCCGAGGAACCGCGGATCGCTGAAAAGCGTCTTGAAGCCGGAGGCGAGGCTCGCCCGCTCGATGCGCACCCGCTTCGCCGGAACGAGCGTCTCGGGCAGCAGCGTCGCCATGAGCGCGATCGCGACGGCCGCCACAACGGCCACCGCGACGAACACCGCCCGCCAGCCGAAGGGCACGATCAATGCGCTGCCGGTCACCGGCGCCAGGATCGGCGACACCGAGAGCACCAGCATGACCAGAGCCATCAGCCGCGCGCCCTCGACGCCGGTATGCAGGTCGCGAATGATCGCGCGCGGAATGACCATCACCGCCGATGCGCCGACGCCCTGGAGCGCACGGAAGGCGATGAGCCAGCCGATCGATGGCGCCAGCGCGCAGCCGGCCGCACCCAGCACATAGACGCCGAGCCCGAAATAGAGCGGCGCCTTGCGCCCCACCATGTCCGACACCGGCCCATAGACGATCTGGCAGACGCCGAAGGCGATGAAGAAGGCCATCAGCGTCATCTGCGTCGCCGCCGTCGAAGCCTGCAGATTGTCGGCAATCGTCGGCAGCGCCGGCAGATACATGTCGATGGCGAACGGCCCGATCGCCGAAATCAGGCCAAGCACCACGGCATTGCGGAGGAAGCGCGAAGTCATGGAAGAAAACTCCGTTGGCGGCCGCCGTGTGTCGGCCGGTTTGATGTCTCCATGGCGGAAAGTGCCGCCGCCCTTGCTGGTGTCGCGCTGCGCCGTTCTCGAATCGCCGCGCTTCCTCCCATGACGAACGCAGAGATGCGGAATCGACACCGACAGTCAGAAAATCGAGCCGGAGGAACTAGGGCGATGCTGGCCGACGGCCAGGAGCATCCCGTTCATCACGGCCATGCGCCCATCGCATCCTTCCCCGATGGCCGCAATGCACCCTGTCACAGCACTGTGTCAGGACGTGTCAGGAGGGTTGCGTCCGCCTACAGCAGCCGCGCCTTCTCCAGCACCAGCAGCCGCTCCTTGGTGAGCACGCCGCCATAGGCGGAGAAGCCGCCGAGCCTGTCGCCTGCCCCGACCACCCGGTGGCAGGGGATGACGATGGGCAGCGGATTGGCCGCCATCGCCTGGCCCACCGCCCGCGCCCCGCCGGGCAGTCCGGCCTGCTTCGCCACCGCGCCATAGCTCGCCGTCTCGCCCCAGCCGAGCGCGCGCGTGGCGTCGTAGATGCGCCGCCGCTCGTCGCTGATATCGGCGGGCAGCACCACCGGGAGGTCCGCGAAGTCGGTCTCCACCCCGTCGAAATAGGCCCTGAGCGCCGCCATCGCGGCCGCCGCCGCCGGAGTCGGCTCGCTCTCCACCGCGCCGCCCTTCTCCAGCCGCGCCCGCGTCTCCGCGACATCGGCTTCGGGAAGCTGCACCCGCGTCAGTCCGCCGGCTGCCCAGGCGATGCCGGTGAGGCCGAAGGCCGTGTCGAACAGGCAATAGCGCTCGTCAGTCTCAGGCATGGGAACCTACCGGTAGACAGCCTGCTGAAGGTCGAAGGTGAACTGGCCGGTGCAGCCTTCCATGGCGGTGTTGGTGAAGGCCGCGACCGAAATCCTCGCCGCCGGGTCGATGAACCACGAATGGCCCCAGGCGCCGCCCCATTGCAGCGTGCCGGTCGACTGAGCGGTCCTGGCGGCTTTCGGGTCGGTCAGCACGGCGCTCAGATAGCCGAAGCGCCAGCCGGCATCCTTTTCCTCGCGCGGCAGATCGCCGATCTGGTTCCGGGTCGCCATTGCCACCGTCTCCGGCTTCAGGATCGGTCCGCCGCCGGTGCGGATCGCCTCCAGAAACGTCAGGAAATCGCCAACCGTCCCGGCCATCCCGGCGCCCCCCGACGCGAACGAGGTCTCGTCGAGGACGCGGCTCGGCGAGAAGATGGTGCCATCCGGAACGGTGTGGGGGTCGCCCATGCGCACCGGCTCCGGCGTGGCGTCGCCGTAAGGCACCGCGAGCCGCGCCTTGTCGATCACGCGGAATGCCGTGTCGGTCATCCCCAGCGGCCGCGTCAGGTACGTCGCGACCGCGTCCGGGAAGTCGCCATGCACCTTCGCCATGACCGCGCCGAGAACGTCGATACTGACGCCGTAGCGCCACGCCGTTCCTGGGGCGAAGAACAGCGGCGCCCGGGCGATGCGGGCGAGATTGTCTTCCATGCTGCGCCCGGGTTCGGCGAGCCCTCCGGAAATGCCCAGCGCCGTGTAGGGATCGCCCCGTTCCGGCGTTGGGTAGGCGAAGCCGGCCGTATGGGTCAGGAGGTGGTGGATGCGGATTTCCGGCGCGCTCCCGTCGGCAAGCCTCGGCCGGAAGTCGGGCAGATAGCGCGTCACCGGGTCGTCGAGGCCGAGCTTGCCGCGCTCGATCAGCGCAAGAGCGGTCGCGGCAGCCATCGGCTTGGTCACCGACGCCAGGCGGAAGATCGCGTCTTCACGCATCGCAATGCCGGCCTCGCGGTCGAGATGGCCCTTGATACCGCGATAGACCGTCTTGCCGTCGACCGCGATCAGGATCGCCGTGCCCACGAGCTTGCGGTTGGCGATTGCTGCGTCGATGGTTTCGTCGACGCGCGCCGTCATGTCACTCATGGTCAGCCACCTTCCGCGTTCTTGCGCATCGCGCCTTTCAACCCGTTTTCCGCGGGCGCCAGACGAGCGCGCCGACAACCGCCAGCAGCGACGCGATGAGCGCGATGAGATTGGTCCAGTCGGCCACGGTCTGCACCGTGGACCGCTGGAAGGGAAACGCCCGATAGGCCGCGAATTGCAGCATCGCCGTCTCCTGGTCGGCGCGGAACTGGTCGCCGGGCGCGCAGCGGTTCTCTTTCGGGAAGAGATAGCAGCTCGGATCCTTGAGGTTCAGTCTGCCGCCCGCCGTCGGCGTCAGAATCGGTCCGGCCTGCAAATCCTTGCGCGGGAAATCCTCAAGCTGGTACCCGAACATCGGCTGATAGCAGAAGATCTCCGAACCTCCATCGACCATCGCGTTGTTGCGGTCGATGTAGGTCGGGACGGCGCTTGACTGCACCTTGCCTTTGACCTCGGTGATCGGCCGAACGCCCATGGCGGCCGCCTCGTGCCAGGCGCCCTCGATGGGCGCGCTGTGATAGCCGCGCGACACTTGACTGGGCTCCGCCGCGTGCCACCAGACCGTGGCGACCGCCACCACGAGGAAGATCGCCGCCGCCACCATCGACGAGCGCGCCAGGCGATCGACCGCCAGCGCCGCGCCGAACACGGCAAGCAGGATGAACAGGACGAACCAGCGCGCCAGCGTCACGCTCTCTCCCAACACCGGCAGCCCTTTCAGAAAGTCGTTCCAGCCGGGCGTGTAGATATTGAGCGCAATCGGGATCGCCACGGCGAGCACGACCGCGGCCATGCACCGCCAGAGCGCTCACCGGCCGGCGCAGTCGCCTTGCCGCTCACCAGCCGCACGCAGGAGCGCCCCGCCGCCGGCAACCAGCAGCGCAAGCGTCGCCGGCCCGACGCCGAAGGCCCATTCGTGCCATTCAAGGACCCAGATGAAGTTCCTCAGCGCCATCATCGCGGCGGCATAGGGCGGGTGCCAGAAGAGCGACAGACCTGCGATCTCGATCGCGTCCGCGACGCTGTCGAAGCCCGGCAGCGGATAAAGGTCGCGCGGAAACACATCGAGAAATGCGATCGCCGCCGCCAGCCGCTGCGCCGACAGGCCCGCCGAAAGCACGGCGCCGAGACCCAGAACCGCCCATGGCTGCCAGGCGTAGCCGCGCAGGTGCCCGTGCACGATGACGATGACGGCCGTCGCCAGCGCCACCGGTATGATGATGTGCTGCATGCCGGCTTCGAACTGGTAGGCGAAGATCGCCCCGACCGTCACCGTGGCGAGCACCGCCCGCCGTCCCGTCCACGCCGCCTCCCCACGCGCCGGCAGCAGCGCCGCCCAGGCGATCCACGGCGCCAGCATGAAGGGATGGAACGTCAGGTGGCCGACCTCCATGCGCACCGCGAAGAACCCGTTGAACAGGAACAGCACGGCCGCCGTCGCCGCCGCCCATGGCGATGCGCCGAACCGGGTTCTGAGCAGCAGGTAGAAGCCCGCCGTGCCGAGGGCTGCGAACACCACGAAGGTCGCCCTGACCGCATTGGCGGGATCGGTGATGAAGCTCAGCACCTGCGGCAGCGAATAATAGGCGACGTTGAGATCGGCGAGGAACGGCACCCCGCCGCACTCGGCCGGGCTGAACCACGGCACGCTGAACGGTCCGTTCGCCAGGAAATGGAAATAGCCGGCCAAAAGGTTGGGAAGATGCAGCCCGTAATCGTCGGCAATCGTCCCGGAGCCGGGGACGACCGGCAGATAGCGCCAGAGATAGGCCACGAAACACGCCGCCACCGCCACCGCCGCAATCGCGTCGCCGCTGAGACCGGCCGGTGTCCCGCCCTTCTCCTGCATGCCTCTGCCCCATCCCTCGTCGCCGACCCCGTTCTAGCGTAGATCGGGCCGCGCGCGCCTGTCGATCTGCAACCTGCGCGGGGCGCAGGGTCACGCCGTATGTTCCTCTTTTGTTCTTGCCATGCCGCCGCTCTCCTGACAAGACTGGCAGCAGACTGAATCGCCTGCCTGCATTTCCTGTTGGACGAGGAGAGGCCGCCGCTTGTCTCGGACGCCCAAGAGCATAAGTTCGGGGAGCGGCCGACGCCGCAACTCCCCTTCGGAACAGCGTGCCATGGCCGACAATCGCCCTGCCCCGGGCAAGTTCATTTCGATCCGCGGGGCGCGGGAACACAATCTCAAGAACATCGACCTCGATCTGCCGCGCGACCGGCTGATCGTGCTCACCGGCCTGTCGGGTTCCGGCAAGTCGTCGCTCGCCTTCGACACCATCTATGCCGAGGGCCAGCGCCGCTATGTCGAGAGCCTGTCGGCCTATGCCCGCCAGTTCCTCGAGATGATGCAGAAGCCCGACCTCGACCAGATCGACGGGCTGTCGCCGGCCATCTCCATCGAGCAGAAGACCACCAGCCGCAACCCGCGCTCGACGGTGGGCACCGTCACCGAGATCTACGACTACATGCGGCTGCTCTTCGCCCGCGTCGGCGTGCCCTATTCGCCGGCCACGGGCCTGCCCATCGAGAGCCAGACCGTCAGCCAGATGGTCGACCGCGTCCTGGCGCTGCCCGAGGGCACGCGGCTCTACCTGCTGGCGCCCATCGTGCGCGGCCGCAAGGGCGAGTACCGCAAGGAGCTGGCCGAGCTGATGAAGCGCGGCTTCCAGCGCGTCAAGATCGACGGCACCTTCTACGAGATCGCCGAGACCCCGACACTCGACAAGAAGCTCAAGCACGACATCGAGGTGGTGGTCGACCGCATCGTCGTCGGTGACGGCATCGCCACCCGCCTCGCCGATTCCTTCCAGACCGCGCTCGAGCTTGCCGAAGGCCTCGCCATCGCCGAATTCGCGGATGCCCCCGCAGCCGCCGGCGAGGGAAAAGAAGTCCCGAGCCAAGCGGCGACCGGCCGGTCAGGCCGCCCCCGCGGAGGCGGCGCGCGCAGCGCGCCTGCCGTGAGCGAAAACGAACGCATCATTTTCTCCGAGAAATTCGCCTGCCCGGTCTCCGGCTTCACCATCCCCGAGATCGAGCCGCGCCTGTTCTCCTTCAACAATCCCTATGGCGCTTGTCCCGTTTGCGACGGGCTCGGCACCGAGCGCGTCGTCGACCCCGCTCTGGTCGTCCCCGACGACACGCTGACGCTGCGCAACAGCGCCATCGCGCCGTGGTCGAAGACCTCGTCGCCCTATTACCTGCAGACCCTGGAGGCGCTTGCCCGCGCCTACAAGTTCTCCACCGACACCGCCTGGCACAAGCTGCCGCAGAAGGCCCGCGACGTCATCCTCTACGGCACCGGCGAGGAAACCGTCACCTTCAACTACAATGACGGCCTCAGGGCCTACCGCACCACCAAGACCTTCGAAGGCGTCATCCCCAATCTCGACCGCCGCTACCGCGAGACCGATTCCGCCTGGGTGCGCGAGGAGATCGAGCGCTACCATTCGGCCAAGCCGTGCGAGACCTGCGGCGGCAAGCGCCTGAAGCCGGAGGCGCTCGCCGTCAAGCTCGATTCGCGCGACATTTCCGAGGTGACCGACTTCTCCATCCGCCGCGCGCTCGCCTGGTTCGCCCACCTGCCCGAAACGCTGACCAAGCAGCAGAACGAGATCGCCGTCCGCATCCTCAAGGAGATCCGCGAGCGGCTGAACTTTCTCGTCGATGTCGGCCTGGATTATCTGACGCTTGCCCGCGCCTCGGGCACGCTGTCGGGCGGCGAGAGCCAGCGCATCCGGCTGGCCAGCCAGATCGGCTCCGGCCTCACCGGCGTGCTCTACGTCCTCGACGAGCCCTCCATCGGCCTCCACCAGCGCGACAACGAGCGCCTGCTCGGCACGCTCAAGCACCTGCGCGACATCGGCAACACCGTCATCGTCGTCGAGCATGACGAGGACGCCATCCGCCAGGCCGATTACGTCGTCGATATCGGCCCCGCCGCCGGCATCCATGGCGGCAAGATCATCGCCGAGGGCACGCCCGACGAGGTGATGGCCAATCCGGCCTCGCTCACCGGCCAGTTCCTGTCGGGCACCCGCTTCATCGACGTGCCGCGCCGTCCGCCGTCCGCCGCAGAAGGGCAAGGCGCTCCGCGTCGTCGGCGCCACCGGCAACAACCTCAAGACCCTCACCGCCGAGATTCCCATCGGCCTGTTCACCTGCATCACCGGCGTCTCCGGCTCCGGCAAGTCGACGCTGACCATCGACACGCTCTACCGCGCCGTCGCCCGCCGGCTGACCGGCGCCCGCGACGTGCCCGCCGAGCACAAGGCGCTGGAGGGGCTCGACTGGCTCGACAAGGTCATCGACATCGACCAGTCGCCGATCGGCCGCACCCCGCGCTCCAACCCGGCCACCTATACCGGCGCCTTCACCCCCATCCGCGAGTGGTTCGCCGGCCTGCCCGAGGCCAAGGCGCGCGGCTACGGCCCCGGCCGCTTCTCCTTCAACGTCAAGGGCGGCCGCTGCGAGAAGTGCCAGGGCGACGGCGTCATCAAGATCGAGATGCACTTCCTGCCCGATGTCTACGTCACCTGCGACGTCTGCCAGGGCAAGCGCTACAATCGCGAGACGCTGGAGGTGAAGTTCAAGAACAAGTCGATCGCCGATGTCCTCGACATGACGGTCGAGGAGGCGCGCGATTTCTTCGCCGCCGTCCCCTCCATCCGCGACAAGATGGAGACGCTGGATCGCGTCGGCCTCTCCTACATCCATGTCGGCCAGCAGGCGACGACGCTGTCGGGCGGCGAGGCCCAGCGCGTCAAGCTGTCGAAGGAGCTGTCGCGCCGCTCCACCGGCCGCACGCTCTACATCCTCGACGAGCCGACCACCGGCCTCCATTTCGCCGATGTCGAGAAGCTGCTCGACGTCCTCCACGAGCTGGTCGACCAGGGCAACACGGTGGTCGTCATCGAGCACAATCTCGAGGTCATCAAGACCGCCGACTGGATCATCGATCTCGGCCCCGAGGGCGGCGATGGCGGCGGCGAGATCGTCGCCGCCGGCACGCCCGAGCAGATCGCCCGCGACAAGCGCAGCTACACCGGCGCCTTCCTCAAGCCGGTCCTCGCCCGCGCCCGCGCCTCACGCGCGGCGCGGGACGGCGCGGAGGATGTGGAGGCGGCGGAGTGAGAACTCATGATGCAAACGCGAAGCCATATACTTTTGCTCGGCGAGAGAAAGCCTCTCTAGCTCCTTCAAGAATGTTGCATGCGGCGTCTTGAGTTGTGGCGTTGTCGATCGAACCACTGTCGACGATCTCGCCGCGATCATTGAATGCTTTTAGAACGAAAATCTGCTCGGCATCGCCGAGCACCGCGACATTGGCATTGTGCGTAACCACAATCACCTGCCGTCGCTCCTTAGCCCGACGCAAAATTGGAACAAGTGTCGCGTAGATGAATTCGCCATCCAGGTTATCTTCCGGCTGGTCAATGACCAGAGGCTTGGTTGCATCCGATGACAAAATCAGCGCCAGCAGTACTGATTGTTGCTGCCCAAGAGACAGTTTTGAAAACTCGCGAGTGACGCGGCGAGGAATCCCATCCGTCCCAGGTATCGCCCGGGTGACCATCAGTCTCGGAAGGTCATGCAGCTTTGTCCGTTCTAGCAGGCGAACCGTCAGACTATCGGACAGACGCTTAACAATTCCGGCAGCCTCGTCGGTGCCAAATGCTGGCGTCCCTTCAGGCGTCTTGAGGTCTACGAGCGGTTTGATCGCCTGAGAGGCGATAGCCTTTAGCAACTCCGGAACAGTAAGGTCTCTTACTAGCCATTGGGCGCGCACCTGCTGATTTGTCCTCCACCCCATGGCCTCGATTATGATTCTCTCTGCATCTGGCGAGTATGCATCCCGCACGAATTTCAAACTCACATCAGTGCCATCCAGGGCGGAGCGCAGCCGCGAGGTGGCCAATCGTCCGAAGGCATCACGGATATTCGCGACCCGCTCTCGAGCAGCCCACCTCTCACCTAGCGTTCGCACCCTTGCCCTCTTCTTTTCATCAAGATAAGGAACCCATGTCTTTAGGTTATTCAATTCAGTCTGATAATTTGCTTCATCCCGAGAAAGTTTTGTTATATACGCCATGTCGAATTGAACATTTAATCCCTCAAGTTCTCGCCGCTTTTCGTCGACTTTCTTTTGGGCTTCTAAATCTTTTGATTTCCATGCTCCAAGTTCAGTCGTGACTTGACTATGGAGAGTCTCCACATTCTTCTTCAGAAGCTCGTCAGCAGTTTGAATATCTCGAAGAAACAGTCCCGCGTGAGCGACAATCTGCTTGAACTGCTCAGAGCCAACGGCCAAGCTCGCAGGATCAGCAAGCTTAACGATACGATCCGCGACGTCAGACTGCTTTGCCAAAGTCGCCCCAGCTTTGAGCTCGTTGAGCCTAGCGACTATTTCACCGCGGATAGCGCGCTCCGTTGACAACTGCCGCTGAAGGTCGATCAATTCTTTGACCTCTGGTCGCCGCAGCGCATCCAGTTGCCGCCGCACAGTGATCAGCGCCTGCTCACTCTGAGGAACACGCAACACATGGCCCGCTGCTTTGTCGATTTCAGCTTCAAGGGCCAGCAATATTTCGCAAATTGAACTCTCGGCGTCGAGGGCTGGCTGAATTTCAACGAACTTGTCTAGGTAGTCCAAAAGCGCGTTTGGTTCAGCCTGAGACAACAGCCCAATCCGTGCAGCCTCACCCTGTCCAAAACAGTCGATTTGAAACTAAGTCGGCCCAAAGACGGGGTCATCGCGGTTCTCCACTTCCCCCTCCTTTGCCCGATACAAACTATGAATTTGTCCTGCCTCATCTTTCCAGAACAGATGCAATTCATCCGGCCAAGCTTCCAAATCCACGACTTTGCTCTCGCTTGCCTGATCAGAAAGACTGCGCACGCCCTCGAAAGCGGTCGACTTGCCGGTCCCTCGCCCGCCAATGATGCAATTCAGGTTGCTGCTGAAATGAAAAATCTGATTTCGCAGAAAGCCTCCACCAAACTTCGCCCCGACGATGGAAGGCACTGATGCGGGTATGAGGTCTTCTATCCGCGTTCGTGCGTCACCATCTTCCAACGCAATCCGCAACGCACCAAAAGTTGGCACGTCCATCTTGTAGCGGGTCACCCGCCGCTCTTGCTGCGCGTTTCTGCCTAGCGCGGCCAGAGTGTGCGCATCAGAATTGAGCACCCGCGCCAGCCACTGCTGCGAACCCAATCCTAGTCGTCGAACCCGCTCCCGACCCATTTGCGCTCTCGTGGTGTCGCTGTCCGCGGGCGAATATGCGACCACCGATTGCGCGTTCTTGAGTTCAATGCCCAGCAAAACTCGGTGACAGATGATGTCCGTTTTGTGCTTCGAACCACCAGGCAGAACTTGTTCAATTCCCGCCCCTCCATCCACGTGGGCCAAGACCCCGAAGCCTCCCATCTCGCCGACAACGTTCAAGCACTCCAGGACGCCTTGCTGACACCGAGAATCGGGTCCTCCTCGGTCAACGATATCAAGACGCGAATAAAATCGTTCCAAAGCGTCAAGCGTCGGCAAATAGCAAAGCAAATGACCTTGTGGAGTGGAAAGCTCTACTCCCGGTATTACCAATATCGATTGCGATGCGGCACTTTCTAAAGCTTGTCTGACGTTTTTGATTTCATTATGATCAGTTACAGCGACAATATCGAGGCCTTCTTTCTTCGCTGTTGTCACTATATTTGTCGGCGATAGGCTTACATCCTGAACGTCGTGTGACCCACCATAGGAATGAATATGCAGGTCCGCCCGCCTGAATTGCGCCCCAACGGGCGCCGCCAACACATCATCAAGCTCTGACATTTCACACCTTCAGCACACGCGGGACACGCAGACAAGCGATTGCATAACCCAACCGAGCAGAAACCGAATATGGCATTCCCTCTTCGCGCTTGCCTATTGCCATGTGGCGTTTTTGAAGGCGCCACCAGATCGATCCCGATGTTCTTCTACTTAACACCTCAATCCCCTATCCACGCCCACACCTCTTGTCTCGACGCGGCCGCTGAGCGCCAAGCCGTTGGCGCGGAGGCGGAGCGGACGGCGGGCACCCCCTCTCCCGTGGGGAGAGGGCCACGCACCTTATGACCCCCGACCGAGCGGGGCGACTTAGGTGCGTGGGGTGAGGGCGTACGGACCCTCGTGAGGCAACATCCCCTCACCCGCTCGCTTCGCTCGCGACCTCTCCCCATGGGAGAGGTGAATTGCCCTCACTCCCCCGCCCACGCCATCACCTCGATCTCGACGCGGCCGCTGAGCGCCAGGCCGCTGGCGCCGAAGGCGGAGCGCGCCGGCAGCCGGTCCTCCTTGAAATAGCCGACATAGATCTCGTTGAAGGCCGGCCAGTCGCTCATGTCGGCGAGCATCACCGTCGCCTTGAAGATCGCGTCGTAGCCGAGGCCGTTGGCGGCCAGCGTCGCGCCGATGTTCTCCATCGCCTGGCGCGCCTGTGCCGTCACCCCGCCGGGCACCAGCGTCTTGGTGCCGGGCGTCACCCCCATCTGCCCCGACAGATAGAGCACGTCGCCGACGCGCACCGCGTCGCTGAAGGGCAGCCCCGCCTTCCGCGTCGCCTCCGACCGGATGTACTCGACCATATCGCCTCCTCCTTGCGCCCTCGCGGTGATATTGGCGCCTGCCTCATACTCTTCCAACCTCCCCCTTGAGGGGAGGTCGAAATCGCGTCAGCGATTTCGGGAGGGGGTGCATTGGCCGTAAGGTACAGGCCCCTCCCCGAAACGGCTGCGCCGTTTCGACCCTCCCTCCAGGGGAGGGTTGGGCGCGGTGCTTGCCGCCGCGTCGGCCGCGCCCTACCCCAGCCAGCTCACCACGCCGGTATCCAGGTCGTAGATCGCGGCGACGATCTTCAGCGTGCCGGCCTTCACCCGCTCGGCCAGCAGCGGGTCGCTGGCGGCGAGCCGCGCCGCCGTGCGCCGGGCGCTCTCCTTCGCCGCATTGTCGGTGAAGTCGCCCGCCTCGTCCTTCACCGCCAGCGCCGCCGGAACGATCGGCTCGATCATCGGCCCGATGGCGCCGGGATAGGTGGCGTTCCTGGCGACCACGTCGCAGGCCGCCTTCACCGCGCCGCAGGATGTGTGCGCCAGCACCACGATCAGCGGCGAGGCCAGCACCGCCGCGCCGTATTCGACCGTACCCAGCGTCGCGGTGTCGACGAGATTGCCGGCGTTGCGCGCCACGAACAGCTCGCCCACCCCGTGGCCGCCGAAGATCAGTTCCGGCGGCACGCGGCTGTCGGCGCAGGCGATCACCGTCGCCCACGGCGCCTGGCCGCCGGCGACCGCCTTCCGCGATTCCGCCAGGTCGAGCACGCAGAGTTCCGGCTCCGCCACGTAGCGCGCATTGCCTTCCTTGAGCTTCGCCAGCGCCGCGTCCGGGGTCAGGGCTTTCGCGCCGTCCGCCGCCCGCGCCGGTGCCGCGTCGAAGCCGAGGCCCATCGCCACCAGCCCGGCCGCTCCGAACGCCAGCATCTGCCGCCGGTCGATCGCACCTGCCTTGCAGCGCTCGCACATGCCATCCTCCTCACCTCAGCCCGCCCGCCGCGCACTATGCGCCATTTCGGGTCCGCCGTCGCAGCGCGCCCAGGAAAAGAAACTTGTCCCCGCCCCCTGAACCGCCCCCATATTGGTTGGCATCCTCGCTCGAATGAGGGGCGCCTACCGGTGGCGACCTTAGGCGGAGCGGGGTGCGGCGCCCCCGCGCACCGGATTCGCTTGTCCGGCCCTCGGGGCGTTCCCGGCGGGACCGTCGGCACTACGACCGGCCGCCCTCAGGGCTTGAACCCAGCGCCAATGCTGGGCGAAGCGCTCGCCGGGAGACGAAAGAAAATCGCCGCGGCGGGCGCTCGGGTCGAGTGCCCCCAATCTTCGCGGAGTAACCGCACGGCATTCGCCGGGCGCCCGCCACCCCCTCGTCACGAGGGGAACGTTCTTTGAAAGGTCAAAACCCGGTGCGAAATCGCGCGCGGGAACGAGACCATCTCGTGGTCCCCGCGAAGGCGGGGACCCAGTCGTCGCCAGTGCTGGCGATCAATCCCGGGCGCCAGCGTTTACCGGGTGCCCGGTCGGCGCCGGGCACCACAGGCGTTTGTCGCGGCGACGGCGCCCCACGCTCAGGCGTCAACCTCAGCGCACGCCGCTTCGCATTTCGGGTTGAGCGGTGGGAGCCTTGTTAAGGTCGATAGTCGGGGCTTTCGACAGAAGCTTCACATGTTTCGGCGGGATCCCTATCCAGGTGATCTTTTTGCAGTCACCCTTTTTCGGGCAAACGATAGCCCCTCCGTGATTGCAGTCTTTCTTGTCGTCACACCAGGCGCAATTTGTCTTCATACCGCAGATCACCAGGGCGTCCATTCTTGCTATGGATTTTACGCCTTTGGCGTCTGCACGGACGATACCAGCCGCCAGAGCAGCAACGACAACACAACAACGGCAAGTTTCCGCATGATGTCCTCCAGTTGGTATGCAGCCGCGGTCACCGGTTCGGGGCACCCCGGGCACGGGCAGGCCGCCGTTGGCGGCGCGCCGGTCAGCGCCGCTTCGCCGGCGCCCGCGTTGCGGGGTTGGCCGGGGCGAAGCCGCCGCTCGGCTGGGTCGGCTGGACCACCAGCCCGCTGGCTTTGCGGTCCCAGTGACAATAGCCGAGGTTGGGCCGCAGCGGGGTTCCGCAGCTCGGACAACTCTTGGCGTCGCAAATCCAGCAACCTTTGTCCGCCAAGCAGCACGAGCAAATGATGCCGCCCTCACAGTCCCAGCTCTTGCAGGTTTCCGGGCCCGGTTGACGTGGGATGTAGAGTGCCCAGCTAGGGTCGGCCGCCCCCAGGAAAAGAACCGCGATCATGGCCTTAACGACCGACATCCGCATGACGACCATCCTTCCCTACCGCGCCTTGGGGCTTTGCATGGGGTGGACGGTCTGAAATTTCGGCCCGCCCTTCAGGATGTCCGTCAGATTCGGGTTGAGCCCGCCGCCCGCCCCGCCCGCAACGATCGGTGTGTACCCGGTGCACTCATGATTCTTGTTGCAGTCGACACTGCAGGTCCCGCCCTTGCCGTCGCAGTTTGCCTTGTAGCAGCCATAGCTGCCGTTCGCGTGCGACCAGTACTTTCCACCGGACGACGAACAAGCCTGGGCGACGTCCGCCGGCCCGTGATTGGCAAGCGGCTTCACCTTGTTGGCATCGGCCGCGGTGGCAACGAAACCGACGGCAAAGGCCGTCACGATGACAAACGAGAGAGTGCGCATGGGATGGAAGAACGACATGCATCTGCTCCTTGCAGCGGCCCGAAGGCCGACGCTCCCCCTGCCGGTAGCCTGTCCGAAATTTGACGCTTCCGCCCCGTCCGATCGAAGGGGAAATCCCTCACCGGTTACCTAGGAATTTTGCCTGCGCCCCGCCCGGTCAGGTGTCAGCACAGGTTGCCAAGACAATCGATCCTTCTTTGGCACCTTAGGGCTTCGTGCGGTGGTCGCGCACGATCGGCTTCGTGCGGTGGTCGCGTACGATCGGCTTGAGCGGCGCATTCATGAGCACCTCCAGTGCGCCCGCCGGACCCGTATCGAAGTGCTGCCTTTCCCCCGCCTCCAGGCCGGGCGTGCTGCCCGCGCAGTCGCCGAGCAGCGGGCAAGTGACGCCGCACGAGCCGCCCTTGTGATCGCAGTTCATCTTGACACAGGCATACACGACGCCGTCCCGGCTGAACCGGGCCGCCGTCTTCATGCAGACCGAACCGAGGTCCTCCCTGCTGATCCGCCGCAAGTTGACGGACGCCGACGCCGCCGTTTCGACGGACAAGGCGAGTGCGGCCAGGCAGGCCGCCGCGGTGACGATGAACTTGTGCATCTGGGATGCTCCTGATCGATTGCCCGTGTGGTCACGTCGCGACGGCCCTTCCGCTCCGTGCGGATCGGAGGGCCAACGCCTGAGTGAACGCCGCGCGTCCGCGCGCCGGTCAGCGCCGCCGCGGCGGCGCAATGCCGAGGTTGCCGGGCCCGGTCGTGCCGGGCACCGTGCTCAACGTACCGTTCGGCTGGCGGCCGGTAGTGCTGAACTTCGACACCCTGACGCAATCGCCGTCGCCGCCGGCATTGGGGAACTTGCAGCAGTATTCGGAAGACGCGCTGCATACCAGCACGTGGTAGTATGAACGGTTGTGCATGATGTCATCTTCCATTTTCGCCTCGCACGCTCGGCCCTCCGGCGATTGCAACTGGCTCATGGCGCAGCCGTTGAGTTTCTTTGGCTTGGCGAGCGCGGGACCGGACCAGCCGGCGACGACCACGAGGCAGGCGGCGATGAGGAAGGGGATGAACGGATGACGCATCGGGGCTCTCCTCCGGAGGTCTCGTCGAATGTCCTTTCGCTCTTCATCGTGACGTGACGTGCCGGCGGGCGCCCTGTCCGGTCGCGGCATGGGCCGTTCCGGCGGCAAGGCCGGCGGTGAGAACGGTGGCAATGACAAACGAGAGGGTGCGCATGCGGTGGGATGCGGACATGCATCTGCTCCTTGCAAGGGCCCTGAGGCCGACGCTCCCCCTGCCAACAGCTTGGACAAAAACAGATGGTTCCGCCCCGTCCGATCGGAGGGGAAAAATAAATCCGGGGACCAGGGTCAGTCGATGAACGGATTGACGAAGCCGGCCACCAGCTTGACCAGATCGGCCTGGCGCTTGGCGCCGGTCTTCTCGAACAGGCTGCGCAGGTGGAACTTGACCGTGGTTTCCGCGATGCCGAGCGCCGCGGCGCTTTCCGGCACACCGCCGACATTGACGATCGCCAGCAGGACCCTCAGTTCGCTCGGCGTCAGGCCATAGGTCCGGGCCACCATCTCGGGCCGGGACGGCGGCGACAGCGCCGCCTTGTGTACGAAGACCGCGGCGACGGCCGTATAGGCCGCGCCGGCCCGCCGGCGCGCGCCGGAGGTCAGCGGCAACACGTGGGCGACGAAGGGCTCGCCGTCCTCCGTGGCCAGCGGCACCGCGATCCCTTTCGTACCGATCGCCGCATCGCCGTCGGCGGACGTTGCGAAGATGTCGAGCAGCGTCTGGTCCGTCTGGACGTCGCCTGTGGCGAGCCGCCCCCCGGCCACACGCAGCGTTTCGCCGGCGGCCACCATCGAATGACCGGCAACATTGCTTTGCACGACGCGCCCGCTCTCGTCGACCAGGAACATGCCGGCGGCGATCCCGTCCAGCGTGTCGGCCAGCGTTGCCGCCTCCATGGACTTGAGCTCGATGACATTGCCGATGAGCACCGCGCGACGCAGGTGCGGAATGATCAATCGCATGCGTTCGCGCGCGCCGTCGTCCGTGAAGCCCTGCCGCTCGTGGCGGAGCACGGCGAAGATGGCGATGCTCGTTGGCGACCGGTCGATCAGGGCCACGATGTTGTCGATGAATCCCTGGGGGCGCACCCATTCGTTGTAGAAGCGCGTCTTGAGGAATTCGGACCGCGGAATGATCTCGGAATTGCTGATCACGTCGCCAACCTCGAGACTGAAGTAAGCCGCATTCAGCGGATCGAGCTTGGCGTACGTGCCGAAGTAGAGCTGCCCGTATTCGGCATCGATTCCGAAATCGTAGGTCGGTGCGGCCGCCCCCCGCGCACTGTCGCGAAGGTGAAGCGTCGCTGCTCCACCGCCGATGAAGCCGGCGAGCTTTTCCATGACGCTCGGCCAGAAGGACGCGTCCAGCGCGGCGTCGTAGATGTCGCCGATGAGCAGGGAGAGGAGATCTGCTTCGAGCATCGCGGACTCCGTGCCGGCCCGGTCCACCGGGCAAGCCGCTGCAAGAAAGACAGAACGAGATAATCGTCGCCTGGTTGTGGGATCATGGGTGCCCTCCGCAGGCCGTGCAAGTGACCATTTTCACTCGGCGCCGGTGCCGCCAATTCGACTAAACCTTGATCCGCTTTGCGTGCGGATCGAGCGGATTCTCAGAGTGCCCCCCGCAGAGCCCTGCCGAAGGTCGAGCCGGGTGGGGTGCGCGGGGCTCGATCGCGGACATCGCTAGTCGATGAACGGATTGACGAAGCCGGCCACCAGCTTGACCAGGTCGGCCTGGCGCTTGGCGCCGGTCTTCTCGAACAGGCTGCGCAGGTGGAACTTGACCGTGGTTTCCGCGATGCCAAGTGCCCCTGCAGTCTCCGGCACACCGCCGACATTGACGATCGCCATCAGGACCCTCAGTTCGCTCGGCGTCAGGCCATAGGTCCTGGCCACCATCTCGGGCCGGGACGGCGGCGCCAGCGCCGCCTTGTGAATGAAGACGGCTGCGACGGCGGCATAGGCCGCGCCGGTCCGCCGGCGCGCGCCTGAAGTCAAAGGCAGCACATGCGCCACCAGAGGCTCGCCGTCCCCCGCCGCGAGCGGTATCGCGATACCCTTCGTGCCGATCGCCGCATCGCCGCCAGCCGACGTCGCGAAGATGTCGAGCAGCGTCTGGTCGGTCTGAACGTCGCCTGTGGTGAGCCGGCCGCCGGCCACACGCAGCGTCTCTCCGGCGGTCACCATCGCGTGGCCGGCAACATTGCTTTGCACGACGCGCCCGTTCTCATCGACCAGGAACATGCCGGCGGCGATCCCGTCCAGCGTGTCGGCCAGCGTCGCCGCCTCCATGGACTTGAGCTCGATGACGTTGCCGATGAGCACCGCGCGGCGCATGTGCGGAATGATCAGGCGCATGCGCTCCCGCGCGCCATCGTCGACCAGGCCATCGGCTTTGCCCCGGATGACACTCAGGATTGCGCAGACGGCAGGCGATTTCTCCAGTACGACATTTGCCGAATCGACAAAGCCCTGTGGCTCAACCCATTCCTTGTAGAAGCGGCCTTGGCGAAATTCGTCGTCGGGGATGTAGTCGGACACCGTGGTGACTTGACCGGCGTCGAAGAACACAAGCGGCGTCAACGGATCGAACTGCCAGTAGGTCTCTCGATAGAGCCGCAGATAGTGCTCGCTAACGCCAAAATGATATTGAGCGTCACCGACCTTGCTGACTATGTTTTTTGAGAGAAGTCCGGCCGCGCTGCCGCCGACATAGTGTGCGATCTGCGCAAGGGCGCGGGGCCATAACTCCGCATCGAGCGCGGCATCGTAAACGGCCATGACCAGTGCCGAAAATATATCTGCTTCAAGCATTGGCGGACTCCGTGCCGGCCCGGTCCACCGGGCAAGCCGCAGCAAGAAAGACAGAACGAGATTATCGTCGCCTGATTGTGGAATTGTGGTTGCTCGTCGCAGGAGGTGCAAGTGATCGTCTTCACCCGGCGTCGGGACGGCAAATTCGACTAAACTTGATCCCGCTGTGGTTCGGACAAAGCGGAGTCTTGCGGCCCCGTGACGCCCGGGCGCGAGCGTCAGGCGGGCGCAGCGACGGCGCGTAGGATGTCGAGGATGGCGCGCGCTCGGCCAACCCACTACACCTAGGCAAAGCCGAGCAGCAGGTGAAATCCCATGACCCGCGACCAGATGATCGCCCATCTCCGCGCCGCAAACGACGTGGCGCGCGAGGCCGCCGCCCACGGGCATCACCCCTTCGGCGCCGTGCTCGTCGGCCCGGAGGGCGAGATCCTCATGCGCCAGGGCAATCTCGACGTCGTGCGCCACGCCGAGACCGAGCTTGCCCGCCGCGCCGCCGCCGCCTACCGCCCGGACTATCTCTGGCGCTGCACGCTCGCCACCACTTTCGAGCCCTGCGCCATGTGCGCCGGCACGCTCTACTGGGCCAATATCGGCACGCTCGTCTATGGCGCCGACGAGGCGAAGCTGGCGGCGCTCACCGGCACAAGCCAGGAGAACCCGACCATGGCGCTGCCATCGCGCATCGTGCTCGGCTCGGGCCAGAAGGCGATCGCGGTCCACGGCCCCTTCCCCGAGATCGAGGATGAGCTGATCGCGCCCCACCGGGATTTCTGGGCAGGCAGCGCCTAGCCTTTCGGCTCCGAGCCGCTGAAGAGCTGCAACAGCCATTGGTCGCGCCGCCGCTCCAGCACCGCCGTCAGGCGATAGGGCAATTCCTCGCCGCCGGTCGACAGGCGATAGGTCCCCTCGCCCGTCAGCCAGGCGACATGGCCCATCGCCGAGACCCGCCGCTCCGGCAGCGTGAACAGAACGCGGGAAGGCCTGGCATAGAGCTCGGCGAAGAAGGTCCTCAGCGCCTCCGGCCCGATGGCGATCTCACCCGGCTCCGAGCCGATGAGCATGGCATCCTCGTCGCCGGTGAAGGCGTCCACCGATTCCTGGAGGCGCCCGTTGGCAATGTGGTCGAGCAGCTCGTCCACCGCCTTGAGCACGCCCCATTTGGCCTCGGCCTTGGCGCGCATGGCTCTTACGGCACCGTCGGGGTTCCGAAGCGATTGGAGCGCGGGAAGCCGTCCGGCCGGATGCGGCCCGCCTGCGCCCGCTCGCCTACCCACAGCTTCAATTCGGACATCGCGCGGACGAAGGTGCGGCCCGAGGAGTCCTGCCAGCTCAGGCCCTCCTTCCTGGCGAAGACGCGCGCGTCCGCCACCCCGCCGTCCTTGTATTTCTGCAGGCGCACGCCCTTGCCGCGGCCCATCTCCGGCACCTGGTTCAAGGGGAAGAGCAGCATCTTGCGGTTCTCGCCGAGCACCGCCACCGTGTCGCCGGCAGCCGACACGCAGATGCGCATCTCTTCCGGCGCCATGACGCTCATCACGGTCTTGCCCTTGCGGGTATTGGCGAGGATCTCCGCCTCCGGCACCACGAAGCCGCGGCCCTCGGTGGAGATGACCAACAGCTTGCGCTCGGGGTTGTGGACGAACACCGTCACCACATCGTCGGCTGCGTCCATGTCGACCATCAGCTTGATCGGCTCGCCGTGCCCGCGCCCGCCCGGCAGCCGGTCGGCAGCAAGGGTGTAGAACCGCCCGCCGGTCGAAGCGACGATGATCTTGTCGGTGGTCTCGGCGCGGATCGCGGCGCGCAGGCTGTCATCGGTCTTGAAGGTCAGGGCGGAGGTGTCCACCTCGTGCCCCTTCATCGCGCGGATCCAGCCCTTCTCCGACACGACCACGGTGATCGGCTCGCGCTCGATCATCGCCGCCTGCATGTCCTCGATGTCGTGCTCCGGCGCCTCGCCGAAGGTCGAGCGGCGTTTTCCCAGCGGCGTGTTGGGACCGAAGGTCTTGCGCACCGCGCGGATTTCCTCGGCGACGTTCGCCCATTGCTGATCTTCCGACTTGACCAGCGCCTTCAGCGACTTCTGCTCCTTGCTGAGCGCCGCGTGCTCACCCTTGATCTCCATCTCCTCGAGCTTGCGCAGAGCACGCAGCCGCATGTTGAGGATGGCTTCCGCCTGAACGTCGGAGAGCTTGAAGGTCTTCATCAGGACGGGCTTGGGCTCGTCCTCATTACGGATGATCCTGATCACCTCGTCGAGGTTCAGATAGGCGATCAGATAGCCGTCGAGCACCTCCAGCCGATGGGCAATCTGTGCCAGCCGGTGGTTGGCGCGCCGGACCAGCACCTCGCGCCGGTGGGCCAGCCACTCGTTCAGCACCTCGCCGAGGCCCATCACCTTCGGCACCACGCCTCTGGAGAGGACGTTGAGGTTGAGCGGGATGCGGCTTTCCAGGTCGGTCAGGCGAAAGAGCGATTCCATCATCAGCGCGGGATCGACCGCGCGGCTCTTCGGCTCGATGACGACACGGATGTCCTCCGCCGACTCGTCGCGTATGTCGGCGACCAGCGGCAGCTTTTTCGCCTCCAGCAGCTCGGCGATCTTCTCGATCAGCCGCGCCTTCTGCACCTGATAGGGAATCTCGGTGACCACCACGACCCAGGTGCCGCGCTTCTGATCTTCCTGGCTCCAGCGGGCACGCACGCGGAAGGAGCCGCGTCCCGTCCTGTAGGCCTCGAGGATGTTCTCCCTTGGCTCGACGATGATGCCGCCGGTCGGCAGGTCCGGCCCCTTGACCAGATCGACCAGGGTTTCGATGCGCGCCTTCGGCGTCTTGATGAGATGCAGCGCCGCGTCGCAGAGTTCGGCGGCGTTGTGCGGCGGAATGTTGGTCGCCATGCCCACCGCGATGCCCGAGGCGCCGTTGGCGAGCAGATTGGGGAACGCGCCGGGCAACACCACCGGCTCCTTGTCGGAGCCGTCATAGGTCGGGCGGAAATCGACCGCGTCCTCGTCGATGCCGTCGAGCAAGAGCCGCGCCACCTCGGTCATGCGCGCTTCGGTGTAGCGCATCGCCGCGGCGCTATCGCCGTCGATATTGCCGAAATTGCCCTGGCCGTCGACCAGCGGGTAGCGCGAGGCGAAATCCTGCGCCAACCGCACCAGCGCGTCGTAGATCGCCTGGTCGCCATGCGGGTGGAAGCCGCCCATCACGTCGCCGACGATCTTGGCCGACTTCTTGAAGCCGCCGCCCGGATCGAGCCTCAGCTGGCGCATGCCATAGAGGATGCGCCGGTGCACCGGCTTCAGCCCGTCGCGGAGATCGGGCAGCGCCCGGTTGGTGATGGTGGAGAGCGCATAGGCGAGGTAGCGCTCTTCCAGGGCCTCGCGCAGATTGACGGGCTCGATGTCGCCGCCGCCGGGCGGAATCAGATGTTTGGCCATGAGACCGGACTAGCGGTCAAACCCTTGGGATTCAAGCTTTTGCGCGGCGCCGGAGGCCGGCAAGCACGGCAAATCTCAGCCCGGCCGCACGACGCTGTCCATCACCTCCAGGGCGAAACGGGCCGAGACGGTGGCCGGCCCACCGCCCATCTCGATGCCGACTTCGACCGCTTCGAGGATTTCCGCCTGGCTGGCGCCACCCTTCGCCGCTTCTCCGATGTGCCACTGCATGCAGGATTCGCAATCGATCACCACGGAGATGCCGACAGCGATCAGCTCCTTGGTCTTCTTGGGCAGCGCGGCATCGGCGAAGGTGGCCGCCTCCATGGCGAGAAACGCCTTGTAGGTCTTGGAATCCAGTTGCAGCAGGCGCTGGTGCGCCGCCATGCGCTTCTCGGTGATGCTCTTCAGATCGTCCACGGTTGCCTCCTATTGAGGAATGTGTTCGCCGGCCCGCGCGATGAGCGCGATGAAGCGCTCGCGCGCCTCCGGCGCCTCGATGCCGCGCGGCTCGAAGACGTGGCGGGCGAGAAAGTAGCCGGTGAGCGCAAAGGCCTGGGCAAGTGCCTCGCGGTCGGCCGGCCGGGCGCTAGCCGGCTCCAGCAGGAAGGCCGGCAGCTTCAGGAGCCGCTCGCCATAAGGCTCGCCGGCGGAGCGGCTGACCGCCCTCCCCGACTTCGGCGAGACGAAAGCGAGATCGTCATTGCTGCCGGTGGCGGCGCAGCGTTCGAGATCGAGGCCGAAGCCAAGATCGTCAAGCAGCCCCAACTCGAAGCGGGCGATCAGCGCGCCGGCGGTGAGTGGCTCATCGAACCAGTCGAGGATCGAGAGGAGCCCGTCATAGAGACGCGGATGCGGGTCGCGCTCTGGCAGCAGGCGCAAGAGCCCGCCCAGCATCTGGATGCCGTAGAGCCCGGCGGCGCTCTCGATCAGCCGTGCGGCGCGCTGCGTGGTCCCCTCGACCGTGTAGGTGCCGAGATGCTCGTCGAGCCGCGCCCGCCAGGTGGCGGCGACCGAATTCCCCGGCTGCAGGATCGGCTGCTGGCGGCGCGAGCGCCCGCCGCGCACCAGCCCCAGATGGCGGCCGTGGGCCGGCGTCATCAGCTCGACGATCAGGCTCGTCTCGCCGTGCCGGCGCGTGCCGATGATGATGCCTTCGTCCGACCACTGCATGGAAGCAAGTCTAGCGCCGAATCGAGGGGGAGCGCACTCAACCCTTGGGAAACTCGATCCCCATGGCGCGGTAGCGTTCCGGGTCGTCGCCCCAGTTCTCGCGCACCTTGACGAAGAGGAAGAGGTGGACCGGCTTCTCGGCGATCTCGGCGATCTCCCTGCGCGCGGCCATGGAGATCGCCTTGATGGTGGCGCCGGCCTTGCCGATGACGATCTTCTTCTGGCTGTCGCGGGTCACATAGATGGTCTGCTCGACGCGCGCCGAACCGTCCTTCTGGTCGGTCCACGCCTCGGTCTCGACGGTCGCCTGATAGGGCAGCTCCTGATGCAGGCGCTCGAACAGCTTCTCCCGGGTGATCTCGGCGGCGAGCTGGCGCAGCGGAATGTCGCTGACCTCGTCCTCCGGATAGAGGAACGGCCCCGGCGGCACGGCTTCCACCAGAAAACCCATGAAATCGTCGAGCCCGTCGCCGGTGAGCGCCGAGATCATGAAGGTGCGGTCAAAGCTTGCCGCCTTGTTGGCTGCGTCGGCGAGCGTGAGCAGGCTGTCGCGCCTCACCGTGTCGATCTTGTTGAGGAGCAGTACCTTCGGCTGACGGATCTCGCCGAGCTTGTCGAGCAGCGCCTGCACCTCATTGTCGATGCCCTTGGCGGCATCGATCAGCAGCGCCACGATATCGGCGTCGCGCGCCCCGCCCCAGGCAGTATCGACCATGGCGCGGTCGAGCCGGCGCTTCGGCGCAAAGATGCCGGGGGTGTCGACGAAGACGATCTGCGCCGGGCCGACTATGGCAATGCCGCGCACGATGGAGCGGGTGGTCTGCACCTTGTGGCTGACGATGGTGACCTTGGTGCCGACCAGCCGGTTGACCAGCGTCGACTTGCCGGCATTGGGCACGCCGATGAGGGCGACGAAGCCGCAGCGAGTCGTGGGCGTTTCGGCTTGCCCGCTCACCGCGCCGTCGACCATATGCCCTCGCGGATGAGAACGGCGGTGGCCGCGGCCTGCTCGGCCTCGCGCCGATTGCGGCCCTCGCCGCGCCCCGGCTCCAGCGTGCCCACGCGCACGACGATGACGAAAGTCGGCGCGTGGTCGGGTCCGCTGCGCTCGGAAATCTCATAGGTCGGCGTGCCATGGCCCTGACCTTGAGTCCATTCCTGCAGCGTCGACTTGGCGTTGCGGCCGCCGAGCGGCGTCTCCAGCATGCGCTCGCGCCAATGCGTCTCGACGAAGCGCCGCGCCGCCTCGAAGCCGCCGTCGAGATAGATCGCCGCGATCAGCGCCTCGCACACGTCACCGAGAACGTTGACCGTCAGCAGAGCGCGCTGCTGTGCCCGGCTGCCGCCGAAGACCACCGCCGCGCCCATATCGAGCGCCGAGGCCACCTCGGCGCAGGTCTCCTTGCGCACGAGATCGGCGAGGCGCGAGGAGAGCTCGCCCTCCGCCGCCTCGGGAAAGGCTTCGAGCAGCATCGCCGACACCACCAGGCCGAGCACGCGGTCGCCGAGGAACTCCAGACGCTGATAGGTCACGTCGGCGGCGATGCGGGCATCGCCCACGGCACTGGCATGAGTCAGTGCCGTGGTGAGCAGGCTACGGTCCTTGAAGCGGTAGTCCGTTCGGCGTTCCAGCGCGTCTAGGGGAGCGCCCGCTACGGTCATAGGAACTTGAACAGCCGATCCCAGCGCACCGTCCACGGCCATTGCCAGAAGGCCAGAACCGGCTCGCCTTCCTTGACCGAGAAGAAGATGATCTCGGCGCGGCCGACCAGGTTCTCGAAGGGCACATAGCCGACTCCACCCGAGGTCGGCGGCACGCGGCTGTCGGTGGAGTTGTCGCGGTTGTCGCCCATCATGAAATAGTGGTCGGGCGGCACCTCGAAGACCTGGGTGTTGTCGAGCAAGCCGTCGGTGTCGTGGTCGAGCACCTTGTATTTGACGCCGTTCGGCATGGTCTCCTGGTACTGGGTGTACGTCACCCCGTCGAGGGTAACCGGACCGATCATTTCGCGCGGCACCGCCTTGCCGTTGATGTAGAGCACCGAGTGCTGCACCTGGATCTTGTCGCCAGGCAGGCCGACCACCCGCTTGATGTAGTCGGTGGAATCGTCGCGCGGCAGCTTGAAGACGACGATATCGCCGCGCTTCGGCGGCGCCGACCAGACGCGCCCGTCGAACAGGTGCGGCCCGAAGGGCAGCGAGAAGCGCGAATAGCCGTAGGAATACTTGGAGACGAACAGGTAATCGCCGATCAGCAGCGTGTCTTCCATCGACCCGGAGGGGATGTTGAACGGCTGATACAGGAAGGTCCGCACCAGAAGCGCCAGAACCAGCGCCTGGATGATGATCTTGACGGTCTCGCCCAGGCCGCCGCTGGCCTGCTTATCCGATGCCACGCTCATTGTCCTATCCCGTTGTCCGGCCCCGGCCGGCCGGTAATACCGGCTCGCCGGGTGCTGTGCAACGCCAACCTTGGCGGCTTCACGGTGCCGTCTCGGGCACGGCCTCGATGATGACCAGCGCCTGGGCAAGCGGGAAATCGTCGGTGATGGTCAGGTGAATTTCTCCCCGGTGCCCGGCCGGTATCAGCCGCGCCAGCCGCGCGGCAGCGCCGCCGGTGAGCTGCATCGTCGGCTTGCCGGAGGGCAGGTTGACTACCCCCATGTCGCGCCAGAAGACGCCGCCGCGAATACCGGTGCCGAGCGCCTTGGAGCACGCTTCCTTGGCGGCGAACCGCTTGGCATAGGACGCCGCGCGCAGGCGCCGCCGATCCGATTTGCGCTGTTCGATTTCGGTGAAGATGCGCGTGGTGAAGCGCTCGCCGTGACGCTCGATCACCTTTTCCACCCGGCGGATGTCGATCGTATCGTTGCCGATGCCGACGATCATCCGTTGAGCGCTCCCTCGCCCTCTTCCGCCGCCGAGCGCGCCTCGTCCATCAGCCGGCGCATGGTGCGGATGCTCTCATCCAGGCCGATGAAGATCGCTTCGCCGATGAGGAAGTGGCCGATGTTGAGCTCGCGGATCTCGGGCATGGCGGCAATCGGCTTGACGTTGTCAAAGGTCAGGCCGTGCCCGGCATGGACCTCGAGGCCGAGTCCTGCGGCATAGGCGGCGGCTTCGGCGATGCGCGCCCGCTCCATCTCGAAGGCGTCCGGGCCGGAGAACCAGGCTTCGCAATAGCTCCCGGTGTGCAACTCGACCACCGGCGCGCCGAGCGCCACCGCCGCGTCGATCTGGCGCGGCGAGGCCTCGATGAACAGCGACACCCGCACGCCGGCCTCGCCCAGCGCAGCCACGATGGGCTTCAGCCGCGCCTCCTGGCCTGCGGCGTCGATGCCGCCTTCCGTGGTGCGCTCCTCGCGCCGCTCCGGCACGATGCAGGCCGCATGCGGCTTGTAGCGCAGCGCGATCGCCAGCATCTCGTCGGTCGCCGCCATCTCCAGGTTGAGCGGCAGCGCAATCGCATGGCGCAGACGTTCGATGTCGCGGTCGCCGATATGCCGGCGATCCTCGCGCAGATGCGCCGTAATGCCGTCGGCGCCGGCTTCCGCCGCGATCGCCGCCGCGCGCAGCGGGTCCGGATGGTCGCCGCCGCGGGCGTTCCGGATGGTCGCGACATGGTCGATATTGACCCCAAGCCTGAGATCTCTGGTCATGCGTCGTCCATCTCCTTGACTGGCGCCATCGCGTTCGACGATTCACGCCGCCGGGCATCCAGCCGCTCGCGGCGCAGGTCGCGAAAGGCGCGCACCGCGAAAAAGGCTCCGACGTAGAAGACCACCGCAATCGGCAGGCCGATCGGCACCGCGCCCACCAGCATCGGCGCGATGATCGGCACCAGCACGTCGATCGACCGGTGGACCAGCGCGTCATGGATCTCGTGCAGCGCCAGCGCGTTGCTCTGGCCAAGAATGTGGCTGCCGAGGCTGTAGGTCGACGCCCAGATGAAGGGAAAGGTCAGCGGGTTGCCGACGAAGGTGCCCATCGCGGCGGCGAGCATGTTGCCGCCGACGATGAAGGCGAAGATGAAGCTGACGATGAAGTGCAGGCCGACGAAGGGGGTGAAGGAGGCGAAGACGCCGGCCGCCACGCCGGCCGCCACCGCATGAGGCGAGCCGGAAAGCCTGAGCACGCGCTTGCCGAAATAGCGGGCCGAGCGCGACCAGCTGTGGCGCGGCCACAATGCGGTGCGCACCTTGGCCAAAAGGCTCTGGGTCTCGCGGCGACGAAACAGCATGGTCAGCCTTGCCTCTCAGCTCTCGCCGCCGCGGGCGCGGCGCGGCCGGGTCGCGGACCGGCTAGCCATTGACCCGCACGACACTGCTGACGATCGGCCGTTCTCGCAACTGCCCGATCAGTCGGTTGAGATGTTTCACGTCGAACACTTCCATATCGAACACCATGACGGTGAAATCAGGCGCCGACTGGGCCATCCTGACATTGGTGATATTGGCCTCGTTATCCGCCATGACCTGGGCGACCTGCGCCAGAGTGCCGGGTTCGTTGATGGCCGTCACCTCGATGCGCACCGGAAAGCGGGCTTCCGGCCCCTCCTCCACGTCCCAGCGCACGTCCAGCCAGCGTTCCGGCTCATCGTCGAACTCCTTCAGCGCCGGAGACTGGATGGGGTAGATGGTGATCCCCTCGCCCGGCGACATGATGCCGACGATGCGCTCGCCCGGAATGGCGCCGCCATCGGCGAAACGCACCGGCATTTCGCCATGGAGGCCGCGGATGGGGATGGCCCGGCCGCGAGGCGCATCGGCGGCCGGCGCTTTCCGCGACAGGCCCGGCACGCGAAACTTCATGCCCGATCCGCGCTTGAGGCCGAACCAGCCGCCCTCCTCGGTCCCCGCCTTCTTGCGCGGCGGGCGCTCGACCTTGTGGTCCGGATAGACCGCCTTCAGCACGTTGTCAGAGGGAATCTCGCCACGGCCGACGGCCGCCAGCATGTCCTCGACATTGCTCTGCGCCAGCCGCGGCAGGGCCGCCTCGATCAGCTTGTCCGAATAGGCACGCTTGGCGCGGCCGAAGGCGCGCTCGACGATCTGCCGCCCGAGGCCGGCATACTGCTTGCGCACCGCGGCACGCGTCGCCCGGCGGATCGCCGAGCGTGCCTTGCCGGTGACCACCATCGATTCCCATGCCGCCGGCGGCACCTGGGCCTTTGAGCGCAGGATCTCCACTTCGTCGCCGTTTCTGAGCTCCGTCATCAGCGGCATGGTGCGGCCGTTGATCTTGGCGCCGACCATGGTGTCGCCGATGTCGGTGTGGACGGCATAGGCGAAGTCGATCGGCGTGGCGCCACGCGGCAGCGCGATCAGCCTGCCCTTCGGCGTGAAGCAGAACACCTGGTCCTGAAACAGCTCGAGCTTGGTGTGCTCGAGGAACTCCTCCGGCGTATCGCCCTCGGCGAGGATCTCGATGGTCCGCCGCAGCCATTCGTAGGCGTGGATTTCCTCGTTGAAGCCGGTCAGCGTCGCGCCGCCGCTGCCGCCGTTGCCCTGCTTGCTGCCATTGGGCCGTGCCGCGCCATTGCCGCTGCCGTTGCCATTCGCCTTCTGCCTGGTCGGCGCCACGCCGTCCTTGTAGAGCGCGTGGGCGGCAATGCCGTATTCGGCGATGCGGTGCATTTCGGCGGTGCGCACCTGCAATTCGACGCGCTGGCGGCCGGGGCCGATGACCGTGGTGTGGATCGAGCGGTAGTCGTTCTGCTTCGGCGTCGAGATGTAGTCCTTGAAGCGCCCGGGCACCGTCGGCCAGGTGGTGTGCACGACGCCGAGCGCCGCATAGCACGCGCCGAGCGTACCGACGACGACGCGGAAGCCGAGAATGTCGGACAGCTGTTCGAAGCTGATCGCCTTGCGCTCCATCTTGCGGAAGATCGAATAGGGGCGCTTCTCCCGCCCCTTGACCTCCGCCGCGATGCCGGCATGCGCCAGCCGCTCGGTCAGCTCGCGCTCGATGTTCTCGGTCAGCTTGCGGTTGCGCGTGCGAAAGTCCCCCATCCGCCGCTCGATCGTGGCATAGGCTTCCGGATTGAGCGTACGGAAGGCCAGGTCCTCCATCTCCTCGCGCATGTCGTGCATGCCCATGCGGCCGGCCAGCGGCGCATAGATGTCGAGCGTCTCCTGGGCGATCCGCGCGCGCGCCTCCACCGACATGAATTGCAGCGTGCGCATGTTGTGCAGGCGGTCGGCGAGCTTCACCAGGAGCACGCGGATGTCGGAGGAGATGGCAAGCAACAGCTTGCGCAGGTTCTCCGCCTGCTCCGCCCGCTTCGACACCAGATCGAGCTTGCTGATCTTGGTCAGGCCCTCGACCAGCGCCCCGATGTCCTCGCCGAACATCTGGTCGATCTCGGCGCGGGTGGCGTCGGTATCCTCGATGGTGTCGTGCAGCAGGGCGACGGCGATGGTGGCGTCGTCGAGCTTGAGATCGGTCAGGATGCCGGCAACCTCGAGGGGATGCGAGAAATAGGGGTCGCCATTGGCGCGCGTCTGCGTGCCATGCTTCTGCATGGCATAGACGTAGGCCTTGTTCAGCAGGTTCTCGTCGGCGTTCGGGTTGTAGCGCGTAACCCGTTCGACCAACTCATACTGGCGCATCATGGCGCGACGATCCGGCACGGACACCGCCCGCCGCTGACCGGCGGGCTTCGGTGTTTCAGTACCGTATATAGTATAGGGAAAGCTTTACCGGAAACGTCGGCGCCCCCGGCAGGCTCAGAATTCCTCGGTCTTGTCCGGCGGAACCATGCTTTCCAGCCCGCGCAGCAGCTCCTCCTCCGACATCCGGTCGAAGGCCACCTCGCCGTCGTCGCCGACCGCGGGCGCGGCGGCCGAAGCGATCATCGGCACCGGCTCCGGCTCGGGCTCGTCCACTTCGACGTATTTCTGCAGGGAATGGATGAGGTCTTCCTTGAGGTCTTCCGGCGCCACCGTCTGATCGGCGATTTCCCTCAGCGCAACCACGGGATTCTTGTCGTTGTCGCGATCGACCGTGAGCGGCGATCCGCTGGAAATCATGCGTCCCCGGTGGGCGGCCAGCAGCACCAGCTCAAATCGATTCTCGACCTTGTCGACGCAATCCTCGACGGTGACGCGCGCCATGGGCTTTCTCCTGATTGGGTGTGGCGGCCATATAGGCTGCCCGCCGGTCAAAAGCAAGGAATTTGGCCGCAATCGCCCGCCGACCCGCGCGCTGCCCGGGGCGATCCGGTCGCGCCCGCCTCTGGACTGGCGCGGAACATGCACCACATGTGCTAGTATGTGGCTGTATTGTCGGGGATTTGCGGCGACCAATGCTTTTGAAGCCGCTGGCTTGTCCCTGGTGACCCATTTCAACTTTGGGTTACGCGGCGTTTGAATAATCAACACAACGAAGGCAATAGACAAAAAGATGTTTGACCCTCGCGAGAAAATCGCTCTCTTCATAGACGGCGCCAATCTGTACGCGACGGCGAAGGCGCTGGGATTCGACATAGACTACAAGAAGCTTTTGCTTGAATTCCAGTCGAAGGGCTACCTGCTTCGCGCCTACTACTACACAGCGCTGGCCGAGGAACAGGAATATTCGTCGATCCGCCCCCTGATCGATTGGCTCGACTACAACGGCTATACTGTCGTCACCAAGCCGACCAAGGAATTCGTTGACGCAACCGGCCGGCGCAAGATCAAGGGCAACATGGACATCGAACTGGCCGTTCATGCCATGGAGATGGTGGAGTACGTCGACCATTTCGTCCTGTTCTCCGGCGACGGCGACTTCCGCTCGCTGGTCGAGGCGGTGCAACGCCGGGGCCGCAAGGTCAGCGTGATCTCCACGCTTGCCAGCCAGCCGCCGATGATCGCCGACGAGCTGCGCCGGCAGGCGGACCATTTCGTCGAACTGCAAACCATGCAGTCGAAGATCGGGCGCGACCCCTCCGAGCGGGCCCAGCGCCAGGCCGAGCGCACCCAGACGGTGGCCTTCGCCGACGACGAATTCGAAAGCGACGACGCTATCTAGGGCCTCGCCCGGCATGGACCCGACGGCGCCGGGCCGCGACTGCCCGCTCTGCCCGCGGCTGGCGGCTTTCCGAGACGAATGGCGGGCCAGGGAGCCGCAATGGCACAACGCGCCGGTTCCGACCTTCGGCGGGACGGCGGCCCGTTTGCTCGTCGTCGGTCTGGCGCCCGGCTTGCGCGGCGCCAACCGCACCGGCCGGCCCTTCACGGGCGACTATGCCGGCGTGCTTCTCTACCAGACTCTGGTCGATTTCGGTTTCGCATCAGGCACTTACGACGCGCGGCCGGACGACGGCGTGGCTCTCAGGGACGCCGCGATCACCAATGCGGTGCGCTGCGTTCCGCCGCAGAACAAGCCCGAGACCGCCGAGATCAAGACCTGCCGGCCCTACCTCGCGGCGACCATCGACGCCATGCCGCGGCTTGCCGCCATCCTGGCGCTGGGGCGCATCGCCCATGACAGCACCGTCACCGCCCTCGGGCTGAAGCGCAGCCGCGTCCCCTTCGGGCATGGCGCCTCGCATGAAGTGCGCCCGGGGCTGACCCTTTTCGACAGCTACCACTGCTCGCGCTACAACACGAATACCGGCGTCCTCACCGAAGCCATGTTCCGCGCTGTGTTCGCTGATATCCGGGCGAGCCTGGGCTAGCCCTTTTCGCGCATCAGGCGGGCCTTCTCGCGCCCCCAGTCGCGCTGCTTCGAGGTCTCGCGCTTGTCGTGCAGTTTCTTGCCGCGCGCCACCGCAACCTCGACCTTGGCGCGCCCGCGATCGTTGAAATAGATCCTCAGCGGCACGACGGTCATGCCCTCGCGATCGACGGCGCCGATCAGGCGGCCGATCTCGCGCCTGTGCAGCAGCAGCTTCCGCGGCCGCCGGGTCTCGTGGTTGAAGCGGTTGGCCTGCAGATATTCAGGGATATAGGCGTTGTAGAGCCACAGCTCGCCGTTGCGCTCGCCGGCATAGGCGTCGGCGATGTTGGCGCGCCCTTCGCGCAGCGACTTCACCTCGGTGCCGGCAAGCGCGATGCCGGCCTCATAGGTCTGGCCAATCTCGTAATTGAAGCGCGCGCGCCGGTTGATCGCCGCGTTCCGGTTCGGCGCCTTTTCCTTCTTGGTCGCCATGGGATCAGTTGGTCAGGCCGGCATGCACCATCGCCGCGCGAATCTCGGTACGGGCCTTCTCGGTCACCGTCACCAGCGGCAGGCGCAGCTCTTCGCTCATGCGCCCGAGCAGCGACAGGGCGTACTTGGAGCCGGCCGGGCTCGGCTCCAGGAACAGCGCCTTGTGCAGCGGCAGCATCCGGTCCTGATACTGCAGAGCCTTGACGAAATCGCCCGCCATGCAGGCTTCCTGGAACTCGGACTGGGCCTTGGGCGCCACATTCGAGGTGACCGAGATGCAGCCGTGGCCGCCATGCGCCATCACGGCGAGCGCCGTGGCGTCCTCGCCCGAGAGCTGGTTGAACTCCGGCCCCATCGCCCGGCGCTGCAGGCTGATTCGGTCGATCTTGGCGGTGGCGTCCTTGACGCCGGCGATGTTCTTCAATTCGAACAGCCGGGCCATCGTCTCGACGCTCATGTCGATCACCGAGCGCGGCGGGATGTTGTAGATGATGATCGGAATGCCGACGGCGTCGTTGACCGCCTTGTAGTGCTGATAGAGCCCTTCCTGGCTGGGCTTGTTGTAGTAGGGCGTCACCACCAGCAGGCCGTCCGCCCCCGCCTTCTCGGCGAAGCGCGCCAGTTCGATGGCCTCCGACGTGTTGTTGGATCCGGCGCCGGCAATCACCGGCACGCGGCCGCCGGCGACCTCGATGCAGACCTGGACCACGCGCTTGTGCTCGTCGTGGCTCAACGTCGGGCTCTCGCCGGTCGTACCCACCGGCACCAGCCCGTGCGTCCCCTCGCTGATCTGCCAATCGACGAAGGCGCGGAACGCCTCCTCGTCGAGGCGGCCGTCGCGCATCGGCGTCACCAGGGCAGTGATCGAACCTCTGAACATGGAAAACTCACTTCCGACGGCCGAATTCTGGTCAAACTCGGCGGTTTCAATCTGGCGCGACCATAGTCCCAGCCCTGTGGACGGGCAAGAATGTAACGGTCGTCAAGTAATCCTTCACTATGGCACAATAGCTTCTTTCGGCAAGGCAACGGGCCTTTTCGGTGACCGACCCCGCGGACCGTAGCGCGGCACCGAAGAAACACCAGGGACGACGAGACGATGATCACTGCCGCAGCCGGCAGGACCGCTCACCGTATGGGTTCAGGCGCAGCGCGCGCGCTGGCCGTGCTGGCGCTCGTTCTCGCCGCCGCCTCGCCGGAAGCGCTAGCCGCCGGCAAGAAGGCAAGCTCCGCGGTCCAGGTGCCCCTGCCGAGCCTCAGGCCGGAGCCGGCCGCCGGTCCGGCGGCGGACGCTGCCGCCGACGATCCCATTGCCGCGATCATCGCCGAGACCCCCAACGAAAGCCGCGCCACCGAGGACAGCGACGCGCCGCAGGCGGGCGATGATTTCGGCAAGCGCCGAGGCGCCCCCGGCTCCCGAGCCCGCCCCGGCGGCACCGGCGGCGTTCAACTCGGCCGGGCTCAAGCTGGCCCTGAAGCTCATCGACAAGGGCGATCCGGCAGCGGCCACGGTCGCCGCCTACGCCCTGCCCGACCCGGTCGACATCAAGATCGTCGACTGGCTGGTTGCCGTCAGCGGCAGCAGGGACGTGCCCGCATCGCGCATCCAGACGGTACGCAACAAGCTGCGCGACTGGCCGGGCCAGAGCCTTCTGCGCCTGCGCTACGAACAGGCGGTCGCTAATGACGACCTGTCGCCGGCCGGCGTCATCAAGGCGCTTGGCGGCTCATCGCCCTCCTCCGACAGCGCCACCATCACGCTGGCGGAAGCCTATGTCGCCAGCGGCCGGCAGAAGGACGCCGCCGCGCTCATCCGCAGCTTCTGGCGCAACGAAAGGCTCTCGCGCACCAACGAGAAGACGGTTCTCTCCGAGTTCGGCGACATGCTGACCGCCGCCGACCACAAGGCGCGCATGGACATGCTGCTCTATGACGAGCAGACCGACGACGCCCTGCGTGTCGCCGCCCTCATCAACAAGGACCAGTTGGCGCTCGCCAAGGCGGTGGTTTCGACGATCAAGCACCGCAAGAGCGCCTATCGCGAACTGACCGGCCTGCCCAGGTCGGTCAGGGGCGACCCGCTGGCGCTTTATTCGCGCATTCAGGCTCTGCGCCGCGCCGACAAGATCGGTGAGGCCGCCGACCTGCTTCTCTCCGCACCCCACGACGCCAACAAGCTGGTCGATCCCAATGCCTGGTGGATCGAGCGCCGCCTGATTTCACGCGCCCTGATCGAGGACGGCAAGGCGAAGCTCGCCTACCGCATCGCCGCGGGCCATTCCGCCGAATTGTCGATCTACCAGGCCGAGGCCGAGTTCCACGCCGGTTGGTATGCCCTCGAGTTCCTGCACGACCCGAAGACCGCGCTCAGGCACTTCGCCGAGATCGCGGCCATCTCGACCGGACCGCTCAGCCTGTCGCGCGCCGAATACTGGATGGGCCGCGCCGCGGCGGCCGCCGGCGACAAGACCGGGGCAGCCGCCCACTTTCGGCGCGCCGGCGCCTATCCGACCACCTTCTACGGCCAGTTGGCGCTCGTCCGGCTCGGCAATACGCGGCTGCACCTGTCTCAGCCCCCCACACCCGATGCCGCCGACCGCGACCGCTTCGCCAATCGCGAGCTGGTCAAGGTCATCCAGCATCTGACCGCCGCCGGGAGCACCCGCTATGTCGGGCTGTTCTATCGCCACCTCGCCGACACGCTGAACGACCCGGCGGAAATCGCCCTGCTCGCCGCCATGGCCGACAAGAACGGCGAGTACCAGATCGCCCTCCAGATCGGAAAGACGGCAGCCGTCCGCGGCATGCCGGTCGAGACCCTTGCCTTTCCGATCGCCGCGATCCCGACCTCGGCAAAGATGTCGAGCGTCGAGAAGCCGGTCGTCTACGCCATCGCCCGGCAGGAAAGCGCCTTCAACCCTCAAGCCATCAGCGGTGCCGGCGCGCGCGGCCTGCTGCAATTGATGCCGGCCACCGCGCGCCAGGTCGCCAAGTCGCTGGGGCTCAGCTACTCCCAGGCGCGCCTGACCTCCGATCCCGCCTACAACGCCACGCTCGGCGCCGCCCATCTCGGCAACCTGGTCGATGATTTCGGCGGCTCCTACATCATGACCTTCGCCGCCTACAATGCCGGCGCCAGCCGCGTGGCCCAATGGGTCAAGCAACATGGCGATCCGCGCGATCCCAAGGTCGATGTGGTGGACTGGATCGAGATGATCCCCTTCACCGAGACGCGTAACTACGTCCAGCGCATCATGGAGAACCTGCAGGTCTACCGGGCCCGCCTCGGCGAGTCGGCGCTGGTCATCGAGGCCGACCTCAAGCGGGGCAAATCAGCCGGTTGACGTGGCCCGGCCCGCCGGCTGATATCGCGCCATGCCCCGCAAGCCCCGCCCAGACACCACCCCCGACGCCGCGGAAGAAAGCCAGACGCCGGCGCAGCCGACGTTCCGCGAGGCGACCTATCTCAGCTCCGACGGTCTGAAGCTGTCGGCGCGCGACTACGGCAGTCCGCTCTCGCCGTGGCTGCCGGTCGTCTGTCTGGCCGGCATCGCGCGCGACAGCCGCGATTTCCACGAGCTTGCCGTCCACCTCTCTACCCACCGGCACCGGCCACGGCGGGTGGTGGCCTTCGACTATCGCGGCCGTGGCCGGTCGCAATGGGCCGAGACCGCCGAGAGTTACAACGCCCTCACCGAGATGAACGACGTTCTCGACGGCATGGCGGCGCTCAATATCCCCCGCGCCGTCGTTGTCGGCACATCGCGCGGCGGCGTCATTGGCATGCTGATGGGTGTCGCCCGGCCGGCCACCGTCGCCGGTCTGGTGCTCAACGACATCGGCCCGGTCATCGAGGCCCACGGCCTCGCCCGCATCAGGACCTATGTCGGCCGGATGCCGCAACCGGACAACTGGTCCGACACCGCTCAACTCCTGCGCCGCGTCCACGGCGCCAGCTTCCCCGCCTGGCGCGACGTCGATTGGGACTATTTTGCCCGCCTCACCTTCAACGACGATGGCGGCAGCCCGGTCAGCGCCTACGACCCGAAGCTGGCGGAGACCTTCGACGGCCTCGAACTGGATCATTCGCTGCCGGCGATGTGGGACGAGTTCCGCGCCCTCAGCGCGATCCCGATCCTCGTCATCCGTGGCGAGAATTCCGACATGCTGTCGAGCGACACCGTCGATCGCATGAGCGAGGAGCACCCGCACGTCGAGACCGTCACCGTCTCCGGCGAGGGGCACGCGCCGCTTCTGCGCTACGGACAACTGCTCGCCCGGATTTCCGCTTTCGTCACGGCGCTTGAGGGGAGCGGCCCGCCGGCCGACGCGGTCATCCCGCGCGATGAGGCGCGCTACGATCTCGATGCGGTCGCCGAGCCCGAGGCAGCGGAGCCCGAGAAAGCCGACTAGCGCGTTTCCCCCTCCGTGTCGGCGCCTTCGTTGTCCCTCGTCTGCCTTCGTTGCCCTCGTCGCCTTCGTTGACCTCGTCGCCGATTTCGGTGATTTCTTCTTCGCCCTCAAGGTCGATATCGCCGTCGTCATCGGCCTGCTGCGCGATCGTCCTTTCCAGCGCCATCTGGCGCCGTTTCGCGCGGCGTCGATCGGCCGATTTGACGAAGCCGGTGTCGCCACCGGTTGCCAGGATGGTCGCCTGACCGATCCAGTCGTCCCAAGCGATCCGTTCCGGGAACGCCAGTTGCTGCGACACCCAGCGCATCTCGGCCGGCGTCCACGCAGCGATCTGGCCGAAATGGAAGATGCCGAGCCCGTTGAGGCGCTGCTCGATGCGCCGGCCGACGCCACGGATGCGCTGCAGATCGTCCGGCACGCCATTGCGAGGCGCCGAAAGCCCCACCGGTCGCGCCGTTGCGGCGTCTTCCCAATCGGCGATATCGCTCTCTTCGTCGGGCACGGGTGCCGCCGAGAGATCGACCACGGGGACATCGTCCTCCCCGTCCACGACGGAGCGGTCCGACTGGTCGGCGATCATCGGCACGGCACCACCAGCAGGCAGACGATCCTGCCGACCGTCCTCCTCGACACGAAGCCTGCCGTGATCCTCCATGTCGTCGGCATGGCGCTCGACCAGACGGCGGTACTCCGGGCGCCAGACCGGCCCGATACCGAGCCGGCTTTTGATGCCGTCGACCAAGTCGCCGACCACATCGGCGAAATCGCCTTGCAGATCCGCGGCCGGGCTCCGGGCCACCAGCCTGTAGGCCACCGCCCCGATCGGGCAGCCGATGGCAAAGGCCCCGAGCATGAGCGCCCACACTTCGAGGAAATGCCAGATCACGGCTCGTCGGGCTCCCGCTCCAGCCACGCCGTGAGATCGTCAACGGCGCGCGGGTCCTCGTACCACCAGCCGACGGCGGCGCCGACCAGCAGCATGATCAACAGGAACGGCCAATAGGCTGCGATCACGTAGAGCATCGCGGTCAGCTCGCCGGCTCGGTGAAGGTGAATTCGATGCGCCGATTGGCGGCCTTGCCCGCCGCGGTCGAGTTGTCGGCGATCGGCTTGGTTTCGCCGTATCCCACCGCCGTCAGCCGTTCGCGCTTGACCCCGGCCTCCACGAGATAGTCGACGATGGTCTCGGCCCGCACCTGCGTCAGATCGCGGTTGCGCGAGGCCGAGCCGTCGGCATCGCTGTGCGCACCCACCTCGACCCCGGCCTCCGGGCACCGGGCGATGACCGCCGAGGCCCGGTCGAGGACACCTTCGCTGTCCTCCGTCAACCCGGACTTGCCGCCATCGAACCCGATGCCGCCCACCTTGAGCACGGCCTGCATCAGGTCGCTGCACTGGTTGGCGGCAACCGGTTGATCGTCCTGGCGCGACGCGATCGCGTTCGCGGCAATCGTGAATCCATCCGGCAAGGCCGAATCGAGCTCCTCGGCGATCTTGTCCATGGCCGCAGGATAATAGGTGAAGCCGGACACCGTCACTTTGTTGTCGACGACCGTCGCGCGCCCGCCCGCCAGGCGGCTGAGCGCCTGGAGCGCGACCTTGGTGGCCGCAGCAAAACCCTCCGGAGCGCCGCTGGCAAAGACCAGCCGGTCATCGACCGCAACCGCTCCGAACTTGCGATGGATCGTGTCCAGAACCTGCTGATGCTCCACCTCGCTGGCAACGTCGCCGCTGACCACGATGCCGGTGCCCTGTCGTTCGGCTGCAAAAAGATAGGAAGAGACATGCGGCGGCACGATATCGGCCTGCTTGAGGTCGAGGCTCGCCGGCAATGTTCGTGCGTTCACATCTGCGAGTGCCGCAAAGGCATCGGAACTCGCCGCTTCGCCGGCCACCGAATACGTCCTGTCGTCGAGTTCGACGGAACCGCGGCTCAGCCCCGCGAGCTGGCCGACGGCAAACTTGATGGCGCCCAGCCAGTCCATGCGCGGTTCGCCCGCGGCAACCCGCATGCGCTGGTCGATCGCATCGCCGCCGAACGACGACTGCGCCAGGGCGGTGACCTGTGCCCGCGCTTGGGGGCTCGGAACGTAGCCGCTGAGCACCACGCGCCCCTTGCTGCGCTCGGCCTTCCAGAAATAGGGGGAAACCGTAGCCGGCGCGATCTCGGTATCGACCACACGCATCCCGTCGGGCAGCGCGCCGCCAAGGCTGGCCAGAACCGCCTCATAATCGTCGACCGACTTGGCGTCGCCGGCGACATCGAGCTTGAGCCCGTCGAGGGTCACCCCGCCGCGGCTCAGCCGATCCAGCGCCGTGACGGCGAATGCCGCCGCCTCCGAGAAGCCCGGGGGATCGCCCGAGGCGATGGCCGTCCGGTCGTCGACCGGCACGCCGGGCAGCGTCGCCTTCACCGTCGCAACCAGCGATTCACGCACGACGTCGTTCGGAACGAAACCGGCAATCACCACAGATGAGCCATCGAAATTCGCCGACCAGACGAACGGGTCGGCGCGCGGCGGCTGGATATCGACAGGCCCCATCTGGATCGTCGGCGGCACTTGCGTGTGGATCGCCTTCTGCACCGCAGCAAAGGCCTGGCCATCGCGCGCCACACCCTGAACGACAAGCGTCGAATCGGTCAGGGTGATGTTGCCCTCGCCCAAATCCGCAAGACGCAACAACGCAAAAGTAACTGCCGGGTTGAACGCGTCCGGCGCACCGCGCGCCGGCACCATCTGGTCCACGATTTCCGCCTGCGGCAGGGCACGCCTGGCGGCTGCCAGCAACGACGCCCGGAACCCTTCCGAGGGCACCGAGCCGACCAGCGTCACCTTGCGGCCCGCGCGGCGCGCGCTCCAGACATAGGGCGAAGCGATCGGCAGAAGGCCGGTGCGGTCGGTCACCGAATGCACGCCGGAAACGGCCTGGGCCAGACGAATGGCTGCCTGCTGCGATTCCGGCGTCGGCGCCGTGCCCTTGATCGTGATATCGCGAGCCGAGGCGTCGGCGGTCGCCCACGCCTGTCCTTTGGACGCGAGGTCGGCGTTGACCTCATCTGCCAGGTTGCGCCCGATCGATCCGCTTCTGACGACCACGGCAATCAGGGCGACGAGAATCGTCGTCACCAGCCCGGGGCGAATCCACCTCTGCCAGTTCATGCCTCACGTTCCCGCGTTCAGCACCTGGCGGCAGACCGCCGCAAACCCGCCCCTGGTTTCACGCTTGGCCGGCCGCACATCCTGCTTACCCGGATGCCACCATCGTCCATGTCCCGTCAAGCGATGGTATGGCGAAACCGCCCCGCAACCCGCATCCGGGGCCGCAGATGCCGTTTCCAAAACGAAAGAACCCGGCGGATTTCTCCGCCGGGTCCAATAATGTCAGCTAAGCCTTTGGCTTGCGAGACTACCAGTCGCGCTGCAAGCGGATCTTGACACCCCAGGTGCCCGTGGTCGACAGGCTGGACTTGCCATAGCCGCCCTCAACACCGGCGTAGAAGCCGGTGACCGGCGACCACACCAAGTTGCCGGAGATCTGGTAGGCGCTCTGCGAGGCAACCGTGACGCCCGAGGCCGACGCCGACTGGCTGGAGTACTGCCAGGTGACGGCCGACGACAGGGTCGGGGACCAGTAGTGCTGGAACGACGCAGCCGCGCTCCAGATGCTGCCATTCGAGGCAACGGACGCTGAGCTGTTGGCGAAGCTCGCCACTTCGTTCTGCGCCCAAGCCGCCTTCAAGAGCAACTGATCGCCAGGTGCGATCTGGTCGAGCTTGATGGTCGTGCCCAACTGGACGCCGAAGCCGCTACCAGCGGTCGTCTCGGCGAAGCCGCCGGACAGCTGAGCGGACCAATGGCCCTGCGACATCGAGATGTTACCCACGATGTTCGGCATGCTGTAGCTGTACGACAGGCTGGTGCCCCAACGATCCCGCGGATCTTCGATGGCCAGCTGGATGCCGAAGCCGCTCATCGCCCAGGTCAGACGAACCTGATCGGCGCCAGCGTCGGAGTCCAGATCCTTCCAATCCCAGGTGAAGCCGCCGGAGTAGTCGTAGACCGATCCGGTGCGGCCAACGAGGAGCATGCCAAGCTCGAGGTACATATCGCCGGTATAGGCGAGCCTCTCGCCGAAGGCCTGGCTGGTGTCCTTGTTGTTATCCGACTTCGAAAGCAGTTCCACGAAGCCGGTGAGCGGGCCGTACTCGGTCATCGACTTGGCCGTGACAGTCACCTGACCTTCGGTGACGAACTCCCACGAGGCCGAATGCGTGGCGTCGTAGAACACATTACTGTTGCTGTGGAAGGTGATGTCAAAGCGGACGTGGCCACCAATCTTCAGGCAGGTGTCGCTACCCGGGATGTACCAGTAGCCGGCGCCGAATGCGTCGCAAACCTTGACGTAATCGACCGGCTCGGCAACCGAAAGATCGGCCGCCTGAGCGCCGCCAACGACCGCAAAAGCGGCGGCGGAGCTGAGAAGTAAGGTCTTAAGTTTCATATCCTGACCTCCAAACCATGTTCCAAGGGGCAGGTTCTTTCTCGCCGTTGCTCCCGGATGTCTCCGGCCTTGTGAGCGCCCGCTCGTCTGTCCCGTTCCCCGCGAGTTGGTCCGGATTATTCCACCACCCCAGGGTGATCCGACTAACCAACACGTCACGCGGGGTCCCCGCGTTTCGCGAGTCGCACCTTATCGGAATGGCATCCCGTCGCAATGCGAAAACACCGGAAAACGGGGCGTTCGTGTCCATTTTGTCGGCGCCGTGGCAAAATGATCACGCACCGCAAGCAGGCCCTGGTGGTTGCCCGCACCTATGCGCCAAACCGTTGGAATTCCGCCATCGGACGCTGTTTGCGCCGGCTCGGCAACCCGACAATGCCGCATCATTGCCGCCCGTCACAGTTGCATGGATTTGCGATTGCCGCGTCGAAGTCGCAAAACGCGGTTGCAGAAGACGGCTTGCCTGGCCTCAGCGAATCAGGCCCGCCAATTCGTCCGTCAAATAGCCCACCCGGCGCATCTGGTCCTGGTGGGCCGTAACGACCCGCCGAATCTGCTCTTTCGACAGCTCCCCGCGCCAGCCGCCGGCGCGGCCTCCGCGGAAGAAGGGCTGCCCGTCGCGCGCCTCCGCGAATCCCCGCTCCCGCTCGATGTCCCTGAGGCGCTTGAACGACGACAACTGAATTGCCCTCGATAACTGCTCGTCGCTCGCCGGCTGGCGCACAAAGTTCGCCACCGTGCGGAAGACCGCCTGCGGCATCGACAGCATGTCCTCGTAGCGCACGGGCAGGATTCCCGGGTTCGGCTCGCCCGTCCAGCTGCCAACATTCTGGCTCCACGAGCCCCAAAACTCCGGAGCCAGCAGATCGTTGGGCGTGACAATGCAGTTGTCCATCCCCATCCGGTCGATGGCGACGTCCAGCGAGATTTCGAGATGGCCGGCCAGCGAGGCGACGATGTCGAGCGGATTGCGCACGACGTAGATGGCGCCGACCGTCGATGCGAAATCGATCGTCGGAAAGCCTTCCGCCACACCGAGGGCGGCATGCGTCTTGGTGAAGACAATGCCATCGGCTTCGGCCGCAATGGCCGCCTGAACCTTCGGGCGGACGGCGGCGATCTGCTCGAAAGGCGCCCCGAAAACCGGCCTTGCCAGGAACCGCTCGAAGAGGTCGATGCGGCCCGCCTCGGCCCGGCCGATCCGCTGCAGGTCGTCCAGGCTCTCGACCTCGCCCTCATGGCCGCCGACGATACGGACGAGGTGGTAGAGAAAGACCCGCATCCAGGTGTTCCCGGATTTGGGATAGGACGCCACCCAGACGATCCCCTTGTTGACCTTGTCGGTAGTGCCGTTGTCGGTAGTGCCGTTCATGGCGGATTCAGCTGTCCCTCATTTCGATGGCATTGGCGTTAGCGCAAAGGAGACGAACCGGGCAACCCAATTGTCCGCAATCGGCTGCCTTGCCGCCGCGCAGGGCCGGTTGCGGCCACGATTCGCCGGGCCAGAGGCCAGGACGGCCGCATCCCACCGCTTCTCAAGACCGGCCCGAGGACCGATATTCCCTTGCCCGCACGGCGCAGGCTCGGCTATTGCGGGTGCCGGAGAGGTGGCCGAGTGGTCGAAGGCGCCCGCCTGCTAAGCGGGTATACGGTCAAAAGCCGTATCGTGGGTTCGAATCCCATCCTCTCCGCCACTCCTGCGCTCACGGCAGTTTCGCTTCGCTCGACGCCTCCGCGGGGGCGCGCTGGCCGCGCGGCGGGCGTTTGCAAAATTGCCCTCCCCGGCGCCGTTTTGCGGCGCCTTCCGTTCGTTCAAGCGTCATCGCGCAAAAAGAATCTCCGGGCAATTGGCCAATGCCCATTTCCCGCCATCGCGCGACCGTCTTGTCACCAAAGATCGGGAGGACACTCGGCAATCGTGGCATGGGGCGCGCGAACGGACCGCCACGGACCTGACCTCACCGTCGCGCCAAGAAGACCTGGGAACAGAACCAGCGACCGGGAGGGAACCGGAAGCCATGAAATCGTTGATCGTGCCGCTCGCCGGACTGGCCGTGCTGGCGACGGCCATCTGGGCGGCTGAGGCGGCCCCGCCCGCCTATTGCGCCCTCTACGCGCGCGAATATGCCAATCAGTTCGCCGCGGCAGCCGGCGAGAAGCCAGGCTCGGAGGAGAAGATCCAGGACGAGGCCTATTACCGCTGCCTCAACCTGGACCAGGCACCGGAAATGCCGACGACCTCCGCCTATTTCGGCACCTCGGTCGATACCGCCGCCGAAGGCGGACCGCTGGAGCCCGTCTCCAGCGCCACCGCGCCCGACACCGCCGCGGCGGCACCGGTCACCGAGACGGCCGCTACGCCGGCAACCGACACATCCGCGGCGCCGGCCGGAGAGGTCAAAGCAGCCCAGCCCGCCGCAGCCGCCCCGCCGAAGCCGCCAACCAGAACCGCGGACAGCACGCCGTCCGGACGTTCCTACACCGGCGGCAAGAAGCCGTGGACGCCCGAATGGTTGGCCGCCTGCAAGAAGTACTTCCCCAATTCCTTCAATGAGAAGGACGGCACCATCCTGCGCCACGGCACCAGCAAGCGGGAGTTATGCCGGTAGGGGGCAGAGGCCCTATCCTCATATGGTCCCCACAACGGCGGGGACCCGGTAAATGCAGGCGTCGTCCTACGGCATCATGTAGGCGGTCTTGACCGTGGTGAAGAACTCGGCCGCATAGCGCCCCTGCTCGCGCGGGCCATAGCTCGACGCCTTCCGGCCGCCAAAGGGCACGTGATAGTCGACGCCCGCCGTCGGCAGGTTGACCATCACCATGCCGGCTTCCGAATTGCGCTTGAAGTGGGTGGCGTATTTCAGGCTGGTCGTGCAGATGCCCGAGGTCAGCCCGTAGGGCGTGTCGTTGGCGACGGCCAGCGCCTGGTCGTAGTCCTTGACCCGGATGACGCTCGCCACCGGCCCGAAGATCTCCTCGCGATTGATCGTCATCGCCGGGTCGGTATCGACGAACAGCGCCGGCTGCAGATAGTAGCCGGGCGTCTCGCGGTTGAGCCGCTCGCCGCCCCAGGCGAGCTTGCCGCCTTCCTTGCGGCCGATGGCGATGTAGTCCTCGTCCTGCTTGAGCTGGCTGGGATCGACCACCGGGCCGATATGGGTGCCTTCCTTGCAGGCATTGTCCACCTTGAGGCCCTTCAGCCGCTCGGTCAGCGCCGCGACGAACCTGTCGTAGATGCCGTCGGTCACCACCAGGCGCGACGAGGCCGTGCAGCGCTGCCCGGTCGAGAAGTAGGAGCCGTTGGTCGCCGCCTCGACGGCGACCTTGAGATCGGCGTCGTCGAGCACCACCAGCGGGTTCTTGCCGCCCATCTCAAGCTGGAACTTGCGCATCAGCTTGACCGAGGCGTCGGCCACCTTGCGCCCGGTATTGACCGAGCCGGTGAAGGTCATGGCGTTGACGTCCGGCGAATTGATGATGGCGTCGCCGACCACCGAGCCCTTGCCCATCACCAGGTTGAGCACGCCCTTGGGCAGACCGGCGCGCGCCAGGATATCGACGATCGCCCAGGCCGAGCCCGGCACCAGGTCGGCCGGCTTGAACACCACCGTGTTGCCGTGGCAGAGCGCCGGGGCAATCTTCCAGGCGGGAATGGCGATCGGGAAGTTCCACGGCGTGATGATGCCGACCACGCCGACCGGCTCGCGGGTCATGGTCACTTCCAGACCGGGGCGGACGCTGGGCACCACCTCGCCCGACAGGCGCAATGCTTCGCCGGCAAAGAAATCGAAGATCTGCCCTGCCCTGACCGTCTCGCCGATGCCCTCGGCCAGCGTCTTGCCCTCCTCGCGGGCGAGCAGGCTGCCCAGTTCCTCGCGCCGTTTCAGGATCTCGTCGCCCGCCGCCTTGAGGATGTCGTGGCGCTGCTGGATGCCCGAATGCGACCACGCCGGGAAGGCCGCCTTGGCCGCGGCGATGGCACGTTTGGCGTCGTCCGCGCTGCCGCGGGCATAGTTGCCGACGGTCTCGTCGGTGTCGGACGGGTTGATGTTGGCAACGGCCTCTCCGTCCACCCAGTCCCCATCGATATAGTTGCGGTGCAGATCGTCCATGACGGCAGGGTTCCCTGTTCTGTTGGGCGTGTCGGTCGTTTCCGGCGCCTTGGCGCCTAGAGGCGGCGGATCCTGACGCGCTCCTCATTGCCGACAGCGAGCGGATTGACAAGCGGCAGCCCGAATTCCGGTGCCGATATCTCAAACACGTCGCCCGCTTGCGTGCGGATGCCGGAGGCGAACGACAGCGTCGCCGTTCCGAAACAATGGACGTGGATGTCGCCCGGCCGGCGGAAATACGGATATTTGAAATGATGGGCTTCGAGGTTGGCGATGGAATGCGACATGTTCGCCTCGCCAGTGAGGAAGGGCTGCTCGAAGATCACCCGCTCGCCCCGGCGGATGCGCGAGGTGCCGCGGATATCCTCCGGCAGGTCGCCGAGCAGCAGTTCCGGCCCGAAGGAGCACGGACGCAATTTGGAATGGGCGAGAAACAGGTAGTTCTGCCGTTCCATGACGTGGTCGGAGAACTCGTTGATGAGCGCGAAGCCGATCCGCCACGGCTGGCCGTCGCGGCCGACCAGGTAGATGCCGGCGACTTCCGGCTCCTCGCCGCCGTCCTCGGCAAAGGCCGGCGAGGTGAGCGCCGCGCCCGGCGCGGCGACGAAGCTGCCGTCGCCCTTGTAGAACCACTCCGGCTGAACGCCCGCCTCTCCCTTGGCCGGCTTGCCGGCTTCCAGCCCCATGCGGAACATCTTCATGGAATCGGTCAGCGTTGCCGCGTCGGCCTTCGCCGCGGTGTGCATGGAATCACGCGTGGCCGCGGAGCCGAGATGGGTCAGCCCCGTTCCGGTGACCAGCAGATGCGCCGGATCGGGGTGATCGACCGGCGGCAGGACACGGCGCTTCTGCAGCAGCGCCGCCGGCTCGGCGTCGCCGCGGCTGGGCGTCGCGCGCACCAGTTTGGCGATGGTCGTCTTCTTGGCGATCGCCGCCTTGGCGAGATCGAGGACCGTGTGAAAGCGGCCACCGACGAACCACGATTTGCCGCGGTCGGTCGCGACCACACGACGGACCCTGCCGTCGCGCACCTGCATCAAACGCATTGATTAATCCCGAATGTGGCGTTGTCGGTCATGCCGGCTCGCCATGAGAGTGGACCCCGGCACGCGAAGCCCTGAGGGCGTCCAGGACATTGCCCTTGGAATTCCTGAGGAGCCTGCGCATTCCGTAGAAGGCGCCCTCCGCGTCCCGCGCGGCAATCATTTCGTAGACGGCCCTGTGCTGCAACACGGAATTGGCGGCCATCACGGTCCGCCAGCCGATCGTGAAGCTCAGCTCCAGCGCCGAGTTGATCATGGCGCCGACCGAGATGAGGATCGGATTGCGCGACGCGCCCAGGATCGTCATGTGAAAATCGATATCGGCCGCGATCTGCTCGGCGCCGCCGCGCGTATGGTTCTGGATGCCATCCATCGCCACGCCGAGAGCGGCGATGTCGTCGGCGGTCGCCCGCTCGGCCGCCAGCGAAGCCGCCGAAGGCTCGATGATCTCGCGCATCTCGAACAGGGCATTGACGAACTCGTCGCTGGGCCCGTACTCGACCTGCCAGCGCAGGACGTCCGCGTCGAACATGTTCCAGTCGCCGGTCGGACGCACGCGCGTCCCGATCTTCGGCCGCGATGCCGTCAACCCCTTGGCCGAGAGCAGCCGGATGGCCTCGCGCACGGCCGTGCGCGAAACGCCGAACTCGGCCTGCACTTCCGGCTCGGTCGGCAACGTGTCGCCGGGCTTGTATTGACCGGTGACGATCCGCTTGCCGATGGTCCCCGCCACCATCTCCGACAGGCGCTGCTGGCGCTGGATTGCCGGCCGCCGAGGCGTCGGGCTGCGCGCGGTGACCTCGTCAGTCATGCAGCGTTCCCTTGGACATGAAAGCGTGTATCATAGTATCTTTCCGGCGTTAATCGGGAACGGAATACGTGGCTGCCGAGAGCGGCCATTCTCGCGACCGACAGTGTAGGGTATTCATCATATAAAAGCGACGCCGGAGGAAACCCGACGCGGGCGACCAGACAGCTGCAATGTCCCCACCCGCGCCACAATAGCGATCGGAGGGCCGCGTCGACCCGGCCGGATGCGCACAGACCCATGACGGAAGACAATCGATGGCCAGAATAGACAAGTCGCAACTGCGCTCGAAAGCCTGGTTCGACAATCCCGACAACCCCGGCATGACCGCCCTCTATCTCGAACGGTATCTCAATTTCGGACTGACCCGCGAGGAACTGCAATCCGGCAAGCCGATCATCGGGATCGCCCAGACCGGCTCGGACCTGTCGCCCTGCAACCGGCACCATCTCGAGCTTGCCAAGCGCGTGCGCGACGGCATCCACGCCGCCGGCGGGCTGGCCATGGAGTTCCCCGTCCACCCCATTCAGGAGACCGGCAAGCGGCCGACCGCAGCGCTTGACCGCAACCTGGCCTATCTCGGCCTGGTCGAGCTGCTTTACGGCTACCCGCTCGACGGCGTGGTGCTGACCACCGGCTGCGACAAGACCACGCCCGCCTGCATCATGGCCGCCGCCACTGTCGACATCCCCGCCATCGTTCTGTCCGGCGGTCCGATGCTGAACGGCTGGTGGAAGGGCGAACGCTCCGGCTCCGGCACGACGGTGTGGACCTCCCGCGACCGGCTCGCCGCCGGCGAGATCGACTACGACGAGTTCATCGAGATCGTGGCCTCGTCCGCCCCCTCGATCGGCCACTGCAACACCATGGGCACGGCGACGACCATGAATTCGCTCGCCGAGGCGCTGGGCATGAGCCTGCCCGGCTGCGCCGCCATCCCCGCCCCCTATCGCGAGCGCGGGCAAATCTCCTACGAGACCGGGGTGCGCGCCGTCGAGATGGTCTGGGAGGACCTCAAGCCGTCCGACATCCTCACCCGCGAGGCCTTCGAGAACACCATCAGGGTCAATTCGGCCATCGGCGGCTCGACCAATGCGCCCATCCACATCAACGCCATCGCCCGCCATGTCGGCGTCAAGCTGAGCGTCGAGGACTGGGAGACCGTCGGCCACAAGGTCCCGCTTCTGGTCAACCTTCAGCCCGCCGGCAAGTATCTCGGCGAAGAGTTCCACCGCGCCGGCGGCGTCCCCGCCGTCGTCAACGAGCTGATGAAGCAGGGCCTCATCCACGAGAACGCGATCACCGCCAACGGCAGGTCCATGGGCGACAACTGCCGCGGCCGCGAGATCGAGGACGAGGACGTCATCCGCCCGTTCGGCGATCCGCTGGTCAAGGATGCCGGCTTCATCGTGCTCAAGGGCAACCTGTTCGATTCGGCGATCATGAAGACCAGCGTCATCTCGAAGGAATTCCGCGACCGCTATCTCTCCGACCCGAAGAGCCCCGATGCCTTCGAGGGTCGCGCCGTCGTCTTCGACGGGCCGGAGGACTATCACCACCGTATCGACGAGCCGGATCTGCAGATCGACGAGAACTGCATGCTGTTCATCCGCGGCACCGGCCCGATCGGCTATCCCGGCGGCGCCGAGGTGGTGAACATGCAGCCGCCGGCGGCGCTCATCAAACGCGGCATCCATTCGCTGCCCTGCATCGGCGACGGCCGCCAGTCGGGCACCTCCGGCTCGCCCTCCATCCTCAACGCCTCACCGGAGGCGGCGGCGGGCGGCGGGCTGGCACTGCTCCAGACCGGCGACCCGGTGCGCATCGACCTCAACAAGGGCGAAGCCAACATCCTGATCTCGGACGAGGAACTGGCCCGGCGCCGCGCCGACCTGGAAGCCCATGGCGGTTTCCCCTTCCCGAAGAGCCAGACCCCCTGGCAGGAGATCCAGCGCGGCATGGTCGACCAGTTCGCGGAAGGCATGGTGCTCAAGCCGGCGATCAAATATCAGCGCGTCGCCAAGCAGATGGGCATCCCGCGCGATAACCATTAGCATGGCGGTTGCTGGCCGCGCCCCCCGGGCGCGCGCAAGGGACGACGTCATGGGCAAGATCAACGCCGAATGGCACCGGACCCACCCGATGCCCGACAAGCCGACGCTCGACCAGCGCATCGCCTGGCATCTTGAGCATGCCCGCAACTGCGGCTGCCGCAAGATCACCGGCAAGTTGAAGGAAGAGTTCGAGCGGCGCGGGATTGCGATCCCCGAGCCGCCGGCAGATTTGCTGTGATGCCGAAGCTGCGCGCACACCTCTGGCGGTGGATTCCGGCCGCCTTGCATTCGCCGCAAATGCGATTCACGCAGTCGCCTGGCGGCGCTCTGAAACATTCCGATATCTGATGAACGTTCTCGGCCTCGGGATTACCCCGATTGAGCAGCCTGTTCACGGCGGCCAACGGCGCGTCACCGCATTCCGGGACGCCTATCGGCAACATGGCATCCCCTACCGCTACGTCGGGATGTACGACCATCCCGACACACTCCATGGCGACGACGATTTTCTCGTTGGTCCGTTCTTCAGCGCGTTTGACGGCATCGGAGGAACTCCAGGACGTTCGCCACGGCCTGGTCGGCGAGCGCAGCGATGCGTTCCTTGAGCACCTGTCGCGCATGGTGACGGAATTGGGCGCGACCCACGTGCAAGTCGAACAATGCTTCTCGTTTCCGGCGTTTGAACGCCTGCGTCGCCTTCATCCGCATCTGCGTCTCATCTATTCCTCGCAGAACGTGGAGGGGCCGCTCAAGCAAGCCACCATGACGACGCTCGGCGTCGCGCCGGAGATCATCGCGCAGGCGGTCTCGCACGTCCGTTCATGGGAGAGTTCGACGGTCCGCGAAGCCGATCTGGTCGTCGCCTGTTCAGCCGCGGATGCCACGGTCTTCGAGAGCATGGGCGCGCGTGACGTGGTCGTGGCGCGCAACGGCGTCGCCGACTTTCCCGTCGGCACGATATCGCGGGACCTGCAACGCCGTCTCCGCGGCGAACGATTTCTGATGACGGTCGGCAGCCACTACCCGCCCAACTGGGACGGCTTCGCCAAGCTTGTTCTCAATCAATCGCGCCGGTTCCGGCAGCCGCCCACCGTGGTGGTGTGCGGAGGAATGGCCTATCGGGTGCCGCGGCTGGCCAAGGCGCACACGGGCGACAATCTCGACAGCAACCTCATTCTTCTGCCGGAGATCTCCGACGCGGAGCTTGCCGCACTGAAGCGGCAATGCCACGGCTTTCTGCTTCCGATCCTGACCGGCGGCGGCTCCAACCTGAAGACGGCCGAGGCATTGATCAGCGGCAAGCACGTCATCGGCACCAGCGTCGCGTTCCGCGGATTCGACGAGTTCCTGGCGGAACCGGGCGTGGTCATCGCCAATTCATCGCCGGCATTCAAGGACGCCATGAGCCGGGTTCTCAACCAGCGCCAGCCCGTTCTCAGCCCGCAGGAGACCGAACTCAGGCAGTCGGTGCGCTGGGACAGGTCGTTGCAGCCGTTCTTCCAGCGGCTGGCGCACTCCGACGATCGTCACGCCTGCAGCGCATGAGGGCCGTCGCCTGCTAGTGTGCCCGCAACCACTCGCGCGCGGCGCGCTGCGCCTCGGCGATCGCCGCCTCGGTCATCTCGCGGGCGACCTCCTGGCGGTAGTTAGCCGCCTCAGGAATGCCCCGCGCCGCCGCCAGATTGAACCACTTGTGCGCCGCCACCAGGTCCGGCTCGACCTCGCCCCCGCTCGAATAGAGCATGCCGAGATCGAAGAAATTCTCGGCGTTCGGCTTCGCCTCGGCCATCGACGCGAGTTCTGCGCCACCCATGTCCCAACGTGCCATGACACTTCCCCTTTTGTCCCTTTGAGCCGGCGGCTGATCCCCTCCGCCTGGCTGATGGGGCAAGTGTCACGGCCGGCGATCAAAAGCCGGTTAAGGAGCGCGCTTAACGAAATTCCACTGCCCGGTTGGCAATTCGCTAACGATGAGCGGCCGCGGCCTTTGAATCGCTTGCCTTTTCGGCTTCGTGCCCGGCGCCGGTTTACGCCCTGTTAGCGGGCCGGCAACGACCGATTCACCACGCGCGCGATTGGCGCTGTCCGGAGCCCGGCCGGTCAGCCGCCTTGTTTCCCTTCCGCCGCCTTGGCGGCGCGCTCCGCCTTGCGCAACTCGATGATCGCCACGCCGACCACGATGAAGGCGGCCCCGACCACATGATACCAGGCGATCGATTCGCCCAGGATGAGCCAGGCGAGAACCGCCGTGAACACCATCTGCGTGTAGTTCAGCGCGCCCGCTTTCGACGCACCGAGGATGTCGATGCTCCAGTTGTAGAACAGGTACATCAGCGCCCCGCCGGGCACCGCGGCATAGGCCAGCGCGATGTAGCCCTTGAAGGCCAGGTGACTGTGCTGGCCCAGCCAGATCTCGACCAGCCAGCCCGGAAACGTCACCATCGAGGCTCCGGCGAGCAGGACGAGCAGCAGCGGCAGCCGGGGCAAATCGAACTTCGCCCATTTGAGCAGGATCGTGTAGGCGGCAAAGGTGACCGCCGCGACGACGACGAGCAGGTCGCCGATGCCGAGCTTGAGGCCGAGCAGGATCGCCAGGCTGCCCTGCACCGCGATCAGCACGATGCCGGCGAAGGCGATCAGCGAGCCGACGATCTGCCACGGCCCCATGGCCTCGCGCAGGAAGACGGCGGCGAGCACCATGGTGACGATCGGCGCGGTCGAGAAGATGATGCCGGTGTTGATCGCCGTGGTGAAGGAGAGCGCGGTGTAGACCAGCCCTTGCGTGATGCCGAGACCGATGGCGCCGATCAGCAATGCCTGCCAGCCGCGACCGCGCATGAACGCCCGCACCGCGTCGCGCTCGCCCCAGGCCAGCGGCAGCAGGATGAGCGTGGCGATGGTCAGCCGCCAGAAGCACATGGTCCAGGGCGGCATCTCGCCAACGCCGAACTTGGCGGCGACGAACACACCGGCCACCAGGAACCACGCCGTCAGCCCCGCCGCATAACCGGCGGCCGGCGGGCCGGATGCCTGCTTCGGCTGGGATTCGGGATGATCGGTCGGCCAGACGTGGGCCACCATGGTCGCCTCCCGGTCGAGTCACGAGTCTTGGGTCGACTATAGCCCAGGGTCGTTCATCGACAACGCACAGCCGGCCGCGCCGTCACACGTCCGGACGGTCGCTGTCCTCGTCGTCCTCGGACGTGACTTCCTCGAGATAATCGTAGAACTCGTCGGAGCTGACGCCTGTGGTGCACAGGAGCCAGACGACCTCCTGAAGCACCTTGCGCTTCAGTTCGTCCCGGCGCTCCTCGACGCACACCATGTCGTCACCCCTGCAGGCGCGGGCGCGCCGGCAGGGCTCGTGCGGGCAATCGGCCCACATCCGGACCCTGTTCGCCACCGCGAGCCTGAGCAGAAACAGGCCCTCCTCCTGCCCCAACGTCTCCGCCGCCGCTTCGCGGCAAGCGGCCTCATCCGCATCAACGGGCGACGCCCGGACGGCCGGTCGCCGCCTCGGGATGCCCTTCCGTCGCGATTGCCTGCGCGTTTCCATCTGCATCGCACGCACCTTCCCGTTCCCGCGAGCGGTCCCGCTCCGGGTTGTGTCGGTCTTCCTCGTCCCATCCCTCTTCTCTTCGCCCCTCGCGATGAGGGGGTGGCGGGCGCCCGGCGAATGCCGTGCGGTTACTCCGCGAAAATCGGGGGCGCTCGCTCGGGCGCCCGCCGCGGCGATTTTCTTTCGTCTCCCGGCGAGCGCTTCGCCCCGCATTTGCGCCGGGTTCAAGCCCTGAGGGCGGCCGGTCGTAGTGCCGACGGTCCCGCCGGGAACGCCCCGATGGGGAAAGGTCGGAAACCTCTCCCGAGCGGGGGCACCGCTCCGCTCCCCCCATGAAGTTCCGGTCGACACGGGACCCCTTTTCGGGAGCGGACAACGCATCCTCTCATGGGGTCAGGGGTGGGGGGATAACTTGTTTGTTGTCCCCGGTCGGCAAGGTCGTGAGATAATTTCGCAAGCCCCGCGCCGCCTGCTCCGACAACCTCCCCCTTGAGGGGAGGTCGAAATTCGCGAAGCTGTGGCGAAGCGAATTTCGGGAGGGGGTATGCCGCATCGCTCGGTGCCGCCTTTGAACAGGCGCTTCGGTAAAGCCATGCGCCAGCGCATGACGGAAGCAGAGGCACGCCTATGGCTGCACTTGCGCAAACCCGGCATTGAAGGATTGCGCTTCCGCCGACAGGCACCCATTGGTCTCTACATCGTCGACTTCTTCTGTCCGCAGCACCGTCTGGTCGTCGAGGTAGACGGAGGGCAGCACTCCGACGGCGTCGACCGCGAGCGCGACGCTTGGCTCACCGCACAGGGCTATCGCGTCGTGCGCGTGTGGAACAACGATGTGATGGTGAATATCGAGGGCGTGTGTGCCGCGATTGCGGAGGCAGCACGTGATACTGGCGCTGTCACCCCCTCCCGAAATCGCTGACGCGATTTCGACCTCCCCTCAAGGGGGAGGTTCACCGTGCCGTGTCGCAACGCAGATGTGCTCTTACAGCCCGAGCTTCTGCTTGAGCAGCGCGTTGACGGCCTGGGGGTTGGCCTTGCCGCCGCTCGCCTTCATCACCTGGCCGACGAACCAGCCGATCGCCTGCGGCTTGGCGCGGGCGTCGGCGACCTTGTCCGGATTGGCGGCGATGATCTCGTCGACGATCTTCTCGATGGCGCCGGTATCGGTGACCTGCTTAAGCCCACGGGCCTCGACGATCTCGGCCGGATCGCCGCCCTCGGCCCAGACGATCTCGAACAGCTCCTTGGCGATCTTGCCCGAGATGGTGCCCGCCCCGATGAGCCCGACGATGGCGCCGAGCTGGTTCGCCGAAACCGGACTGTCGCCGATGGCGAGCCCCTCGCGGTTGAGCCGCCCGGTCAACTCGTTGATGACCCAGTTGGCCGCCGCCTTGGCGTCGCGGCCGCTCGCCACCGCCTCGAAATAGTCGGCGACCTCGCGTTCGGCGGTGAGCACCCCGGCATCGTAGACACCGAGGCCAAAGTCCGCGATGAAGCGCGCCTTGCGCGCGTCCGGCAGCTCCGGCAGGTCCTTCTTCAGCGCGTCCACGAACGCCTGCTCGATCTCCAGCGGCAGGAGGTCGGGATCGGGGAAGTAGCGGTAGTCGTGCGCTTCTTCCTTGGAGCGCATCGGGCGCGTCTCGCCGCGGTCGGGATCGAAGCGGCGGGTCTCCTGGTCGATCGTGCCGCCGTCCTCGAGGATGGCGATCTGGCGGCGCGCCTCGTGCTCGATCGCCTCGCCGATGAAGCGGATCGAGTTCATGTTCTTGATCTCGCAGCGCGTGCCGAGAGCGCCGCCGGGCTTGCGCACCGAGACGTTGATGTCGGCCTTGAGCGAGCCCTCGTCCATGTTGCCGTCGCAGGTGCCGAGATAACGCAGGATCGAGCGCAGCTTGCCGAGATAGGCCTTGGCCTCGTCGGCCGAGCGCAGGTCGGGCTTGGAGACGATCTCCATCAGCGCCACGCCGGAGCGGTTGAGATCGACGAAGCTCGCCGTCGCCGACTGGTCGTGGATCGACTTGCCGGCGTCCTGCTCCAGATGCAGCCGCTCGATGCCGACGGTGAAGCTGTCGCCGTCCTCGCGGTCGACGGTCACCACGCCCTCGCCGACGATCGGCTGCTGGTACTGCGAAATCTGGTAGCCCTGCGGCAGGTCCGGATAGAAGTAGTTCTTGCGCTCGAAGCGGCTGACAAGATTGATCTCGGCCTTGAGACCGAGGCCGGTGCGCACCGCCTGCGCCACGCACGCTCTGTTGAGCACCGGCAGCATGCCGGGCATCGCCGCATCGACCAGGCTGACATGGGAATTGGGCGCGCCGCCGAAGGCGGTGGCGGCGCCCGAGAAGAGCTTCGACTCGGAGATCACCTGGGCATGGACCTCCATGCCGACGACCACCTCCCAGTCGCCGGTGGCGCCCTTGATCAGCTTGCCGGAACCCGGCGCGCGCTCCGGCGTGGTCATACGCCGCCCTCCGTCAGCAGCGCCGCGGCAATCGCGTCCCATTCCTCGCCAAGCGGCGCCTTGGCGTGCGGCTTGCCGGCGCGGGCGTACCAGTAGCCGGCGTTGCTCTCGTCGCCCTCGACCCGGTGGAGATGGGCATGGACCCAGGCGGCGTCAGCGCCCTCGTCGTCCTGAACGATTCTGTGCGCCGCGTGCCAGTCGCCCTTGGCGAGATGCCAGAGGCCGGCAAGCGGGGCACCGGCGCCGGCCGGCGGCGCGTCGCCCTCGAGCGACTTGCGGAAACTCGTCAAATCCATGGAGGCGTCATTCCCAAGGCCAGAACACGGGCTCTATGTAGCCCCGTTCCGGGCGCGAATCGACCCGATAATGGCCGATGTCCGGCACCGGCCGGGACCCTGTGTGACCGGGATCACTGGCCTCGCGGCCGCACCGGACACACTTTACAGGTTGCAGACATGATAGGCTGCACCCGGCCCGCAGCCGGGCTCCAGCCTGACCCATGTGACGACGGCAGAGGCGACGCTGCCGCGGGCACATGGCGGTATGCGTGCGTAACATTCGGGGGGCGCCACTCTATCGGGGAGTCCGCCCATGTTCCTGAAGACCAGCCTCGCGGGCATCGTCGTCGCCCTGACGCTTGTCGCGCCGAGCACCGCGCCCGCCGCCACCCAGACCTTCGCCAATCCCAGCGTCAAGGGCGTGCGCCTCGACTGGTGCGCGCATTTCGGCACCGCCTGCGGCCAGGCGGCCGCCGACCTCTTCTGCCGCCAGAACGGCTTCACCAGCGCCGCGCGCTTTGCCATGGACCCCAATATCGGGCGCCGCGGGATCGCGACCCTGGTCTTCGGCGACGGCCGCCTGTGCACCGGCCCGAACTGCAGCGGCTTCCGCGCCATCACCTGCGCCAAGGCCGACGTCGCCGCACCGGCACCGGCACCCGTGCTGAAGCCGATCGCGCGGCCGCCGGCGATCGTCGCGGCGCCCCCCGCACCGCCGCCGAAAGTGATCGTCCCGACGGTGAGGCCGGTTCCGATCATGCCGCCCAAGGCCGCACCCGGCGGCCCGGTCGCGGGCCATCCCGCGCCGGCCGGCAAACAAAAGGCAGGACCGGGCGGCCTGACCTTCGCTCATGGCAAGGTCGCCAACCTGACCCTCACCTATCCCGACGGCGCCCGGCTCTACCACTGCACCAGCGGCTGCGAGTTCCGCCTCGACACCGACATCGTGATGAAGCCGGGCGACCGGTTCCAGACGGTCGGCTTCACCGGCGACGTGACCAAGATCCCGCATGCCGGCGGCTTCCTGTGGCAGGTGGCGACGGCACCCTTCCCGCCCTTCGGCAAGGGCGCGGCCAGCGACTTCCAGCCGCCGCAACTGGTCGCCTCGGGCGCGTTCGCCGGCACGGCACACGACGTTCCCGTCGATTTCCACGCACTCGCCAATCCCGGCACCGGACCCGTCCGCCTGCACAAGCCGCCGCCCGCCATCTTCTATGTGCGCATCGTGCCGGTCGTCGCGCCGGGCACCAAGGTGTTCGCCGGCACGCCATCGAACGTCGTCAAGGTCTATTACGGTGCGACGCCGCCGCCGCAGCCGCCGCTGAAGCTGCCCAGCACCAGTCCGCCCAACCTGTTCGACGTCAAGCTGGTCTCCTTCACGCCACCCGACTTCGCCAACCCGAACCGCTGGGGCTGCGTCGTGATCACCGGCTATGACGCAAACACCGACAGCGCCACCAAGGGCCTCTATCCGCTCGGCGAACGCTGCCCGCCGGACTACAGGGGCAAGGGGCACGACATCACCTCGTTCGGCGACCTGGTCGATGCGGCGACCGGCGGCCTCACCGACCTGTGGGACTGGGTGAGCAAGGAGTACAGCGGCCTGAAGAAGCTCGCCGTCGACATCGCCATGAACTACACGCCCTTCGGCCTGCAGTGTAAGGCCGCGGCCGAGGCGCTCGGCGGCAAGGACGCCGCCGGCTATTGCCGCGCCGCCGCGGAAATCGGCGTCAATGCCGGCATGGCCGCTCTCGGCCTGCCGCCAAGCATCCCCAACTACAACGAACTCGTCGACCAGGGGGTCGATGCCGCCGTCGACCTCGCCGCCGATCAGATCACCGAAGAGACCGGCATCCCCTGCGTCGGACCGTGCCAGGAGGCCCTCAAGAAGGGCCTCGGCGCGGCCGCCGACAACCTCAAGAAATCCAACGACACGCCCGGTTGCGTCGGCACCGAGGAGGCCCACCAGAACGGCCGCGAGCCGCTCTGCCTGCCATCCGCGGTCCATGCCAAGCCGGCCCCCGGCGCGGTCTATCAGCCGCCGATGGCCGTCATCGCGGTCACCCGCACGCAATACGACCGCGACCCGACCGGCCTCTACAAGGAGGCCTGCTACGCCGACCTCGCCATCCACTTCGCCAACGTCTTCCCGGCGCAACGGGTCTCGGGGCCGTTCCACGACACCAAGGACGTGCCGACCACGGCCATCAAGGGCGACCTCTACGATACGGCCGGGCTGAAACTGCCCGAATCGATGCCCAAGGGATCGACCAAGCTGTTCCCGATCGTCTTCCAGTCGGCGGTGAAATACGAATTCGGCTGGACGCGCGAATTGTGGCAGCAGTCGGAAATCCCGGCGCGCGACTCGCTCGGGCCCATGGGGCCGGACTGGTTCACGCTGTTCTCAGGTTCGACGGCGACCGTCACGCCCAAGGTGCCCTGCGGACAGGTGGCCGGGTCGATCCAGAGCCAGATGCCGAAGCTCTACTAGACGATGGTTCGCCGGCTCTAGCCGGAGGCAACGACCGCGTCGAACTCCATCTCGACCAGCCAGTCGGGGTCGAGCAGCGCCTTGACCACGACCATGGTCGCCGCCGGGCGGATATCGCCGAAGGTCTCGCCATGGGCGCGGCCGGCGGTCTCCCAGTCCGCGGCGTTCACCAGATACATGCGCGTGCGGATGACATCGCTGAGGCTGGCATCGGCCTTGGCGAGAACTTCGCCGGCAATGGCGCAGCAGCGGCGCACCTGCGCCGCGACATCGCCGACGCCGGCGGTCTTGCCGTCCGGACCGATCGGCGCGGTGCCGCTGACCGCGATGGTATTGCCGATGCGCACCGCGCGGGAGAAGCCGATCACCGGCTCGTAGGGGCTGGCGGAGGAGATGTTTTGCCGGCTCATGACGTTGCCCACCACGGCTCCGGCGCGAAGTGGCCGGCCGCCTGCTCGATGACTTCGCCGGCGCGGAACAACGTCGCCTCGTCGAAGGGGCGGCCGATGAGCTGCAGGCCCATCGGCAGGCCGTCTTCCGTCTTGCCGGCAGGCACCGCGATGCCCGGCAGGCCGGCCATGTTGACCGTCACCGTGAAGACGTCGTTGAGATACATCTCGATGGGCGAGGCCAGCGCCATGGCCTCCAGGCCGAAGGCGGCGGTCGGCGTCGCCGGCGTCAGGATGGCGTCGATGCCGTCGGCGAAGACCGTCTCGAAATCGCGCTTGATCAGCGTGCGCACGCGCTGGGCACGGAGGTAATAGGCGTCGTAGTAGCCGGCCGACAGAACATAGGTGCCGATCATGATGCGGCGCTTGACCTCCTTGCCGAAGCCGGCCGAGCGCGTCGCCTCGTACATGGAGATGATGTCGTCGCCGGGCACGCGCAGGCCGTAGCGCACGCCGTCATAACGGGCGAGGTTGGACGAGGCCTCGGCCGGAGCGACGATATAGTAAGCCGGCAAAGCGTACCTGGTGTGCGGCAGGGAAATGTCGACCAGCTCGGCGCCGGCTTCCCTGAGCCACGCCTTGCCCTCTTCCCACAGCGCCTCGATCTCCGCCGGCATGCCATCGACCCGATACTCGCTCGGAATACCGATCTTCAGCCCCTTCACCCCTTGCCCCAACGCCGCTCGTAGTCCGGCAACGGCCAAGTCGGCCGAGGTGGCGTCCTTCGGATCGACGCTTGCCATCGACTTCAGCAGGATCGCGGCGTCGCGCACGTCGCGCGCGATCGGCCCGGCCTGATCGAGCGACGAGGCGAAGGCGACGATGCCCCAGCGCGAGCAGCGGCCATAGGTCGGCTTGATGCCGACCGTGCCGGTGAAGGCCGCCGGCTGGCGGATGGAGCCGCCGGTGTCGGTTCCCGTGGCGCCGGCGCAAAGATGCGCGGAGACCGCGGCGGCCGAGCCGCCCGACGAGCCGCCGGGCACCAGCGGCGCGTTGGAAGCCTGCGAGCGCCAGGGATTGACCACCGGGCCGTAATAGGAGGTCTCGTTGGACGAGCCCATGGCGAACTCGTCCATGTTGAGCTTGCCGAGCATGACCGCGCCATCCGCCCACAGATTGGCGGTGACGGTCGACTCGTAGGTCGGCTTGAAGCCGTCGAGAACGTGGCTCGCCGCCTGGCTGTGGACGCCCTCGGTGCAGAACAGGTCCTTGATGCCGAGCGGCACGCCTTCCAGCGGCCGCGCCTCGCCGCGGGCGATGCGCTGGTCGCTCTCGGCGGCCATCGACAGCGCCTTCTCCGGCGTCTCGACGATATAGGCGTTGAGCGCGCGCGCCTGCGCCATCGCCTTGAGATAGGCTTGCGCCAGTTCGACGGCAGAGAAGCGGCGCGCCGCAAGGCCGTCGCGGATCCCGGCGATGGTGAGGGCTGTGAGGTCGCTCATGCGGACAGGGTCTTTTCGTAGAAACGCGAATAGCCGGAATCGGGATAATCGAGCACCGCGCCGCAGACGCTGAACCCGCCGCGCTCATAGACACGCCATGCCGGCTCGAAACCCGGCGCCTCGCCGGTCTCCAGCACCAGGCGGGTGATCCCCCGCTCCCGTGCCTGGCGCTCGATACGCCGGAGAAGCAGCGAGCCGATGCGCCGCCCGCGAACTTCGGGGAGCGCGTACATGCGCTTGACTTCACCCAGGCCGCCGCCGTGATCCTTGAGCGAAGCCATGCCGAGCGGCCGGCCGTCGCCGTCGCGGGCGACGAAAACGGTCACCGTCGGCTCCGCCATCTGCTCGGCGGTGAGCTGGAACTGGAACTCGCGTGGGCTGAGCGGGATCAGGTAATCGTTGAGCGCGGCGACCATGGCGCGCACGTCGTCCTGCAAGGGCGTCTCGGCGGCGATGAGGATTTCGCCGGAGATCCCCGGGTCAAGCCCGGGGATGGTCGCATGAACCGCTTCGCGCTTCATTCGACCACCTTCGGCACAACGTAGAAGTGCTCCTGCTTGACCGGCGCATTGGTGGTGACCGCGTCGGCCTTGGCGCCGTCGGTGACCGCGTCGTCGCGCAGCTTCATGGTCATCGGCAGCACCGCCGTCATCGGCTCGACGCCGGTGACATCGACCTCGTTCAACTGCTCGACGAAGCCGAGGATGGTGTTGAGGTCGCCCTGGAGCTTCTCCGCCTCGGCATCGCTGACCGCGATGCGGGCGAGATGCGCCACGCGCTTGACCGTGTCCTTGTCGACCGACATCTGGGCTAAATCCGTTGAAGTTCCGCCCTCTTAGCAGAGCGCCTTTCCGACCGGCAAGGCCAATGAACGGGCACGCCCGCGCGCCGATTGAACGGCGGCGACGCGCCGGCTAGCCTCGCCCCAGTCGAGCCGATCGGACGAGACGATGCCGGCGCCTGAGAAAACCAGCGAAACGCCCGGTTTCTGCCGCGATTGCCTGACCCTGGCACCGGCGGGCACGCTGCGTTGCGCCGCCTGCGGCAGCCCGCGCCTGCTGCGCCACCCGGAGCTTTTCCGCCTGACCATCGCCCATCTCGACTGCGACGCATTCTATGCGGCGATCGAGAAGCGCGACCACCCGGAACTTGCCGACAAGCCGGTGATCGTCGGCGGGGGCAAGCGCGGCGTGGTGGCGACCGCCTGCTACATCGCCCGCATCAACGGCGTGCGCTCCGCCATGCCCATGTTCAAGGCGCTGGAAGCCTGTCCCGAAGCGGTGGTGGTGCGCCCGGACTTCGAGAAATACAGCCGCGTCGGGCGCGAGGTGCGCGAACTGATGCAGTCGCTGACACCGCTGGTCGAGCCGCTGTCGATCGACGAAGCGTTCATGGACATGGCCGGCACCGAGCGGCTGCACCATGGGCCCCCTGCCCTGGCGCTGGCCAGGCTGCAGAAGCGCATCGAGGCCGAGATCGGCATCACCGTGTCGATCGGCCTCTCCTTCAACAAGTTCCTGGCCAAGATCGCCTCCGATTTCGAGAAGCCGCGCGGCTTCTCGGTGATCGGCGAGGCCGAGGCGGTGACGTTTCTGGCCTCGAAGCCGGTCGGCCTGATCTGGGGCGTCGGCAAGGCGATGCAGGAACGGCTCGCCGCCGACGGCATCCGCACGATCGGCGCGCTGCAGCACATGGACGAAGCCGAACTCGGCCGCCGCTACGGCACCATGGGGCTCCGGCTGGCGCGGCTTTCGCGCGGCGACGACAGCCGCAGCGTCGAGCCCCATGGCGAGGCCAAGAGCGTCAGCAACGAGACGACCTTCGAGACCGACATCGCCGATGGCCACGAACTGAAGGCGATTCTCAGGGCGCTGTCGGAAAAGGTGTCGCGACGCCTCAAGAAGGCGGACATGGCCGGCGTCGTGGTGACGCTGAAGCTCAAGACCGCCGATTTCCGCCTGCGCACCCGCAGCCGCCACCTCGCCGACCCGACGCAGCTTGCCGACCGCATCTTCCAGACCGGCGCCGAACTGCTCGCCCGCGAGGCGGACGGCAAGACCAAGTTCCGCCTGATCGGCATCGGCGTGTCGGAATTCGCCGACCCGGCGCTCGCCGACCCCGGCGACCTGATCGACCCGGCCGCCGGCAAGCGGGCGAAGGCCGAGCACGCCGTCGATGCGATCCGCGACCGCTTCGGCACCAAGGCGGTGGAGCTGGGGCTGGTCTTCGATGCGGAGAAGAAGCCGCGGCCGTAGCGCATCTGGCGAAAACGGGCACATCGCCGGCTGTTCCCCTCTCCCCTTGCGCAAGGGGGAGAGGGAGAGGACCCTCAAACACAACGCGGAAGGTGGAGCCTACGCACGTCCGGCCTGGATCCCCGCCTGCGCGGGGATGAACGGAGTTTGGCCGGCCGGTGTGAACGCGTTCATTGCAGGTGGCGGCGAAGCCGCCGATAATCCCTGCGAATCCCGGCGCGCGCGCCAGGCACAGATCGGAGAAGCCCCCGTGCAGTTGAGCCGCATCGTCCTGTCATTGATTGGAGCCTGTCTGCTCGGACTGGTGGCGGGCCAGCCGGCGCGCGCCGACATCCTCATCAGCGTCGACAAGACGACCCAGCGCATGACCGTCACGGTTGACGGGCGGCTTCTCTACACCTGGCCGGTTTCCACCGGAAAGCCCGGCTACGACACGCCGAACGGCACGTTCTGGGCGCTCGCCAAGGACAAGGACCATCGCAGCAAGGAATATGACGACGCCGCGATGCCCTACTCCATCTTCTTCACGCGGACGGGCAATGCCGTGCACGGCACCACCAGCCGTGGGCTCGGCCGGCCCCTCTCGCACGGTTGCGTGCGGCTTTCGGTGAAGAACGCCGCCATTCTCTGGGACCTGGTGAGCAAGCAGGCGCTCTACAGCACGGTGTTCCAGATCGGCGGCGCGATCGACCATGCCAGAGACCGCAAGGTCGCCAGCACCGCCTCGGCGCCATCGGGCTAGGGACGACAGAATCCGGACCGTTTTGCCTGGTTCGTCGCCAGCGCGGTGTGGACGGCGTATGGGCGAGGCCCAATCCCGGCAATGTGAACGCGTTCATTGAACGTTGCGATATTGGCACCAATTATGATGGGGACTCCTGGCGTTCGCGCCAGACGCAGACCGGAGGAATACCCGTGCAGTCGAGCCGCATCGTCCTGTCATTGATTGGAGCCTGTCTGCTTGGTTTGGCGGCGAGCCAGCCTGCGCGCGCCAATATCCTCGTCAGCGTCGACAAGACCACCCAGCGCATGACCGTCGTGGTTGACGGCCAGGTGCGCTACACGTGGCCCGTTTCGACGGGCAGACCGGGCTACGACACGCCCAACGGCCGTTTCACGGCGTTCCGCATGGACAAGGACCATCGCAGCCAGGAATGGGACAATGCGCCCATGCCCTTTTCGGTCTTCTTCACGTCGACCGGCGACGCCGTGCACGGCACCTATGAGACGCGCGGCCTTGGCCGTGCCGTCTCGCACGGATGCGTGCGCCTGTCGGTGAAGAACGCCGCCACCCTCTGGGCCCTGGTGAAGCGCGAGCCGGTCTATCACACGGTCGTACAGATAACCGGCTCGGTTGGCGGCGTCCGCAGCCAGACGATAGCAGGCAACGCACCGATCCCGCCGGCCGCGGTCGGCCCGCAGAATCGCCAGGGCCAGCGGCGTCCGCTGTTCCCGTTCCTGCCCTTCGCGCAATAGCGCCGACGCCGCCCTCTGGCGGCTGCCCCCCACTCTCCCCTTGCGGGAGAGGGCTGCTTTTCTTGGCGAGCGACCAGCGAGCCTAGAAAAGCAGGGAGAGGGGTCATGGCACGTCGTCTATTCCGTGCCCTTACCCCCCTCTCTGTCTCTCCCCCAACCCAACATCGGGTCTATCCGATGTTGGCATTGTGAATGGAGCAACTCCGATAAATCGGAGTTGCGGGGGGAGAGGACCCTCAAAGGCAGGCCATACCGTGGAGCATCCCCCTCAACTGAAGCTCAGCATTTCGGCGTCGGCAGCATCTCCAGATGGGTCAGGTGGCCCTTGAGCGCGAACTTGCCGTAGTCGATCCGGAGCTTGCGGCCGATGCCGTTGGCATAGACCACGAAAGAGGTCACGTAGCTCGGCGCGTCGTCGGTGCCCTTGCCCTTTTCGAAATAGCTCACCGTCACCGGCCAGTGGGGAAGACCGGCGAAACCGGCCTCGCCGATCAGCGTCTCGTCGCCATAATCGTCGGCCGCCGACGACGCCTTGCCGATGACGGTCGCGGTGGCGAAGACCACTTCGCCGGTCTCCGAGCCGTCGAACACGTCCATGGCGATGAAATGCTGGTCCGCCGCGGCGGCGGCCAGGATCTTGACCATTTGCTCGGTGGGAAAGACCGCGTCACTGCCGAGCGTGAAGCTCTTCTTGCCGGGCTTGGTGAGCGCCACCGTAACACCGCCCGCCTTGCGCGTGGCGGCACCGGCCGACTCCTCGACAAGGGCGTTGTTGATGTAGGTCTGGTTGCTGAACGTGAGGTGCCCGGTGTCGGACTCCATCGTATCGGTGCGCGCATCGGTGGTCTGGGCGTTGCCGTCGGCGTCCTCGCTCTCGGTGACGATGCGCATCTCGGTCTTGTAGCCCTTGCACGCCGCGCCGGTGAACTCGATCGCCATGCGCCCGCTGACCGAGGCCGACGCGGCAACGTCGCCGCTGTCGTCGATGGTCAGCTCATAGACCGCCCGATAGGAGGCAAGCTCGGCCGGGGCGGCCCCGGCGGCCGCGGCCGAAAGCAGCAGAAGGCCAGAAAAACCGGCAAGGCAGGCGAGCGACCTGTTAGGCATGAAGCGTCGTTCCAAGGTTCTTGCGTCGCCCGCAATTCTGCGCGACTAGAACGGCCACAACAGGGCAAGCGAAGGGGAAAAGCAATGGCCGAAACCGCCGAGGACCGCCTCGCCGCACTGGGCGTGACCCTGCCGGTGCCGCCGGCACCCGCCGCCAGCTACGTTCCGACCGTGACAACCGGTGGGCTCATCTTCGTCTCCGGCCAGATCTCCGTCTTCGGCGACGAGAAATATGTCGGCAAGCTCGGCCGCGAATACGCCGTCGAGGACGGCCAGAAGGCGGCGCGCGTCTCGGCCATCAACATCCTCGCCCAGCTCAAGGTGGCGCTGGGCGACCTCGACAGGGTCAAGCGCGTCGTCAAGCTCACCGGCTTCGTCAACTGCACGCCGGATTTCACCGACGTGCATCTGGTCATCAACGGCTGCTCCGATTTCCTCATCGCGGTGCTCGGCGAACGCGGCAAGCATGCGCGCTCGGCCGTCGGCATGGTGAGCCTGCCGCTCGGCGTCGCGGTCGAGGTCGAAGCCATCGTCGAGGTCGCCTGACGAGGCGCTCCGGAGGCAACACCAATGTCCGAACTCGGCTGGCTGACGGCGCGGCCGATTGCCCATCGGGGCTACCACGACCGCGCGGCCGGCCGCATCGAGAACACCCTGCCCGCGGCCGAGGCGGCGATCGCCCACGACTTCGCCATCGAGTGCGACCTGCAGGTGACCGCCGACGGCCGCGTCGTCGTCTTCCACGACGATGCGCTCGACCGGCTGACCGAGGCGGCCGGGCCGGTCGCCACGCGCACGCTTGCCGAACTGCGCACGATCCGCCTCACCGACACCGATGCCGGCATTCCGACACTGGAGGAGTTGCTCGATCTGGTCGACGGGCGGGTGCCGCTGGTCATCGAGCTGAAGAGCCAGTGGGACGGCAACCGGCGGCTGGAACGGGCGGTGGCGCCGATCCTGACGGACTATTCCGGGCCGGCGGCGGTGATGTCGTTCGACCCCATGTCGATGGTCGCCATGCGCCGGCTGGCGCCGGCCCTGCCGCGCGGCATGACGGCCGACGATTTTCCCTGGACCGAAGCGGAGCCCCTGCCCTGGCCGCGCCGCTTCGCGCTGCGCCACCTGTTCGGCGCCGCGGTCGTCTGGCCGCATTTCGTCTCCTTCGACATCGACGCGCTGCCCGCCAGCGCGCCGCTGACGCTGCGCCATGTCGGCATTCCGCTGATCTGCTGGACGGTGCGCACGCCGGAGAGCTGGGCAAAGGCGCTGGCCTGGACCGACCAGATCACCTTCGAGGGGTTTGATCCGGACGCGGCATAGCCTCGGCGGAGCCTCCACCATCCTGCCCGTGCCGCCGGGTCCAGGCCCGCCCGCGGCGAACGCAATCACTCCAGCGGCGGCAGCTTGTCTCGGCTCGGAGCCTTGCCGATGTTGTCGTAGTAGATCACCTGCGTTGGCAGCGGCGCGCTGGCCTTGGAAACATACGGCCGATACAAGCCGTATTGCATGTGAACCGCGCGCTTGAAGGCGGTGTTCGGTCCATCAAGCGAAAAGGCGCGACGGCCATTCACGTCGAGCCGAAGGTGCCCGTCCTTTCCGTGCGACCACACCGCCTCGAGAACAAAATCAATCCACATATCCGGCTTGGGACGCATCAGCCGCTTCCAAAGCGCGGGCTTCGGTGGATGCATGTCGTCGGTCTGTTTGGCTTCTGTCGCCCCGACCACCGCGACCAGATTGCCCTCCTGCAGCTCAATCGAGAGGTTGATCTGGCCGCCGCCCACATTGCGGAACTCGACAAGAATCTCGTTGACATTGGGCAGCGAGGTCGGCGTGTCCTTGGGGATGTAGATGGAGAACGAGTAGGCAACCGGCACGCCGATCTTCGTGCTGCCTGTCTCGTTCCATGCAACATGCTCGCGGTCGTGCTTGCAGAGGTCGTAGCCCTCAACGACGCCACAATCGCCCGCCCGGATTTCGAAACGATCGGCTTCGGCGCCACTGCGGACCGGCCCCTCGTCCGCCGTGGTTGTCTTGTAGTTCCAGCCATGGTTGCTCGGCCCGACCCACGAAAACCCTTTGAAGCCAGTCACCTCCTTGCTTGGGCCCTTCGGCGAACGGGCAAACGCCGGCTGCGCGGTCACCGCGACCACGGCCACGCACAGCATTGCCAACGGCATAGATCGCAACATGCTTCCCCCCACGGCATCACGGCCTACAAAGAACAAACCATGGCATTGCCGCCCCGGCAATCCAAACGAGATGCCGGTGTACGACCCCGCTCGGCGATGGTCGCAGGTCGGGTCTGCCGGCCTCAGTCTTGCACAAGGCTGAAGCGCCTCTAAGTTGATGGCAGTCCCCTTTTTCGGAGAGCCCCTGCTCCGTGGCCGCACCCATTCCGCCGCAAGCCACATTCCGCGTGCTGTCCTCGCTCGGCGACATCGCCCGCGACGACTGGGACGCCTGCGCCAACCCGCCGGGCGAGGTCGCTAACCCGTTCCTGGCGCACGATTTTCTGTGGTCGCTCGAGGAATCCGGTTCGGCCACCCGCAAGACCGGCTGGCTCGGTCAGCACCTCGTGCTCGACGACGCCGACGGCCGACCGGCCGCGGTCATGCCCTGCTATCTGAAAAGCCACTCCATGGGCGAGTACGTCTTCGACCACGGCTGGGCCGACGCCTATGAGCGCGCCGGCGGGCGCTATTACCCGAAGCTTCAGGCAGCCGTGCCCTTCACCCCGGTGACCGGCCGGCGCCTGCTGGTCAGGCCCGGCTGCGACCTTGACAGGAGCCGCACCCTGCTGGCGGCGGCCGGCGCCACGCTGACCGCCAAGATCGGCGCCTCGTCGCTGCACGTCACCTTCGCGACCGAGGCCGAGCAAAAGCTGCTTGCCGAATACGGCTATCTGGCGCGCACCGACCGCCAGTTCCACTTCGTCAACGAGGGCTATCGCGACTTCGACGACTTTCTCGACGCGCTTGCCTCGCGCAAGCGCAAGGCGATCCGCCGCGAACGCCGCGACGCACTTGCCGGCGGGCTGGAGATCGTCCACCTGACCGGCAAGGACATTACCGAGGAAGCCTGGGACTCCTTCTTCCATTTCTACATGGACACCGGCTCGCGCAAATGGGGCCGGCCCTATCTCAACCGGCGCTTCTTCTCGCTGGTCGGCGAGCGCATGGCCGACCGCATCCTGCTCGTCTTCGCCCTGCGCCATGGAGAACCGATCGCCGGCGCGCTCAATTTCATCGGCTCCGACACGCTTTACGGCCGCTACTGGGGCACCACCGCCGACCAGCCCTTCCTGCATTTCGAGCTTTGCTATTATCAGGCGATCGAATGGGGCATCAGCCACGGCCTCAGGCTGGTCGAGGCCGGCGCGCAAGGGGAGCACAAGCTCGCCCGCGGCTATCGCCCGATGACCACCTACTCCGCCCACTGGATCCCCGATCCGGGTTTCCGCGAGGCCGTCGCCGACTACCTCGCCCGCGAGCGCCATCAGGTCGCCCGCGACCAGGAAGCGCTTGCCGAATACCTGCCGTTCCGGGAAGAGGAAGACAGTCGGCAATAGGCCAAGGGGCAGTCGGCGATAGGCATCGGCAGTCGATCGGACTTGTGCTATTGCCGAATGCCGAATGCCGATTGCCGGGAAACGCTGCAATGACCGAGGCTTACGACAAGGACAACATCTTCGCCAAGATCCTGCGTGGCGAGATCCCCTCGCACCGGGTCTATGAGGACGACGACACGGTCGCCATGATGGATGTGATGCCGCAGGCGCCCGGCCACACGCTGGTTCTGCCCAAGGCGCCCTCGCGCAACCTGCTCGACGCCGACCCGGCCACCCTCGGCAAGCTGATGCAGACGGTGCAAAAGGTCGCCGCCGCGGCGAAGGAGGCCTTCGAGGCCGACGGCGTGATGATCGTCCAGTACAACGAGGCCGCCTCCGGCCAGACCGTCTTCCACCTGCACGTCCACGTCGTGCCGCGCTACGCCGGCGTGCCGCTCAAGCCCCATACCGGCGAGATGGAAGACCCGCAGGTTCTGGCCACCAACGCCGAGAAGCTGCGGCGCGCGCTAGGATAGGAAGGCCGGCTATCCCTTACTCGTCATGGCCGGGCTTGTCCCGGCCATCCACGAATGCGACGGTGACGCATGTCCCGTGCTTTCGTGTATTTTATGACCAATAAGCCCAACGGGATCCTGTATGTCGGCGTGACCAACGATATTTCGCGCCGGGCATACGAGCATCGCGAAGGGCTGCTGCCCGGCTTCACCAAGAGGTATGGGCTGAAACGGCTGGTCTACGTGGAGCTGTTTGAAAGCATCGTCGACGCGATCCAGCGTGAAAAGAACATCAAGCATTGGCCGCGCGCATGGAAAATCCGCCTGATCCTGGCGGCAAATCCAGCGTGGGATGATTTATACGACGACCTCGCTTCAGGTACCTGAAGACGTGGATGGCCGGGACAAGCCCGGCCATGACGAGGTTAAGATCGAGTTCGGCCTGCCGGCCTCAGCCGGTCTTCAGCGGCACCTTGGGCACCAGGCCGCGCTTGTTGCCGCCCTCGCCGCTGCCGCCGCCGCTGGGCGGGCTGTCTGGCGGCGGCGTCTTCTTGGCCTGTGCCGCCTTGCGCCGGCGCGGCGCGGCGCGCTTGCGCGGCGTCGGCTCCGGCCTGGGCGTCACCGGACCGTCCTCGATCGCCTCGAGGTCGAGCCCGCTGCCGTCCTCCTTGACGGAGACCTTGACGGTGCCGCCCTTCTTCAGCTTGCCGAAGAGCACCTCCTCGGCCAGCGGCTGCTTGATGTGCTCCTGGATGACGCGGCCGAGCGGACGCGCACCCATGCGGCTGTCATAGCCCTTGTCGGCGAGCCATTTGATCGCGTCGTCGGTCAGATCGAAGGTGACGCCGCGATCGGCGAGCTGCGCCTCGAGCTGCAGCACGAACTTCTGCACCACCTGGGAGACGATCTCCGGCGGCAGGTTGCCGAAGGGCACGATGGCGTCGAGGCGGTTGCGGAATTCCGGCGCGAACATCCGGTTGATCGCCTCCATGTCGTCGCCTTCGCGCACCGAGTTGGCGAAGCCGATGGCCGCCTTGGCGAGCTCGCTGGCGCCCGCATTGGTCGTCATGATGAGAATGACGTTGCGGAAATCGACCTGCTTGCCGTTGTGGTCGGTCAGCTTGCCGTGGTCCATGACCTGCAACAGGATGTTGAACAGGTCGGGGTGGGCCTTCTCGATCTCGTCGAGCAACAGCACGCAGTGCGGGTGCTGGTCGACGCCGTCGGTCAGGAGGCCGCCCTGGTCGAAGCCGACATAGCCGGGCGGCGCGCCGATCAGGCGGCTGACGGTGTGGCGCTCCATGTATTCCGACATGTCGAAGCGGATCAGCTCGACGCCCATCGCCGAGGCAAGCTGGCGGGCGACCTCGGTCTTGCCGACGCCGGTGGGGCCCGAGAACAGGTAGCAGCCGATCGGCTTCTCCGGCTCGCGCAGGCCGGCGCGGGCGAGCTTGATCGCCGAGGCGATCTTCTCGATCGCCTTGTCCTGTCCGTAGACGACGGTGCGCAGCGTCTCGTTGAGATGCTGGAGCACCTCGGCGTCGTCCTTCGACACCGTCTTCGGCGGAATCCGCGCCATGGTGGCGATGGTGTCCTCGATCTCCTTGACGCCGATGGTCTTGCGCCGCCTCGATTCCGGCACCAGCATCTGCGATGCGCCGGTCTCGTCGATGACGTCGATCGCCTTGTCGGGCAGCTTGCGGTCGTTGATGTAGCGCGACGACAATTCGACCGCGCTCTTGATCGCGTCGCCGGTGTAGCGGACGCGGTGGTACTCCTCGAAATAGGGCTTGAGGCCCTTGAGGATGGCGATGGCGTCCGGGATCGACGGCTCGGAGATGTCGATCTTCTGGAAGCGGCGGACCAGCGCGCGGTCCTTCTCGAAGAACTGGCGATATTCCTTGTAGGTGGTCGAGCCGATGCAGCGGATGGTGCCCGAGGCCAGCGCCGGCTTGAGCAGGTTCGACGCATCCATGGCGCCGCCGGAGGTGGCGCCGGCGCCGATCACCGTGTGGATCTCGTCGATGAACATGATCGCGCCGGGGAACTCCTCGACTTCCTTGATCACCTGCTTGAGGCGCTCCTCGAAGTCGCCGCGATAGCGCGTGCCGGCCAAGAGCGTGCCCATGTCGAGGGCGAACACCGTCGACTTGGCAAGCACGTCCGGCACTTCGCCCTCGACGATGCGCTTGGCCAAGCCCTTCCGCGATCGCCGTCTTGCCGACGCCGGGATCGCCGACGAAGAGCGGGTTGTTCTTCTGCCGGCGGCAGAGAATCTGGATGGTGCGGCTGATCTCCGCCTCGCGCCCGATCAGCGGGTCGATGCGGCCCTTGCGCGCCTTCTCGTTGAGGTTGACGCAATAGGCCTCGAGCGCATCGGCCTTCTTCTTCGATTCGTCGCGCCCCTCGACCGTGGCCGCGTCGTCGTCGACGCCGCGAACCGGGCGCGATTCCGACATGCCGGCGCGCTTGGCGATGCCGTGGCTGATGTAGTTGACCGCGTCGTAGCGGGTCATCTCCTGCTCCTGCAGGAAATAGGCAGCGTGGCTCTCGCGCTCGGCGAAGATGGCGACCAGCACGTTGGCGCCAGTGACCTCCTCGCGGCCCGACGACTGCACATGGATGACGGCGCGCTGGATGACGCGCTGGAAGCCGGCGGTGGGCTTGGAATCCTCGCCCGAGCCGGTGGCCAGATTGGCCAGCTCGCTGTCGATGTACTCGACCAGGCTGCGGCGCAGCACGTCGAGATCGACGTTGCAGGCGCGCATCACCGCCGCGGCGTCCTGATCGTCGATCAGGGCGAGGAGCAGATGCTCCAGCGTGGCGTATTCCTGATGGCGCTCGCCGGCCAGCGCCAGCGCCTGATGAAGGGCCTTCTCAAGACTGCGGGAGAATGACGGCACCTGACGACCTCACTTCTTTTCCATCACGCATTGTAGCGGATGCTGATGCTTGCGCGCGAAATCCATGACCTGGGTAACCTTGGTCTCTGCGACCTCGTAGGTATAGATGCCACACTCTCCGACCCCATGCTGATGCACGTGCAGCATGATCTGGGTCGCCTCCTCCCGTCCCTTCTGAAAGAACCTTTCCAGCACATGCACGACGAACTCCATCGGCGTGTAGTCGTCATTGAGGATCAAAACCCGATACAGACTCGGCCGCTTGGTTTTTGGCCGAGTTCTGGTGGCAATGTTCGTGCCGGCATCGCCACCGTCATCGGGACGACGATTCTCGTTGCTCATCTCGCGTCCGACTATGGGTATTTCTCGACCGAATCCTGCCGGCAAACCGCGCGCGCCGTCAACGATCAAATTGCCGTGTGGTTGCGCGCGCCTCGTTTGATCCGGCCGTCGGACTGGAACAGGGGGAACGACCGATATGTAGGTCGAAAACCGGCCTTGTGAAGCCGCCCGCGCCGCGATCGTGCGCGACTGCTCACAAAAAAGGCCCGGACGTCGCCGCCGGGCCTCTTTCGGTCGCACTTTTCGGGGGCGATTATTTCGCGAACTTGCCGAACAGGGCCTCATAGGGCTGGTAGGCGCTCTTGGCCATATCGGTGACGATCTCGCTCATGCGTGCCATCTCTCCGACATAATCTTCATAGGCCGAGCGCACGATCTCCGACTGCACCGCAACCGCCTTGTCGAGGCTCCTGGCGGCGGCGAGCTTCTCGAAGGCCGCGCCGCCGGCATCGAAACTGCGCTTCGAATAGTCCACCGCCTCGACCGCCATGGCCTGCACGCCCTTGCTCACCGCATCGGCGCTTTTCAGCGCTACGTCCATGTTCTGCTTGCCGAATCCCTGAATGTCGAACGCGCTCATTGGTCGTTTTCCCGAGGTTCGCCGCGCCGCACCGGCAGCGGGCCGATCGATTGATGATGGCCACTATGTGTGCACTGCAACATAGATGTCAAGGCGAATTTGTGCATCGCACAATGGGGCATTCCGGCGCGCGCCCACAGTTCGGGCGATTAGGACTTTACCGAACGGTAACGCCCCTTTCATACTGTCGGCGGCGGTGATGCCTGCCACGGCAGGCACGGGACGAGGCCGCCGGCGGGAAAACCGGGTTCATGGACGCTTGACCGACCGACCTGCACGGGGTCGGTGCATTTGCTCCCTGGATACAACCGGCCGGCGCAGGGCGGCTTCACGGGATGCTTGCCGGCATATTTTCACGCCGGTACGGGACGGGTAGCTTATGGCGACGCGAATCGGTGTGATTGCACCAGGGGCGATGAAACCAGGACTGATTGCAGCGGCCTGCCTGCTTGCGATGGCCTTCGGCGCCATTCCGCAGTCAGCTTCGGCTGCGCCGGATTCGGCCATCATCGTCGATGCCAAGACCGGCAAGACGCTCTATTCGCAGGCGGCCGACTCCAAGCGCTATCCCGCGTCGCTCACCAAGATGATGACGCTCTACCTGCTCTTCGATGCGCTCGATACGCACAAGACGTCGCTCAGCACGCCGATCGGCATGTCGGCGCATTGCGCCGCCCAGGCGCCTTCCAAGCTCGGCCTCAAGCCCGGCCAGACCATCCGGGCGCGCGACGCCATCCTGGCGCTGGTGACCAAGTCGGCCAACGACGTCGCCTGCGCCATCGGCGAGTACCTCGGCGGGACCGAATCGGGCTTCGCCCGCAAGATGACGGCCAAGGCGCGTGATCTGGGCATGTCGCGCACCACCTTCCGCAACGCCTCGGGCCTGCCCAATAGCGGCCAGGTGACCACCGCCCGCGACATGGCCACGCTCGGCCGCGCCCTGCAGGAGCACCATTCCAGGTATTTCTCCTATTTCTCGACCCCGAGCTTCGTCTGGCAGGGCCGGCGCATCCGCAATCACGACCACCTGCTCGGACGGGTGGCCGGGGTCAACGGCATCAAGACCGGCTATACGCGGGCCTCGGGCTTCAACCTGGTCAGCTCGGTCAGCCGCGGCAATCGCCGGATCGTCGGCGTCGTCCTCGGCGGCGAGACCAGCCGCTGGCGCGACAGCCACATGGCGCAGCTGATTGCGACCTATCTGCCCAAGGCCTCGACCGGCGCCCACACGGCTTTCGTTCCCGGCGCCACCAGGGCGGTCGCCAAGATCGCCCCGCAGGACCTGCCGACCCCGAAGCTGCGCCCGGCCTTCGACGACGGCAGCACCGCCTCGATTGCCCTGGCGACACCGCCGGCAGCCGCAGCGGCCCCCGCAGGCCGCCAGCCGCCCGCCAAGTCCGCGCCCACCGACATCGCCTCCCTGGTCGGCGCCAATTCGATCTTCGCCCTCGATGCCGTCGAAGCGGCGGATGTCCAGCCCGTCGATCAGGGCGACGCTTCCGGCGAGGACGACACCAGCGACGCCGCCTCGCCCAATGTCGTCGTCAGCGGCTGGAAGATTCAGCTCGCCGCCACGCCGACCCAGTCCTCGGCCGAGGATATCCTCGACCGGGCGCTGTCGAAGGCGTCGAAGGTGCTGGCCAGCGCCTCACCCTATACCGAGCCGGTGGCCGTCGGCGGCGCCACGCTCTACCGCGCCCGTTTCGCGGGCTTTGCCGACAAGAACAAGGCGCGCGCAGCATGTGCCTATCTGACCAGGCGGGATTTTAATTGCCTGGCAATCAGTGACTGACAGGATAGTGGCGTTCGTAAGGGGTCCTTTGGTGTTCGGAGTAGCGGGACTTACCGATGTTTGCCGAGAAGCCTGTCCTTAGCCTGGTTGATTTTCGCCGCGAGGAACGTCGAGCCGCCCTGGTCGGGATGCACGCGCAGCATCAGGCGGCGGTGGGCCGCCCTGATTTCCCGATCACCGGCACCGGGCGCAAGGCCAAGGATCTGATAGGCCTCCTCATCAGTCATGGCGCCCGCATCCGGCGCGCCGCCCGACCCCGCTGCCTGATCGGTCTCGACGTGATCACGCCAGCCGGGCATCCGGCGGTCGAGATAGGCTTCGAATAGCGCGGCGCTTTCCGGGTCGCTGCCGATCTCCCTGGCGAGATTCAGCAAATCACCGTCGTCCAATTCGTCCAGCTGCCGCCCGGCGTAGCCGCCGGTGCGCACGGTGCCGCGCATGGCGCCGCTATCGTGATCGAGGCTCATCTCGAAGAAGCGTGAGCGCACCGTCGAGGTCGAGCCCGGCGACCGCCGCGCGTGGCCGCCGAGGTCGATCGGCCCGAGGCGGCCGGTGGCGACGATCGACAGGCCGGCCGAGATCAGCAGCATGCCAAGGCCCCAACGCTCGGCGAAGGCCAGTGCCGCGCCGATCACCACCAGCACGCCGCCAAGCATGTAGCGGACCAGGCGCACCAGCGCCCGGACATCCGCCGCGACGAAGGCGCGGGCCAGAACCAGCACGATGGCGAGCGCGATGAGCCCGGCGCCGAGATAGGCCATCGTCAACGCATTTGTTGCAGGAGGAGCTGGGCGCCGGCGCCGCCCTTGGCCAGCGCCTTCATGCCGCCGGCGGCATAGACCGCCGCGGCCCGGAGCAGTTCGGCGAGCTGGCCGGCGGCGCTGACGTCGAAACGCGCATAGGCGCCGCCCGACAGGCGCGCGACCTCGCGGAAGGCACGCTCGACCGACGGGTCGCGCCCCTCCTGGAAGATGAACACGCGCACGCCGAGCATGCCGAGCTCGCCGGCGATGGCGGCAAGGTCGTCGATCTTCTCCTCCATCGCGTCGCCGACGAAGACCAGCACATTGACCTTCTTCTTGCTCGTCTCCTTGCGCGCATGGGCGAGGATGCGGCCGATCTGGGTGTGGCCGCCGCGGCAATCGATGGTGGTCATCAGGTCGCGCAGCGCGCCGGTGTCGCGCACCCAGCGGCTGGCGCGGCACTCCCTGAAGCCGCGGTAATAGGCAAGCTGCACCTCGAGACCGCCGACCTTGGCGGCCTCCTCGAACATCTCGGCCTGGAGCTTGAGCGCGGTGTCCCAGGTCGGCTGGCGGCTCATGGTGGCGTCGAGCGCAAAGATCATGCGCCCGTGGCCGCCGGCCGTCTCGGCCGGCGCCATGGTCCGCGCCGCGTGCAGGAAGGATTCGATCTCCTGCGGCCGCGACCGCGGCTCCGGCACGTCCCGGCTGTCGCGGCGCACCGGCGCCCTTGTCTTCTTGTCGTTTTCCGCCATCGGCGATGGATCCCGGACGCTCTACTCCCGGCGAGCGGCTCTATCAGGCTCCTATCATGTGGCGCTCACAGGGCGCGGCGCAACCGTCCGTCATCGTCATCCGGCGGGGAACGCCCGCCGCTGCGCGCCGCGGGGCCGGAGGAAGCCGGCGGGGCCCTCGTCTGGAGGGCCGGAAGATTGAGCGTGTCGAGCAGGTTGCGGACCTCGTTGCGTGCCGAAATATGGGACAGCGTCGGCTCGGCCTCGCCGGCATCGGCGCTGAAGGCATCGAGCGCCGTCAGGCCGCTCGGAAACAGCTCGCGAAAGATGACGCGCTCGGAGATGCCGTCGGCGAGCCGGAAGCCGGCCACGGCCGACAACTGGGCGAGGCCGCGCTCGATATTGCGCCGGTTGCGGCTGGCGAGCGCCGTCTGGCGGTTGCGCACCACCACCCAGTCGGTGGCACGGTCGTCGACCAGCTGGCGCTGGCGCAGCGATTCCGCGACCAGTTCCGCATAGTGGCTGGGCCCGAGCACCTCCAGCGTGTCGGGATCGACCCGGCCGAGCACGTCGAAATCGACGAAGCTGTCATTGATCGGCGTGATCAGCGTGTCGGCCATCGCGTGGCTGACGCGCATCAGATAGGTGTTGTGGCCGGGCGTATCGATGACGACGTAATCGTAGCCGTATTCGGTGCGGCTGACGGCCTCCGCAAAGGCGCGGAATTCGCGGTCCTGCATCTCGGAGACCAGTTCGCCCTCCGCCGGCGGCACGGTGAAGTGGATCGGCACCTCGAGCGGCAGCCCGGTCTTCCTGGCCCAGGCGGCACGGTTCTCGACGTAGCGGGTGAGCGACCGCTGGCGGCCGTCGGTGTCGATCGAGGCGACCCGCGCCCCGCTCTTCAGCAGGGCGACGATGACATGCATGGCCGTGGTCGACTTGCCCGAGCCGCCTTTCTCGTTGCCGAGGACTATGACGTGGGCAGGCTGGAACCTTCGCACATCGCGCATTCCGAATCCTTACCCGATTCTGGAACGCCCGCGTAATCCGCGTTTTGGGGGGTGTCGTTACAGCGCCGGCTGTTGCGTGTCGGCGACAGTGAGCGGCATGACGGCCTCGTCCGTCGCCAGCGCCGGCGCGCGCACCGGCAGGCGCAGGCAGTCGACCAGCTCGCGAATCTCGGCGCGGGCGGCGACATGGGACATGGTCGGCCGGGTTCCCAGAACGGCGCGATCGAAGGGATCGAAGGCGGTCAGGCCCATCGGGAAGAACTCGCGAAAGACGACGCGCTCGGAAATGCCGTGGGCGACGCGGAAGCCGAGGCGCTCGGCGAGCAGCTCCAGACCGGCGACCACGTTGCGCTGGTTGCGGCTCGACAGCGTCGACAGGCGATTGCGCACGACGATCCAGTCGGTCGCCTGCGCCACGCTCGCCAGCCGCTTGCCGCGCACCTCCTCGACCAGACCGGCATACTGGCTGATCCCGGTAACGGCGAAGGGCGCGGCCTCGACGCGGCCGAGCACGTCGAGATCGACGAAGCTGTCATTGACCGGGGTGATCAGCGTATCGGCCAGGGCGTGGCTCAGCCGCATGCGATAGGAATCGTTGGCCGGCGTGTCGATGACGACGAAATCGACGGTGGAGCCGAGCCGGTCGACGATCTCGGTGAAGTGGGCGAACTCGCTCTCCTCGATGTCACGGATGCGCTCGCCCTCGCCGAGCTTGACCGAGAAGTGGCTCGGCAGCTCCAGCGCCGTGCCGCTGTGCCGGGACCAGCGGTCGCGGTTTTCCAGGTAGCGGGTGAGCGACAGCTGGCGGCTGTCGGTGTCGATGGAGGCGACCCGGTAGCCCGCCTTGAGCAGGGCGACGATGATGTGGACGGCGAGCGTCGACTTGCCCGAGCCGCCCTTCTCGTTGCCGAGAACGATGACGTGAGCGGTATTCGCTGCCGGCGAGGCTGATGCCATTGTCGCGCGCCGTTCCAGATCGAGCCGAAACTTCAAGATTCGCCGAAAGATGCATGAAAAGAGCCAAGAATTCGTCAACAACGGCCGAAAACGGCTGAATTTCACCAGTTAAGCTTACCGCCCGCCGCCCGCGCGCCGGCCCGCTCAGCGCAGGCCGAGGGCGGCCAGTTCGGCGGAAAGCTCCGCCGGAAGCCCGCCCTTGCGGAGACTTCTGAGGTCCGCCGGGGCGTCCTTGGCCGGCAGGTAGCGCCAGCCCTGGAACGGCCGCTTCGGCTGCCATTCGGTCGGCACCACCTTCGGCTCCAGCACGAGGGCGCAGCGGCCGATGCCCTCGCTATCGACGAAGGGACGGATGTCGAGAAGGCGCTGGCGCACCTGGACGTTGCCCTTGATCACCCAATAGAGCGAGCCGCCATCGAGCAGATCGGCGATCCGTTTCGGCACCATGCGGGTCACATGATGGTGCTCAAGCGGCTCGCCACGGCGGCGCTTCTCCGCCATGCGCATGGCGATCCACCCGGTGAGATCGTCGATGGAATCGCAGCCGACGCAGAGCTTGATGAGATGGAGCGTCATTGCCCGACAGTCGCCGCCCGGGGCGCCCGCGTCAAACCGGCGGGAGGAAATGTCCACAGGCCGGCGCCGGCGGCGGCCGGCATTCAGACCGTCACCGGCGTGCCGATCTCGACCACGCGGTCGGTCGGCAGGCCGAAATAGCTGGAGGCATCGTCGGCATTGCGCGCCAGCGGGATGAAGATCCTGTCCTGCCACAGCGGCATGCCGGACTTCTTCGAGGCCTTCAGCGAGCGTCGCGACAGGAAGAAGGTGGTCTTCATCACGTCGTAGGCGAAGACCTCGTCCTTGATGCGCGACAGCGCCCGCGGCAGGTTGGGGTTCTCGGTGAATCCGTAGCGCACGGTGATGCGCAGGAAGGACGCCGAGATGTGCTCGACGGTGGTGCGCTCCTTCGCCGGCACGCGCGGCCTGTCGTCCATGATGACGGTCACGATGACATTGACCGCATGCAGCACCTGGAAGTGCTTGAGGCTGTGGAGCAGCGCCGTCGGCGTCGACTCCGGGTCGCTGGTGAGGAAGATCGCCGTGCCGGCGATGCGCGGCGGCGGCTTGGCCTCCAGCTTGTCGATCAGCTCCATCAGCGGCACCTCCCGCCGCCGCGTCTTGGCGAACAGGATGCGGTTGCCGCGCTGCCAGGTGAGCATGACGACCATCAGGGCGGCGCCGAGCAGCAGCGGCACCCAGCCGCCCGACAGGATCTTGAGCAGGTTGGCGACCAGGAAAGCCGTGTCGATGAGCAGGAACGGCAGGACCAGCGCCGCCGCCGCGACCGGGTGCCAGTGCCAGGAACGCCAGATGACGATGAAGGCGAGCAGCGCGGTCACCACCATGGTGCCGGTCACCGCGATGCCGTAGGCGCCGGCGAGCGCCCCGGATGAGCGGAACAGGCCGACCAGCAGCAGCACGCCGATCAGCAGGAAGGCGTTGACCCGCGGGACGTAGATCTGGCCGGGATGGGCCTCGGAGGTGTGACGGACTTCGAGGCGCGGCAGCAGGCCGAGCTGGACGGCCTGACGGCTCATCGAATAGGTGCCGGTAATCACCGCCTGGCTGGCGATCACGGTGGCGGCGGTGGCAAGCGCCACCACCGGAAACCGCGCCCAATCCGGATAGAGCAGGAAGAACGGGTTGGTGACCGTCTCCGGCGCCGCCAGCACCAGCGCGCCCTGGCCGAAATAGTTGATGACCAGCGCCGGCAGCACCAGGCCGAGCCACGCCGCCTGGATGGGCCGGCGGCCGAAATGGCCGAGATCGGCATAGAGCGCCTCGGCGCCGGTGACGGCGAGGAAGACGGCGCCGAGCGTGACCAGGCTGACCAGCTCATGCGCGAACAGGAAGCGCACCGCATAGGCCGGATTGAGCGCCAGGAGCACGACCGGATCGCGGACCATCGGAACGATGCCGGCAACGGCCATCACCACGAACCAGACGGCGCTGACCGGGCCGAACAGGGCCGCCATGCGGTGCGTCCCGTGCGACTGGACGGCGAACAGCACGATGAGGATGACGAAGGTCAGCGGCAGCACGGCGGGCTGCAGCACCGGCTCGACCACTTCCAGCCCCTCGACGGCGGAGAGCACCGACAGCGCCGGCGCGATGATGGCGTTGCCGTAGAACAGCGCCGCCGCCGCCACGCCAAGGACGACGATGACCGGCGCCGCCCGCGCGAACGATTCCTGGGCCAGCGCCATCAGCGCGAAGGTGCCGCCCTCGCCGCGGTTGTCGGCGCGGGTGAGGATCAGCACGTATTTCAGCGTGACGACGACGATCAGCGACCAGAAGATCAGCGACAGGACGCCGAGCACGGCCGCCTGGATGACCCCGGGGCCTTCGGCGGCGGCCTGCATCGCCTCGCGAAAGGCGTAGATCGGGCTGGTGCCGATGTCGCCATAGACGACCCCGATCGACCCGACGGTGAGTGTCCAGAAGCCGGCTGTCGGCAATGACGGTTCGACGCCGTCGGGCGTCGCCGTGCTGGACGAGGCAGTGCCCAAGTTCGAGAAGCCGTTGTTGCACCGCAGCAGGCGGCAGGGGGCGGCGTTCTAGCACCACCGCAGGGACGTGTCACGCAAGGCGATGGAAGGCCGGCACGGCCGGAACCTCCCCCTCAGGGGAGGGTTCACAGCGTGTGTGGCCGGGCTTGGTGGATTGCGCTCTCGTCGCCCCGGCGAAGGCCGGGGCTCAGGCAGCACCCGCCACACATGCGGAGATACTGCCTGGATTCCGGCCTCCGCCGGAATGACGAAGACGGTGTGGGCGCGGCGATCAGGCCGGCTCGGCCAGCTTCACCGGGATCTTGATGTAGGAGACACCGTTGGCGTCAGGCGGCGGCAGCTTGCCGGCGCGGATATTGGTCTGGATCGAGGGGAGCAGCAGCAGCGGCGCCGCCAGATTGGCGTCGCGGCCCTCGCGCCACTTGACGAATTCGTCCTCGCTGACGCCGTCGAGCTGGATGTTCTTGCGCTCCTCGCCGATCGTCGTCTCCCAGGCGTAGTCCTTGCGGCCTTCCGGCAGATAGTCGTGGCAGACGAAGATGCGCGTCTCGTCCGGCAGCGCCAGGAGCTTCTGGATCGAGCGGTAGAGGGTGCGCGCGTCGCCGCCGGGAAAGTCGGCGCGAGCCGTGCCGTAATCCGGCATGAACAGCGTGTCGCCGACGAAGACCGTGTCGCCGACCACATAGGAGACGCAGGCCGGCGTATGGCCCGGCGTGTGCAGGATGGTGGCGTCGAGATTGCCGATGGCGAAGTGCTCGCCCTCGGCGAACAGGTGGTCGAACTCGCTGCCGTCGCCGGAGACGTCGGTGGCGTTGAACACCGGGCGGAAGATCTTCTGCACCTCGCGGATGTGCTCGCCGATGCCGACCTTGGCGCCGGTCTTGAGCTTGACGTAGGGGGCGCCGGACAGGTGGTCGGCATGGGCGTGGGTCTCCAGCACCCAGTCGATGGTCAGGCCCTCCTCTTCCGCCGCCTTGAGGATGGTGTCGGCGGAATGGGTGTCGGCCTTGCCGGTGCGCTGGTCGTAGTCGAGCACCGGGTCGACGATGGCGCCGTGCTTCGTCTCCGGGTCGACGACCAGGTAGCTCACCGTGTTGGTCGCCTTGTCGAAAAAGGCGCGAACCTGCGGATTTGCCGTGGCGGTCATGGGGGTCTCCATATTCGAACTGTTCAAAGTCTTGACTTATATATTAGCGCCCCCTAAATTAGTCAACGCTAATGGACAGGAAACCGATGCAGCCAACGCTGACCGCCGATTTCGGCGACCTCGCCAACAAGGCGGAGGAAGCCTCCCACATGATGAAGCTGCTCTCCAACGAGCGCCGCCTGCTGCTGCTGTGCCACATCGCCGATGCCGGCGAGATGAGCGTCGGGGCGCTGGCGGACAGTGTGGGGCTCAGCCAGTCGGCGGCCTCCCAGCATCTGGCGCTGATGCGCGAGGACGGTCTCATCACCTTCCGGCGCGATGGCCAGACCCTGCATTACAAGATCGACCACCCCAAGGTGGCACCCTTCCTCTCCATGCTGAAAACCGTGTTCTGCAACCCGCCGGCCTCCCCCGGCCACAGGAAATCGTCATGCTGAAAGATATCAACGCCACCCAGGCGCACGACCTGATCGAAAAGAACGCCGTCCTTGTCGACGTCCGCGAGCCCTATGAGATCGCGGCCGAACGGATCCCGGGCTCCGTCGAGCTTCCCTTGTCGCAGCTGGCGCGTGGCCGCCCCGCCAACCTGCCGCAAGACAAGCCCGTCGTCTTCCACTGTGCCTCCGGCGCCCGCACCAGGACCAACGGCGTGGCGCTGGCCTCGCTGACCGGCGGCGAAGCCTACAACCTGGTCGGCGGCATCGGCGCCTGGCGGATGGCCGGTTTCCGGACCACCCGCGGCTGACCCCTCCCCCGTACACCAAACACAAGGCGGCGCGCCGGACCCGACGGTCGACGGCGCGCCTTTTCACAGGATGACCCTGCTTCAGGACGTGCTGGCGGTGCTCTCCGGCACGCTTGTCGGCTTTTCGCTCGGCCTCATCGGCGGCGGCGGCTCGGTGCTTGCCGTGCCGCTGCTGGTCTACGTGGTCGGCGTCAGGAGCCCGCACATCGCCATCGGCACCAGCGCGCTGGCGGTGGCCGCCAACGCCGCCTTCAATCTGTTCAGCCACTGGCGCGGCGGCAGCGTCAAGACGAGCTGCGCCGTCACCTACGCGGTCTTCGGCATCGCCGGCGCCGCCATCGGTTCGACCGTCGGCAAGGCGATCAACGGCGACCACCTGCTGGCGCTGTTCGGCGTCGTCATGATCGTCGTCGCCATCTCGATGGTGCGTCGGCCGCCCACCGCCGGACACCCCGAGGTCCAGCTCAACCGCACCACGGCCGGCCGCCTGGTGCCGCGCCTCGCCGTCGCGGCGCTGGCCACCGGCTTCCTCTCCGGCTTCTTCGGCATCGGCGGCGGCTTCCTGATCGTCCCCGGCCTGGTGATGGCCACCGGCATGCCGCTGATCAACGCCATCGCCTCGTCGCTGGTCTCGGTGACCAGCTTCGGCGCCACCACGGCGGCCAACTACGCCCTTTCCGGCCTTGTCGACTGGTGGATCGCGCTCTTGCTGCTCGCCGGCGGCGTCGTCGGCGGCATCGCCGGCACGGCGACCGCGCGCCATCTCGCCGGTCAGCGTCGCTGGCTTGCGACGGCCTTTGCCGTCATCGTCGGCGTCGTCGGCGTCTATGTGGTCTGGCGCGGCGTGGCGGCGATCGCCGGCTGAGCGCAGCCCCCTTCACGAACGGGCCGTCCTGGCCCACACTCTGCCGTCAGACAGCAGCCATCGATCCCAGCGGCGAGGATCCCCCATGCGCTTAATCCAAGGCATCATCATCGGGATAGCCATCACCATCGGCGCGGCCTTCCTCCACGACAGCGCCGCGCCGCGCGACCCGGTTTCGGGAATCCTCGAGAAGCAGCAGATCGTCAACTGGGACGTGCTCGGCCGCGTGGTGAACGACCAGGTCAAGCGCGCCAAGGACCTGTGGAACCAGGCCTTCGGGCGCTAGCGAACTGCGGCGTGGTGCCTCACGCCGGGCTGCCGACCGTCAGTCGTGCCAGTCCGGCGCCACGCCCGCCGGGTTCGCCACACGCAGCTTGTGCATCCGCGACAGGGGTCCGTGTCGGCCTCTCTGTCAGCCCACCGCCTGGCGCACCGCGGCGATCACCCGGTCGACCTCGGCGTCGGTCAGGTCGGGATGGATCGGCAGGCTGAGGACCTCGTTGGCAAGCGTCTCGGAGACCGCCAGACGGCGCCCGTCATAGTGCTTGAAGGCCGGGTGCTGATGCAGCGCCAGCCGGTAGAACAGGCCGGTGCCGATGCCCATGCCGTCGAGCTTCGCGCGCACGGCGTCGCGCTTGGGCACGCGGATGGTGTAGAGCGCCCACGCGCTGTCATAGCCAGCCGGAATGCGCGGCACGGCGACCGACATCGGCCAGGGCCGCCGTGTAGCGCTCGGCGATGACGCGGCGGCGCGCGAGCTCCTCGTCGAAGATTTCGAGCTTGGCGAGCAGGATCGCCGCCTGCAGCGAATCGAGCCGGCCGGTGAGGCCGAGCACATGGGCCTCGTCGCCGTCGCCGGCGCGGCCATGCGAACGGATCATGCGCACGCCCTCGGCGAGATCGTCGTCCTCGGCCAGGATCGCGCCGCCATCGCCATAGCAGCCGAGCGGCTTGGTCGGATAGAAGCTGGTGGCACTGATCGGCGCCAGTGCGCCGACGCGCTTGTTGCCTGAGGCGCCGCCGAAGCTCTGCGCCGCATCGGCGAGCACCGTCATGCCGTGGCGGGCGGCGACCGCGGCGATCGCGGCATAGTCGGCCGGCAGACCGTAAAGATCGACCGGCATGACGACACGCGGCGTCAGCTTGCCGGCTTCGACCGTCTCTGCGATGGCGCGTTCGAGATCGGCCGGGTCCATGTTGAAGGTCGCCGGATCGACATCGACGAAGACCGGCGTGGCACCGGCCGAGACCACCGATCCGGCGGTGGCGGCGAATGTGAAGGCCGGCACGAAGACGGCATCGCCCGGCTTCACGCCCATCGCCATCATGGCGATCATCAGCGCGTCGCGGCCGCTGGAGACGCCGATGGCGTGGCCGGCGCCGGCGAAAGCGGCGAGCTTCTGCTCGAGCTGCACCACCTCCGGGCCGAGGATGAACTGACCGTGGGCGAGCACGGCATCCATGCGCAGGCGGATATCGCCACCCACCCGCGCCCGCTGGCGCTGCAGATCGAACAGGTTGATGCGCGTGTCCTCGGCAACAGCAAGCGCCGGACGTGATGAACTCATTTTCTGCTAGATGCTCCGTCTGGCCGGCGCGGCTCCATCGGCAATGGCTGCCTGGATGCGGCCGGCAATAGCTACCGCCTGGGCGCCCGCCCGTCCATCGACCAGCGGCGGCGTCCCGTTGGCGACGCTGTCGAGGAAGGCGGCGATCTCGGCGCCAAGATTGTCGCGCGCGGTGAGCGCAACCGTTTCGGCCTCGCCGTGACCGAGGCGCGGTCTGACGACGAGCGTCGGGCCGGCGAGGTCCGCGACATAGACGGCGCCGGGCTCGGTCACCGTCAGCAGGCGCTGGCTCTCGCTTGCCGAACGGCTTGCCGACAGGGTGGCCACGATGCCGTTGGCGAAAGTGAGCCAGGCTTCCGCCTCGTCGGTCAGCCCGCTGACACGCGCCGCGCCGTCCGCCGCCACCGACGTGACCGGCGCGCCGGCGAGCGTCAGCACCAGGTCGATGTCGTGGATCATCATGTCGAGGACGACGTCGACGTCGTCCGAGCGCCCTGTCCACTTCGAGCGGCGCACCGTGGCGATGCGGCGCGGATCGGTGAGGCGTCCTGCGAGTGCGCCGACGGCCGGCGAGAAGCGTTCGATATGGCCGACCTGGAGCACGACCCCTGCCCGCCCGGCACGATCGACAAGGTCTTCCGCCGAGGCGCTGTCGACGGCGAGCGGCTTTTCCATGAAGACGTGCACGCCGGCATCGAGAAAATCGGCGGCGATGGCGTGGTGAAAGGTGGCCGGCGCGGTGATCGACACGGCATCGACCTTGCCGATCAGCCCGTGGTGGTCGGCGAACGCCTCCGCTCCGGTATCGGCGACGACGGCCTCGGCGCGGGCCGGGTCGGCGTCCGCCACCCCGACGAGCCGGGCATCCGCATGGCCGGCATAGTGGCGGACGTGGTGACGCCCAAAGGCGCCGGCACCGACGACGCCCACCCTGATGCCTTCACCGCTGGTCACGCTGCTCTCGCACCCCGGCGCCGCTGCGCCCTGAAGAATCCCGGGCGCAAGATAGACGGGCGCAGCCGGCCATGCCCATAAACAATTGCAATCACCTGAAATACGGCGCGACAGGGCCGGAATCCCCGAAAATCGGCCAAAATCACCCGTGGCGCCTGCGACGCCGCTGCGCCATCATCCAATTGCGAAAAACCCGGGCCATCTATACGACTTTGGCAAAGGTGGCCTGCCGCCACATCTCGGAGCGACGCCGATGATCACCGTCCCCGAACTCACCGCCGACGCCCTCGGCCACTTCCTTTCCGATTACATGAAGCGCCGCTACGGCTCCTCCGAAAGCCGGCTGGTCGAGCTGGTGCCCTCGGTTGCCCGCATCGCCATGGAGTGCATCGGCAACAGCGACGCGCTCTACCACAATGTCGAGCACACCATGCTGGTGACTCTCGCCGGCCACGACATCCTGCGCGGGCGGGCGCTGCGCTCCGACATGTCGGCCAGCGACTACGCCCACATGATCGTCGCCTGCCTGTTCCACGACATCGGCTATGTGCGCGGCCTGCTGCCGGGCGATGGCGACGACGGCTACGTGATCGACGCGGAAGGCCACACGGTGAAGGTGCCGCGCGGCGCGTCGGACGCGGCGCTGACGCCCTATCACGTCGATCGCTCCAAGCTGTTCGTCAAGCACCGCTTCGACGACATCGCGCTGCTCGACGCCGATCGCATCAGCCGCGCCATCGAGGGCACGCGCTTTCCCGGCAACATGCCCGCCGATCTCGACGAAGTGGACGAAGAGGTGTCGCTGCTGCGCGCCGCCGACCTGATCGGCCAGCTCGGCGACCCGCACTACATCCGCAAGGCCAACGCGCTCTATTACGAGTTCGAGGAGGCCGGCCTCAACCGGCAGCTCAACTACGGCGACCCCGCCGACCTGGTCGACAGATATCCGCAGTTCTACTGGAACATGATCTCGCCCTTCATCCAGACCGCCATCCGCTATCTGCAGGTGACGTCGAACGGGCGCCAGTGGGTGGCCAATCTCTATTCCAACGTCTTCCGCGCCGAGCGCGACCTGGCCTCGTTCGGCCCGCAGCAATAGGGACACATACGACGAGAGCCCCGCCGAGTGGGCGGGGCTCTGCCAGATATTCGAAGAAGCAATTTGGTGCGGTCGAGAAGACTCGAACTTCCACGGGTTGCCCCACAGCGACCTCAACGCTGCGCGTCTACCAATTCCGCCACGACCGCCGGAAAAGCGGCTCCATGTAACAAATCGCGGTTTGCCGCACAAGGCGAACCGAAGGCTTCCCATGCGGGTGCGGCAACCCTACCCTCGCCGCCCGCCAGCCCCTACATTGGCGGACAGATGCCGGCCCCCGGGCCGGATGAAGCGGACGCCGCATATGCATGATTCCATAGCCGAAATGGCGCCGAAAGCCGGCACTGGACGCACCATGCGCCCGCGCCCCGGCGCGCCGCCGGTCGAATGGGCCATCGCAAACGGCCAGGTGGATTACGACGAGGCCGTCGCCACCATGGAGGCGCGGGTCGCGGCAATCCGGAACGGGACGGCCGCCGAGCGCGTGTGGCTCACCGAGCACCCGCCGCTCTATACCGCCGGCACCAGCGCCAAGCCGGCCGACCTGCTGGCGCCCGACCGCTTCCCCGTCCACCGCACCGGGCGCGGCGGCCAGTACACCTATCACGGCCCCGGCCAGCGCGTGGCCTATCTGATGCTCGACCTCAACCGGCGGCAGGCGGACGTCAGGTTGTTCGTCCATACGCTGGAGGATTGGGTCATCAACACGCTCGCCGCCTTCAACGTCACCGCCGGCCGGCGCGAGGGCGCCGTCGGCATCTGGGTGAAGCGCCCCGACAAGGGGCTCGGCCGCGAGGACAAGATCGCCGCCATCGGCATCCGCGTGCGCCGCTGGGTAACCTTCCACGGCATCGCGCTCAACGTCGATCCGGTGCTGGAGCACTTTTCCGGCATCGTGCCCTGCGGCATCAGCAGCCAGGGCGTCACCAGCCTCGCCGACCTCGGCATTCCGGTCAGCATGGAAGAGGTCGACAGCATCCTCCGGCGCGAGTTCGAGGCGCTGTTCGGCCCTACTCGCTCGTCGGCAGCGTCGTGAAGCGGGAAAGTCCCGGGCCGACATAATCGGTGACCAGCACGTCGCGTACGTCGGCCAGCGCCGGCCCCTGACGGCATTCGGCGATGATCGCCGATATGCCCTCGCTCTCGCCGATGAACACCGCCTCGACCGTTCCGTCGCGCCGGTTGCGCACCCAGCCGGCGAGATGGTGGCGGAACGCCTCGTGCTCGATGAAGGCGCGGAAGCCGACGCCCTGCACGCGGCCCTTGACGACGACCCGGATGGCACGCTCAAGCATCGGCCGCAGGACCGCTTTCGCTTGAGGTCGCGGGGAACACGGCAAGGGGTGGGTCATCCGACACGGTGCGCCGGCGCGCCCCATTGATCTCCGCAAGCTGCATGCACATCTCCCCGTCTCGCCGAATTCCGACCGTTACCAATACCACAATGGGTTTTGCCGACGTCAATGGCGCCGTGTGCCCGGAGAGGTCTTCGTCGACGTGAATCCTTCTCGGCCATCCCGGCGTCAGCGATGCCGAGCCCGCCGCGCCGCCTAGGCCGCTTGCCAGGATGCCATCTTGCCGGGATTGAGGAGACCGCCCGGATCGGTCTCGCCCTTGAAGGCGGCCATGGCCAGGTGGGTCGCGTTCGGCTCGCCGTGCTCAAGCTCGTAGACGTGCGGGTTCTTCATCGAGATGCCGAACTCGCGATGGATGGCCACCACCTCGGCGAGACGCTCCGGCGTCGAAAAGCGGACGAGATGGAGACCGAAGCAGGTGACGACGCCGCCGAGCCGCACCCATTGCAGCTGGACATGCACCTCGTCGCCAAGGCGTGCCCGGAGCGCACCGATCAGTTCCTTCTCCTGACCGATGGGAAAGCCGCATTGCAGGTAGGTCACCGGCGTCGAGCGGTCCGACAGGAGCAGGTTCAGCGTTGCATGGTTCCAGCAATACTCGTAGTTGGGCGGCAGATTCTCGGCCGCAAGTTCGGCCGCTGTCTTGCGGTAGAGCAGCCCCGCGCCATGCGCCACCGCCAGATCGTCGAGCGCCTCGCCGGCAATGTCGGCGGCCGAGACGAAGACGATATGCGTATCGTCCGGCACGAAGGGGGTCAGTTTCTTCATGGCGCGCGGAACCGGCCATTCGAGCGTCGCGACGTCGCGTTTGAGGATGGCGTTGGCCTCGGCCACGGCCCTGGAAAAGTCGATGGCCGCATCGCGATCGGCGAAACCGAAGATCGACTCGACCCAGTCGTGGGCAGCAGCCAGCGGCAGCTCGACTTCGACCATCAGGCCGGTGGTGCCATAGGCATGGAACACCTTGGCGAGGTCCGCACCGCGCAGTTCGATCAGGCGCGGCTCGGGCTCAACCGTCATGATCGTCGCCGCGAGCACATTGCCGGGCTGGCTGAGCATGCCCCAGGTCACCGACCCGACACCGCCGGCGCCGCCGCCGACGAAGCCGCCGAGCGAAGACAGCCGCACGGTCGAGGGATAGAGGCGCATCTCCTGGCCGTGCTCGCGCACGGCCGCGTTGAGCGTCGCCATGCGGATGCCCGCCTCGGCGCGCACCGTCCACGCCCCCTTGTGCACCAGGCGATCGATGCCTGCAAAATCGACAAGGATGCCCCCCTCGAGCGGCACGCACTGGCCGTAATTGCCGGTACCGCCGCCGCGCGCCGTCAACGGAATGCCGTTTCTTGCGGCAACCGCAACGATGCGCGCCAGTTCCTCGCGATCCTGCGGATAAACCACCATGTCGGCACACTTGTCGCCGAGTGCCGCCTGCAGGACCGGGCTGAACCAGTAGAAGTCACGGCTTTTCTGGCGCAGTTCACCCGCATTCGTGGATTTCCGGATGCCCGCCAGACCCGGCAGTTGTGCGAGCGCTTCCCGATCGGTCATCAGCACCTCTGATCGCGTTCCCATGGCATATCCCTTGCAGCCGGCATGCCAGATCGAACGGCGGGCAGACGCCCGTATCACCGCCCTCGCCAACGCGTTCTTCGGAGACTGACATGCCGCATCAGCTTCCCCCTGCCCTGACCCGTCGCACCATGCTGCGCCTCACGGCTTCGGCCGCCGCAACCATGGCGCTGCCGGCCATCGGCCGCGCCGCAGCGCCCGACACCAAGGTCGTCCTGCAGACCAACTGGCTCGCCCAGGCCGAGCATGGCGGCTTCTATCAGGCCGTCGCCAAGAACATCTATGCCGATCACGGTCTCGACGTGGAGATCAGGCCGGGCGGACCGCAGACGAACAACTCCAGCCTGCTGATGGCCGGCAAGATCGACTTCTCGCTCGCCCAGGCCGCTTCGGCGCTCAACTACGTTCGCGCCGACGCACCGTTCCTTGCGGTTGCGGCGATCTTCCAGAAGGATCCGCTGGTCATCATCGCCCATCCGGACGTCAAGGACCTCGCCGGCCTCAAGGATCACCCGATCTTCGTCTCGAACACCGCCGCCAGCACCTGGTGGCCGTTCATGCGCAGCACGTTCGACCTGAGCGACGACCAGCTCAAGCCCTACACCTTCTCGATTGCGCCCTTCATGGCCGACCCGCGCTCGGCGCAACAGGGCTTCGTCACGTCGGAACCGCTGCTGATCAAGAAGCAGGGACTGGAGCCTTCCGTCTTCCTGCTCTCCGACTTCGGCTATGTCAGCTACCAGACGACGATCGAGACCTCCCGCAAGATGGTCGATGAGAAGCCGGACGTGGTCCAGGCCTTCGTCGATGCTTCCATCCTCGGCTGGACAAGCTACCTCCACGACGATCCGGCGCCGGCCAATGCGCTCATCAAGGCGGACAATCCCGACATCGACGACGAGAAGATCGCCTATGCGCGCCAGGCGATGATCGCCGACGGCATCGTCGAATCCGGCCAGGCGACGACCGTCGGCATCGGCGCGATGAACGCCGACAAGTGGGCGGCGGTCTATGACCTGCTGGCGGCCGCCGGGGGATTTCCGAAGGGAATGGACATCAGCCCCGCTTACGACCTGCAGTTCGTCAATCACAAGGTCGGGCTGTAAGGAGGCCGCCGGAGCCGTTCAGGCGAACTCCAGGATCACCGCGTCGAAGGCGAGCGTATCGCCGGCCTTGGCGACGATGCGCTTGACGGTGCCGTCGCGCTCGGCCCTGAGCACGTTCTCCATCTTCATCGCCTCGACCACCGCCAGGATGTCGCCGGCGCGCACCTCCTGACCCTCCGCCGCGTCGATGGCGACGACCAGGCCCGGCATCGGGCAGCGCAGCTGGTTGGTGGAATGCTTGCGCTTCTTCTCGGGCATCATCCGGTCGAACTCGGCCACCCGCGGCGTCATCACCCGCGCCGTCGCCGCAATGCCGCGATTGGTCAGGTGGATGCCACCGGGGGCCGGCCGCACCTGCACATTGACCGGGTGGCCGTCGATCTCGCCCGACCACAGCACGTCGCCCGGCCGCCAGCCGGAGGCGACCACAACCGGATCGCCGCCGTCATGCACCATGCGCAATGTATCGCGCTCTTCCGTCGGCTCCGCGGCAAGCGCGAAGTGGGTGCCGCCGATGGCGACCGACCAGTCGCTGCGCCATTGGCTCCCCTCCCCGTTCAGCCGGCCCTTGAAGGCGCGGAACTTGTGACGGCGGGTGAGGTCGATGGAAAGCGCCACCATCGCCAGGCGGGCAAGCGTCGCCGGATCGAGCGCGGCGGCGGCGAAGCCGTGCGGATATTCCTCCTCGACGAAGGCGGTGGAGAGATCCCCCTTCTGCCAGCGCGGATGCTCCATGATCGCCGAGAGGAAGGACAGGTTGTGGGCGATGCCGTCGACGACGAAGCAATCGAGCGCGTCGGCCATCGCTTCTATCGCCGAAGCGCGGTCCGGCCCGTGGGTGATGAGCTTGGCCATCAGCGGGTCGAAATAGACGGGGATGGTGATGTCCTCGCGCACGCCGTCGTCGACGCGCACGGCGATGCCGTCAGCCCGGCGCCCTTCACGCGGCGGCTGATAGCGGCTGATCTGGCCGATCGAGGGAATGAAGTTGCGGGTGGGGTCCTCGGCGTAGAGGCGGGTCTCCATCGCCCAGCCGTCGAAACGCACCTCGTCCTGGGTGACGGGCAACCGCTCGCCGGCCGCGACCCTGATCATCTGCTCGACCAGATCGAGGCCGGTGATGAACTCGGTGACCGGATGTTCCACCTGCAGGCGGGTGTTCATTTCGAGGAAATAGAAATGACGGTCGGCGCCGAGAATGAATTCGACCGTGCCGGCGGAATCGTAGTGGACCGCCCTGGCCAGCGCCACTGCCTGCGCGCCCATCTCGGCGCGCAGCGCCGCATCGACCGCGGTCGACGGCGCCTCCTCGACGATCTTCTGGTTGCGCCGCTGGATGGAGCATTCGCGCTCGCCGAGGTGGATGATGTTGCCGTACCGGTCGCCCAGCACCTGGATTTCCACGTGGCGCGGATTCTCGATGAAACGCTCGATGAACACGCGGTCGTCGCCGAAGGAGGAGCGCGCTTCCGAGCGGGCGGCGCGGACACCCTCGGCCACCTCGTCCTCGGTCCAGGCGATGCGCATGCCCTTGCCGCCGCCGCCGGCCGACGCCTTGATCATCACCGGCAGGCCGATATCGCGGGCAATGGCGACCGCCTCCGAATCGTCATCGATCGCGTCGGGATGGCCGGGAACGGTGGAGACGCCGGCCTCGGCCGCCAGCTTCTTCGATTCGATCTTGTCGCCAAGCACCGAAATGGCGCCGGCATTGGGGCCGATGAAGGCGATTTCGGCAGTATCGAGCGCCATCGCAAAGCCGGCGCGCTCGGCCAGGAAGCCATAGCCGGGATGGACCGCGTCGGCGCCCGTCTGGCGCGCCGCCGCGATGATCCGGTCGATCATCAGATAGGAGGTGGCGGCCGGCGGCGGCCCGATATTGACCGCCTCGTCGGCCATCGCCACGTGCAGCGCCTCATGGTCGGCGTCGCAATAGACGGCAACCGTCGCAAGCCCCATGCGCTTCGCGGTGCGGATGATACGGCAGGCGATTTCGCCGCGATTGGCAATGAGGATCTTGTTGAACACAGAACTCGGTGACGCCCTCTGACCCGATGCAGTCTTGTAGGCCGCGGCCGGCGCCTCGGCAATGTTTACCGTGCGGTCAAACCGCGAGGCCGACCTGGGCAAGAAGCACCGCAGCCGCCGCCAGGATGGCGGCGAGCGTCACGGCGCCGTAGCGCAAACCGAAACCCGGTGTGCCGGCATAGAAGGCGATGCCGGTCTTGGTCACCGAATTGGACAGGGCCGCTGCGAAGATGGCGACCGCCGCCTCGACCGCGGTGACCGAGGCGCCGTGAACCTGGGTGATGGAGAGCGTGATGGCATCGACATCGGCAAGGCCGGCGAACAGAGCCGCGCCGATCGCGCCGCTCCCGCCGAACAGCGCCACCAGCCATTTCGACGCCACCAGGATGACCGCCAGCAGCACCGCGAAACGCAGCACCGCGAGGAGCTCGAAGGGGTTGCTGAACGTGTCGCTGCCGGCGGCATCGTCTTTCTCCTCCGTCCATCGCGCCCCGAAGGCGAGCGAGGCAGCCAGAAGCACCAGGGCGGCGGCCACCAGAGGCGCGGCAAGCAGCGCCAGGTGGCTCGCCCCGAACAGCGCGACGATCACCAGGATACGCAGGAACATGATCGACGAGGCCGCCAGCGCACCGGCGAGCTCGATGCGCGCCGCTGCCGGCCGTGCCCTCGCCTTGCGGGCGAAATCGATGGTTGCCGCGGTCGACGACACCAGCCCGCCGGCAACCCCGGCAACCAGCGTGCCGTAGCGCGTGCCGACGACCCTGACGGCCACATAACCGATGAAGGACACCCCGGCGATGGCAATGGTCATCAGCCACAAAGCGTGCGGATTGATCGCCTCAAAAGGCCCGAAGCCGCGATCGGGCAGCACCGGCAGGGCGACGAAGCTCATCACCAGGAGGATGAGCGTGGCGCGCAACTCCTCCCAGGTCAGCGCCTTGATCCAGCCGTGCAGCCAGCGCTTGGCCGCCAGCAACGCCACCATGGCGACGGCGGCCGCGGCGGCGACGGTCATGTCGCCGAGCACCGCCAGGCTGCCCAGCGCGAAGGTGAGCAGCGCGGCGACCAGCGTGGTCGCGCCGAAATCGCCTTCGCGCTCCGATTCGCGCCACTTGAACAGGGTGAAGCCGCCGGCGAAGGCGAAGAACGCCGCGGCAAAGGGTAGCGGCCCGACGACGGGGAACAGCGCACCCGACACGCCGCCGAGGAGGCCGATGAGCGCGAAAGTGCGCAGGCCCGCGGTGCGCTCGCCCTCGGCCTGTTCGCGTTCGCGCCAGCCGCGCTCGACGCCGACAAGCAGGCCGACAGCCAGTGCCAGACCCAGTCGCGTCAGCAGTTCCTGTTCGCTCATGGCCATGCCGGCCATTCTAGCGCATCGGCCACGACCTGGAGTCGCGACAACCGCAACGGCACATGCGATTGAACGCGTATATTAAATATGATTAATTGAACGTGCCCTTGGAGGAAACCTAGGGACGCCCGCCGCGAATGTCGGGCTGGAGGGGAGGATCGTGCTGGAATTGCTCGCCACGAAGAGCGGCGCGCGAGCGCCCATGCGTGCCGCGGAGATCATTGGCCGGCGTATTGTCTCCGGCGGTCTGCTTCCGGGCAGCGTATTGCCGAAACTCGACGAACTCGCCGCAGAGTTGTCCATCTCGCGCCCATCGGCGCGCGAGGCTGTGAAGGTTCTCGCGGAAAAAGGCCTTGTCCAGTTGAAGCCGCGCGCCGCCACGGTGGTCCGGCCGCGCAGCGCATGGAGCCGGCTCGACACCGACGTGCTGGTCTGGCAGATCTCCGGCCTCCCCGATGCCGCCTTCGTCAGCAATCTGTTCGAGGTACGCCGCATCATCGAGCCGGACGCCGCGGCGATCGTCGCCAGGCGCGGCAACGAACAGGCCATCGCCGCCATGGAACAGGCGCTGGCCACCATGGCCACGTCCGACGCCCGGTCACCGGAATCGATCGACGCCGACCTCGCCTTCCACAAGCACCTGCTGACCGGCACCGGCAACGAATTCATCGCCGGCTTCGCGCCGCTGATCGAAACTCTGCTGCTCGCCGTCTTCCGTATCCAGCGCAACTTTTGTCCGGAGTTGGACAATTTCGTGCCGGACCACAGGGCCATCCTCGACGCCATCAAGCGCGGCGATGCCGACGCGGCGCGGCGGGCGGCGGCGGCCCTGCTGGTGGGCGCCGAGAAGGACGCCATGGACGGCATCAGCCTGATGGCGCCCGCAAGGAGCATGTCATAATGAGCGTTGCAGTGAATGAGGCCACCCAGGACCAGCCGCAGGATTTCACCTCGATCGTCCGCCTGCAGAACGTGCAGAAATATTTCGGCGCCGTGCAGGCGCTCAAGGACATCAATCTTTCCGTCGGCCGCAACGAGATCGTCGGCCTGATCGGTGACAACGGCGCCGGCAAATCGACCCTGATCAAGGTGATGACCGGCGTCATCGCGCCCACCACCGGCCGGCTGTACATCCGCGACAAGGAGATCAACCTGTCGGACTTCTCGGTGCGCGGCGCCCACAATCTGTCGATCGAGACGGTCTATCAGGACAAGTCGCTGGCCGACAAACAGCCGCTGTGGCGCAACTTCTTCGTCGGCCGCCAGATCACCAACCGCTTCGGCTTCATCGACATCAAGAAGGAGAAGGAGGTCGCCAATCAGATCCTGCTCGACGTGATCGGCTTCCGCGGCGTCGGCATCACCGTCGATTCGACGGTCAGCAACCTGTCGGGCGGCGAGCGCCAGGGCATCGCCATCGGCCGCGCCATGCACTACAACGCCGATCTCATCGTGCTCGACGAACCGACCGCCGCGCTCGGCGTTGCCGAGGTGCGCAAGGTCATCGACTTCGTCCAGAAGATCAAGCAGTCGGGGCGCGCCTGCGTCTACATCGAGCACAACCTCGCCCATGTCCACGAGGTCGCCGACCGGCTGGTCGTGCTCGACCGCGGCTCGGTTGTCGCCGAGATCATCCCCAAGGACATGTCGGTCGTCGAACTGACCGATTACCTCATCCAGATTCAGGGCAAGCATTGAGACCAAGCCCATGGCCAAGCAAACTCAAAAACCCGCCATTTTGCGCATTGAAGGCCTGCCGATCATCATCGTGTTCGTATTGCTGCTCGGCCTGTTCATGTACACGGCGCCGGAGGTCTTTCTGCGGCCGTTCATCTACACGACCTTCTTTTCGACGCTGCCGCCGCTGATCCTGCTCGCCATCGGCCTGACCTTCGTCATCGGCGCCGGCGAGATCGACCTTTCCTTTCCGGCGATCATCGGCTTTTCCGGCTTCACCTTCGCCGTCCTGTTCAAGGAATACGATCTCGGCTGGATCGCCGTGGTGGTTGCGCTCGGCTCGGGCGTCATGATCGGCTTCATCAACGGCGTCCTCATCGCCAAGGTGGGCATCCCCTCCTTCATGGCGACGCTCGCCGCCCAGTTCTTCTGGTACGGCATGGCGACGGTGCTCTCCGGCGGCAAGTCCTATGCGCTGCGCGGCGCCGAGGAGAGTTCGGTGTGGCAGTGGATCGTCGGCCGTCCCTTTGCCGGCACCAGCGCCCCCGACTGGGTCCATCAGCTGCCGATGCAATCGCTGTGGACGATTCTGATCGTCACCTTCCTGTGGTTCATCCTCAACCGCCACCGCTTCGGCGAGCACGTCCTGTTCATCGGCGATTCGAACGACGTTTCACGGGTCGTCGGCATCGACGTCGACCTGGAGAAGATCAAGATATTCACCCTGATGGGCCTGCTCGGCGCGATCGCCGCGATCATGCTGACGCTGGAGAACAAGAACTTCTTCGGCAATCAGGGCCAAGGCTACCTGTTGACCGGCATCGCCTCGGTGCTCATCGGCGGCACGTCGATCTTCGGCGGACGGGCGACGATCATCGGCACCATCTTCGGCGCGTTCATCATCGGCATGATCGAGGCGGGTCTGGTCGCCACCGGCCTCACCGGCGCCTGGGTGCGCACGGTCCAGGGCCTCGTCTTCATGATCTCGATCATCTTCTACCTCTACGTCGACGAGCCGCAGCGCCGTCGGGCGTTCTTCGCACGCATCAGTTTCACCAAGGACTTCGGCCGCGCCAGAGCGGCTGAATAACAGGCACGCGCCGCCAGGCGCGCTGCAAACACGGAGGGAGAGACGAAAATGCGAGTAACCAAGATCCTGCTAGCCGGCGTGGCCGCAACGGCATTGTTGGCCAGCGTTGGCGTGGCCTCGGCCGCCGATCCGATCGGCAAGGGCCTGGTCATGTACATGCAGATGGGCGGCAACCCCGGCGACGGCGCCACACTCGCCCGCCAGACCGGTGCCGCCGAGGCCGCGGCCGCCTTCGGCGTCGAGTTGAAGGCGCAGTTCTCGGCCTGGGCGCCTGAGACCATGATCAATCAGTTCAAGGAGGCGGTCGCCGCCAAGCCGGACTGCATCGAGATCATGGGTCACCCTGGCGCCACCGCCTTCCATGACATCGTCAAGAGCGCCGTCGACCAGGGCATCGTGGTGACCGTCGGCAACTCGCCGATGACGTCGCTGCAGGACGAGTTCAAGACCAAGGGCATGGGCTATGCCGGCGTCGACCTCTATGCCGGTGGCGCGCTGACGGCCAAATACATGCTCGATCAGGGCCTGAAGTCGGGCGACGAGGCGATGGTCTATGGCGTGTTCAGCCAAGCCGAGCGCGGCCAGTCCGAGAAGGGCCTTGCCGACACGCTGGAGAAGGCCGGCCTCAAGGTCGACCGCCTCGAGATCACCCAGGAGATCAACTCCGACACGTCGCTGGCGGTTCCGGTTCTGGTGTCCTACATCCAGAGCCATCCCAACCTGAAGGCGATCGGCACCCAGCACGGCGGCATCACCGGCGTGCTTGCCGAAATCCTCAAGAAGGCCGGCAAGAAGCCGGGCGACATCATCGTCGGCGGTATCGATCTGGCTCCGGCCACCATCGACGGCCTGAAGTCCGGCTACGTCTCGGCCACACTCGACCAGCTGCTCTACCTGCAGGGCTTCATGCCGGTCGTGCAGTGCGTCATGACGGCCAAGTACAAGATGCCCGGCCTCGACCTCAACACCGGTGCCGGCGCCGTGACGCCTGAGACCATCGGCGGCCTGGTCGACCTGATCGACGCGGGCATCCGCTAGGAAGCAGCCTACCTCCCATTCTCACGAACAGGCAGCGCCGGCGGGAAACCGCCGGCGCTTTTGCTTTGTCCGGAAGGACACCGCGCCCGTTGGCTAGCGGCAGCCCTTCTGTTTCTCGACCCGCACGACGCGATCGACGTTCTGGCGCTCGATGCGGCTCATCGGGACATCGCCGGCATCATAGTAGGTGCAGCCCTGATTGCCGAAGACCGCCCTGCCCCTGGCGGTTTTGAAGCAATAGCCGTTCTCGTAGTAGATCGTGTTGCGCACCGTCCACAACGTGCCGCACGAAAGCTGGCGCAGCGCCGGATAGGACATGACGTGGTCGTCGGTGCAGCCGACGAAATCGAAGCAACCGGCCGTTGCCGGCGCCGGTACCAGCGTCACGAGCCCCAATAGCGCGGCAGCAACGCTGACCGGAATTCGCATGGAAGTCATGGCATTCCTCCGATGGGTCCTCCTCGGCGGCAAGCATAGCACCACGGTGCCGGAACGTTGAGCGAACGCAAGGCCGCATGGTGGCAGCGCCATGCGGCCAGCGGCGGCGCTATCGAAGATCGCCGGCTCGTGTACAATCCCGCCCTGGATTTGCACATCTGCGAGACATCTTCTCCGGCATCAGGCTCAGCATGGTCTCGAACGACAGCCTCCTGGCAGCCGCACGCGACATCTTCAGCCATGTCGCCGAGCGGCTCGATACGCCGTTCTCGATTGGCCTGTGGGACGGCTCGGTGATCCCGCTCGGACCCAATGCCGACCCGGCCTTGCAGATCAGGCTGGCCGGCCCCGGCGTCATCGGCGCGATCGTGCGGCGGCCGACCCTCGAAACCGTGATCCGCCAATACGCCACCGGCGGCATCGACATCGCCGGCGCCGACATGCTGGCCTTCATGGACAAGGCGCGGGAGAAGAAGATCCGCATCAAGCCGCGCGATTTCTCGATCCCCTACCTCCTGCGGCGCGCCCTGCCCTTCGTCTTCGCACCGGCCCCGCCCATGGCGCAGTCCTTCAAGGGCCGCTCGGATGCCGATTTCATCCGCTTTCACTACGACCTCGGCAACGAATTCTACGCGCTCTTCCTCGACCCGGAGATGCAGTATTCCTGCGCCTACTTCACCGACTGGGAGAACGGGCTGGAGCAGGCCCAGCGCGACAAGCTCGACATGATCTGCCGCAAGCTGCGTCTGGCGCCCGGCGATCGCCTGCTCGACGTCGGCTGCGGCTGGGGCGGGCTCCTCTGCCACGCCGCCACGCACTACGGCGCCCGCGCCCACGGGGTGACGCTGTCGCAGGAGCAGTACGACTATGCCCGCGCCAAGGTGAAGCGGCTCGGCCTCGAGGAAAAGGTGACGGTGGAGCTCGGCAGCTATGCCGACCTCACCGGGCAGTACGACAAGATCGCCTCGATCGGCATGTACGAACACGTCGGCATCGACAACTATCCGCAGTATTTCGGCAAGCTCAACCGGCTGCTTCGCGACCGCGGGCTGCTGCTCAACCACGGCATCACGCGGCGGGCGCGCGCCAGCCGCCGCCGCTTCAACCGCGCCACCCCGGAACGGCGGCTGATGCAGAAATACGTCTTCCCGGGCTTCGAGCTCGACAATATCGGCCATTCGGTGGCGGCGATGGAGATGTCGGGCTTCGAGGTCCACGACGTCGAAGGCTGGCGCGAACACTATGCGCGCACCCTGCGGCTCTGGCACCAGAAGCTGTCGGAGAATGCCGAGACGGCGAAGGCGCTGGTCGGCGCCGAGAAATACCGCATCTGGGTGGCCTATCTCGCCGGCGTGTCCTTCGCCTTCGCCGACGGGTCGCTGCGCATCTATCAGACGCTCGCCAGCAAGCACGCCGCCAAGGGCGCCTCGGGCATGCCGCCGACGCGGGCTCACCTCTATGCGGTGGAGGACGGATAGCGGCGCGCGGCTGAAGTCACTGCCGGCCGTGGCCGCGCCGATGCTTCCACGACTTCACCAATCCGTCCTCGATATGGACATGGTCGCGGAAACGTCCGCGGCCGTCGCCGCCGTAGAGCCAGGTTTCCTTGCGCCTGCGGCGGGAGGCATGGATGGCGATCTCTTCCGGCGAGCCCCAGGCCTGGCGCAGTTGCCCGTCCGACATGCCATGAAACAGCCGGCGATCGACGATCGCCCGTTCCATCTCGTCGGCCCCGTCGAGCCTGACCAGCTCCCGGCGCCACTTGGCCTCCAGCAGGAAGGGGACGACCAGCAGCAGCCCGAGAAAGGCGAGAAAGGCAAATAGAACGATCATGCAGCAGGTGTCTCGCGTAGCGATTGTGTGGCGTGGCGCCCTCTCCCGCAGTCCATCGGCAGCCCGCCACGAGCCGAGTCACCACCGCGCTGCGATGTGGCACGTGCCGTGTAGGACGGCAAGTGACCGAGGTCATAGCCGGATGGTGTCGTGCTTCATCCAGAGATTCGCGCAGCCTGGCGCGCTGCATTGAGAGCGCCCTGGCGACGCGCGAGCGCGTCACTTGGTGACGGTGAAGCTCTCGCTGGCGAGCTTGCTGGTCGCCCGACCAGATCTCCATCGTCCAGGTGCCGGGCATGAGCTCCCACGGGTTCTCGAAGCCGTAACCCAGATAGTTGACCGCGCCGATCTTCTTCTTGCGCTCAAAGCGGTCCGATGGGATGGGCTTCGCGCTCTCGGGGTCGGCAAGGCCCGGCGGCGGATAGACGAAGACGAAGCCAAGCGTGACCTCGCTGTCGTCCGGAGCACCGGTGAGCCGGTATTCGACGCCGAATTCCGTGCCGATCGCGGCCGGGATCGTGTCGGTCGCCGTGACCAGCTTGAAGGTGTCGGGGGCCTTGATTTCGCCGGTGGGCGCGCTCGGGTCCTTGGTGACCGCGCCGGTCTGGACCTCGTAGATGCCCTTGCCGACGATTTCGATGCCGTCGACGCGCGCGTCCTCAGCCAGGGCGGCGCCTGAAACGAAGGGCAGAAAGGCAAGAAGAAGCAGCAGGCGCATGGTGAACCTCCAGTGGACGTTTCGCCGGAGCACCATCGCCGACCTCTTGTGCATGACCCAACGGCAGGCAAACCGCAAGGCAATTCGCCGGCCGGCGCCGTCCACCTGAAGCCGCGTCCAGACCTACAAAGGGATATTGTCGTGCTTCTTCCAGGGGTTGGCGAGCTGCTTGGCGCGCAGCATCCTGAGCGCCTTGGCGACGCGCGGGCGGGTCGTGTGCGGCGCGATCACGTCGTCGATATAGCCGCGCTCGGCGGCAACGAAGGGCGACATGAAGCGGTCCTCGTATTCCTTGGTGCGCTGGGCGATCTTCTCCGGGTCGCCGGCCTCCTTGCGGTAGATGATTTCCACCGCGCCCTTGGCGCCCATCACCGCGATCTCGGCCGCCGGCCAGGCGAAGTTGACGTCGCCTCTGAGGTGCTTCGACGCCATGACGCAATAGGCGCCGCCATAGGCCTTGCGGGTGATGACGGTGACCTTGGGCACCGTCGCCTCGGCATAGGCGAACAAGAGCTTGGCGCCGTGCTTGATGAGGCCGCCATATTCCTGCGCCGTGCCGGGCAGGAAGCCGGGAACGTCGACGAAGGTGACCAGCGGGATATTGAAGCAGTCGCAGAAGCGCACGAAGCGCGCCGCCTTGCGGCTGGCGTCCGAATCGAGAACGCCGGCGAGCACCATCGGCTGGTTGGCGACGAAGCCGACGGTCGCCCCCTCGATGCGGCCGAAGCCGACGACGATGTTCCTGGCGTAGGACTCCTGCAGCTCGAAGAACTCGCCTTCGTCGGCGACCTTCAGGATCAGCTCCTTGATGTCGTACGGCTTGTTGGCGGCCTCCGGCACCAGGCGGTCGAGCGAGGCTTCCTCGCGCTCTATTCGGTCGTCGGTGGCGACGTCGGGCACCGGTCCGCGGTTCGAAAGCGGCAGGAAGTCGATCAGCCGGCGCATCTCGCTGAGCGCCACGATGTCGTTCTCATAGGCGCCGTCGGCGATCGAGGTGCGGGTGGTGTGGACCGAGGCGCCGCCGAGCTCTTCCGGGGTGACGGTTTCGTTGGTGACGGTCTTCACCACGTCCGGCCCGGTGACGAACATGTAGGAGGTGTCGCGCACCATGAAGATGAAATCGGTGATCGCCGGGGAATAGACGTCGCCGCCGGCACACGGCCCCATGATGACCGAGATCTGCGGGATGACGCCGGAGGCGAGCACGTTGTTCTGGAAGACGCCGGCATAGCCGCCGAGCGCCGCCACGCCCTCCTGGATGCGGGCGCCGCCGGCATCGTAGAGGCCGATGATCGGCGCGCCGTTCTTGAGGGCCATCTCCTGGAGCTTCTGGATCTTCTCGGCATGGGTCTCCGACAGCGAACCGCCGAAGACGGTGAAGTCCTTGGCGAAGACAAAGATGAGGCGGCCGTTGACCGTGCCCCAGCCGGTGACCACGCCATCGCCGGGGAACTTCTGCCTGGCCATGCCGAAATCGGTCGAGCGGTGCTCGACGAAGACGCCGTGTTCCTCGAACGATCCCTCGTCGAGCAAGCGCTTCGATGCGCTCGCGGGCGGTCAGCTTGCCGCGCTTGTGCTGGGCGGCGATGCGCTTCTCGCCGCCGCCGATATGGGCCTCGGCCCGCCGCCGCGCCAGTTCCTCGATGATGTGATTCATGGGCGCTTGTCCTCCCGTGCCCCAGAGATAGCACAGGCGGGGCGCCGGTCGATCCTCTCCCCTGCTGACACCCGCCGGCAGTCCGATCGGCTATGATCCGGCCGACCGGGTCATCCGGCCGGCGGAGCGACAACGATGATCGATCACATGGGCTACAACGTCAGCGATCTCGAGCGGAGCAAGGCGTTCTACACGGCCGCACTGGCACCGCTCGGCCACCGCATCATGCGCGATCTGGGCGTCGCCATGGGCTTCGGAAGCGACGTTTCGGTGGCCCGGGGTGGCGATCCCGCCGGCGCCTTCTGGATCGCACAAGGCCCGCCGCAGGAGCCCCGCGTCCACCTCGCCTTCGCCGCCCGCAACCATGCGGAGGTGCGCGCCTTTCACGAGGCGGCGCTTGCCGCCGGCGGGCGCGACAACGGACCGCCAGGCTATCGACCACGCTATCACGCCCACTACTACGCGGCCTTCGTCCTCGACCCGGACGGCTACAACATCGAGGCGGTCTGCCACCGCGCCGACGCGACGGACTAGGCCGCCTTCAGTCGCCGCTTGCCCCGAGGATCAGCGCCGCCGCCTGCATGTCCTGCCAGCGGGCGGCGCGGCGGGAGAGCGCCATATCGTCCCTGCCCCACTGCCCCATCTGCCAGTCCTCGTCGACATGGGCGGCCGCCCACGCCGCTTCCGGCGCGAGCGCGCCACGCAGAACCGCAAGCGCGATCAGCGCCGAGCCGGTGAGCGTGGTGACAACGTGGACGGCGGCGAGCCGCAACGGGTCGACATCGGCGAGCGCCGCCGCCACGGCCGTCAGGCTCTCCGCCGGCTGGTCGACGGCAACGATGCCCTCGGCCAGCACGAAGCGGGCGCCGAGCGTCGCGCGCGCCCAGGCAAGCACCGGGTCCCAGGCGGCCGCCTGGGCATCGACCAGCGACTGCGGCCCCTCGCCGCGATAGCAGACGAGGTCGCTGCCGGCATATTTGACGATTTCGGCGCGCACCGGCTCCATTTCCCGGGCGACACGGTCGATCGCCGCATTGACGATGCGGGTGAGCGGCATGGTCGCCGGGTCGATGCGCTCGCCTTGGCGCTGCCATTCGGCGGCGAGCGCCTCGGCAACGGCACGATCGCCGAGGACCAACGGGTTGCGCCCCGGCGTCTTCGCCTCCCTGCCGTCGAGTGTCAGGGCGAAACCCTCGGCATGGGGCGCCACGGCGGCCGCCTTGTAGAAGCGACGCGGCAATTCCTGCCGCGCCAGCCGCTGCGCTGCCGCCATCGGGTTCGCCGGCTTGTCGTCGCTCAATTCGGGGTCCACTCGCGGATTTCGAGCAGCGGGCTCGACTTGCTCACCACCTCGTACCAGTCGTCGCGCGCAAATTCCGCGTTGACCGCCTGGATGGCGCCATCGACGCGCTCGCGCTTGCCGGAGCCGACGATCGGCATGCCGCCGACCGGATGGCGCGCGACGAAGGCCATCGCCGCCTCGGCCGGTCCAGGCAGGCCCATACGCCGGGCGATATCGCCGAGCAGGGCACGCAGGGCGACAATGTCGTCCTCTTCCGAGGTGAGCAGCCGCCCGCCGCCGACCGGCGACCAGATCATCGGCCTGTGGCCGAGCTTCTGCGCCAGATCGAAGGTGCCGTCGGTGACCGGCCGCAGATAGAGCGGCGAGAACTGCACCTGATTGGTGACCAGCGGCGCCTTCAGCCGCGATTGCAACAGGTCGAAGCGCGAGGGCAGGAAATTGGAGACGCCGATGAAGCGCACCTTGCCCTCGGCGACGACCCTGTCGAGCGCTTCCGCGGTGGCGTCCGGGTCCATCAGATGGTCGGCACGGTGGAGCAGCAGGACGTCGATGACGTCGATGCCCAGTTCACCGAGCGAGCGATCCACCGACCAGGCAATGTGTTCGGGGCTGGAATCGAAATAGCGCGTGCGGAATTCCGGAATCACCGGCCCCGGCCGGCAGATGCCGCATTTGGTGACGATCTCGAAGCGGTCGCGGCCGCCATGCTCCTTCAGCGCAGCCCCAAGGAATCGCTCGGTCGAATAGGGCTTGCCGTAGGTGGCGGCGGTATCGAGCGTGGTGACCCCGCGTTCGAGCAGGAAATCCAGGAAGCGGGCCAGATCGGCGGCAGAAGAAAATTGCTCCTCCGAGCGCATGGACCCCCAGACAACTTCCGAAAATTCAGGGCCTTGCGCGTGAATCTTCACGCGAGTTACGGGTCCGGGCGCGGCCATCAGCTCTCCTCCTCGTCGGTCTCGGTCTTGCCCGCTTCCATGTCGAATCCGAGCAGGTTCCAGCTTTGCTGCATGTGGGGCGGCAGCGGCGCGGTGACATCGAGCGTGCCGCCGGCCGGATGGGGAATGACGATGCGGCGGGCATGCAGATGCAGCTTGTTCTGCATGCCGCCGGGCAAGTGCCACTCCTCGTCGTTGAAGTATTTCGGGTCGCCGACGATCGGATGGCCGATATGGGCGGCGTGGGCACGAAGCTGGTGGGTGCGCCCGGTAACCGGCCGCATGGAGAGCCAGGCAAGCTCGTGGCCGGCCTGCTCGACCACCGAATAGAGACTGACCGCGTGGCTGGCATCGTCGCTGCCGTGACGGGCGACGCGCATGCGGTCGCCGTCCGGCGTGCCCTCCTTGGCCAACCACGTCGAGATGCGGCCCTGTTTCGGCTTGGGCACGCCCTTGACCAGCGCCCAGTAGATCTTGCGGGTGGCGCGGGCGCGGAAGGATTCCGCCAGCTTCTGGGCGGCAAGCCGCGTGCGCGCCACCACCAGAACGCCGGAGGTATCGCGGTCGAGCCGGTGGACGAGGCGCGGCTTCTGGCCCTTGCGGTCGCGGAAGGCCTCGAGCATGGCGTCGACATGGCGCGTGAGGCCGGAGCCGCCCTGCACCGCCAGGCCCGGCGGCTTGTTGAAGACGAAGACCTGGTCGTCCTCGTGGAGAATCATGGCGTTGAGCGCATCGCCGTCATTGGCCAGCTTGGCCGGGGACTTCGCCGGCGCCTGCGCCGGCACGCCCTGCCCGCCCGCCGGCGCACCGGGGAGCGGCGGGATGCGCACCGCCTGGCCGGCCTCGAGCCGTGTGCTGGTCTTCACCCGGCCGCCATCGACGCGCACCTGGCCGGAGCGCAGGAGCTTCTGCAGGTGGCCGAAGGCGAGGTCGGGAAAATGCGCCCTGAACCAGCGGTCAAGGCGCATGCCGGCCTCGTCAGGGGCGACGGTTCGGGTTTCGACGCTTGCCATAATCGCAATAGGGGTTGAGGAGCCGCCTTCATAGCACCGGCAGGGGCGGCTGACGAGGCGGCGCCAGCGACCGCCCGCCCCTTGCTTGACCCGTCCCCGACGGGCGGCTATCGCTTTCGCCGAAATCCGGGATGGCGTTTCTCCGCAAGGCCTTGATCGGCATGACTCCTGCAGCGGCGGGCGGTCGCGGTGGCAGGCGCGCGAAGCCCACCGCCAGGCGGGTTTTTGGTGTCCGGCGGGTGGTCCCGCCCGCGAGCGACAAGACGGAGCGGAAGAACAGTGGTCGTCTATTTCTGGATTGCAGTCGGCAGCGCGGCGGGCGGCATAGCCCGTTTCTGGGCCTCCGGCGTCACCGCGCGGCTGATCGGCGAGACCTTTCCCTGGGGCACCATGCTGGTCAACGTGATCGGCTCCTTCATCATCGGCTTTGTCGCCACCCTCACCGCCCCCGACGGCCGCGTCTTCATCGGCTCGACCATGCGACTGGCGATCCTCGCCGGCTTCTGCGGCGGCTTCACCACCTTTTCCTCGTTCAGCCTGCAGACCCTCAACCTGCTCAACGATGGGGAGTATCTTCAGGCCGGCGCCAATATTGGCCTTTCGGTCGTTCTGTGCCTTGCTGCCGTGTGGGCGGGCAGCGCGGTCGCCGCCAGCATCAACGCACTCAGGTGGACGTAACCATGATGACCATCCCCCAAGAGTTGGTGCTCTTGCGCATCTTCTGCGGCGAAGACGACCGCCACGGCCACACGCCGCTTTACGAGGCGATCATGCTCAAGGCGCGCGAGGCGGGACTGGCGGGGGCCACCATGCTGCGCGGCACCACCGGCTTCGGCCATTCCAGCCGCCTGCACACAGCGAAGATCCTGCGCCTGTCGCAGGATCTGCCCATCGTCATCGAGATCGTCGATGCCCGCGACAAGATCGAGGCGTTCCTGCCCATGATCGAGGGCATGATGGGCAGCGCCCTGGTGACCATGGAGAAGGTGCAGGTGGTGCAATACGGCCCCAGGGAGAACAAGGGGGGCTGAGGCGCGGCTCAGGCGGCCAGCGGCGCCTCCTCGGCGGCCTTGAGCCTGGCGAAATACTCGTCGGGAAAGCCGAGTTCGCGCGCCGCACGGGCAAGGACCAGAAGATAGCCCATCGACGGGCGGCCGGGCTCGGCCATCGGCACCGGCACATGGGTCTCGGCCTCGACGGTGAGCCCGTTGGGCTGCTCGACCTTCACGCTGACGCGCACCGACGTGTTCTTCGCCGGATCGCGGTCGGCGGCATAGCCCGAGACGAGATCGAGGCGCGCGCGGCCCTCCTCGGTGATCTCGTAGAGGGCGCCCCAGGCGGCCTCACCCTTGGCCGGCTCGATGCCGGCGACGGCGCTGTCGCGGACCTTCGACCAGCGCGGGAAGCACAGCCGGTAGTCGCGCAGCCGCGCCCTGCCGACCAGCTCGGCACCCGGACAGCACACCCGCATCTGGGGACCGTCGATATACGACCCGTGTGCGAAATAGAGCATCGGAAAGGAACCCCGCATCTTTCGGCAGTGCGTAAAGTCAGTTCAGGCTGTGCGGATCGCCTCCAGAACCACCAGCCAGGTGCGTGGGAGCCTGTGGTAGCGGGCTCCGTCGATGATCGTGTCGATATATGCGCGCGATGGCAAGGCCTCGGTGCCGTCGGGGACCGCCACATAGGCCATGGCACGCACCGGCTCGGACCCGCCGAGGCGCAAAACCGTCAATTCGCGCAGGTCGTGGCGATTGAGGTCGGGCGGTCCGTCCGGATCGTAACCCTCGTGATAGTGCAAGATCGTCAGGTCGTCGTCGGGGACATTGTAGAGGGCGCCCCACAGCACATCGCCGGGACTGGTCTCGAAACCGGCCGAGGCGCAGCGCCAGGCCCGCGAATAGCGCGGGAAGCACAGCCGGTGGTCGGGCAGGCGCGCCACGCCGAGGCTGCGGTAGCCCGGGCAACGCTCGGCCATCTGGGTCGGATTGAGGTTGGAACCGTAGGCGAAATAGATCATGCGACGCACTGCCCGGCCGCCCCCGACGGGGAGCCTGTGTCGCCGAGATTAACCGGCACGGCGCCCCGGTAGAAGCACGTCTTCTAGGCGGCCGTCGCCATCGCGACCGACGGGCTCACCAGGCTGTCGGCAAATGCGCCGAGCGCCGCCCAGTCCGTATATTCGTGGTCGCGGGCGGTATCGGTGTCATAGCCCTGGTCCTCGGCGATTCCGTGCATGATCCACCGGGTGACGAAGTTGTAGCGCGTATAGGACAGCCGCCCCGCCACATGCTCGACGCGGGCGGGCTTCCAGCCGGACTTTTCGGCGAAGCTATCGACCCAGCCCTCCAGCCAGCGCCGCGCATCATCGCGGTTGAGCACGTTGGCGGCGGCCATCGACACCGACAGGAAGACCGAAGGCACCGCCGACAGCACGTCGCGATAGCGCCGCGCGAAGCGCACCACCGAGCGGCGGTATTCGCCCTGGCGCACGCAGGAGGCGACCACGATCCGGTCGAAGCCGGCAGGCCTCACCCCGCGCGGCAGATGGGCGGCATCGCAAAGCTCGACGGCGTGGGCCTGGGCGCGCCAGCGCCCGGCCAGGAATTCAACGATCTTCCGGGTCTGGCCAGTCGCCGTCCCGTAGACGACAAGAATATGCATCACTCCCCTCCATCGTTGCTTGCAACGACCGGGTTGAACCTTTCGGCTATATGGGGATGACACGGCGGAATTGCATGGGAGCGCGGCGCGAGTTCCTGCCGGCGCGCTATTTTTGCCCGGCCCGCTCGCGCCGGAGCCGCGCCCAATAGTCCAGCCGCTTGCGGATTTCGCGCTCGAAGCCGCGGTCGGGCGGGTCGTAGAAGGTCTGCCGGCCGAGCGCCTCGGGAAAATAGTCCTGGCCGGAGAAGGCGTCCGGCTGGTCGTGGTCGTAGCGATAGCCTTCGCCGTAGCCCTCGCTGCGCATCAGCCCGGTCGGGGCATTGAGGATGATCTTGGGCGGCGCCAGCGAGCCGCCCTGCTTGGCGGCCTGGGTGGCGGCCGAGAAGGCGGTGTAGACGGCGTTGGATTTGGGTGCGGTGGCGAGATAGACGGCCGCCTCGGCCAGCGCCAGCTCGCCCTCGGGCGACCCCAGATAGTCGTAGGCATCCTTGGCGGCGAGCGCCACCGTGAGCGCCTGCGGGTCGGCCATGCCGACATCTTCCATCGCCATGCGCACCAGACGGCGGCCGATATAGAGCGGCAGCTCGCCGGCATCGAGCATGCGCGCCAGATAGTAGAGCGCCGCGTCCGGGTCCGAGCCGCGCACCGATTTGTGCAGCGCCGAAATGAGGTTGTAGTGGCCGTCCTGGCCCTTGTCGTAGAGCGGCGCCCGGCGCTGGACGATCCTTTGCAGGGCGTCCCCGTCGAAGACCTCGCCGGGCTTGGCCGCCCGCCACACCTCTTCGGCGAGCGTCAAGGCCGCGCGGCCATCGGCGTCGGCCATGGCGATCAGCATGGCCCGCGCCTCGTCATCGAGCGGCAGCTTGCGCGCCTCGACCGCCTCGGCCCGCTCCAGCAGAGCGGTCAACGCCGCCGCGTCGAGCGGCTTGAACACCAGCACGCGGGCGCGCGAGAGCAGCGCCGCGTTGAGCTCGAAGGACGGGTTCTCGGTGGTGGCGCCGACCAGGGTGACGGTGCCGTCCTCCATCACCGGCAGGAAGGAATCCTGCTGGGCCCGGTTGAAGCGGTGGATCTCGTCGACGAAGAGCAGCGTACCCTGCCCGGTCTCACGCCTGGCGCGGGCTTGCTCGAACACCTTCTTGAGGTCGGCGACACCGGAGAAGACGGCGGAAATCTGCTCGAAGCGGAGGTCCGTCTCGCGCGCCAGCAGCCGCGCCACCGTGGTCTTGCCGGTTCCCGGCGGCCCCCAGAAGACGAGCGAGCCCAGCGAGCCCGAATGAAGCATGCGGGCGAGCGCGCCCTCCGCCCCCAGCAGGTGATCCTGTCCGACGACATCGGCGAGGCTCTCGGGGCGCAGACGGTCGGCCAGCGGCCGCGGCGCCTCCCTTTCGAGCCCTGCTGCCTCAAACAGCGACGCCACCCGTCCTCCTCAAGAGCCTTCTAGCTGCGGAACTGCAGGTGGAGCTTCCGTCCGCCGCGATCGATGATCAGATCCCAGAAATTGGTCTCCTGGCCGGCGACGCGGGCAAGCTGGCTGGTCGTGTCGATGGCAACGCCGTTGAGCTTGACGATGATATCGCCGCGCTGGAGGCCGGCAATCGTGGCCGGCGAGTTGTTGTTGACCCCGGCGACGATGACCCCTTTCGGGTCCCCGGTATAGAGCATCTCGTCGGCAACCGCCGGCGACAGGTTGAGGACGATGGCCCCGGCCACCGGCGACGGGCCCGAAATGGTGGTCTCGGCGCGCGGCACCGTCTCCGGCGCGGCCTCCAGCTTGATGGTCGTCTGATAGCGCTTGCCCTCGCGCAGGATGCCGAGCGTGGCGGTGCCGCCGACGCCGAGCGTGGCCAGCCGGTAATTGAGCGTACCGACATCGTCCACCGCTTCGCCGTCGATGGTCGTGATCAGGTCGTTGCTCTTCAGATGCGCCAGCGCCGCCGGTCCGCCGGACATGACATCGGCGACCAGCACGCCGCCGGGCGTCTTGAGCCCCATGGCGTCGGCGATCTCGGGCGTCACGTTCTGCAGCGCGGCGCCCAGCCACGGCCGTTTCGGCGCATGGCCGGTTGCCGCGGCGCCGACCACGGCGCGCACCAGATTGGAGGGGATCGCAAAGCCGATGCCGGTCGAGCCGCCGGACGGCGTCACGATCATACGGTTGATGCCGACCAGCCGGCCGTTCACATCGACCAGCGCGCCGCCGGAATTGCCCGGATTGATGGCCGCATCGGTCTGGATGAAATACTGGTCCTCGGACTGGTCGCCAGGCACATGGGCGAAGGCCGAGACGATGCCGCTGGTCACCGTCTGGCCGACGCCGAAGGGGTCGCCGATGGCCAGCACCAGGTCGCCGACCTCGACCTTGTCGGAATCGGCGAAGCTGATCGTCGGCAGATTCGGCCCCGCCCCCGAGATCTTCAGCACGGCAAGGTCGGAACGCTGGTCCTTGAGCACGATATCGGCCGGGAACTCGCGCTTGTCAGACAGCGCCACCTTGACTTGGTCGGCATGGGCGATGACGTGGAAATTGGTGATGATCAGGCCGGCCGGGTCGATGATGACGCCGGAGCCGAGCGAGCGCTGGACGCGCTGGTTGGGCTGGCCGCCGAGATCGCCGAAGAAGCGGCGGAAGAACGGATCGGAGAAGAAGGGCGAGACCTGCTGCTCGACCACGCGCGAGGCGTAGACGTTGACCACCGCCGGCGCCACCCGCTTGACCACCGGGGCGAAGGAAAGCTGCACGGCGGCCGAGTTGTCCGGTACCTGTCGCTCCGCAGCGAGCGCACCCGTACCCAAGACCAGCGTCAGCGACGTCAACCCAACCGCAATCCACCGCAGCATCGTTCCTGCCTTTTCCTCGCGCCGTCGCCCGTGTGAGGCAGAAATGCTACACCAAATGCGGCGCTGGCGTGACATTTCCGACTGCGGCGGGGTGGCACTGCGCTGAACACAAAAAAAGGCGGCCGAAGCCGCCTTTTCATTCACGCATGAAAGCGGCGCGCCGCTCAGGCCGTGGCCTCTGCCGCGATGCCGCCCTGCGCCGCCACCTGCTCGGCGTGGCGCGCCCGGTCCTCGGCGCCCTTGGCCTCGCGGTCGCGATCGACGAACTCGATCACCGCCACCGGCGCGCTGTCGCCGAGGCGGAAGCCCGCCTTCATGACGCGCGTGTAGCCACCCGGGCGGCCCTTGTAGCGCGGCCCGATGGTGTCGAAGAGCTTCTTGACCGAGCCGAGGTCGCGCAGCTGAGCGATCGCCTGACGGCGGGCATGGAGGTCGCCGCGCTTGGCCAGCGTTACCAGCTTCTCGACGATGGGCCTGAGGTCCTTCGCCTTGGGCAGGGTCGTGACGATCTGTTCGTGCGTGATCAGCGCGGCGGCCAGATTGGCGAACAGGGCCTTGCGATGGCTCTGCGAGCGGTTAAGGCGGCGGCCCGATTTTCCGTGGCGCATTTTACTCTCCCTGCCTGACTAGGTCGGGCGCGGCATCAATAGTGGTCTTCGTAACGCTTGGCCAGCTCGTCGATGTTTTCCGGCGGCCAGTTGGGCACTTCCATGCCGAGATGGAGGCCCATCTGGGCAAGCACTTCCTTGATTTCGTTGAGCGACTTGCGGCCGAAGTTCGGCGTGCGCAGCATCTCGGCTTCCGTCTTCTGGATGAGGTCGCCGATATAGACGATGTTGTCGTTCTTCAGGCAGTTGGCCGAACGCACCGACAGCTCCAGCTCGTCCACCTTCTTGAGCAGCGCCGGATTGAAGGCGAGCTCGGGGATGGTGGCCTCGGCGACCGGCTTCTGCGGCTCCTCGAAATTGACGAAGATCGACAGCTGGTCCTGCAGGATGCGGGCCGCGTAGGCGACCGCGTCCTCGGCGCGGATCGAGCCGTTGGTCTCCACCGACAGCGTCAGCTTGTCGTAGTCGAGCACCTGGCCCTCGCGGGTGTTCTCGACGCGGTAGCTGACCTTCTTGACCGGCGAATAGAGGCTGTCGATCGGGATCAGGCCGATGGGCGCATCCTCCGGCCGGTTGCGGTCGGCGGTGATGTAGCCCTTGCCGTTGTCGACGGTGAACTCCATGCGGATCTCGGCGCCCTCGTCGAGCGTGCACAGCACCAGCTCGGGATTGAGGATCTCGATGTCGCCGACCGTCTGGATATCGCCGGCGGTGACCACGCCCGGACCCTGCTTGCGCACGACCATGCGCTTGGGCCCCTCGCCCTGCATGCGGATGGCGACTTCCTTGATGTTGAGGACGATATCGGTGACGTCCTCGCGCACGCCGGCGATCGACGAGAACTCGTGCAGCACGCCGTCGATCTGGACGGCCTTGACCGCCGCGCCCTGCAGCGAGGACAGCAGCACGCGACGCAGCGCATTGCCGAGCGTCAGGCCGAAGCCGCGCTCCAGCGGCTCCGCCACGACGGTGGCGAAGCGCTTGGCATCGGTGCCGGGCGCGATCTCGAGCTTGTTCGGCTTGATCAGCTCTTGCCAGTTCTTCTGAATTGTCACGAGCCTCTTCCTTTCATCTATCCGGCCGTCCGGGAGGGAACGGCCAAGCCGGCCGTGATGCGGCCGCGTTGATCCAGAACGGTTCCGCCGGCGGCGTCAGACGCGCCGGCGCTTGCGCGGACGGCAGCCGTTGTGGGCGATCGGCGTCACATCGCGGATCGACGTGATGATGAAGCCGGCGGACTGCAACGCACGCAGGGCCGACTCGCGCCCGGAACCGGGACCGGACACCTCGACCTCGAGCATCTTGACGCCATGCTCGCTGGCCTTCTTGCCGGCATCTTCCGCCGCCATCTGGGCGGCATAGGGCGTCGACTTGCGCGAGCCCTTGAACCCCATCAGGCCCGACGACGACCAGGAGATGGTGTTCCCCTGCGCGTCGGTGATGGTGATCATCGTGTTGTTGAAACTGGAATTCACATGTGCCACGCCGGAGCTGATGTTCTTGCGCTCCCGGCGGCGCACGCGCGTTGCTTCCTTCGCCATATGGGGTCCTTAGCCTTCGATCTCAACACCGCCGTAGCGCCAGCGGCTCCACCTGAA
>CAVSRC010000018.1:0-92187 GCA_963730325.1 uncultured Alphaproteobacteria bacterium | reverse complement strand
ACACAAGGGCAAGACCATCAACCTGCTGCTCAACAAGCACCCGTACACCGACGCCATGATCGCCGACCTCAACTCCTTCAAGAATTTGACGGGGATGGAAGTCAAGTACGACGTGTTCCCGGAAGACGTCTACTTCGACAAGGTGACCGCCGCGCTGTCGTCCAAGTCGAGCCAGTATGACTGCTTCATGACTGGCGCCTACCAGACTTGGCAGTATGGCCCCGCCGGTTCGCTGGTTGACCTGAACGAGTACATCAACTCGCCCAACACCTCCCCGGCTTGGGACAAGGCCGACATGATCCCGACCATCCTTGCGTCGAATTCGTGGTCGGGCAAGCCCGGCGATCCGCTCGGCGGTCCCGGCGCGAAACAGTGGGCCCTGCCCTGGGCGTTCGAGCTGAACTCGGTCAGCTACAACAAGCGCATGTTCGACGCCAACAAGATCGATCTCCCAAGGATCTCCCCGGCCTCATGGATGCGGCCGCGAAGATCCAGAAGGACACCGACGCTTACGGCATCGCCGTGCGCGGATCGCGGTCCTGGGCGACGATCCACCCTGGCTTCCTGTCCGGCTACACCAACTACGGCGCCAGCGACTTCGTGGTGGAAGACGGCCATCTGAAGGCCGCCATGAACAGCCCCGACGCCAAGGAGTTCACCAAGCTCTGGGTGAAGATGATCCAGAACTCCGGGCCGAAGAACTGGGCGACCTACACCTGGTACCAGGTCGGTAACGACCTCGGTGCCGGTGCCACTGGCATGATCTTCGACGCCGACATCCTGGGCTATTTCCAGAACACCGGCGATACCAAGGAAAAGGGCAACATCGGTTTCCACGCCTTCGCTGCCAAGCCGGGCGCAACCGAACCGACCCCGAATGTCTGGATCTGGTCGCTGGCCATGTCGAGCTTCTCCCAGCAGAAGGACGCCGCCTGGTACTGGCTGCAGTGGGCAACGTCGAAGGAGCATGACCTCTTCGGCGCGGTCAAGATGCAGGCCGTCGACCCGGCTCGTCAGTCCGTGTGGGACGATGACGGCTTCAAGACCAAGATGGCCAGCAGCGTTGGCTATCTCGAGCAGTTCCAGGCCTCGGCGCCGGGCTCGAAGATCTACTTCACGCCCCAGCCGCTGTTCTTCAACGTGACCACCGACTGGGCGGCCGCGCTGCAGCGCATGGTCGCCAATCAGGTGCCGGTTGACGAAGGTCTCGACCAACTCGTCGAAAGCATCGACAAGCAGATGGAGCAGGCTGGTCTCTAGCTCTCCACGAGCCTGAACAAAGGGCGGCCCGGGACTTGATCCCGGGCCGCCCGACCGCAAAACTGCACAGCGCTGCGAGGGACACACACGCACACCAACGTCCCGTGCCGCCGCGAGCGAACGTCATGAACAAGAAAATCCTGCCCTATCTGCTTAGCCTGCCGGCCCTGATCGTTTGTGTCGGGATCATCATCCCCTTCCTGACGTCGATCTACTATTCCCTGCAGCGCTACAATCTGGCGCTGCCCTACCTGCGGGGATTCATCTGGGTCGACAACTACATCAACCTTTTCACCAGCCATGAGTTCTGGAACACCGTCACGATCTCGCTGATCTACACGGTGGCAACGGTCGGCATCGAGCTGCTGATCGGGCTCGGAATCGCATTGCTTCTGCGTGTTCCCACACGCTTCAACAATATCGCGGCAATCCTGCTGCTGCTGCCGCTCATGACGGCGCCGGCCATTGCCTCCCTGATGTGGAAGCTGATGACCAATCCCGGCTTTGGTATCCTGAGCTACCTGGTCGGTCTGGTCGGTCTTACCAATTTCCGCTGGGCGTCGAGCCCGTCGACGGCGCTGTTCACCGTCATCCTCGTGGATGTCTGGGTGTACACGCCGTTCATCATGGTGCTTCTGATCGCCGGCCTGCGCGCCTTGCCGAAACAGCCCTTCGAGGCGGCTGAACTCGACGGTGTGCCGCGCAGCTTCGTCTTCTTCCGGATCACCCTGCCGATGCTGATGCCCTACATCATCACGGCAAGCCTCTTCCGGATGCTCGATTCCATTCAGCAGTTCGACATCATCTACGCCATGACCCAGGGCGGACCGGGCGATTCGACGCTCGCCTTCCAGGTTTCGGCATATCTGGAGTTCTTCCAGTACACCAATGTCGGACGGTCGGCAGCCATCCTGATGGTGCTGTGGGTCATCACCTACATCATCTCGAACATTTTCGTGAAAAACTGGCTCAAGCTGCGCGAACGCGCCGCGGGCGTTGCATAGGGGCGAAGCTGATGTCCAGCATGTCGCTGTTTGAGACAATTGTCCGGCGGATCCTGATTGCGCTGGTGCTCCTGTTCTTCCTGTTCCCGATCTTCTGGATCTTCCTGATGTCGTTCCAGACGAACGAACAGATCCTGCGGATTCCGCCGAGCCTGTTCTTCGCGCCGACGTTGGGGAACTACACCGCGCTGATCTCCGGCGAACTGGTCACGGCGGTGGGCACGCTGAAGCTGTCGTTCATGCAGAACCTGTGGAACTCGGCGTTCCTTTCCGCCTCGTCCGTCGTTCTGGCGCTCATCCTTGGCGTGCCGGCGGCCTATGCCTTCGCGCGGTTCAAGTTCCGGCTGGGCGAGGACATCGCCTTCACGCTCCTGTCCTTCCGCTTTGCGCCGCCGCTGCTCGTGCTCCTGCCGCTGTCCCTCTATTTCACCGACGTCGGGCTGAACGACACCTATGTCGGGCTGATCTGGGTGTACCAGCTTATCGCTCTTCCGCTGATCCTGTGGATCGTGCGTGGCTATTTCGAGGACATCAGTCCGGATATCGAGCACGCCTATCGCATCGACGGCCATTCGTGGGCTGGCTCCTTCTTCAAGATTGCCATCCCGCTGGCACTGCCGGGCATCGCCGCGGCGGGCCTGCTCTCCTTCATCTTCTGCTGGAACAACTTCATCTTCGCGCTGATCCTTGCTTCCGCCGACAAGCAACCGGTGACGGTCGGTGCGTTGGCGTTCGTGACCGCAGCAGGCATCTCATACGGCCAGATCGCGGCCGCCATCGTGCTGTCGATCCTGCCGACGCTGCTCCTCGCCCTGTACGCACAGCGTTACCTTGTCGAGGGCCTGTCGTTGGGCGCCGTGAAAGGATAGACCGATGGCAACGCTTGAAATCGAAGGGGTCTCAAAATCCTACAAGACCGGCGACGTTCTCAGCGACGTCTCGCTGAAGACGGCCGACGGCGAGACCGTCGTTATCTTCGGTCCGTCCGGCACGGGCAAGACCGTGCTTCTGCGGCTGATCGCCGGAATCGACGAGCCGGACAGCGGCGATATCCGCATTGACGGGAAATCGTTGATTGGATTGGCGTCGGATGCGCGCGGCGTGGGCATGGCGTTCCAGAACTTCGCGCTCTATCCGCACATGGAAGCGTTCGACAACATCTCGTCGCCGCTTGCCGCCCGCGGCATGCCGAAGGAGGGCGTCGACGAGAAGGTCCATTCCATCGCCAAGCTGCTGAAGATCGACCACGTGCTCACGCACACGCCGAAGGAGCTGTCCAACGGCCAGAAGCAGCGCACGGCGCTGGCACGTGCATTGGTGGCGGGCCCGCAGATTCTGCTGCTCGACGACCCGCTGCGCAATGTCGACGCCAAGCTGCGCTACGAGATGCGTCTCGAACTGCCGCGCCTGCTTGCGGAGTTCAAGTCGACCACGCTCTACGTCACGCAGGACTACAAGGAGGCGATGGCGCTGGGCAACCGCATTGCCGTGCTGTCCGGCGGCGGCATGGCTCAGGTCGCCACGCCCGAGGACATCTACCTCAGGCCGGCGAATGTCGAAATCGCCAAGCTTTTCGGCGATCCCACGATCAACCTGCTCTCATCGACCATCGAGATGAACGGTTTGGGCCCGCGCGTCCGGCTCGCGGATGTCAGCATCCCGGTCGATCCTCATTTCGAGCGGTTCCAGGGGCGCAAGGTCCGCATCGGCATTAGGCCCGAGGACATAACCATCGAGCGTGAGGCGCGCGAAGGTGCCATGAAGATCGAGGTCGTGGCGGTCACCCCGCTCAACGAGCGGGTGGTGACCTTGTTCCATCTGGCTGATGGCACCGAGTGTTTTGCCTCGGCACCTGACGTCCACGCTTCAACAACAACCCGTCGTCACGGACTGGCTTACGCGACGATCAAGGCCGAGAGCATTCTGGTCTTCGATCACGACCGGGGCCAGCGTATCGAAGCAAAGACGGAGTGATACCTAGAATGGCTGGCAGTCTGATCCTGGATCGTATCGACAAGTTTTACGGGGCGAAGTCCGCGGGGGTTCACGCCGTGAAGAACTTTTCGATGACCGTGGAGGACGGCGAGATCGTCGCCCTGCTCGGCTCCTCGGGGTGCGGCAAGACAACGACGCTGCGCATGATCGCCGGATTCGAGACCGTGACCGAAGGTGAAATGCGGCTGAACGACCGGCGAATCCAGGACCTCCCTCCGGCCAAGCGCAACGTTGCGATGGCCTTCGAAGGCTACTCGCTCTATCCGCCGCTGACCGTGCGCGACAACATCGCCTTTGCCCTGAAGGGCGCCCGGCTGCAGCGCGACGAAGTCGACAAGCGCGTCGATGAGATGGCGGACCTGCTGGAAATCGGTCCGATTCTCAATCGCTATCCGGTTTCGCTCTCCGGTGGCCAGCAGCAGCGTTCTTCCCTGGCGCGGGCGTTGATTCGCAAGGCCGATCTGTACCTGCTGGACGAGCCCATGTCGCAGCTCGAACCGCAACTGCGCGCCGTACTGCGGGGCCGCATCAAGAACTACCTGATCCAGCACGGCATGACTGCCATGTTTGTGACCCACGATCAGACGGAGGCCAACGCACTGGCGGACCGGATCGCGGTCATGGAGGACGGCGTGCTTGAACAGATCGCCTCGCCCGCGGAATTGAAGGACCGGCCGGCCAACCTCTTCGTCGCTGCCTTCCTGGGCGAACCGCCGATGAACGTCTACGAGGCCGTTGTCGAGCAGAACGGCGGCATGCGCGTCGTCGTCCGCGGACCGGACGGCGGAGAAGCGATCGGAGTCAACATTCCTGCCGAGAGCACCGACGTGCAGGGCGCGCTGTCAGCCGGACAGAAGCTGCATCTGGGCGTGCGGCCGCAGAGCATCGCCCTCGGCCAGGGTGACACGCGGGCGCGGGTACTGTCGAACCAGTGGCTCGGCGACCAGACCCATCTGGTCATCGACGCTGGCGGGCATCAGATGGTCATCGTCTCGTATACGCCGGTCAAGGAAAAGACCGGCGAGACGATCGCGTTCCTGGTCGCCCCGGAGAAGGTCCACCTCTTCAACTTCGATAATGGCGACGCCATCGCGCACGGAATTGAACTTGCCAAGTAGCCCCGTGCGATCTGCCCGCGGTGGGTCCCGCGCCGCCGGCGTCGGTTCCACCTAGCTCGTTCCGCAGCAACCCGGCCACCGATTCCCGGCAGCGCGCCCATGACGCGCCTTTATGCGGCGGGGGCTGAAGTCGTTCTGGAGAGCTTCCGGAAGCTGTACGATGCGATCTGCGCGCCGCCGGCGCCCGTTTCAAGCGGAGACCGCGGAGGCGCGCGCAGGTCTGGCGCGGGGATGACCCGCCTATCCGTCTGCCCGCCCCTCGGCGATGGACGCGAAAGGGGGGTGCCCGAGGGAAGAAGCCCTCGGACAACCCTAGTGCGGGAGGGGTATTTGTCGCGGGCGTTCTACTCGTCTCGCGCATGGTGGGCTGTTGTGCCTCTGGCGAGTTTCGGTCCGCTGTGTTCGGCAAGAATCGTTGAGTATTGCCGTTCGGTTAGACTGCCAAATGCGCCCGCCACCTGGCTACTGATGGTGAACAGGACTTGCGATACTTTTTTGCACGGCCTCCATCCAGGCCCGCCAATACCCGTCATGTGCCGGACCGTGGGCCGCAGGTCGAACCGCTTCCTTGAGTTCGTCAAGCATCCAAGCCACCTTCCTTCATGCGTGCCTCGATCCACCGGCGGGCGGCGACGAGCTCGGCCACCGGCTCAGCTGCCTTTTCCGCCCACATCTCGAGCAGAAATGTTCCGCGGTAGTTCAGCGCCTGCAACAGACGGAATACGCCGGCGAAGTCGACGCAGCCCTCGCCAAAAGGAACATCGCGAAACTGCCCCGGTGAGGATGGCGTCACCGGCAGGGTGTCCTTGAGGTGGATCGCTGCGATCCGGTCGATCCCAAGTTTCAGTTCAGCCGGGATGTCGTTGCCCCAGGCCGACAGGTTTCCCACATCCGGATAGACGGTGAACCATGGTGAGCCGATCTCGGCGTCCCACGCCTTCCACCGGGTGATGGAATTGATGAAGGGCGTGTCCATGATCTCGACGGCCAGCATTACCTGTGCCGCGGCCGCCTGTTCGACCGACCAATGCATGCCCTCGGTGAAGCGGGCGATGGTTCCCTCATCCTGCGGCTCATAATAGACGTCGTAACCCGCAAGCTGAATGGTCCGAATGCCAATGTCTTGCGCCAGCCGGATGGCGCCAAGCATTATCGCTCGCGCCCGCTCGCGGATCGCCGAATCGTGGCTGCCGAACGGAAAGCGGCGGTGCCCGGAAAGGCACATGCTCGGAACCCGGACGCCGCTATCAAGGATCCTGCTCACCAGCTCGCGGCGCTCGGCCTTGGTCCAGTCGAGGCGTGCCAGCCGCTGGTCGCTCTCGTCGATCGATATCTCAACGAAGTCGAAGCCGCTGGACTTGGCCAGGGCCAGACGCTCGGTCCAGTTCAGATTCGGCGGCAACGCCTTTTCATAGACGCCGAGCGGATGCTTTCTCATCTATCGCCAATTCAAAGTGTGGCTCGCCGGACGTCACGCAGGCGAGCCATTGGAGCAGTGTGACAGTCGGCCGTATCAATTGGCCGGCGGGACGGTGTTCAAGACCTCGGCCAGTTGGCGGAACCTCGCATACTTATCCTGGTAGCGCCGCAGCACCGAAGCGTCGGGCTCGATCGTCGAGTCGGTTGACGCCATTGTCGCGATCGCGTCTTCGAACGAAGCAAACGCCCCTGATCCCACGGCAGCGGCCATCGCCGCGCCCTTGCAGCCCGAACTCGCTCACATGGACGACCTCGACCCTCATCCCGCTGAGGTCGGCCACCATCTGCGCCCATTCCTTTGAGCGTGCCGGACCACCGGTCAAGCGCAGCGGGTGATCGCCCCCGGCAAGGGCAACGATACGCTCGAGGTGGGCTTGCTGCGAGAAACAAATGCCTTCGTAAATCGCCTGAACGATGTCGCCGAAGTCGTGAGCATTGGCGAGGCCGTAGAAGCCGCCCGACAGGTTGTCGCCGAGATTGGAGGCGAACAAGTAGGGGAAGAAGGTGATGCTCGACGAAGCCTTGTCGCGCGAGGCGATCATGGCGTTGGCGCGCTCGTAGGGATTGCTCTCGTTGCCCATGAAGTTGCGCACGAACCACTCCAGATTCGCCGCCGAGGTCGGGCTGCCCTCATGCACGAAGTACTTGCCCGGAATGCAGTATCGTCCCCAGGTATAGGGGTAATCGTTCGGTGGGATCTGGTCGGCGACCCAGGTCACGATGGTCCAGGTGCCCATGGTGACATTGATGCGGGCCGAGTCCGAAAGGCCCGTGCACACCGCCGCCGAGACGACATCGAAAAAGCCGCCAAACACCGGGGTTCCTTCGACGAGCCCCGTCTCCTCGGCCGCCTTGCTGGTCAGGCCACCGGCACTTTCCACCGAATCGATGACCGGCGCCACGCTGTCGGCCATTTCTTCGATGCCGAAAAGGCGCAGTAGTTCCGGGTCGTATTCACGGCGCTCGACGTTGAACAGGTTGCTGCCGGAAATGTTGGTGACTTCGGCTCCGAACTGGCCGGTCATGCGGTAGCGGACCCAGTCATGCGCCATCAGGATGCGATGGATCCTGCGATAGTTGTCGGGTTCGTTCTGCTTGAGCCAGGCAAGCAGCGAGACCGGATGGCTGGGCCACACCTGCTGGAAGCCGCGCGGATAGGTCTTGCTGTCCAGGCCCTCCGCCTTCCATTTGCGCACCTGCGGCATGGCGCGGGAATCCGATGAGACGATGCCGTTGCGCACCGGCTTGCCGTCCCGGTCGACAGCGTAGAGCCCCTTGCCGTGCGCGGAGAAGCTGATGCCGGCAACGTCGGCCGGCGCCACTTCACTGGTCTGCAGCACCTGGCGGATGCTGTTGCACACCATCTGCCACATCTCGTCCATGTCGCGCTCGGTCCAGCCGACCTGCGGCGAGAGCACAGGCGCCGACAATGCCGCAACGCCCTTTTCCCGCCCTCGTTCGTCGTAAATGCCGCTCTTGATGACGCTGCCGCCGACGTCGATCCCGAGAAAATAGTTCATTGCAGTCTCTCCTAATTGACGCCCACAGCGCCCAGCCCGACGCCCGATCTCGCAGGTCGATCATCTAATGCCATCCCCGCCGCCGACCTGGCTCCGCCGTCTGACCGCCGGCCAACCTGCTCGGAACCTAGGCCATTTTCAAGATGTACTTCCGCCAAATCGTACACCGCGCGAATCTTGGTCCCCTCTTCCGGCCACGTGGCGCATAGACGGAAGCTCGAAAGCCGAAGCAACCGATCATTGAAGCGACCGGCCCAGTACCGCACAGACAGAAAGTTAGTCCATATATCCCAACCGATTATGCGGACAGCTCGGCCGAGGGTGGCGATGCTATTCGTCAGCATGCCAGTGCGAACCGCTAGCAAAATAGTATCAGCATGCGACAAAAATGCCGCCGTAGGATAACAGTAAATTTTGTCTTTAAATGGAATATTACATGCATATCATCGTATATCTTCCCGAGTGGTGGGGTGACAAATACGTGTCGAAATGAATTGATAAGAACAAAATCGCGGGGCGCAAAGAATTTTGTATGGAGATAACTGACGCTGAATTTGGTGGGTGACGACTGCTACGACGCCGAGTAGCACGGTGGCTCTCGGGCGCTGTCGACCCACGAAGCCGTCGCTGTCGGCCACGCGAGCGGTGGCGGTTCCGTAGGTTAGTGCCTCGGCGGCTAGGCTCAGGCCCTATTAATTTGGATTGAGGCGTGATTCACAGTCTCCGACAAGGAGGCTGTGATGAGCGATTTGTTTTTGCTGAGCGAGCGCCAGATGGCGCGAATATCGGGGTTCTTTCCGCTGGCGCATGGTGTGTCGCGGGTCGACGACCGGCGGGTGATCTCTGGCATCGTCTATGTGATCCGCAACGGCCTGCAGTGGAAGGATGCGCCAAAGGCTTATGGGCCTCACAAGACGCTCTACGATCGCTTCATGCGCTGGAGCTGCATTGGCGTGTTCGACCGCATCTTTGTCGCTTTGGCGGGCGCAGGACCGCGACCCGAGCGGATCATGATCGACGCCACCCATCTGAAGGCCCATCGCACTGCGGCGAGCCTGCTCAAAAAGGGGATGTTCCCCGCCGTATCGGGCGCACCAAAGGCGGGCTGAACTCAAAACTCCACACCGTCTGCGACGGCTACGGGCGTCCGATCGTCATGGTCCTGTCCGAAGGCCAGATGAGGACCACAAGGGCGCCCGTCTCCTGTTCGACGCCCTGCCACAGGCCACCAGCCTGATCACCGATCGGGGCTATGACAGCACCTGGTTCCGGCAAGAACTCGTCGCCAGAGGCATCCAGCCCAGCATCCCGTCCTCACGCAGTCGCAAGCGGCCTTATCCCTAAGACAAGCGGCTCTATCGTCAGCGCCACAGAATCGAGAACCTCTTCGCCAAACTCAAGGACTGGAGACGCATCGCAACCCGCTACGACCTATGCGCGCGCACCTTCTTCTCGGCAATCTGCATCGCCGCAACCATCATCTTCTGGCTCTGATCTATGAGTCCTGAGCCTAGCCCTACATCGACCAGTTTTCGCGGAAGTGCTTTTGGAGCGATCGGATTGAACGCGGGACTTTGTGTAAATCGGCGTCGTGGCTGAAGCACGCTCGGAGAAACGAGACGCTCGTGAGGACATTGCGAAGGCACGAGGGTTAGCCGGCGAGTTAGGCCACCGTCTGGAGCCGTTGCCGATCCGGGGGTGCTGGCTGCTTATTGACGACGAGACCGGCGACGCGGCACAGCGGGCCAAGGATCGGGTATTTGCCGCTAAAATACTCGGGAATGACAGCGGTAGCCAAGCGCCTGGCGCTTCTCTTGAGCGCCGTGGTGTTCGTGGCTGCGCTCGCTTCCCCGGGCGCCTCGATACGCCGATCGTTCCGTTTCACCTTTTGACACCCAACTCCGCCGGGATGGCCCCCACATCCGCAAGCAGCTCCGGCAGCGCGGCGTTGAATGCATCCGGCTGTTCGAACGGAATATTGTGGGCTGACTCCTCGAACCACTTCAGGCGCTTCTCTGGCGCGGCAAGATGCTTGAAATATGCTGCCGCAAGCCGTAAATCGACCTGGCGATCATAGCGCCCCAGCATGAAGATCACCGGCACTTGCACCGACGGCACGCGCTCTCTGAGATCGAGCTTCAGCAATTCGTCGTTCATCGCGGCGAGGGAAACATTGTTGCCCTCGAAAATGCGCTGCAATTCCCACGGCATGACGTAGTCATGCAACATGCCGCGCAAGACGAGCAGCGCTAAATTCGGCCGGTTGCGCCAGTATCCGCCAAAACGCTGGACAAGATGCTGCACCGCGATCTCGCGCTTGGCGCTGAATGGCGGCGGTCCTATTTCCTGCAGTTGCGCCAACGCGTCCGAATCGCCGCGTTGTCGGGCCTGAGATTCGACGAACTGGTGCTGAGATTTCTGCCGGGCAATTTCCGAGGTGACCTGCCCCACGCCGACGAAGGCTGCGATCTTGTCCGGATGAGCGTGGGCATAGAGAAGCCCAAGCGCGCTTCCCCAGGAATGCCCCACCAAAATAACTCTCCTCTTTGCAAACTTACGGCGCAGATGGTCGACAACGACGTCCAGGTCTTTCAGGTGGCGTGCGATCGTGAGTTGGTCCGGGTCCGCGTTCGGATCGAAGGAACGCGCCGTTCCCCGCTGGTCGAGGTACACCACGATCAGGCGATGCTCGAGTGGTGAATTGTAGAGCTGGAATAGCGGCCGCTCGGCTCCGCCGGGTCCGCCATGAAGCCAGATCATCAGAGGCAATCGGATCGCTGTCTCCACGGATGGCCATGTAGAGACGCGCTCCGTCGACGGGGACATACTCGTCGCGGTCAATCGCGCCCGACCCTGCGGATGAGCAGCATGTGAGGAGCGCGCGACAACATGGCGGTCCCGGCAAGTCGTCGGAGTATACTGAAATATCGGCGCATTATGGTCCGACCAACGGCTATCGGACAGACAAGATGGTTTGCGCGGTTCAACCAGCCCAAGCGCAGAGGAAAGCGGAGGAAGTCAAAACGGCGAAAGCCCGCTTGCGCGAAAGCCGCCGACAGTTCGTCCTCGCTGTAACGGTTGGCGTGCCAGGCCCACTCGACCAGCAGCTTCGCCTCGATCGCCCGCCGGGTAATCATGATCAACATGCGCCCGGCCGGCGCCGGCCGGGGCCTCAATCCCGCGAGCGCCTGCGGCAGCTCGTGCTTGGAAACATAATCCAGCATCGAGGTCGAGACGATGAGATCGTAGCCGGCCCATGAGCCCGGCAAGGCGTCTAGCGCCAACACGTCCGCCTCCTGCACACGAACCCGTTCCAAACTGGAGTCGGCAATCTTCTCCCGAAAGCGAGACAACATCGCGGCCGTGAGATCGAAGCCATCGATCCGGTCGCAATCGAGCCCCTGCGAACGCAATGCCGCAACAAGGGCGAAAGTCGCCAACCCGGATCCACATCCGGCGTCGAGCACTTTCATGCCCGGGTTCGATGGGACGGATATTTCCAAAACACGCTGGAGTCCCCGCTGGGAACGGAAGAGCGCAACAAAACGCGTGGCAGGCCTTCTGCCGCCTCGAGTAGAGGCGCCTTGTAGGTACCGCGCGCTCCGATGGTGTCTTTTGGCCGCTCACAACGCTCCTTTGGCTGTCTGTGATCCATATCACCGTGGTCGCTGGCGACATTGGACGATGCCTCAAGACCTATGCGGTTTTCCCGACAATGTTGTGGCGGTACTGAAGTTGGTGACATGCGCGCCAAGAGGCTCCCCGCAATGCAGGGAGGCGCCGGTTCCGTGGTGACGAAGTCGGCGCTCTTTTTCTTGGCACGACAAGTGGGGGATAGCTGCCTCGCGTTCGCCAAGCGGCCAGATGGTGCAACCGGATCGACGTTTCTCAGGAGCTATCGTTCGCCCGACCGGGAGCCGCCTATGCGATCGATCACTCCGGACGAAAAGCAGCTGGTCCGAAGTAGGCTGATCAAGGACCTGACAAGGCTTCGGACTGATGCCGGCAACCTCGGGCTCGACATGCTCGCCTTCATCTTTGCCACTGCTCAGGACGAAGCGCAGGGGCAGTTGCAGAAATTGGAAGGCGAGGATGAATAAGCAAGGGATCGTGAAACGCTCGCGTGTGACAGGAACGATCAAGCGCCTGGCGAGTCTCTTGAACGCTGCAGCCTTGGCGGTTGCACTCGCCTCTCCCGGTGCCTCGATCGCGCTGGCAGCCCAGATCAAGGGCCCTGCCAGCAGAGTGGTCGACGGGAACACGCTGTGGATCTGCAGCCATTCCGCATGCACCAAGGTGCGGCTCTGATGCGCGTGGGGACGTCCGACGTGCTGGGCCGTAGCCGACGCGCAGCGGCAGGTGAGAGATCGGGCACACCCCGGTTGACGCACGCTGCTCCGTCACCATTATGGCGGGCATGTCTCGGATCACCTGGATAGCAATTGGTACCGCCATGGGCGCAAGCGTTGGTGTTGGCATGCATGAGGTTGCGGCTGGCATCGGGATTGGCTTGGCTACCGGCATCGCGCTCAGCCTCGTTCAGGGTAGCGGCGGCAAAGGTTCATAAATCTCGGTTCTGAATAGGTCGTCGCACCCGCAAGCGGCACTCATCCGAAGATAAGGTTCGCATCCGCTTGGCAGACTTCGCGGCGAGGTGTCGATCGCCGCGCTATGTCGCTGCCAGAACATTGCGAGTTTCCTACTGCGGTTGCTCCCGCCCCTACTGCCGGGGCGCCGGCACCGTTTTGAGAAATCGCTCTTGTGCCCGTTGGATCTTGAGGCGCATGCGGCCTGGCAGTTGAACTGGGCTGGTCCACAGCCCATGGGCGCACATCCCGAGGCGCTACCTCCACCAATTCTTGGAACAAAATTGCTCTGTTTCGCCAGACACTTGGCTACGTCCAAGACGCAACGGTGGTATGCGTGTCTACAAGCGCGCCGGCCTGAACGAACTCGGCGAGGAATGGTTCTGGACGGCTGCCAACTGGCATTCGCTCGGGACCGGCTTCGCGGCCACCCGCCTCCGCCATCCGAAGAGAATGGCGAATACGACTGGGCTTGAGTTGCACGAAAGACCGGCTTCCCACCGCGAGGAACCGTGCGGCCTTTTTGCGATCATTGCCAACGGACTGCTGCTGGCTCGTCCGGTTCCGCTCCTCGGGCCCCAACGGGGGCTGAAGACAACGCAAAGCGCTACACTGCAATTGGCACGCCGCCGGCCGGCAACCTGAGCCTATCCGGCCTTGACGATCTTGAAGCCTTCAACTTCCTTGACTACCGGCAGTCCTCCCCAGCGATCGGAATCATGGATGAGAATCAATCGATTCTGGTCGTGGCCGATTTCGGTTTCGACCTTGTCGATGGTCTTGAGCTGTTCCCAGATGCTGCCAGTGGCGTTGTTGAGCGGCGCATAGACGCCGTCATTGTTGACGCCGCTGAACTGGCGCCGCGAATAGACGCAGTCGCCCGAGATCACGAGCCTACCGCGCGCCGTCTCGACGATGATGAACTGGTGGCCAATGGTGTGGCCCGAGCCGAGGCGGGCGTGGATGCCGGGCAGGATGTTGTCCTTGTCGCCGTCGACCAAGGTGACTCGGTGCTCGATGGACGCTTCCAGCGCCGTGCGCAGATTGTCCGGATCGACAATCGCGGTCATGTAACCGAAGCGCTTGGGCAGCGCGATAGCCTCGTACCAGGTCAGCAATTCGCTCTTCTGGATGAAGATGTTGGCGTTGGGATACTGGCCGATCGAGCCCATGTGGTCGAAATGGGCATGGGTGATGACGATATCGGTGATCCCCTCCGGCTTTACGCCGAGTTCACCGAGCATGCGCACGGGCGATATCCAGTAGGGGATGCCGAACTTGCGCGAGAAACCTGAGCTGTGCTCATCCTGCATGAAGCCGGTGTCGATGAGCACCTTGCGCTCACCCTGGAGTGCCAGCATGAAGGAGAATGGAAGATCGACGACGCCGTCCTTGTACATGCCGCTGATGAGATCGACCCACGGCTGCTCCTTCGCGCGCGCATATTCGATGACGAAGAGATCCCAGATATCGGACATCTTGGTGCCTCCCTAACTTTCCGCAATGAGACGACCGAGGCTCGACAGGGCCACGGCGATGATTAGGATTGACCCCTGGAACATGTACTGGCTGAAGGTCGGCGCGCCGAAGATGTTGAGGCCGTTGAAGCCGATGGCGATGATCAGCGCCCCGACCAGCGTGCCAAGAACGTGGAACTCGCCGTCGCGCAAGGTCGCCGATCCGAGGAAGACCGCGGCGAAGGCGGTCAGTAGGTAGGAATCGGCGGCGCTCGTGGTACCACTGCCCAGGCGCGAGGCGAGCAGGATGCCGGTCAGCGCGGCGCACATGCCGGAGATGATGAAGCCGAGCGTCTTGATGCGATCGACATTGATGCCGGCAAGGCGCGCCGCAGCGGCATTGCCGCCCACGGCCTGGACTTCCTGCCCCACGGAGGTGCGTTCAACAAGCACCCAGAGCCCGCCCAGAACCAAACCCATGGCGACGATGTTGTTGGGAATGCCGAACAACCAGCGTCCCAAGGAAAGCTGCAGGAAAGCCTCGGGAACGCCGGCCACGATCGGCACGCCGGCGGAATAGGCGAAGGCGAAGCCGGTGAGGATTGTTCCGACGCCGAGCGTGGCGATCACCGAATTGACCCTCATCTTGGTGACGATGAAGCCGTTGACGAAGCCGATGAGGCCGCCGAGCGCAAGGACGATCATAATGGCAAGCGGAATGGGAAACTTATTGTGAACGATCAGGCCGGTAACGAGGATGCCATGCAGGCTGGCGGCCATGCCGATCGACAGGTCGAGTTCGCCGACAATGACGGCCAACGTCAGGCCGCCGGCGATAATCATGGCCAGCGAGGCCTGATTGAGCACATTGGTGAAATTCGACATTGTCGGGAAGGCGCGCGGCGACAGAAACGAGAACACCACGATCATCGCCAGAAGGCCGATAATGGTGCCGTAGCGGGCGAAAATCCCCAGCGCCGCCTTGGTCCGCGGCGTCAGGCGTCGGCTGCCTAGGGTGATGTCGGTCATGCTGGCTCCTCCGAAGCCCGTCTCTTGTACTCGGCGTAGCTGGCCGCAACGATGGCGTGGCGTGACACATCCGTACCGCTAAATTCGGACACGATCCGCCCTTCCGCCATCACGAGCACCCGGTCGCACACCTGGGGCAACTCCTCCGGCTCGGACGAGACGACGAGCACAGCCATGCCCTTGCCGGCGAGATCGCGGATCATGCGATGGATTTCGGAGCGGGCGCCGATGTCGACGCCGCGAGTCGGTTCATCGAGGATGAGAACCCGCGGCATACGCTTCAGCCAACGGCCGATGGCGACCTTTTGTTGATTGCCGCCGCTCAGGCGGCCGACCGGCGTCATGACGTCCTCTGTCTTGATCGCCAATTGCTCGACAACCTCTTTGGCCAGTGCCGTGCGGGCGCGTCCGCTGATGAGCGGCACAGCCGAACTGAAGACAATGCTCTTGAGATTGGCGAGGCTGAGATTGAAGGCGACACTCTTAGTCAGGAGCAAGGCCTCGGTGCGCCGTTCTTCGGGCACCAGACCAAGACCGGCCTTGACTGCCGCACTCGGCGACGACGGGCCAAAAGGCCGGCCGTCCAGCGTCATGCCGCCGCCATCGGGGCGGTCGGCCCCGTAGATCAGCCGGATCAATTCGGTGCGGCCGGAGCCGACCAGCCCGCCGAGGCCGAGGACCTCGCCCTCGTGCAGATCGAAACTCACGCTTTCGACCTTTGGGGAACGGGTCAGCCCCCTGACGCCGAGCACGATCTTGCGCCCCTCGAACGAGCGCTGGGACGGCTCGTCGACGGCCGGGGTGCCGCCAACAATCGCTTCGACGAGCCCCTGGCGGGTGAGCTCCGCCTTTTCGAACAGCTTTGTCGACCTCCCGTCGCGGAAAACCGTGACGCGATCGCAAAGGGTCAGGATCTCCTGCAAGCGGTGCGACACATAGAGCACTGACACCCCCGATGCGGACAGGTCGCGGACGATGGCGAAGAGCCGCTCGCTCTCGCTTTCGGACAATGAAGCGGTCGGCTCGTCCATCACGATCAGCCGCGCGTTGCGGACCAGGGCACGGCATATGTTAATCAGCCAGTTCTCGGCCGTGGACAGGCCTTTGACATTGGCGCTGAGCGGGGCGGTGACGCCGACACGCTGGGCGATCGGGGCGACTTCGCGCGCAATGGCGCGCCAGTCGACCATGCCGAAGCGCGAGCGCTTTGGGATACCCAGCATGATGTTCTGCAGAACGGTCATGCCGGGGACGAATGAGAGCTCCTGGTGGATGAAGCTCATCCCGAGATCGGTCGACTGGTTCGGCGTGTCGATCGAAACCGGCCTGCCGTCGATCTCGATGACGCCGGAGTCCCTGGCGACCAGACCGGCGAAGATCTTGATCAGCGTAGACTTGCCGGCGCCGTTCGCGCCGACCAGGCCATGCACTTCTCCGGGCAGGATATCGAGCGAGACGCCCTTGAGCGCCTGCGCTCCGCCGAAGGACTTGACGACGTTCCTGGCCGCAAGCAGCGGGGGCACGACAGGCGTCCCCGCTCCCTGCAATTCAGGCGCATTCACATGCTTCAACACGGCTTGACACTACCCGTGTCTGCTTCGACTGGCGACCGGCCGGACCTACTGGATCGCGTCCGGATGCTTGGCCAGGAAGTCGTCGATGTTGTCCTTGGTCACCAGCACGGCAGGAACTTCGACCGCCTTGGGCTGCCAGGACGCTCCGGCGTCTTTGATCTCCTTAAGCAGCTTCACCATATTGTAGCCCTCGGTAAAGCTGTCCTGCCAGGCCGTCGCGGTCATGAAGCCGTTCTTGATATTCTCGAGAGCCTGGGCGTTGCCATTGACGCCATAGACCTTGACATCACTGCGGCCCTGAGCACGCAGCGCGCCGATGGCGCCGATGGCCGGATCGTCCCAGCAACCCCAGATCGCCAGGTTCTCCTGACCGGCCGGATGGCTGGCGAGCCACGCATTGGCGTACTGCGCACCGTCTTCGAAGTAGCCGGGGATGCGCACTTCGTTCTTGGTCACCTTGATGTCGGGGTATGCCTGCAGCGCCTTGTCCAGCTCGACCTCGCGGTTCCGGCACACTTCGCCGGTGTGATAGGTGAGTTCGAGGAGCGAACCCTTGCCGTCCATGTTCTTGATCATGAGATCATCGACCGGGATGACCATCGGTCCGCCGGAGCCGTTGGTCGCAGCCACGGTGCTGCCGAGCCCGCCGCCCCAGGTGACGACCGGGATGTTGGCGCTGCCGGCGGCGGCAAGGCCGGCACCAATCGACGACCAAGGGAACACCATGTCGACGATGGCATAGGCGCCGATCTGCGCGAAGTTCTGGATGGCGGCGTTAGCCTGGTCGGCGCTGCCCGCAGCGTCGACCACATTGACCTGGTAGCCGAGTTCGTCGGCAGCCTTGGTGGCGCCCTGAATGTAGCGCGCGTTGTTAGCCTCGGTGGCGGTGATCGAGACGATACCGATTAGCGGCTTGTCCTGGGCAAGGGCCGCCGACGCGACGACTGCCAGCGAGGCGGCAATGAAGCCGCGTGACAGGCTTGTCAGTGTCTGTTTCTTCATTGGTTCTTTTCCTCTCTCCCTTGTCGGTCGTCGCCTGCAGTGCAGAGACAGCGAACCGTTTCGCCATATTCGTCGATTATCTGGGCTTACGCAAGTGTTTTCCATTGAAAATCCGCACGAAAGGGGCATTCTATCCAACCGAACGATAGCTAAACGGTTTGGCATATTGGTGATGGCGACCATCCGCGACGTGGCGAAAAAGGCGGGCGTTTCAACCGCAACCGTTTCAGCGGTGATCAACGAGTCGGCCTACGTAAGCCCCGACCTGAAGGTGCGGGTGATGCATGCCATCGACGACCTGAGCTACAAACCGTCGCAGGTCGCCCGCAATCTGAGGCGGGGAAGGACGCAGCTCATCGCGCTCGTCGTCGCCGATCTCGCCAATCCGTTCTACTCGCGCATCGTGTGCGCGGCCGAGGCTGCCATCTCCGCCTGGGGCTATTCGCTGGTCATCTTCAACAGCGACGAAAAGCCGGATGCCGAAGAGCGCGCGCTCGAGCGCATCCGCCAGATCGGCTGCGATGGTGCGGTTGTCGTGCCAGTGGGCTCCCACAACAATTACCGGCGGCGCGATCTTTCCGTCGGCTGCCCCATCGTGCTGCTGGGCCGCTCCGTCGATCATCAGGACATCGACACCGTCTCCATCGACAATTTCGCCGCCGGTCGGCAGGCCACAGGCTATCTGCTCGATCTCGGGCACACGCGCATCGGATCGATCACCGGCCGCATGCAGTTGTCGACGGCCAGCGGCCGCCATGAGGGCATGCTCCAGGCCATGAGCGAACGCGGGCTGAAACCGCGCGACTGTGACATTCGCTCCGGTGAATTTCGTGAAGACGTGGCCTATTCTGTCGCCCTCGACCTACTGCGCCGGCCGGATCGCCCAACAGCGCTCTATGTCGCGAACGGAATCATGGCACTCGGGGTGATGCGCGCGCTCGCCGATCTCAACATGCGCTGCCCGGAAGACATGTCGATCGCTTCGACCGACACGATTTCCGGCGTCGGCGGCCTCAAGCCGCGGCTGACCCGAACCGAGCATCCCGATGTCGAGATGACCAAGGAAGCCCTGCGCATGCTCATCGACCGCATCGACGGCGGCTTTGGAGGGCCGGGACGCAACGTGGTGTTCCAGCCGGCACTGGTGGTCGGGGAAAGCTGCGCGCCCCTGCGTTGACGGCCGTGAACGACGCCCGACAGCCTTGTGTTTCAGAGAATGAGCGCGGATTTCGACACTACCGCGCCAATAATGCGAGGAGATCGAAATGCCCTTTGAGATCATCTATCTGTTCGCCAGCGGCGACCTGCGTGAAAGCGCAAACAAGGTCTGCTGGCCGGCACAGCAAGCGCTGGAAACCCAGCTGGACCAGGCAGTGCGGCGGCTCGGTGCCACGCTCAAACGCGCCCACACGATCGACGCCGCGCGTGGCCACGGGTTCCTGTCGAACCAGCGCGAGGGCATGGATGCCTTCACCGGCATCCCCGCCGACGCGCCGGTTATCGTCGCCGAGGCCGTGTGGCAGTATTCGCACCACGTCCTTCCCGGGCTCATCCATCACAAGGGGCCGATCCTGACCGTTGCCAACTGGTCGGGGCAATGGCCCGGCCTTGTCGGCATGCTCAATCTCAATGGCTCGCTGGCCAAGGCCGGCGCGCCCTATTCGACCTTGTGGAGCACCGACTTCACCGACGCCTATTTCAACGACGGCCTCAAGGCCTGGCTCGAGGGCGGGACCGTCGTACACGACCAAAGCCACGTCACGGCCCTGTCGAAGATTTCCATCCCCGGCCGGCTCGAAAAGGTCGCCGCCGACATCGCCGCCGACATGCTGGCCAAGAAGCGCATCATGGGGGTGTTCGACGAGGGCTGCATGGGCATGTTCAATGCCATCGTGCCCGATCACATCCTCAATCCGCTCGGCATCTTCAAGGAACGCCTGTCGCAATCGGCGCTCTACTACGAGACGACGCAGATCCCGGACACCCTTGCCGACGACGCCCTCGCCTGGATCGAGAAGAAGGGCATGACGTTCCATTTCGGCGCTAGCGAGGAAACCGAACTGACCCGCGAACAGGTCCGGACGCAATTGAAGATGTATGCCGCGGCGGCCCGCATTGCCGATCGCTTCTCCTGCGACGCCGTCGGCATCCAATACCAGCAGGGCCTCAAGGACCTGTTGCCGGCCTCCGACCTCGCCGAGGGCCTTCTGAACAACGACGACCGGCCCGAGGTCAGAAACGAGTCGGGGCAACCGATCCGCCCCGGCAGAGCCATCACCCATTTCAACGAAGTGGACGAATGCGCCGGCATCGACGGCTTGTTGACCGACCAGGTGCACCGGGCCCTCGGCCAGCCGGCGGAGAACACGCTGCACGACCTCAGGTGGGGCGATATCGACCGGACCGGCAAGCAGGACGGTTTTGTCTGGGTGTTCGAGATCTCCGGCGCCGCACCGGCTGCCCATCATGCCGGCGGCTACGCCGGCTCGCACGGATATCGCCAGCCCCAGATGTATTTTCGCCTCGGAGGCGCCACGCTGAGTGGGGTGGCCAAACCGGGGGTAGTCGTGTGGTCGCGGTTCTATGTCGCCGACGGGCGGCTCAATCTCGATATCGGTCTTGCCGACGTTGTGGAACTGGACGAATCGGAGACTCGCCGGCGGCTCGAAGCAACGACGGCGGTGTGGCCGATCATGCATGGACGCCTGCGCGGCGTGTCGCAGACCCAGATGATGGGGCGGCACAAGGCCAACCACATCCATGTCGCCTACGGCAAGGACGAGGTCGGTGCCATCGATGCCGCACTGACCAAGGCGGCGCTTGCCCGCAACCTCGGTGTCGCCGTTCACTGGTGTGGCACGTTGCCGGGATAAGCGGCTGCAAAAAGCGAAGAGGCCAACCGCCCTTCGCTTCAGGAAGGCATACTCGCCCGACGTCAGGCGGGGGCGGTGCCGGTCGAGGAGCATCGGAAATTCCGGCAATGGCATGTCAGGGATCTGGTCCCTCAGCCACTCGTACCGGTCCTTGTATTCGTCGTCGGGGCCGCGCGCTTCTCTCTTTCCATACGGGTCACCAGACCCGGTTCGCGCTGGAGCGGCCCGAATAAACAGTTTTGATAGGAGAAAACCGCGCCTAGACCACGCCTAGAGGCCACGCCAAAAAGCGCGCACTGCCACGCCCGCCTCTATAAGACACTGGTTTTATTTGGAGATTTTGGTGGGTGTACACGGACTCGAACCGTGGACCCGCTGATTAAGAGTCAGCTGCTCTACCAACTGAGCTATACACCCGCCAGCGCCCCGCGAAGCGAAGCCGCGCGGCCGGCCGTTCTACTATCAAAGCCCCCCCAGCCTGTCCAGTTCGGCCGTCGCCGCCGGGCCCCGAATCCAAATATCTGATCGCAAACGCCTTTTTCAGCGCGTTCGGACACCGGCCGGCGCTCAGCTCTGCGCCTGCTTGTATATCTGGATCTTGTGGTGGTCGATCGCCAGATAGCCCTCCTTGACCAGGGCGCGGAGCTGCTTGTTGACCGCCTCGCGGCTGGCACCGAGCATCTGCGCGATGGTGCCCTGGGTGATGTCCAGTTCGACCACCGCCATGTCGGCCTCCACCCGGCCGTGGATGACCGCGATCTGGCGCAGCAGGACCAGCAGCCGGTGGCGGAGATCGTGGAAGATCGCCTGGTCGACCTGGGCATTGGTCGAGCGCAGCCGTTCGCACAGCGTCAGGATGATCTGGCGGGCGAGCTTGGGCGTCGAATTCGAGCAGCTCCAGGAACGGCCCGCGCGGGATGACGATCAGCCGCGCCTCGGTCAGCGCCGCGGCGCCGGCACTGCGCGGCAGCCCGTCGAGGAGCGCCATCTCGCCGATCACCTCGCCCTCCTCGGACAGGAAAACCGTCGCCTCGCGGCCGTCCTCGGCGGTGAGGTAGATGCGCACGATACCCGATACCACGACGTAGAGCCCGTCGGACTCGTCGCCCTGGTCGAAGAGCACCGCGCCGGCCGCCAGCGAGGTTTCGCGGGCGATGCCCGCCAGCCGGCGAAGCTCCACCTCGTCAAGCCCGTTGAACAGCACTGTCCGGCCAAGCTGGGCCGCCAGGGTCTCAATCGGCATAACCGTCGCCTCCGTCCCCTTCTGCTACCATCCGCAAGCCGCATTGGCGAGCACCATTGAGGTCGCGCGGGCTTTGTCCCCGGCGCCCGAGCCATGTATCAAAGGCCGACTTCGCGGCCCCGGCACGGACGCCGGGACCCGCCACGAACAGGAGGGCCGGATGGATCTTTCGCAAGTGACCTCGCTGGGCACCCTCGCCCTGACCTGGGCCACCGATTTCCTGCCGCGCCTGCTGACCGCGCTCATCATTCTGGTGGTCGGCTATTACGCCGCCGGCTGGGCGGCGCAGGGCGCGCGCGGCCTGATGACCCGGGCGCCGCGCGCCGACAAGACCATGGTGCCGATCGTTTCCGCGGTCGTGCGCTATGCCATCCTGATCTTCATCGTCGTCGCGGCGCTCAACCAGCTCGGCGTGCAGACCGCATCGGTGCTGGCCATCCTCGGCGCCGCCGGCCTGGCCATCGGCCTCGCCTTGCAGGGGACGCTGGCCAACATCGCCGCCGGCATCATGCTGCTGTGGCTGAGGCCGTTCCGCGTCGGCGACTATATCGACAGCGGCAACGTCGCCGGCACCGTCGAGGAGATCAACCTGTTCCATTCGCGGCTGAGGACCTGGGACGGCATCTACAAGTTCGTGCCCAATTCGCAGCTGTGGAACACCACGCTCACCAACTACTCGCGCAACCGCACGCGGCTGGTGCTGATCGAGTTCGGCATCGCCTATGAGGACGACATCGCCGAAGGCCGCAAGGTGCTGGCCGACCACGCCAAGGCCCACCCCGACGTGCTCGACGATCCGCCGGTGAACGTGGTGCCGCTGTCGCTGGGCGACAGTGCGGTGGTGCTGCAGATGCGCGCCTGGTCGACCACGAGCCGGTTCTGGGACACGCGCTGGGACCTCACCCAGGGCGGCAAGAAGGCGCTGGAAGACGCCGGCATCACCATCCCCTTCCCCCAGCGCGTCGTGCATTGGGCGCAGGACACCGCCCCCCCGCCGCCGCTTGCCCCGCCGCCCTCCGACGCCGGCGCGGCGTGAACGGGCCGCGCGCGCGCCAATGGACGGGCGGCCGCCTGTCCACAGGCTTCTCGTGCCTGTCATGGAGTCGTAATCCGCCCGTCATGCGCCGCGTCTAGGCACCGCTGTTTCTTCCATTCGCCGAAACAGGGGTTGTTCCATGACCGCGACACGCTCCGGCCTGCTGGCCGCCATTCTCCTCACCGTGCCCGTGGCGCTGCACGCCGAGACGATCACCCTCTACACCGCCGCACCCGGCCAGACGATGCTCGACCTCGGCACGTTCCAGTCGCCGGTCGCCGGCGCCAGGCCGCTCAACCTCGATGTCGGCATCGGCTCGGGCGCCTTCCGCGATCCCAAGGACGGGCCGAACATGTTCTGGACCGTTTCGGACCGCGGCGCGAACTTCCCCTGCGGCGACGTCACCGAGCTGATGGGCATCGAGCCCGATGCCGCCTGCCCCGAGGATGGCGGCCAGAAGGCCGGCAGCGGGCGCATGTATCCGACGCCGGACTATGCGGTCACCCTCTATCACGTGCAGCTCGACCCGGCCGCCAGGACCTACACCGTGGTCGAAGCGCTTCCACTGAAGACGCCCAGGGGCAATCCGGTCACCGGCCTCACCAATCCGCTTCATGTCGCCAAGACCGACAAGCCGCGCGACGGCGCCGGCAAGGCCCTGAAGCAGGACCCCAACGCACTCGACGCCGAGGGTTTCGTGCGCCTCGCCGACGGCCGTTTCTTCATCGGCGAGGAGAACGCCACCGGCATCGCCGAAGTGTCGCCCGCGGGCGTGGTGCTGCGCCGCTTCGTGCCGGCCGGCACCGAGCAGGATTTCGCCGCTGCCGACTATCCGGTGGTGGGCTCCCTGCCGGCGATCCTCGCCAAGCGCCATTCCAATCGCGGCATCGAATCGCTGACCATGTCGGACGACGGCGCCTACCTTTACGCCATGGTGCAGAACCCGCTCGACAACCCGGATTCCAAGGCCTACGGCAAGGCCATCAACACCCGCCTGTTCAAGCTGGAACTCGGCAAGGACGGCGACGCCACGACGCTGAAGCCAGTCGCCGAATACGTCTACCAGCTCAGCAACTGGGAGGATTTCAAGGCGCTCGGCGCGACCGATGCCAAGGCTCCCTCGTCGCTGCGCGTCAGCGAGATGACGGCGCTCGGCCATGACCATTATCTGGTCGACGAGCGCACCGATCAGATCGCCAAGATCTTCGAGATCACCCTCGACGGCGCCACCGACATCCTCGGTTCCAAGTGGGACGATCCGGCGGCGAGCCCCAGCCTCGAACAGAGCGACGACCTCGCCGCGGTCGGCGTCACGCCGGTCACCAAGACCGAGCGCATTGTCGCCTCCTCGCTCGAAGGCGCCTCGCCGCGCTATCCCGGCAAGATCGAGGGCCTGTCGCTCACCGCCGACGGCAAGCTGTTCATGGTCAACGACAACGATTTCGGCATCGCCGGCGACCCCACCGACATCGTCGTCGTCGAGGGTAGCGAGGTCGGCCCACGCTAGGTCCGCGTCCCGTCCGTCGCGCACATGACAAACGGCCGCGCCCCGGAGGACGCGGCCGCTTTCATTGTCCCGCTTTGAATATCAGGCCGTGGCCGTGGAGGCTTCCGTCTGCGGGTGGATGCGCCCGCGCTTCAGGAGCAGCTTGTTGACCGCAGAAACATAGGCCTTGGCCGAGGCGACCATGGTGTCGGTGTCGGCGCCGCGGCCGGTGACCACCTTTTCGCCCTCGCCGAGGCGCACCGAAACCTCCGCCTGCGCGTCGGAATCCTCGGTCACCGCACCCACCTGATAGAGCTGGAGCGTCGCGTTGTGCGGCGCGATCGCCTTGATCGCCTGGAACATGGCGTCCACCGGCCCTTCGCCGAGCGCCTCCTTGGTGACGTGCTGGCCCTCGACGTCGAGGGTGACGATGGCCTTCTGCGGTCCGCCGGTGCCGGCGATCACGGTCAGGGCCACCAGGCGGATGGCTTCGCCCGCCTGGATCATCTCGTCCTCGACCAGCGCCGAGATATCCTCGTCGAAGACGTGCTTCTTGCGGTCGGCCAGATCCTTGAAGCGGCGGAAGGCCTCTTCCAGCGCATTGTCGCCGAGTTCGAAACCCAGTTCCTTCAGCTTCTCGCGGAAGGCATGGCGGCCGGAATGCTTGCCCATGACCAGCGAGGTGGCGCGCACCCCGACATCCTCGGGACGCATGATCTCGTAGGTCTGGGAGTTCTTCAGCATGCCGTCCTGGTGGATGCCGGCCTCATGGGCGAAGGCGTTCTTGCCGACGATCGCCTTGTTGTACTGCACCGGGAAGGCAGTCACCGCCGAGACCAGCTTGGAGGCGCGCATGAGATAGGGCGCCTTGATGCCGGTCTCGAAGGGCATGACATCGCCGCGCACGCGCAGCGCCATCACCACCTCCTCCAGCGAGGCATTGCCGGCGCGCTCGCCGAGCCCATTGATGGTGCACTCGATCTGCCGCGCGCCCGCCCTGACGCCGGCCAGCGAATTGGCCACCGCCATGCCGAGGTCGTTGTGGCAATGGGTGGAGAACACCGCCTTGTCGGAATTGGGCACGCGCTCCATCAACATGCGGATGAGGTCGTAATACTCGTCCGGCACCGTGTAACCGACGGTATCGGGGATGTTGATGGTGGTGGCGCCGGCCTTGATGGCGGCTTCCACCGTGCGGCACAGGAAGTCGTGTTCGGAGCGGGTACCGTCCTCCGGCGACCATTCAACGTCGTCGGTATAGTTGCGCGCCCGCGTCACCGAGGCGATCACCGCCTCGTAGACCTCCTCCGGCTCCTTGTTCAGCTTGAACTTCATGTGGACCGGGCTGGTGGAGATGAAGGTATGGATGCGGCGCCGCTCCGCGTGCTGCAAGGCTTCGCCTGCACGGTCGATGTCCTTGAAGCCGGCACGCGCGAGACCGCACACCACGCCGTTCTTGATGACCTTGGCGATCTCGGTGACCGCCTCGAAATCGCCGTTGGAGGCGATCGGGAAGCCGGCTTCGATCACGTCGACGCCCATCTCGTCGAGAATCTCGGCCACCTGCAGCTTCTCGGAGAGGGTCATCGAGGCGCCGGGGCATTGCTCGCCGTCGCGCAATGTGGTGTCGAAAATGATGACGCGGTCCTTGGCCGGTACCGCCTTCTTGCTGGTCATGATTTGCAGGTCCTTCTCGAATGCCTTGCCCGCTGGGGAGTCATATCGGCGGGCGCTTGACGGAATGATGTCTGGAGCAGCGTCCCCCTGAGTGCCCGCCCGACAAGGAGCAGTCGACGCTCAGGGGCGCCTAAGCAGGAGGCCGAGAAGAAGGAGGCCGGAGGCCGGCGCAGCCGACAGCGCGCCGCAAGCGGCGTCCGCGTCGTACTGCCGGTGATCGCGATCGATCATGCTCTCTGACCTGGCAACGGCTTGCCGGCGATTGTGGCCGGAAGCGGTTAACGAGGCGTTCTTAACGGTTTTGGCCGGGAATGTCGATTCCCGGCGTGACCGTGGCATCCGGGGCCAAATTGCCGCCCGTGGCCCGCCCGGAAGCCTCAATCGGTCGGCTGCGGGCCGTCATGGTCACCGCCCCGGATCAGGAATTTCGCCTTGTATTTGAGGAATCGGCCGGCGTCGCCGCGTTGTAGACGATCAGGCTGAGGTCCGACCGCCAGACCGACCTCGCAACCACGGACAATTTCTGGGCGCGTTCCCTAGCCGAAGGCGTAGGCGGCGAGCAGCACCGCGAGCAGCACGCTGACGCTCGACGCCGGGCCGTAGATCATCAGGCGCTGGGCGAGCGCCATATCGCCCGTCCGGCGCATCTGGGCGAACGTCCGGTGGATCAGGCCGTTCAGCACCGTCGCGATGACGACGAAAGCGAGCTTCCACCAGAACAGGACCGGCATGGCGCCGGGCCCGCCGCTGCCGATGACCATCATGATGCCGGTGATCCACAGGACCACCAACCCGGCACCAGCCATCATGGCCAGCGGCCAGCCCAGTCCGCGCAGGGTCTGGGCCTGATCGGGCGGCGCCGACTGCGCCTTCAGCATGATGAAGCCGGCACCGAAACCACCAGCCGCGCCAAGCATCAATCCGAAGAAATGCAGAAACAGGATGAACCCGTGCATCGCCAATCTCCCACTGCCCCCACCCGCGACGGCAGAAGGTGTAGCACGAGTCGCCCATGACCTGCGGCGGCTCAGACGGCGAGCCTGCCCTCGGCGACCACCACCGCATTGCCGCCGACCCTGACCGCGGCGATCGCGCCGCCGGCGACGTCGATCTCCAGCGTCATCAGGCTCGGCCGGCTGATCTCGAAGCCCTGCTCGATGACGTAGCGGTAGCTGCCCGACGGCGGCTCATCGAACTGGTGCACGACGCCGGCAAAGGCGGCAGCGGCACTGCCGGTCGCCGGATCCTCGGCGACGCCGAAACCCGGCGCGAACATGCGCGCATGGAAATCGTGGTCGCTGTGTTCGGTGTCGCGGCAATAGAGCCAGGCCGCCGCCATCGCCGAGCCGAAGGCGCCGGCCCAGGCGGCCAGGTTCGGCTTGGCGTTGCCGATCGCCTCGAGCCCGCTCACCGGCACGAAGATCATCGGCAGGCCCGCCGACCAGGCCGAGGGCTTGTGGTTTTCGAAGCCGACCTCGGCCGGCAACAGCCCGAGCGCCGCCGCCACGGCGTCCCGGTCGAACTCGGCCGGCACCGGCATGGGCAGCACCGGGGCATCGAAGATGGCGTGCCCGCTCCTCTCGCCCTGGATGAAGACGCCGCAGCGGATCGCGCCGACCGGCTCCTCCACAACCACCACCATCTCCTTGCCGGGCGCGCCTTCGGCCGCCTTGCGTATGGCCAGCAGCACGGCGGTGCCGACGGTGGGATGGCCGGCGAACGGCACCTCGGCAGCGGGCGTGAAGATGCGCAGGCGGGCGCTGGCGACCGGCTTCTCCGCCGGCAGCACGAAGACCGTCTCCGACAGGTTGAACTCGCGGGCAATCGCCTGCATCGCGGCGTCGTCGAGCCCGGTGGCATCGAGCACCACGGCGAGCTGATTGCCGGCAAGCGCGGTTTCGGTGAAGACGTCGAGGATGACGTAAGGACGAGACACGATTGGCACCGCCGTCAAGCATCTGGGCCGAGTGCCGCGCTTTTCGCCTGCGCCAGCCCGCCGGTCAAGGCGTCACCCGGCGCGCGCGGCCACCGTTCGGCCGTTTTTGGGGTATTCAGCATCCGTTCATCGGTGGGCGTGCATGAATGCACGCATGGTTGGCGGTTCGCCCGCCGGTTCCCGGAGCGAAAGTCGATGAACAGGTTCGTTTCGGCCGCAATGGCAGGCGCGGTGGCCCTCTCGGCCGTCGCCATGTCCGCAACCGGCGCCAGCGCCGACCGCCGGCACCACCATTATCCGCCGCCGCCACGCCACGCGCCGGCGCCCAGCTATGACCCGGGCGCGGCCCTGCTGACCGGCGCCCTCTTCGGACTGGCCGTCGGCACGATGATGCAGCCGGAACCGGACTATCCGCCCTACCCTGCCTATCCGGCCTATGCGCCGCCGCCGCCGCCGCCGGACTACGGGGCCTATCTCTCCGACGCCCATTTCGAGTGGTGCGCGGCGAACTATGGCACCTACAACGGCGAGACCGACACCTGGATCGACTATCGCGGCGTTCCGCACCGCTGCATCAGCCCGTAGGCGGGCGCGCCGCACTGATTTCCCGAGTGGGGGGCACCCAGAACGGGAGATGTGAGATGAACAAACCGCTCAGCATCGCACTGGCCGCGAGCATCGCGATTTCGGCGATCGGCCTGTCAGCGGCGCCGGCAGCGGCCCGCGATCGCTACTGGCACCGCAACGATGGCGCGGCGATCGCCGCCTTCGGCGCCATCATCGGCCTGGCGGCCATCGCGGCGGCCAACCAGCAGCGCTACGACGACGACTATTATTACTACTACGGCTATCCGCCGCCGCCGCCGCGCTACTACCGTGCCAACCCGCACGTGACCTGGTGTAGCCATCGCTACCGGACCTACAATCCGGCAACCAACACCTACTTCCGCAAGCCGGGCGTGCCGGCGGTCTGCTACTCGCCCTACTAGGGCGAACGTGCGCAGTATTCCGCGAGACCATCCCGGCACGGGTCGGGGTGGTCCGCCGCTCGTGCGCGGTGTTCCGGCGCACCGGACGAGCTCAAGCACGCCATAGCAGTCCGGATTGACGCTCACCGATATCTTTGCATCCTGTGATGCTTCGATCGGGGCGCGGGGACATCTTCTGACACGATGGATATGCCAGAGCGGCCTTCCGGGCCTGTGTCCGCCACAGGCCCGCGGGCCAGGATCGACGAAATACGCTTGCCGCGCCTCGGCCTTCATTTCCGGCTTCTCAGAGCCTTCGAATTCGGCGCGCGCCTCATCGCCAGCGCCCTGACGATCCCTTTCCTGTTCACGCTCATTGCGCAGGCGGCAACCGACGGAGGACCGCCGGTCGCCATTGCCGTGCTCGCCAGCTTCTTCTGCGCGGTGGTGGCGATCGCCTATGCGAGCTGGCGCAACTTCGGCAATGTCAGCCTCCGGCGGCTGCGCTACTACTTCGCCACCGCTCCGGTGCTGTTCTTCCTGACGCTGGCCGTCGTCTATCGCCTGCAGACCCACGAGGAGCGAGTTCAAGATAGCTTGACCATCATCCTCGGGCTGTCGGCCCTGATCGCCCTGCCGTCCATGATTGCCATCTACTTTCGGCGCGTCCGCTTCGCCGGGCTGCCACGCGGACGGGTCCGGCTGAAGGCGATCAGCGATCCGCGGCGCGATCCGAACCAGCCGCACCACCGCACGTATCGCTCAGCGAAGCGGCGCCGATGGGCGGCTGCCTACCTCGCCGCGTGCATTATCTTCTTCATTGCCTTTCTCGCCGTCATCGTCCTTGCCGCGCAATGGGGGGAAGAGCATGCCACGTACTACCAGTTCACCACCGGCCTGCTCGCGGCGATCAGCGCCGTCTTCTTCGTCATGTTCCGCCGCTATTCGCAGCCGACCGCCGACGAGGCGCTGCAGGGCGATCGGCGCACCCCCCTTCTCTATCTGCGCTCGTTCGACGACGACTTCGACAGCCGCTGGCGGCCAACCAACATCATCCGCTTCCTGTTCTCCCCGCTTAATCTGATCTTCGACTATTCCCTCGAGGACCGCCTTGCCCGCTTCTTCAGGCACTTCGGTCCGCTGGTCGCCATCGGCTCACCCAAGGAGAAGATGCCGGTGCTCGGCGCGGCGCGCGTGCTCCTCGACGACGCCCACTGGCAGGCGGCGGTGCTGCGCTGGATGGAGGCGGCAAAGGCCATCGTGGTGCTCGCCGGCCACACCGAATGGCTGGTCTGGGAGATTCTCCAGATCCGGGAACGCGACCTGACACAGAAGGTGCTGTTCATCTTTCCGCCCGCCGGCCGCAGGAACGCCAACACCCGCCTCGACACCGTGCGCCGCGCCTTTGCCGGATCGCGATGGGAGGCGGCACTTGCCGGCTTGGACCGCCCCGGCTCGCTGCGCGCCCTGATCCTCAGGGGCAACGGCGGCGTGGTCGTCATTCGCAGCCGCAGCCGGTCACGCGACATGATCCATGTCGCAACCATGGTTGCACACCATCTGCTTCAACGCCGCGACGAATGGGAAGCGGCCCAGACCGAGGACGGGCGCCGCAAACCCGGCATGAGCGCGCTGCGGTTTTCAGTCGGGCGCCGGCTCGCCGACATCGGCGATGCTGCGCGCCAGCGGTGCAATGGTCAGCCCCTGGACGATGATCGAGAAGATCACCACGCCATAGGTCGCCACCAGGATGGGGCCGCGATAGTCTCCGGCCGGTAGCGACAGGGCGAGTGCCACCGAAATGCCGCCGCGCAGGCCGCCCCACACCATCACCCGCACCGAGCCGACGGCGAAGCGCCGTCTCAGCGACAAGAGCAGGATCGGCCCCGAAACGGAAGCGTAGCGGGCGATCAGCACGATCAGGATGGCGATCAGCGCCAGCACGATCAGCTCCGGCCGGAAGGCGATCACCAGCACTTCCAGCGCGATCAGCACGAACAGCACCGAGTTGAGCAGTTCGTCGATCAGCTCCCAGAACTGGAACAGATGGGTGCGCGTCGTCTCGCTCATCGCCGTGACACGGCCGCGATTGCCCATGAACAGACCGGCGACGACCACCGCGATCGGCCCCGACGTGTGCACATGGAGCGCCAGCGCATAGAGCCCGGTGACCAGCGCCAGCGTGATCAGGATCTCGACCGGGTAGTCGTCGATCGACTCCATCGCGTTGACGCTGACATAGCCGGCGACGATGCCGAGCACCGCCCCGCCAACCGCCTCGAACAGGAAGACCTCGCCGGCATAGACCAGGTCGAGCCCGCCGCCATGCTCCGCGCCGGCGCCCGTGCCGATCGCCAGGCTGAGGAGCACGGTGAACACCACCACCCCGACACCGTCGTTGAACAGGCTCTCGCCGGTGATCTTGATCTCCATGCTCTCCGGCAGGCGCACCGACTTGAGCAGCGACAGCACCGCCACCGGATCGGTCGGCGAGATCAGCGCGCCGAAGACCAGCGCCCAGATGAGCGGCAGGTGAATGCCGAGCACGCCGGCCGCGGCCCAGGTCGCCACCCCGACGATGGCCGTTGAGATGAGCACGCCGACGGTGGCGAGCAGCGCCACCGGCACCGCCTCGGAGCGCAGCTTGGAAAAATCGACATGCAGCGCGCCTGCGAAGAGCAGGAAGGCCAGCATGCCGTTCATCATCGTGTCGTAGAAATTGATCTGGGCGACCGCCGCGGTGAACGACTCGAGGATGGTCGATTGCGGCAGTACGTCGTCGACGACGACAAGGGCGAGCGATGCGGCAAGCCCGAGGACGAGCAGGCCGATCTGGTGCGGCAGGCGGATGAAGCGCCGGTTCACCCAGCCGAAGACGGCCGACAGCACCAGCACCACCGCCGCAATGTCGAAGAAGCTCAGCATGGCCGCCCCCTGCCCGTCCGCCTGGGCGGCAGACTAGCAGGAGGCACCCGTGGCGGTCAGTTCTTTTCCTTGTCGACCAGTTTGTTGGCGCCGATCCACGGCATCATGCCGCGCAGCTTGACGCCGACCTCCTCGATCGGATGAGCGTCGTTCATGCGCCGCGTCGCCTTGAAGCGCGCCGCGCCGGACTTCCACTCCTGCATCCATGTCGAGGTGAACTTGCCGGACTGGATGTCCTTGAGCACGCGGCGCATCTCCGCCTTGGTCTCATCGCTGATGATGCGCGGTCCGCTCATATACTCGCCGAACTCGGCCGTGTTGGAGATCGAATAGTTCATGTTGGCGATGCCGCCCTCGTAGATGAGGTCGACGATCAGCTTGACCTCGTGCAGGCACTCGAAATAGGCCATCTCCGGCGCGTAGCCGGCCTCGACCAGCGTCTCGAAGCCACCGCGGATCAGCTCGACCAGACCGCCGCACAACACCACCTGCTCGCCGAAGAGATCGGTCTCGCATTCTTCCCTGAAGGTCGTCTCGATGACACCCGAGCGTCCGCCGCCGATGCCGCAAGCGTAGGACAGCGCCAGGTCGTGGGCGTTCTCCGAGGCGTCCTGCTGGACCGCGATCAGGCAGGGCACGCCGCCGCCCTTCTGGTATTCGCCGCGCACCGTGTGGCCGGGGCCCTTGGGCGCGATCATCACCACGTCGATGGTGCTCTTCGGCTCGATCAGGTTGAAGTGGACGTTGAGGCCATGGGCGAAGGCGATGGCCGCGCCGTCGCGGATATTGTCGGCGATGTGGTCGTTCCAGATATCGGCCTGAATCTCGTCCGGCGCGCACATCATGATGAGGTCCGCCCAGGCGGCGGCGTCGGCCACCGACTTCACCGGCAGGCCGTCGGCCTCGACCTTCTTCGCCGTCGCCGAGCCCGGCTTGAGGGCGATGGCCACGTCCTTGACGCCGGAATCGCGGAGGTTGAGCGCGTGGGCCCGGCCCTGGCTGCCATAGCCGACGATCGCGACCTTGCGGGCCTTGATCAGGTTGAGATCGGCATCCCGATCGTAATAGACGCGCATGAACGTTCCCTCTTCGTGTCTGGGCTGCCGGGAAACCCGGCGTTTTGGAGCACCCGCCGGGCGGGATTCCGGGCGGTTCTAGCGGTCAGGAAGGGGCGGTGCAATGGCGGAAGAGCGCCGCGCCGAGCCCGTTGCCCGGCAACAGGCATCCGGGACAGACCCCGGCCCTCGCCCCCGGCTCAACCGGGGCCCGCACCTAAAGCCGATGCGCGCGCGCGTCGTCGAATGCCGCGCCGATGATCCGCCGCATCTGCTCGGCGAGGAAACGCTTGTCCTCTTCCGGCACGTTGTCGAAAGCGGCGCCGCCGAGTTTGCTCAGCGCGCGCGACTCCATGATGTCGATGCACTGGTCGAATTGCGCCCCGGCAAAGAGGTGGAGTTCCTTCGCCATGTCCCGGAATATGTCGTTGAAGGCGGCAACGGTTGCCCCGGCAAGCGTGGTGACCAGGAGTGTTTGTCGATCGTAGTCGATCATTGTTGTTCCACGAATTTCCCGGTTGACGAGGCCGGGCCTCCTCGGCCTCATCAACCGTTCCTGCGCACACCACTCGCCGCGTACATCGCAACGAACTGCCGTTCGTTGCGATCGTCAGGCTTCGAGCTCATGCGGAGTGCTGCAGTCCGCCGCAAACAACCGCTTTATCGCCGCCCACTTCTGCCCCGGCGCCAGCAAAATTGAACGCCTTAACCATGCAACCGAACAATCCCCTCATTTGAGGGGACAAACCATGCGCCAAACGGACGGCGCCCGTCCTTCACCCCCTTACGCCGCGACCAGGTCGCTCGCCTGCGGCCCCTTGATCGCCGGTGCCGAAGACAACCGTTCATTCACCTGCGTGAGGATCGCCTGCGAAACCGGGAACATGCCGAGATGGACCGGCGCACCGTATCGATGGGTGCTGCCCAGCACGTCCACCTCGCAGCCGATGCGGCGATAGAGACGCAACATCCTGTCGTCGAAGTTGCCGAGGATCGACTCGATGCCGGCGCCCAATGCGATGCTGCCCAGCCCGGAGATGAGCGCCCGCGACGCGACGATCTGATCGCGATGGCGCAGCCTGTCCTCATCGACGCAGAAGCGGGTGCACTCCCAGATCGTCGGCGCGCTGAGTTGCGCGGCGTCGGGCATGGTGTCGGAAAAGAAATCGGCAAGCACGGTCGGGCCGGTGGTCGGCAGCAGGCGAAGGCTGCCCCTGACTTCGAGCCCCTCCTCGTCGGTGTGGATCAGGTAGACCGGCGACAGGTCATCGAACCGGTCGCGCTCCTTGCCATCGACGACACTGACGTCCCACCGCAGACGCTCGGCAAACACCCGCGCCCGCAGGCGGAACATCTGATCAAGCAAGCGCGCGTTTTGACGCGCATTGTACTCCTGGACCACAACGATCATCTGCAACGCTCCACACAAAAGCCGGAAAGCAGAATCTGAGCCGGCAAGCCGCACTCTAATGCCGGCCCGGCCGCGACGAAGGTCCCATAGCCGAGCAGCGCTAAGGACAGATTTCGGCAAAAGCTCAAACTTGAACGGCAGTCGAACGGTTGATTGCCGAAAGCTAGAGCTTCAACAGTCCGAGCTTGATGGCGCGGCTGACGGCTTGTGCCGATGTGACGCAGTCGAGCTTGTGGCGCACCGATTTGAGATAGCCGCGCGTGGTGTGGAAGGAGATGTCGAGGATGGCGGCGATCTCGCCGGCATCCTTGCCGAGCGCCGTCCAGCGCAGGACATCCAGCTCGCGAGCGCTGAGATGCGGGCGGTCCTCGCCGAACACATCGCGGATGACCCGCTGGTGGAGCCGGTTGGCGACCTCGACCAGCATCGGCACGCTGTCCGCCACGAAGGCCTGCCATTCCTGCTCGGAACCGGAGAAGGAGATCGAGAACAGGCCGCGATGGCCGTGCTTGCCGATGACCGGTATCGACAGCCCGAACGGCCCGACGCCATGGGCGAGCGCATCCTGCAGGAACACCATCTCCCGTTCGCTGCCGACCGTCAGCTCACTCCACTGGAACGGCAGCATGCGCGTGAATCCCTCGCGCAGGACCGGGTCGACGTCGACGTAGTTGTTCTGCAGGTACTGCTTGATCCACGAGGCCGGATAGGTGAGCCGGATATAGGGATCGACCGACGGGCTCGCCCCCAGTTTCGACGAGTGGTAGACGATGTGATCGACGGCCAGGAAATCGCGCAGCCGCGCGACCAGCACGTCGATGTCCTCGCTCTCCTCGATGATCGAGAACGCCGCCGCCAGCCGATCGTCGCTGACCAGGTTCTTGGACGTGGTCGTGCCCATGGGTCCCCAACCGACCGCATGCGACCACCGCGTCCATTAACCGGGGTGAGTCGAGCATAAGCCGCCCCGCCCCGGCGTCAGCAACGCAGGCTTCGCACAACCACCACTGCCCGGCAGGTCGGCTCTGCCGTGGCCGGCATTTCGTACGCCTGACAACTGCGACAGTTTAGCCCATCTCCAGCGAGCGGCAACGGCTGACAGCATCGGCAATGAAGCGATCGCGTTGCACAACCTGACGTTTCGTCAGGGACGTACACCTATCTCGCCGCCAGAAGCGTATCCACATGGCGGTAGAACGACGCCCGATCGTGAAAGCCGATGATGCGGCCGACCTCGCGGCCCTTGTCGCGCAGAATGAAGGTGGGGACCATGCTGACGGTGCCCAGTTCCGCCGACAGGCCGCGGTCGGCATTGACGCGGCGCAACGGCGCCACCCGTCCCTGCGGCGTGCGGGCGTAGGTGCGGGCGACGGTCGCATCGAATCGCATGCAGATCGCACAGCGGTCGAGCTCGACGGCGATCAATTCGGCGGCATATGCCGCCGGTACCATGCTGGCGACCGCCAGTGATGCCGCGACCATCGCGGCGACGTGCCTTGTCCGGCCCATGACCAGTCTCGTGCGTTATCGACTGGTGGACGACACTAGGCACGAGAGCCAACCACGGCCTTATCGGAGACCGGTGCATTTGAGGCGAATCGTCGGCATTTGGGGGGCGCTCGGACCGGCGCCAGCACCGAAGCTCAGTCGAGCGCCTTCCAGCCGAAATCGAGCAGCGGCCGGGCGCGCACCGTGAAGTCCACGATCCGGCTGGTCAGCTTCGGGCTCCTGATCTCGGCCTCCGACAGGGGCTCCTCGACGAGGAAGGACTTCAGGCGGATGACACCGTCGAGCGGCCCGCCCTTCAGCGCCTCGAAGCCGCGCGGGGTCCGGGTGAGCTGGTTATCGGTGCCGAGCGCCAGCTTGCCTTTCGCAAGCGCCGTCTCCACCGCCTTGAACCGCGCCGGCTTGCCGGCGATCGCCTGGCGCAGCCTGGCAAGCTCCGCCGGCTCCGGCATGTGGAACCCGGCGGCGACGAAACAACCTTCCGGGTCGATGTGCAGATAGACGAGACCCTGCTCCATCTTGCGGCCGGAACGGGTCAACGTCGCGCCGCAATGGGACTTGTAGGGGCTCTTGTCCTTGGCGAAGCGCACGTCGCGGTGGATGCGGAAGACCGAGCGCTTGCCTTCCGCCTTCAGCGGAATCTTCTTCGCCGCGAAAGCCTCGGTCAGCGCGTCGAGCAGCGCCACCATCGGCTCCTGCACGTCGCTCTGGTAGAGCGCCTTGTTGTCCTCGAACCACGCCTTGTCCTGGTGGAACTTGAGCGCGGTGAAGAAGGCGAGCGCCTTCGGCCCGAACCCCTTGAAGCCCCCCATGCGCCCTTCCCCTGTCAGTCGATGATATATTCGCCGCTCACCAGATCGCGATAGCGGCCGCGCGGCTGGCGGCCGACGACGCGCAGCGCCAGGCCTTCCATGAGTCCCGGCAGGCTCTTGTCGAGACGCTCCAGCGTCTTGCGTACGCGGGTGATCTCGTCGCGCCCGCCGGTGCGGAAGAAGATGTCGTAGAAATAGATGTCGAGCAACGACGAGCGTGTGTAGTCGATCTCCTCGCCATAGCCGGCGACCCACAGGAGCCGGTTGCCGATCTCCTCGCCGCGGATCTTGGCCGGCCGCATGATCTCGATGAGATTGTCGGCCTCGCCGAACTTGCACGACCCGAACAGCACCCCCTTCAGCCGGTGCCGCCGCCCGCGGTTGGCCTCGACGAAGGTGTTGCGCAGGAAGGTGCGCGACAGGCCGGAGCCGTCCGGCGCCTCGATCTTGGCGAAATCGCCATGGGCGGCGACGTAGAGGAAGTCGACGCTGCTGCCCGACATGATGAAGCGCACCGCGTCGCGGAAGGAGCCGGCACCGACGAAACGCTCATAGGTGAAGGCGTCCGAGCGGTCCTTGAGGGCGTAGGACAGGAACTCGAACAGCGGCCGCACGGTGTGGTGCCCGTCGTCGAACCAGCGGGTCTCGATGACCCCCAGACCGAGATTGCGCGAAGCCGCCAATGAAGGACCCTCCTTGGGCCGATACTGCCACGGTTCGGAAGGCCGGCGCACGTCCGACAATCGGTCGCGGCCACCTCCTATTGAAAGGAAAACATATAAAAGTATCAGATATTTATGACAAGTTCTTAAAGAGCGACAAGGCGCGCAATCAGAGCCCCATCGATCACGTTTCAAGGAGCGGTCGGGAGCGGGAAAGCGGCCGGCGGACCGGCCACGGCGAGGCATGATTACGCACGCCGCGGCGGGCCTTGGCAAGCCCTTTGGCCCCTGGAACAAAAAAAGAACTCCGCAGGCGGGGCGAACGGGTTGCACCGTCGCCGCCGCGCCCCCGCCGGGGGGCGCCCGGCTATTCGAGGAAGACCGGAATCAGGGACGCCGCCAGTAGCGCCGCCATCGCCAGGTTGAAGATGCGGATGGAGCGCGGGTCGTTGACGACCTGCTTCAGTCCTGTCCCGAAAAGCACCCAGGTGAAGGACGATGCGGTGCCGAGCACGGTGAAGATCGCCGCGATCAGGATGGTGTTGAGCGGGAAGGACGTGATGCCGGCATAGGCGGTGACCGCGCCGATGGCCATCACCCAGGCCTTGGCGTTGACCCACTGGAAGGCGGCGGCCTGGAGGAAGGTGAAGGGCCGCGCCCGACTGCTGTCGCCGTGGGCGCTGGTGGCGTTGGCGATGCGCCAGGCGAGATAGAGCAGATAGGCGGCGCCGACATATTTCAGCACCTGATAGGCGAGCGGATAGGCGGCGAAGACGGCGCCGAGGCCGAGGCCGACGACCAGCACCATGAAGCCGAAGCCGAGCGGCACGCCAATGCCGTGCGGCACGGTGCGGGGGAGGCCGAAATTCAGCCCCGAGGCCATCAGCATGATGTTGTTGGGCCCGGGCGTGAACAGCGTCGCCACCGCGAAGACGACGAAAGCGGCCAGAAGTTCGTGCGACATGAGTGGTGGGGCGGCGGCCCTACCCTGCCTCTGGCCGGCGGCTGATCGCGGCAATGCCGGTGCGGCACACCTCGATCAGGCCGAGCGGTGCCATGACGGCGATGAGCTGCTCGATCTTGGTCGACCGCCCGGTCACTTCGAAGATGAAGTGGCCGGTGGAGGCGTCGACCACGGTCGCCTGAAAGGCGTCGGCCAGGCGCAGCGCCTCGACCCGGGAATCGCCCGTGCCGGCAACCTTGATCAGCGCCAACTCGCGCTCGATCGGCCGGTTGCTGGCCACGGTAAGGTCGGTCACCGTATGCACCGGCACCAGCCGGGCGAGCTGGTTCTTGATCTGGGTAAGCACCATGGGCGTCGCCGAGGTGACGATGGTGATGCGCGACAGGTGCTTGGCGTGCTCGGTCTCCGAAACGGTGAGACTGTCGATGTTGTAGCCGCGTCCCGAGAACAGGCCGATCACCCGGGCGAGCACGCCCGGCTCGTTATCGACCACCACCGACAGGGTGTGGGTTTCCTCCCTGCCACGGGTCTCCTCGATGAAATAGGCCGAGGCCGGCGGTTCGCTGGGCGGCCGCAGCATCGTGCTCTCTTTCGGTTTCGCCTTCTTTGCCGCCTTCTTGCGTTTCGTCGCCACCTTCGCAGCCTTTTTCATGCCAACACCTGAGCTTTCCTGCCGGGGTCGCCCCCGTTGTCATTGTTTGCCCGACCGTCGCGCAATCAAGCGACCGCCGCACTCTCTACACGACCGGCGCTGATCTGCGAACGCTGTTCCGGCGCGCCGGCGGGCCGGCGCCCCATCACCCACTCGGCAAACAGCTTGAGATCGATATTGCCGCCGCTCAAAACGAGGCCGACCCGCTTGTTGCGCAGCCGGTCGCGTTCGGAAAGCGCCGCCGCCAACGAGGCGGCGCCCGCCCCTTCCGCCAGATTGTGCGTGTCGGTCCACAAGATGCGAATGGCCTCGGCGATAGCATCGTCGCTCACCTGGACGATACGGTCGGCGCCGCGCCGGATGCATGCCAGCGCCCCCTCGTCGGGGACGCGCGTGGCGATTCCGTCGGCCCGCGTGTCGCATGTCGGCGTCGTGACCGCATGGCCCAGTTCCAGCGACAGCGCATAGGCCGGCGCCGCCGCTGCCTGGACGCCGACGATCTCGGTCTTGCGGCCGAGCAGGTCACGCGCCTGGATGCAGCCGCAGATGCCCGAGCCCAGCCCAATCGGCACATAGAGCACGTCGAGGTCCGGCTCGGCGGTCATCAGCTCCAGCGCGTAGGTCGCCACGCCCAGCACCAGGTCGCGATGGAACGAAGGAACCATCTCGTGCGCATTGTCGACGGCGAAGCTCTTCGCCGCGACCTTCGCCGCGTCGAAATCGTCCCCGGCCTCGATCACCTCGGCGCCGAAGGCCCGCATCGCCCGGTTCTTCTCGGTCGAGTTGCCATGCGGCACGAAGATGGTCACCGGCACGTCGTGGCGGTGTCCGGCAAAGGCGATCGACTGCCCGTGATTGCCGCGCGTCGCCGAAACCAGCCCGGTCACGTGCGACCGCTCGCGCTTCATGCGGTCGACATAGACGAGCCCGCCGCGCACCTTGAAGGCGCCGGTGAGCTGGTGGTTCTCGTGCTTGACCACCACGTCGGTTCCCAGCCGCTCGGCAAGCAGCGGCCAATGGTGCTGCGGCGTCTCCGCCAGGACGTCCCTGACCAGGTCGTGCGCGCGTTCCAGATCCTGCAAGGTGAACATGGCGCCCTCGCCGCGCCCGGACCCGGTCACACCAGCACCCTGCCTTCCTTGCCGATCACCTTGCCGATCGTCTCGGACGTGACGGCGTCGCCGAGGATCATCTCGTTATGCGCCTTGCCCGAGGGGATCATCGGGTAGCAGTTGGCCAGCGCCGCCACACGGCAATCGAAGATGACCGGTTTCCTGATCGAGATCATCTCGGCAATGGCGTCGTCGAGATCGCCCGGCTTCTCGCAATGCAGGCCAACGGCGCCATAGGCTTCCGCCAGCTTCACGAAGTCCGGCAGCGACTCCATGTAGGAGTGCGACAGCCGGTTGCCGTGCAGCAGCTCCTGCCATTGGCGCACCATGCCCAGATACTGGTTGTTGAGGATGAACACCTTGATCGGCAGGTCGTGCTGCACCGCCGTCGACATCTCCTGCATGGTCATCAGCACCGAGCCGTCGCCGCCGATGTCGATGACCAGGCTGTCGGGATGCGCCGCCTGCACGCCGACCGCCGCCGGCAGGCCGTAGCCCATGGTGCCGAGACCGCCGGAGGTCATCCAGCGATTGGGCTCCTCGAACTTGTAGAACTGCGCCGCCCACATCTGGTGCTGGCCGACCTCGGTGGTGATGTAGGTATCCCTGTCCTTGGTCGCCTCGTAGAGCCGCTGGATGGCGTATTGCGGCATGATGATGTCTTTGTTCTGCCGATAGGCCAGGCAGTCGCGCGCCCGCCACTTGTCGATCTGGGCCCACCACGCCTTGGCCGCCGCCTTGTCGGGCCGCGCCTTGATGCGCTTCCACTCGGCCAGCATCACCTCCAGGACGCGGGCCACGTCGCCGACAATGGGGACGTCGACGTGGATGTTCTTGTTGATCGACGAGGCGTCGATATCGACGTGGATCTTGCGCGACCGCGGCGAAAAGGCGTTGACCCGGCCGGTGATACGGTCGTCGAAACGGGCGCCGATGGCGATCATCAGATCGCAGTCGTGCATGACGTGGTTGGCCTCGTAGGTGCCGTGCATGCCGAGCATGCCCAGCCACTGCGGGTCGGAGGCCGGATAGGCGCCGAGCCCCATCAGCGTCGAGGTGATCGGGTAGCCGGTGAGCCTCACCAGCTCGCGCAGCAGTTCCACCGCACGGGGACCCGAATTGATGACGCCGCCGCCGGTGTAGAAGACCGGCCTCTTGGCTCTGGACATCAGATCGACAGCGGCACGGATGGCGCGCTCGTCGCCGTCGACGCGCGGATGATAGGTCTTGTGCGTGATCTCGCCGGGCGGAACGTAGGTACCGGTGGCGAACTGCACGTCCTTGGGGATGTCGATGAGCACCGGCCCCGGCCGCCCGTGGGTGGCGACGTAGAAGGCCTCGTGCATGACGCGGGCGAGATCGTTGACGTCGCGGACGAGCCAGTTGTGCTTGGTGCAGGAGCGGGTGATGCCGACCGTGTCGGCCTCCTGGAAGCCGTCGCTGCCGATCAGGTGGGTCGGCACCTGGCCGGTGATGCACACCATCGGGATCGAATCCATCAGCGCGTCGGTGAGCGGCGTGACCATGTTGGTGGCGCCGGGGCCGGAGGTGACCAGCGCGACGCCCGGCCGGCCGGTCGAGCGGGCATAGCCCTCGGCCGCATGGCCGGCGCCCTGCTCGTGGCGCACGAGCACGTGGCGCATCGCATCCTGCTGGATGATCTCGTCATAGATCGGCAGGACCGCGCCGCCCGGATAGCCGAAGATATCGGTGACGCCCTGATCGATCAGGGCCTGGACGACCATGTTGGCGCCGGTCATTTGCCGGCTTTCGCTCTGGCGTTTCATTGCACTTCCTCACCCTTCGCATCTCGTCCGCCGCCGCAAGGCACCGGAATTCATCACGCCCCGCCTCATCGACGCCCCCGGTCCTGGTAGACCCTGGCCCGCGCCGGGGCGGCGAAGGCCAGTCGTCCGGGCAATAAAAAAGGCCCCTGAAGGGCCTGTTTTCGCGCACCAGCTTTCCCGCGGCAACCTAGGGGGTCGCCTCGCCGATGCGCGTGCCAAGTACGATGATGGACTTCGTCGTCATGACCCCTCTAATAGGTGCGCCGGACGGCAAGGTCAAGCGCCGAGGCGTCGGCAATACGCGGCCAATCGCCCATCTGGTTGCGCAGCCAGGTCATCTGGCGCTTGGCGTAGCGGCGGGTCTCGGTGGCGATCGCGGCAAGGGCTTCCGCACGGGAAAGCGTGTCGCGCTCAAGGGCCATCAGCTCGCGCACGCCGATTGCCTTCATGGCGGGAAGCTCGGGATCGAGGCCAAGCGCCGCCAGAGCCGCAACCTCCGCCAGGGCGCCCGCCTCCAGCATGCGTTCCGCCCGCTCGGCGATGCGGGCGTGGAGCTCCGCCCGGTCGGGGGCGAGCACGATCCGCTCGGCGCCAGCCGGATCGACCAGCGGCGGCGCCGCGGCAACCCGCCGCCATTCGGCCAGCGAGCGGCCGGTCGCCGTGACCACTTCAAGGGCCCGCAGGATGCGGGAGCGATCATTGGCGCGGATGGCCGTGGCGTCCTCGGGATCGATGGCGGCGAGCCTTGCATGCAGGTCGGGCGTCGCCACGCCGTCGCTTTGCGCCTGGATGGCGGCCCGTGCCGCGGCAGGAATCGCCGGTACGGCGGCGAGCCCCTCGGTCAGTGCCTTGAAATAGAGGCCGGTGCCGCCGACCACGATCGCCGGGCGCTTCTCCCGGCGCGCCTCATCGAGCACCGCCGCGACATCGCCGAGCCAGCGCCCGACCGAATAGCGCGTCCGCCGCCGGCACGTGGCCGTAGAGGCGGTGCGGCGCGGCCGCCTCGTCCGCCGGCGAAGGCCGCGCGGTGAGGATGCTGAGTTCCGCATAGACCTGCATGGAATCGGCATTGACGACGAGGCCGCCATGGCGCGTGGCCAGCGCCAGCGCCAGCCGCGACTTGCCGCTCGCCGTCGGCCCGGCGAGGAGGAGGATGGTCGGGGCACCCATGCGGCTTCTAGAGCAGCATCGCCGGCCGGGATCAATTGGTTATGCCGCACATCGCCACACCCGCAGCCACTTGGCATTGACGCCGGGACCGGCCTAAGTTGTCGGCAATCTTCGATCGTAAGCGCACCGAAGGGACGGGAACGACCATGTCAGACACGTACAAGTATCTCCTGCCGGAAGAGCGTATTCCGCGCGCCTGGTACAATATCGCCGCCGATCTTCCGGCCCCGCTGCCGCCGGCCCTGCATCCCGGCACCTTGCAGCCGCTCGGGCCCGACGACCTGGCACCCATCTTCCCCATGGCCCTGATCGCCCAGGAAGTCTCGCAGGAACGCGAGATCGAGATCCCTGGTCCGGTGCGCGAAATCTACAAGCTGTGGCGCCCGGCGCCGCTCTACCGCGCCCACCGGCTGGAAAAGGCGCTCGATACCCCGGCCCGCATTTTCTACAAGTATGAGGGCGTCAGCCCCCCGGGAAGCCACAAGCCGAACACGGCGGTGGCGCAGGCCTTCTACAACAAGGAAGCCGGCATCAAGAAGCTGTCGACCGAGACCGGCGCCGGCCAGTGGGGCTCGTCGCTCGCCTTTGCCGGACAGCTCTTCGGCATCGAAGTCAAGGTCTACATGGTCCGCATCAGCTTCGATCAGAAGCCTTATCGCAAGGCGATGATGGAGACCTATGGCGCGACCTGCGTGGCCAGCCCGAGCACCGAGACCGAGTCCGGCAAAGCCGCGCTCGCGCTCGACGCGAAAAACCCGGGCAGCCTCGGCCTCGCCATCTCCGAGGCGGTCGAGGTCGCCGCCAAGGACCCCGCCATCAACTACTCGCTGGGCAGCGTGCTCAACCATGTGCTGATGCACCAGTCGGTGATCGGCCTCGAGGCCATCGAGCAGATGGAAATGGCCGGCTACTGGCCGGACGTGGTCATCGGCTGCACCGGCGGCGGGTCGAACTTCGGCGGCATCGCCTTCCCCTTCCTCGGCAAGAAGCTGCGCGAGGGCAAGGCCCTGCGTCTCGTCGCGGCGGAGCCCGCGGCCTGCCCGTCGCTGACCCGCGGCACCTACGCCTATGACTTCGGCGACGTCGCCCATGTCGCCCCGATCGTCAAGATGCACACGCTCGGCTCCTCGTTCATCCCGCCCGGATTCCACGCCGGCGGCCTGCGCTATCACGGCATGGCGCCGATGGTCAGCCACCTGAAGGAACTCGGCCTGATCGAGGCGGTGGCGATCAAGCAGCTCGCCTCCTTCGAGGCGGCGGTCACCTTCGCCCGCACCGAGGGCATCGTGCCGGCACCGGAATCGAGCCACGCCATCCGCGCCGCAATCGACGAGGCGATGCGCTGCAAGAGAGAAGGCAAGGCGGAGACGATCCTGTTCAACCTCTCCGGCCACGGCCACTTCGACATGCAGGCCTATACCGACTACTTCGCCGGCAAGCTCGAAGACCGCGAATACGACCAGAAGGCGCTGGAAATGGCGCTCGCCGGCCTGCCCCAGGTCGCCGCGTAAGCGGTTCACTGCGAAACAGAGACGAAAGCCCGTCGCCCGACAGGGCGGCGGGCTTTTGCTATTCCGTCACCCCCGCCTTGGCGAAGCCTTCCCGGATGCGCTCGGCATCGGCCGGATTGGTGAAGGGCAGCCGCGCCAGATGGCCGGCAAACGAATAGTTCGGGCTGATCTCCTTCACCTCGGCCCAGACGCGCTGCGCTTCCTCGACCTCGCCGAGATGGCCAAGCGCCGAAACCAGCAGGCCACGCGACAGGTCCGTCTTCGGTGAAATGCGGATGCGCTCGCGGAAGGTCGCCGCTGCCGTCTCGTATTTGCCGGCGACCAGATGGGCCGTTCCCAGGAAGTGCAGGGTCTGGTGCACGAAGCCAGGATCGAGTCGCATCGACCGCTCGATCAACGGAATGGCGGCCTCGGGATTTCCCGAATAGATCTCGGCCAGGCCCAGCGTGCCGAATGCCGAGGCATAATTCGGATTGAGAGCAAGTGCGGCCTTCAACTCCTGCCTGGCCCTGGCCAGATCCCGCGTCCAGATCGCCATGACCGCCGAGACGAAGCGCGCATAGGGCACGTCCGGCCCCTTCTCTGCGGCAACGGCCGCCAGACGAACGGCCTTGTCAAACGCGTCAGGCGACCCGGTCCAGCGATTCTGGTGATCGAGATTGTTGGCCATGGCGAGGCCGGCATAGGCCTCCGCATAGTCGGGATCGAGTTCGATGGCGCGATTGAGCATCGACACCGCGTGGTCGAAAACCTCCGGATTGCTCCGTTGCCCGAACAACAGCTCGCGCGCCCTGAGCAAGAGGTCGTGCGCCTCCGGGCTGTTGGTGGGCGCATCGGCGATGCGCTCCGCTTCGCTCGGTGTCAGCTTGACTTTGAGCGCCTCGACAATGTGGGTGGTGACCTCGTCCTGCACCGCGAAGATGTCGGTCAGATCGCGGTCGTAGCGCTCCGCCCAGATATGGCCGCCGCTCGCCGCATCGATCAGCTGGGCGGTGATGCGCACGCGATTGCCGGCGCGTCGGATCGAGCCTTCGAGTACCGACTTGACGCCGAGCTCGCGCCCGACGTCACGGATATCGAAGCTCTTGCCCTTGTAGGCGAAGCTCGAATTGCGCGCGATGACGAGCAGCCCGGCGACCTTGGAAAGGTCGGTGATGATGTCCTCGGTGATCCCGTCGGAGAAGTATTCCTGCTCGGGATCGTTCGACATGTTGTCGAAGGGCAGCACCGCGATGGATGGCGGCTCTGGCCCCTCCGGTTCCGCCGCGACCGGCTTCGCCGCGGTCGCCTTCGCCGGCGTCTCGGCCGTTGCCGGCTCGCTGTCGGGATGCCATTTCCACACCCGGATCGGCCGGGCGATGTTCTTGACCGAAACCTCGCCGCCATCGTCGAAGGCGATATTGATGCGGTTGCCGACGCTCTCATTGACGATCGAGGAGACGCAGACGCCGCCCGGCTGCGCCAGCGGCTCCAGCCGCGCAGCGATATTGACGCCATCGCCATAGATGTCGTCGCCGTCGATGATGATGTCGCCGAGATTGACGCCGATTCTGAGCGTGATGCCCGCATCGTCCGATTGTGCTGCCGCCCGCATGGCGCGCTGGATGGCGAGTGCGCACCTGACCGCATCGACGACGCTGCCGAACTCGACCAGCGTGCCGTCGCCGATCAGCTTGACCACCCTGCCCTTGTGCTCGGCCACGGCCGGGTCGAACACCGCCTCGCGGTGGCGCTTGAGCGCGGCCAGCGTGCCGGCCTCGTCGGCCCCCATCATGCGCGAGTAGCCGACCACATCCGCCGCCAGAATGGCGGCAAGCCTGCGGTTTGGTGTTTCGTTTTCCGCCATCGGCAATTGGTATGGGAAATCCGCCTGCCGCGCCAGCGCCCGCGCATGGCCGGGTTGCGCCGGGGCAGTTCCCATTGCGGCGGGAAATGCGCTAAACCGGCGCCGTCCCAGACGCCGATTGCGGAGACATGCCCCCGTGCCCCTGATCCAGCCCTTTCGCGCGCTGCGCCCGGCGCCGGCGCGCGCTGCCGAGGTTCTTGCCCCGCCCTACGACGTTCTGTCGAGCGACGAGGCGCGTCAGCAGGTCGAGGGCAAGCCGTGGAGCTTCCTGCACGTCTCCAAGCCGGAGATCGATCTCGACCCGGCAACCGATCCCTATGACGAGGCGGTCTATGCCAAGGCCGCCGATAACTTTCGCCACATGGTCGCCGAAGGCGTCCTCATCCGCGACAGCACCCCCTGCTACTACATCTACCGGCTCACCCGGCAGGGTCATGTGCAGACCGGTATCGCCGCCGTTGCCTCGGTCGCCGATTACGAGAGCAACCGCATCCGCAAGCACGAGCTGACCACCCACGCCAAGGAGGACGACCGCGTCCGCCAGATCGACGCCATCGCCGCCCAGACCGGGCCGGTCATGCACGCCTATCCGCCGGCGCCGCAGATCAATTCGCTGATCGCCCGGGCGGCCGAAGGTGCGCCGCTCATCGACGTCACCGCCGAGGACGGCGTCCGCCACCAGCTGTGGATCGTCGACGACCCCAACGCCATCGCCAGCATCACCCGCGCCTTCGACGCGCTGCCGGCCACCTATATCTGCGACGGCCACCACCGCTCCGCCGCCGCCGCCCGTATCGCCCGCGTCCGTGGCAACGCCGAGCCGGCCAGCCAGTATTTCCTCTCGGTCCTCTTTCCCCATCACGAGATGACCATCCTCGACTACAACCGCGTCGTCCGCGACCTGAACCGCGTGAGCCCGGCCGACTTCATCGACACCCTCGGCAAGGCCTTCACAGTGTCGCCGGCGAACGCCGAGGTGCGCCCGGCTTCGGCGGGCGAATTCGGCATGTATCTCGACGGACGCTGGTACAAGCTGGCCATCCGGCCCGACCTCATTCCCGCCGACCCGGTCGGCCGGCTGCCGATCTCGCTTCTGACCGGCAACATCATCAAGCCGCTGCTCGGCATTACCGATCAGCGCAAGGACAAGCGCATCGATTTCGTCGGCGGCGGCCGGGGCCTGGGCGAACTCGCCAGGCGGGTCGATTCCGGCGCCATGGCCGTCGCTTTCGCGCTCTATCCGACGCAGATGGAAGACCTGATGGCGGTGGCCGACGCCGGTGGCATCATGCCGCCGAAATCGACCTGGTTCGAGCCCAAGCTCGCCGACGGCATGGTGAGCCACGTCCTCGACTGAGGGGCCGATGGAACCTCGCATTCACATCGAAACGGCACGGCTGAGGCTGCGCGACTGGACCGACGCGGACGCCGAACCCTTTGCCGCGCTCAATGCCGACCGGCGCGTCATGGAGTTCTTCCCCGCCGCGCTGACGCGCGCTGAGAGCGACGCACAGATGGCCGCGATCCGCGCCTTTCTCGCCGAGCGGGGTTACGGGCTCTACGCCGCGGAAGAAACGGCGAGCGGCCGCTTCATCGGCTTCATCGGCCTGTCACATCCCTCTTTCGAGGCACATTTCACGCCGGCGGTCGAAATCGGCTGGCGGCTGGCGCGCGAAGTCTGGGGCCAGGGCTACGCCACCGAGGGCGCGCGCGCCGTCGCCGGCCACGCCTTCGGCCCGCTCGGCCTCGATGCGCTGGTCTCCTTCACCGCCGAATGGAACCGGCCCTCGCGCCGGGTGATGGAGAAGATCGGGATGACACACGACCCGGCCGAGGACTTCTTTCATCCCCGCCTGCCCGCAGACCACAAGCTGTCGCGACACGTGCTCTATCGGCTGAGCCGGGCGGATTGGCTGGCTGCGCAGTAGGCGGCCGGCGAAATAGCCCGCCTACTGATCGAGCGGCAGCACCACCCAGCGCTGGTTGCCGTCCTTGTTCTGCACGGCAAGCAGCACGTTCTTGCGCCCGTCCGCCTTCATCTCCTCGATCACGCGGGTGACGTCGTCGGGCGCCGCCACCGCCTCATGCGCAACCTCGATGATGACGTCGCCCGGCTGCAAGCGCTTGTCGGCGGCCGGGCTGCCGTCGGTGACGCCGCTGACCACCGCACCGCCGGTGACCGTTTCGGCGATGTCGAACTGGCTGCGCGTGTCGGGCGAGAGGTCGGTGAGGGTCAGGCCGAGCGGCCCGGTGGAGACCATCGGCGCCGGTGCGGCAGGCGCCGGCTCCGGCTTGGCGCCCGAATCGCCCGGCTGCGCCGCCGCCACCGTCGGCTTGTCGACCTCCTCGAGCCGGCCGAGCTTGACTGTGAGGTCCTTTTCCTTGCCGGCGCGCAGCACATGCACGGTGACGTTCTTGCCGACCGGCTTGCCCGCCACGATACGCGGCAGATCGTGCATGGTTTCGATCGCCTCCCCGTCGAAGGAGAGGATCACGTCACCGGCCTCGATGCCGCCCTCGGCCGCCGGGCCCTTGGCGTCGATGCTGGCCACCAGCGCGCCCCGCGGCGGCCCGCTCATCGACAGGCCCTGCGCCACGTCCTCGGTCACCTGCTGAATGCGCACGCCGAGCCAGCCGCGCCGCGTCTCGCCGAACTGGCGCAACTGGTCGATGACGCCGATGGCGATCGCCGAAGGCACCGCGAAGCCGATGCCGATCGACCCGCCGGTCGGCGATATGATCGCCGTGTTGATGCCGATGACCTCGCCGTCCATATCGAACAGCGGCCCACCCGAATTGCCGCGGTTGATCGAGGCATCGGTCTGGATGAAATTGTCGTAGGGGCCGGAATTGATGTCGCGGTTGCGCGCCGAGACGATGCCCAGCGTCACCGTGCCGCCGAGACCGAACGGGTTGCCGATCGCCATCACCCAGTCGCCGACCCGGATCCTGTCCGAATCGCCGAAGTTGACCGATGTCAGCGGCTTGTCGGCCTTGACCTGGAGCAGCGCCAGGTCGGTCTTGTCGTCATGACCGATGAGCGTTGCCGTCAGCTTGGTGCCATCGCTGAAGTTCGCCGTGATCTCGTCGGCGCCCTCGATGACGTGGTTGTTGGTGACGATCAGCCCCGAGGGGTCGATGACGAAGCCGGAGCCCAGCGACTGAACGCGGTGCGGAACGTTGTCGCCGCCATTGTCGCCGTTGAACTCATCGAAGAACTGCTGGAACGGCGAGCCCTGGGGCAGCTTCGGCGCCGGCACGGCACTGCTGGTTCCGCCGACGGTCTGCGTGGTGGAGATGTTGACCACCGCATCGAGCAGCGGCGTGGCAACGTCGGCGACCGATTCGGGCCCGCGCGCCGCAGCCGGCGCCGACAGCGACGCCACGATCACACCGGCGGCCGCGAGAGCGGCCAACCGAGACAAGCCGCATGACAGACCTGCCATGGGTCGCACCTCCTGAATGCGAAACGGCGCCACCCACCCGGCGACACCGACCGGCGCCCCGCGCCGGATCAAACCACGCCTAATATGCTCGACCAATCATGCGCGAAATAGGGCCGAAAGGCGACAAGGACACGGACGCCTTCCGACACGAATGCGTGACGCCGGCTACTGGCCGGACGCCGCCGGGGCAGCGGCCGAGGGCGCGGGTGCCGACGGCGGCGGCGCAGCCTGCTGACCGGCTGCCGGAGCGCCGCCGGTCGAATTGCCGAAATACTTGAAGAACTCGGAATTGGGCGACAGCAACAGGCGTGTATCCGAGGACTTCAGCCCCGCCTGATAGGCCTGCATCGACCGGTAGAAATCGAAGAATTCCGGGTCCTTGCTGAAGGCCTTGGCGAAGATCTCGTTGACCTTGGCCTCGCCCTCGCCGCGCAGCCGCTCCGATTCGCCGTTGGCGTCGGCGACGATGACGGTCGCCTGACGGTCGGCCTCGGCGCGGATGCGCCGCGCCGCCTGTTCGCCCTGGGCGCGAATCTCGGTTGCCTGCCGCTGGCGCTCGGTCTGCATGCGCTGATAGATCGCCTGGCTGTTGGCCTCCGGCAGGTCGGCACTGCGAATCTTGACGTCGATCATCTGGATGCCGAGCCCGAGCGCCTCATGGCCTACCTGCTCGGTGATCTTGGACATCAACTGGGCGCGGTCGTCGCGCACGAGCTGGATGAAGCTGGCATCGCCAAGCACGCGGCGCACGGCCGAATTGAGGATGACCGCCAGTCGCGACTGGGCGACCTGCACGGTACCCACCGACTGGAAGAACTTCAGCGCATTGACGATCTTGTAGCGGCCGAAGGCATCGACAACCAGCCGCTTCTGATCGGAGGCGATGATCTCCAGTGGCGGCGAATCGAGGTCGAGGATGCGCTTGTCGAAATATTCGACGTTATCGACCAGCGGCAGCCGCCAGTAGAGGCCCGGCTTGTCGACGGTGCGCGTCGGCTGGCCGATCGGCGCCACGACTTCGCCGAAGCGCAGCACCAGAGCCTGTTCCGTCGGATCGACGATGAACATCGAGAGATAGAGCAGGAAGCCGATGACGGCGATGATGACGAGGCCGACGCCTCCGAAGATGCCGCGTCTCATTGGCCGCCTCCCCCGGTAGCGCCGGAGCCCGAGCTCTTGCTGAGCGCCTCGAGAGGCAGATAGGGCAACACGCCGTTGCTGCCGCCCTTCTCGTCGATGATGATCTTGTCCATGCCGCCGAAGACCGACTCGAGCGTGTCCAGATACATGCGCTTGCGCGTCACGTCGGGCGCGGTCGTATAGCTCTGATAGACCTGGTCGAAACGTTGGGCCTTGCCGGTCGCCTCGGCGACGATGCGGTCGCGATAGGCGCTGGCCGCATTGGTGATCTGCGCGGCCTGGCCGCGTGCCTCAGGCACCACCTTGTTGGCGTAGGTCTGGGCCTCGTTCTGGGCGCGCTCGGCGTCGGCGCGCGCCGCCTGAACGTCGCGGAACGAGGCGATGACCTCGGACGGCGGGTCGACCTTGAGCATCTGCACCTGGGTGATGAGGATGCCGGCGTGGAACTCGTCCATCGTCTGCTGGATCAGTTTCTGCACGTCGCTCTCTGTGATCTGCCGCGCCTGGGTGAGCAGCGCCTCGACCACCGAGCGCCCGACCACCTCGCGCATGGCGCTTTCGGCGACCGATTTCACCGTGCCGTCCGGATTTTCCATGTTGAACAGGTAGTCGGCGGCGTTGTTGATGACCCAGAAGACCGAGAAGTTGATGTCGACGATGTTCTCGTCGCCGGTCAGCATCAGGCTTTCGGAGGGGATATCACGCCCGGCGGCACCCGGATTGCGGTCGTCCGACGTCGTCCCGATGCTGACCTTGTTCACGCGGGTCACCTTGGGCGCATAGACCGTCTCGATCGGATAGGGCAGCCGCCAGTTGAGGCCCGGCGTGGCGTTGCGGTTGAAGGCGCCGAAGCGCAGGACCACGCCCTCTTCGTCCGGCTGCACGCGGAAGGTGAAGAAGTAGTACCCGGCGAGCGCCACGACCACGGCCAGAATGGCGATCAGCGTCAGCGGATTCATGTTGCCGCCACCGCCACCGCCGCCACCGCCGGGCAGCACGCGCCTCAGCCGGTCCTGACCGCGCCTGAGAAGCTCTTCAAGATCGGGCGGCGTCGATCCGCCGCCACCCGTGTTACGCGGTCCCTGACCCCACGGGCCGCCATTGCCCTTCCAGCCACCGCCACCAGTCTGATTTTCCCAGGGCATTGCGCTCCCTTCGAGAGGCCTGAGCCAACGGACACCGCGCCACGCGGGCCGCCACGCTGACCGGCCCGGTTTATAGGCATGTTGCCCCACCTTTTCAACGCGATGCGGCGCGCCGCCCCATACCCCACGAGGGCCCGTACAGGCGACGCTGGTGACAGGTGGGGCCTGGCACCCGGCAAGTCAACCGGTTTCGGCCCCGGCAATGCGCTCATAGACGGTGAATACCGTTGCGGCGCTGTCCTTCTCGCCCGCCGGCACGGCTTCGCGCGAGACGACCCGCCACGCGCCCGGATCGATGGGCGGAAAGTGCGTGCTCCCCGCCGGTTCCGCCGCGACGTGGGTGACATAGAGGCGGTCCGCCCGGCCGATCGCCGCCGCGTAGATCTCGCCGCCGCCGAGCACCATGATCTCGTCCACGCCCGTCGTCTCGGCCACCGCAGCGGCGCGCGCCAGCGCAGAATCGAGACTGGCTGCGACCAAAGCGCCCGCCGGCCGGTAGCCGCCCTGCCGGGTGACGACGATATTGGTGCGGCCAGGCAGCGGCTTGCCGAAAGTCTCGAAGGTCTTGCGGCCGACCACCACCGGCTTGCCCATGGTCAGCGCCTTGAAGCGCTTCATGTCGCTCGACAGCCGCCACGGCATGCCGGCGCCGTCGCCGATGACGCCATTGGTGGCGACCGCCGCGATGAGCGCGATCCTCACGGCCCGGCCTTTCCGGCCAGCGCCGTCAGCGCCGGCCCGTCGACCCGGCACATGGTCCAGCCGTCGAGGAGTTGAGCGCCCTGCGCGGTATAGAAAGCGATCGCCGGTTCGTTCCAGTCGAGCACCGACCATTCGAAGCGCCCCAGCCCTTCCAGGACACAGCGCCGCGCCAGCGAACGCAGCAGCGCGCTTCCCGCCCCGGCCCGCCGCGCCTCAGGCCGCACGAACAGGTCCTCCAGATAGATGCCGTGACGGCCGCGAAAGGTGGAGAAGGTGTAGAACCACAGGGCGAAGCCGACGACCGCACCGTCCACCTCCGCCAGATCGCAAAAGACCCGCGGATCCGCCCCGAACAGCGCGGCGGCGATGTCCTTTGCCGTCGCTTCGACGGCGTCCTCGAGCTTCTCGTAGCGCGCCAGATCGCGGATCAGTTCCATGATCGCCGCTTCGTCGCCCGGCCGCGCCGGCCTCAGCGCAAGGGTCACACCGAGACCGCCGCCTTGATGTGCGGATGCGGGTCGTAGCCGGTCACCGCCACGTCGTCGAAGACGAAGTCGAACAGCGAGCGGACTTCCGGGTTGAGCGTCAGCCGGGGCAGCGGCCGCGGGGCGCGCTGAAGCTGCAGGCGCGCCTGCTCGACATGATTGAGATAGAGGTGTGCATCGCCGAAGGTGTGGACGAAATCGCCGGGCTTCAGGCCGGTGACCTGCGCCACCATCATGGTCAGCAGGGCGTAGGAGGCGATGTTGAAGGGCACGCCGAGGAAGATGTCGGCGGAGCGCTGGTAGAGCTGGCAGGAGAGCTTGCCGTCGGCCACGTAGAACTGGAACAGGCAGTGGCAGGGCGGCAGCGCCATCGCATCGACCTCGCCCGGGTTCCATGCACTGACCATCAGCCGACGTGAATCGGGTTTTGAACGAATCTCGTCAACCACCTGGCGCAACTGGTCAATCGTACCGCCGTCCGGCTTGCGCCAGGAGCGCCACTGCGCCCCGTAGACGGGCCCGAGATCGCCGTTTTCGTCGGCCCACGCGTCCCAGATGGAGACCCCGTTCTGCTTGAGATAGGCGATGTTGGTGTCGCCGGCGATGAACCACAGGAGCTCGTGGATGACCGAGCGCAGGTGGATCTTCTTGGTGGTCACCAGCGGGAAGCCGTCGGCAAGGTCGAAGCGCATCTGATGGCCGAAGATCGACAGGGTGCCGGTCCCCGTCCGGTCGGTCTTGTTGACGCCGGTGTCGAGCACCCGGCCCATCAGATCGAGATATTGGCGCATGGCGGGATTCAATATCGATTCTGTGGCGAGGACAACGGCGCGCGCCAACCTGTTTCATCTCGAACAGGCTGCCCCGTTCCTGGGCTGCATAGATAATGTGCAACCCGGCACAGGCAAGCCTGCTAACTTTCCCGGACAATTGGGGGGACGATCCGTGGATCAGACCGTGAAATCGGCCGAAGGCGGACCGATCGAGAAATTCCTGCGGCAACTTCACGCAACCTTGCAGGACAACCGCGACGGCGCGGTTGCCAACTACATTCCCGAGCTGGCCAAGGCCAATCCGGACGATTTCGGCATCGTCATCGCCACCGCCGACGGCGCCGTCTATGCGGTCGGCGACACCGACGTCCCCTTCACCATCCAGTCCATCTCCAAGGCCTTCGTCTACGGCTACGCGATCGCCGAATACGGGCGCGACCACGTGCTCACCAAGGTCGGCGTCGAGCCCTCCGGCGATGCGTTCAATGCCATCGTCTTCGACGAAGTCGCCAACCGCCCGTTCAACCCGATGGTCAATTCGGGCGCGATCGCCACCTCGGCGCTGATCAAGGGCGCCACCGTCGCCGAGCGCATCGCCACCATGCGCCGTCTGTTCGAGCGTTTGGCCGGACGGGAACTGTCGATCAACGAGGCGGTGTTCAACTCGGAACGCGCCACCGGCCACCGCAACCGGGCGATCGCCTGGATGATGCTGAATGCCGCCATGATGGACGAGAACCCCGACGACGTGCTCGACGTCTATTTCACCCAATGCGCGCTTGAAGTGACCTGCCGCGACATCGGCCTGATGGCGGCGACGCTGGCCAATGGCGGGGTGCAGCCGGTGACCGGCGAGCGCGTGCTGCCGGCGACCGCGGTGCGCGACGTGATCTCGGTGATGAACAGCTGCGGCATGTACAACTACGCCGGCCAGTGGTCGTTCGAGATCGGCCTGCCGGCCAAGAGCGGGGTCGGCGGCGGCATCATCGGCATCGTGCCCGGCCAGCTTGGCATCGCCGTCTATTCGCCGCCGCTCGACGCCCTCGGCAACAGCGTGCGCGGCATCGCCGCCTTCCGCGCCGTTTCGCGGGACTTCAGCCTGCATGTCTTCGGCGCCCAGGCCGATGGCGGTACCATCATCCGCCGCGAGATCGGCGGCACGGTCGTCCGCTCCAAGCGCCAACGCTCGCCCGAGGAGCAGCAGATCCTCACCCGCGAGGGACATCGCATCTGGCTCATCGACCTGCACGGAATCCTGCATTTCGGCAGCACCGAGCGCCTCATCCGGCGCATCGGGGAGCTTGCCGGCACCGCCGACTGGGTCATCCTCAATTTCCGCCGGGTGCATATGGTCGACGAGGCCGCGGCCTCGCTGCTGATGCGATCGAGCGAGCCGAACCCCGACAGCCCCCACCTGCTGTTCTGCAGCTTCGGCGACCGCCACGCCGGACTGGTGCACGAGCTTTCGGCGCACCGCCGGGAATCCCTGTTCGCCGATACCGACGCCGCCCTGCAATGGTGCGAGGACCAGGTGATCGGCCACGCCGCCACGGGCCTGGCTACCCGCTTCGGCCTGGCGGAGCTGTCGATCTTTGCCGGGCTCTCGCAGGAGGAGATCCGGTTTCTCGAAAAAGTGGTCAAGGCCATGGTCTTCGAGCCCGGCGACGTGATCGTGCGCACCGGCGACCCGGCCCTGCTCTTCTATGTGATAGCCCGTGGCACGGTCGGCGTCCGCCTGCACGGCGCCGGCGACCCGCACGGCAGCGGACTCAGGATCGCCACCTTCGGCCCCGGCCTGTCCTTCGGCGAATCGGCCCTGTTCGACGGCGGCCGGCGCAACGCCGACATCGTCGCCGAGGATCATGTCGTCTGCTACGGCCTTGTCGTCGACGACCTGCGCGAGATCGCCAGGGAGCACCCCAACGTGCTCATCACCATCCTCTCCAACGTCACGCGCGAGATGGCCGAGCGGCTCGGCCGCGCCAACGAGGAGATCAGGGCGCTGGAGGCCTGAGCCGACTTCCCGTCAGGCCCCCTCCTCCGCCGCTTCCGCCGCCGGCTCGCCGCCGTCGAGGGCGAACAGGCTGATCAGGAAGGCCACGATGGCACAGCCGAAGATGGCGCTCACCAGGGGCAGCACGGTGCCGTTGGAAACCGCCCCGGTGATGCTGACCACCGTCATGCCGATGATGAGCTGCAGCGTGCCGAGCAGAGCCGATGCCGAGCCCGCGCGCGGGCCGTGCTGCTCCAGCGCCAGCACCGCCGTCGCCGGGCCGACCGGCCCCATGACGCCGAAGGATACGAACAGCATGAGGATCAGCGCGTAGACGTTGTCGAGGCCGAGAAACGTGGCGCCAAAAAGGACGCCGGTCGCCGCCAGAAAGAGAGCCGTCGCACTGCGCACCACGCGCTTGAGGCCGAAACGCCGCGCCAGCAGGCTGGTCGACTGGGCCGAGCCGATGAAGGAAATCGCGTTGATGGCGAAGGCAATGGCGAACTGGCTCGGGTTCAGGCCGAAATGGTCGATATAGACGAAGGATGACCCGGCCAGGAACGAGAACAAACTCGCCATGGCGAAGCCGCCGACGAGCACCACGGCGACGAATGAACGGTCGCGGACAAGCTCCAGATAGCCCCGCATGACGCTGGCCAGGTCCATCGGCACGCGCTTTTCCGGCGGCCGCGTTTCGTCGAGCACGAAGAAGGTAATGGCGATGCCGAGTATGCCGACCAGTGCGACGACGTCGAAGATCACCCGCCAGCTCGACAGTGCGATCACCATCGAGCCGAACAGCGGCGCCAGGATGGGCGCGGCGCTGAACACCAGCATGATCAGCGACATCAGCTTGGCCGCCTGCGTGCCGGTGTAGAGATCGCGCACGATGGCGCGCGGGATGGTGACGCCGGCACAGGCGCCGATGCCCTGGACGAAGCGCGCGGCGATCAGCCATTCGATCGACGGCGCCATGCTGCAACCGATGGCGCCGATCGCATAGAGCACCATGCCGAAATAGAGCGGCCCGCGCCGGCCGTAGCTGTCGGAGACAGGGCCATAGACGATCTGGCCGAAGGCAATGGCAACGAAGAAAGCGACAAGGCTGCCCTGCACCGCCGCGTCCGAAGCCTCGAACTCGGCCGCTATCGACGGCAGCGCCGGCAGATACATGTCGATGGCGAAGGGGCCGACGGCCGCCAGCAGGCCGAGCACGATCGCGTTTCGCGCGACGCTTCGATTCATTGCCCTTGTCTTCGGGAGGTGGTGGCCCCGCGGAAACACGCGGACTTCCAGCACAGCCTAGCGCGCACGAGGACGCCGAGCAACACGAACAGAGTGGGCAGGCAACCGCTTCGGGCCGGCGAACCCCGCCGGCCGCGCACGGTCGCCGCGCTCAAATATGCCGGGGCCGATCCGACATCAACATCAGGCGATCCGCGACATCACGCAAATCGGCCGCGTCGCGGCGCAGATCCCGCGCCCCGATGTCACGCAGCAGATGGCTGTTGAGATGGTCGATGTCCCGGAGCCGGGGCCGCGCCTGGTACGCCCCTCGAACACGGCCGGCCAACATCCTGATCAGGCTCATAATTCCGCGAATGCCGTCGCCCACACCAGACGCGGCGCCAATTCTCTCGGGCGAATTCCAGGTTACGCTCATCGGACTGCTCCTTCCCATTGCCGGTGCCCCTTCAGCGCCGCTTACACCAACGACGAAAGAGCAACCGGCAGATCGACAAACGGGAAGGAAAATCCGTCTAGGCCAGTTCCTGGGCGATCTCCCAGACATGGCCGGACGGGTCCGCAAAAGCCGCGGTCCGCCGGCCCCAAGGGCGGTCAATCGGGCCATTTAGAAGCACCACGCCCTGGTCTTGCAGGCTCGCGCAGGCCGCATTCACATCCGCAACTTTTATGGTGAGCAGGATGGAAACGCCCGCCTTGGGCGGCGGCGCGGGCACTGGCTCTGTCAGCTGCGGCGCTTCGGAAACCTGCAGCAGGTTGACCATCGCACCTTCGAAGCCAAGGACACACGAGACTGCGTCCTCATAGACGACAACGGGGTCGAAGACCTTTCGATAGAAGGCCTTCGCGGTCGCAACCTCATCAACGAAAAGCGTGATGACCTCGATTGCATTGGGCAGTGGCATCAGAATCGTCCTCTCATGAAATGGCTTTGGGCTCAACGGTCGTCGTGCGGATCGAACAGGCTCGCCAGATGATCCGCCGGTCCGCGCAGGTCACCGCTATCGTACCCCAAAGTCGGGCGGCGGACGCCGATGTCGCGCAGCAGGTGGTCGTCCAGATAGCGGAGTTGGCGCCGCGTGTGGCGTGCCCACCAGTATTGCCGAATGCGCTTCCCCGCCCCCTCGATCAGCTCAGCGACTCCGCGAAAAGCGTTGCCAATACTGGTTTTGACGCCATCGGTCTCGAAAACACGCCAAGTTGCACTCATGATCCGCTCCTTCCGGGTTATGGGCGCCCCCTTGGCGCCGGCTGCCAACTGGTCGAGGTGGGAGCGGGCAGATCGACAAGTGCGGAGAAAAAATCTTGGCCGGACGACCCGATGTCGATTCCCGGCCCTTTCGTTCGACTGCAGAGATAGGCTGCAAACCCGAACCAAAGGAGCAGGACGATGAAGTTCCTCTGCACTGTCTGGCTGGACGGCAAGAAGATCGACGCGCTTCCGCCGGCTGAGAAGGATGCCCTCGACCGCGGGAGCCTCGCCCATGACAAGGCGCTGATGGCCGCGGGACACCTTCTGGTCGCCCAAGCCCTGCAGTCCCCGGAGACTGCCGTCACAGTGCGCATACGCGACGGCAAGGTGTCGGCAACCGACGGGCCGTTCGTCGAGATCAAGGAGCACCTTGGCGGCTTCCTGCTCATCGAGGCGCGCGACCGCGACGAGGCGGTTGCCATCGCCCGCAAGGTGCCGATTCTTCAATTTGGCGCGATCGAAGTGCGGCCGATCTACATCGTACCTGGATCGGCGGAGAGCATCTGACGCCGGGAGCGACGCCCCATGAAGTATGTCTGCCTGATCTACCTCGACGAAGCGAACTACGACAGCATGTCGGACCAGGAGAAAGACCACTGGATCAACGCCATGCTCGACCATGACGAGGAGTTGCGCCAGACCGGCCGCTACGTGTCGTCGAATGCCCTGCAACTTCCGCAAAATGCGGTCTCTTTGCGCGTTCGCAACGACGGGGTCCTGGTCACCGATGGTCCCTTCGCCGAGACCAAGGAACATCTTTCCGGCTATATCGTAATCGAGGCGCATGACCTGAACGACGCGATCAATGTGGCCGGACGCATCCCGGTCGCGTCGTTCGGAACGATCGAGGTGCGCCCGGTCGAGATACTGGAGCGGCGGCCGGAGGCGCCATGAGCGGGAACACCGGCGTTCACCCCCATGGCGACGTCGAATCGGTCTATCGGGCGGAGCGGCAGCGCGTGCTGGCGACCCTCATCCGCTTGCTCGGCGATTTCGACCGTGCGGAGGAAGCACTGCACGAGGCCTTCGTTGCCGCTGCGACGCAGTGGCCACACGACGGCATGCCGGACAACCCCCGCGCCTGGCTGGTCTCCGCAGGGCGGTTCAAGGCGATTGATCGGCTACGCCGGCAGCAACGCTTCGCCGCCGCACTGCCCGAGCTGACGCTTCAGGCCGAATTGCAGACTAGCGAACCTGAAGAGGAGAACAGCGTGGAAGACGACCAGCTCCGCCTGATCTTCACCTGCTGTAACCCCGCTTTGCCGGGCGATGCGCAGGTCGCGCTGACCCTGCGCGAGGTCTGTGGGCTGACCACCGAAGAGATCGCCCACGCTTTCCTCGTCGCGCCGCCGACCGTTGCGCAGCGCATCGTCCGTGCCAAGGCGAAGATCCACGATGCCCGAATCCCATACGTGGTGCCCGACGTCGACGAGCTGCCACAGCGGCTGGAATCCGTTCTGCGCGTCATCTATCTCGTCTTCAATGAGGGCTATTACGCTTCGGCTGGCGAGGCGCTGGCACGGATCGACCTGACCGCCGAAGCGATCCGTCTCGGCCGGCTGCTCGCGTTTTTGCTGCCGGACGCGGAGGCCATCGGCCTGCTCGCCCTCATGCTTCTCCACGATTCCCGCCGCGCGGCGCGCAGTTCTCCGGCGGGCGACGTCATTCTGTTCGCCGACCAGGATCGGTCGCTGTGGGATCGCGCCGGGATTGCCGAAGGGACGAAACTGGCGGCCGATGCCTTTGCCACCGGCGAGGTCGGCCCATACGCCATCCAGGCGGCCATTGCCGCCGCCCACGCGGCCGCCGTCGACACCGGCGAAGCCGACTGGCACCGGATCGTCGCCCTCTACGACCTGCTCATTCGCGCCGATCCCTCTCCCGTCGCCCGCCTCAACCACGCGGTGGCGGTCGCAATGCGTGACGGCCTGGAGGCGGGCTTGCTGCTGATCGACGAAATCCTGGATGCGGGCGCGCTGGCGGACTATCACCTTGCCCATGCGGCCCGGGCCGACCTCCTGCGGCGCCTCGGACGGGCGCAAGACGCCCGCCTGGCCTATGAACGCGCCCTGGCGCTGACCGGACAGGCGGCCGAACGGCGCTTTCTGGAGCGCCGGCTCCGCGAGCTCGCCGGCGCCTCGGACCCCGCATGAATCGTGGTCCTTAACCGGGAAACGGTCGAGAGCCTTTCCAATCCAGTGGTGAATCCTTATATTTCACGGTGCCGGAGCAATCCGGCTATGGCGATAAACGGCCATCGCAATAAACCCTGCGGACCCGGGGGCAGTACCCGGCGCCTCCACCCCAGCCCGTTGAAATCGCCCGCTTTTCCGCGGGTTGCGGCGGGGGCGAAATAGGATCGACGAGGGCGTAAAGGATGGGCTTTTGCCCGGCATGGTTCCGCCGTTATCGGGCCGAATCTATAGTTGCCAACGACAACTATGCTCCGGTGGCCCTGGCCGCGTAATGCGGTTCGGAAAACCGAAATCAAGCCCTGAGGGTTAGCCCCTTCAGGCGGGGTTCGGAGGCACCTGGCAACAGAAGCCTCCACTTTCCTCTCACGGGACCGCCCGAATCTGCTGCATGATAGGGTGGATTCGACAAGCACCGACGTGCGGCGGCAACCGATGGCAGAAGACCTGATCCGATACGACATCCTCGCTCAGGACGCGCTGCGCGGGGTAATCCGCAAGGTCTTGTCCGAAGTCGCCCGTACCGGGCTCCCCGGCGAGCATCATTTCTTCGTCACCTTCGCCACCCAGGCGCCGGGCGTGCGCATTTCAAGCCGCCTGCTGGCCCAGTACCCGGAGGACATCACCATCGTTCTCCAGCACCAGTATTGGGACCTGACCGTCAGCGAGCAGTCCTTCGAGGTCGGCCTGTCGTTCAGCGGCGTTCCCGAACGGCTGCTGGTGCCCTTCTCCGCGATCAAGGACTTTGTCGACCCGTCGGTCCCCTTCAAGCTGCATTTCGAGGTGGCGGCGCGGCCGCTGGTGATCGCCGACACCGAATCTGAGGACGCCACCGCAATCCCGCCGCCGGCGGACATCGCCGCGCCGAAGGCCGAGGCGGCCGGCAATAGCGAGGCGGCCGAAAGCAGCGCAGGCGAAGGCGCCAACGAAGGCGAAGAGGAAGCAGCGCCGATGGCCCAGGTGGTCAGCCTCGACGCCTTCCGCAAGAAATAGACCGCGCACACCCCGGTCCTTCTGCCGCGCCTGCGGCGAGCGGTTCCCTTCCCGATCCTTATCCCGTCATGAGCAGGCGTCGATGACAGCTTGCCGCACCACGCTGTCAGCGTACCGACAGGCGGGTCTCACTAGCGTGCGCGCCACAAACGCCGGGGACATTTCGTTCGGGGCGTTTGCGTTCTGGTTCTTTTTTGGAGACTCAAATACATGAAACGCGCATTCCTCCTCACCGCCGTTGCTCTTGTCGTTGCCAGCCCGGCCTTTGCCGCCGGCGGTAGCTGCTCCACCGCTCCCCAGTCCGCCTGGCAGCCGCAATCCAAACTCGAAACCATGCTCAAGGCTGACGGCCTCACCGTCAAACAGATCAAGGTCGAGAAGGGCTGCTACGAGGTCTATGCCACCGACAAGTCGGGCAAGCGCATGAACGTGGCGTACAACGCCGAGACCCTGAAGAAGCTCGACAACGCCGAAGCCGGCGAGAACTGATCGTCTGCGCATTCCAACGATGACGAGCGACAGCGAAAACCGCTGGGTCCGCGTCTGGGACCCGTTCGTGCGCTTGTTCCACTGGTCATTGGTGCTGAGCTTCGCCGTGGCGTGGCTCAGCGCCCATTCGTGGGACGACCTTCACATGCTCGCCGGCTATGCCGCCGGCGGCCTCGTACTGCTGCGGCTTGCCTGGGGTTTCATCGGCACGCCTTATGCGCGCTTCCGCCATTTCGTGCGCTCGCCACGGACCGTCGCCGACTATCTGAAAGCCGTCGCCACCGGCAGCGAGGCGCGCCACGTCGGCCATAACCCGGCCGGTGGCGCGATGATCGTGGCGCTGATGCTGGGCATGGCCGGTACCGCCTTCACCGGCTACCTGCTCACCACCGACGCCTTCTGGGGCGTCACCTGGATGCAGCATCTGCACGACTGGTCGGCGCATGGCCTGATGATCCTGGTCGTCGTGCATCTGGCCGGCGTCGCTCTGGCCAGCGTCCGCCACCGCGAGAACCTCGTCCACGCCATGATCGTCGGCCGCAAGCGCGCCGCCGAAGCCGAGGACGTCGGCTAGGGCCTTCCGCAGCTTGCGCTCCGCCCGTGGCAGTGGGAAAACCCGCGCGCGCCCCACGCGAACGGAAGCCGCCCGCGATGCCCGACAAGAAGCCAGCCACCCGCACCGAGACCGATTCCTTCGGCGCCATCGAGGTCCCCGCCGACCGCTACTGGGGCGCCCAATCGGAGCGCTCGATCGAAAACTTCCCCATCGGCTGGGAAAAGCAGCCGGCGCCGATCGTGCGCGCCCTCGGGCTGATCAAGCGCGCCGCGGCGGAAGTCAACATGGACCTCGGCAAGCTCGACCCGAAGATCGGCGCGGCGATCGTCACGGCGGCGCAGGAGGTGGCGGAGGGCAAGCTCGACGCCCACTTCCCGCTGGCCGTCTGGCAGACCGGCTCGGGCACGCAATCCAACATGAACGCCAATGAGGTGATCGCCAACCGCGCCATCGAGATCCTGGGCGGCACCATCGGCTCGAAGACGCCGGTCCACCCGAACGACCACGTCAATATGAGCCAGTCGTCCAACGACACCTTTCCGACGGCGATGCACATCGCCTCGGCCGAGGAGATCGAGCACCGCCTGCTGCCGGCGCTTCACAAGCTGCGTAACGCGCTCAACGACAAGGCGCAGGCCTTTGCGAAGATCATCAAGATCGGCCGCACCCACACCCAGGACGCCACCCCCCTCACCCTCGGCCAGGAATTCTCCGGCTACACCCAGCAGGTCGAGAACGGCATCCAGCGCATCGAATCGACGATGGCGGGGCTGATGCAGCTTGCCCAGGGCGGCACCGCGGTCGGCACCGGCCTCAACGCCCCGGTCGGCTTCGCCGAGCGCGTCGCCGACCGCATCGCCGCGCTCACCGGCATGAAGTTCACCTCGGCGCCGAACAAGTTCGAGGCGCTGGCCGCCCACGACGCCATGGTCTTCTCGCACGGCGCCATCAACACGGTGGCCGCCAGCCTGTTCAAGATCGGCAACGACATCCGCCTGCTGGCCTCCGGCCCGCGCTCGGGGCTCGGCGAGATATCGCTGCCCGAGAACGAGCCCGGCTCCTCGATCATGCCCGGCAAGGTCAACCCGACCCAGTGCGAGGCGCTGACCCAGGTCTGCGTCCAGATCTTCGGCAACAACGCGGCGCTGAGCTTTGCCGGCAGCCAGGGCCACTTCGAGCTCAACGTCTACAACCCCTTGATGGCCTACAACTTCCTCCAGTCGGTGCGGCTGATGGCCGACGCCGCGGCGAGCTTCACCGATCGCGCCGTCGTCGGCATCAAGGCGAACGAGGCGCACATCGCCAGCCTGATGCAGCGCTCGCTGATGCTGGTGACGGCGCTGGCGCCGAAGATCGGCTACGACAGGGCGGCCGAGATCGCCAAGACGGCCCACAAGAACGGCACGACGCTGCGCGAGGAGGCCGTGAAGCTCGGTTACGTGACGGCGCAGGAATTCGACGAGATCGTCCGGCCCGAGGACATGATCGGCCCGAAATAGGCAACAGGCCATGACCGCCGAAATCGTCAACCTCCGCCGCTTCCGCAGAAAGAAGGCGCGGACCGCGCGCCAGGAGACCGCGGAAGCGAACCGGCGCAAGCACGGCATGACGGCGGCCGAGAAGAAGCAGAAGGAAGCGGAGCGTGATATGGCCGAGCGCAAGCTTGCCGCGCACCGCATCGAGCACGACGAAGAGTGAGCAAACGCTCCATCACCATCGCCGGTCACCGCACCTCGATCTCGCTCGAGGCGACGTTCTGGGAGGCGCTCGCCGAGATCGCTGCAAGCCGGGGGGCGAGCGTTGCGGCGCTGGTCGCCGAGATCGACCGCAAGCGGCCCGACGACACCAACCTTTCGGCGGCGCTTCGCATGTTCGCGCTCGACTGGTATCGCCGGCGCGCCGGCCGCGCCTGAGCCCGTCGGGCTAGTAGGTTGGCGGCGTGATCACCAGCGGCCCGTCGGTCGGCAGCACGTTCGGCAGCAACGGCATCGGCTCGTCCTTCGGGCTCTGCCGCGGCGCCGGCACCGGCTTTTTCGATGATGCCGCAACCGCCTTCCTCGGCGCCGGCTCGGGGAGCGCGGCCGCATCGGCGCGCGCGCCGGGGGCAGCCCCGTCGGGCGACGGCGGGACGTCCGGGATGGGCAACTCGATCGGACCGGTTTCGGTCATGGCTTGCGCCGCCTGCTCGGCCGCCTGCTGAGCGACTTCAGCGGCAGCCGCTGCCTCCGCCGCTTGCGCCGCAGCCGATTGGGCATCCGCCTCCGCGGTCTGTGCCTGCGCCTCGGCATCCGCGGCAGCCGTCTCCGCCGCCTGACGGTCCGTGGCCGCGGCCGAAGCTGCGGCCTGTGCGCCGTCGTTGGCATCCGTCCTGGCAGCCAGCGTCTTCGCCGCCGTAGCCGATGCATTCGCAGCCGTCACGGCCTTCGCCTCGGCCGCCTTGGCGTCGGTGGCCGCCGCCGCCCGCTTGGCGCTCGCCAGTTCCGCCACCTTCGCCGCGCCGTCGGCGGCGCCGGCACGTTTGGCAGCATCCTGCTCCGCCGCCGCCTTGTCGGCGCGCGCGGCCGTGAGCTCGCTCTGCGCGCGTTCGGCGGCATCGGCCGCGTCCACCGCCGCCTTGGCCGCTGCTGCGGCATCGGCGGCGGTCTTCTTCACCGCCGCTTCCTTCGCGGCGAGCGCAGCCCTGGCCGCATCACGCGCCCTGGTCTTTTCGTCGAGGCCGGAAAGCGCCATCTCCTTCTCCGAGACGGCACGGTCGGCACTGGCGGCAGCGTTCTTGACCATGGCATCGGCTTGCGCCGCGGCGGCCGCCGCCGACTGCGAACGCGCCTCGGCCGCGGTCAGCGCGGCAGCGGCCTGATCGAGCACCGCCTGCGCTTCACTCACGGCACTGGCAGCATCGTCGGCCGCCGACTTCTTGACGGCGGCCTGGTGGGCAGCACCGTCAGCCACCGTCTGCATGGCCTGTGCCGTGGCGACTGCCTGTTCATCGGCGCCATCGCCGACAGCCATTGTCTTGGCGAGTTCGGCAGCCTGCTCTGCAACGGTCGCTGCAGCGTCGGCAGCCTTGCCGGCCACGACGGCGTCCTCTGTCGCCGAGGCGAGCTTCGCCGCCGCAGCATCGCGCGCCGCAGTCGCCGCAGTCAGCGCGTTGGCAGCCGCGCTGGCATCGGCATCGGCGTTGGCCTTGGCCGCCTGCGCGGCGGATTCGCCGCCGCCGAGCGTCGTTGCCTGTGAAGCCGCCGCGTGGGCGACGCCCTCGGCGACCTTCACCGCTTCCTCGGCATCGGCAAGTGTCGCCTTGGCCGCGTCGCGCGCCGCAATCGCTGCGGCGGCGGCCTTGTCGGCAGCCGTCTTGTCGGATGCGGCGGACCGGGCGGCGGCATCGGCCTTGCTGGCGGCATCGGCCGCGGCCGCAGCCCGCGCCGTCGCCGCCTTCAGTGCCTTGTCGGCATCCGCCTTCGCCTGCGCGGTGGTTTCGGCGGTCGCCTTGGCATCCGCCTCCGCGCTGGTGGCAGCGGCCAGCGTCGCCTTCGCCCGATCGGAGGCGTCGCCAGCTTGCGCGGCATCCTGAGCGGCCGACGCCGCTTCGGCCTTGGCGGTCGCCAACGCGGCAGCGGCGGCAGCCGTCTTGGCGGCGGCGGCCTCGTCGGCCGCACGCGCCTCGGCGAGCACCCTGGCCGCGCTCTCGGCCGCGGCCCGCGCCGACTTGGCCGCCTTGGCGGCATCAGCCGCCGCAGCCTCGGCCTGCTTCTGCTGCGCCGCCTGACGGTCAGCGAACGCCGCCAGAGCCTCGACGTGGCGCTTCTCGGCGAGGATCGCGCGGTTGACGTGGAAGGTCTCGAGGATCACCGCACGGCGCTGCGCCGCCGCGTGACGCGCCGCCTCGCGCGCCGCCGCGATGCGCGCATCCTCGGCACGCTGGTCGGCATCCTGCTTGATCTTGGTGACGAGACGATTCAGCCGTTCCTTCTCGGCCCGGGTCGCTGCGTCGAGCGCGATGATCTCGGTCATCCGTGCCGCCTCGCGCTCATTGAGATAGGCGGCGAACTGCAACACGTCGATCGACCGGGTGGGCGCGGCGATCGGCCCGTGGAAGACGAGGCCGGCCTCCGGGTCGGTGCCCTGGACCTTGTTGTCGACCGGCGCGAAGGCGAGACTCCAGTCGCTGTCGAGCGTCATGGCGTTGAAGTCGACGACGGCGTTGCCCCTGGCGGCGAGCGCCGCCGACTTCACGATCAGGTTCTTCAGGCGCACGGCGCCGGCGACGATGGCGAAGGCCCCGCTGGCATCCTTGAAGGCCAGATTGTCGGCGTCGATGCGCTGGCCGAAGGCGGCGCGCAGCGCATCCTCGCTGAACTGCTGGCCGAGATCGGAGGCGCGCACGATCTGGCGCACCGTGTTGGGATTGACGTAGCGCGCCAGGCCGTCATGCACGGCCAGAACGCCGCCGCCGGTCATCGTCGAGACGAGGCCGGCCGGCGAACGCCCGGTCGATTCGAAATTGGCGGACAGATCGAGCGTGCCGGTGGCAACCGAGCGCCCGTCGCGCCGCCAGACGAAGGATTCCAGCGCCGCGCCCTTGAGGTCGAAGTGGGCGGTGAGATTGGCGTTGCCGCCGACATTGTGGATGAACAGGCCGCCGGTCACGGTGCCGCCGGCAAGCTGGCCCGCCGTCAGATCGAGATCGATGCGTTGCGGCTGCAGCGCCAGCTTGAAGGCGGTGCCGGTGAGCCCGAGATCGCCGACATCGAGGCGGTTCGCCGCAACCTCGAGCGTGCCGCTGACCGGACCGTAGGCCGGCGGGGCGAAGGGCGCCCGCGACCACGGCTCCTGCGGGTCGCCGGTCGGCACCGGGGCAAAGCCGAGACCGAGCGACGCGATCCAGCCGAGGTCGATCTCGTCGGCAACCACCTTGCCGCCGATGCGCCAGTTGCGGCTGCCTTCGGGCGCCAGCATCACGTCACCGCCGACGATCGCCGGGCCGATCGTGCCGTTCTTCCAGGAGAGCGCGACGCCGCCGTCGGCGATGGAAAGCCGGCCATCGAGCGTCAGCCTGGTGCCCGTCGCCGCACCGGGAATGTCGAGCCCGGCCATGGCGACGATCGGATCGATATTGTCCGCGGAGAGGCCGACCCTGCCGGCAAAGGACGGCGCGAAATTCTCGGCGATTGTCAGCTTGCCGCTGGAATTGGCGACCAGGCCGGCGAGATCCGCCACCACCACCGTATCGAGCCCCTCGCCCGGCACCCCCTTGGCCTGCACCTCGACATGGGCGCCGTTGTCCCCGTCGAGTGCGACGGCGGCCAGTCCGAACTGCCGCGCCAGCCCCGCGCTGTCCGGTGAATCGAGCGTCGCCTTGATCTCCGCCGGCTTGGTGCGCCAATGGACGAAGCCGCCTGTGAAGCTGGCCGACAGGTTGAACGTGGTCGACGCCGCGACGCCGTTTTCGATGGTGAAGGCGAAGCCGCTGCCGCCGCCGGGCAGCGGCGCCGTGATCTTGGCGGTCGTCACCGCTTCGCCCAGTGCCGGTGCGGCGGCATTCAGCCATCGGGTGAAGCCGCTCTCCGGCAGGAAACGGTCGGCCAGCCGCGCCAGGCCGGTCAGCTTCGGCGCATCGAGCGTCGTGTAGAGGTGACCGCGCGGATTGCCCGAAAGGTTCTCGATCTCGCCGTTGGTTCCCTCGATCCGGGCACCGCCGATATCGTCGACCAGCAGCTTGGTGACCCTCAGCGCGTCGTCGCTGTAGATCGCGTTGACCTGGATGCCCTTGATCGTGAGGTCCTGATAGGCGAACGCATCGGCCGCGATCTGCAGGCTGTAGTCGTCGGCCAGCGTTCCCGCATTGGTCAGGTTGTGGCCGGCGAGCAGCCCGGCCAGCGCCTTCAACTGGACGAAATCGATCAGCCCTCTGGCCTCGACGACGGCGCCGAGCTGGCGGCGGTGGTCCTTGGCGTCTTCCTGCCAGCTGAAGCTGCCGGTGATCGTGGCCCTGTCGACGCGCGCCGTGGCGTGATCGAAGGAGACGTGGTTGGGACCGATCTGGGCATGACCGGACAGGTCGAACGGCGCCAGCAGGCGCCCGGCCCCTTCCTGGCTGCCGCCGCGCCACCAGGTGGCGAAGGTCGCCGGCTGGGCGACAGCCAGATGTGTCTCGCCGACGAAGCCGAACTTCTTCTGCGTGGTCATCAGGCCGTTGGCCGCGAGCGTGGCCTGCCCCGGCAGCCTGGCGCTGAGCGATCCGATCTGCCAGCCGCCGTCGGCCGGCGCCGCGGTGAAGGCGACGTCCTCGATGATGCGCCCGCCGACAACGATCGTCGGCACCTTGAGGCGGATGCTGCCCGGCATGTCGGGAACCGGAAGCCGGCTCAGCCAGCCCACAAGGCTGTCGGCCGCAGCCGCGACATCCACCGGCTGGCTCGGACCGTTACCGAGCGTGCGGTCGAGATCGATCTGGTGCGCCTCCGCCGCGGCCATGAAGGACGGCGACGTGCCGAAGTTGACGGTCAGCGTGCCGGCGACGCTGAGCGGCCGGTCGACCGGGCCGTTCGACAGCACCGCCTTGGAGATGTCGAGCTGGCCGCCGGTGAGCTTGAAGGTGCCGTCGCTGCGCCAGCCGGTCGGCCCGTTGCCGGCATCGGCGTTGTCGCCGCCATCGGCGGTGGCCACCTGGCTGACCGAATAGGTGCCGCGCCAGGTCAGCCCCTCTGCCGGGTCGATGCCGACCGGGCCGTCGACGCCGACGGTTACCGGCCAGCGCGCCGGATTGACGTCTGCCTTGATGCGGATCGTGCCGTCGTCGAGGACGCGGCCGGTCGAGATGCGGAAGCCCACCTGGCTGCCATTGTCGAGATAGAAGCCGTCGACATGCCATGGCCCGAGCAGCGCCCGCGCCGTGACCTGGGCCGAGATGCCGTCGAAGGCGAGCGACACGCCGGTGCGCTGATCGGCATAGTTGAGCGCGCCATCTCTGATGGTGATGTTGTCGAGGACGACCTTGTCCGGGTCGAACGGCTCGCGCAGCTTGGCGCGGCTGAGCCAGGCGACCTTGCCGGCGGCATCGACCGAGACGTTGACCACCGGCTTCTCGAGCGTCATCGAGACCACCCGGATCTCGCCCTGGAGCAGCGGCATCAGCTCGATGACGACATCGAAGCGCCCGACATCCATGATGCGCTGACCATCCTGGTCGTCGACCTCGACCTTGGTGAAGGTCAGCGACGGCGACGGCAGGATGGTGGCGTGGGCGTCGCCCTCGACATGGACCCGGTGGCCGAGGATGCGCGACGCCTCGGCCTCGAAGCTGGCGCGATAGTCGTTCCAGTTGACGAACCATGGCACGATCAGCGCCGCGAACAGCGCGATAACCACGGCACCCCCGACGATCAGGTAGAGCCTGCTCAGTGTGGCCTCCGCTACGGGTCCATCGCCGGGCCGCTCAGCCCGGCACGACGATCTTGCCCGGGTTCATGATGCCCAGGGGATCGATTGCCTGTTTGATCGCCCGCATGACTTCGACACCGCTGCCCTGCTCAATCCCGAGATATTTCATCTTGCCCTGTCCGATGCCGTGTTCGCCGGTACACGTGCCCTCCATCGCGATGGCGCGCAGGTTGAGCCGCGAGATCAGACCTTCGCAACGCGCCACCTCGTCGCGGTCGTCCAAGTCGACCAGCACCGTCAGGTGAAAGTTGCCGTCGCCGACATGGCCGACGACCGGCGACATCAGATTGCTCCGCTCGACGTCGGCGATCGTCTCCGTCACGCATTCCGCCAGCCGCGAGATCGGCACGCAGGCATCGGTGGCGATGCCCTTGCAGCCCGGCCGCAGCGTCAATGCGGCCCAATAGGCGTCGTGGCGCGCCTGCCACAGGCGCGTGCGCTCCTCCGGCCTGGTCGCCCAGACGAATTCGCCGCCGCCGCACTCCGTCGCGATCTCGCCGAAGGCTTCGGCCTGCTCCTTCACGGAAGCATTGCTGCCGTGGAATTCCACGAAAAGATGCGGCGTCTCCGGCAGATCCAGCTTGGAGTAGGTGTTGGTTGCTTTGACCATCAGCGAGTTGAGAAGTTCGATGCGGGCGATGGGGATACCGCTCTGAATGGTCAGGATTGTGGCATTGCACGCCCCCTCCACCGTCGCGAAGGGCACCACGCCGCCGGCGATCGCCTCGGGGATGCCCTGCAGCCGCACCACCAGCTCGGTGATGATGCCGAGCGTACCTTCCGAGCCGATCAGCAAGCGGGCAAGGTCGTAGCCGGCGGAGGATTTCTTGGCCCGGTTGCCGGTCTTCACCACCGCGCCGTCCGCCATCACCGCCGTCAGGCTGATGACGTTGTCGCGCATCGTGCCGTAGCGCACGGCATTGGTGCCCGAGGCGCGGGTGGCGGCCATGCCGCCAAGCGTGGCGTCGGCACCCGGGTCGATCGGAAAGAACAGGCCCTGGTCACGCAGGTAGTCGTTGAGCTGCTTGCGGGTCACGCCCGGCTCGACCACGGCATCGAGATCTTCCGGGTGGACGGCACGGATGCGGTTCATGCGGTTCATGTCCACCGACACGCCGCCATGGGGCGCGTTGACATGGCCCTCCAGCGAGGAGCCGGCGCCGAAGGCGATCACGGGCACGCCATGCGCCGCGCAGATGCGCACGATGTCGACCACCTCCTCGGTCGTCTCGGGGAAGACCACCGCGTCAGGGGCCTGATTGACCAGCCAAGTGGTCGTGTGGCCGTGCTGGACGCGCAGCGCCTCCGAATCGGCATAGCGCTCGCCGAAGCGCTGCTTCAGAAGCGGCAGCGCCGCCGCAATGCCGGCGTCGTTGCGCGCCGTGTCGTCGACTGCGAGCTGAATCGCCATCCTAAGTCCCGTATTCCCCAACGCTTTCCGCAAAACCGCGCCGGCAGGGTAGCAAATCGGGATTGTCAGCCAAAGCGGTGAAAATCGCCCGCTATCGCGGCAGAAGCGGCGCTATTCAGCCAATGTCCGCATTCGTCGAGGCAAACAAGCGCGTTCCCGCCGTGCAGGAATCGGAATGCAGGAATGTCGGCATCTGCTAGGGGATGGGTCCTTCGCCAACGCCGGAATCGCCCAAGCCCCATGCCCGCCGCCGTCAACCGCACCATGACGCCCGCAGAATGGGCGCTGCTCGTCACCCTGGCGCTGCTCTGGGGCGGCTCGTATTTCTACATCGCCATCGCCATCAAGGTCCTGCCGGCCTTCACCATCGTCGCCTTCCGCGTGGTCGTCGGCGGTGCCCTGCTCTATGTCGCGGTGCGCGCGACCGGACATGCCATGCCGCGCGACGGCGCCTCGTGGCGCGCCTACTTCGTCATGGGCTTCCTCAACAATGTCGTGCCCTTCAGCCTCATCGCCTGGGCGCAGAGCCACGTCGCCAGCGGCCTGGCCGCGATCCTCAACGCCACCACGCCGCTCTTCGCCGTCGTCTTCGCCCACTACCTCACCGGCGACGAGCGCATGACGCCCGGCCGCGTTGCCGGCCTGGTCATCGGTTTCGTCGGCGTCATCGTGATGATCGGGCCGGACGCCCTCGGCGGCCTCAACGCCAACCTGCTCGCCGAGCTGGCGCTGCTGCTCGCCTCCGTCTTCTATGCGGTCTCGCCGATCTACGCCCGCCGCTTCGGCCGCGCCGGTCATGCGCCGATCGTCTCGGCGACCGGCCAGTTCACGGCCGCGGCGGTGATGATGGTGCCGCTGACGTTGGTCATCGACAGGCCGTGGACGCTGGCCATGCCCGGCCCCGGCGTGTGGGCGGCGCTGATCGCGCTCGCCACCCTCTCCTCGGCGGTCGCCTACATCATCTACTACCGCATCCTGAAGACGGCCGGCGCGGTCAACCTGATGCTGGTCACCTTCCTGGTGCCGGTGAGCGCCATCCTGCTCGGCGCCGTCTTCCTGCACGAGCGGCTGGCGCCGGCCGACTTCGCCGGCATGGCGCTGATCGCACTCGGACTGGCAGCCATCGACGGCCGCCCGCTCGCCCTGTTCCGCCGCCGCCCGGCCTGACGTCAGGGCGCGCGCTTCAACCTGCCAATCGACTGGAAGCGTTGCCGGTAACGTGCTGGCGTGACTCCGGTCTTGCGTTTGAACAGCCGGCGAAAGAAGGCCACGTCCTCGTAACCCACCTCATGTGCCACCGTGTCGGTGGGCGCGTCGCTGGTCTCCAGCATTTGCTTCGCCTCCTCGACGCGCACCGCCTGCACATATTCGACCGGAGCGTAGCCGGTAACCGCCCGGAACCGCCGCTTGAAGGTGCGCTCCGGCAGACCGGACCGCGCGACCATCCGGGCGACTGGATTGGCGGCGGCATAGTGCTCGGCGATCCACGCCTGGCTCGCGGCCACCGCCGCATCCTCGTGACGGTCGGTGCGGCGCATGACGGCATAGGGCAACTGCCCCTCGCTGCGGTCGCCGAAGATGAAGATCTTCGACGTGCGCACCGCTTCTGCTTGGCCGGCGAAGCGCGCAATCAGATAGAGCGCCAGGTCCTCCCACGAGGCCGAACCGCCGCTGGTGACGATGCGCTGATCCGCGCCGGCAACCAGAACGACGCGCTCCGGCCGCAGCCGCACCGCTGGAAAGTAGTCCGCGAACAGCGGGCAGGCGCTCCAGTGGGTCGTCGCCTCCAGACCGTCGAGCAGTCCGGCATCGGCGAGCAGGATGGAGCCGGTGCACACTGAGCACACCGTCGCGCCCTCGTCGAAATTCGTCCGCAGCCAGGCGCTCGCCTCCGGCCACCGACCGCGCGGGTCGCCCACATGGGTCAGGGTCAGATCCGTGACGATGACTACGTCGAGCGGTCCGGCCTCCCCGATGGCAGCATGCGGCGCGATCGGCACACCCAGATCCGACAGGAAACCGTCGCGGCCGGGCGCCACGATGCGCACATCGAAGCGCACGTCGCCGCCGGCCTCGCCGGTCAATTGCGACCACACCACGCCGACCGAGGAGAGAACCTCGTAGAGGCCGTAAAGCGCCGTCGGCGTGCTCTCGGGCAGCGCCAGAAGGCCCACCGAGATCGACCGCGTCGAAGCTTTCGCGTTCATGCAGGCTACGGTGGCCTGAAAGCCCCTGTTCTGTCCAATCCCGCTCTCAACTGACGGCCGCCGCCGGGTCTATCCCCACGCACCCTTTGCGTAGAGACCCGTCCCCCGTGTCCAACATGGTTCAAACCTTCGGCGACCGTCCGCTGGCCTCGGCCCTCGGCCTGATCGGCCTCGTACTGCTGTCCGGTTGGCCGCTGCTGCATAGCCGCTTCGCCATCCTCGCCGCCCAGTTCGGCATCGGAGCCGCCTTTGTCGGCCACTACCTGCTGCTCGAAGCGTGGACCGGCGTCGCCGTCACCGCGGTTGGCGCGGCACAATCCCTGTTTGCCCTATGCGGCGCACGACCATCCGGCGCTCAGGCGTTTCGCATGGGGGTTCCTTCCCCTGCCGGCAGTGATCGCCTGGCCTACCTGGAGCGGGCCTCCCACCCTGCTCGCGGCCATTGCGCTGACCGTGATGATGATCGGGCGCATGCAGCAGAACGAAATCCACCTGCGCCTCGCGCTCCTCGCCGCGACGCCCTTCGGCATGGCGCACGACCTAATGATCGGCTCCCTGCCGGCCTTTGCCGGCGGCGCTATCGCCTTCGCCCTCGGCAGTCTGGTGCTGCTGCGCCCAGTCCTGCGCCGCGCGTGGCCGAAGACGCCCCCTTCTGTCCGCTTCGCCGCTGCATTCCCGCGCCGCCGCCGTCTTACCCCGAAGCCTCACACCCCCAGCCCATGGAGACCCAGCGATGTCCCTTGCCCATGACCAGATGCCTGCCTTCGACCAGCCCGCGGCGGAAGCCTTCGCCGCGCGCACGATGGACATGCTCAATTCCGGTGCCGTTGCCGTCATGACCTCGATCGGCCACCGAGCGGGGTTGTTCGACGTGCTGGCCGACCTGCCGCCCGCGACCAGCGCCGATATTGCGGCCAGCGCCGAACTCGACGAGCGCTATGTGCGCGAGTGGCTGGCCGCAATGGTGACCGGCGGGATCGTCACCTACGATCCGGCGACCTGCACCTACGCCCTGCCGGCGGAGCATGCCGCCTGCCTCACCCGTGACGCGCCGCTCGGCAACCTCGCCGTCTACGGCCAGCACGTCGCCATTCTCGGCCAGATGCAGGATTCAATGCTCCGCCATTTCGAGAACGGCGGCGGCACGCGCTATGACGAATATCCGCATTTCCATGAGATCATGGCCGAGGACAGCGGCCAGACGGTGCTGGCGCGGCTGTTCGACGACGATCCTGCCGCTCGCCGACGACATCGTTCAGCGCCTCGAAGCCGGCATCGACGTGCTGGATGCCGGCTGCGGCCGCGGCGCAGCGCTGATCGCGCTTGCCCGGCATTTCCCGAAGAGCACGTTCACCGGCTACGATCTCGGTGCCGACGCCATCGGCCACGCCAACGCCGAGATCAAGGCGGCCGGATTGGGCAACATTCACTTCGAAGAGCGCGACCTCACCGGCTACGACGAGATGGAGCGCTTTGACTTCATCACCACCTTTGATGCCGTCCACGACCAGAAGGACCCCCAGGATTTCCTGCATGGGCTTCATGGGGCGCTGCGCCCTGGCGGCGTCTATCTGATGCAGGACATCGGTGGGTCGGCGCGGCTGGAGAACAACCTCGACTTCCCGATGGCGGCGTTCCTCTACGCCGTCTCCTGTCTGCACTGCACACCGGTGTCGCTGGGACAGGGCGGCGCCGGCCTCGGCACCATGTGGGGTTGGGAGACGGCGGAGGCGATGCTGAAGGAGGCCGGCTTCGCCGAAATCCGACGCACCGTGCTGCCGCACGACCCGATGAACGTCTGGTTCGTCTCCCGCAAGAGCTAGGCGAAGAGACTCAGGCGTAGTGGTTGGAGATCACCGCATTGGCGATCTCCGAGGCGGCGATGACGCCGATGACGTCTTCCGCCCGCGGGATGCGCACCCGGTTGTTGACGACGATGCAGAAGTTGCGGCTGCGCCGGTTCATGCGGCTGATGACGGTGTTGAGGATGGCGGTGTCCTGCGAGATGACGAACTTGTCGTTGGTGATGCCTTCCAGCGTCTGGCCGGAATAGCGGTCCGGCGCGTAGGAGCCGGCGGTGAGCCGCGCCACGCCGGCGATGCGCGGACCGTCCGAGACGATGATGTGTGCGCCCGGACGCTCGGCAATCCTGGCCAGCGCATCGGCGATCGAGGTGGTGATCGGCAGAACGATGAAGTCCTTGTTCATCAGCTCGCGCGCCTGGCGCACGAGATACATGTTGGTGTGCCGGTTGATCGGGATCGGCCGGCCGCGGTGGCGCAGCTTGACGGTGTAGATGTTCTCGGCAACCAGGGCGCGGCGCGTGCCGGTCGCCAGCGCCACCGCCACCACCAGCGGCACGATGACGTTGTAGTCGCGGGTCATCTCGAAGATCATCACGATCGCCGTCATCGAGGCGCCGGTCGCCCCGCCGACGATGGCGCCCATGCCGACCACCGCGAACTCGACGACCGAGAAGCCGGAATGGGGGAAAAGCGTCGCGCCGAGCGTGCCGAAGGCGGCGCCGAGCGTGGCGCCGATGAACAGCGACGGCGAGAACACGCCGCCCGAGGCGCCGGCGCCAAGGCTGACCGAGGTGGCGAACAGCTTGCCGGCCAACAGGGCGGCAAGCAGCACCAGGCCGACCGTGCTGCCGTCGAGGATCGACTGGATGGTGGCGTAGCCGACGCCGGCCGTGTGCGGCTGGCCGGTCAGGCGCTCGAAGGCGTAGAACAGCACGCCGATCATCAGCATGCCGACGATGTTCTGCGTGTAGGCGTTGCCCGGCAGCTTGGGGAAGACGTCCTCGCACCAGGCGAGGAACTTGATGAAGGCCCAGGAAGCGACGCCGGCGGCAAGCCCGAGCACGCCGAAGCCGGCCAGCACGATCGGATCGTTGATGGCGAAGCCGCCGGGCAGCGCCGCCTCCGGCACGAAGAAGGCGGGGTCGAGCCCGAAGACGTAGCGCGCGATCGAGGTGGCCGTGGTGGTCGCCACCACCACCGGCAGGAAGGTGCGGTTCGACAGCTCCGGCAGCAGCAGCTCGACCGCGAACAGCACGCCGCCGAGCGGCGTGTTGAAGGTAGCCGCGATCCCCGCCCCCGCCCCTGAGGCGAGCAGCGTGATCTTCTGCCAGCGGGCGAGGTGCAGCTTGCGCGCCAGCGTCGAGCCGAAGGAGGCGCCGATCTGGATGATCGGCCCTTCGCGGCCGACCGACGCGCCGCTGCCGATGGAGATGGCCGAGGCGATCGACTTCACGATCGCCACGACGCCGCGCACGTTGCCCTTGTTGTGATAGACGGCGTACATCACCTCCGGCACGCCGTGGCCCTTGGCCTCGGGCGCGAAGGTCTTCACCAGCCACACCACCACCAGACCGCCGATGACCGGCGCCAGGATGATGAACGGCCCCCACGGCTGCGGCGCGTCGAACTTGTTGGCGTCGTAGAAGACGCTGAACGTGCCGAGGAAGAAGAGGTTGTGGATGGCCGCGATCATGTAGCGGAAGAAGACCGCGCCGAGCGCCGCGACGACGCCGATGAGAAAGGCCAGCACGACCAGAATGGGGAGCGAAACGGTGCGGTCCTCCCCGGCAAACTCCGTGGAAACGGCAGCCGGGGGCGTGGCAGTTGTGTCGGTCATGGGCTTTCGGGGGCGGCGGGGGAAAGTGGCGCCGTGGTGCACCTTCGTGGTCGCCCGGTCAAGGGCGGAGCAGGGATTCGCGGCGGGATTCGAGGGGTGCGGGGAGCGCAAGCACCCTCCCCCGCCATCCCGCCGCCCGGTCTCCTGCTATAATCGGCGCGGTTCCAGATTCGTGCGCCCGGACGCGACGAGCCGGTTCCACGGGGGCGTCGTGACGAGGCCGGCCTTCTGCCGGGAGAGGAGACTTTGACCGGTGCGGCTGAAATCCATCCTTGCGCCCATCCTCGGCATCGTTTTCGCCGCGATCGCCTTCGCCGCACCGCCACCGACGCTTGCGGCGGAGCCGGCACCACACATTCCGGCCTGGCTCGCTGCCCATATCGGCGATGGCAACGGCGAGGTCGCGCCGGTGGTCCTCGAGCGGGCGCGGGCCTTCTACTTCCAGAAGGTCGCCGCCGGCGCGGTGAAGAACCCCTGCTACTTCGCCATGGACGCCACCCGCCCCAACACCGCCAGCGACGGTGGCCCGGGCCTGCGCTTCTACATCGTCTGCGAGGCCCGCCGGTCGTTTCGCGCGATCTCGTCGGGTCACGGCAGCGGCCGCAACCTGAAAGGCGTGGCCAACTTCCACAATGGCCGGACCTGCGCGCAGAACTTCGGCAATGCTGAGGATTCGAGCCTGACGACCGGCGGGGCCTATGTGACGGCCGAGATCAAGAAGTCGTTCAAGGGCTATTACCCCAACGGAGCGCACAAGAATGCGCTGCTGGTGCGCCCGTTCCTCCAGTTCGAGGGCGAGGGCGACACGGCGAACGCCCGCGAGCGCGAGATCGGCGGCCATGCGGCGGTCGTGCTGCACCATGTTTGCATGATGAAGAGCCCGAAGAGCCCCTACGCCAACAACGACGGCTACGTCCCGCGCGGAACCCTGGTGAGCTATGTCGGCGGCCGCAGCAACGGCTGCACGAGCTGGTCGCGCGCGGACGCCGACGCGATCATGGCGATGACCAAGGACGACCCGACAACGGTCTACATCTATCCGGAGGCCGCCGACATCGAGGCCGTCGCTCAGGCCGTGGCGGCCAAGCGATCGCTGTCGTCGCTGGGGCTCTATTGGGACGCCGCCTGCCTGAAGGCGATCGGCGCGCCGAAGTTCTGGTCGGACGAGAGCCTCGGTCCGCTTATCGCACAGTACCGCAAGGATCACCCGCCGCCGCCGCCCCGGCCGACGCCGATCTGCAAGTAACCGGCGGCCCTCCGCCGCCGCGGCCGGGACACCGGCCTTCGTTCCCGCGCGCCGGAAACGCCGGGTGATGAACCTTTCAAAGAGCACCTCGCAGCACAGGGCATGCAAGGGGTGGCGGGCGCTCGGTGCGTGCCGTGTCGCCTATGCCATGGGGCGCTCAGCCGAGCGCCCGCCGCGGCGACTTTGGCACCGCCAAATATTGTTTTTCGACGCGCACAACCGAGGCCGCCAAAATTAAAATCATGAATTTATGTGGCGTTCCCAAGAATTTTCCGATAGAATTCATATTTCCAGAGTTCGAAAGATTCCAATAAACTACCAGGAAGACCCGAGTTTTAACTGCGGGCCTTGCATCACTTAAATTAAGCAATACATGCGCGCAATGGCCGCAGACCCCTGTGGACATTCATTTTGAAGGGCCTTCTTCCATGGCCAATCCCGCTTCGCTGCCCCCGCAAACGCCCGCAAACGACGACAGGCCGGGCGCCCCCGCTGGCCCGGCGGACAAGCCCCCGCGGGACGAGCCGAAAAAGGCCGACGCGCCGGCGAAGGCGTAGGCCCCGCCGCATGTCCGGGGGCGCACCGCCGCGCGCCCCTGAGCTTCCGACCGAAAGTCGACCATGAGCCTCAGCTTCCCGAATCCAAGCCGCAGCTACGACCCCCATTGGCGCCGCATCCGATTCTGGGGTCATGACAGCGCGATGGAAGTGCGTTTCTTCCTCGATGAGCAGGCGATCTTCATCCTCTACCCGAAGACGCGGAACACCGAGGAAGCGATCCTGGCGGCCTTCGACGACGCCCGCGAGCGCATTTTCGCCGTCGCGGCAAAGGTCTACGCGCCCGGCCAACATCGCAGCTTCTACACCCTGACCGGCGACCAGTTCTCACGCGTGGCCGCCAGGTGATCGCGGTCAGGTTCCAGCCATTCACCCAATCGTTCAGCGTCAGCGGAGATCGAGAAACTCCGCGCAGCCAAGAAAAGGACATGTCATGAAGCTTCCAGAACAGACCAAACCCGCAGCCTGGGGCGCCGTCGGCGGCGCAGTCGCCTTGGCCATCATCGGATTCAGCTGGGGCGGCTGGGTGACGGGCGGCAATGCCGCGGAGGCCGCGACCCAGAGCGCCAGAACCGCCGTGGTGGATGCCCTGGCCCCCATTTGCGCGACGCAGTTCCGCGGCGAGGTGGACGCGACCGGCAAGCTCACCGAACTCAAGGCGCTGGGCAGCTACGAGCGCGCCGACTTCGTCGTCAAGGGCGGCTGGGCGACGATGCCCGGCAGCGAGGAACCGGTCAACGGCGTCGCCCTCGCCTGCGCCGGGATCCTGACCGCCGACAGCTGATCGCACCGACCGGGTCGCGACCCACATGGAGGAGCCGGCGTTCCGCGCCGGCTCGGCGCGGCCCCTGGGGAGGAACAAAGGCAGCAGCCGGCAGTGCCGTTTGAATTGTCTCGTGCACAAGCCGGCCGCCGCCGCGACAACCGACAGGAGAAAGCGACCCACACCATGATCGAGCACAAATACGCCATCGGCGAAGCAATCACCTTCGTCAACGAGGACAGAACGCGCACGGCCGCCACCGGCCGCTACCGGATCATTGCCCGCCGCCCGGTCAGCAACGGCGAGCCGTGGTACATCATCAAGAGCGACCTCGAACGCTACGATCGCGTGGTCGCCGAAAGCGACCTGCAATGAACCCGATCGGCAGACTGTGGAGCGCCTGCACGCATGCCACTGGCCTCCTGAACGGCTGGCGCAAATCGGTCGCCACGCGGCTGCACGACAGCCTGCTCAGGCGACTGACCAGCGGCCGGCCGCCGATCGGCCTGCCGGTCATCCTGGTGGCGATGCTGGCCGCGATCGTCTGGTCCGCCTCGGCCTCGGCCGCCAACTGCTATCGCTACGGTGAGACCGTCACCCTCTCCGGCCAATACTTCGCCCTGGTCGCGCCCGTGGATGACGGGGTCGTCCGCGACCCGATCAACGACCTCGCGCGCCGCGCCACGCTTCTCCGGCTGACCACGCCCTATTGCGTCGATGCCGATATCATCAGCCGCGGCATCGCGGTGGCGATGACCGTGCAGCTCAATTGCCCGGCCATTCACCCGGCCGACGGCAGCGAACTGTCGATCGCGGGCCGTCTCATCGGCGCCCACACCGGCAACGGCCAGACCCCGGTTCTGCTGATGTGTCCGTGAGGCGAGTCTCGTCTGGTACGCGCCTTGGCAACACCCGTTTGCGTCACCCCGGCGAAAGCCGGGGCCCAGACAACACAGACCCCAATCGCTGAAAGGCCGTCTGGATTCCGGCGTTCGCCGGAATGACGAAGGAGCGTGGGGCAGGTCCCCACAACACACTCCGTTCATGCCCGACTCCGGTCGGGCATCCAGGCCGGATTGGCCGCGAACCCCTCGCTTCAACATCAACTCTCACCTGGGTCCCCGCCTGCGCGGGGACGAACGGGGGATGGGACACAGTTTCTCGTTCCCGCGAGCGATTGGCTCCGAGTTTTGACCCTTCAAAGAACTCTCCCCTCGTTCATGAGGGGATGGCGGGCGCTCGATGAGTGCCGCGTCGGGTAGTCCAGTGGTGGCGCTCAGCCGAGCGCCCGCCGCGGTGGTTTTTGCTCCGCTCCCGCCTGGGACCCGAGACGAAGGCAAGGCGGCTCCATCCGGACGACCGACCTTTGGACCACCACGGCGCCGATGCCGGTTTCCCGTATCGCACTGGCCGTGGCTGACCCTCGCCTGCCTTTAGCGCTGCCCTTTCGGGGCAATGGCGCGCGGCGGAGACGAGCGCCTCCGCTGGCGGGCTTCCGAGCCCACGCCGCTCCGCTTGCGAGGCGGAAACGGCGGACACCGCACCCCGCCCCACGCTGCAAGACGCCTCATGAGCGCGCCCCTTCGCGGGCGGGGATGAGGGCATCGTCTCATGGGGTCATGGGAGGGGGGATAGATTTATTTTTGGGGGTATTCGTAGGGTGGGTTAGCGCCGGAGGCGCGTAACCCACCGACAGCAGGTGTCTCGATCGGTGGGTTACGGCGCTTGCGCGCCTAACCCACCCTACGGGCTTGAGGGGAGGTCGAAGGTGACGAGCGCAGCGAGGCACCTTCGGGAGGGGGTGCCTTCGCCGAAGTGTCCAGACCCCTCCCCAAAACCGCCCAAGCGGTTTTGACCCTCCCTCAAGGGGAGGGTTCGCTTACCGTGCCGCGCCCTGCTCCCATCTCAAGACGCCTCCGGAGATTTGGCGGCGCGCCAAGGCACGGGGCCCCCCGCCCCAGGCGCAAAATCTGGACAAGCCTCCGATTGAACGGCATAGCGTGATGCTCCCGCCAGCGACGGAGCCCGAATGCCCGAATTTCTCCCCGGCGCCGTGTTCAGCGGCCTTGTGACGGTTGTGTTCGTGATCGTGCTGCGCGAGCGCGCCGGCAAGCCGCGCCTGCCCGTCTGGGCGCTCGCTTTGATCGGCATCGCAGCGGCCTTCGCCATTCCCTGGGCGCTGGCGCTCTCGGCCGCGGCGTGGCGCGCCACGCCGGCGCTGCCCGCTCTGCCCATCGTCACCTTCGACCAGGTGTTCATCGGCGCTCTTGTCGCGCTCTCTGTGCTCGCCTTCAGCCATCGCCCGAACCGGCGGCCGCGCCTGCCGCTGTGGGCCGGGCTGCTCTCCGGCGTGGCCGTCGCCGTCGTGCTGCCGCCGCTCCTCGACATGGCGTCGGGCGCCTATCAGCGGCCCTCGCTGCGCGCCGACGTCAATCATTGCACGCGCGGCATGCTGGGGGAGATCCAGCCCCGCGAAGTCGCCAACATCTGCGATGAGGCGATCGCGGTCGGCCTGTGCCTGCCCGGCGAGACCAACCCGGCACCTTGCGCGCAGACCGCGATCATCCAGCCCGGCGCGAGCGCGCGCTTCGACCCCGGCGACGCCACCCTGTCGTCGCTGCCGTCCAATCTCGATGGCCTGACCGTCGTCGCCTGCCGCCCGCCCGACCGGCCCTCGCGCATGCAGACCACCATGGGCCGCGGCTATGAGGGCGTGTGCCTGCCGGAGGCGTGAGCCTCCGTAGAGGAGTGTTGCCGCAAGCGTCACCCGCCGCTCGGTCACACACACTCGTTCAAGGAGACGCGGCGCCTGGTCGTCTCACTCCGACGTTTCGAACCCGCACTCGCGGTCCGCGCCGAGCACGGCGCGTATGACCGCAATGCGAAGGAGCACGGTTCACGATCCTGCCCCCGCAGCTTCCGCTATCCGATCAATGCCTTCCGTAGTGCCGGAATGTCATCGAGCACCTGATCGACGAAGGCAGCAATGCGTGGCGTCTTCCTCAGATCAGCAGGAGTGAGGAGATACCAGCTGCGGGTGAGCTCTGCGACGGGGGGAAGAACCTGGACGAGCGCGTCCTCGGCGTCCCCCAGCGTGGTCGGCAGCGGCGCGATCCCAATCCCCGCCTTCACGGCCGACAAGGTTCCGAGCATGCTGTTGTTTCGGCTGGCGATCCTTGCGTTTGGAACAGCAACCGGAAGCCATTTCGCCACGCGGTGGTGCTCCATGATGCCGTCGAAGCCAATCAAGGCATGATCAGCGAGGTCTGCGATGCTGCCGGGGCGGCCATTTTGCTGGACGTAGCTCTTGCTGGCATAGATTGCCCAGATTGAATCACAGATTTTGCGACCCACGAGGCTATCGTCCACGGGCTCACCGGAGCGAAAAGCGACATCTGCTTCACCCTTGTTCAGGTCGAGATATCGGTCACTGGTCACGAACTCGACCCGAAGGTTGGGATATCGCGCGTGGAATCGGTCGAACAGTCCGGTAGCGACGATGCGCGGTACAGTCGGTTCAGGACAAGTGACGCGAATGACGCCTTTCAGGTCGAGCTTCAGCGTCCGTATCTTCTGTTCCAGCGTCGCAACCGCTGTCTCCACAGCAAGAACATCGTCAATCAGCGCCTCTCCCAGTTCCGACAGGCGATAGCCACTCGGATGCCGCTTGACCAGCGCAAGTCCGATGCCCTTCTCCAATTCCGTCAATCGGCGATGTACCGTCGACTGGTTCACGCCAAGCGTCTTGGCCGCCGCAAGGGTGCTTCCCTGGCGAGAGACGGCAATGATGTGGCGTAGATCGTCCCAGTCGAACATCCCGTGGTTATGCATTTTTGCGGAGCGTTTCACCAGAGACGCTGCTGCTGCTCTCGGGACTGAATCGGTAATCTCGGAAACTTGGGAGTGGAGGCAGACATGCACGAGAAATCCGATATCCAGACGATGACAGCTGGCCTGAATGTCGGCGTGACGCGCAGCGCGCAAGACAGCGGCATGGCCAAGCTGACGCCGCTTCACCGCGAACTTGTGGCAGGCCTGCCCAGAACTGCCGAGCAGGAAGTGCGCGTGCTTTTCGCAACCTTGTTGCCGGGTGATGTGACCCCCTACCACTCGCACCGGTTCCCGGTGACCGTCTACATGCTGGAGGGCGTCTTCACGCTGGAACTGGACAACAGGGAACCGGTATTGATCGAGGCGGGACAGGTTTATGTCGAGCCAGCAGGCATCAACATGACCGGAGGGAACAAGGGCGACATTCCTGCACGGATGGCGCTGTTCTATGTGTGCGAGCCTGATGCACCGTTCGCTGATCCTGTCAGCCGGGATGGAAAACCCGGATGAACACGCTGCAACGTGAAGCGCTGCGCCCAGCATGAGGGAACCGCTGGTCGCGGAGCTTTGCGCCCTCCCGCCACCAGACGGCACAAGCCTCAATCGCTGAAAGGTCGCCTGGATTCCGGCCTTCGCCGGAATGACGAGGGTATGTGAGGCACATTTCACGCAACAAACGTTGTGGTGCCCGGCCCCGACCGGGCACCCAGTAATCGCCGGCGCCTGCGATTCAATCGCCAATGTCGGCGATTACCGGGTCCCCGCCTTCGCGGGGACCGCAACCGGAGAGTTCGTTCCCCGGACGCGCTGCAGCGCGAGGCGGTGCTGCGCAGAGCCGGGGTCCATCGGGCTCGTGGGTCCCGGTTCAGCAGCGCACCATTCCATGCTGCGCTGCGCCCGGGACACGGAACCCCTATTTGCCCCTCCCCGCCGCCATCCGCGCGCCCCATCTGTTGCTATAGTGTTCTCCGCTCAGATTCGTGGTAGTCGCCGGGGCCAATGACCGATCCCGCCAAGCGCATCGACAGCGGGCCGTCCGGCGCGGACGACCCCACCCACCCTGCTTCGCCTCCGGCTGCGCAGGGCACGCCCTCACCACAGCCGGGCGGCATCGCCGCCCGCGCCATGGGGGCGCGCGGCACGCCGTGGCTGGACAAGCTGAACCCGGAGCAGCGCGAGGCGGTGGAGGCGACCGAGGGGCCGGTGCTGGTGCTGGCCGGCGCCGGCACCGGCAAGACGCGCGTGCTCACCACCCGCATCGCCCACCTGCTCGGCACCGGGCGCGCCAAGCCCTGGCAGATCCTCGCCGTCACCTTCACCAACAAGGCGGCGCGCGAGATGAAGACCCGCGTCGGCGACCTCATCGGCGGCGTCGTCGAAGGCATGCAGTGGCTCGGCACCTTCCACTCGATCGGCGCCAAGATGCTGCGCCGCCACGCCGAGATGGCCGGGCTCAAGAGCGACTTCACCATCCTCGACACCGACGACCAGATCCGCCTGATGAAGCAGATCATCCAGGCGGAAGGCATCGACGAGAAGCGCTGGCCGGCGCGCCAGCTCGCCGGCTCACATCGACCACTGGAAGAACCGCGGGCTGACGCCGGCCGACGTGCCCGAGGTGGACGGGCGCGCCTTCGCCGACGGGCGCGGCAGGAAGCTCTATGCCGCCTATCAGGCGCGGCTGAAGGTGCTGAACGCCGCCGACTTCGGCGACCTGGTGCTGGAGCCGCTGGCGATCCTGCGCGCGAACCCCGACGTGCTCGCCGACTATCACAACCGCTTCCGCTACATGCTGGTCGACGAGTATCAGGACACCAACGTCGCGCAGTATCTCTGGCTCAGGCTGCTGGCGCAGGCGAAGCCGCCGCGCGACGGCAAGGCGCAGGCGAACATCTGCTGCGTCGGCGACGACGACCAGTCGATCTATGGCTGGCGCGGGGCGGAGGTCGACAACATCCTGCGCTTCGAGAAGGATTTTCCGGGCGCCAAGGTGATCCGCCTGGAGCGCAACTATCGCTCGACCGCGCATATCCTCGGCGCCGCCTCGCACCTCATCAGCCACAATGAGGGGCGGCTCGGCAAGACGCTGTTCACCGAGGCGAAGGACCCGGACGCGCTGCGCGTCACCGTCGCCTCGTCATGGGACTCGGAGCAGGAGGCGCGCGCCATCGGCGAGGAGATCGAACAGCTCCAGCGCCAGGGCGTGGTGCTGAACGAGATGGCGATCCTGGTGCGCGCCTCGTTCCAGATGCGCGCCTTCGAGGACCGCTTCGTCACGCTCGGCCTGAACTATCGCGTCATCGGCGGCCCGCGCTTCTACGAGCGCCAGGAGATCCGCGACGCGCTCGCCTATTTCCGCGTGGTGGCGCAGCCCGCCGACGACCTCGCCTTCGAGCGCATCGTCAATACGCCGCGCCGCGGCATCGGCGAGGCGACGGTGAAGCTCCTGCACGACAGGGCGCGGGCGGGCGGCATTCCTTTGACCGCCGCCGCGGCCGAGATGGTCGAGACCGACGAGATCGCGGCGCGCACGCGCTCTTCGCTCCGCGACCTGATGGCCGCCTTCGGCCGCTGGCGGGCGCAGCTCGACCAGCTTTCGCATACCGAACTGGCGGAGATCATCCTCGAGGAGTCGGGCTATACCGAGATGTGGCAGGCCGACCGCTCGGCGGACGCGCCCGGGCGGCTGGAGAATTTGAAGGAGCTGGTGCGCTCCATGGAGGAGTTCGACTCCATGACCGGCTTCCTCGAGCATGTCAGCCTGGTGATGGACGCCGACAGCGAGGCCGGCAACGACGCCGTCTCGATCATGACCCTGCACTCGGCCAAGGGGCTGGAGTTCGACGTCGTCTTCCTGCCCGGCTGGGAGGAAGGCCTGTTCCCCTCGCAGCGCACCCTCGACGAACAGGGGCGCGCCGGACTGGAGGAGGAGCGGCGCCTCGCCTATGTCGGCATCACGCGGGCGCGCCAGCGCGCCTATATCCACTTCGCCGGCAACCGGCGCATGCACGGGCTGTGGCAATCCTCCATCCCCTCGCGCTTCCTCGACGAACTGCCCGAGGCCCATGTCGAGGTGCGCGAGGAAAGCGCCGATTATGGCGGCTATGGCGGCGGCGCCTATGGCGCCAGCCGCTTCGATGCGCGCGATCCCTTCGCCAACACCTATGCCACGCCCGGCTGGCAGCGGGCGCAGAAGAACCGCGAGAAGGCCGGCGGCGGCGCGGGCCGGCGCGGCGCCGGCTCGCCGCTGTCGTCGGGACCGCGGCTGATCGAGGGCGAGCTGGTGGCGAAAAGCGTCATCGGCGGGACCAGCGACTATTCGGTCGGCGAGCGCGTCTTCCACCAGAAGTTCGGCTATGGCCGCATCGGTTCGATCGACGGCAACAAGCTCACCATCGATTTCGACAAGGCCGGCCAGAAGCGCGTGCTCGACAGTTTCGTCGAGCGGCACTGAGAGCCGCAGGGCCGGCCGCAAGAACGCGGCCGGCCCGCCCTCCCTACCCGGCCCGCACGCTCATGCGCGCCGAGCGGTACGTATTCACGACCCGGTCGGTAAGTTCGCCGATGGACGTCTCCGAGGTGCGCTTGTCGAAGGTGATCTCGCCGTTCTCGATGAGATTGATGCGGTCGCAGACGTCGAAGACCTGGGCGTAGTTGTGGGCGATGACGATCATCGCCACCTCGCCCTCGTCCTTGAGCCGCTGGATGAGGTCGAGGATCATCGCCGACTCCTTGGCGCCCATCGCCGCGGTCGGCTCGTCGAGCAGCAGAACCTTGGCCTTCTGATAGACCGAGCGGGCGACGGCGATCGCCTGGCGCTGGCCGCCGGAGAGCTTCGCCACCTCGACATCGACCGAGGGGATGTTGACGCCGATGCGCTCGAGCAGCGCCCGCGCGCGCTCGCGCATCGCCTTGCGGTCGAGGATGCCGAGCGGCCCGCCCTTCACCGGCTCACGCTCGAGGAACATGTTCTGGTAGACGTTGAGCTGGTTGACGAGCGCCAGGTCCTGATAGACCGCCTCGACGCCGAGCGCACGGGCGTGGCTGACCGAGCGCAGATGCACCGGCTGGCCCTCGAACCAGAGCTGACCGCGCGACGGCTGGATGAAGCCGGTGATGATCTTCATCAGCGTCGACTTGCCGGCGCCGTTGTCGCCGAGCAGGCCCAGCACCTCGCCACGGTCGAGATGCATGTCGATGTCGCGGAGCGCGGTGATCTGGCCGAAGGTCTTGGCCACGTGCTCGGCGCGGAACACCGTCTTCGTGTTGCTCTCCGGTCATCAGCCGCGTCCCTGATCGCGCAGCCGCATCAGGCGCACATTGACCGCCATGGTCACCAGGATGGCGGCGCCCAGGATCATGTCGAAGGTGTAGGCGCTGATGCCGATCAGCGAGAAGCCGTCCTTGAGGATGCCGAGCACCAGAGCGCCGACCAGAGCGCCGATGACCGTACCGAGGCCGCCGGTGAGCAGCGTGCCGCCGATGACCGCCGAGGCGATGGCCGCGAACATGATCTGCGAGCCGCCGGCAAGCGGATCGATCGAGCCGATGCGGAAGGCGTCGATGATGCCGGCGAAACCGCCGAGCACGGCACACAGGATGAAGTTGGCGGCCTTGATGCTCCTGACCTTGATGCCGACCTCGGCCGCGCCGATGAGATTGCCGCCGGTGGCGATGGTGTGCAGGCCGAAGCGCGTGCGCATCAGCACGAATTGCAGGACGGTGGCGATGACGATCGCCCAGCCGAAGCGCGCCCACACATTGCCGCCGGCAAGCGCGGTGAAGACGGCGCCCGCCTGCGGCTGAACCGGGAAGCCGCCGGAAATGGTGAGCGTCAGGCCGTTGACCACGAACAGCGTGCCGAGCGTGGTGACGAAGGCCGGAACGTCGAGCAGGATGGTGATGGCGGCATTGACCGCACCCACGCCCGCCGCCGCCGCCAGCGCGGTGAGCACCGCCAGCCACATGGGCGCGCCGGCGGCCGCGGTAAAGAACATGACGAAGGGCGCGAAGGCGTAGACCATGCCGACCGACAGGTCGAGTTCGCCGACGACCAGCACCATGACCTCGCCGGCGGCGATGATCGCCGTGGTCGCGGTGAAATCGACCAGGTTGCGGATATTGTCGGTGGACAGAAATGCGTTGGCGGTCGACTGGAAATAGACGATGAGCAGAAGCGCGGCGATGACGATGCTCACCTCGCGCCAGCGCAGAAGGAAATGTCCGACGCTGGAAATGGACCGGCGACGCGGCGCCGGCTCGCGCGTGAAGCGCGGGCCGGCCGGGTCGCCATACGTGGCTGGATCAGCCCGCATGGCCCCTCACCTCCTCACGCCGCGATCGGGCCGGTACGGGTGAGCACCTTCTCGTCGGACGAAGTGCCTTCGTAGCGGCTCTTGGTCGTCAGATAGGGATCGACGTTGCCCTTGGTGACGAACTTGAGGCCGGTGTTGATCTCGGAGGGCCCGGTGAGGCCGCCGGAATACATGAACATGGCCATCTCCATCACCGTGTAGAAGCCCTGAAGATAGGGCTGCTGGTCGATGGTGAAGTCGAGATCGCCGGCGTGGATGCCGTCGAGCGTGTTGGGCAGCAGGTCGAAGCCGCCGCCGTGCACGCCCTGCTTGGCGAGGCCGTACTTCTTCATGGTCGCGGCCACCGCCTGCGTGCTGCCGGCGTCCACCGCGAACATGCCCTTCAGGTCCTTGTGGCCGACATAGTAGGAATTGACGCGCGACACCTCCTCGTTGACCGTCGGGCCGGTGGCGATCTCCTGCAGGGTGATGTTCTTGCCCGACGCCTTGATGGCGGCCTTGGCGCCATCCAGCCGCGGCTGGATGTTGAGCTGGCCGGGCGTGGCGATGAAGCCGGCGACAGTGCCCTCGCCGACCAGATCGGCGATGCGCCGGCCGAGCGCCTCGCCGGCGGCGTAGAGATCCTGGCCGATATAGGCGAGGCGCTCATTGCCGGTGGCGTCGGCATTGTAGGAGAAGACCGGGATGCCGGCGTCCATCGCCCGCTTCACCGGATCGTTGAAGGCATGCAGGTCGACCAGCGATACGGCGATGGCATCGGCCTTGGCGGCGACTGCCGTGTTGAAGGCGTTGACCATCTCCGAGGCGACCGACGTCTGCGAACCGGTCCACTGCCATGTGCAGCCGAGCAGCGAGCAGGCGTCGGCGATGCCGTATTGCGTCGGCACGAAGAACGGATTGGTGGTGACGTGGTTGACGAAGACGAACTTCCACTTCGGGTGGCTCGGCAGCTTCGCCGGCGCGTCGCCGCATGCGCCGGCGCGACGCCGATGCCATTGAGCGCCGCAAGCGAGACGCGGCGGCGCCGGAGCCGAAAAGCAGGCGCGACGCGAAACCGGGAACGGACGACGTGCCGGCCTTCGCGTCGCGGTGCTTTGTCGGATCTTGCGGAGTTGGACATGGTTGGAGCTCCTTCCCTGGGTGCCCGACAGCGCACGCGACGCTGCCGAGCAATGTGGTTGTGTCGCCCCAAGGGCAGCGCGACGATCCGGAAGGGTCTTCGCGGAGCCGATGGCCAGCGAGCTAGAGCGGCAGTGCAGGCATGGAAGACGACGGCGGCGGGACGTTTCGCCACAGCGCCGCATTGCGAACCACAAAGCGACGGATTTGCCGACCGAGCCTTGCCAAAAATTCATGCTGCGGACAGGCACCCGTAATCCTCGCCAACCATGTCCAATATTTCATGCGCCGGACAGGCGGCTGTAAGCCGCGCGCGCCAAGTAATGCGGGCACACGACACCCATCGGGGCCTGTCTCGTGATGGAGGCTCCCGTGACCCAGAATACCAATTCCCCCGCCCCCGATCCGTCAGCGCGCGCCGCCGCCGCGCCCTTGCTCACCTCCGCCGCCGCCATCGCGCTGGTCGCGCTCGGCGCCGTCGGCGCCCAGCTCCCCGCCTTCACCGCCGGCGCCCAGGCCGCGCCGGTCGCCGCTCCGGCCACAGCGGCGCCAATCCGTCCAGCGGCTTCGCCGACCTGATCGCCGCCGTGCGGCCGGCGGTCATCTCGGTCAAGGTCGAGATGGAGCAGCCGGTCAGCATCAACGGCACCACGGCGGCCGCCTGCCGTTCAACCCGTTCGGCCGTTCGGCATGCCCGGCGTGCTCCGCAGATGCCGCAGCGGCGGCCAGCACGTCGTCGGCGAAGGCTCCGGCTTCTTCATCTCGGCCGACGGCTACGCCGTGACCGCCAACCACGTCGTCGACCACGCCCAGAAGGTTCAGGTCACCACCAGCGACGGCAAGGTCTACAAGGCGCGCGTCGTCGGCACCGACCCGGGCACCGACATCGCCGTGCTCAAGGTCGACGCCGGCAGCAACTTCCCCTACGTCAAGCTTCGCCGACCAGATGCCGCGCGTCGGCGACTGGGTGGTGGCCATCGGCAACCCGTTCGGCCTCGGCAACACCGCCACCGCCGGCATCGTCTCGGCGCGTCGCCCGCGACATCAACATGCAGCACCTACGACAACTACCTGCAGATCGACGCGCCCATCAACCGCGGCAATTCGGGCGGCCCGACCTTCGACATGCACGGCAACGTGGTCGGCATCAACGACGCCATCTACTCGCCGTCGGGCGGCTCGGTCGGCATCGGCTTCGACGTGCCCGCCGACATCGCCAAGACGATCGCCGCCGCAGATCGAGAAGAGCGGCCACGTCACCCGCGGCTGGCTCGGCGTCCAGGTCCAGCCCGTCACCCAGCCGATCGCCGACAGCCTCGGCATGAAGACGGCCGAGGGCGCCCTGGTGGCGCAGCCCGAGCCGAACGGACCGGCGGCCAAGGCCGGCATCCAGCCCGGCGACGTCATCACCGCGGTCAACGGCACCACGGTGAAGGATCCGCGCGGGCTTGCCCAGGAGTCGCGGGTCTCGCGCCCGGCCACCTCGGTCAAGCTCGACGTGCTCCGCGACGGCAAGTCGAAGACCATCACGCTGACGCTCGGCGACATGCCACAGCAGCAGCAGAACCCGCCGGCCTAGTCCCTCCTGC
>CAVSRC010000017.1:0-86321 GCA_963730325.1 uncultured Alphaproteobacteria bacterium | reverse complement strand
CTGTTGACGTGAGTCAAGGCCCGCCGGCTCATGGCTGAGGACGGGGCGTCCATACCAGCATTTGCGCCGATTTGATACCCGCCGGCCGAATAGCGACCAGGGAAAAACTCATAGTTACCAAAAGATTAACAAAAGAGTTTGTTAACCTGCGCGAAGATTTCGCGGGAGCCTGAGGTCGCTGAGATAGCCGCCTATTCCGCAATCGCGAAGGGCAGGGTGACCGAAGCGTGCTTGGCTGTCGCCGCGTCCGTCAGGGTCAGCGCCAGCTTGTATTGGCCGGGCTTGAGCGTCGGCAGCGTGACCGTGACCACGGCGGGAACGGCATAATTGCGGGTGCGCCCCTGCCATTCGAGACTGCCGAAATTATCGGCCTGGGCGAGCAGGATGCCGCCGGCGGTACGGATCTCGATGCCGGTGGTGAAGGTGGCCGTGAAGGAGGAATCGGCCTCCGCGAAGCCGTAGCCGACCGGTTCGAGGTAGACGGTCGCCGTGTCGCCGGAGCGGAAGCTGGCCTCGGCCAGCGGCTCGTACTGGCCAAAGCCCTTCACCGAAGACGCGAATGTGGCGACGCGGAATTGCAGCGGCGAGGCCGCCCAGAAGGCGTCGGTCGCCCGGTCGAAGGCGCCAAGGGCCTCCGCCGGCTTGCCCTGGAGAAGCAGGTTGTCCGCATCCGTGGCGTAACTCGTGACCGCGCCGGCCGACGCGGTTGTCGCCAGGCCGCCGGCAACCAGGAGTGCCAGCCCCACCGCCGCGCCAACCCTTCGCCGGCAAATGCCCATGCCCATGATTTGTCCTCCGGCTCCAGCACCGCTCGGCCTATGATCCGACCGCCAGCGTCATCATGCAAGCCGCGCGCCGCCGAAACCGGCGGAAAACTGTGCGCTCAGGCGCCGACCGCCACGCGCTTCGGCCAGGATTGGCGCTTGCGATAGAGCGTCGATGGCGACAGTTCGAGCGCCGCCGCGGCGCGCGCGATATTGCCGCCGAAGGCATCGAGCGCCGTCTCGATGATGTGCCGTTCCTGCCGCCAATAGGGCTCGACCGCGGCATCGGGCGAAAGCCTGAGGTCCGCCGCGGCCGGCGACGGCGCGTCGGCAATGTCGGCGCCACCGCCGAGCACCACCATGCGGCGCACGACGTTGGCGAGTTCGCGCACATTGCCCGGCCAGTCATGGGCGCCGAGCGCGGCCAGCGTGCCGGCGTCCAGCGTCACCGGGTCGCAGCCCTCCTCCGCCGCATAGCGGGCGAGGAAGTGCGCGGCAACGAGCGGGATGTCGTCGCGCCGCTCTCTCAGCGGCGGCAGGTGGATCGGGAGTACGTGCAGCCGGTAGAACAGGTCGGCGCGAAAGCGGCCGGCCTGGACTTCAAGGAGCGGGTCGCGATTGGTCGCCGAAACGATGCGCACGCTCACCCGTTTCTGCTCGGTGCCGCCGACGCGCCTCAGCGTTCCAGACTGGACGAAGCGCAGAAGCTTCGCCTGCAGGCCAAGGTCCATCTCGGCGATCTCGTCGAGGAACAGCGTGCCGCCGTCGGCGAGTTCCGCCGCGCCGGCACGATTCTCGGTGGCGCCGGTGAAGGCACCACGCACATGGCCGAAGATTTCGCTTTCCATCAGCTCGCGCGGGATGGCGCTGCAATTGATGGCGACGAACGGCCGCCCGTCGGCGCCGGCATAAGCGTGGATCGCCTCCGCCGCGAGTTCCTTGCCGGTGCCGCTCTCGCCGGTGAGGAAGACCGGCGCCTGCGACGGCGCCATCCGCCGGATCTTGTCATAGACCGCGCCCATCGCCGGCGAGCGGCCGACGAAGCCGGCGAAATCGCCGTCGGCGTGCGCCGCGGGTCGGGCTGCAACCGGCTCGGCTGCCGGCGGCCGCCAGGTGGCGACGGCGGCATTCAGCCGCTCGATCAGCGCCCGCGCGCCGATCGGCTTGGGCAGGAAGTCGCTGGCGCCGGCCTTCACCGCCGCCACCGCCGTCGACAGCGAGCCGGTGTCGCTGGTGGCGATCAGCGTCGAGCCACGCCGGGCGAATTCCGGAACGCGCGTGGGGCCGCCGATGGTGGCGAGATCGGCGATGAGGATGGCGTCACGGCGGCTGCCGGTTGCGGCGAGGGCTTCCTCGTAGCTGGCGCAGGTCACCGCGGTAAAGCGTCCGCCGGTGCGCTCGGCAATGAGACCGGCGAGCAGACGGCGCTGGCCGGGGTCGGCGTCGACGACGAAGACGCCAACCGGCTGCGATGCCTCGTGACCCAGTGCCATGACCCCGGCGACCCGTCGTTCCGAACCTTGAACAACGACTGTCCGCCAACACGGTAAACAAACGGTATGTTTTGCCGCGACAGGCGTGCCGAATTGGGTCACCGCGCCCTCTTGACCGGCGCACGGCAAGCCCATAGGCGGTGCGCGTGACGAACACTGCGACGCCCGCCTTCGTAACCGGCCTGGCCGAACTTGCTCCCGCATACCGGGCGTTGCTGTGCGACGTCTGGGGTGTGGTGCACAATGGCGTGCGCGCGCATCCCGCGGCGGTCGATGCGTTGATGCGCTACCGCGCCGAGGGCGGCGCCGTCCTCCTCATCACCAATGCGGCGCGCCCCAAGGCGGGCGTGGTCCGCATGCTCGACGGCTTTGGCGTGCCGGGAGACGCCTATGACGACATCCTCACCTCCGGCGACACGGCGCACGATATCCTCGCCGGGAGACCGGGCGCCCGCGTTTTCCATATCGGCGTCGATTTCAACCTGCCGATCTATGACGGCCTGCCGCTCACCCTGACCGACGCTCAGTCTTGCGACTTGATCTGCTGCGCCAGCCTTTTCAACGACGAGACGGAAACCCCCGATGACTATCAGGAGCGTCTTGTCGCTTTGCGTGCGCGGGGGATCCCGATGCTCTGCGCCAATCCCGACATTGTCGTCGAACGCGGCGGCAAGCTGGTGTGGTGCGCCGGTTCGCTCGCCGCGCGCTACCGCGAACTGGGCGGCGAGACGATCATGGTCGGCAAGCCGCACCAACTCGTCTATGACGCGGCCCTGAAGCGCATCGCCGCCATCGTCGGCGAAGCGGTCGCGCCGCAATCGGTGCTGGCGATCGGCGACGGCTTCGAGACCGACGTGCGCGGCGCCGTGGAGCGGGGCATCGACATCCTCTTCGTCACCGGCGGCATCCACGCCGCCGACTTCGGCGACCGCGACGCGCCCGACCTCGCCAAGGTGCACGACCGCCTAGCGAAGGCCGGGCTCGGCGCTCATGCGGTCATCAGGCGCCTCACCTGGGAGGGCGGTGCGTGACCGGCAACGATCGAGCCGCGCTTGAACCCTTTGCGGTCGACCGCATTCCCGCTTCGCTGACCGGCGGGGTGGTGGCGGTAGGCAATTTCGACGGCGTCCATCGCGGCCACGCGACCCTGCTCGGGCGCGCCCGCGCCGATGCCGACCGGCTCGGCGTGCCGGCCGTGGCACTCACCTTCGAGCCGCATCCGCGCACCGTCTTCCGTCCCGAGACCCCGGTGTTCCGCCTGACCGCGATCGACGCCAAGGCGCGCCTGCTGGCGGCGCTCGGCATCGACGGACTGGTCGTGGCGACCTTCGACCGGGCCTTCGCGGCCATCGCGGCGGAGGATTTCGTCACCGCCATTCTGCGCGACCGCTTCGCGCTCAAATCGGCCGTGGTCGGCCATGACTTTCATTTCGGCAAGGGCCGTTCGGGCACACCTGCGGTGCTCAGCGAAGCCGGCAAGCGGCTGGGCTTTTCGGTCGATGTGGTGGCGCCGGTCGGCGATGCCGACGGGACGGTGTTCGCCTCGACCGACATCCGCACGGCGCTGATCGAAGGCGATATCGCCCGCGCCAACCGCCTGCTCGGCTATCGCTGGTTCGTCATCGCCACGGTCGCCGAAGGCGAGCGCCGCGGCCGCGAACTCGGTTTCCCCACCGCCAATCTCCCGCTCGCGCCCGATTGCGGGCTCGCCCACGGCATCTACGCGGTCAGGGTGCGCACCCCCGAGGGAACCGAGCATGACGGTGTTGCCAGCTACGGCCGGCGGCCGACCTTCGACAACGGAGCGCCGCTGCTCGAGGCCCATCTGTTCGATTTCGCCGGCGACCTCTACGGCAAGCGGCTGGCGGTGAGCTTCCTCGCCTGGTTGCGGCCGGAGAAGAAGTTTCCCTCGGTCGACGCCCTGATCGCCGCCATGAACGACGATTCGGCGGCGGCGCGGGCGCTCCAGGCAGTGGCCGGCCCGGGAAGCGATCTCGACCGGGCGCTGGCAACGACCGGGCTCTAGGGACGTGTGCTTTGGGGACATCTGTTGTCCCCAAAGCGCGTTTCGGCTAGGACAGACACCGAAACGGCCGGATTTTTGCCCCTATTCGCCGCCACAACGGCAGGGCTGGCGCATCGGGCAGGCCGGCCACGGATATTGAGTGTGATGACAGGTTCGATTCGGTCCGTTTGCATCGGTGTTGCGGCCGCGACGCTGGCCTTGGGTTTGGGGGCCTGCAACCAGACGACCTATGGCACCGGCACCACGGCCGGAATGCAGACGATCGAGGACATTGCCGGCATCGCCGATATGGGTGGGCAGAAGAAGGAGCCCATCAAGTACGCGCCGCGGCCCGGCATCGTGCAGCCGCCGCCCGGCGCGCCCCTGCCGGCGCCCGGCAGCGAGCAGCAGGCCGTCGCCAGCAACTGGCCGACCGATCCCGACGTCCAGCAGAAGCGTTTCAAGGAAGAAGCCGCCGCCCGCGAGAAGTTCTGCGCGGAAGCGAACAACAAGATTCTTCCCGAGTGCCGCGACCCCGGCTTCCGTCTTCCGCCTTCGGAACAGGACAAGGTGTCGCGCCAGCCGAGCCCGACGCTCGCCAACATGAACACGCCCGCCTCCGAACGGGCGCACAGCACGGCGGAGCAGGACGCGCGCGCGACCAAGCTGTTCGCCGATGCGCGCGGCCAGGTTGCCGTCGACGAGAACGGCAAGCCGATCCGCCGCTATCTCACCGATCCGCCCAGCGACTATCGCGTCCCCGATCCGAACGCTCCGGTCGAGATCGACAGCAAGTCGGACGCCAAGAAGAAGAAGTGGAAATGGCCCTGGGAGCAGTGAGCCTCCGGCGCTCCTTCGCCTAGCGTCTTGCCCTGAAGAAATCCCTCAGAAGCGCCGCGGCTTCGTCCTCGGCCATGCCGCCATAGACGTCCGGCGCGTGGTGACAGGTCGGATCGGCGAAGAAGCGCACGCCGCTTTCCACCGCGCCGCTCTTCGGGTCGCTGGCCCCGAAATAGAGCCGCCGGATGCGCGCGAAGGAAATCGCTGCGGCGCACATGGCGCAGGGCTCCAGCGTCACATAGAGGTCGGCGTCGCCGAGCCGCTGTGAGCCGGCGGCCTCGGCCGCGGCCCGGATCGCCAGCATCTCGGCATGGGCGGTCGGATCGTCGCGCTCGATGGTGCGGTTGCCGGCCCGTGCCAGCACCACGCCGTCGCGCACGATCACCGCGCCGATCGGCACCTCGCCGCGCTCCGCCGCGGCGCGGGCCTCCTCCAGCGCCATCTCCATCGGGCTCGTCTCGCCTGCCACCGCTACTGCCTCCACTCGCCTCAACCCCGCCGCTCTGCTAATCACCCTCGCCATGAGCGAAGGGAAGCAACCGAACGAACCGGCGACCGGCGAAAGGATCGCCAAGGTGATGGCGCGTGCCGGCCTGTGCTCGCGCCGCGACGCCGAACGCTGGATCGCCGATGGCCGCGTTTCCGTCAACGGCCGCGTGCTGACCTCGCCCGCCGTCAATGTCGGCCCCGCCGACCGCATTGCCGTCGACGGCGTCGCGCTGCCGGCCCGCGAGCGCACCCGTCTGTGGCTCTATCACAAGCCGAAAGGGCTGGTCACCACGGCGCGCGATCCGGAGGGCCGGCCGACCGTGTTCGCCGCCCTGCCGCCGGAGGTGCCGCGCGTGGTCGCCGTCGGCCGGCTCGACATCAATACCGAGGGACTGCTGCTGCTGACCAACGATGGCGGGCTGGCCCGCCTGCTCGAACTGCCCGCAACCGGCTGGCTCAGGCGCTACCGCGTGCGCGCCCATGGCGAGGTCGCCAAGGATGCGCTCGACCGGCTCGCCGAAGGCGTCACCATCGACGGCGTCGTCTACGGCGCGGTGGAGGCGACGCTCGATCGCAGCCAGGGGAGCAATCACTGGCTGACGCTGGCGCTGCGCGAAGGCAAGAATCGCGAGGTCAAGCGCCTGCTTGCCTTTCTCGGCCTGGTGACCACCCGCCTGATCCGCATCTCCTACGGTCCGTTCCAGCTCGGCGAACTGAAGCCGCGCGAGGTCCGCGAGATTCGCGGGCGCATCCTGCGCGACCAGTTGGGTGCCAAGCTTGCGGCTGCGGCGCATGCCGATTTCACCGCGCCGCTGCGCCCGCCGCCGAAGCCCGAGCCGCCGCCGGCCAGGGCCCGCGCGCCGCGACCGCGAGCCAAAGCCCGTGCGCATCGTCGGCGGTGAGTTTCGCGGCCGCGCGCTTGCCGCGCCGTCCGGGCGTGAGACCCGGCCGACGGCCGACCGCCTGCGCCAGACCGTCTTCGACATCCTCGCCCATGGCGGCCATGGCGACATCGTTGCGGGCGCCCGCGTGCTCGACCTCTTCGCCGGCACCGGCGCACTGGGCCTCGAAGCCCTGTCGCGCGGCGCCGCCTTCGCGCTTTTCGTCGAGGAGGCGGTGGCGGCACGCGGCGCCATCCGCACCAATATCGAGGCGCTGGGGCTGACCGGGCGCACGCGCGTTTTCCGTCGCGACGCCACCAGCCTGGGGCCGACCGGCACGGTGGCGCCATTCACGCTCGTCTTCGCCGACCCGCCCTATGGCAAGGGCCTCGGCGAAAAGGCGCTTGCCTCGGCGCTTGCCGGCGGCTGGCTCAGGCCGGGCGCCCTTGTCGTGCTGGAGGAAGCGGCGTCGGCCGAGGTCGCGCCTGTCCCCGGCCTCGACGTCATCGACACGCGCCGGACCGGGGATACGCAGCTCGTCTTCCTGCGGGCGGCTGGATAGGCCACATTCGGCCGCTATATGTCGTGCCACATGAACCGCCGCGATTCTCGTGGCATGGAGAAGCACTTGGTCCATTTCCCCATGAAACGCGCGGCGGCGGGCGCTTTTGCCGTGCTTCTGCTGGCCTTGAGCGCCGCTGGTGCGCTGGCCGCGGATGCGCAGAAGATCGCCGCCAACGCGGTAAGCTTCACCCTCGCCAACGGCCTCCAGGTAGTGGTCATCCCCGACCATCGCGCCCCGGTCGTTACCCACATGGTCTGGTACAAGGCCGGGGCCGCCGACGATCCGCCCGGCAAATCGGGCATCGCCCATTTCCTTGAACACCTGATGTTCAAGGGCACCAAGGCCCATCCCGAGGGCGAGTTCTCGGCGCGGGTCGCGGCAGTCGGCGGCGACGGCAACGCCTTCACCACCGAGGACTACACCGCCTATCACCAGACGGTGGCAAAGCAGCACCTCAAGCTGATGATGGCGTACGAGGCCGACCGCATGGCGAATTTGCAGATCACCGACGCCGCGCTCCTTCCCGAGCGTCAGGTGATCCTGGAAGAGCGCGGCATGCGCATCGACAACAGCCCCGGCGCCCGCCTCGGCGTGGCGATGACTGCGGCGCTGTACGATAACAGCCACTACCGCATTCCAACCATCGGCTGGGCGAGCGAGATGGCCACCCTCGACCGCGCCGATGCACTGGCCTTCTACGATCGCTACTACACGCCCAACAACGCCATCGTGGTCGTCGCCGGCGACGTCACCGAGGACGAGGTGAAGCGGCTGGCCGAAGAGACCTACGGCAAGCTCGCCCGCCGCGCCGACCCACCGCGGCGCGTGCGCTTGGCAGAGCCGCCGGCGGACGCCGCCCGTCTGGTGACGCTCTCCGACCCGCGCGTCACCCAGCCGAGCTTCCGCCGGTTCTACCTGGCGCCCTCGCAGCACACCGGCAAGCCGGGCGAGGCCGAAGCGCTGGAGGTGCTCGCCGACATACTGGGGGGCGGCAGCACCAGCCGGCTCTATCGTCAGCTCGTCGTCGAGCAGGGCATCGCCGCCGGCGTCGGCGCCGGATACGATTCGGGGCCGATCGGCGCGGCGGCGTTCAGCCTCTACGGCGCGCCGCGCGGCGACACCACCGTCGAGCAGCTCGGCGCGGCCATCGACAAGGTGATTGCCGAACTGATCGACAAGGGCATCACGGCCGAGGAGCTTTCCCGCGCCAAGGAGCGAGTGCGCGCCAGCGTGATCTATTCCGCCGACAGCCCGCGCACGCTTGCCAACGTCATCGGTGCATCGCTTGCCACCGGCGATACGCTGTCCGAGGTGCAGGCGTGGCCGGAGCGCATCGCTGCCGTCACCGCCGATGCGGTGCAGGCGGCCGCCCGCGCCTACCTCACAACGCGCAACTCGGTTACCGGCTATCTGCTGCCCAAGACGACGGAGGGCCGCTCGTGATGGGTGGCCGGACCTTGGTCTCGCGCGTGGCCGCGATTGTCGGCCTTGCGCTCGCAGCGATCGTGTGGAGCGCCACGGCTGAGGCCGTCAACATCCAGAAGGTGGTCAGCCCGCGCGGCATCACCGCCTGGCTGGTCGAGGACGACACGATCCCGCTGATCTCCATGTCCTACGCCTTCGCCGGCGGCGCGGCGCAGGACCCGGCCGACAGACCGGGCGTCGCCAACATGCTTTCCGGCCTGCTCGACGAGGGCGCCGGCGATCTCGACAGCCAGGCGTTCCAGGCGCGACTCGACGACCTGTCGATCGACATGAGCTTCGATACCGGCCGCGACGACTTCTACGGCTCGCTGCGGACGCTTGTCGCCAACCGCGACGAGGCGGCGCGGCTGCTGAAACTGGCGCTGACCGAGCCGCGCTTCGATTCCGAACCAGTGGCGCGTGTCCGTGACCAGATCATCACGTCGATCAAGCGCGGCGCGCGCAGCCCCAACCGGCTTGCCGGGGAGGCATTGCGCAAGGCGACCTTCCCCGACCATCCCTATGGCCGACCGGTGGACGGAACCTCCGACAGCGTTGCGGCGATCACCGTCGATGATCTCAACACGTTTCGCCAGAAGACCTTCGCCCGCAACACGCTCAAGGTCGCCATCGTCGGCGCCATCGACGCCAAGACGGCGACGGCCATGCTCGATGCGATCTTCGGCGACCTGCCGGTGAAGGCCAACCTGGTCGGCGTCCCCGACGTCACCGCCAAGTCGGCCGGCCGCATCGATATCGCCCTGCCGGTGCCGCAGGCGGTCATCCAGATCCGCATGCCGGGCATCACGCGCAGCGACCCGGACCTGATCCCGGCTTTCGTCGCCAGCTATATTCTCGGCGGCGGCTCCAACTCGCGCCTCTTCCAGGCAGTGCGCGAGGAGCGCGGTCTCGCCTATCAGGTCGACCTGGGGCTCAATCCTCTGCAGCATTCCGGCATCATCAGCGGCGGCACCCAGACGCGCAGCGACCAGGCCGAGGCTGTCATCGCTCTCATCAAGGCCGAGATCGCGCGCTTCGCCGAGGACGGGCCGACGGCTGACGAGCTGGCCAAGGCCAAGGCCTACCTGATCGGCAGCTATCCGCTGCGTTTCGTCACATCCGGCGGTATCGCCGACCAGCTTCTTGGCCTCCAGATCGACGGGCGTGGCATCGATTATGTCGACCGTCGCAACGACCTCATCGCCGCCGTCACCATCGACGACGTCCGCCGCGTCGCCAGGCGCCTGTTCGGCAGCGCCGACATGACCGTGGTGCGGGTGGGCCCCCCGGAATCCTGAGATCGCCTGCCCGGTGCTTGTTGGCGGCGGCGCAAGCACCTAGATCAGGGCCGCACCCGCCCGCCATCGAGAAATCCCCCAGGAAATTCCATGACCGAAATGCTCGACCAGACCGACCTCACCGAGCGCGCCGAGCGCCTGGTTGACGCTGCGCGCAAGGCGGGCGCCGATGCGGCCGATGCGGTCTGCGTGCGCGGCATCTCGCTATCGGTCGATGTGCGCCTCGGCAATGTCGAGGAGACGCGCCGCGCCGAGGGCGACGATTTCACGTTGCGCGCTTTCGTCGGCCGGCGCTCGGCGACGGTTTCCGCCAATGTGCTCACCGACCCGGCCGACTTGGCCGAGCGCGCCGTGGCCATGGCCAGGGTCGCGCCCGAGGACCGATATTCCGGCCTCGCCGAGGCTGAGACGCTGGCTGCGGCCTTTCCCGATCTCGACCTGCTCGACCCGACGATTCCCTCCGCCGATGAGCTGACCGAGGTGGCGCTCGCGGTGGAGGATGCCGCGCGTGCCGTGCCCGGCGTCACCAATTCCGGCGGTGCCAGCGCCGACTGGGGGCTGGGCGGCCTGGTGCTCGCCACTTCCGGCGGGTTCGCCGGCTCCTACCTCGGCTCACGCTTTTCGGTCGGCGCCTCTGCGATCGCGGGAAGCGGGACCGCCATGGAGCGCGACTATCACGGCGATTCGAAGGTCTACCGTGACGACCTTGCCGACCTCGCCGAGATCGGCCGCACGGCCGGCGAGCGCGCCGTGCGCCGCCTGAACCCGCGCCAGATCGCCACCGGGCGTGTGACGGTCGTTTACGATCCGCGCGTCGCCAACGGCCTCATCGGCCACCTGGCCGGCGCCGTGAACGGCGCAGCCATCGCCCGCAAGACCAGCTTCCTGCGCGACCGGCTCGGCCAGCCGCTGTTCCCCGCCGACATCCGCATCACCGACGATCCGCTGCGTCCGCGCGGCCTTGCCTCGCGCCCCTTCGACGGCGAGGGCGTTGCCGGTGCGGCCCTCGACGTTGTCGCCGACGGTGTGCTCAAGACCTGGCTGCTCGACAGCGCCACGGCGCGCGAGCTTGGCCTTGCCACCAACGGCCGCGCCTCCCGCCGCGGCGGCAATCCGTCGCCGGGCTCCACCAACCTGACGCTGCTTCCCGGAACCCGGACGCCGGAAGAGATGATCGCCGCCATCGACCACGGCCTCTACGTGACCGAGCTGATCGGCCACGGCGTCAACATGAACACCGGCGACTACAGCCGCGGCGTCGCCGGTTTCGTCATCGAAAAGGGCGAGATCGGCCATCCGGTGAGCGAGATCACCATCGCCGGCAACCTGATCGACATGTATCGCGCGCTCAGCGCCGCCAACGATCTGACCTACCGCTACGCGATCAACGCCCCAACGGTGGCGATCGAGGGCATGACGGTCGCCGGAAGCTAGGATTCCGCATTTTTTCCGCCTTGATGTCCCCCGCGGCGGTGCGGCGGGCGGTGGGAGGCTTGCGGAACCTTGCCATTTGATGCACCAAACCGCCCGGATCATGACCATTGTCGCAAGGGCGCCCGACGCGCCCGATGTCGTGTCGGTATGAACGGGGACCAGCGATGAGCCAGCCGAGAGCGCGGACAGCCGGACCGGACGATCAGCTTCTCCACCTGGTCTTTGGCGGGGAACTGGAAAAGGTCGAGGGGATTCGCTTCACCGACCTCCACAAGCTGGACGTCGTCGGCATTTTTCCGAACTACCGCACGGCCTACGATGCCTGGCGCGCCAAGGCGCATGCCACCGTCGACAGCGCCCATACGCGCTATTTCATCGTTCACCTTCACCGCCTGCTCGAACCGGATATTGAGGAGGAGGGGAGCACGGGCGGCCGATGACGCGGCAATCGCCGACCGTATCACGCCATGGATGAGCGCCCCGACACATTGCCCAAGCGGCCGCGCAACGCGCGCGGCTGGTTAGGCACCCTGCGCCGCCGCTTCGTGCGATCGGAATTCGCCTACGAGTTTCTGTCGTCCACGGTAACGGCCTATCTCAGGGTCGTCCGGGCGACGAGCCGCCTGATCGCCGAACCGGCTTCGATCGAAACGATGTTCGAACGCCATGCGCCGTTCGTGGCCACGACCTGGCACAGCGAGGTGTTCATCATGCCGGCGCTGCTGCCGCGCGGCTGTTCGGCGGATGTCATGGTGTCACGCGCCGGCGAAGGCGAGGTTCTCAGCCGCACCCTGCGCAAGATCGGCTTCGGCACCGTGCGCGGGTCCGGCGCGACGAACCCCACCCGCATGTTCGAGAAGGGATCGGTCGCCGCCTTCCGCGGCCTGAAGGCATCCCTCGACGCTGGACGCAGCGTGTTCCTGACGGCCGATTTCGATGCCAGGTCGCACGGGTCCGTCAGCCCCGGCGTGATCGCGCTGGCGCGCCTCAGCCAGCGGCCGGTCCTCCCCATGGTCGCTGTGTCCAGCAATCGTTTTCGGGCCCGTTCCTGGGACCGCACGGCCCTCAGCCTGCCGTTCGGCCGCATCGCCGGCATCTATGCCGATCCGATCTGGGTTCCCCGCCGCGCCACGGAGAGCGAACTGGAGGACAAGCGTCTCGAGGTCGAGCGTTCGCTCAACGCGATCACCGAGCGCGCCTATGCGATCGCGGACCGACGCCATGGCTGATATTGCGGGGGCGACGATCGCGGCGGCCTACCGGTTTGCGGGCGTGCTCCTCAGGCCCGCCGTGCCGTTCATCCTCTCCGCGCGTGTCGCCCGCGGCAAGGAGGACGCCCAACGCCTCGCCGAGCGTTATGGCCGCGCCTCGCTGCCACGGCCGCCGGGGCGCGTCGTCTGGGTGCATGCGGCCAGCGTCGGCGAGACCAACGCGGTGCTGCCGCTGATCGACCGGCTGACCCGGATCGGACTGGCCGTGGTGCTCACGACGACCACGGTGACATCGGCCGAAGTCGCCGCCAAGAAGCTGCCCGGCGGCGCACTGCACCAGTTCGCGCCGCTCGATCTGGCACCCTTCGCCGGCGGCTTTCTTGCGCACTGGCGGCCCAACCTGGCGATCTTCGTCGAATCGGAGATGTGGCCGACGCTGATGCGCAAACTGGCCGAAGCCAGCGTCCCGCTGGTCGTCGTCAATGCCCGCCTGTCGCAGCGCTCCTATCGCGGCTGGAAGCGTTTCGCCGGCTTCGCCGGCACGGTGTTTGCGAGAATCACGCTCTGTCTTGCCCAATCGGAAGCCGACGCAGCCCGCTTCGCCGGGCTCGGCGCGCCGAATGTGCGAACCGTCGGCAACCTCAAATTCGACGTGCCGCCATTGGCTGCCGACAGCGGTGCCGTGGCGCGCATGACGACGGCGATCGGCGGGCGGCCGACCTGGGTCGCCGCCTCCACCCACGAGGGCGAGGAAGACATCATCGCCGAGGCCCATCGGCTCATCTGCCGGCGTCACCCGCAGGCACTGACCATCGTCGTGCCGCGCCATCCCGAGCGCGGCGATGCGGTGCGCGCCGTGCTCGCCGGCAAGGGCCTCACCGTCGCCCAGCGCAGCCGCGGCAACCCGCTTCAGCCCGAGATCGACACCTATCTCGCCGACACGTTGGGCGAGCTCGGCCTGTTCTATCGCCTGGCGCCGATCGCCTTTCTCGGCGGCTCGCTGATCCCCCATGGCGGCCAGAACCCGATCGAACCCACCCGTCTCGCCGCTGCCGTGCTGCACGGCCCCTACGTTCACAACTTTGCCGACATCTATGCGGCGCTCGATGCGGCGGTTCCAAGCGCGCCGATCACCGACGCCGCCAGCCTTGCCGATGCCGTCGCCGCGCTGATGGACGATCCCGCCGCCGTTGCCGCCCACGCCGCCGCCGGCAAGGCCGGGCTTGCCTCCTTCTCCGGGGCTCTGGAGGCGACGCTGACGGCGGTTGCCCCCTTCCTCGGCGGCGAGCCGGAGGCACCATGACGCGCAAGGCGCCGGCCTTCTGGTGGCGGAGCGGCGGCAGCGCGGCGGCCATGGCCCTGTGGCCGGCCGCCCGGGTTTGGGGTGCGGCATCCGCGTGGCGCATGCAGCGCCCGCCGCGCTACCGCCCGCCGGTGCCGGTCATCTGCGTCGGCAATTTCGTCGTCGGCGGCGCCGGCAAGACGCCGACGGCGATGGCCCTTGCCCGCATCGCGCGCGGCCGCGGACTGAAGGCCGGCCTGCTCGCCTCCGGCTATGGCGGCCGCGAGGCGGGGCCGCTGCTTGTCGATCCGGCGAGCCACGACGCCGACCGCGTGGGCGACGAATCTCTGCTGCTTGCCGCCGCCGGCCCGACGGTCGTCGCCAGGGACCGCGCCGCCGGTGCCCGCCGTCTGGTGGAGGAGGGGGTCGATCTCATCGTCATGGACGACGGCTTCCAGAATCCCACCGTCGCCAAGGATCTGTCGCTGATCGTGGTCGACGCCGCGGTCGGCATCGGCAACGGCCGCGTCGTGCCGGCCGGGCCGCTGCGTGCGCCGCTTCAGCTTCAGTTCCAGCGCGCCGACGCCCTGCTGGTCATCGGCGACGGCACGGCCGCCGAACCGCTGGTCCGTGCCGCCGCCCGCTCCGGCCGCGCCACCCTGCGCGGCCAGCTCCGGCCCACCAGGGTGCGCGGATGGTGGAAGGAGCCGATCCTCGCCTTCGCCGGCATCGGCCGCCCGGAGAAGTTCTTCGCCACCCTCGGCAGCGTGCATGCGCCGGTCACGCGCACCGTCAGCTTCCCCGATCATCACCGCTACACCGACGCCGAGGCCGCCGAACTACTGGCCGCAGCGGAAGCGCAGAATCTGAGGCTGGTGACCACCGAGAAGGACCGCGCCCGTCTCGCCGGCCGCAGCGGCGCCGCCGGCCGGCTGCACGACACGGCGCAGGCCCTTGAGGTGATGCTGGAATTCGAGAACCTGACGGCGATCGGCGAGACGATCGACGCGGCGGTACGCGCCGCGCGCCATCGGTCGACCTAGGTCGTCGCCGATAAGGCCGATGGCCTCATGGACCGCTACGGCGGTTTCGCCCGCGGCCTCACTCCCCCGCCGGTTGTTGGCTTCGCGCGAGCGAGAGGCGGTATTTCTCAGCCTCCCAGTTGACCAGCCTGTCGACGTTCGCCGGATCGATGCAGATGGTCTCGACGTCGGGATCGACGCGGCGTGTCACGTCCGCCAAAGCGCGCGCCAATTCGTCGGCGCCACGCAGCGTTCCCTCGTGGAGCAGAACCCCGCGGCCGGGTATCACAAGCATCGGCGGCGGAGCCTCTCCGGCGCCAACCAGACCGTCGATGAACGCCGCCGGTGTCGTCCCCTCGGGAAGGACCACAATGCCCGGCCCGAGAAACACGACGTGATCAGGATAGAACGATCCGCGACGCGCGATGGCGAGGCTTGCCGCGTCCGTGGCGACGTCATGCGCCGCCGCGTCGTGCGGCAGGCGATAGGGCAATCCTTCGGCAAGGCTGGCGAGTGCGGTCGTGTCCACCGGGGCCGAGGGGCGGCCGGGAACCTCGAGCGCCGCGCTGACCTCGCTGAGCAGCTGCCCCGCCGCCGCCACCGTATCGGCGGCGACCACGAGGCCGTGGTTGCCGAGTACGACCGTGTTGGTGCCCTCAGGCAGCGCGGCCATGGCATGGGACAGCGGCAGGCCGGGATGGACATACGGAACGAAGGCCCATTTCGCCGCGGGCACTTTTTTCAGCCGCCGGGCAAGCTCGCTTTCGGCGTCCTTGCGGATCGCCATGGCGATCGTCGCCACGCCATGGACGTGGACGACCGCCGCCTGCGGCATGACCCCATGGACCGGCGTTTCCACCGAAGGGCGCAGCCCGTTCTGGCTCTTCTCGGTGTCAACGAAGTCGATGGCCTTTTCCGCCCGCACGTCGCCCGCGGCAATCGCCGCGAGCAGCGCTTCGAGGTGAACCGGAACCATGATGTCCTTCTCTGCCGCATCGGCGAGCCAGGTACCGGACGCCTTGATCCACAGGGTTCCATCGCGCTTCAGTGACGTATTGCCGCCGGCGGCCTGGGTCAGCAACGGATCGCGACCGATCTCCGCCGACAGGTCACGAAGCGATGTCAATTCGGCGTCGTTTGCCATGCTGCGCATCAAGCGAAGCTCTCCTCGAACATGCGGTTGATGATGCCGATCAGACCACGGCCGATTATCTGGCTTTTCGCGGCGGTGTTGATCTTTGCCGCGGCTCCGCGTCGCCATTGACGAGCGGGCCGGGTCCGTTATTCGCGCATGATGTGCCGAGATTAGCAACGAGAGTGAGGAAGGTCATCAAGGAATGCGCGGACATAAGGGACATATCACCGCGCCGGACTAGATGCGCCCGGTCTCCTGGAGGCGCTTCAGCGCGGCACTGGCGTCGACATAGGCCTCCTGGCGCGGCACGCTCCAGTATCTCACCTCGTCGAGGGGGATTTCGAGGCCGGTCACGGCGCAGCGCACGAAGCTGCCGGGGACAACCACCTGATAGTCGCCGTCGAGATAGCGCAGCCGCGCTTCGCCCCCGCGTCCCGGTCGTTCCATACGATTCATCATGCTTGCCAATGCCTTCCAGTGCGCCCACCGGCGAGCGCCCCCTTTAACATAAGCGCTTGGTGCGCTCCGTCTACTGGTCCGTCTGCGGCTGGAGCTGGGGGATCAGCAATTGCAGCGGATCGGAGGCATCGCCGCCCTGTGGCTGGTCGGTGCCGGCACCCGGTTGCGGGTCCGCCGGCGCCGCATTCTGCTGGTCCCCGGCGGCAGCGGCGCCGTCCTGCTGTTGACTGTCGGCCGGCGCCGTCGGCTGACCGGCCTGGGGCGTGATCGGCTGCGGCGCAACGGCGGCGGGTGTCGCCGTATCCTGCTGTGGGCCGGCCGGTTGCTGCGGTTCTGCCGGCGCCACCGGCTGCTGCCCGGCAGGGGTTTCCGCGGCCGGCGCCGCGGCGCCGCCGTTCTTGCCGCCGCCGCCGAAGATCGAGTTCAGCAGACCGCCGCCGACGTTCTTGAGCTGGTCCACCGCCTGGGTCGGGTTGGACAGGATGTCGCCGAATTCGGGGACGAAGCGGGGATTGTCCCACGAGCCCTCGATGCGGAAGGGCAGCGTAAGCCCTTTCGCGTCGGCGCTGCCGCCCTGTCCCTGCAGCGTGCCGACGATGTTCGGCTCCAGCCGGTAGGCGATGGTGCGCCCGCCGATATCGACGGTGCCGGCGCCGCTGGCGCGGATGAGCGGACCGACGAGCACAAGGTCGTTATTGGTGAGGACGCCACCGGCGATGGTGTAGCTGCCGGCCAGCTGACTGAAATCCGTGCGGTCGGCGGTGCCGAGCTGCCCGCCGAGGACGCTGCCGAGCGACAGCCCCTTGAGCGAAGCGAGATTGAAGCCGCGGATGGCGCCGTCGCGGAACTCCATGGCGCCCTTGCCCTTGAGGGCGCGCATGAGGGCCGACTGGCTGTTGCCGCTGGCATTGAGGTCGAAGGAAAAGGCGCCGGTGCCCTCGATCCTGTCGAAGCCGATGGCATCGGTGAGGAAGGGCAGGGCGGAGAGCCCGGAGAGCTGGAACGAGGCGGCCACCGCCGGCGTCGCAGCGGCGCCGTCAACGGTGAAGGCGCCGCTGCCCTTGCCCTGATAGAGGCTCATGTCGGTGAGGTCGGCCGTCAGCTTGCCGCCGGCAAGCGTCACGGTCATCGCCGTCGCGCCGACCTTGATCTTGTTGGCGATGATCTGCTCGGCCTTGAGGTTGAGGTTGGCATCGGCCGCCTTGAGGCCGTCAAAGGCGATCGGCTGCGTGCTCCAGCCGCCGCCGCCACCACCATTGCCGCCTGCACCGCTGCCGGTGGCACCGGAGGCGGCGATATAGGGCGTCACGTCGAGCACCTTCATGGACAGGCCGGCGCTCACCGACGGCCGCTTGCCGAAGGTCACCTTGCCGGTGCCGAGCCCGCTCGACTTGTCGAGGGTGAAGGCGGCACGGTCGAAGGTGAAGGTATCCTTGCCGAGCGCCACCGCGCCCTTGATGGAGAAATTCTGCAAGCCGCCGCCCGAGCCGATCGGCCGGCCGATCCAGGCGAGCAGATTGCGCAGCGACGGCGTCGCGAGGCTCACCTCGCCCGTGCCGAGGCCGCTCATGCCGGCCTCGCCGTCGAAGCCGAGATCGACGGTCTTCGACTGCGCCTTCAGCGCCACCTTCGTCGTCTTGCCGGCAAGCAGCGCGCGCACGTCGGCATTGGCCGATACGTCGAAGCGCACCTTGCGCCAGGTGAGCGCGCCCTTGGCCGAGATCGGCGAGGTCAGCGATTTGAACGCGGCGGTGACGTCGATGTCGTCGATCTCGTTGGCCGTCTTGTCGCCGCCGACCGAGTCCGCCAGGTTGAGCCCGGTCACCTTGCCCTTGGCGAGCGACAGCGTGCCGCTGGCGTCGAGATTCTCCGCCAGAGCCGACGTCGTGGCGCCGCTCGTCTTGAAGGCGACATCGACACCGGCGCTGCCGGTGACCGGCGCCGACACTTGCGCCAGCGCCAGGACGCCGGCAACGTCGAGGCCGCTCATCTTGATCGCGCCGGAGATCGCCGGCGTCCCGCCCTTGGCGGCAACGGTGACGGTGCCCGAGCCGGGCGCACCATTGACGGTGACCTTGCTGATGGTCGCCTGCAATGTGCCGCCGACCAGCTTGGCGTCGATGCCGAGATCCTCAAGCGCCACCGAGCCGACCTTCACCGCCTGTGCCGCGATGGCGACATTGGCATCGACGGCGGCAAGCGCCGAGAGGTCGATGGGTTTCTCCGCCGCCTCACCGGCGCCACCGCCATCGCCTGCGCCGGCCGATGCCGGCGCCACGAAGGCGTCGGCGTCGATGGACCCCGCGGTGAGCCGGAGCCCGATGCCCGGCCGCTGACCGTTGAGCGCGATCACCGCCTGTCCGTCGAACCGGCTCTCGCCGAGCGTGACCGCGAATGGGTTGACGGTGACCCGCTCGGCCGTCGCGGCGAGCGCCGCCGAGAGGCCGAACGCGCCATAGGCTGGCGCTGCCGGCAGCGCCGCGCCGAAGCGGCCGGCGAGGCCGGCGAGCGAGCCGCCATTGGCCGCGACGGTCCCGTTGAACAGGGTGTCGCCGTCGAGTGCCGTGCCCTTGGCTGCGATGGTGACGAGGTCGTCCGACAGGGTGAGGTCGACGGGAAGGGCCGCGAGCCTGGCCGGGTCCGGGCGGGCGCCGACCGTGAGCGCGATCTTCTCTTGCCTGCCGTCCCAGGCGAACGACCCATCGAGCGAAGCACCGCTGGCAAGGTCCGGCGCGGACAGTGTCAGGTTCATCGCGCTCAGCGTCTGCTCGGTACCGCTGCGCCGGTCGCGATAGACAAGCGTGCCGTCGCTGATGGTGAGCTTGTCGATGCCGATACGGTCGAGCGTGGCCAGCATCTCCTCGGTCGCCGCCTGCTGCTGTTGCTGCGAGGCTTCCGAGGAGGTGATCAGGTCCTCCATCGATTTCGGTTGCGCCGCCGCCGCCGTGTCGTCGGCCGCTGGTGCCGTTGCCGCGGCCTGCCAGTTGCTGTTGCCGTTCTGGTCGATCGCATAGACGATCTCGGGCCTGACGATGGTGACCGAGTTGATCGCCACCCGGCCGGAGAGAAGCGGCAGCAGGCCAACGCCGAAGGAGACGGAATCGACCTTGAGCGCCTCGCTGTTGCCGGTGACGCCGGCAAGGCCGATGCCGCCGGCCGAGACGTGCACGGTGGGGATGAGACTGATCGAGATCGGCCCGTCGATGCGCGCCTGCCGCCCGGTCGCCTGCTCGATGCGCGTGATCAACTCGGCCCGCACCGTGTCGGTGGGGATGAACAAGGGCACGATCAGGGCCGCGCCGACGATCAGCACGACCAGGATCACGATGGCGACGATGAGCCGTCTCAGGACAGACCTCCTAGTGTGATTCGGCCTCAACCAATGCCAGATTGTACCGGAATCCGGCCAATTTCGGGGCGGCTTCAGCGCCGCCCGAACAGCTTCTCGATATCGGCGAGCTTCAGTTCGATGAAGGTTGGCCGTCCGTGGTTGCAGGTGCCGGAATTGGGCGTCGCCTCCATCTCGCGCAGGAGCGCGTCCATCTCCGCCGGCTTCAGCCTGCGGCCGGCACGCACCGAGCCGTGGCAGGCCATGGTCGAGGCGACCCGGTCGAGCTTGTCCTTGAGGCCGGCAGTGCGCTCCCATTCGGCGATCTCGTCGGCAAGGTCGCGGATGAGTCCCGGGGCATCGACGGTGCCGAGCAGCGCCGGCGTTTCGCGCACGATGACGGCGCCGGCGCCGAAGCGGTCGATGACAAGGCCGAGCTCCGCCAGCTCCGCGGCGCGCGCCGCGAGCCGGTCGACGTCGTCCGCCGGCAGGTCGACGACTTCGGGGATGAGCAGGATCTGGCTGGGCACACCGTGTGTCGCCAGCGCCTGCTTGATGCGCTCATAGACCAGCCGTTCGTGCGCCGCATGCTGATCGACGATGACGAGACCGTCCTCGGTCTGGGCGACGATATAGGTCTCGTGGATCTGCGCCCGTGCCGCACCGAGCGGACGGGCGGTGAGTGCCGGGTCGGGCTCGGCGACATGGGCCTCGGCCGAAGGCTCGACGACCGCGAAGGCCGCCTGTGCCGTCTCGGCGAAGCCGGGCGCCAGCGCCGCATTGCCGGCGGTCGGCGCCGGGCGCCAGGAGGGCGTCACCGGCCGCTGCGGTCTTGCGCTACCGCCCGGGCGGAAGGCGGCGATGGTGGCGCCGGCCGCTTCGCTGGAGGAGCGCAGCGCCGTCTTGCCCAGCGCCTCGCGCAAGGATCCGATGATGAGGCCGCGCACCAGTCCGGAATCGCGGAAGCGCACCTCGGCCTTGGTCGGGTGGACGTTGACGTCGACCAGCGCCGGATCGAGCGCGATGTTGAGCACGGCGACCGGATGGCGCTCGCGCTTCATCACGTCGACATAGGCGGCGCGGAGCGCACCGAGGAGCTGGCGGTCGCGCACCGGCCGCCCGTTGACGAAGAAATACTGCGCCAGGCCGTTGCCGCGGCTGAAGGTCGGCAGGCCGGCATAGCCGGTCAACCGCACGCCTTCTCGCGATGCGTCGATCGCCAGCGCATTGGCACGGAAATCGGGGCCGAGCACCGCGGCGATGCGCGCCGCCAGCCCGTCATCGCCGGGCGCGGCCGGATAATCGGTCTCGCTGCGGTCACTGCCGGCAAGGGTGAAGCGCACCGCCGGATGGGCAAGCGCCAGGCGCTTGACCACGTCGGTAATGGCGCTGGCCTCGGCTCGCTCGGATTTCAGGAATTTGAGCCGCGCCGGCGTGGCGAAGAAGAGGTCGCGCACCTCGACCTCGGTACCCCTGGAGAGCGCCGCCGGCTTCAACGGCCGCGCCGCGCCGCCTTCGACCGAGACCTCCCAGGCTTCGTCAGCCCCCGCCTTGCGCGAAGTGACGCGGAGCCGCGCCGCCGCGCCGATCGCCGCCAGCGCCTCGCCGCGGAAGCCGAGGCTGGCAATGTGATCGAGGCCTTGATCGAGTTTCGAGGTGCAGTGGCGCTCGACGGCGAGCGTGAGCTCGTCGCGGGCGATGCCGCCGCCGTCGTCACTGACCCGGATCAGCGCCACGCCGCCGGCCGCCGTCACCACCTCGATGCGGGAAGCGCCGGCGTCGAGCGCGTTTTCGACCAGTTCCTTGACCACGCTTGCCGGCCGCTCGACCACCTCACCGGCGGCAATGCGGTTGACCATGTCTTCGCTGAGACGGCGGATGGGCATGGTCCCGAGTCTGGCGGATTCGGGGCGTCGGGGAAAGGCCGGCGTGGGGCCGATTCTCCCGCCGCTCCTCAGGCCCCGACCGGCGGTGCCGCGACGCTGCTCGCCGTGAAGCCATAGGCCTCCTCGGCATACTGGCCGACCATGCGGGTGCCGCTGAACGGCCAGGCGGAGGTGGCGATCGCCTGTTTCATTACCGAGCACCAGCCGCTGCGGTTGCCATGGAACAGCGGCAGCACGGTGCCGTCGAGCTTGGCGTAGAAGGCGCCCGCATGGGCGCCGTCGGAGCTGTCGCCGCCGTCCTCCCCGATCGCCCAGCCGTTGACGCCTTCCTGGCAGCCTTCCACCCACCAGCCGTCGAGCACGCTGAAATTGGGCACGCCGTTGAGCGCCGCCTTCATGCCGCTGGTGCCGGACGCCTCCATCGGCGGTGTCGGCGTGTTCGTCCACACGTCGACGCCGGCGACGATCGTCCCGGCCACGTTCATGTTGTAGGCCGGCACGAAGACGATGCGCACGCGGCCGGCCAGTTCGCCGGCAATCTCCAGGATGCGGTGGATGGCCTCGTGGCCGCCGCCGTCGCGGGGATGGGCCTTGCCGGAAATGACGATCTGAAGCGGCCAGTGCTCGGCGATCGCGGCCAGGCGCTGGATATCGCTGAGCAGCAGCAGCGGACGCTTGTAGGCCGTCATGCGCCGCGCATAGCCGAGAATCGGTTTGTCGAGGTCGAGCACGACGCCTGTGCGCCCGAAGACCAGCTCGATCAGTTGCGCCTTGACCTTGCGGTGGGCCGTCCAGATGGCCTCGTCCGGCACCGATACGACACCCGCCAGCGCCTTCGGGTCCAGCCGCCAGTCGGGCACATGGGCATCGAACAGCGCCGCCATCTCCTTGTGCGCCCAGGTCGGCGTGTGAACGCCGTTGGTGACGGCATGGATCTCGTGACCGGGGAACATCTGCCGCGAGGTTTCCGCATGGCGCTTGGCAACGGCGTTGGAATAGCCGGAGAGATTGAGCGCCAGCCGCGTCATGTTGAGTTCGTCGGGACCGGCCATCTCCTTGACCGTGTCGAGTGGAACCAGTTCGGGCGCGGTCCCGGCAAAGAGATCGTAGGGGAAGCGGTCCTGTCCGGCCGGCACCGGCGTGTGCGTGGTGAACACGCACTGCTTGCGCGCCTGAGCCAGGGCGTCCTTGCCGCCCGCGGCTCGCGCTTCGGCGAGACGATCGAGCGTGAGCAGCGCCGCGTGGCCCTCGTTCATGTGCCACTTGTCGATGGTGAAGCCGAGTTCCCTCAGCACCCGCGCCCCGCCGATGCCCAGAATGATCTCCTGCTTGAGGCGGTAGGACGCGTCGCCGCCATAGAGGTGATGGGTGAGCATGCGGTCGAGCGCACTGTTCTGTTCGAGGTCGGTGTCGAGCAGCAGAATCGGGACCTGATGCCCGGTCACGCCGGTCTGCACGTAGAGCCACGGGCGGATCACCACCGGCCGTCCCTCGATCTCGACGGTCGCCGTCGTCTCCAGCGGCGTGCACCAGTCGTTCGGCGACCACCAGCTCGGCTGCTCGGTCTGCCACAGGTCGTGGTTGATGGTCTGGCGGAAATAGCCGGCGCGGCTGATGAGCAACACGAAGACCATCGGCATGGCGAGGTCGGCGGCGGAACGCGCGATATCGCCCGCCAGCACCCCGAGCCCGCCGGAATAGGTATGGATCTCGTAGCGGATCCCCATCTCCATGGTGAAGTAGGCGACGCGGGTATTGGCAAGGAAGGGCGTGATGGGAGATGTCATGGGGATCCTATTCGCTGACTGCCCGCCAGCCGATGTCCGTGCGGCAGAAGCCGCCCGGCCAGTCGATGGCGGCAACTGCCGCATAAGCGCGTTTCTGGGCCTCGGCGATGGAGGCGCCGAGTGCAGTGACGCCGAGCACGCGGCCGCCGGCGGCGACGAGCAGTCCGTCCTTCATGGCCGTGCCGGCATGGAAGACCTTGACGCCTTCTAGCGCCTGGGCCGCGTCGATGCCACCGATCCTCGCGCCTTTTTCATAGGCGCCGGGATAGCCGCGTGCGGCCATCACCACGCACAGCGCCGCGTCGTCGCGCCAGGCCGGCCGCGCCCCGGCCAGCCGTCCCTCGGCCGTCGCCAGCATCAGGTCGAGCAGGTCGCCGTCGAAGCGCGGCATCAGCGTCTGGCATTCGGGGTCGCCGAAGCGGACATTGTATTCGATCAGCTTGGGCCCGTCGGCGGTCAGCATCAGGCCGACGAAGAGGACGCCGCGAAAGGGCGTGCCGCGCTCCGCCATCACGCCAAGCGTCGGTTGCACGATCTCGTCCATGACACGCGCGACCATCGCCTCGTCCATCACCGGCGCTGGCGAATAGGCGCCCATGCCGCCGGTATTGGGGCCGGTATCGCCGTCGCCGACGCGCTTGTGGTCCTGCGCCGTGCCGAAGGGCAGGGCCGTGGTGCCGTCGGACAACACGAAGAAGCTCGCTTCCTCGCCCGCGAGACACTCCTCGATGACCACTTCCGCGCCGGGCGCGGTGAAACAAGCGGCAATCGCGGCCAGCGCCTCGTCGACACGTCGCCGCCACGGTCACGCCCTTGCCGGCGGCAAGCCCGTCCGCCTTGACCACGATCGGTGCGCCGCGCTCACGCACATAGGCGGCGGCCGCTTCGGCATCGCCGAATTGGCGCCAGGCGGCGGTCGGGATATTCGCTTCTGCGCATATCGTCTTGGTGAAGCTCTTCGAGCCTTCCAGGCGCGCCGCCGCCTGGCTGGGGCCGAACGCCTTGATTCCGGCCGCTGCCAGCGCATCGACGATGCCGGCGACCAGCGGCGCTTCCGGGCCGACGACAACCAGATCGATTCGCTCGTTGCGGCAGAAGGCGACGATCGCGTCATGGTCGGCAGGGTTGAGCGCAACGCGTTCGGCAACCTCGGCGATGCCGGGATTGCCCGGCGCCGCGTAGAGCCGGGTGAGCCGCGGCGATTGGGCGAGTTTCCACGCCAGCGCGTGTTCGCGCCCGCCCGAGCCGATCAGCAGCACCTTCATGGGGATGAGCGCCCCTTGCCCCGTTTCCACCCGTGGCCCGATTAGCAATCGGCGTGCCGAAAGTCCAACCAGGCCGCTTCACGGCGCCGGCCGGAGGCCCTATGACCGTTTCCCATGAGCGCCGACAAGCACATGGTTGCCGATGCCGTGCGCGGCCACTGGGCCGACCGCATCCTGCCGGCGGCTGTGCGGCCCTATGCCCGCCTCGCCCGGCTGGAGCGGCCGATCGGCTGGTGGCTCTTGATGTGGCCGTGCTGGTGGTCGTCGGCGCTGGCCACCGACGCCGCCGGCTGGCGCTTCCCCAATCTCTGGCATCTGGCGTTGTTCCTGATCGGCGCGGTCGTCATGCGCGGAGCCGGTTGCACCTATAACGACATCGTCGACCGCGATCTCGACGCGCAGGTGGCGCGCACGCGCTCGCGCCCCATCCCGAGCGGCCAGGTGAGCGTGCGCCATGCCGCGGCCTTCCTCGTCCTCCAGGCACTGGTCGGCCTCGCCGTGCTTCTCCAGTTCAACCGCTTTGCCGTCGTCGTCGGCATCGCTTCGCTGGCGACGGTCGCCGTCTATCCCTTCATGAAGCGCATCACCTGGTGGCCGCAGGTCGGGCTCGGCATCGCCTTCTCCTGGGGCGCGCTGATGGGCTGGGCGGCGATCTTCGGCCGTCTCTCGTTCGCGCCGGTGCTGCTCTATCTCGGCGGCATCGCCTGGACGATCGGCTATGACACCATCTATGCGCACCAGGACAAGGAGGACGACGCCCTCATCGGCGTGCGCTCGACCGCGCGCCTCTTCGGCGCCAACACCCGCCCGCTGCTCATCCTGTTCTATGGCGTCGCAACCGTGCTTTTCGCCGCGGCCTTCTGGTTCGCCGGCGTCGGACCGCTCGCTTATCTCGGTCTGGCGGCGGGCGCCGTCCATCTCGGTTGGCAGGTCAAGGTGATCGCCACCGACGACCCCGACAATTGTCTGATGCTGTTCCGCTCCAACCGCGATTATGGCTGGATCGTCTTTGCCGGGCTGGTGGCGGATACGATCGTGCGCAATTGGGGCGGTTGAGCCGTCTCTATTCCGCCGCGCTCGGAAATTCCGTGCCGGCAGCCAGATGGCGGCGGGCGTCGAGCACCTCGACGCCGACGATGCGGCCCTCGGCGTCGAAATCGAGCATCACGCCGGGTGAAACTTCCTCCGATTCGACGACCTTCGCCGCCGCAAAACGGACGTAGAGCGCGTCTGCCTCGGAATCGTAGAGCGTCTTCATTTTCGCCTGCTCCGGTCGAAGAACGTCGTGATAATGCGCATGTCCTCGCCGTCCCGCACATATACCACGCGGAGCACACGGCCACCATTTTCCGGTATGGAGCGGAAAGCCCGTACGGCTTCCGAATAGACCGTATCAGGCTCGGTAAACTCCGGATTCTCAACGGTCCTTTGCACCCAGCTGCGCTCTACTTCGCGCTCGGCAAGCATCCGTTCCGCGTGCAGCGTGTAGATGATCCTGGCCACGCCCAAAGCTAGCGCGTCGCATCACGCATCGATAGGGGGCGGTTAGTTCCTGGCGATGATCTCGCGGCCGGCGAGCTGCTCGGTCGGGCGCGAATGGCCGGTCTTGCGCCGGGTGAGGAAGCGCGGTCGCCTTCCGGCGAAGAAGGAATGACGCCGGCGCGGACGCGGCGGGCCGGCCATGATGCCGACGAGATCGTCGAGCGGTTCGCTCACCGATCCGTCCTGGCCGACGACCAGCAGCGGCAGGTTGAGCGCCCGCCCCCATGCCTGCCAGTCGGCCGCCACATCCTCCGGCTCGTCGCCGACGATGAGCGGCAAAGTGAGGGTGGGGTCCTTGTGCAGCAGCTCGACGAAGACGCGCACCTGGCCCACCGTACCGACCGGCTCCATGCGCACCGACACGCCGCGATAGCTCGTCAGCGGCACCGTCAGCGGCGCGCCGGCATGATGCTGCCGGTGCACGATCGCCCACTCGCGGTCGAGGGTGAATGCCGTGCCTGCCGTCCCGCCGTTTCGGGCGGAACCCTGCACGGGCAAGGTGTGCGGGTCGAGCCGGAACACCCGGCTCGACCCGGCGGTCGCTTCGCCGGCCACTTTGACGCCTCTTAACGCTCCCGAAGCGGGCCCGGTTTTTTCGGGTCCTCGCTTGTTGGAGAGCACCATGCCACAGCAGGCTTGGCGTCGGCTTAACCGGTTGGGTTAAATTTGAGTGATTTTCGAGAGGGTTAGCAGTGTGTCACCGAGAAGGCCCTGGGCTCACAGAACCTTGCCGGGATTGAGGATGCCGTTGGGATCGAAGGCCTGCTTGACCCGGCGCATCAGCGCGATTTCGAGCGGGCTCTTGACCTCTCTCAGCATGTCGCGCTTGAGCACGCCGATGCCGTGCTCGGCCGAAATCGTGCCGCCGAGCTCGCCGACGATGCCGTGGACGCGTGCGTTGACCTCTTCCCAGCGAGCGAGGAACGCCGCCTTGTCCATGGCGACCGGCTGGCTGAAATTGAGGTGGATGTTGCCGTCGCCCATATGGCCGAACGGGCAGGGGCGCACGCCCGGGATCATCTCGGCCACCGCGGCGGACGCCCGTTCGATGAGTTCCGGCACGTGCTTGAGCGGCACCGCGACATCGTGCTTGATCGAGCCGCCCTCGAGCTTCTGCACCTCCGACATGGTCTCGCGCAGATGCCAGAAGGCCGCCGCCTGCTCCAGCGATTGCGCCAGCGCACCGTCGTCCACCAGGTCCGCCGCGAAGCCGGCGGCGAAGATCGCTTCCGCCGCGGCATCGGCCTCTTCCTGGGAGCGGGCGGAGGAATATTCGTAGAGCACGTACCAGGGATGCGCTTCGGCGAGCGGATCGCGCATGCCCGATCCATGGCGGACCGCGAATTCGAGCCCGATCCGCGGGATCAGCTCGAAGGCGGTGAGGCTCTTGCCGGCGCGCTCGCGCGCGAGGTGGAAGAGCTTGAGCGCGGTCGCCGGGTCCTTCAGGCCGATGAAGGCGACGGCCATGCCGCGCGGCTTCGGCGAAAGCGCCAGCACCGCGGCGGTGACGACGCCGAGCGTGCCTTCCGCGCCGATGAACAGGTGCTTGAGGTCGTAGCCGGTATTGTCCTTGCGCAGCGTCCTCAGGCCGTCCCACACATCGCCGTTGGGCAGCACCGCTTCAACGCCGAGCACCAGCTCGCGCATGTTGCCATAGGCCAGCACTTCGGTGCCGCCGGCATTGGTCGACACCGTGCCGCCGATGTCGCAGGAGCCGCCCGAGGCAAGCTTGAGCGGAAACAGGCGGTCGGCCGCGTCCGCTGCGGCGCGCGCCTCGTCAAGCGTCACGCCGGCCTCGGCGATCAGCGTGTTGCTGTCCGGGTCGACCGACCGGATGCGGTTCAGCCGCGTCAGCGACAGCAGGATCTGATCGCCCGCCTCCGACGGAATCTGGCCGCCGACCAGCCCCGTATTGCCGCCCTGCGGCACGATCGGCGTCAGCGTCTCGTTGGCGAGTTTCAGGATGGCCGAGACCTCGGCGACGCTCCCCGGACGGAGCACCATCGCGGTCGCCCCATGAAACTTCTCGCGCGGCTCGCTGAGATAGGGGGCGATCGCCTGAGGATCGCGGAGCGCATGGGTGGGCCCGACGATTGCGGCGAAGCGGTCGAGCAGCGGCTGGCTGGGGGCATTCATGGCAGGCGGCAGTCTAGGCAAGTCGCGCCGCTGCGAACAGGCCCCGCACGAGGCGCAGGGCCGAGGGCCGGCGGCGCGGGGGGCTGCGCCGCCGACCGGGTGAGGAAGGCTACATGGCTTCCTTCACCACGTGCCAGACACTGCCGACGCCGTCGCCGGTAACGTCGCCGGGCTTCTTGTCCTTGATCCAGTAGTAGAGCGGCTTGCCGTCATAGGCCCACATCTTGGCGGCGTTGCCGTCCTTGTCGGTGACATCGACGATGGTCCAGTCGCCCTCTGCCATGGCGCCGTCAGGGGCCAGGAAAGGCGGCCAGTTGACGATGCACTTTCCGGTGCAGGTCGACATCGTCGCGCCGACGCCGTCCTTGTCGAAGATGTAGAGGGTCATGCCGGCGGGATCGACGAGGATCTTGCCGAGCGAGCTGTCCGCGAACTTGGCGGGTTCCATGGCATTGGCCGTGCCGGCCACCGCCAAGGCGGTGAAGAGGCCCGCAACCAGGCCCAGAATCAATCGCTTCATCCAGAAAGTCTCCCTTTTCTCACGCTGGGCGGCCGGAATGACCAACGCCCGGACCCCGTTAACACCCGGCCTCTGGAATTATTCTACGTGGGTTTCCGGCAGGGCATGGTCGGCTTGCTTGAAGCATCCGGGGGGCTGTGCGATAGGAACGCCGCCGGACAAATCGCGGGAAACAGAGAAAATGGCGGGTGCGGAAGGATTGATGGCAGGCAAGCGGGGCCTGATCCTGGGCGTCGCCAACCGCCATTCGATCGCATGGGGCATCACCCGGGCTTGCCACCAGGCGGGCGCGAAGCTGGCCATGACCTATCAGGGCGACCAGCTCAGGAAGCGCGTCGAGCCGCTCGCCGCCGAAGTCGGCGCCGAGGTGGTCGGCCATTGCGACGTGACCGACATGACGACGGTCGACGCGGTGTTCGATCGCGTGAAGGAACTGTGGGGCGAGCTCGACTTCGTCGTCCACGCCATCGCCTTCTCCGACCGCGAGCAGCTTACCGGCCGTTACGTCGATACCACCGCCGACAATTTCTCGCGCACCTTGCTCATCTCCTGCTACTCGCTGACGGCCATCGCCCAGCGTGCGCACAAGCTGATGACCAACGGCGGCTCGATCCTGACGCTGACCTATTACGGCGCCGAGAAGGTGATGCCGCACTACAACGTCATGGGCGTCGCCAAGGCGGCGCTCGAGGCGAGCGTGCGCTACCTCGCCGTCGACCTCGGCAAGGACGGCATCCGCGTCAACGCCATCTCGTCCGGGCCGATCAAGACCCTCGCCGCCGCCGGCGGCATCGGCGACTTCCGCTACATTCTGAAGTGGAACGAATACAACGCGCCGCTCCACAAGACTGTCACCACCGAGGAAGTCGGCGACGCCGCCCTCTATCTCCTCTCCGACCTGTCACGCGCCGTGACCGGCGAAATCCACCACGTCGATTCCGGCTATCACGTCGTCGGCATGAAGTCGGTGGACGCCCCGGACATCGCCTCCGTCTAGAGATCCACCGGGCCGTCGCCTCGATCGCGGCTACCCCTTGCCCCGCACCTCATGTCCGCCACTCCCACGCTTGTCTTCCTGCGCCACGGCGAAACCGACTGGAACGTCGAAGGCCGCCTGCAGGGCCAGCACGACGTGCCCATCAACGCCAGGGGGCGCGTTCAGGCCAAACGCAACGGCGAGACCGTGCTGGCCGAATTTCCCGAAGCGCTCGGCTACGATTTCGTCGCGAGCCCCCTCTGGCGCGCCCGCGAGACGATGGAGATCGCGCGCACCGCGATGGGGCTCGACCCCAAGGACTACCGCACCGACGACCGGCTGAAGGAACTCACCTTCGGCGAATGGGAAGGCTTCACCTATTCCGATATCGAGCGCGTGCATCCCGGCTGGATCGCCCAGCGCGTGGCCCACAAATGGGACTTCCAGCCGCCGGGTGGCGAAAGCTACGAGATGCTGTCCGAGCGCGTTGTCGGTTGGCTGGCGACGGTCGACCGGCCGTTGGTGGTGGTCTCCCATGGCGGCGTCGGCCGCGTCCTGCGCGCCCACCTGCTCCACCTCGACCCACACCAGACGGTGGTTGAGGATTTCCCCCACGACCGCGTGTTTCTGTGGCGGAATGGCGAGGCAAGCTGGCTGTAGAGCCGCCTCGCCACGGCGTTTTGCTTTGACGCCCCGGCCGCGCCCGCCTAGAAATTGCCGCGCCGGGCTGCGTCCCAACGACAAGAACCTGATGTCGCACAACACCTTCGGCCACCTTTTCCGGGTCACCACCTGGGGCGAGAGCCACGGGAGCGCGATCGGCGCCGTGATCGACGGCTGCCCGCCGCGCATTGCCGTCTCCGAGGCCGAGATCCAGCACCACATGGACAGGCGCCGGCCGGGGCAGTCGCGCTTCACCACCCAGCGCCGCGAGCCGGACGCGGTGAAGATTCTCTCCGGCGTGTTCGAGGACGAATCGAGCGGCGAGACGCTGACCACCGGTACCCCGATTTCGCTCCTGATCGAGAATGTCGACCAGCGCTCGAAGGACTACGGCGACATCAAGCAGATGTACCGGCCGGGCCATGCCGATTTCACCTATCAGGAGAAATACGGCATCCGCGACTGGCGCGGCTCGGGGCGCGCCTCGGCGCGCGAGACGGCGAGCCGCGTCGCCGCCGGCGCCATCGCCCGCAAGGTGGTGCCGGGCGTGACCGTGCGCGGCGCGCTGGTGCAGATCGGTCCGCACACGGTCGACCGGTCGCGCTGGGACTGGGCCGAGGTGGAGCGCAACCCGTTCTTCTGCCCGGACGCTTCGGCCGCCGAAAAATGGGCGGACTATCTCGACGGCGTGCGCAAGGCCGGCTCGTCGGTCGGTGCGGTGATCGAGGTCGTGGCCGAGGGCGTTCCGCCCGGTCTCGGCGCGCCGATCTACGCCAAGCTCGATCAGGACATCGCCTCGGCGCTGATGTCGATCAACGCGGTCAAGGGCGTCGAGATCGGCGCCGGCTTCGCCGCCGCGGCGCTCACCGGCGAGGAGAACGCCGACGAAATGCGCATCGGCGCGGGCAACCGGCCGCACTTCCTCTCCAATCATGCCGGCGGCATCCTCGGCGGCATCTCCACCGGCCAGCCGGTGGTCGCTCGTTTCGCCGTCAAGCCGACCTCGTCGATCCTCACCCCGCGCCGCACCGTCAACCAGGCCGGCGAGGAGGTCGACGTATCCACCAAAGGGCGCCACGACCCCTGCGTCGGCATCAGGGCGGTTCCCATCGGCGAGGCGATGCTGGCCATCGTGCTTGCCGATCACTATCTCAGACATCGCGGCCAGGTCGGCTGACCGGCAGGGGCGCCAAGGCAGATCACATGACCATGCAAACTGATCCGGTGGCAGAGGCCATCGCGGCTTTCAAGCGCGGCGAGATCGTCGTCGTCACCGACGACGCCGACCGCGAGAACGAGGGCGACCTGATCGTCGCCGCCATCCACGCCACGCCCGAGAAGATCGGCTTCATCGTGCGCCATACCACCGGCATCGTCTGCGCTCCCATGCCGCGCGAGATGGCGCGCCGGCTGCAATTGCAGCCGATGGTTGCCGACAACGATGCGCCGCTTGGCACCGCCTTCACCGTCTCGGTCGATTTCCGCCACGGCATGACCACCGGCATCTCGGCGGAGGAGCGCTGCAACACCATCCGGGCGCTGGCCAATGCCAATGTCGGCGCCGCCGATTTCGTTCGCCCCGGCCATGTCTTTCCGCTGATCGCCCGCGACGGCGGCGTGCTCATGCGCTCCGGCCATACCGAGGCGGCGGTCGATCTCTGCCGGCTGGCGGGAATCGAGCCGGTCGGCGTGCTCGCCGAACTGGTCAATGACGACGGCACGGTCAAGCGTGGCGCCGATGTGACGGGCTTCGCCGCGGAACACGGCCTCAAGCTGGTGTCGGTGGCCGATCTCATCGCCTTGCGCCAGCGCAGCGAGAAGCTGGTCGAGCGCGTCGCCGAATTCCCGGTGACCACCGAGGCCGGCCCGGCGCACGCCTTCACCTATCACCTGCCATACGACGCCACCCAGCATCTGGCGCTGGTTTTCGGCGACATCGGCGACGGCACCGGCATCCCCGTGCGACTCCACCGCGAAGCGGTGATCGACGACGTCTTCGGGGCGGACAGTGTGCTCAACCGGGTCGTCCACCAATTGGCGCGAGGCGGGCGCGGCATCATCGTCTATCTGCGCGAGGGGTCGGTGGGCGTCGCCGCCGAAGGCGGGCGCACGCGCGACGCCGCCAACCCGGCGGAGACGACCGCGAGACGCGACGAGGAATGGCGCGAGGTCGGCCTCGGCGCCCAGATCCTGCGCGATCTCGGGGTCAAGTCGATCCGCCTCCTGGCCAGCCGCGAGCGGCATTATGTCGGCCTCGACGGCTTCGGCATCGAGATCGAGACCACCGACATCATCGATCGCTAGCGTTCGAAGGTCGCCACCACTTCGATTTCCGCCGACCACAGAAACTGATCGACCGGCAGGACGCGCGTCAGCCGATAGCCGCCGTCGATCAGGATGCGCGCGTCGCGACCAAGCGTTGCCGGATTGCACGACACGGCGACCACCCTGGCGACGCGCGATTGCGCGATCGCCTGGCTCTGCGCCTTGGCGCCGGCGGCCGGCGGATCGAAGACGATCGCGCCGAAGCGGTCGAGTTCGCCGGCGACAAGCGGGTTGGCAAAGAGATCGCGGCGGAGCGTCGTCACCGGCTTGAGGCCGCTTGCCTGACGCGTCGCCTGCGCCAGCGCCTCCAGCAGGGTCGCGTCGCCCTCGACCGCCGTCACCGCGGCGCGGCGCGCCAGCCTGAGGGCAAAGGTGCCGAGCCCCGAAAACAGGTCGGCGACCGGCGCCGCATCGCCGACATGGGCGACGACCGCCTCGGCCAGGGCCTGTTCGGCTTGTGCCGAAGCCTGCACGAAGCCACCCGACGGCGGCAACAGGGCCGCGCCACCGGCGTCGATCTCCGGGCGGCGGTTCACGAAGATTTCGGTGCCGTCCACCGTCAGACGGGCGATCGCCCGCTCGCGCGCGAATTGGCCGAGGTCCTCCAGCGCCGGGCGGTCGGGCCTGCCGCCGCCGTCGATGGCGATGTCGAGCCCGTTGCCGGCGAGAACCGTGACGCGCGCCTGACGGCGCTTGCGAATGGCACGGGCGGCGATCGTGCGGATGAGCGGCAGCGCCGCAACGATGTCGCCGGCAAGCACCGGACATTCCTCGATCCCGACGATCTCGTGGGTAGCGCGGCGGTGGAAGCCGAGGATCAGGCGGTCCCTGGTGTGGACGGCCGAGAAGATCGCGCGGCGGCGCGTTCGCGCTGTCGTGGCAACGACAGGTTCAACATCCGCATCGATGTGGTGGAGCAGGAAGGAGCGCCGCACGACCGCCCGCTTCCAGTCGCGATAGGCGGCCGCCGCCATGTGTTGCAGCGCGCAGCCGCCGCAGGTGCCGAAATGGCGGCAGGGCGGCCGCACCCGGTCGGTGCTCGGCGCGATGACGTCAACAAGATGTGCCCGCGCGCCCTTGCGTTCGATGGCGACGATCTCGCCCGGCAGGGTGAAGGGCACGAAGATGCGGTTGCCCCCGACCTCCGCGATGCCGTCGCCGGCATGGCCGAGCTCGGCGATCGTCACCGTCTCACTCACGACGGGCGCCCAGCAGGAATTCACGGTTGCCGTCGCCGCCTTCGATGGGCGACAGCAGCAGGCCGTCGGCGCGCCAGCCCATTTCGGTCTCGAGCCAGGTGGCGATGTCCGCCGCCGTCCGTTCGGCGAGCCCGGTGTCGCGGACGATGCCGCCCTTGCCCAGCGCATCGCGGCCGACCTCGAATTGCGGCTTGACCAGGAAGACGCCCCAGGCGTTGGCACCGGCAAGCGCCAGCACCGGCGGCAGGACTATTCTGAGCGAGATGAAGCTGACATCGGCGACGATTGCCGCCGCCGCCTCGCCGATATCGTCAGGCGTCAGGTCGCGTGCATTGACGCCTTCGCGCGAGACGACGCGCGCGTCCGCCGACAGTTCCGGATCGAGCTGGCCGTGGCCGACGTCGATGGCGTAGACCTTGGCCGCGCCGCGTTCGAGCAGCACCTGTGTGAAGCCGCCGGTCGAGGCGCCGATGTCGAGCGCCACCTGCCCCTTCGGCGAATAGCCGAAACGGTCGAGTGCCGCGATCATCTTGAGGCTGCCGCGCGAGACGTAGCCGCTCGCCGGATCGTCGAGGGCGATGGCCGCGTCGGGCTCCACCGTCGTGGCGGGACGCGCCACCAATTTGCCGTTGACGCTGACATGGCCGCGCAGGATGGCATCGCGGGCGCGGGCCCGCGTGCGCACCAGTCCGCGCTCCACCAGCGCCAGATCGAGCCGTTTGGTCATGGACGATGCGCCCTGCGCCTCTACAGAAAACAGCCGGCGAAGGAGGCCGCGATCACGTCGAAATAGACGAGATTGCCGAAGCGCAGCCACAGGAATCCGCCGAGGAGGACCGCGGCGAGGCCGGCAAGCGATAATGCGAGTTTCGACGTCAGGCTCATGGGGCGCCAGCATAGCGCCGGCGCCCCGTTTGTCACGATGCCCCGGCCAGGCGCTTCAGCTTGGCGAGCGCCTTGTCCGTCTTCTCCTGGTAATCGATGGTCGAGACCAGCTGCGCCTTGGAATCGAGCAGGAAGACGGTCGCGGTGTGGTCCATCGTGTAGCTGCCGTCCTTGCCCGGCACCTTGTGCGCATAGATGTGGTACGCCTTGACGATCTTGTCGATTTGAGACGGGGTGCCGGTCAACGCGATGAAGCGCGGGTCGAAGGCCTGCATGTAGGAGGCCATCGCCTCCTCAGTGTCGCGTTCCGGGTCGACGGTGACGAAATAGACCTTCAGCTTGTCGGCTTGCGCACCGAGGTCGCTCATCCACTGGGTGAGGTCGGCCAGTGTCGTCGGGCAGACGTCCGGGCAATAGGTGTAGCCGAAGTACATCACCGAGGGATGGCCCTGCAGCGCCGCCTCGGTGACCGTATTGCCGTTCTGGTCGGTCAGCGTGAACGGCCCGCCGATCTGCGAGACGGTGATGCCGGGCACCTCGCCCTGCTGCTTGAGCACGACGATCCAGCCGATGGTGCCGACAAGGGCGATGATCGCCACCCAGACGACGATGCGGATGATGCGCATGCCGGTCATTTGCCCCCACCCGTGGTCTTGTCCATGTTCATCCCTCCGCCGTTCATCTCCGCGGCGCCTGCGCCCGGCCCCTTCGACCCGACCGGCATGACGGGCAGGGTGGTCTCCACCGTGCCCGCCTTTGCGAAGGTGAGCGTCACCGGCAGATCTTCGCCCTGCTTCAGGTCGTGCTTCAACGTGATGAACATGAGGTGGTAGCCGCCGGGAGCAAGGGTGACGGTCTCGCCGGCCGGAATTTCGATACCGCCTTCGACCGGATGCATGCTCATGACGCCGTCCTTGACCTCCATGATGTGCAGTTCACTGGTCGCGGCAGCCGGCGTGGCAACGGCGGTAAGCGTGTCGGCGTCGCTGCCCTTGTTGGTAATGGTCAGATAGCCGGCGGCGGTCGGCGCCCCGGGCGGCGTTGCCCGCGCCCACAGGTTGCTCAGCGTCAGCGAGCCGACGGTGACGTCATTGGCGAATGCCGGAGCGGCGAAGGCGAAGGCGGCAAGGATGGCGCCGACAGCGGCGCGCTTGAAGAGATGAGACATGGGTCGTCCTCGACAGGATGGCGGCCGGAAGGCGGCTGCCGTTGATCGGATCGGCGAAAGGGATCGGGATCAGGCGAGGCGCGGCGGTCCGCGTGGATTGGCCGGTCCGTCGAGCGGGTGGAGCGTGGCGTCGCTCGCCGCCAGCGGAACGAACGCCGGCAGTGCGACGGCCGGCGGCGTATGAGCAAGCACCGGCGGCGACGGCGGCACGACGTTGGCGCTGACCAGGCCGAGCGTGCAGCAGGCACGGCGATCGGGGTCGTTGGCCGGGTGAGCCGGGTCGCTGTTGGCGCCGGCCAGCGTGCAGATCGCCGACGCGCCGGTGGCCGCCGACCGGGCAAGCGCCCCGCCGTGCAGGCCCGCGATCAGCACATTGACCAGCACGATCAGCGCCAGGCCGCGCACCATCGACCGGCCGTCGGGGCCGCGCAGCAATGCAAGCAGAGAGCGCCGGGACATCGGAACCTTGTACGGGCTCCGGCGCCTATTTGGAACTATTCCGATCTAGTAAATTCGTCGCAGGCCGGGCCGGCCTGTGCTGCGTTCAGGCAAGGCGCGGATGCGCCGCCGCCGGTGTCTGGCGGCCAAGGGCCGCAAAGACCGCCGCCACGATGCCATCGGCGTCGAGGCCGGCGGCGGCATACATGGCCTCGGGCTTGTCCTGTTCGACGAAACGGTCCGGCATGGTCAGCGAACGCACCTTGATGCCGCGCTCGAGCGCACCGCTCTTCTCGAGATAGGCCAGCACATGGGAAGCGAACCCACCGACCGAGCCCTCCTCGACGGTGACCAGTACCTCATGTTCGCGCACCAGCCGGTCGATGAGTTGGGTATCGAGCGGCTTGGCGAAGCGCGCATCGGCGACCGTCGCCGGCAGGCCGTAGGAATCGAGATCCTCGGCGGCCTTCATGCACTCGGCCAGGCGCGCGCCGAAGGAGAGCAGCGCCACCTTGCCGCCCTCGCGCAGCACACGCCCGCGACCGATTTCAAGCGGCACGCCCACTTCCGGCAATTCGACACCGACGCCGTCGCCGCGCGGATAGCGGAAGGATGACGGGCGGTCGTCGATCGCCGCGGCCGTCGCCACCATGTGGACGAGTTCGGCCTCGTCCGCCGCCGCCATCACCACGAAACCGGGCAGGCAGGCGAGATAGGTCGTGTCGAAGGCGCCGGCATGGGTCTGGCCGTCGGCGCCGACGAAGCCGGCGCGATCGATGGCGAAGCGCACGGGGAGATTCTGGATCGCGACGTCGTGGACCACCTGGTCGTAGGCGCGCTGCAGGAAGGTCGAGTAGATCGCGGCAAACGGCTTGAAGCCCTGGGTCGCCAGCCCGGCGGCGAAGGTCACCGCGTGCTGCTCGGCGATGCCGACGTCGAAGGTGCGTGTCGGGAAGCGCGCGCCGAAGAGGTCGAGCCCGGTGCCGGCCGGCATCGCCGCGGTGACGGCGACGATACTGTCGTCCTTCTCGGCCTCCCTGATGAGGCTCTCGGCGAAGACCTTGGTATAGGCCGGCGCATTGGAGCGCCGCTCGGCCTGCGCCCCGGTGATCACGTCGAACTTGCCGACCCCGTGATATTTGTCCGGCGCCACTTCGGCGGGCGCATAGCCCTTGCCCTTCTTGGTGCGCACATGGACCAGCACCGGACCGTTCTGCATCGCCGCGACGTTGCGCAGGACCGGCAGCAGATGGTCGAGATTGTGCCCGTCGATCGGGCCGATGTAGTAGAAGCCCAACTCCTCGAACAGCGTGCCACCGGTCCAGAAGCTGCGGGTGAATTCTTCCGCCAGCCGCGCCCGCTCGCGGAAATAGCGCGGCAGGTATTCGGCAAGCCGCTTGGCGAGGCGCCGCAGGCCGCGATAGGTCGGCCCCGACACCAGCTTGGCCAGATGCGCCGACATCGCGCCCACCGGCGGCGCGATCGACATGTCGTTGTCGTTGAGGACGACGATCAGGCGCGATTTGAGGTGGCCGGCATTGTTCATCGCCTCATAGGCCATGCCGGCCGACATGGCGCCGTCGCCGATGACCGCGATGACGTTCTCGGCCCCGCCTTTGAGATCGCGGGCGACCGCCATGCCGAGCGCGGCGGAGATGGAGGTCGAGGAATGGGCGGCGCCGAAGGGGTCGTATTCGCTCTCGGCGCGCTTGGTGAAGCCGGAGAGGCCGTCCGGCTGGCGCAGCGTGCGGATGCGGTCGCGGCGGCCGGTGAGAATCTTGTGCGGATAGGCCTGATGGCCGACGTCCCAGATCAGCCTGTCGCGCGGCGTATCGAAGACGTAGTGCAGCGCCACCGTCAGCTCGATCACGCCGAGACCCGCGCCGAGATGGCCGCCGGTGACCGACACCGCTGAAATCGTCTCCTGGCGCAACTCGTCGGCCAGCTGCTTGAGGTCGGATTCAGGCAGTTTGCGAAGGTCCGCGGGCGTCCTGACGCGGTCGAGGAGGGGGGTGGCTGGCGAAGGATTCAAGAGGGCCGCCTGACAAGAAGGAGTTCTTCGACTAATGGCACGCTCGCCTGACCGGCGCAACGTTCACGCCAGATCCTTGAGCGCCCCGACCAACTGACGGAAGCGCTCCGCCCCGAGTTTTCTGCGAAAACGCTCCTCGACCCGCCGCTTGATCCCGTTTGCATCGGCCAGCACCCGGCGCCCGCGCGCTGTGAACACGACGATCCGCCCGCGCCCGTCCTCGGGGTCGCGGATGCGCTCGACTATCCCGTCCGCAACCAGTTCGTCGACGAACTGCTGGACCGCCTGCTTGGTCAGGCCGCTGCGCGCGACCAGATCGGCCTGCCGCGTGCCGCCCCGTTCCATATGGGCGATGAGGCCGGAGCGGGCGTGGGCGAAGACCTCGTGCCCGGCGGCGATCATCCCGGCGTCGAATTCGGATTTCCACAGGGCGGCCGCCCGCCAGAGCTGGATTCCGACGTGATCCAGCAATTCCGGAAAATGGATATCGTCAAGCTGCTTGACTACCTTGGTCATCGCTCTATATAGTCAAGTTACCAGACGAACTAGCAAACCACCAGAGATCACGAAAAATGACCATCATCCATGCCGCCGATGCTCCCCTGTTCGAAATCCCCGGCGTCCGCTTCACCGGACTTGCCTCGCCCAAGCGCGGCGCGCGCGAAACCTGCGCGTGGCGCGTCCGCCTCGACCCCGGCACCGAACCGACGGTCCACCGGCTGACGCGCGAAGAGATCTTCGTGGCCCTGTCCGGCGCGGCCACCGTTCATCTGAACGGCGCCACTCATGAACTGGCCGCCGGCGATGCGGCCATCGTCCCGGCCGATACGGATTTCGCGTTGGGCAATCCCGGCGAAACACCCTTCGAGGCCGTCGTCGTGTTTCCCGTCGGCGGACAGGCCATGCACGAGGGGCAGGCGCCGTTCACGCCGCCCTGGGCCGAATAGGCATGGTCAGGCCGGGCCGTCCTCGTCGAGCGGCTCGGCCCCGGCCGGCTTGCCATCGGCGCCGACCCTGATCTTCTCCACCCGCGCCTCGGCCTGGCGGAGCAGGGCGTCGCAATGCTTGCGAAGGGCGTCGCCGCGTTCGTAGATGACGATCGATTCGGCCAGCGGCACCTCGCCGCGCTCCAGCCGGCTGACGATCTGCTCAAGCTCCTTGAGCGCCGCCTCGAATGTCATGCCCTCGACGGGCGCGGGGTCCTGGTCGGCCATCCGGTCTCCTCGTTCCTCAGGCTTTCATCAATGCCGCCACATGCATGGCGACCGATCCGGCAAGCCCGGCAAGATCATAACCGCCCTCGAGCAAGCTGACGATGCGTCCGCCGCAATGGCGTGTCGCCGCCTCCATCAGCGTGAGCGTTGCATGGACGAAATCTTCCTCGTTGAGATTGATCTCGGCCAGCGGGTCGCGCCAGTGGGCGTCGAAGCCGGCGGAGATGATGATGAGGTCGGGTGCGAAGGCATCGAGCGCCGGCACGATTTTGTCGGCGAAGGCCATTTCGAACTCGGTGCCGCCGGAATGGGCCGCCAGCGGCGCGTTGACGACATTGCCGCAGCCGGTCTCCGACGCGGCGCCCGTGCCCGGATAGAGCGGCATCTGGTGGGTCGAGCAGTAGAGGATCGACGGATCGTCCCACACGATCGCCTGGGTGCCGTTGCCGTGATGGACGTCCCAGTCGACGATGGCAACGCGCTCGGCGCCGTGCTTGCGCTGCGCCTGGCGCGCGGCGATGGCCGCGTTGTTGAACAGGCAGAAGCCCATCGGCCGGTCGGGCTCGGCATGGTGGCCCGGCGGACGGATGGCGCAGAAGGCATTGGCGACGCGGCCGCTCATCACCTCGTCGGTCGCCAGGCAGGCGGCGGCCGCCGCCCGCGCGGCAATGTCGTAGCTCTGCGGGCAGAGATAGGTGTCGGCCTCGACCGCCACGATGCCTTGCTCGGGAACTTCGGCGCGGATTTCATCGACATAGGCCGCCGTGTGCGCGGTGGCGAGCAGCTCGGCCGTGGCTGCCGCGCGGCGCGCCGACACGGATGAGATCGGCGAAGGCAGGCGCGGCCAGCGCCTTGTCGATGGCAAGAATGCGATCCGGCCGCTCGGGGTGTCCGGCCGGTGCGAGGTGGTTGGCGAAGACCGGGTCCTGAATGAGGAGAGTGGACAAGCAGGCCCCTCCGGGGCGTAGGGATCAGCGGCTGGCGTCAATATAGGCCTGAAGGGCATCACGCGCCGCAGGCGAGCGCAAGAGATCGGCAAAACTGGTCGCTTCGAGATCGATGCGCTGGAGGATGTTGAGCCGATCGCCGCGCATCAGCCGGCGATGCATGCGCACCGCCTCCGGCGGCTTGACGGCGAGGCTCCGTGCCGCCTGGCGGCCCTCCCGCTCGACCGCATCGGCGGGCACGATCCGGTTGACCAGGCCGGCAGCCATCGCCTGCTGGGCATCGAACTGGTCGCCCATCACCAGCAGGCCGAAAGCCCGGTGATAGCCCATCAGCGCCGGCGCCAGGATGCTGGTGGCGCCTTCCGGCGGCATGCCCATATCCGCCTGCGCTGCCGAGAAGATCGACCATTCGCTGGCCACGACGTAGTCGCACAGAAGCAGGAGGATCGTGCCGAGGCTGAAGGACGGGCCGTCGACGGCGGCAATCACCGGCTTGTCGAAGGAGGCCAGCGTCTTGAGCAGGCGAATGACGCTTTCGCCCATGCCGCCGGCGGTGAGGAAGCCCTGCAGATCGTTGGCGTCGTGGCCGGCGGTGAACATGCCCGGCATGCCGGCGAGCAGCACGACGCGCACGCGCGAGGAACTTTCGCCGAAGGCGAGCGAATCGGCCACCCGCTCGCACATTTCCGCGGACAGCCGGTTTTCCGCGTCCATGCGCTCGATGCGAATGGTCTGCACCCCCTCGGCGACCTCGCTGATGACTGGATCGCTCATCGGCTCACTCCTGACCCCTCCTGCGCACGAAGGCGCTCACGACGGCCGGGCGAGACCGAAGTGGTGCGCTGCCTGTTGCAGGCCGTCCGCCCCCTCGATCACCGCCGCGGCCAGCGACGCCGCCTCACCCAGCAGCGATTCCCCGTGGAATCGCGCCAGCGCAATCGCCCGGTCGCGATTGTCGTTGTCCACCCTGAGGGCGCCCTTTGCCAGAAGCGCACCGCCAAATGCAAGGCCGAATAGCCGCATGTAGGGTGAAGCGCCCGCCAGCACCGGCCACTGGTCGCCATGCGCCACGGCCTTGGCGAGGAACGCCGTGGCGGCGGCGAAATGCTTGCCGGCCTCGTCAAGCCGGGCGGCAAGCTGCCCGAATTCCGGCTGGTTGGCCGCGCCGACCGCCGCCGCGGCCTCGGCAATCTCCTCGATGACCGCCGCCACCCGTGCACCGCCGCCGAGCTTCAACTTGCGGCTGGCAAGATCGATCGCCTGGATGCCGTTGGTGCCCTCATAGATCGAAAAGACGCGGGCGTCGCGCAGGAGCTGCGCCGCACCGGTTTCCTCGATGAAGCCGGCGCCGCCATGCACCTGGATGCCGGCCGAGGCAACGGTGACAGCCGCATCGGTGGCGAAGGCCTTGGCCACCGGCGTCAGCAGGCTCGCCCGATCCGCCCATCGGGCACGTTCGTCCTCCGGTGCCACGCTGCTCATGTCGAGCGCCTCCGCGCAGGCATAGGCAATCGCTCGTGACGAGGCGGTGAGCGCGGCCATCTGCATGAGTTCGCGCTGGATGTCGGGGTGGTCGCCGATCAGGCTCACCTCGCCGTGCGGCGCCCCCGGCGCCCGGCCCTGTCGCCGGCTGGCGGCATAGGCGGTGGCCAGCCTCAGCGCCCGTGACGCCACGCCGACGCCCTGAATGCCGACGCTGAGGCGGGCGTGGTTCATCATGGTGAACATGCAGGTGAGGCCACGCCCCTCCCTGCCGATCAGCCAGCCGGTCGCCCCGGCGCCACCTTCGCCGAAGTTGAGGGTGCAGGTCGGCGAAGCATGCAGGCCGAGCTTGTGCTCGATGCCGGCCGGCGCGAAATCGTTGCGGCTGCCGTCGTCGAGCCACTTGGGCACCAGGAACATCGAGATGCCGCCGCTTGCCGTCTTGGCGTCGGCAAGGCGGGCGAGCACGAGGTGGACGATGTTGTCGGTGAGATCGTGATCGCCGTAGGTGATGAAGATCTTCTGGCCGAAGAGACGGTAGCTGCCGTCCGCCGCGCGCTCCGCCCGCGTCTTGATGGCGCCGAGGTCGGAGCCCGCCTGGGGCTCCGTCAGGTCCATCGTCACCATCCACTCGCCGGCGACGAGCTTGGGCAGATAGCGCTGCTGGAGATCGTCTGTGGCAAAATCGATGAGGGCCTGGACGGCGCCGCCGTTCAGCATCGGGCCGACGGCGAAGGCGGCGTTGGCCGAATTCCAGATTTCCTGGAGCGCCATGTGCAGCACCATCGGCAGGCCCTGTCCGCCCCATTCGGTCGGGCTGCCGAGCCCGTTCCAGCCGGCCTCGATCCAGCGCCGGTAGGCGTCCTTCCAGCCGGGCGGCATGGTGACGGCGCCGTTGGCGAAGCTGACGCCCGTCAGGTCGCCGGGCCGGTTGAGCGGCAGCAGTTGATCTTCAGCGAAACGGTCCGCCTCCTCGAGGATGGCGTCCGCGGTCTCGCCGTCGAGATCCGGGAAGGCGCCGCTGGCGACGAGGCGCTCGAGCCCGCCATAGGCCCTGAGCGCAAAGGCGATTTCGGCGACCGGCGTCGTGCCGCTCATGAACGTGACCTCCGCAATGCCGCTTGACGCGGCTTGTTGCTGCGCGCGAGAACCCGGCTCGCCCGGACGGGCCGGCACTCTCACCGATGGCACAAACTAGCGCAAATCGCCCCCGTATCTTTGACATGGATCGTGCCAGCGATGCCGGCGTCGCCGCGGCCGTGGCCGCCATCGAGCGCGGCGAGCTGGTGGCGATGCCCACCGAGACCGTCTACGGGCTTGCCGCCGACGCGGCCAATCCGGCGGCCGTCGGCCGCATCTACCTGGCCAAGGGGCGGCCGCGCTTCAACCCGCTGATCGTCCATGTCGCTTCGGCCGCCGCCGCCATGCGCCACGTGCGCTTCAGCGCAGATGCCGAAAGGCTCGCCGAGGCCTTCTGGCCGGGGCCGCTGACGATGGTTCTGCCGCTGCGCTCCGATACCGGCATTGCCGACATGGTGACCGCCGGCCTCGACACGCTGGCCGTGCGCGTGCCGGCACATCCCGTCGCACAGGCGCTGCTTGCCGCCAGCACCCAGCCGCTGGCCGCGCCCAGCGCCAACCGTTCCGGCCATGTCAGCCCGACCACGGCGCTGCATGTCGTCGGCGATCTCGGCGATCATGTCAGCGTCATCCTCGATGCCGGCGCCACCCCGGTCGGTCTGGAATCGACCATCGTCGGACTGGCCGGCGAGGCGCCCGTGCTGCTGAGGGCGGGTGGATTGGCGCGCGGAGAAATCGAGTCCGTGCTCGGTCGGCCGCTGGGCGCGGCAGCGCCGCCCGGCGATGCGCCAATGGCGCCGGGAATGCTCGCCTCGCACTATGCGCCGGCGGCAAGCGTGCGCATGAATGCCACGGAGGTGCGGGAGGGGGAGGGTCTGCTCGCCTTCGGTCCCGACCTGCCGGCCGGCGCGACGCACGCGGCCGCCACGATCAATCTCAGCCCTTCCGGCAATCTGGCAGAGGCCGCCGCCAACTTCTTCGCCGGACTCAGGAATCTCGACCGGCAGGCAGAGGCCATTGCGGTGATGCCGATCCCCGACGAGGGGCTCGGTGAGGCGATCAACGACCGCCTGCGCCGGGCGGCGGCGCCGCGCGGCTAGACCGTGAGGCCTACGTCTAGGTTTCCGAAGCCTCGTCGCGGGCGGCATAGCGGCGCGCCTCGCGCCACTTCTTCATCAGCGCCTCGAGCTCTTCGTCGCCGCCTTCCGGCAGGACGATCTTGAGCATCACCAAGAGGTCGCCGCGCCCGCCGCCGGCACGCGGCAGACCCTTGCCCTTGAGGCGCAGCGCCCGCCCGCCGCTCGTTTTCGGTGGCACGGTGAGCGTCACCGGCCCGTCCAGCGTCGGCACGCGCACCTTGGCGCCGAGCACCGCTTCGTCGAGGGTGATGGAAACTTCGCGGCGCAGGCTGTCGCCCTCCACCTTGAATAGCGGGTGCGGCACGAATTCGATTGTGACCAGCGCGTCGCCGGTCGGGCCGCCGAGCGCGCCCGGCTGGCCCTGGCCCTTGAGCCGGATCGCCCGGCCGGGACGCGTGCCGACCGGCACGGAGATTTCGACCGTGCGCCCGGTCGGCAGATCGACCCGCACTTTCTCGCCATGGACGATCTGCTCAAGCGTCACCGCCGCGGTGGCGGTCACGTCCTGGCCGCGCTGGGCGTGCGCGCGCGCGCCACCGCGCATGCCCCCACCGCCGCGGCCGAAGCCGCCGAGGATGTCGCTGAGGATGTCGTCGGCCGAGAACTCGCCGCTGCCGCCGAGGCCCCCGCCGGGACCGCCGCTCGACCAGCGGAACGTGCGGCCGCCGCCGCCCGGATGCCCACCGCGGGAAAAACCTTCAAAGCCCTGGAAACGCGGCTTGCCGTCGGCGCCGATCTCACCGCGGTCGAACTGGCGGCGCTTGTCCTTGTCGCCGACGATCTCATATGCGGAATTGACCTCGGCGAAGTGTTCCTTCGCCTTGGGGTCCTTGCTCTGGTCTGGGTGGTGCTTCTTGGCGAGCTTGCGGAAGGCCGACTTGATTTCGCTTTCGCTGGCCGACCGGCTGACGCCGAGCACCTCATAAGGATCGCGCATGGTCGAATGAATCAGCAGACTGGTCGTCGGCCGGAGGAATCGCCGGCCACGGTCAATATGGTCATTCCGCCAGCAATTGCCAGCGTTTGCCTTGGCTTCCGACGCGGGTCAGGAGAGCTGGGCGTCGTCGGCGACCATGCCGTAGAGCTGCCAGCGGCCGTTGCTGCGCCGGCAGGTCTCGCCGCGGTAGCGGCGCACGCCGCGCTGATCGTTGACCGTGGTGGCGAAGGTGCGGCAGGCCAGCCCGCTCTGCGCGCGCGCTGCACTGAGCCCCGAAATGGTGCCGGCCGAGCCGGTGTCCGGGTTGCGCCAGGCAAGGCGATCGACGGCCGAATCGACGGGAACGTCCGCAACTTCGCGGCGGATCGCCTCCCAGTCGGAGGCATCGACGCCGTCGACGACATTGGCGCTGACCAGTGTCGGCTTGATGCTTCCGGTCGTCATCGGGTCGGTGGAAGCCAATTCAGCGCCGAAGGGCAGGCCAAGACCGGCGCACCCGCCCAGTGAAAGGGCTAGGATGGCCACTGCGACCCCGGGAAAGGCGCGCACCATTTGGCGCGGCTTCAACGCTCGAATATATGAAGGCCGGCGCACAAACATACGCTTACTCCGTTGGCGCTAAAGGCCGAGCATCGGAAAATTTCGTTAATGAACAGTGACTTCCAAGCAACAGCGGACCCAAATCCGCTATTCGCCGAATGGCTTCGCGAGGCCGAGGCGTCCGAACCGAACGATCCCAACGCATTGGCGCTGGCGACGGTGGACGGCGAGGGCATGCCCAATGTGCGCATGGTTCTGCTGAAGGCGCACGATGCGGAGGCTTCGTTTTCTATACGAACTTCGACAGCGCCAAGGGCCAGGAACTTGCCGTCAACCCGCGCGCCGCGCTGCTCTTCCACTGGAAGAGCCTGCGCCGGCAGGTGCGCGTGCGCGGCACGATTTCGGTGGTCAGCGACGCCGAGGCCGACGCCTATTTCGCCAGCCGGCCGCGCACCAGCCGCCTCGGCGCCTGGGCGAGCCAGCAGTCGCGCCCGCTGGAATCGCGTTTCGCGCTGGAGAAGGCGGTTGCCGCCTACGCCGCCAAATATCCCGCCGGCGCGGTGCCGCGGCCGCCCTACTGGTCGGGCTACCGGCTGACGCCGGTGGAGTGGGAGTTCTGGAAGGACATGCCCTTCCGCCTGCACAACCGCATCCGCTATCGCCGCAAGGGCGACGGCTGGGAGACCGCGCGGCTCTATCCCTGACCCTCGCCGTCCGCCGGCTCATCCTCCTCCGGGCCTGCGGCGACCACCGCCGTCTCCTCGCTGAGCGGCCGGCCCTTGTGCCTGGGCGGCGTCAGCGGCGTCGGCGTCGGCACGTTGTGCTTCATCAGATCGCGGCCGGCCTGAAGGCCGTCGACCATTTGCAGCTCCAGCCGCGCTGCATCGCGCTTGCGCACACCCTCGACCACGTCCGCCGCCTCGCCGGGCGGCACGCCGAGCGCCAGCAGGGCCACCTCGCCGAAGGCCATGGCCGATTCGAAGGTCTCGCGGATCTGGTAGTCGGCGCCGGCGGCGATCAGGTCGAGCGCGTGGCCGCGGTCGTAGGAGCGCACCATCACCTTGGCGATGGGGTAGGTCGTCTTCATCAGCTCGACGATACGGTCGGCATCGGCGCGCCGGTCGACGCAGACGGCGACGATCTTGGCGCTGCCGGCGCCGGCGGCGCGCAGCACGTCGAGGCGGGTGCCGTCGCCGTAATAGATCTTGAAACCGAAATCGCCGGCAACGCGGATCATCTCCGTATCGGAATCGATGATCGTCACGTCGATGCCGCGTGCCAGCAGCGCCTGGCAGACGACCTGGCCGAAACGGCCGAAGCCGATGACCAGCGCGCTGCCGGCGAGCCCGTCGGGAAGCTCGATGCCGTCGAGCGAATCCGCTTTCTCCGGCACGAGACGCTTGAGCAGGATCGGCGCCAGCGGGGTGAGCGCCATCGACAGGATGACGGCCGCGGTCAGGAACGCCGAGGTGCCGGCGTCGATGAGGCCGAGCCCGTGCGCCGTGGTGAACATGACGAAGGCGAACTCGCCGCCCTGCGCCAGCAGCAGAGCGAGGCGCAGCGAGTTGGCGTGGCCGTTGCGGAAGAGGCGGGCGACGCCATAGATGCCGGCGACTTTCACGATGGTGAAGATCGCCACCGCCGCCAGCACCTTGGGCCAGTTGCTGGCGATCAACGACAGATCGATGGACATGCCGACGGCGAGGAAGAAGAGGCCGAGCAACAGGCCGCGGAACGGCTCGATATCGGCTTCGAGCTGGTGGCGAAAGCTCGATTCCGACAGAAGCACGCCGGCGATGAAGGCGCCCATCGCCATCGACAGGCCGCCGGCCTGCATGGCCAGTGCGGCGCCGAGCACGACCAGCAGCGCCGCGGCGGTCATGATCTCGCGCGCATTGGCCGTGGCCAGCACACGGAACAGCGGGTTGAGCAGGTAGCGCCCGACGGCGACGACGCCGGCGATCGCGCCCGCCGCAATGGCGACCTGCACGAGCCGCGACTGACCGTCATCGACGCGATAGGGCGCGATCACCGCCAGCGCCGCCAGCAGGGGAACGATGGCGAGGTCCTGCAACAGCAGGACGGAGAAGATTTTCTGACCGTGCCTCTCGGTCGTCTCGCCGCGCTCCTCGAGGACCTGCATGACGATGGCCGTGGAGGAGAGCGCCAGGCCGGAGGCGGCCACGAAGGCGACCACGGGTGTGAGGCCGGCAAGCACGCCGGTGCCGGTGAGCAACGCGCCGCAGACGATCACCTGCGCCGCGCCGAGGCCGAAGATGTCGGCCCTCAGCGTCCACAGGCGCGACGGCTTCAGTTCCAGCCCGATGACGAAGAGCAGCAGGACGACGCCGAACTCGGCGACGCTGAGGATCTGGCCGGGCTCGCGGAAGAGTTTCAGCCCGAACGGGCCGATGGCGATGCCGGCGATCAGATAGCCGACGATGGCGCCGAGCCCGATGCGCTTGAAGATCGGCACGGCGACAACCGCCGCACCGAGCAGCGCCACCGCATTCACCAGTTCGGAGCTGTGTGCATCGACTTCCATCGGAATCCTCTCGCATGGACGCGGCACAATAGCGTGACATCCTCCCGACAGAGGCCGGGCTCGATGAAATCATGCAGGGCGCATGCCGCAGGATTGCGGCCGAAGCGCCCCCGAGATGGTCGGGGCCGGAACGACGAAGAGAGAAGAAACGCCGGACGCTAGGCCGCCGTGCCGCCGACGGTGATCCGGTCGATCCTGAGGGTCGGCTGGCCGACGCCGACCGGTACGCCCTGGCCGTTCTTGCCGCAGGTGCCGATGCCCGGGTCGAGCTGCATGTCGTTGCCGATCATCTTGACGCGGGTGAGCGCGTCCGGCCCGTTGCCGATCAGCATGGCGCCCTTGATCGCCGGGCCGATGACGCCGTTCTCGATGCGATAGGCCTCGGTGCAGGAGAAGACGAACTTGCCCGAGGTGATGTCGACCTGGCCACCGCCGAAGGAGACGGCATAGATGCCGTCCTTGACCGAGGCGAGGATCTCTTTCGGATCGTCCTTGCCGGCGAGCATGATCGTGTTGGTCATGCGCGGCATGGGCACATGGGCATAGGACTGGCGGCGGCCGTTGCCGGTAGGCGCCATGCCCATCAGGCGGGCGTTCTGCCGGTCCTGCATGTAGCCGACCAGAATGCCGTCCTCGATCAGCGTGGTCGATTGCGTCGGCGTGCCCTCGTCGTCGACAGTGAGCGAGCCGCGCCGGTTGAGGATGGTGCCGTCGTCGACGACGGTGACGCCGGGTGCGGCGACCCGCTCGCCCATCAGCCCGGCAAAGGCGCTTTCGCCCTTGCGGTTGAAGTCGCCTTCGAGCCCGTGGCCGACCGCCTCGTGCAAGAGGATGCCCGGCCAGCCGGGGCCGAGCACCACGTCGAAGGTGCCGGCGGGTGCGGGAACGGCGGAAAGGTTGACCAGCGCCTGGCGCAGCGCCTCGTCCACGGCGAACTGCCAGCGGTCGGTGGCGATGAACTGGCCGAAGGCCTCGCGTCCGCCCATGCCATGCGAGCCGGATTCCTGGCGGTCGCCATCGCCGACCACCACCGAGACGTTGACCCGGACCATCGGCCTGACGTCGCGCACGAAACTGCCGTCGGCGCGCAGGATCTCGATCTCCTGATAGGAGCCGGCCAGCGACGCGGTCACCTGGCGCACCCGCGGGTCCTTGTCGCGGGCATAGGCATCGATCGTCTCCAAGAGCTTCACCTTCTCGGCGAAGGTCGGGCTGCCGAGCGGGCTCTCGTCGCCATAGAGCGCCCGGTTGGTGCCGCGCGGCGCTTCCGCATAGGTGCCCGTGTGGCCCGCCTTGACCGCCTGCACCGCATCGCCCGCCCGCCGGATCGCGGGTTCGGAGATTTCGCCGGAATGGGCGAAGCCCGCCGCCTCGCCGGCGACCGCGCGCAGGCCGAAACCCTGATTGGTGTCGAAGCTCGCCGCCTTCAGCCGTCCGTTGTCGAAGAGCAGGCTCTCGGCCTCGGCGAATTCCAGATAGAGCTCGCCGTCGTCGGCGCCTTGGAGCGCGTCGGCAACCGCCGTTCGGGCGGCCTCGCGGTCGAGTCCGGCGCGGTCGAGGATGCTGTGCGGCTGGTCGGTCATGGCAGGGTCCGGGGGTGAGGGGCGGGGCGAGGCTGACCCTAGAGATAGGGCCTCACGCGCCATCCGCCAAACGCCAGGACGATATCGGCTAGGGCAGGGCCTTGAAGCCGTCGGCGAAGCCGTTCAGCGAGATCGGGATGCCGATGCCCTCTTCCGGCGTCTGGAAGATGATGAAGGTCGCCGTCTTGCCGGTCTCAAGCTGGGTGAGCAGCTTGTCCTCGAGAATCACTTCGGCGACGCAGCCATTCGGCAGGCAGCGCACAAAACCGGCCCGGCCGAGATCGGCATTGTCGACCTTGAGGCCCAGCCCCGAGGGCAGCAGCACGCCGAGCGGCGCCAGTACGCGCATGATCCGGGACTTCTTGTCGGCCGTCTTGAGCACGATCACGGTCAGGCCGACATTCTCGCGGTCCTCGGCCGTGACGAACTGCATCAGCACGCATTGCTCGCTCTGGGCGCCCGGCGGCGTGTCGCAGCGCACCTGCCAGTCGGCGTGGGTGGAGCGTATCGGCGGCTCGGCCTGATTCGGCGGCGCCGGCGAGACGACCGCCTTGGGCACCTCGGTTTGGGAGGCCGGGGTTACCGGCTCGACGTCCGGTGCGGCGGGCGCGGCAGCCGCGGTGGGCGGCGCGGTCGAGGTGGCGACCGTGGGCTGCCCGCGGTTGAAGAACCCCATGGCGAACATGACCACCACCACGCCGACGGCGATGGCGAGAACACCGGCGACGACCGCCAGAATGGGAATGAGCGGGCTTCTTCGCGGTTCCGCGTCGTAGTCTTCTTCTTCGTACATCCTGCCGTCGATACATCAGCCTGGCTCAGCGCAGGCAAGCAAAAAAACCGCCGAATCGCCGGCGGACCCAGCCGATCTTGCAGCAAATACCCGCCGGAAGGAATCGCGCCGGGCCGCCGTCCCCCGCGCGCATGCGGCCCTCCGATAGCGGCAAATCGAAGGCGACAGGCGCAATTTGCCGCATGGCAGGCTACGCAATGCCGTTGCGGGAACGACCGGCTTATGGTTTTTCTTTAGCATAGTTCCAACCACCATGCCGGGCCGGCGTGTCGCCGGGCAGGGTGGTTGTCCTTTATCGGCGGCGGGGAACCGCCGGATTTCGGCGGCCCGGGGGGGCCGTCTTGGCAAGGGGCCGAGTGGAAACTCGGATTGGGAAGGAGCGAATCGGTGAGAACGGCACTGAAGCGGGCAACGCTGGGTCTGGCGCTGGCCGGTGGCGGGCTGACGGCGCTTGGCGGCCCGGCCCTGGCCAATCCCTCGCCCTGGGAAATCAACCTGCAGCCGGCAGTGACCCCGATCATGGAGATGATCCACCGTTTCAATAACGGCCTGCTGATCGTCGTCTCGCTGATCGTGCTCCTGGTTCTGGCGCTGCTCGTCTATGTCATGGTGCGTTTCAACGCCAAGACCAACCCGGTCCCCTCGAGGACCTCGCACAACACGCTGATCGAGGTGATCTGGACGGTGGTGCCGATTCTCATCCTGGTCGGCATCGCGGTCCCGTCCTTTGCGCTGCTCTTCGCCGAGCACGATCCCGCCCGCGCCATCGCCGGCTTCGACCCTGCCAAGGACAAGCAGCTCACCATCAAGGCGACCGGCAGCCAGTGGTACTGGAGCTACGAGTATCCCGACAACGGCGACATCAGTTTCGATTCGCTGCTGCTGCGCGACGCCGACGGCAACCCGACCGGCGAGCCGCGGCTGCTTGCCGTCGACAACAAGATGGTCGTGCCGGTGGGCGTCGTCGTCCGCATGCAGGTCATCGGCGCCGACGTCATCCACTCGTTCGCGGTGCCCTCGTTCGGCATCAAGATCGATGCCGTTCCCGGCCGCCTCAACGAGACCTGGTTCAGGGTCGACAAGCCCGGCACCTATTACGGCCAGTGCTCGGAGCTTTGCGGCCGCGACCATGCCTTCATGCCGATTGCGGTCGAGGCGGTCAGCCAGGACAAGTTCGACGCATGGGCGAAGACCGCGGCGAACGACCTCGAAGCTGCCAACAAGCAGCTTGCCGCAGCCGTGAAGGAATCGGACGCGACCAAGGTCGCGGCCGCTGAGGACTAGGGCCATCCCGCCGCAGCCAAGGGACGGCTCGATCAAAGGAGACAGGCATGGCGACGAGCGCAGGGTATCAGGCGCATAGCGAAGCGCACGCGCACGCACATCCGACCGGATGGCGCCGGTGGCTCTATTCCACCAACCATAAGGACATCGGCACGATGTACCTTATCTTCGCCATCGTCGCCGGCATCGTCGGCGGCGTCCTGTCGGTGGCGATGCGCATGGAGCTGATGGATCCCGGCCTGCAGATCTTCGGCGATCCCGAGCTCTTCAACGTCTTCGTTACTGCGCACGGCCTGATCATGATCTTCTTCATGGTCATGCCCGCCATGATCGGCGGTTTCGGCAACTGGTTCGTGCCGATCATGATCGGCGCGCCGGACATGGCCTTCCCGCGCATGAACAACATCTCGTTCTGGCTGCTGCCGCCGGCCTTCCTGTTGCTCATCATCTCGCTGTTCATGCCGAGCGCCCCCGGCGCCCACGGCGTCGGCGGTGGCTGGACGATCTACCCGCCGCTGTCGACCAGCGGCCAGCCCGGCCCGGCGATGGACTTCGCCATTCTGGCGCTGCACCTGGCCGGCGCCTCGTCGATCCTCGGCGCCATCAACTTCATCACCACCATCTTCAACATGCGCGCGCCGGGCATGACGCTGCACAAGATGCCTCTGTTCGTGTGGTCGATCCTGGTGACCACCTTCCTGCTGCTGCTCGCCCTGCCGGTGCTGGCGGGCGCCATCACCATGCTCTTGACCGACCGCAACTTCGGCACCGCCTTCTTCAAGCCCGAGGAGGGCGGCGACCCGGTGCTCTTCCAGCACCTGTTCTGGTTCTTCGGTCACCCCGAGGTGTACATCCTCATCCTGCCGGGCTTCGGCATGATCAGCCAGATCATCTCGACCTTCTCCAAGAAGCCGGTGTTCGGCTACATGGGCATGGCCTACGCCATGGTCGCCATCGGCTTCATCGGTTTCGTGGTGTGGGCGCACCACATGTACACCGTCGGCCTGTCGCTCGACCTGCAGGCCTATTTCGTCGCCGCCACCATGGTCATCGCGGTGCCGACCGGCGTGAAGGTGTTCTCGTGGATCGCCACCATGTGGGGCGGCTCGATCGAGTTCCGCACGCCGATGCTGTGGGCGATCGGCTTCATCTTCCTGTTCACCGTCGGCGGCGTTACCGGCGTGATGCTCGCCAATGCCGGCCTCGACTACGTGCTGCAGGATACCTACTTCGTCGTCGCCCACTTCCACTACGTGCTGTCGCTCGGCGCCGTCTTCACCATCTTCGCCGGCTGGTACTACTGGTTCCCGAAGATGAGCGGCTACATGTACAACGAGCGGCTCGCCAACATTCACTTCTGGGTCACGTTCATCGGCGTCAACCTGGTCTTCTTCCCGCAGCACTTCCTCGGCATGGCCGGCATGCCGCGCCGCTACGCCGACTATCCGGATGCGTTCGCCGGGTGGAACTTCGTCTCGTCGATCGGCTCCTACATCGCGGCCATCGGCGTGCTGATCTTCCTCTACACGATGTGGGAAGCCTTCCAGAAGAAGCGCGTCGCCGGCGACAATCCGTGGGGCGAGGGTGCCAACACGCTGGAGTGGATGCTCTCCTCGCCGCCGCCCTTCCACCAATGGGAGACCCTGCCGCGCATCCGCTAGACGGCGGCAGTAGAGACAAAGGACACACATGGCCTATTCGGACAGCCACGAAGCGAACACGACCGTTGCCGCCGACCTCGCACTCGGCGGCAGCGTTGGCGACTACATCGCCCTGCTCAAGCCGCGGGTGATGTCGCTGGTCGTGTTCACCGCCTTCGTCGGCATGGCCATCGCGCCGGTCGGCCTCCATCCGGTGATCGGCTTCGAGGCGCTGCTTGCCATCGCCATCGGTGCCGGCGCCTCCGGCGCGCTCAACATGTGGTACGACGCCGATATCGACGCCGTCATGCGCCGCACATGCAAGCGCCCGGTGCCTGCCGGCCGGCTGACGCGCGGCGAGGCGCTGGCCTTCGGCCTGCCGCTGGCAATCGGCTCGGTTGTCTTCCTGGGGCTGGCGACCAACGTCGTTGCCGCCGGGCTGCTCGCCTTCACCATCGCCTTCTACGTCATCGTCTATACGATGTGGCTGAAGCGCTCGACGCCGCAGAACATCGTCATCGGCGGAGCCGCCGGCGCGTTGCCGCCGATGGTCGGCTGGGCGGCGGTGACCGGCGGGGTCAGCCTGGAGAGCCTCAGCCTGTTCCTGATCGTCTTCCTGTGGACGCCGCCGCATTTCTGGGCGCTGTCGCTCTACAAGTGCGAGGACTACGCCAAGGCCGGCGTGCCGATGCTTCCGGTTGTCGCAGGCGAAGCCTCGACCAAGCGCCACATCCTCGCCTACGCGGTCGTCCTTGCCGTGGTCGCCGCGCTGCTGCCGCCGCTCACCGGCGTCACCTCGTGGACCTACGCGGCGATCGCCGGCGGCCTCGGCGCCGTCTTCGTGGCGCTCGCCTGGGCCGTCTACCGCATGCCTGAGGGCGACGCCGCCAAGCTTCCCGCCCGGCGGCTGTTCACCTTCTCGCTTCTTTATCTGTTCCTGCTCTTCGCCGTAATCCTTGCGGAGAAGGGCCTCACCGGGTTAGCAGCATGACGGTGATGACCGCTGATGGCGACGACGGCGTGCGCCTGACCGAAGCGCAACAGAAACGGCGCCGCGCCCGCGCGGTGGCGACGGCGATTGCGCTCGGCGTCGTGGTGGTCCTGTTCTTCCTTCTGACCATCGTCCGCCTCGGTCAGAACGCACTCACCCCGCCGATGTGACCATGACGGGCGGAGCCAACCCAAAGCCCAGCCGGCGCGCCAGTTTCGGCCTTACCGCCGCGATCCTGCTGGTCTTCGTCGCCGGCATGGTCGGCATGTCCTATGCCGCCGTGCCGCTCTATCGCATCTTCTGTCAGGTGACCGGCTATGGCGGCACCACGCGCCGCGCTCTAGCTGCGCCCAAGCAGGTTCTCGACCGCGTCGTCACCGTTCGCTTCGACAGCAACATCTCGAACAATCTCGGCTGGAGCTTCCGCCCGTTGCAGCGCTCGGTGCAGGTCAAGCTCGGCGAGGTCGGCACGGTCTCCTTCCAGGCCGAGAACCGGACCGACAAGACGGAAAGCGGCACTGCCTCGTTCAATGTCGCGCCCGATCAGGCCGGCGCCTATTTCAACAAGATCGCCTGCTTCTGCTTTACCGACCAGACGCTGGCGCCGGGCGAGAAGAAGGAGCTTGGGGTCAGTTTCTTCGTCGATCCGGCCTATGCCGACGACCCCAACCTCGAAAACATCACCACCATCACGCTGTCGTACAGCTTCTATCCGGCGACGCCCAAGCAGACGACGCCGGTCGCCGCGGCGACGACATCGGGGGGCAACTCGCTTTGACGCCTGTTTCTGCCGTGAGGCAGCGGGGGACGATCAGGGAGCACGGAATCCATGGCTGAGGCGCACGCGAAGCAACATCCCTATCATCTGGTCGATCCGAGCCCGTGGCCGATCACCGGCGCCGTCTCGGCCTTCGTCCTGGCGATCGGCGCGATCTCCTACATGCACGGCGCCAGCGTCTGGCTGATCGCCCCCGGCATGATCGGCATCTTCTACACCATGCTGGTCTGGTGGCGGGACGTCATCAAGGAGGCGCATGAGGGCTTCCACACCAGCGTCGTTGCCCTCGGCCTGCGCTACGGCATGATCCTGTTCATCGCCTCGGAGGTGATGTTCTTCGTCGCCTGGTTCTGGGCCTTCTTCGATTCCAGCCTCTCCGCCGACAGCACCATCCAGGTCGCCAAGGTGGCCTTCACCGGCGGTCACTGGCCGCCGAAGGGCATCGAGGTCTTCGATCCCTGGCATCTGCCGCTGCTCAACACGCTCATCCTCTTGACCTCGGGCACCACCGTCACCTGGGCGCACCATTCGCTCATCCATGACGATCGCAAGGGGCTCGTCTGGGGGCTGGTGCTCACCGTCATCCTCGGCCTCACCTTCACCTCGGTGCAGGCCTATGAATACGCCCACGCGCCGTTCGCCTTCACCGGCGGCATCTTCGGCTCCACCTTCTTCATGGCGACCGGTTTCCACGGCTTCCATGTCATCGTCGGTACCATCTTCCTCACCGTCTGCCTCATCCGCGCGGCCAAGGGCGACTTCTCTTCGAAGCAGCATTTCGGCTTCGAGGCGGCTGCCTGGTACTGGCATTTCGTCGACGTGGTCTGGCTTTTCCTCTTCTTCTGCATTTATGTTTGGGGTGGCTGGGGCGCGCCGATCCATCACGGCTGACCCGCCGCCTGGCGAATGCGATGAATCCTGAGGACAAGGCTCTCTATCCGCCGCAGCCGATTTCCGTCGGCTGGCACGGGCGCTGTCCGCGCTGTGGTGAGGGACGCCTGTTCGACGGTTTCCTCACCGTGGCGCCGCGCTGCCAGAATTGCGGGCTCGAATACGATTTCGCCGATGCCGGCGACGGTCCGGCGGTCTTCATCATGATGATCGTCGGCTTCATCGCCGTCGGCCTGGCGCTATACGTCGTGGTCGTCTTCAACCCGCCCTATTGGCTGATGGCCGTCATCTTCGTGCCGCTGGTGCTCGGCCTGTCCATCGGCCTCCTGCGTCCGCTGAAAGGCCTGATGATCGCCCAGCAATATCGCCACCGGGCAGAACTCGGCCGCATGTCAGACGGCTGAGCCGGCATGGCCGACAAACAGGCAAAACCCGCTGCTCGCGGCGGCCTCGTCTGGCCGACCGTCGCCGCGGCCATCGCCTTTGCCATCCTCTGCGCGCTCGGCACCTGGCAGGTCCAGCGCCTGCACTGGAAGGAAGCGCTGATCGCCAGCGTCGAGCGCGGCCTGCACGCCGCTCCGGTGCCGGCGCCGGGGCCGGACGAATGGGCGGGGCTCGACACCGGCGCGCGCGAATATCAGCGCGTCACCGTCTCCGGTCGTTTCGACGAGCGGGCCGAGGTCTATGTCGTCTACACGCTGACCGAGCCCAAGGGCCGCCATCGCGGCATCGGCTATCTGGTGATGACGCCGCTCTCGACCCCCGACGGCTGGACGGTTTACGTCAATCGCGGCTTCGTCCCGCGCGACAAGCGCTATCCCAACCAGCGCCCGGGAAGTTCCATCGATAGGGAGGTCACCGTCACCGGGCTCTTCCGCGCCCCGCACGGCGCGCCCTGGTTTGCCGGCGACGACATTTCCGACAATGCTTGGTTCTCGCGCGATCCGAAGCTCTATGCCAAGGCCAACGGCCTGCCGCCGGCCAAGGTCGCGCCCTACATCATCGATGCCGATTTCGACCCGTCCCTGCCGGACGGCCTGCCCCAGGGGGGCGAGACCATCGTGGCCTTCCCCAACAACCATCTCGGCTACGCCATCACCTGGTACGGCCTGGCGGTCGCGCTTGCCGGCGTCTACGGGGTCTTCATGTGGCGGCGATTGCGGGCACGGCGCGGGCCGCCGCCCGCTCAGGCGTGACCGGCCTCGCCCGACAGCCGCGTCACATCCGCTGCGCTGGCGTCGCGTTCATTTGGTGCAGGGGATTGAAAGCCGAGGACCATCCGCCTGGCGATGGGATCCTTGCCGATAGAATCACCTCTGCGATGGGCGGGCCGGTGAAGACCCGAAAACTCAGGCGGAGCGCGAAAAATGGTGCCCGGTCACCGTGATACCAAAACCGGGATTCTCGACCTGCAGGCTGGTAAGGCCCTGATATCGAGCCCTTTTATCGAGCCTTCGACCAAATAGCCCACGTTGCTCCCGCACCGCGCCGAAGCACTGAAGAATCAAGCTTGCGTTAACCATGATGCTGTGCCTACTTTTACGAGTAGTAGTACTGTAGATCGCCTACAGGTTGTTATTTGGGCGAGGGGCGCACCGTCGGTGTGATGCGGATCGATGCGAACGATCGCGGCGCAACGCGTGCCGTGGTCACGCGGGAAGTCATGTCAGCGGCCGGCGGTGCTGGTGAGGTTTCGGCGCCTGAAGGCGCACTGGGAGATCGATATGAATAAGCAATGGGGTATGAAGGGGTTATTGCTGACATCCGTGAGCGCGATCGCAATCGGCTTCGCTTCGGCGGCGCTGGCGGCCGGCGGGGGGGCCGTGTATCTCAGCCAGACCGGGAGCGGCCAGACCGCGCAAATCGACCAAAGCGGTGGGACGGGCGACAAGGTCGGTAGTCTCGGCACTCCGTTTCTTCAGGAAAACGGAACGGGATCCGGCCACAACGGCATCGTCATCAACCAGAACTCCGGAACAGTCTCGGAGCTCGCGAACATCGGGGACTTCGTTCACGCGGGTTCGGGCAACAAGGTCACTGGCTTTCAGTCCGGCACCAACAACAATGCCGAGATCGATCAGGAGGGCAACAACAGCATCGTCAAGCTGCAGCAAACGGGCGCGAACAATGGTCCGACTGGTCCCGGCAGCGGCGATCCTTGGTGGAATGGCTCGTACGGCAATCTGATCCTGCAGGACTGGACCGCGAACGGCAGCACGGTCGATCTCACACAGACGACCAACAAGAATGCCACGAACGGCAATGTCTTCAACATCGGCCAGGGCGGTGGCAACAACAAGATCACGGCCACACAGACGGGCTATAACAAGCTGTGGATTCGGCAAGGGACAAAGGCGCCCGATTTGTGGGGGTGGACGTTCGGCGACTTCTTCGACCCGACCTATACCCCGCACTCCCTGGCGGCTCTGAGCGACAGCACGATCAAGGTTGACCAGAGCGTTGGGGGCACTGATCCGAGTGAGCGCAACTATGCAGCGCTAGGGCAGGGCTACGGCAGCGGAAACAAGATAACGGTCGGGCAGACCGGGGGGTCGAACAGCGTTGACGCGAACCAGGTTGGCAGCGGCAACATCTTCAAGTCGACCCAGATCAGCAGCAACCCGAACACCAACTGGAACTTCATCGGCGGTGAGGCCGGATGGCCGGGCGGTCCCAACTGGCTGACGGGAGTAACCAATGACTTCCGGCCGATTCTCCAGGTCGGGACCGGCAATGAGTACGACGCGTACCAGTCCGGCATGAACCTGTGGGCGTTCGGCAGCCAGACTGGCGCCTACAACTTGTTGTCGAGCACCCAGACCGGCGACGGGAACCAGCTCTACACAATCCAGAACGGAGACAGTAACCAGATCTTCGCCAACCAGTTTGGCAGCGGGAACCTCGCCTATGTGAGCCAGAACCATAACAACAGCACCGCGATTTTCACGCAGAGCGGCGCCGGCAATATGGCGACGATCACGCAATAGACGATCGCGCAATAATGGAAGCTTCTGGGGCGCGTTTCGCGCCCCATTTTTTTGTATGCGCCGGAAGACCCAAGCGGCTGACTTCGTACGGCTACATCTGCAAGATCCGGGTCGCACAACCCCAACGGCGCAATCTCAATCCGCTCCAGCGGTTGCCGCGACTAAACACCTAGGCGTGACCGGCCTCGCCCGACAGCCGCGTCACATCGACGCCGATCAGCGCCAGCGCGCGGTCGTATTTGCCTTCCAGGTCAGGGTCGAAGATCACGTCGGAGCGGGCCGGGCAGTGCAGCCAGCCGTTTGCCTGGATCTCGCTTTCCAGCTGCCCCGGCGCCCAGCCGGCATAGCCCAGCGCCAGCAGCGCGTTCTCCGGTCCGTTACCGGCGGCAATCGCCTTCAGGATCTCGAGCGTCGCCGTCAGCGAGATGCTCTCGCTGATCGGCAGCGTCGAGTTCTCGGCAAAGTAATCGGCGCTGTGCAGCACGAAGCCGCGGCCTGTCTCGACCGGCCCGCCGCGATGGACGCGCATGCGCCGCGCCGGCGGCGGCAAGCGGATTTCCGGGCCATCCGGGATGATGTCGAGCTGCACCAGCAGGTCCTGAAAGCTGACTTCCGCTGCCGGCTGATTGATCGTGATGCCCATGGCGCCGTCCGCCGAATGGGCGCAAATGAACACCACCGTGTGGGCGAAGCGGCTGTCCTGCATCGTCGGCATGGCGATGAGGAATTGGCCGTCGAGATAGCCACGGCCCTTCGGGGCGCTGTGTGAAGGCATGACCATGATGCGGGAAGCCTAGAGCACTTCACGGCACGATGGAATGCCCTGCTGAGCGCTCCGTCAGGCCGCCGCAAACGAGCGGCTCACGAACAAATGAAAGCGACGCCAGGACCTGTTGATCGGTTATTGACCATCCACGCACTATGTTGCGCGTCATGAAACGCTTGCTGAAAACCGCCCTCCCGCTGGCGACCGCCATCCTGACCCTGGCGCTCGTCGCCCCGGCCACCGCGGCCACCGGCGACTGGGCAGAGGGCCAGAAGACCAGGGTCCGGCTGGTTGCTTCCGGCCTCGACGCCGATGGCGCCATCGACGGCGCCATCGAGATTGCCCTGCCGCCCGGCTGGAAGACCTATTGGAGCAATCCCGGCACCGCAGGCATCGCGCCCGTGTTTGACTTCTCGGCCTCGCACAACCTCGACAAGCCGCTGGTGTCCTTTCCAGTGCCCAAGGTTGTCGACGACGGCTACAGCGTCACCAATGTCTATGTCGGCGGCGTCGTGCTGCCCTTCCGCGCCGCGGTGAGCGATCCCAAGATGCCGGTCGAGCTTGCCCTCACGGTGCGTCTCGGCGTGTGCGAGGAGGTTTGCGTTCCCGACGAGGTCACCGCCCGCCTGACCGTGCCGCCGGGCGAGAACGATCCGGCGACGGAAGCGATCCTGACGACCGCGCGTGCCGGCCTGCCGGGCCCGCCGCGGCCCGGCGTCTTTGCGGTGGACAGCGTCGCCCGCGAGGGCGGCACCGATGTCCGCCCGGTTTTCCGGGTTGCCGCCACAGTGCCGGATGGCGCCGTGCCAGAATTCCTTGTCGAGGGCCCGGAGGACTGGGCGCCCTATGCCCCGGCCTTCATTGGCCGCGACGGCGGCAAGGTGCTCTTCGACGTAAAGTTCAGCCGGCTCGGCGCCAAAACGCCGATCGCCGGGGCGCCGATCCGCGTCACCATGGCCGTCGGCAGCGACGCCATCGCGCAGACGTTGACCCTCGACGAAAGCCGGGCGGTGAACTAAGTCCTATCTCCGATAGCATCACTCCCCGCTTCAGGAGACGAACATGATCAAGGTGGGCGATCGCCTTCCCGCGGGCGCGTTCCGCGTCAAGAAGGCCGAGGGCGAAATCGACCAGGTGACGGTCGACGAGCTGTTCAAGGGCCGCAAGGTGATCTTCATCGGCGTTCCCGGCGCCTTCACCTCCGTCTGCCACTACGATCACATTCCCCAGTTCATCGCCAATGCCGCCACGTTCAAGGACAACGGCATCGACCGCATCGTGGTGATGGCGGTCAACGACGCCCATGTCATGAAGGCGTGGGCCGAGGCGCTCTCCGCCGAGGACAAGCTCGTCTTCGTTGCCGACGGCAGCGCCGACTATGCCAAGGCACTCGGGCTCGCGATCGATCTCACCGCTGCCGGCATGGGGACGCGCGTCAAGCGTTTCTCGGCGCTCGTCGAGGACGGTGTGGTGAAGACGCTCAATTTCGAACCGGAAGGCGGCAAGGGCATCCAGAACACCGGCGCCGCGACCATGTTCAACCAGATTTCGGCCTGATGTCCGGCTGGCCCGCACGGAGCCTCCGGGTTGCACTTTCGGGGCGGCTTCCCGGATAACGCTTCACCCTTCATCCGGGCTACGGCCCCGCGTCGCCGGCCGGCTTCTTCTTCCGCTTCTTCGGCTTGAACGGAGCCATGCCCTCGCGCGCCAGCTGGTCGGCGCGCTCATTGCCGTCCGTGCCGGCATGGCCCTTGACCCAGTGCCATTCGATCTCGTGCCTGTGGCGAAGCTCGTCGAGCCTCTGCCACAGATCGACGTTCTTCACCGGCTTGCGGTCGGCCGTCTTCCAGCCGTTCTTCTGCCAGCCGGCGATCCAGCCCATGACGCCGCCGCGCAGATATTGCGAGTCGGTGTAGAAATCTATCGCCGACGGCTTCTTCAGCGTCGCCAGCGCCTCGATCGCCGCGGTCAACTCCATGCGATTGTTGGTCGTTTCCTTTTCGCCGCCCTTCAGTTCCTTCTCGTGCCCGTTCCAGATGAGCACGGCGCCCCAGCCGCCGGGGCCGGGATTGCCCGAGCAGGCGCCGTCGCTCCAGATCGAGACGCGCTTCTGCGTCGTCACCGGGCGAGCCCGTAGGCGGAAGCGTCGGCGACGCTGCGGTGGAAGCGGAGCTTGCGGTAATATTCGAGCGGGTCTTTCTTCACCACCAAGGCATCGTCCGGCACCGTCAGCCAGTCGTAGAGCCTGGTCAGCAGGAAACGCAGCGCCGCGCCGCGGGCAAGCGTCGGCAGCGCGTCGATCTCGGCATCGCTCAAGCGGCGCACTGCGATATAGCCGGAGAGCAGCGCCTGCGCCTTGGTGATATTGAGCGAGCCGTCGCTCTCGAAACACCAGGCGTTGATGCACACCGCCACGTCATAGGCGAGCATGTCGTTGCAGGCAAAGTAGAAGTCGATGAGACCGGACAGCCTGTTGCGCAGGAAGAAGACGTTGTCCGGGAACAAGTCGGCATGGATGACGCCGCGTGGCAGATCCGACGGCCACGCCGTCTCGGCCCAGTCCAGCTCGCGCTCGATCTCGGCGGCAAGCCCCATGGCGACGGTATCGGCGCGCCCGCCGCATTGCTCGTAGAGCGGCCGCCAGCCATCGACGGTGAGGGCGTTCCGGCGGGTGATGGCAAAATCGACGCCGGCAAGATGCAACTCGGCGAGAGCCCCGCCGACGGCGGCACAATGCGCGGCCTGCGGCCGGCGTACCCACATGCCGGAGAGAAAGGTCACCATCGCCGCCGGGCGCCCGGCGAGATGCTTCAGCGCCTTGCCCTCGCGGTCGTGCACCGGCGTCGGGCAGTTGATGCCCTTGGCCGCCAGATGCTCCATCAGTCCTAAGAAGAAGGGCAGGTCGGCCGCCGCCACGCGCTTCTCATAGAGCGTCAGGATGAACTGGCCGGCCTCGGTCACGACGAGAAAATTAGAGTTTTCAACGCCTTCGGCGATGCCCTTGCAGGAGAGCGCGGCGCCAAGGTCGTAGCTCTCCATGAAGGCATCGAATTCGTCGTCGGGGATTTCGGTGTAGACCGCCATGAGTCGCGCCACTGATCGCCTGTCACCGCTTGATCACACGGCCTGCCGTGCTAGGCAACGGGGTCGCGCCCGCCGCATCGCTTTTTCTGTCAGCCCGCAGGTCCCCGGACATGGCCGCTCCCCCCTGGCTGTGGGTGGTGTTCACCCTCGTCGCCGCCACCGCACAGACATTCCGCAACGCCACCCAGCGCGGCATGACCGAGCGGCTGGGTACCGTCGGCGCCACCCATATCCGCTTCCTCTTCGGCCTGCCGTTCGGGCTCCTGTGCTTCGCCCTCGTCTGGCTCGTCGCCGGCGAGATGCCGTCGCCGAACGCGACCTCGCTCGGCTGGACCCTCATCGGCGCGGTCGGCCAGATCGCCGCGACCGGGTTGATGCTCGCCGCCATGCGCGAGCGTTCCTTCGTCGTCACCACCGCCTACACCAAGACCGAGCCGGTGCAGGTGGCGATCTTCGCCGTGATCTTCCTCGGCGAGCATCTGGGCCTGACGCTGACGCTCGCCGTGGTCATCGCCACGGTCGGCGTGCTGGTGCTGTCATGGCCGGCCCGGTCGTCGCGCGAGACGTATTCCTGGCGGCCGGCGGCATTGGGCATCGCCTCCGGCGCGCTCTTCGCCATTGCCGCCGTCGCCTTCCGCGGCGGTATCCTGGCGCTGGGTGACGCCGACTACCTCGCCGCGGCGACCGAGACGTTGGCCCTGTCGCTCACCGTGCAGAGCGTGCTGCTCTCCGCCTGGCTGATCTGGCGGGCGCCGGACGTGCTGCGCAACGTGCTCGCCGCCTGGCGGCCGTCGCTGCCCGCCGGCTTCTTCGGCGCCTTCGCTTCGGAAATGTGGTTCCTCGCCTTTGCCATTCAGGCCGCCGCGCCGGTGCGCACGCTGGGGCTGGTCGAGATCCTCATTGCTGGCTTCGTCTCGCGCCGCCTGTTCACCCAGGCGATGACGCTCCGCGACATCGCCGGCATGGTGCTGGTGGTGGCCGGGATCGTGCTTCTGTTCAACGGCTGAGGGCGGGCGCCTTCAGGCCACCTCGCGCAGCGCCCGCGGCAGGTTGAAGACGACCGCTTCCTCCGCCGCCGTCACCACCTCGACGGTGACGGTGAAACGCCCGGCGAAGGCGTCGATCACCTCTTCGACCAGCACTTCCGGCGCCGAGGCGCCGGCGGTGATGCCGACCCGGCGCACGTCCGCGAGGCGTTGCCAGTCGAGGTCGCCGGCGCGCTGGACGAGCAGCGACACCGGGCAGCCGGCGCGTGTCGCCACTTCGCGCAGGCGCTGGGAATTGGACGAATTGGGTGCGCCGATGACGATCATGGCGTCGATCTCGGAGGCGATACGCTTGACCGCCTCCTGCCGGTTGGTGGTGGCGTAGCAGATGTCTTCCTTGTGCGGCGCCGTCATCGCCGGGAAGCGTTCATTGAGAATCGCCACGATCGCGGCGGTATCGTCGACCGAGAGCGTCGTCTGGGTGATATAGGCGAGCTTCTCCGGCGATTGCGGCTGGAAGGCGCGGGCGTCGGCCTCGGTCTCGACCAGCGTGATGGCGCCCTCTGGCAACTGGCCCATGGTGCCGACCACTTCCGGATGGCCGGCATGGCCGATGAGCACGATCTCGCGGCCCCTGCGGCGATGGATCTCCGCTTCGCGGTGCACCTTGGTGACCAGCGGGCAGGTGGCGTCGAGATGGAACAGGTTCCTCAGCCGCGCCGCTTCCGGCACCGCCTTGGCGACGCCGTGGGCGGAGAACACCACCGGCTGGTCGGTGTCGGGAATCTCGTCGAGCTCCTCGACGAAGACGGCGCCTTTTGCCTTCAGGCTGTCGACCACATAGCGGTTGTGGACGATCTCGTGGCGCACATAGACCGGAGCGCCGAATTTCTTGAGCGCCAGTTCGACGATCTGGATGGCACGGTCGACGCCGGCGCAGAAGCCACGCGGACTGCACAACAGGATGTCGAGGGACGGTTTGGTGTCTGATGGCATGATCTATGGTGCGCCCTGGGGATCGAACAAATGCTCTGCCTTCTTGAAGACGGCAACGGGTATGGATGCTAGTTCCCGGTGTTCATAGGGCAGGTGTGTCAGGTGGCGCGCAACGATCTGCCCGACTGCTTGCGCTTGCTCGCGGTCACGTTGTCGTTTCAGGGCGGAACGGTCCGGGCGTTCTGAAACCCAAAGCTTGTGTATGGCGAACGCGCGAGGGTCAGGGACGGCGAGGCGCAGAGGCATTCCACGTTCGTCGATGGCCACGGCTTCGAACGGCGGGCAATTCTGAAGCCAGTCGAGTCCTTCGATCCCTGCCGCAGCCAGGTCTTCGCCGGCATCGCCTGAAACGTTGTCGGCTTCGTCTTTCCACGGCGGCACCGCTGCCGGCTTGATCAGATCGACCAGATAGCCGTCACGATTGACTGCCCGGAACGTGTTCTGGTCGCGTTCGAACGAACGATCGATCCTCCGCAGAATTCTCATGAGGTTGCGTTCCGAGAGCGGCATGCTGGCGGCGAGACCTATTTGCTGGCGAGCATCGAATAGCAGGTCGATGTCCTCTGTGCTTGTCAGGCCGGCTTCGACAAGGACGCCGGCCGTGGCTTCGTATGCATAAATAGCGTTCGTACCGACGATGCGAATGCCTTTGCCGAGGAAACCGCTCGCATCCAGGGCACGGACGATCTTGGCCGCGATCAGCGGCATGCGCCCGAGACCGACGGCACGATTGATGGAAGCCTGTCGGTCGAGCAATTCTTCGAGTTCGGCCAGGCGGCCTTTTGTGCTCTGTCGGCCGTCTTCGAATTGAGCCTTTAGCTTTTCCGTTTTGGGGCTTCGCGGACCGAGGGACTTTTGCCTGCGGAGGCCGGATTTGGGATCATAGGCGCTGCGGACGAGGTATTGGCCACCTTTGTCCGAGGTCCAGACCATCGAACCCTTGAATTGATCGAGCTTCGCCCGCGCACTGCGCCAGGCGTCGTAGCGCTGGCGGCTGTTGACCGCCTCGCGCCGTTGATCATTGTTAAGTTCTTGAATTTCCATGGCTTCAACAATTATACCCCAGAATTGGTATCTAGTGTTGAAGTCCTGTAAGATCAATGACTTCAACAGTCAAGCGCAGGAATCGACGCAACTGTTGAAGTCATTGATATCAAATGGGAATTCAGGCCAGCTCTTCCTCTTCGTCCTCGTCCGCCGTGCGGAAGATCAGCTTGCCCGCCTCCGCCGCCGTCATCGGCTGGCCGTAGAGGAAGCCCTGCACGTATTCCGCTCCGAGCTCGGCGAGCTCGATCGCATCGCCCTCCGACTCCGCCCCTTCGGCGACCACCTCCATGTTGAGGTCGTGGGCGAGCGAGATGATCGAGCGCAGGATCACGCGCCGGTCGCCGACGCCGCTGCCGCGCACGAAGGTCTGGTCGATCTTGATGGTGTCGAAGGGGAAGCGCTGCAGATAGGACAGCGAGGAATAGCCGGTGCCGAAATCGTCGAGCGACAGGCCGGCGCCGAGTTCGCGCACGCGGGTCAGCACCTGCGCCGCATATTCCGGGTTTTCCATCACCAGGCTCTCGGTCACTTCCAGCTTGAGCGAGCCGCGCGCCAGGTTCGAGCGCACCAGCACCGACTTCACGTCGTTGATGAGATCGTGGCGGAGAAGCTGCCGGCTCGACACGTTGACGCTGACGAAGAGCGAGGCGTGGCGGCCGAGTTCCTCCTGCCATTCGGCAAGCTGGCGGCCGGCACGATCGAGAACGAACAGGCCGAGCGGAATGATCAGGCCGGTGCGCTCGGCCAGCGGCACGAAATCGCTCGGCGGGATGCGGCCAAGCTTGGGGTGGTCCCAGCGCACCAGCGCCTCGAAGCCGGCAATGGTCTTGTCGTCCAGCCGCACGATCGGCTGGTAGAGCACCTTGATCTCGTCGCGGCCAAGCGCCCGGCGCAGGTCCGATTCGAGCGTGGCGAGGTCGCTGCCGTGCTGGCGCAGCGCCGGACGGAAAGCCTCGATGCGGTCACCGCCCAGGCGCTTGGCGTGGAAGGTGCCCATCTCGGCGTCCTTGATCAGGTCCTCGGCCTCGATCTGCTGCTTGCCGTCATGCATGGCGATGCCGATCGAGCCGGTCAGGAAGATTTCCTTTTCGCCGAGCGTGATCGGCGCCCTGCAGCGTGCGGCGCACCGACTCGGCGAAGCCGGCGATGCGCTCCGGCTGGCTCTCGGAGATGAGCAGGAAGGCGAACTGGTCGCCGGCCAGCCGCGCCAGCGTATCCTGCGGCTTGAGCAGGCGGGCGAGGCGCCGCGCGATGGTCAGCAGGATCGAGTCGCCGACCGCGACGCCGAAGCCGTCGTTGATCTGCTTGAAGCGGTCGATGTCGAGCACGAAGACCGACGGCCGCACCGTGCCCTCGGTGGTGGTGCGGGTGATCGCGGCGCGCAGCCGGTCGATGAACAGCTCGCGATTGGGCAGGCCGGTGAGATTGTCGTGGACCGCGTCGTGCAGCAGGCGTTCTTCCGAGGTGCGTTCCTCGGTCACGTCGAGCAGCGTGCCGACACAGCGCAGCACCTCGCCGTCGCTGCCCAGCACCGGGCGCGCGCGCAAGTGGAAGTAGCGGTAGTGGCCGTCCTCGCAGCGCAGGCGGAAATCCTGGTGGATGCGCCCGCGGCGCAGCTCCACCGCCGTATCCAGCGTCGTGCGGAAGCGGTCGCGATCGCCGGGATGCAGGATCTCCAGCCAGTCGCGCGCCGGGCCCTCCAGCGTGCCGCGCGGCAGGCCGAGCAGGTCCTCCGCCTCCGGCCCCGAAAAGATGCGGTCGCGCACCACGTCCCAGTCCCACACGATGTCGCCGGCGCCGGTCAGCGCCAGCGCCTTGCGCTCGGTCTCGCCGAGCGGCCCCTGCATGACCAGGCCGCCGGCAAAGGCATGCTGCATCACGGTGAAGCCGATGAGCAGCACGATCAGCACCAGGCCGCCGGCAAGCGCCGGCTGAACGACGTCGTTGACCAGGTTGCCGGTGACCGTCAGCCACGCCGCGAAGGTCCACACCAAGAGCAGCACCCATGTCGGGATCAGCATGATGGCGCGGTCGTAGCTGTGGGTGGCGAGGTAGACGATGATGCCGAAGCCGGCGACGGCGGTGAAGCCGATCGAGAAGCGCGCGATGCCGGCCGCCACCGACGGTTCGATCACCGATACGCCAAGCAGGATGCCGAGGCCGATCAGCCAGCCGATGGTCAGATGGCTGTAGCGCACGTGCCATCGGCTGAGATTGAGATAGGTGTACGAGAAGATGACCAGCGAGGCGGCGAGGAACACCTCCGAGCCGGCGCGCCATATCTGGTCGCCTCCCGGCGAGACGTTGATCACCCGGTTCCAGAAGCCGAAGTCGATGCACAGATAGACCAGCACCGACCAGGCGAGCGCCGCCGTCGCCGGGAACATGGCGGTGCCCTTGACCACGAAGACGACGGTCAGGAACAGCGCCAGCAGGCCGGAGATGCCGAGCACGATGCCGCGATAGAGCGTGTAGCTGTTGACCGAATCCTTGTAGGCGTCGCTGTCCCACAGATAGAGCTGCGGCAGATCGAGCGTCCTCAGTTCGGCCACGAAGGTGACCACCGATCCGGGATCGAGGGTGACGCGGAAGACGTCCGCCTCCTGGCTCGGCTGGCGGTCGGGGGCGAAGCCCTGGCTCGGCGTGATCGAGGCGATGCGCGAGGCGCCGAGGTCGGGCCAGAACAGGCCGGAGCCGACCAGGCGGAAATGCGGCGCCACCAGCAGGCGGTCGATCTGCTCGTCGCCGTTGTTGGCGAGCGCAAACACCGCCCAGAACGATGTGCCGCCGTTGGCCTCGCGCGCCTTGACCTCGATGCGCCGTACGATGCCGTCGGCGCCCGGCGCCGTGGACACCTGGATGCGGTCGTCCTGCTGGCGGTAGAGCTGGATGGCGCGCGTCAGGTCCAGCGTCCGCCCGTCGAGGGGCACCGAAACCGCCTCCAGCGCGTCGGCCGGCGCCGACACGGCAAACAAGGCTCAGCAGAGTGAGAACGAGGACCGCGATACGACGCGCGAACTGCAACCGATCCTCCAGGGCCCGAAGCAATTCGTTGAGTACTATGTTGATCCCTCCGGCCCGGCAAGCGGAACCTACCCGCCAGGCCGCCCCGCGCCAGCCCCGCCTACGGCCGGCGATCGTCACGGACCAGGCCAAAAAGCAGGTGATCCTGCCAGCGGCCGTCGATGCACAGATACTTGCGCGCGTAACCCTCGCGGGCGAATCCGACCTTTTCGAGGAGGCGGATGGAGGCGGCGTTGTGGGGCAGGCAGGCGGCCTCGATGCGGTTGAGGTGCAGCGTGTCGAAGACGAACTGGCTGACCGCCTTGACGGCGCTGGTCATCAGCCCCTTGCCGGCATAGGGCGCGCCCATCCAGTAGCCGAGCACCACCGATTGGGTGACGCCGCGCTGGATCTGGGAAAGCGTCAGGCCGCCGATCAGGGTGTCGCCGTCGGGCGAGAACACGAAGAACGGGTAGCCGGTGCCGTTGCGGATTTCGCGCTGGTAGCGCCTCAGCCGCCGGCGGAAGGCCAGCTTGGTGAGGTCGTCGGCCGGCCAGATCGGCTCCCACGGGGCGAGGAAGGCGCGGCTCTCCTCGCGCAGCTTCGCCCACTGGGCGTAGTCGCCGAGAACCGGCGTGCGCAGCATGACCCGGTCGCCGCGCAGCACCGGCGGCATCGTATTGGTCGATATCGAGCGCAGAAAAGCCATCTACCGTCGCCTTACGCGCTGAGATGCGCGCCGAAACGTTCCGCAACCTTCTCGGCACTCATCAGTCCGTCAAGTGGCCCGACCGCGGCCAGCGTCGGCCGGCTGCCGGTGATGATTCCTCGGCCAGCTTGCGAATTTCTTGAACCGTGATCGCGTCGATGCGCGCCGCCAGCTCCACCACCGAATGTGCCGGCCGAACAGCAGGATCTGCCGCGCGAGCTGTCCGGCCCGCGCCGCCGGTTCTCCAGCGTCATCAAGAGCCCGGCGCGCAACTGCGCCTTGGCGCGCATGAGTTCGGTCTCGCCGATGTCGTCGGCCGCGCGCTCCAGTTCGCCGAGGATCACCGGCATCAGCTCGCCGACAAGGCGAGCTCTTCCTCTTCGTCCTCTTCCGCCGTGCGGAAGATCAGCTTGCTCGCTTCCGCCGCCGTCATCGGCTGGCCGTAGAGGAAGCCCTGCACATATTCGGCGCCGAGCTCGGCGAGCTCGATCGCGTCGCCTTCCGACTCCGCCCCCTCGGCGACCACTTCCATGTTGAGATCGTGGGCGAGCGAGATGATCGAGCGCAGGATCACGCGCCGGTCGCCGACGCCGCTGCCGCGCACGAAGGTCTGGTCGATCTTGATGGTGTCGAAGGGGAAACGCTGCAGGTAGGACAGCGACGAATAGCCGGTGCCGAAATCGTCGAGCGACAGGCCGGCGCCGAGTTCGCGCACGCGGGCCAGCACCTGCGCCGCATATTCCGGGTTTTCCATCACCAGGCTTTCGGTCACTTCCAGCTTCAGCGAGCCGTGCGCCAGGTTCGAGCGCACCAGCACCGACTTCACGTCGTTGATCAGGTCGTGGCGGAGAAGCTGCCGGCTCGACACGTTGACGCTGACGAAGAGCGAGGCGTGGCGGCCGAGTTCCTCCTGCCATTCGGCAAGCTGGCGGCCGGCGCGGTCGAGAACGAACAGGCCGAGCGGGATGATCAGGCCGGTGCGCTCGGCCAGCGGCACGAAGTCGCTCGGCGGGATGCGGCCGAGCTTGGGATGGTCCCAGCGCACCAGCGCCTCGAAGCCGGCGATGGTCTTGTCCTCCAGCCGCACGATCGGCTGGTAGAGCACCTTGATCTCCTCGCGGCCGAGCGCCCGGCGGAGGTCCGATTCCAGCGTCGCCAGGTCGCTGCCGTGCTGGCGCAGCGCCGGCCGGAACGCCTCGATGCGGTCGCCGCCCAGCCGCTTGGCGTGGAAGGTGCCCATCTCGGCGTCCTTGATCAGGTCCTCGGCCTCGATCTGCTGCTTGCCGTCATGCATGGCGATGCCGATCGAGCCGGTGAGGAATATTTCCTTCTCGCCGAGCGTGATCGGCGCCCTCAGCGTGCGGCGGACCGACTCGGCGAAGCCGGCGATGCGCTCCGGCTGGCTCTCGGAGATGAGCAGGAAGGCGAACTGGTCGCCGGCCAGCCGCGCCAGCGTGTCCTGCGGCTTGAGCAGGCGGGCGAGGCGCCGCGCGATGGTCAGCAGGATCGAGTCGCCGACCGCCACGCCGAAACCGTCGTTGATCTGCTTGAAGCGGTCGATGTCGAGCACGAAGACCGACGGCCGCGCCGCGCCTTCGGTCGTGGTGCGGGTGATCGCCGCGCGCAGGCGGTCGATGAACAGCTCGCGATTGGGCAGGCCGGTCAGATTGTCGTGGACGGCGTCGTGCAGCAGGCGCTCTTCCGAGGTGCGCTCCTCGGTCACGTCGAGCAGCGTGCCGACGCAGCGCAGCACCTCGCCGTCGCTGCCCAGCACCGGCCGCGCCCGCAAGTGGAAATAGCGGTAGTGGCCGTCCTCGCAGCGCAGGCGGAAATCCTGGTGGATGCGCCCGCGCCGGAGCTCCACCGCCGTATCCAGCGTCGTGCGGAAGCGGTCGCGATCGCCGGGATGCAGGATCTCCAGCCAGTCGCGCGCCGGGCCCTCCAGCGTGCCGCGCGGCAGGCCGAGCAGGTCCTCCGCCTCGGGCCCCGTATAGATGCGGTCGCGCACCACATCCCAGTCCCACACGATGTCGCCGGCGCCGGTCAGCGCCAGCGCCTTGCGCTCGGTCTCGCCGAGCGGCCCCTGCATGACCATGCCGCCGGCAAAGGCGTGCTGCATCACGGTGAAGCCGATGAGCAGCACGATCAGCACCAGCCCGCCGGCAAGCGCCGGCTGAACGACGTCGTTGACCAGATTGCCGGTGACCGTCAGCCACGCCGCGAAGGTCCACACCAAGCAGCAGCACCCATGTCGGGATCAGCATGATGGCGCGGTCGTAGCTGTGGGTGGCGAGGTAGACGATGATGCCGAAGCCGGCGATGGCGGTGAAGCCGATCGAGAAGCGCGCAATGCCGGCCGCCACCGACGGTTCGATCACCGACACGCCGAGCAGGATGCCGAGGCCGATCAGCCAGCCGATGGTCAGATGGCCATAGCGCACGTGCCATCGGCTGAGATTGAGATAGGTGTACGAGAAGATGACCAGCGAGGCGGCCAGGAACACCTCCGAGCCGGCGCGCCATATCTGGTCGCTTCCCGGCGAGACGTTGATCACCCGGTTCCAGAAGCCGAAGTCGATGCACAGATAGACCAGCACCGACCAGGCGAGCGCCGCCGTGGCCGGGAACATGGCCGTTCCCTTGACCACGAAGACGACGGTCAGGAACAGCGCCAGCAGGCCGGAAATGCCGAGCACGATGCCGCGATAGAGCGTGTAGCTGTTGACCGAATCCTTGTAGGCGTCGCTGTCCCACAGATAGAGCTGCGGCAGGTCGAGGGTCCTCAGTTCGGCGACGAAGGTGACCACCGATCCGGGATCGAGGGTGACGCGGAAGACGTCCGCCTCCTGGCTCGGCTGGCGGTCGGGGGCGAAGCCCTGGCTCGGCGTGATCGAGGCGATGCGCGAGGCGCCGAGGTCGGGCCACAGCAGGCCGGAGCCGGCCAGCCGGAAATGCGGCGCCACCAGCAGCCGGTCGATCTGCTCGTCGCCGTTGTTGGCGAGCGCAAACACCGCCCAGAACGACGTGCCGCCATTGGCCTCGCGCGCCTTGACCTCGATGCGCCGAACGATGCCGTCGGCGCCCGGTGCCGTCGATACCTGGATGCGGTCGTCCTGCTGGCGATAGAGCTGGATGGCGCGCGTCAGGTCGAGGGTGCGCCCGTCGAGGGGCACGGCAACCGCCTCCAGCGCGTCGGCCGGCAGCGACACGGCAAAAAGGCTCATCAGAGCAAGAACGAGGACCGCGATACGGCGCGCCAAATGCAACCGATCCTCCAGGGCCGGAAGTGATTCGTAGAGTACTATGTTGATCCCTCCGGCCCGGCAAGCGGAACCTCGCCGCCGGGGCTGCCCCGTCCCCAAACCCCGCCTACGGCCGGCGATCGTCGCGAACCATGCCGAAAAGCAGGTGATCCTGCCAACGGCCGTCGATGCACAGATATTTGCGGGCATAACCCTCGCGGGCGAATCCGACCTTTTCGAGGAGGCGAATGGAGGCGGCGTTGTGGGGCAGGCAGGCGGCTTCGATACGGTTGAGGTGCAGCGTATCGAAGACGAACTGGCTGACGGCGCGCACCGCCGAGGTCATCAGGCCCTTGCCGGCATAGGCCTCGCCCATCCAATAGCCGAGCACCACCGACTGGGTGACGCCCCGCTGGACCTGGGAGAGGGTGAGGCCGCCGAGCAGCGTGTCGCCGTCGGGCGAGAACAGGAAGAACGGATAGCCGGTGCCGTTGCGGATTTCGCGCTGGTAGCGTCTCAAGCGCCGGCGGAAGGCCAGCTTGGTAAGATCGTCGGCCGGCCAGATGGGCTCCCAGGGAGCGAGGAAGGCGCGGCTCTCCTCGCGCAGCTTCGCCCATTGGGCGTAGTCGCCGAGCGTCGGCGTGCGCAGCATGACCCGGTCGCCGCGCAGGACCGGCGGCGTCGTGTTGGTCGATATCGAGCGCAGAAACGCCATCGTCGTCGCCTCACGCGCTCAGGCGCGCGCCGAAATGCTCCGCAACTTTCTCGGCACTCATCATTCCGTCAAGCGGCCCGACCGCCGCCAGCGTCGGCCGGCTGCCGGTGATGATCTCCTCCGCCAGCTTGCGGATTTCCTCAACCGTGATCGCGTCGATACGCGCCGCCAGTTCGACCACCGGGATGTGCCGGCCGAACAGGAGGATCTGCCGGGCGAGCTGGCCGGCGCGCGCCGCCGGATTTTCCAGGGTCATCAGCAGCCCGGCGCGCAGCTGCGCCTTGGCCCGTTGCAGTTCGGTGTCGTTGATGTCGTGGGCGGCGCGTTCCAGCTCGCCGAGGATCACCGGCATCAGCTCGCCGACATCGCTGGGGCCGGCGGCGGCATGAACGCCGAGCATGCCCGTGTCGGAGAAACTCCAGTGGAAGGCATAGATCGAGTAGCAGAGACCGCGGCGCTCGCGCACCTCCTGGAAGAGGCGCGACGACATTCCGCCGCCGAGCACCGCGGAAAGCACCTGCGCGGTGTAGAAGCCTTCGGAGGTATAGGGGCGGCCCTCGAAGCCGACGATGATCTGCGTCTCCATCTGTTCGCGGGACTGGCGCTGGTCGCCGCCCTTGTAGACCGCCGGCACCGGGGCGGGGCCGGGTTCGCGACCGAGCGGCGCGAAGCGCTCCGCGGCAAGTTCGACCAGCCGGTCGTGATCGAGGGCACCCGCCGCGGCCAGAACCATGCGCGGTCCGCGATAGTGGCGCCCGAGATAGGCACCCAGCATCGGCGAGCCGGTGGCACGCACCGTTTCGGGCGTGCCGAGGATGGTGCGCCCGATCGGCTGGGTCGGGTAGGCGGCCTCGGTGAACAGGTCGTAGACGCGGTCGTCCGGCGAATCGAGAGCGGCGCCGATCTCCTGCACGATGACATGCTGTTCGCGCGCCAGCTCCTTCGGATCGAAGGCCGAGTTCTGCAGGATGTCGGCCAGGATATCGAGCGCCAGCGGCACATCGTTCTTCAGGATGCGGGCATAGTAGGAGGTGGTTTCGACGCTGGTCGCGGCGTTCACTTCGCCGCCGACCGATTCGATCTCCTCGGCGATCTCGATGGCCGAGCGCTTGTGTGTGCCCTTGAACGCCATGTGCTCGAGGAGATGGGAAAGGCCGTGCTCCTGCTCCTCCTCCGAGCGCGAGCCGGCACCGACAAAGACGCCGAGGGCGGCGCTCTCCAGTTCGTTCATCGGATGGGTGATGACCGTGAGGCCGGACTCGAGACGCGACTGGCGAACGGTCATGATGTCAAACTCTCTTCGGAAATGGCGCGGCTGTGGGCCGCGATGTAGTCCTCGACGGCGCGGGCATCGTTGGCAAGCGTCACGTAACGCTCGCTCTTGGCGAGGATGCCGGCGAGCGCCTCGGGTAAGGCAGGCTCAATACCGGTCGCCGCCGCCACCGCGTCGGGGAACTTCGCCGGATGGGCGGTGGCGAGCGTCACCATCGGCACGGCCGGATCGACGAAGCGGCGGCTGACGGCAAGCGCGATCGCCGTGTGCGGGTCGGGCAATTGGCCGGTCGTTGCATGGACGTCGCGGAGCGTCGCCGCCCCCTCCGCCTCGTCGGCCCGGCCGGCGGCGAAATCCCTGGCGATCCGCTCGAGCGGTGCGCCGGCGATGTCGAAGGCGCGGCTCTGGGCGAGCCGCTGCATCAGCCCCTCGACCGCGGCGCCGTCGCGCCCATAGGCATCGAACAGCAGCCGCTCGAAATTGGACGAGACCTGGATGTCCATGGAGGGCGAGGTGGTCGCGTGGACCGCGTGCACCTCGTAGCGGCCGCTTTCCAGCGTGCGCGCCAGGATGTCGTTGACATTGGTGGCGATCACCAGCCGTTCGACCGGCAGCCCCATGCGCTTGGCGGCGTAGCCGGCGAAGATGTCGCCGAAATTGCCGGTGGGCACGGTGAACGACACCGGCCGGGCCGGTCCGCCAAGCGCCACGGCAGCGGTGAAGTAGTAGACGATCTGGCCGAGGATGCGCGCCCAGTTGATCGAGTTGATGCCGGCAAGCCCCAGTCGCTGGCGCAGCCGCTCGTTGCCGAACAGGCCCTTCACCAGCGCCTGGCAATCGTCGAAATTGCCCTGGATTGCGATGGCGTGGATGTTGTCCGCATCGACGGTGGTCATCTGCCGCTGCTGGATCGGCGAGACGCGCCCCTCGGGAAACAGGATGAAGACGTCGGCATTGTCGCGGCCGCGGAATGCCTCGATCGCCGCCGCGCCGGTATCGCCCGAGGTCGCGCCGACGATCGTCACCCGCTTGGCCTGCGCGCGCCAGCACGTGGTCCATCAGCCGCGCCAGGAGCTGCATGGCGACGTCCTTGAAGGCAAGCGTCGGCCCGTGGAACAGCTCCAGCACCCATTCGCCGGGCGCGATCTGGGTGAGCGGCACCACCGCCGGGTGGCGGAAGGTGGCATAGGCGGACACGCACATGGCGGCGAGCGCATCGTCGGCGATCTCGCCGCCGACGAAGGGCCGGATCACGCGGAAGGCGGCCTCGGCATAGGGCCGTCCCGCCAGCGCGGCGATGGCGTCGGCGCGTCAGCGTCGGCCAGGTCTCGGGCACGAACAGGCCGCCGTCGCCGGCAAGGCCGGCCAGCAGAACGTCCGAAAATCCCGCTGCGGGGGCGCGCCCCCGCGTACTCACATATTTCATCGCCGGGCTATGTCTTTAGCCGTGTTCAAGGCTTGGCCAGTGTATCCCACCGGAGGAAGGTAGCGACCGGGGGCTGGCGCGGCAAGGGAAAGGCGGGGGCTCGGCAGCCGGTCGCCAAGGCTGTAGACCGCTGCTATAGAAAGGCCGCATTCAGTTGCAAGGAAGCGCCGATGCGGCCTGATATTTCTGTATTTGCCGGGGGGCGCATGCCTCGTTTGTTGGGAGTTGTTGCCACTCTGGCCATTTCGTGCCTGCTCGCCGCCTGCGCCAGCAGCGGCGGTTCGGGCTCGGGCGGCGGCGGCCTTGCCGGTCTGTTCGGCGGCGGGCCTCAGCCGACCGCCAACCCCGCCGACAGCGCCAATGGCGGCGTGGTGACGGTCCAGACCGGCCAATACGATCCCAACTACTTCCTCAAGTCGGGCTATTGCCCGCCGGTGCAGATCCTGCCCGGCACGGAATCGATGGTCGTCTACGAGCGCGGCCATGATGGCGACGCCGCCTATGTCCGCACGCAGGGGTCGATCACCAAGACGGCGCGGGAATGCCATGTGCTCGACGCCTCGACGCTGTCCATCAAGGTGGGCGTCGCCGGGCGGATTATTGCCGGGCCGAAGGGCGGCGCCGGCACCGTCACCATGCCGATACGCATCGCCGTGTCGCGCCAGCACGACAACAGCGTGCTGTTTTCCAAGGCGTTTTCGGTCAGCGCCACCCTTACGCGCGCCGGACTTCGGCTCCGACTACAGCGCGGTCTTCGACCAGGTGGTGTTCAAGGTCGGCCCGGACGATCGCGACCTGATCGTCTATGTCGGCTTCGACGAAGGAAAGCCAAGGGCAAGGCCGGCACCTGATTGACTCGGCTGCCGGCGACCCTAGGATGGTTCTAGCCGGGATGGAGTCGCGTTCCGGCAACCCGTCTGCCTGTGGCAGGCGGGCTTGACGACCGCCGGGAGAGACCGGACCGCATCGGTCCGGCGCCGAAGGAGCAACCGCCCCGGAAACTCTCAGGCCAAAGGACCGGACGGTCGGCGACACTCTGGAAAGCAGCAGGCGCAAGCGTCGCCCGCTCACCGACGGAGTAACTGCCGGGAGCGCCTTCCCTGAAAGGCGCGGGTCAGCCGGCAGGAATCTCTCAGGTCCGAAGACAGAGGGGGCGCGGACGGGCAAAGCCCGTGCCGCGTGTCCACCTGCTGTCGAAGGATCGTCCCGTGGCTGAACCGGCCGTTGCAGAAGTCCTCAATGAGACCGTCCTGGCGGAGCGCCATCGGGCGCTCGGCGCCCGCATGGTGCCGTTCGGCGGCTATGCCATGCCGGTCCAGTACCCGACCGGCATCATCGCCGAGCACAACTGGACGCGCGACCCATGCCGGCCTCTTCGACGTCTCGCATATGGGGCCGTGCTTCCTGTCGCTCAATGCGCCGAGCGGCGATGCGGACGCCGATCACGCGGCCATCGCCGCCGTGATCGAGCCGCTGATTTGCGGCGACATCGCCGGCCTGAAGCCGGGGCAGATCCGCTACACGCTGCTCCTCAACGAGGCGGGCGGCGTCATCGACGACCTGATGGTCGCCCGGCGCCGAGCCAGACGCCGGGCACGCTCTACATCGTCGTCAATGCCGGCACCAAGGACGGCGATTTCGACCTCATCCGCAAGGCCGCCGGCGACCGCGCCGACGCTGACCCGTGCCGACGAAGACGCCCTGCTCGCCCTGCAGGGGCCGGAGGCGGCGGCCGTCATGGGCAGCCTGGTGCCCGCCGCGACCGACCTCGGCTTCATGACCTATCGGCGTCTTCGAATGGCAGGGCGCGCGCATGTTCGTCTCGCGCTCCGGCTACACCGGCGAGGACGGTTTCGAAATCCTCGTCCAGCCGGCGAATGGCGGAAGGCTCTGGGACGCGCTCCTTGCCGACGAGCGGGTCAAGCCGGTCGGCCTCGGCGCCCGCGATTCGCTACGCCTCGAAGCCGGCCTGCCGCTCAACGGCCACGACCTCGATGCGACCACCTCGCCGGTCGAGGCCGATCTCGCCTTCGCCGTCTCCAAGCGCCGCCGCGAGCGCGGCGATTTTCCCGGCGCCCAGCGCATCCTCGCGCGAACTGGACCAGGGCCCGGCGCGCCGCCGCGTCGGCATCAGGCCGGACGGCAAGGCGCCCGCCCGCGAGGGCACCGAGATCCGCGACAGCGACGGCCGGCCCGTCGGCGTGGTCACCTCCGGCGGCTTCGGCCCGACCGTCGGAGGGCCGATCGCCATGGGCTATGTCGCCGCCGGTGCGGCCGAGCCCGAGACGCCGGTCAATCTCATCGTGCGCGGCAAGGAAATCGCCGCGACCGTCGTGCCGCTGCCTTTCGTTCCCCACCGCTATTACCGCAAACCCCAATCGAAGCGTCCTGACGAGGTAACCCGATGGCCACCCGCTACACCAAAGACCACGAATGGATCCGCCTTGAGGGCGATGTCGCCGCGGTCGGCATTTCCGACCATGCCCAGGAACAGCTCGGCGACATCGTCTTCGTCGAGCTGCCGGAAGTCGGCAAGAAGATCGCCAAGGGCGACGAGGCGGCGGTGGTGGAGTTGGTCAAGGCGGCGAGCGAAGTGTTCGCGCCGGTGTCCGGCGAGGTGGTCGCCGTCAACCAGGCGCTTTCCGACAGCCCCGGCGCGGTGAACGAGGCGGCCGAAGGCGCCGGCTGGATCGTCAAGCTGAAGCCCGACAACGCCGCCGATCTCGACGCGCTCATGGATGAGGACGCCTACAAGGCCTTCCTCGAAACCATCTGAACCGAAGGCAGCCGCCGATGCGCGGAAACACCTATACCGCAACCATATCGTGGAAGAGCGACAGCGACGATTTCGCCCGTGGCCGCTACACGCGCGGCCATGTCTGGCGCTTCGACGGCGGCACCGAAGTGCCGGCCACCGCCTCGCCCCATGTCGTGCCCGCCCGCTTCACCGTCGAGGCGGCGGTCGATCCGGAGGAGGCGCTGATCGCCTCGCTCTCCTCCTGCCACATGCTGACCTTCCTCGACATCGCCCGGCGCGGCGGCTTCGTCGTCGACAGCTATGAGGACGATGCCGTCGGCGTGATGGAGAAGAACGAGGCCGGCAAATCTGGATCTCGGAGGTGACGCTGTCGCCGCGCATCGCCTTCTCCGGCAAGGCGCCCGAGCCCGACGAGCTGCACGCCTGCACGACGCCGCCCACGCCGACTGCTTCATCGCCAATTCGCTGCTGACCAAGGTCACCATCGCACCGCCCGCCTAGACGCCGAAGGACCAGAGCCCATGCGCTATCTCCCCCACACCGACGCCGACCGCGAGGCGATGCTCGCCCGCATCGGCGTCGCCGCCATCGACGATCTCTTCGCCGACATTCCCGCCGACAAGCACCTCGACGGCCTGCTCGACCTGCCGCTGGCCAAGAGCGAGATGGAGGTCGAGCGCGTCCTCGGCGCGCATGGCGGCGAAGAACGTCGCCGCCGGCTCGGTGCCCTTCTTCGTCGGCGCCGGCGCCTATCGCCACCATGTGCCGGCGAGCGTCGATCACCTGATCCAGCGCTCCGAGTTCCTCACCAGCTACACGCCCTATCAGCCGGAAATCTCGCAGGGCACGCTGCAGTATCTCTTCGAGTTCCAGACCCAGGTCGCCAACCTCCTCGGCATGGAGGTCGCCAACGCCTCCATGTATGACGGCTCGACCGCGACGCGCCGAGGCGGTGCTGATGGCCCATCGCCTGACCAGGCGCTCGAAGGCGGTGCTCTCCGGCGGCCTGCATCCGCAATACCGCGCGGTGGTGCGCACCTATTCGCGCACCTCGTCAGCGACGGCGTCGTCGAGCTGCCGCCCGACCCGACCGGCACCGAGGCGATCCTCGACGCGATCGACGGCGAGACCTCCTGCGTCGTCGTCCAGTCGCCGTCCTTCTACGGCCAGCTCGTCGACCTGAAGCCGATCGCCGAGAAGGCGCACGCCAACGGCGCGCTGCTCGTCGCCGTCTTCACCGAGGCGGTCGCCTTCGGCGCCATCGAGCCGCCGGGCGCGCAGGGCGCCGACATCGTCGTCGGCGAGGGCCAGTCGATCGGCAATCCGCTCACCTTCGGCGGGCCCTATGTCGGCCTCTTCGCCACGCGCCAGAAATTCGTCCGCCAGATGCCCGGGCGGCTCTGCGGCGAGACGGTCGACGCCGAGGGCCGGCGCGGCTTCGTGCTGACGCTCTCGACCCGCGAGCAGCACATCCGCCGCGACAAGGCGACCTCGAACATCTGCACCAATTCAGGGCTCTGCGCGCTCGCCTTCTCGATCCACATGACGCTGCTCGGCGAGGCCGGGCTGCAGCGCCTGGCCGCGCTCAACCACGCCAATGCCGTGGCGCTGGCGGAATCGCTGTCCGAGGTTCCCGGCGTAAGCGTCTTGAACGACTCGTTCTTCAACGAGTTCACCGTCCGCCTGCCGAAGCCGGCCGCGCCGGTGGTCGAGGCGCTGGCGAAGCGCGGCGTGCTCGCCGGCGTGCCGGTCTCGCGGCTCGAACCGGAGCGCGCCGGAGCTTGCCGACCTGATGGTCGTCGCCGCCACCGAGATCAACAGCGACGCCGACCGCGCGGCCTACGTCGCGGCGCTGAAGGAGGTGCTCTAGATGCTCAACGATCAGGGCCGCCCGACCGCGCCCGCCGCCAACAGCCGGCGCGCAGCACGACACCTTCACCGCCAATCGCGGCCTGCAGATCGAGGAGCCGCTGATCTTCGAGATCGGCCGCAACGAGACGACCGGCGTCGACCTGCCCGAGGCGCCGACAGGCGAAATCGCAGACTGGGCGCGCACGCCCGCACGACGCCGATCGATCTGCCCGGCCTCTCCGAGCCGGAGACGATGCGCCACTATGTGCGCCTCAGCCAGAAGAACTACGCCATCGACGCCGGCATCTATCCGCTCGGCTCCTGCACGATGAAGCACAATCCGCGCCTCAACGAGAAGATGGCGCGGCTGCCCGGCTTCGCCGACATCCACCCGCTGCAGCCGCTCTCGACCGTGCCCGGCGCGCTCGACCTGATCGCCGAGCTGTCGCGCTGGCTGATGGAGATGACCGGCATGGCGGCGGTCGCCATGAGCCCCAAGGCCGGCGCGCACGGCGAGCTGTGCGGCATGATGGCGATCAAGGCGGCGCTCGCCGCCCGCGGCGAGACACGCACGATCGTGCTGGTGCCGGAATCGGCCCACGGCACCAACCCGGCGACCGCGGCGCTGCTCGGCTACAAGGTCGTCGCCGTGCCGGCGCGCGCCGACGGCACCGTCGATCCGGAGGAGGTGAAGAAGCGCCTCTCGCCGGACGTGGCGGCGATCATGCTGACCAACCCCAACACCTGCGGCCTGTTCGAGCGCGACATCGTCGCCATCGCCGAGGCGGTCCATGTGGCCGGCGCCTATTTCTATGCCGACGGCGCCAACTTCAACGCCATCGTCGGCAAGGTCCGCCCCGGCGACCTCGGCGTCGACGCCATGCACATCAACCTGCACAAGACCTTCTCGACGCCGCATGGCGGCGGCGGGCCGGGCTCCGGCCCGGTGGTCCTGTCCGAAGGCGCTGGCGCCCTTCGCGCCGATGCCCTATCTGCGCATGGCAGAGGGCGGGGCGGTGCTGGTCGAGACCCGCGCCGACGCAGAGGGCGACGAGCAGCCCTTCGGCCGGCTCACCGCCTTCCACGGCCAGATGGGCATGTATGTGCGCGCGCTCGCCTACATGCTGTCGCACGGCGCCGACGGCATGCGCCAGGCGTCGGAGGACGCCGTGCTCAACGCCAACTATGTGCGCGCCGGGCTTCGCGACGTGATGAGCCAGCCCTTCGGCGACCGCATCTGCATGCACGAGGCGCTGTTCGACGACACCTTCCTCGAAGGCACCGGCGTCACCACGCTCGATTTCGCCAAGGCGATGATCGACGAGGGCTTCCACCCGATGACCATGTATTTCCCGCTGGTCGTCCACGGCGCGCTGCTGATCGAGCCGACCGAGTCGGAATCGAAGGCTTCGCTCGACCTGTTCGTGGCGACGCTGCGCGATCTCGTCATGCGCGCCAAGCGCGGCGAGGCCGAGCGCTTCCATCAGGCGCCGATGCTCGCCCCGCGCCGCCGGCTCGACGAGACCCGCGCCGCGCGCTCGCCGAAGCTCAAATGGGAGAAGCCGCAGCCCTGGAGCGAGGCGGCGGAGTAGTGTGGCCGCCGCCGGCGCCCTTTGCCACGCCGGCGGTCGCGGATGCCTATGCTGCCCGCCCGCCGGTCGTCGGGCGACGCCTGATGCGTCTGCGTGAGCTGATCTTCGAGATGGCGGCGGCGACCGAAGGTGTCGGTGCGCTCGAGGAGACGCTGAAATGGGGCGAGCCCTCCTACGTGACGCCCGAGACGAAAAGCGGCACCACCATCCGCATCAACCGCACCAAGGCCGCGGGCGGTTATGCGCTCTACGTCAATTGCCAGACCGATCTCATCGCCAGCTTCCGCGAGCGCTATCCGCAGTTCGGCTATGAAGGCAAGCGGGCGATCGTCTTCGATGCCGCCGATAAGATCGACGAGGCGGCGCTCGGCCATTGCATCGCGCTCGCGTTGACCTATCACCTGCGCAAGCGCCGGGTGACCCGGCCGAAATCAACGGCCGCGTAAACGTGGCCTAGGGCTAGCTACTCGCTCATCCCTTCCCAGGTCATCAGCGCCTCCGCCATTGCCGGCAGGTCGGCGAACGGTTGATCACCGTCTCGGCGCCGGCTTCGGTCAGAACGTCGGCGTGGCCGAGCCAGGTGTGGCCGCCGCCGGTGAAGCCGATGACGCGGGCGCCGGCCGCCTTGGCCGCGCGACGCCGAAGGCGGAATCCTCGAGCACCACGCATTCGCGCGGCTCGACGCCGAACTGTTCGATGGCATGGCGATACACGTTCGGCGCGGGCTTCGGCTTTGGTTGCCGACCTCGACGGCCGAGAAGATGTAGGGGGCGAAGCGGTGCTAGAGCCGGGTGTTTTCAAGGGAGATCTTCAGCCGTTCCAGCCGTCGAGTTGGAGCAGACGCAGCGCGGTTTCCCGTCGAGCCAGTCGAGCAGTTCGCGCACGCCGGGGACAGCTTGAGCTCGGTCGCGAGCCGCCGGTCGATCTCCTCCTTGGTGCGTTCGAAGAAGTCCTCGGGCAGCGGGCGGCCCATCTCGGCTTCGACCAGGTCGGCCGTACCGCGCGGGCAGCCCGGCGAAGCGGCGCGAAACCTCCTCGGCGAGATCTCGTAGCCGACTTCGGTCAGGAACTCGGCATCGACCTTGGCGGCGATGATTTCGGAATCGACGAGCACGCCGTCGCAGTCGAACAATAAGCATCTGTATCCGTTTTGGCGGGGAAGTGCAGCTCCGGCGCGCTTCGTGTAACGCGCAGGGCCCGGAGCGAAAGGGGCGGTGCGGCATGGCGGTCCAGCTTCGGGCCGCTCTTCACACCCGCTTAACCATAAACCTTAACCCGATGTTCACCCTGTCCGGCCAAGATTCCGCCTCGTTTTGTGGCGCGGGGGAGCGCGGCTTATGTTGTGTTGCGTCGGGGTGGCTCATGGTTGCGTTGACGGCCGTCGCCAGGGCGAGCTTCCTTGGCTCGATACGATCCTGAAGGGCGACTGCGTCGCCGAGCTGGAGAAGCTTCCGGCCGCCTCGGTCGACGTCGTCTTTGCCGACCCGCCCTATAATCTTCAGCTCGACAGCAGCCTCACCCGGCCGGACCAGTCCGAGGTCGATGCCGTCGACGACGACTGGGACAAGTTCGCCAGCTTCGCCGCCTATGACGATTTCACCCGCGCCTGGCTCTCGCCTGCCGCCGCGTGCTGAAGCCGAACGGGACGCTGTGGGTGATCGGCTCCTATCACAACATCTTCCGCGTCGGCACCGTCCTGCAGGATCTCGGCTTCTGGCTCCTCAACGATATCGTGTGGCGGAAGTCCAACCCGATGCCGAACTTCCGCGGCCGGCGCTTCACCAACGCCCACGAAACGCTGATCTGGGCGAGCCGCGACCCCAACGCCAAGGGCTACACCTTCAACTACGACGCCCTGAAGGCGGCCAACGACGAGCTGCAGATGCGCTCCGACTGGCTGTTCCCGATCTGCACCGGCAACGAGCGGCTGAAGGGCGGGGAGGGGCGCAAGGTCCATCCGACGCAGAAGCCGGAGGCGCTGCTCCATCGCATCCTGCTCGCCTGGTCCAAGCCCGGCGACGTCGTCCTCGACCCGTTCTTCGGCACCGGCACGACCGGCGCCGTCGCCAAACGGCTCGGCCGCCATTTCGTCGGCGTCGAGCGCGAGGACGACTATATCGCCGCTGCGCAGGCCCGCATCGACGCGGTCGATGCCGGCTCCGGCCACCGCCGTCGAAGTTACGGCGGCAAGCGCGCCGAGCCGCGCGTCCCCTTCGGCACGCTGGTCGAGGCCGGGCTGATCCCGCCCGGCGCGATGCTCACCGACGCGCGCTCCCGCCATGCGGCAGAAGTGCGCTCCGACGGGACGCTGCGCGCCGGCGAGCACACCGGCTCCATCCACCGCGTCGGCGCGCTGGTGCAGGGGCTCGATGCCTGCAACGGCTGGACCTTCTGGCACACCTATCGAGAAGACGGCGCCCGCGCGCCGATCGACGATCTCCGGACGATCGCCCGCCAGATCATGCCCCGCGCCGCGGCATAAGCGGCGTCTCGTCCGAGGTGCCGGCGCCGCGCAGTGGAGGGGCGGGGATTGGTTTGTCACCGATTTCGGGCATGGTGGCCGACATGGGCACACACGTTTTCCGGCGCCGGCCGTTCTGGCGCGGCAACATCCACACGCATTCCACCATTTCCGACGGGCGGCTCGATCCGGCCGAGGTCTGCCGGCTCTATCGCGAAGCCGGCTACGATTTCCTCTGCCTGTCCGACCACTTCCTCATCGATTCGGCTTTCCGATCGCCGATACGCGCCCTCCGCACCAACGCCTTCACGACCATCCTCGGCGCCGAGCTTCATGCGCCGGCGAACCGCCACGACGAGATATGGCCTGTTCTCGCCGCCGGGTTGCCGATGATTTCGCGCCGACCGGCGATGGGGAGACCGGGGAAGAGCTTGCTGCCCGGGCGAAGGCGGCCGGCGCTTTTGTCGGCATCGCGCATCCGCAATGGTCGGGCCTGCGCGCGGAGGACGGCCGCGCCATGGCGGCTCATGCCGACGCGGTCGAGATCTACAATCACCTGCGCGCTGGAATGCGCTCGCGCGGATGGCACCTATATGCTCGACCTGCTGCTCAACGAGGGCCCCGGCTGACCGCCTATGCCGCGGACGACGCCCATTTCCGGATCGACGATGATTTCGGCGGCTGGATGATGGTGAAGGCCGAAGCCAACGAGCCCGAGGCGCTGCTTCGGCCATGAAGGCCGGCGACTTCTATTCGAGCCAGGGACCGCTCTCACGCTTTCGTCATTGAAGGCGGCGAGGCGCATATCGAGTCCTCGCCGGCGGTCATGTCGCGGTGTCGGCCGCGGCAGCCGCACGTCACGCGGCCGGGCGCCAGATCACCCGAGCCATCTCCGCTCGAACACTTGCCGGCGACTGGTTTCGCCTCGTCGTCACCGATGCCGCCGGCCGAACGCCTGGTCGAATCCCGTCTGGCTCGGCTAGGCCCTGAGATCGATGCCGTAGCGGGCGAGGTCGGCGCGCATCTGCTCCGCGCCGACGAACTGCTCGGCGTTCCAGCCGGCGGCGCGCGCGCCTTCGACATTGTCGG
>CAVSRC010000016.1:0-197643 GCA_963730325.1 uncultured Alphaproteobacteria bacterium | reverse complement strand
AATTTATTCCCTATATTGTACTTGGCGGACCCATGTCCTAAATTGGTGGTGCTGATATGCGCATCACCACTAGGACGGGAGGGGCCGCAGGTCTGCCGATTATGAAATTCACGCTCACTTACGACGGTGAGTTGGCGTCATCTGGCAATTCACCGAAGCCTGACGAGGTGTGGCGGATGCGAAAAGAGTTCCATCCCCAACTCGAAGAATTGTGGCTATCGCACAGCGTTCTGAAGAACGTCCCCTATGAGGCCATCGTTCCCGAAAGGGAGAGTTCGGCTGGGTAGAACACCATCATAGTGATACCGGTGTCATCCACCAGATAATGGGCCGGGTGCATGATCCGTCCGCAAGGCGACTGTGCGATCCGATTGTCGTTCATGGCCGTGCGTTCATACCTCTTGTCAGAGAATCGCTAGCGCTGACCTGCTCCCTTAAGATTTTGTTCTTGAGAAAAGAAGAACCGGGTCAATTGATCCTGCAAGCGGGAGACATCGACAACCGCATCAAGACCCTTTCGACGCCCTTCGAATGCCATCCCGTGACTCGCCAAATGAAGTGCGGGACGATCCCACCATCGAAGATCCGATTTATTGCGCGCTGGAAAGCGACGCCCTAATTACGGGTGTCACGATAATGACCGACCGATTGCTGTCTCGCCCCAACAGCAGCAAAAAGGAAGTCCGGCTTGTCATTGAGGTAGATGTCGGGGTCATCCACGCAAAATTCTACAATATGTCGTTCCTAGGCGATTGAACTATGGCTTGCGTGGCGGAACCAGGCGCGAAATTGCGCTTTCGAAATCCTGCTCAACTCGTGCCCACGCCAGCAGCGCGAGCGGCCTCTATGAACCGCTCGCGCTGGCTTTTCTCTTTCTTCGCCGTCTTCGGCTTTTCAGCCTTTTTCGGACTTGCGCGAGCTTTGGGCTTGGTAGCCATTGGCCGTCACCCTCCACTAGTCGTTCGATAGGTCAGGCGCTTGCCGACGATGCCCTTCAAGCGCGCGGTCGGCGCGCTCTGGCGTCGTCGACGCCAAGCGCGATCGCGGTTGTTGTAGCGGAAATCGAACTCCGCAAGATAGCGGTGCAGGTGCTTCTCGGCGCAATGCTGATAGACGCCGCTCATGCCGCGCTTGAAGACCGAGAACACGTTCTCGACGGTGTTGGTGTGGATCGCGAACCCGTCCTCGTAGCGGACATACTCGCCAGCCGCGTGCTTGACGGTCTCGTGCGAGGCGGCATGGTCCGGCAACGTCGCCGTAGAGGCGGCTTTCGTCGGTGATGACGCGCGCCTCGCGGGCGATGTTCTCGCCGACGATCTGGTTGACGGTCGCCTTGTCCGCGTTCTCGACATGGAAGGAACGGACGTCGCCGCCGCGCTCGACAAGCGCGATGATGGCGCGCTTCGCCGGCGTGCCCTTCTTGCCCTTCTTGATGAAGGGACGGCCGCTGGTGCGTACGTCGCGCGGGGTGGACCGGCGGCCCTGATAGGTCTCATCGGCCTCCACGATGCCGCCGCCGCCGCCCATGGGCGCAGCGAGCCGTCGCGCATGGCCTCGCGGATGCGATGCGACATGAACCAAGCGGTTTTCAGGGTGACGCCGAAGGTCGCGGTGAAGCTGGTTGCTGCGAATGCCCTTCTTGCTGGACGGTCAGCAGCGCGACCGCCTGCAAGCCAGATATGCAGCGGGACGTGGCTGGACTCGAACACGGTCCCGACCTTCACGGTGAACTGCTTGCGGCACTGGTAGCACTTGTAGGTGCCGATCCGGGTGGTCTTGCCCTGCATCTTGGAGATGCGCTCGACGCCGCCGCAATTGCGGGCAGACCGGGCCGTTCGGCCAGACCCGCGCCTCTAGGAAGGCATAGGCCGCTTCTTCATCGTGAAAGTGCTTGGCGGAAAGAACGGACGGCATGACCGTATCTCCCTGTTGTCCTCTAAAGATAGGGATTCGGAGTGGGTCCGTCAAGTAGCGGGTCAATATTTTTTCATTTCCCCCTCTTTCGGCTGGGTGCGAATCCGGCTATATGATGTGGCATGAAGCAGATCGCGATAAGCAATGCGCTCTATGGCGCACTATGGACAAGGGCGACGGAGGCGGACAAGACGGAGGAGGATATCCTGCGCCGTCTTCTCAATCCGTCGTCACCGGCGACCGCGCCAGTGACTGCGCCAACCGTACCGGCGCCTTTGCCGGCGCTGGGGAACCATCAGCCCATCGGTTTTTTTGATCCGAGGTCCGGGCTCAAGTTTCCGGAGGGGTTCACCGTCTTCCGGACCTACAAAGGAAGCGATTTCCGCGCTGAGGCGAAGGGTGGCAAATGGCGTTTAATGGGGCATCCAGAGCCGTTCGGCAGCCTTGCCGCCATGAGTGACCATATTGGTGCAAAGACGGAAAACGCATGGATGGGATGGCGATATACGCGTCCCGATGGAACGTCTCATTTGTGGATGAGTTGCGCCCGCGTCGCGCCGTCCAACAAAGGGGAAAAAGGGCGATGCCTAACATCGCCCTTTTCAAGCCAGCCCCTCCGTAGGGGGATGTGGAGCCGGGACCCTCGACCGATCAGCTGTGAGGCGAGGGTATCGGTGCAAAATCTGCTCCCTTGGTTTGGGAGCGTGAAGCCGCCACCCGTGATTTCCATGAAAGGGGGAACGCGGGTGGCGGTGCTTTATATAAGCGAATAAGCACTTCTGTCCACCGTCCCTGCCAAATATGCCTAACTAACTGAGGTCATTCGCTTTTTTCGCCTATGGGTCCGCGAACGACAATATTGGGAATTTATTCCTATGACAGGTTGCAGGTGGAGCAGTCGATGACTTTGCAGGTGGGATCCGGGGAGAACAAATGGCAATGGGCGAACGGGCGGCCGGAAGCCGCTCCGTTGATCCACTTCGTCGAGACACTGGTCGAATCGACCTTTGGCGTAACCCACGCGGCGCTGTGCGCCCGCGGCCGCGGCGCCGCCGAGGTCGCCTTTGCACGCCAGGTCGCGATCTACCTGTCCTGCGTCCGGTTGGGGCTCAGCTACTCGGCCGCTGGCCGCTTCTTCGGCCGCGACCGCACGACCGCCGCTCACGCCTGCCGCGTGATCGAGGAGCGCCGCGACGAATCTTCGCTCAATTCGCTGCTCGACTGCCTCGAGCGCGCCATCGACATACGGCGGCAGACCGATTGCACATGCGGTGACCGCCGATGACCACCGCAAGCGACGAAAAGGCGCTGCGCCTGCTGGGCCGCCTGACCCGGCGCGACGGCCGCCTGGTCCGCAAGGCGGAGGGCCGCTATGCAATCGTGGTGGCGCAAGCCGGATCGCGGCTGCGCGAGGAGGCGGTCGATGCCGCGCTGGTCGCCACACTGATCGGGCGCGGCATGGTCACGGCCGGCGAGGATGGCACGATCGGAATTTCCCCGGCAGGCAAGGCGGCCGTCCGCCGCCGGTTGGCAGCAGGCGCCGACGGCTATGCCGAGCAGCATCAGGATCGCGGGCCGATCATGCTCGACGACCCGGCCTTCGGCCGCCGGCGGGTGACCGTCAACCACGACGAAAGCCCGCTCGCCTGGCTCCGCCGTCGCAAGGACGCCAATGGCCGGCCGATGATCGACGCCAGCCAGTTCGCCGCTGGCGAAAGGCTGCGTTCCGACTACGAACGGGCGCAACTGATGCCGCGTGTCACCGCCAACTGGATGGCGGCGGTCGCGGGCAAGCGCCGGTCGGGCGGCAACGGCATTGCCGATCTCACCGAATCGGCGCTTGCCGCGCGCCGGCGGGTGAAGGCCGCGCTTGCATCGCTGGAGCCGGAAATGGCGAACCTCGCCGTCGACTTCTGCTGCTTTCTGAAAGGACTGGAAGAAGTCGAGCGCGAGCGGCAGTGGCCGGCGCGCTCCGCCAAGGTCGTTCTCGGGCTGACGCTGGCCGCGCTTGCCCGGCACTATGGACTTTCGACGCGGGCGCGCGGACCGGCTGCGGCGCCGCTGCGCCATTGGGGCGGCGAAGGCTACCGGCCGGAGATCGATTGAATGCAGGCTATGCCGGCGCCGGCGCCTGCGCGTCCTTCTTGATGCGATCGACGAGGGCGCGCAGCCCGTTCGAGCGCTGTGCCGTCAGATGGGCCTTGAGACCGAGCCTGTCGAACAGGGCGTCGGCGTCGGTGGCAACCACCTCCGAGGCCGGCTTGCCGTCGAAAAGGGTGATGGCGATGGCAACCAGGCCGCGCACGATGAGGGCGTCGCTATCGCCGGCAAAATGCAGCACCGGTTGGCCGTCATTCTCGCCGCGCGTGGTGACCAGCCAGACCTGGCTGGCGCAGCCGCGCACCCTGTTGGCCTCGATGCGCGCCGCCTCCGGCAGCGGGTCGAGCTTCTTGCCGAGCTCGATGACGTAGCGGTAGCGGTCTTCCCAGTCGTCGAGAAGCGCGAAGTCGTCAATGATCTGGTCGATGGTCATGGGAGAGCGATATAGGCGCCGGGCGCGCCGAGGGCAAACGCCGGACCGCCGTCACCGCAAAGGAAACCGCGAGCGGTCAGGGCAGATGAACCACTCGCGGGGCGACATTTTGACGGTCGCAGGGGGGAGGCTTCGGTACCGTCGAGGGTGCCGTGCTTGTCGAAATTACGCCGAGCCGCTTTTCGCCTGCTCGCCGCGCCAGCTCGGCTGAAGATCCTCGGTCTTCAGCGTGCCGTGGTCGCCTTCGTCCTGGTTGTGATTGAGATAGCCGGAGAGAAGCTCCGCACCGTAGCGCACCTTGGAGGCGAACACCTGAACGGCGGTGCTGCCGGTGGCGCAGGTATCGGGGTTGCGCTCGCAGAAGGTGGAGAAATCGGCGATTGCCGAGCGGGTCGCCACCAGCGCCTGCATCGCCGAAACGCGAGGCGCGTCTGTGCCGGACTGGGGGTCGCCCGGCAGCAGCAGGACGACGACTCCCAGCCAGAATACCGTGCGAAAGAGAAACCTGATCATGCCATCCGATCCGCTTTGCCGTCTGCGGGCGTCCTCAGGCTGCACCCTAGCGTGTCCGGCTGAAGGTGACGTTCAGCCGGTCACGGCAAATCGCCTAAAACTTTAGGGAATCGGGACCGGAATCCGGCGCCCCGGCAACCGCATCATGGTTTAGCGTTCTTTAAGCCGGGCTTGCGAGACTGATCCTCAAGACCTGTGGCCGACCAGTAGTCGAGAGGAAGATACGTGCCCGGTAAACCCGCTCGTCGCCGCGCGGCTGCAACCCGCCGCATCGAAGTCGAAGCCGCCGCTGACAGCGCCATTGCCCGCGTCGTCGACAAGGCTTTCGAAAATCCGGCGATGTCCGGTGGTCTGATGGTCATGGCGATCACGGCCATGGCGATCATGTCGAACGCCCTGTTCCTGCAGGCCGGGCGCCACCCGGAACCGCTTTTCGCCACCCGACCGGCTGTTACCGCGCACGCCCCGGCAATGCGGCCCGCCCCGGCAGCGCGCTCCGCTATCGACGTGCCCCTGCCGCGCACGCGCGAGCAGATACCCGCGGCCGCTCCCACGCCGCCAGCGAAGGCCGTCGCGACGCCACAGGCCACGCCGGCGCCGGTGGACCCCACCAAGGTGCTCGTCACCGCCGTGCAGCGCGAACTCGCCCGTCTGGGCATCTATACCGACGCCATCGACGGCCTCAGCGGACCGCGCACCAGGGCGGCGATCTCCACCTGGCAGACCGCTGCCGGTATCACGGTCACCGGCGCGGCGACGCCCGAGCTTCTTGCCGCTTTGCGCAAGCCCGTGACCGCCGCGCCGCCGGCCGCGCCGCCCGTGCCCGCCGTCGTCAAGGAGGCCGCCAGCGCCGACCAGGTCGCTGCCGCCGTCGCTCGCGCACAGGAGCTGGAGCGCGAGCAGGCCGCCATCACCCTTGGCAAACAGCTGCGCAAGGTCCAGGAGGCGCTCAACATGATCGGCTACGGTCCGTTGACCGTCGACGGACAGGCGAGCCAGGCGACCGGCGACGCCATCCGCCGCTTCCAGCTCGACAACGGATTGCCGCTGACCGGCAAACTGGACAACAAGGTGATCGCACGGCTGGTCGATATCGGCGCCATGAAGGCCGAATAGGCCAAAGGCCGGGAAGGGCATCAACCCATGCGCGTCACCTCGTCCCTGTGGGTCGGGGCCTATGTGCGTCGCTGTTTTGCCGAGGGCGCCTTCGCTGCCGTGTCACGGCACGGTGCCGAGGAGGCCGGCGCGATCTTCGTCATCGTTGACCGGCTCTCCGGCACCGCCGACCTCTATGCACCGGCGCCGCAGGCAAGCTTCACCGAATCGCGGCCGAGCGAGCGCATGTTCCAGCTGGTGGTGGAGGACGAGCCGCTCGCCGAGGTGAACGCCCGCATCGAGCGCGAAGCGCGGTTCGATCCCGATCTCTGGGTGGTCGCGATCGAGGACCGCAACGGCCGCGCCTTTCTCGATACGATCTGAAGATCGCGGCTCAGGCGCGTCGGGCCTGGTCCTCGCGGCCGGCCTGCTCGATGCGCGCCGGCGTGCCCATGGCGCCGCGGCGGCGATCGGCATTCTCGGCGAGGTAGGGCTCGTGGCCGGCCTTGCGCTCCGCCGCAACGATCCGCCAGGCCTCGCATAGCGTTTCCGCCGTCGCGTGGTCCATGCCGGCATAGAGGTCGGTGAGCGGGAAGAAGGCCATAACGTCGCGACCGACCGGGCTTGCCATCAGGAAGACCTGCTGCGCCTGAAGCTCGTCGAGGCGCAACGCCTTGAGCAGGATGGCGAGCGCCTCGCCGCTATGGTCCTGCACGCAGGCTGCCACGGTGTCGGGCTTGAGCTGGAGCCCGTCGGCGATTGCCGCGGTCAATTCGGCGTTTTGGCCGTTGCGGGCGAAGCCGACGATCTGTGCGGCACTGAGGATCGATTGAAAGGCGCGCTCGGCGGGCTGCCCTGCGGCGGCTGGACGCGCCAGGGGCGGGTCCATGGCAATGTCCGCGATCACGCGCAGGCGGGTCTTGCGGTCGAGCTCGAGGAACTGCCAGATGTCGAAGCGGCTGCGCCGGCGCGACGACGGTGGGTCCTCCGGCACGTCGATCGGCGCAGGCGCTGCCGCGGCTTCCTCCGCCGGTGCCACGCGCATGGAGGGACCGTTGTCGAGATAGCCGGCAACTTCCGCGTCGCCGGTCAGCCGCAACGCCCGCTTGACGTCCTCGCCGAGGTCGGCCCGGCGGGCAATCAGACGGTGATGCTCGACATCGGTGGCCGCAATGACCGAGAGCAGGTCGAACGAATCGAGCACCGGCGACCGGCGGATGACCGGCGCGGCAACCTGGAAGATGTCCCGTGCCAGCGCCCGGACAATTGCCGGCGGCGCGTCCGCACAGACCGCAAGACGCTCAGAGACGGTGGCACGCACCTCGACCGGCACCTTGGGCAGAAAGTGGATCGCCAGTTCCTCGTAGCGGCGGATCTCGTCCTCGTCATGGGTGAGGTCCTGGACGAACAGCTCAGTGGTGGCGCTGAGCAGCGCGGAGTCGCGCGTCTGCTGGTTCGAACGCGCAACGTCGGCGAGGTCGTCGGAGAGCTTTCGTGACTGCATGCCTGGACCCGCGAGCCGAGGATTCTTCGCGCGACATTCTGGGACGAAGTCGTTAGCAGACTGTTAACCTTGACTGCCGCTAACTGGGTCTGTGCCGGCGGGGATTCGTAGCAGACGGGCCAGCCGGCAGAGGCTGATGGACGATCACATGGGCACGATCATTCAGCTCGATCCGCAGCGAAGGGCCGCCGCACCGCCGCCGCCCGGCGCGACGCCAACGCACTGCGAGATCGTCATCTTCCCCGGCGTGCGGATCGAACGGGAGGGAACCCCGTATCGCGATGATGCCACGGTGGAGCCCGGTACGGGCACAGACGACAGACACCGTCCGCGCAAATCGTCCTGAGCCTATAAGCTTCCGCCGCAGTCCGCCGCCTTGAGCGATGCGGTGACGCCTGCCATCAGCGAATTGTCGGGCACGAATGCCCTGAGCAGCACGAAGCCGACGTCGATCGGCAACTCCTGCACGATCGCCGTCTCCAGCGAGGCCGGCGGGTTCTGGCGCAGCTGTGCCATCTGCACCGGCGTGAGAATCACCAGATCGAGCTCGGAGCGGTCCACCGAACGGTCGTTGAGGCTGTAGATGTTGCGACCGCGCCGATCGAACACGGCAACCGACCAGAACTCGTCGGCGAACGAGGCGGTGACGCGCACCGGCCCGCCGCCGAGGTTGAAGCGGCAAACCGCCTGCAGCAGGCGCGGGTCGAGCGAGGCAAGCGGCTCGGCGCCGGCCTCGGGCACCGGCAGGACGTGGAACTGCCCGTCGCGGCCGAAACGGTGCATCTCGGCCCAGGCGTCATGGTCGGCGTAGTAGGGCACCATGAACACAATGGCGATGTGGATGATGCCGCCAAGCAGGATTCCGCCGATGATGAAGAAGATCGTGCGCCTCATCGGCAGCGAACCTCGCGGATGTCCGGCATGGTGAGGTCGGCGATGCGGCTGCCGGTGGTCAGCGGCGTGTCATAGAGCCTGAGCACCAGGCGAAAATGGTCGGTCCGGCTGACCGGCAGCCAGTTGCCCGGCGCCACCTCGGGCGAGATGATGATGACGAAGCTGCCGTCGGTCTGGCGCACGATCTCGCGTGAATGGAAGCCGGAGCGCCGTGCGGCGTTGACCATCAGCCGGCCCTCGCTGTCATAGGCAGTGAGTGTCCACAGCCGGGCCGCCGGAGTCTGGCCGGCTACCTCATAGGTGCACCGTCCCGACAGGGGTTCGCCGGCGGAATCGTCTTCCGCTGTGAAGGCGATGCCTTCGCCGGCGCCGAGCGGCACTTCTCCGGTGCGTGCCAGCGTCGCCAGCGAATAGGGGTCGGCATTGGCGCTGCCCGCCGTCGGCCACGCCGTCCAGGCGCCCGCGGTGACGGCGCCGAAGATGAAGCCGTGCTCGATCGCGTACCACGCCGTGGATATGCCGATGGTGAGGGCAAGCACCAGCGCGATGACGATATCGAAAAGAAGGCGCACCGAATCTTGCCTATGAAGAGTGGAGCATCATCGCAATGGCCGCCGCGTTGCGCGGAAGGACCTGGCTCGCCACACTAGCGGGTCACCGGCGTTGGCGCCGCCACGGCGGCCGTATCGGCCAGCGCGGCCGATGTCGGCAGAGGCGGAGCCAGTGCGGCCAGCGGCTTCAGGCGCGATGCCTTGCGCAGCAGTTGCTCGATCGCGAGCAGGCGTTCGGTGGTCGCCGCCGAGAGCGTCGCCGGCTTGCCGAGATCGGCTGTGCCGTCATCGCCCGCCGCCGCCGCAACAGCGGCATCCGCCGGTGGCTTTTCGAACGGATCCTCGATGCCCGGGATCGGCTTGAGGTCGACGCCGGTGTGGGCGAACGTCATGAACTCCCGCCATGTCTGCGCCGGCAGGCTGCCGCCGGTCAGGCGACGCGTCGGCGTGTAGTTGTCGTTGCCGAACCAGACCGCGGCGGCAAAGTTGCCGGTGAAGCCGCAGAACCAGGCGTCGCGATAATCCGAGGTGGTGCCGGTCTTGCCGGCGGTGACGATGCCGTCGAGCTTCGCCCGCCGTCCGGTGCCCCATTCCGGCACCTGCCTCAGCATGCCGTTCATCTCCGAGACGACCTCCTCCGGCAGCGCGCGCACAGGCGGTTTCTTGTCCTGGCGGCGGTCGTAGAGCACCTTGCCGCTGCTGGTCAGGATCTGGGTGAAGGCATAGGGCGTGGCCTTGTAGCCGCCATTGGCGAAGACGGCATAGGCGCCGGCCATATCCACCACCTTGACCTCGGAGGCGCCGAGCGGCAGCGAGCGCGTGATGCGCAATTCGCTGGTGATGCCCATCTTCTGGGCCGTCTCGACGATCTTGCCGCGGCCGAAGGCCTGGGCGAGACGCACCGGAATGATGTTGATCGACTTGACCAGCCCCCTGGTCAGCGTCACCGGCCCCGAGAAGCCGCCGCCGTAATTGTGCGGACACCAGTTGCCGATGCAGATCGGGGCGTCCTGCACGATGCTCTTGGGCGTGAAGCCGTTCATCATGGCGGTCGCATAGACGAACGGCTTGAACGACGAACCGGGCTGGCGCAGCGCGTCGGTGGCGCGATTGAACTGGCTCTCGCCGTAGTCGCGCCCGCCGACCATGGCGCGCACGGCGCCGTCGGTGCTGACCACCACCGCCGCGCCCTGGCTCACGCGGTAGGACTTGCCGTATTGCTGCAGCGTGTTGGTGACGGCGTCATTGGCGGCGTTCTGGATGCCCAGGTCGATCGTGGTGCGCACGACCAGCACCCGCACGTCGAAATCGCGGAAGTCCTTCACCTGCTGGAACGCCCAGTCGAGGAAGTAGTCCGGCGAATTGGTGTCGGTGTCATGCTCGATGACGTCGGCGGGGTGGCGGCGGGCGCCGATCACCTGGCCCTCGGTCATGAAGCCGGCCTGCACCATGTTGGTCAGCACCTCGTTGGCGCGGGCGCGGGCCGCCGGCAGGTTGATATGCGGCGCAAAGCGGGTCGGCGCCTTGAACAGGCCGGCCAGCATCGCCGCCTCGGCCAGGTTGATGTCCTTCACCGATTTGCCGAAATAGAACTCGGACGCCGCCTCGACGCCGAATGTGCCGCCGCCCATATAGGCGCGGTCGAGGTAGAGCTTGAGGATCTGGTTCTTGGCGTAGTGCGATTCGAGCCACAGGGCGAGGAAGGCTTCCTTGATCTTGCGCTCGATGGTGCGCTGGTTGGACAGGAACAGGTTCTTGGCGAGCTGCTGGGACAGCGACGAGCCGCCCTGGACGACGGCGTTGGCCCTGAGGTTCTCGACCAGCGCGCGCAGCGTGCCGGGAACGTCGATGCCGAAATGGTCGTAGAAGCGCCGGTCCTCGGTCGCCAGCACTGCCTTGACCAGATAATCGGGCATTTCTTCCAGCGGCACCGCGTCGCTCTGATTGATGCCGCGCTTGCCGATCTCGTTGCCGTAGCGGTCGAGGAATGTGACGGCGAGATCGCCCCTCGACCTCCAGTCGCTGGTGGTCGCGTGAAAGGCGGGGATGGCGAAAGCGAGCATGATCACCGAGCCGATGGTGCCCAGCGTCAGGCCCTCGCCGAGAACCTCGGCGACAGCGCGGGTCGAGCCGGTGACCCGGAACCGCCGCATGAAGCGCGAAATCGCCTCGAATCGGCCGGCGATCACACGGCCGGCCCGGAACAGCGCCGAATCGATCCAGGCATCGACTTCAATCAGCCGAAAGCCGCGGCGGCGCTTGCGGTTGCTCTGGAACGGGTCGCGCACCTTGAGAGGGTCCTGTGAGAGCGGCAGCCTATAGCCGTGGATGATGGCAGCCCCTGGGCAGAATAAGGGACCCCGGCGCGTTCGGGAAGCCCAAACGCCGGCTCCGCGAAGGCGTGCGCAGCGCGCGTGTCAGGGGACCACGTAGACCGGGGTGCCGACGCTGACCTGCCGGAAGAGCCGCGTAATGTCGGCATTATACATGCGGATGCAGCCATAGGAGACGAAGCCGCCGACCGATCCGGGACGGTTGGTCCCGTGAATGGCGTAGTCCCCGCCGGTCAGCACCAGTGCGGCGACGCCCATGGGATTGCCCGGCGTGCCGCCGCGGATCAGGTTGGGCAGCGAGGGAATGTCGCGCTTCACCTCCGGCGGCGGCGCCCAGTCCGGCTGCCACATCCGCCGCGCGATGCGCTTGAAGCCGCTCCAGCGCTTGCCCGCCTTGCCGACGCCGACCGGGAAACGCTCCGCCCGTCCGCCGCCGAGCACGAAATAGAGGCGCCGTTCGGAGGTTTTCACGATGATCGTGCCGGGGGCGTAGCCGCCGTCGCGGAAGGCGACCACCTGCATCGCCGCCTGCGCCGGACCGGCGAGCGGAACCAAGGCGAGGGCGAGGATGGCGGCCGGCAACAGCGCGGCCATTCGTCGGGTGAGGCGAGACATGGGGCGGCAAGCTAGATTGGAAAATCGCCAGCGTCACCCGGAATTACGAAATATCGTAAAGGCTTGCTGATAGACGTTAATGTATTGGCAAGTTGTCGCCGGCGCGTTTCCCGCGCCGGCGACAGGCGGCAACGCGCCGATTACTTCACCAGGCCTTTTTCCTTGAGGAAGCCGGCAGCGACGTCCTCGATCGACTTCTTGTCGACGTCGACTGAGGCGTTCATGGTCTGCATGGCCGCATCGCTCAGCTCCGCCGACAGGGCGTTGAGCACCGGCGCCAGGCTCGGATTGTCCTTCAGCGTGTCGGAGCGCACGACCGGAGCGATGGCGTAGTTCGGGAAGAACTCCTTGTCGTCCTTCAGAACGCGGAAATCGAACGCCTTGATGCGCCCGTCGGTGGTGAACACCTCGGCGATATCGACCTTGCCGTCCTTCAGCGCCTGATAGGTGAGGGCATCCTGCATCGCGGCGATATCGTCGCGGCTCATCTTGAAGCCATAGGTCTTCTCGATGCCGGGCAGGCCGTCCGGACGCTTGGAGAACTCGGCGCCGAGCGCCATGACCAGATGCTTGCCGTCGTTGTACGCCGCCGCCATGTCCGACAGCGTCATCAGCGCGTCGGTCTTGTCGTTGCTGGCGCGCACGGCAAGGCCATAGGTGTCGTTGGCCGCCGAGGGATTGAGCCAGGTCAGGCCCTGCTTGGCGTCGAGTTCCTTGACCTTGTCATAGGTCTGCTCGGCGTTCATTCCGGCGCTGTCCATCTTGTTGTAGGTGACCAGCGACGTTCCCGTATATTCCCAATAGACGTCGATCTGCCCGTTGACCTGGGCCTGACGCACCACGCTCGAGCCCATGCCGTCGCGCTTGTCGACGTCGAAACCGTTGGCCTTGAGGAGCTGCGCCGTCATTTCGGTCAGCAGAAGCTGCTCGGTGAAGTCCTTGCCGCCGACGACGATGGTTGCCGCCTGGGCGGTAGAGCCAAGGAACGCGGCGGCGAGCGACACCGCCAGGATTTTCGTCATTCGTTTCATAGGTTCGTCTCCTCTCTGGTTTCTGTTGTGCGAAGGCGGCTCCGGCAATCAACGCAGCGGGTTGACGCCGCGCGGGATCGTCCAGAGCTGAAGTTGGCCGACCAGAAAATCGACCAGGATGGCGAGCAGCGCCGTTGGAATGGCGCCCGCCAGCATCGTGCTGAACTCGTTGAGAGCGATGCCGGTGAAGATCAGTTCGCCAAGCCCGCCGCCGCCGATGAGAAAGGCCAGCGGCACGGTACCGACATTGATGGCGAGCGCCGAGCGGATGCCGGCGTAGATGACGAACAGCGCGTTGGGCAGTTCCACCTGCCACAGGATCTGGCCCGGGCTCATGCCCATGCCGTAGGCTGCCTCGATCAGATGCGGCGGCACCGCGCGGATGCCGGCGAGCGTATTGGCGACGATCGGCAGAATGGTCGCGACGAACAGGCCGAAGACCGCCGGCACATTGCCGATGCCGAGCACGCTCATCGACAATGCCAGCAGCGCCAGCGTCGGGATGGTTGCACCGATATTCAGGGTCTGAAGAGCCAGGTCGCTATAGCGGCGAAACCGTGGGCGGGTGAGCAGGACGCCGAGCGGCACGCCGACGGCGATCGCCAGGCCACCCGAGATCACCACCAGCTCGATATGTTGCCGGGTCAGGTAGGTGACGTCGTCCCACTGGTCGAAAATGGCCGGCAACATGCCGCCGGCCCACGCCCAGGCGCCGAGCGCGAAGACCAGAACGTAGAGACCGTTCCGCCACAGCCGCTGCAGCCCCATGGTTTCGAGCGCATCAGCCATCGCGATAAGCCTGAGCCAACAGATGGGTGATGCCGCGCAGCGTCACATAGCCCTGGAACATGCCCTCGTCGTCGACGCAGGCAAGCCAGCTCACGTCGTGGCGGAACATGGTCGACACCGCGGTGCGCAGGTTCTCGCTGAGATTGATGGTGGTTGGCAGACCCTCGACGTGCTCGCCGACCTGGCCTTTCGTGTCGCGTGCCATGCGCAAGTCGACATAGCCGCGGGGGCGGCCGCGCGGCCCCACCATGACGATGGCGGTATGCCCGTGCTCCTGCATCAGCTCCGTTGCGCGCGCGAGCGTATCCTCGGCCTTGATCCGCGGCGGGTCGTGCATCATCGCGTCCGACACCGTCAGCAGTTGCAGGCGCTTCAGCGTGCGGTCGCCGCCGACGAAATCCGAGACGAAGCTGTTCTTGGGGTGGGCGAGGAGACTGTCCGGCGTGTCGTACTGGATCAGGCGCCCCTCGGCGAAAATGGCAATGCGGTCGGCCATCTTCACCGCCTCGTCGATATCGTGGCTGACGAACATGATCGTCTTCTTCAGCGTCGCCTGCATCTTCAGGAACTCGTCCTGGATGACCGCCCGGTTGATCGGGTCGATGGCGCCGAAAGGTTCGTCCATGAGCAGCACCGGCGGATCGTGGGCGATGGCTCTGAGCACGCCGATGCGCTGCTGCTGGCCGCCGGACAGCTCCTTGGGATAGCGCCTGAGGAAGATCGACGGGTCGAGGCCGACGAGAGCGAGGAGTTCGGCGGCGCGCTTGCGCGATTTGGCCTTCTCCCAGCCGAGAATGTCGGGGACGACACAGATGTTGTCGGCGATGGTCTTGTTGGGGAACAGGCCGATCTGCTGGATGACGTAGCCGAGGCTGCGGCGCAGTTCGACCGCGTTCTGGTCGGCGGTGTTCTTGTCGTCGATGAAGATCTGGCCCGAGGTCGGTTCGATCAGCCGGTTGACCATCTTCATGGTCGTGGTCTTGCCGCAGCCGGACGGGCCGAGCAGGACGCAGATTTCGCCGGCCGGCACCTCCATGGTGACCTGATCGACCGCCGGCACCGAGCCGTTGGGAAAGACCTTGGTGACGCGTTCCAGGCGGATCATGACTGTCTCAGCCCCGGTGATGTGATGAGCCGCTGCAGGCCGAGCAGTGCGAAATCGGCGAGGACCGCCAGAATGCTGACCGCCAGCGCTCCGGTGATCAGTTGGCGCGGATCGGTCTGGCTGATGCCGCGGGAGATGAAGACGCCGAGGCCGCCGGCGCCGATATAGGCGGCGATCGCTGTCACCCCGATATTCATCACCACGGCGACGCGCACGCCCGACATGATGACCGGCACGGCGATCGGGATCTCGACCTCGCGCAGGCGCTGGAAGCGGGTGAGGCCCATGCCGCGCGCCGCCTCGCGCAGCGCCGGCTCGACATTGTGGATGGCGGTGTAGGTGTTGCGGATGATCGGCAGCTGCGAATAGAGCAGCACCGCGATCACGGCGGGCATGTAGCCGATGCCGTGGCCGATCAGCGAGAGCACCGGGATCATCATGCCGAACAGCGCGATCGAGGGAATGGTGATGACGATCGAGGCGATGTAGAGCACCGCGTCGGCGGCCCGCCGGTTCTGGGTGATGGCGATGCCGATGGGCACGCCGGTGAGGATGGCCAGGCCGACCGCCACGCCGACAATGGAAACGTGCTCACCCGTGCGCGTAAGAATCAGTGGCCAATTGGCAATGATGTAATTGAGCGTGTCCATGGCAATGCGGGCAAGATCGCCGATATGGCGCGGCAACGCAACGGTGCCGAGAAAACAACGGCGTGGAATCAACGCGGAAAATAACGAAGTATGTATTATGAAGAAGGAAAACGATATCTGTGAAATGACAAAAATCCATATGAAGAAGAAATCGAATAGATACCTATAGCCTCAAGAAACGATCAGTTTTCCAGCAGGAACGTGGCGCCGGCCGCGGCACAAACCTCCGGGTGGCGCTATTTTTTCGACGGATGTGGCATAAGCTCCAGGCGAGGAAAGGCGGGAACGCGTGAACCACGGACGGAAGCCAGGCGCGCCGGCGGAGCCCTTCTGGCGGGTGAAGACGCTGGAGGAGCTGACCACGACGGAGTGGGAGCAGCTCTGCGACGGTTGCGGCCGCTGCTGCCTCAACAAGCTCGAATATGAGGACACCGGCGCGATCGAATGGACCGACCTTGCCTGCGAGCTGCTCGACGGCGAGACCTGCCGCTGCACGGACTACGCCCACCGCCACGCGAAAGTGCCGGGCTGCATCGCGCTGACGCCGGAAAGCGTGCGTCAGCTCAACTGGCTGCCGCCCACCTGCGGCTACCGGCTGGTCGCCGAGGGGCGCGACCTCTACTGGTGGCATCCCCTCATCTCGGGCGATCCCGAGACGGTGCACCAGGCCGGCATCTCGGTCAGAGGACGCACCGAGACCGAGATCGGCAAGTCGATCGAGGATTTCGAGGACCACATCGTCGAATGGCCGGCCGAGGACCCCGCCGACGGCATCGAGGTCTCGGAACGCAAGCCGCCGCGGCGACGCAAGGTCGGGTTCTATTGAATTGCCGGTCGCCCGGGAGGGGAGGCTCGAGCTAGCGCGCGTCGCCGCTGCGCCGGGGGCGCGATGCCTTGGACGACTGCCTGCGGCGCGATCCGACGGCCGCGATCTCGTCGCGAATCATCCCGCTCAGCTCGCCATGAAAGGCCAGCCGGTCAATGATCCAGCCGGCCGCGAGCGCTGTGGCGAAGGTCAGGGCAACGGTCATCCAGAACCTGCGAACTATTCTTTTTTAGATATAGCGCGCGGGTCGCGTTCACGTGCGGTCAAGCTGAATGTAACGTTAACGCGCGGGGGCAGCCGGGCACGACAAATCGTTTACCCTGTCGCCGCCCTCGCGCGGTAGCGCTGCGCAAATAAGAATGCGGCGCGGCGCCAATGGCCGGCAGACGAAGGCTCTGCCAGGCAATACCGACGGTTCTTGAGGGCCGTCTTGATGGGCTGGAGTCGGCCACACTTGCGACCGGGCCGCTTTGATCGAGATCATGGACAGTGTTTTGCGCCACAGTCGCCGGCGGCGCGGCCGGGCGGGCGCATGTTGCCGACAATGTGCGCGGCGATGTTTTCGAATTGGCAACGACGTCCGCCGACGTGAACGCGCGAGCGGATTTGTCGCGGTTAGGATCGATTCGCGCGGAGGGTGTGACGCCGGTTACAGGACTCGCCGCTAATCGATGTTAGGTGCGGTGTGAGGCAGGGGCTGAAGCGCGATGGCGCGGAGGCGCGCACGATCGCGCAGACATCGACGGAGGATTCGATGCTGCCCAAATTCCGAACCCGACCAGACGTGAGATGCGTGGCGGCGCTCGTGCTCGCCGCGCTCATGTTGGGCGGCGTGGCCGAACGGGCCACCGCCCAGACCTCGCAGATCATGTCGCCCGGCGACACGATCGTGACCGGCTTCCCCGGCGTCACCACGCCGACGCCGCCGATTCCATCCGGGGACCCGATCGACGAGACCTTCATCGACATCAACGGCCCGTCGATGCAGATCCAGAGGCCGCAGCCGGACGGGCCGCCGGCCGGTCAGCTGATCACCTCGCCGACGATCTTCTCGGCCCCCGCCGGCACCGTCGGCGAGGTCTTTCCGATCGCCCTCGACGATCAGCCCGAACCGAACATCTATCTTGGCGCCAGCGCCGCCTTCGGCATTCAGATCGTGGCGCCCGACAATGACGGCGACGGCCGGCCTGAACGCATCACGCATGGCCAGCCCGACGCCACCTTCATGGACGGCCAGTGGGGCCAGGGCGGTGCGCCGGGGAGCATCTACCGTGTCGACGGCATCACCGGCGACATCACGCTGTTCACCACCATTGGCGCCAATGCCGGCCCCGGCCTTGGCGACATCGTCTATGACCGGGTGAGCCGCCAGTTTTTCGTTTCCGACCTGGATACCGGGCTCATCTATCGCCTCGATTCGACCGGCCTGATCATCGACACCTTCGATCACGGCGTGAACGGCCGGCCGAACAACGGTCTGGCGCCGGTCGCCGACGACGACAGCACGATGGACATCACCTCTCCGGCGTTCGATTCGGAGAACCCGGCGAGTTGGGGCTTCACCCAGCCGGAGCGGCGCGTGGGCGGCATGGCCATCCATGGCGGGCGGCTCTACTACGCCGTCGCCCAGCCGCTGCAGGTGTGGTCGGTCGGCATCAACCTCGACGGCAGCTTCGCCGACGACGCGCGCTGGGAGCTCGACGTCACCGGGCTGGCCAGCGACAACGCGATCACCGACATGCTCTTCGACGGGCAGGGCAGGATGGTGCTTGCCCAGCGCGGCGAACAGCGCGGCAGCTACGACTACTCCGTCTTCGCCGACCCCGAGAAATCGTCGGTGGTGCGCTACACCCGCGAGGTGCCGGACGATCCGACGACGCCCGGTACCTGGGTGCCGGTGCCCGACCAATACGCCATCGGCTTCCGCCCCGACGGGCTGAACAGCGACGGCGGCGTGGCGCTCGGCTACGACTTTGACGAACAGGGCCTGCCGCGCCAGGGCGTGTGCAACGAGTATCTGTGGACGACCGGCGATTCGCTGCGCGACAACCCGGCGCTGGCTGCCGAGCTGGCCGCCGGCGGGCCGGCCACCGTGCACGGGCTCCAGGGCAACCACATCTCGCTCGTGCGCCCGGCCAACGATCCGCCGTTCCAGTCGTACTTCACCGACTATGACGGCCAGTTCAACGATCCCCAGAACCAGGGTCACATGGGCGACGTCGAGACCGTGCAGCCCTGTCAGGGCGGCTACGGCTACTACATTCCGCCGTACTTCCCGCCGCCGGACTACACGCCGCCGCCGGCCGGTGGCTTCAACCTCAGGCTCGACAAGCAGGCGACCCCGAAGACCTGCGACGTCACGGCGACCGGCTTCAACTGCCAGTACACGATCCGTGTCACCAATACCGGACCGGACTTCTACTGGGGGCCGCTCACGGTCGAGGACTGGCTGCCGACCGATCCGCCTGGTGCGGTGGTCACCTTCGATCCGTCGCCGCCATGGGTCTGTGGTGCGACCGGACCGTCGCAATATGAGTGCAACTATCCGGCAGTGCCCTTGTGGCCGGGCGACAGCGTCGACCTCTATGTCAGCGTCGACCTGCCGGCGGACACGGACCTGTGCACCCTGCCCAATGTCGCGCAGCTCGTCTGGGCGCCCGGGTGGGGCGACGCCGACCCGTCCGACGACGCGGCCTTCGATACGGCGCTCATCCCCAACAGCAAGTGCGAGCCGCCGCGTGGCGACACCACGAACCTCAAAATCGAGAAGCGCGGTCTGCCCGTGTGTCTCGATCGCGGGGAAAACTGGGGCTGCATCTACCTGGTGACAGTCACCAATACCGGTCCCGGCACCTACACCGGCGACATCGTGGTCGAGGACACGCTGTCGGTCGGCGACGCCATCAACTTCCTGCCGGACCCGCCATGGACCTGCACCAATCCGGGCCCCGCCCACACGTGCACGTTCCCGGAGGCGAGTCTGCCCGACGGTGGCGGCGGTCATCTCGACCCCGGTAACAGCGTCAACCTGCTGATCGGCGTGCTGGTGCCCAAGGCCGCGCAGGAGGCGGCGGAAGCCTGCACGGTGACCAACCAGGCCGAGATCACCTCGGCACCCGGCGGGTCTCCGATGAACGTCGATCCCACCGACGATGTGTCGGCCGTGGTCGAATTCGAAGACGCCAGGACCGAACTGCGAGCCCGTGCGCACGCAATCCGACCTGTCGATCGAGAAGCGGGGCCTGACCTGCGTGCGTTATGGCGGTCAGGTACCGGCCGGCGCCGCCGCCGCGGTGCTTCCCGGTGCCGGTGGCGGCTCGTGGGCGTGCTACTTCGCCATCACCGTCCACAACAACGGCCCCGACGACTTCACCGGTGCCCTGACCATCAAGGACACCTTCGTCGGGTTCGATCCTGTGCCGCCTTCGCCGGCATTCGCACCGCCGATCTGCGCCTCTGACGGCGGTGGCGGCTACGACTGCTCGGCGGCGGGGACCCTCGCCAGCGGCGACAGCACGGGACCGCTCGTGGTCGGCGTGCTGGTGCCCGATGACGGCCAGACCTGCGACATCACCAACCAGGCCGCAATCACGGTTCCGCCTGGCGGATCGCCGAAGAACACCAACCCCGGCAACGACACGGCCCAGGCCTCGCTGCACATCCCCTCGGTGCAGTGCGCCCAGGCGGAGCCGATCATGGCGTGTCCGGTGCAGAGCCGCATGCCAAACGGCGACTGCTGCCCGGACGGCGGGACGTGGAACGGGCGGGCCTGCTCCAACGGCGAGGTCACGCCGCCGCCCCCGCCGCCGCCACCCCCGCCGCCGCCACCTTCGGCGAAGTGCCCGGCGGGCACGCACGGCACGCCCCCGAACTGCGTGCGCGATGTCTGCCCGCAAGGGACGCACGGCCGGTATCCGAACTGTGTGAAGAACGTCTGCCCGCAGGGCACGCACGGCCGGTATCCGAACTGTGTGAAGAACGTCTGCCCGCAGGGCACGCACGGTCGGTATCCGAACTGTGTTCGGGACGTCTGCCCGCAAGGCACGCACGGCCGGTATCCGAACTGTGTGAAGAACGTCTGCCCGCAGGGCACGCACGGCCGGTATCCGAACTGTGTTCGGGACGTCTGCCCGCAAGGCACGCACGGCCGGTATCCGAACTGTGTGAAGAACGTCTGCCCGCAGGGGACCGTCGGCCGCTACCCGAACTGCGTGAAGCAGCCGCCGGTTCAGCAGGTCTGCCCGAAAGGCACGCACGGCCGCTATCCGAAGTGCGTGCGCGATGTGTGCCCGAAGGGAACCTACGGCACGTATCCGAACTGCGTGAAGCGGCCGACGACGGGACCGACGCTTCAGATCAATCCGAATCTGAGGCTCGTGGTGCCGCCGACGGACCAGCCGGTCATCAAATAGTCCGGCACGACGGAAAGACATGACGAAGGGCGGCCGCAAGGCCGCCCTTTGCTATGCGGGGGGGCAGGGGCGGCGCTCCCTCGGTCGGTGAAGGAAGGCGGGTGCGATCGCCGGGGCACCGTCGACAGAGCAGCAGGCGCAGGCGGCTACTGGGTCCCCGCCTGCGCGGGGACGGCAAGACCTCACAGTCTGCGCCGCGTCACCCCGGCGAAAGCCGGGGTCCAGGCAACGCCTGCCGAGCGGCATTGTCGCGCTTTGTGGATTCCGGCCTTCGCCGGAATGACAGGGAAGGGAACCTTTGCGCGGCAAACAGAGAGCGCGAGATGCAGGCACAAATTCCTAGGAATTTTTTCTTGACAGCGTGACGCTGTGTCTGTATGGTCCAGCTAACGTCGCAGAAGTGGGCGATCGGTTTTCTCCTCCCCCCGCCGCGCCCCTTGCCCAACAGACCTCCGGGCGCTTCTGCACCATGAACTCAGACCCCCGCTGCTGCCCCGCCGCGGGGGTTCTTCTTTTCAGGCGTTGCCCATGAGCCTTGTGGACACCGAGACGACGGCGCGGACGAACGGCGCCGCCGGCACACCGACGATGGCGTTGCCATCGGACGGCCGACAGCAGCGCCGGGCGCCGATCCGCGCCCATCCTGTGGAGCTGCGCGAACGGGTGAAGGCGCTTTACGAAAACACCGCCAAGTCGCTCAAGGAGATCGGCGAAGAGACCGGAGTCGGCCGGACGACCATCAACACCTGGGCGCGCCAGGACGACTGGATGCGGGCGGCCGGCGCGCCGCCGCCGCGGACGGAGATATATGACCGGCGGAACCGCCGCGGGCGGCTGATGAGCCGTCTCTACCGCGTTTACGGGCGGCAGCTCGCCACGCTCGAAAAGCGGGCCGGCAAGAACGCCACAACGGACGAAAAGGACGCGCGCACGCTCTCCGTGCTCGCCAAGACGCTCGAAACACTGATTGCGCTCGACCGGGACGACGGCGCGAAGACCGCAGAACCGGAACCGGCCGACCGTGACAGACTCAACGCAGACCTTGCTCGCCGAATTAAGGAATGGGCTGAAAGAGGGGAGTGAACCGCTTGCGCTTGCGCGCCGCCTGCCGTGGCGCCAATTCGAGATTCTCACCCGGATATGGGCGCTGGACGCCCGGCCCGACCAGCTTGCACCGAAGAGCGACTGGCTCACCTGGCTCATCCTCGGCGGGCGCGGCGCGGGAAAGACGCGCGCCGGCGCCGAATGGGTGCGCGCACTGGCGACCGCCGAAGCGAAACCGGCCGGACCGATCGCGCTCGTCGGCGAAACCTTCGCCGACGCCCGCGAGGTGATGATCGAGGGGGTATCGGGGCTGCTCGCCATCCACCCCTCGCGCGAGCGGCCTGAGTGGCAGCGCTCGCGGCGGCGGCTGGTCTGGCCGAACGGAACCGTGGCGCAGGCCTTCTCGGCCGAGGACCCGGAATCCTTGCGCGGTCCACAATTCGCCGCCGCCTGGGCGGACGAGCTCGCGAAATGGCGCTATCCCGACGCCTGTTGGGACATGCTGCAATTCGGCCTCCGCCTCGGCGCCCATCCGCGCCAGGTGGTGACCACGACGCCGCGGCCGATCCCGCTGCTCAAGCGCCTGATCGCGGCGGAAGCGGACGGCACCACCGTCGTCAGCCGCGCCACCACGGCGGACAACGCCATGAACCTCGCGCCGGGATTCCTCAGCCGCGTCGTCGCCCGCTATCACGGCACGCGCCTCGGCCGGCAGGAGCTGCTCGGCGAGATGATCGAGGAGCGCGCCGATGCGCTCTGGCAGCGCGGGCAGATAGAGGCGGCGCGGGTCAGTGCCGCGCCGAAGGATCTTCGCCGCGTCGTGGTGGCGGTCGATCCGCCGGCCTCGCAGAAGAGCGGCCGCTGCGGCATCGTCGCCGCCGGGCTCGGGGCCGACGACATCGGCTATGTGCTCGCCGACGGCAGCGTCAGCGAGGTGCGCCCGGCCGAATGGGCGGCGGTGGCGATCGCGCTCTACCGGCGTTTTCGCGCCGACGCGCTGGTCGCCGAGGTGAACCAGGGCGGCGACATGGTCGCCGCCGTCATGCGCGAGGTCGATGCCGGCGTGCCGGTGAGGCCGGTGCGCGCGACGCGGGGCAAGTGGCTGCGCGCCGAGCCGGTGGCGGCGCTCTATGCGCAGGGGCGCGTGCGCCATGTCGGCGCGCTGCCGGAACTCGAAGACGAGATGTGCGACTTCGGCATCGACGGGCTCTCCGCCGGCCGCTCGCCCGACCGGCTCGATGCGCTGGTCTGGGCGCTGACCGCGCTGATGCTCGGCGAGGGCGGCGAGCCGAAGGTGAGGGGGGTGTAAGCGTCTTGCTGCGACGGCGGGCCCCGCACGGCGGCACGGGCAGGGCCACGCCGAAGCGGTCAGTTCACCTGGCGGAACTCTTCATAGCGCCGCAGCCACTCGAGGGTTTCGGCGAAGTTCTCCGGGTAGCGGCTGTTGGCCCGCAGGGTCCGGCGCAGCGAGCCGCCCAGCGCCTCGGCAAAGCCGGGATCGCGCTCGCTCGCCGCCTCGGCGATGGCCAGAGTGACTTCGTACAGGGCATCGAAACGGTCAGGCATCGGCTGTCACCCCTTCTCGCATGGCCGCGGGCCGTCGCTTCTCGGGAGAGAATCGGCTACGGTGATGCGTTGCCTTTTAGGATGGTCTTAATTTCTGGATGGTATGAAAAACCAAACGGACCGCTGAGTCAAGCGCGATGCCCGACGACGATCTCACCTGGAGCGTGCAGCGGCGGCTCGCCTTCATCGAGGCCCGCCTGTTCTGGCTCGGCCGGGTGAGCCGCGGCGAGATCGTGCAGCGTTTCGAAGTGTCCCTCAGCCAGGCCTCGGCCGACATCGCGCGTTATGTTGCGCTCAACCCCGACGGCGTCGACTACGACCGCTCGGCCAAGCGCTACGTTGCGCTCGACCGGTTCCGTCCCGTCTTCGAGACGCCCAGCGCGCGTGCCCTGCTCGGCGAATTGCGCCTGGTCGAGGAGGGGCTGCTCGCCGCCGACCAGACGATCGTCGGAGCGGTTCCCCCGTTCGATGCGACACCGGTTCCCGTGCGCGAGATCGACGCCCGCGTGCTGCGCGAAGTGCTGCGCGCGATCCGCGAGGCGCGGGCGCTCGACTGCTTCTATCAGTCGATGAGCCGGCCGCAGCGCACGCCACGGACGATCGAACCGCATGCCGTTGCCTATGATGGCTTCCGCTGGCACACGCGCGCCTTCGATCGCGAGACCGGCGAGTTCCGCGACTTCGTGCTCGGGCGCCTGTCGCGGCCGAAGCTTGCCGGACCGGCCGGCAGCACGACCGCCGGCGACGCCGACTGGAACAGCTTCGTCGAGCTGGTCGTCGCGCCGCACCCCGGGCTCACCCCGGCGCAGAGCCGGGCGGTGGCGCTCGATTACGCCATGACGCGCGGCAGCGTGCGGCTGAAGGTGCGGCGGGCGCTGCTCTATTACGCGCTCAAGCGCCTCGGGCTCGATCACGCACCGGAGGCGCGCCCGCCCAACGTTCAGCAGATCGTTCTGCTCAATCGCGACGCGGTCATGCAGCACGTGCAGGGCGCCCTGACCTGACCCGCGGCATCCGTTCGGCCGGAGGACTGACGGCGTTGCGCGCACCGCCTGCCGGCGCTATGACCGTCTGACTCACCCGCATGATCAGACGGACAGAACCAATGAAACAGAGACGTGCTTCGCGGCTCGGCACCGCCGTGTCGGAAATCGGCTTCGGCGCCTGGGCGATCGGCAGTGCCTGGGGCGAGGTAAGCGAAAGCGACGCGGAAGCGGCGCTCAACGCCGCGCTCGATTCGGGCGTCACCTTCATCGACACGGCCAACGTCTATGGCGACGGCCGCTCGGAGACGATCATCGGCCGCGTGTTGAAGGCGCGCGGCGGCACGCGCCCCTTCGTTGCCACCAAGACCGGGCGCGAGGGGACCAACAAGCCCGATGCCTACAACAAGGCGAACATCACCGCCTCGGTGGAGGCGAGCCTCAAGCGGCTGCAGACCGACGCGCTCGACCTGGTGCAGCTGCACTGCCCGCATCCGGCGGTCTACTACATGCCCGAGGTCTTCGACATCCTCGACGGGCTCGCCAAGGACGGCAAGATCAGGAAGTACGGCGTCAGCGTCGAGAAGGTGGAGGAGGGGCTGAAGGCGATCGACTATCCCGGCGTCGCCTCGGTGCAGATCATCTACAACATCTTCCGCCAGCGGCCGGAGCGCCTGTTCTTCCCCGAGGCGAAGAGACAAGGCATGGCGGTGATCGTGCGGGTGCCGCTGGCGAGCGGCCTGTTGACCGGCAAGATGAAGGCCGACACCAAATTCGCCGCCGACGACCACCGCCTGTTCAATCGCCACGGCGAAGCCTTCGACAAGGGCGAAACCTTTTCAGGCGTGCCGTATGACGTCGGCCTGGCGGCAGTGGAGGAACTACGCAGGCTGGTGCCGGCGGGCGCCAGCATGGCGCAGTTCGCGCTGCGCTGGATCCTGATGAACGAGGCGGTGACGGTCGTGATCCCCGGCGCCAGGAACAAGGCGCAGGCGGAGGCCAACTCGGCGGCGGCTTCGCTGCCGGCGCTCTCGGCCGAGGTGATGGCCGCGGCGAAGGAGATCTATGACACGCGCATCGCGCCGCACGTGCATCAGCTCTGGTGAGCGGCGCCCGTAGGGTGGGTTAGGCGCGCAAGCGCCGTAACCCACATTGGTTCTCGACAACGACGATGGGTTACGCGCCACCGGCGCTAACCCATCCTACGACCCGCGGCCGACGAAGGCGGCCGGAATGAGCGCCAGCCAGCCGAGGATCATGGCGCTGCCGCCGATGGGGGCAGCGATCGGCAGCGGGCTCGCGCCCAGGAAGTGGATCGCGGCGAGATCGGCCACGAAGACGAGCGCGCCGGCCCCGATCAGCACCGTCGCCAGGCGCGTCGACCAGTGACGGCCGGCAAGCAGCGCCAGCACCAGCACCGCCGGTGCCTGGGTAAGCGCGATGAGCGACAGGGGCCCCAGAATATGCGTATCGCCGAGATGGGTGGTGCCCGCCGCCGCCATGACGCCGACGGCGCCGAGAATGCCGGCCGCGGCGATGGCGGTGCGGGAGAACCAGGCGGCTTCGGCGGTCATCGGAGACTCCCGATCATGACGGTTGCAACAGGCACAGCCTAGCCGCCGCCAATGGCCGTGAGCAATGAGCCGGGAGGCCGCATCTCAGGCATCGGTCGAGCCGGGATCGGCGTTGGGCGTCCGCCGCTCGGAAACCCGAAGGGACGGGCGCTTTTGCGCCATTATCGTCGCCGTCGGTCTTGGCCGTACCCCGGCTACGTCCTTCGCCCGCCGGCTCGATCCTGTCGCAAAATCGCTCCGTCGGAATGGTCCTATTTGACCGTGAAGGACTCTAGCCCGGGCAGGGCGACGGACAGGCGCGCGGCGTGGCCGTCGCATGGGTGCGGTTGACGAGCCAGGCGCCGGCAAGGACGGCGAACATGGCCGCGGCGAGACCGACATTGGCCGGTTCGCCGAGGACGATGACGGCGATCAGTCCGCCGGCGGCGGCGCCGACCGATCCGATCTGGCTGAGATAGACCGGGCCGGCCAGCGCCTGCAGCTGGAAGATCAGGCTGAAGGTCGCCGCGAAGACGCCGATCTGCGCCAACAGAAGTGCGACCGTCGTGGCGTTGAGCGGCGGCAGCAGAGGTACGCCCGCGACGGCGAGGACGGGCGCGAGCAGCAGCGCCGCGGCAATCAGCATGCCCGGCGCCAGCGACAGCGGCGTCGCACCGGGAGGCCAGTAAAGGCTGCGGAAGATATTGCCGCCGGCAACGAAGAGCGGCGCGGCAAGCGCAAGCGCGATCCAGCCGAAACCGGCGTCGCCGATTGCGATCTTGTTTGCCACCAGCACCACCACGCCGAGAAAGGCAAGCACCAGGCCGGCGGCGCGGAGGGCAGCGAAGCGCTCCATCTTCAGCGCCAGCGCCAGACAATAGGAGATGAGCGGCGGGAAGGCGAAGCCGAGGGCGACGAATCCGGCGCCGACATGACCGATGGCGACGAAGGAGAGCGCGTTCGGCGCCATGCCGGACAGGAGGCCGGAGCCGAGGAAATAGAGGAGCGTCGGCCGGTCGAGCCGCGGCCGCCGGCCGCTGCGGGCGGCAAGCGCGGCGAGGATTGCGCCCGAGCCGACCAACGAGAAGAACAGGAAGGAAAGCGGATGCCAGCCGGCCTCCGTCGCCGCCTTGGCGAGCGCGGCGAAGATGCCGAGCAGCGAACCGACGGCGACGAGCAGGACGAGCGGGGTCGTGCGCGCGGCGGCGACGAGCGCCGCCACGCCGGCGGAAGGGGCGATCATGGGTCCGGTCTCCGACAAGGGGAGGGCGGCTTGGCCGCCGCCGGCAAGTCTGATAATATCTTGGCATAAAGTATCTTGATGTCAAGAGACATAACGATGACCGACCGTGCCGCAATCGCTGCCGCGCAATGGCGTCAGGAACGCCCCGAGATGGACGCGTTCCCGATGGCGCTGCTGGGACGCCTGAACGAGGCCTCGCTGATCATCATGCGCGACTGGCTGACGCCGGTCATGGCCGCGTTCGGATTGCAGCCGGGCGAGTTCGACGTTCTGGCGACCCTGCGCCGAACCGGCGCGCCCTACGCGCTGACGCCGACGGTGCTCTACGAGACGACGATGATGTCGTCGGGCGGCATGACCGCGCGCATCGACCGGCTGGAGAAGGCCGGGCTGGTGGAGCGACGCAAGCACCCCACCGACCGGCGCGGCACGCTGGTGGCGCTGACCCGGAAAGGGCGGGCGCTGATCGACAGGGCCTATGAGGCGCATGTCGCCAATGAGGTCGACCTGCTCTCGGCACTGACCAGGAGCGAGCAGAAGGCGCTCGACGCGCTGTTGGCGAAACTCATCGCCGGGATCACGCGCGAGAAGGAATAGAGATGTCGGGACGTGCTGGCGGGCCAACAGGTGTGTTCGCCGGCGAGCGGCGCGGCACGGTACGTGAACCCTCCCCTGGAGGGAGGGTCGAAACGGTGTGATCCGTTTCGGGGAGGGGCCCATAAGCGAATGAACCCCCGCCCGAAATGCCTTCGGCATTTCGACCTCCCCTCAAGGGGGAGGTTCGGCGCAAGCCCCATGGATGCGGGTGGCGCGAACGGCGGCGATTGATGCCGCCCTGGTCCCCGCGTGGGGACGACCGGAGATTTCTCATGCGCATTCCATTTCTTGCACCGCGCTCGCGCGCGGCCGAACCGGCACGCGCCGAGACCAAGGCATCGGCGGCGGGACCGCTGATCGCGTTCCAGAGCGCCGGCCGGCCGGCCTGGACGCCGCGCGACTATGCGGCGCTGGCGCGCGAGGGCTTTGCCCGCAACGCCATCGCCTATCGCTGCATCCGGCTGATCGCGGAAGCCTCGGCGAGCGTGCCGTGGCTGCTCTATGACGGCGCGGCGGAGATCGACGAGCACCCGCTGCTCGCCCTGCTCGCCCGGCCGAACCGCGGGCAGGCGGGCGCCGACTTCCGCGAGGCGCTGGCCGGCTTCCTGCTCACCGCCGGCAACGCCTATATCGAGGCGGTCAACGTCGACGGGATCGTGCGCGAGCTGCACACGCTGCGCCCCGACCGCATGAAGGTGGTGCCCGGCAGCGACGGCTGGCCGGAGGCCTACGAGTACACGGTCGGCGGGCGTTCGCTGCGCTTCCCGGTTCTCCCCGACGGGCCTTCGCCGATCCTGCATCTGAGATTGTTCCATCCGCTCGACGACCATTACGGCTTCGCGCCGATCGAGGCGGCGGCGGTGGCGCTCGACATCCACAACGCCGCCGGCACCTGGAACAAGGCGCTGCTCGACAATTCGGCGCGGCCTTCCGGCGCGCTGGTCTATCAGGCGAAGGACGGCGGCAACCTGACCAACGAACAATATGAGCGGTTGAAGGCGGAACTCGAAGCCGGCTTCACCGGCGCGAAGCGGGCCGGGCGGCCGCTGCTGCTCGAAGGCGGGCTCGACTGGAAGGCGATGAGCCTCTCGCCGAAGGACATGGACTTCCTCGAGGCCAAGAACGGCGCGGCGCGCGAGATCGCGCTCGCCTTCGGCGTGCCGCCGATGCTGCTCGGCATTCCCGGCGACAACACCTATTCGAACTTCAAGGAGGCCAACGCCGCCTTCTGGCGTTCGACGGTGCTGCCGCTGACCGCCAGGATCGCCGCGGCGCTCGGCGCCTGGCTGGCGCCGTCGTTCGAGGACGGTGCGGGAGCCGGAGACGGTGGGTATCGCTCCGCTCAACCCACCCTACGTCTCTGGTTCGATGCCGACCAGGTGGAGGCGCTGTCGGCCGACCGCGCAGCACTGTGGGAGCGCGTCGCCAAGGCCGACTTCCTCACCGTCAACGAGAAGCGCGCCGCGGTCGGCTATCAGCCGATCGAGGAAGGCGAGGGCGCCGACGCGCTGACCGGCGCCGGCGGCTGATCCATGCTGGAGGTGGAGGTATCGACGCAGGCGGAGGCCCGCCTGCGGACGGCGGCGCTGCGCCTGAAATCGGCGCTGGCCGCGGCAGAGGTGATGACGGCCGGCGCGCGTGCTGGCGCTGCTCGGCAAGGCCAACTTCGATCCCAACCAGCCGCGTGTGCCGCGCGGCAGCCCGGGTGGCGGGCAATGGACAAAGGTGCCGGGATGGCACGGCAACAACCCGCCAACCGGGGCCGCGGCAAACGAAGCGCCAGCAAGCCGCCCGCCATCCGGGATAAGCCGTCCGCCGCCGAGATTTTCGCCGATCCCGCCGAACGAACCGCCGCCGCAGATCCCGACAATCGAGCCGCCGCGGGCATCGCTGCGCTGGCCCATCGTCAAGCTGGTGGCACGTTGGGTCTTCCGCATCGGGGTCGAGGCAACGCCGGTGGGACGCGTGCTCGACGTCATCCAGGCGGCCGAGTGGATCTACAGGTACGGGCCTTATGTCCAGGCCTATCTCGACAAGCCGAAATCGCTTGCCGAATTGCAGCAGGCGGCATTCGAGCCAAAAAGAGGCTACGATATCCATCACATCGTGGAGCAGACGCCGGCACGCAACTATGGCTTCTCGCGGGCGCTGATCGAAGCACCGGAGAACCTCGTGCGCATCCCGACGCTGAAGCACTGGGAACTGAATAGGTGGTACGAGCTACCCAACGAGAAGTTCGACGGTCTTGCGCCGCGTGCCTACCTCAGGGGTAGGAGCTGGAACGAGCGGCGACGCGTTGGTCTTGCTGGACTGATCGACGTGGGAGTGCTCTCGCCATGAAGAACGTCGATCTCCGGACGCTGACGACAGAAGAGCTGATTTCACGGTTCGCCGAGATTGCGATAGGGCAGGATCAGGCGCTGCTTTACGACCGGATCGCTCGATACAAGAAGCTCTATAGCCAAATGGATGCGGTGGACAACGAACTCCGCGCTCGCGGGATTCAAGCACGGCGCGCGCTGATCTCTCTCTATGATCATCCGAATCCGCAGGTGAGGCTCAAGGCAGCCATACGGAGTCTGGGGGTCGCGCCGGTTGAGGCTCGGACGGTTCTCTACGCCATACAACGAGCCATGGAACAGCCCTACGCTCTCGATGCCGGGATGATTATTCGCGGACTTGAAGACGGTTCGTTCGTGCCGACGTAGCTGTTTGCGACAACCACTGGGCAGCGCCGTCGGCCGACCGTGCGGCGCTCAAGGGAGCGCGTCGCCAAGGCCGACTTCCTCACCGTCAACGAGAAGCGGGCGGCAGTGGGGCAGGCGGCCGGCGACCGGCGGGCTGCCCTTCGCCGACGAAAAGAGCCGCTTCGAATCGGCAATCCGAAGCGGCCCTTAGAAATGGGCGAGCTGCCAGATACGCGGCCAACGGTCTCGCCATCTGTCAATTTACGCAACAGGCGTCGACAAAGGCTTAACCACGGCGGCCATCGTGTTGGCGCGCACATCTGCCCGGCGGAACCATGTCGGCCGGTGCCGTTTCACGGCCCGCAAAAATAGAGGCGATGGCGGGTTTCGACGGTCCCGGCGCGGACACGGCCCGTGTCGGCCGACAACCCCGGGTCGCTCGCGAACCCGAAGCCGAACCCTTCCTCGGCATTTGTGACAAGATTCGGCAATTCGCTTAATCACGTGGCCGGGCTTGGGCGGTATGTCTGGAACCTTCGCCGGCGAAGGAATTGCGCTGCGCGGGGCAACTGTCGGGCGTGCTCAAGGATGCGGTGAAAGGTCATGCGGGCCTTGTTGACGCAACTGGCGCAGGATGAATCGGGCGCGACGGCCATCGAGTATGGCCTGATCGGCGTCCTCATCAGCGTTGCCATCATCATCGGCGCCACCGCGCTTGGCAGCAAGCTGGGCGAATTGTTCACGGCCATCGTCACCAACTATCCGTCCAACTGAGCTCTTAAGCTGAGAGCGCCGCAGAATACTGTCGCACCGCTTCGGCAAAGCCCATCAGCAGGGCATCCGCCGTAATGCCATGCCCAATGGACACTTCGTCCACCCCCTTCACCGCCGCCATGAACTGCGGCAAGTTTTCAAGCGTCAGGTCGTGCCCCGCATTCACCTCAACCCCAACCTCATGCGCCGCGCGCGCCGTCTTCGCCAGATCGGCCAGTAGCCCCGGGCCTTCTGCCAGCTTGAAGTTTGCGCCATAAGGACCGGTGTACAGCTCCACCCGGTCAGCCCCAACCCGCGCCGCTTTTGCAGGCACTTCAGGATCCGCATCAATAAACAGCGCGGCCCGCGCCCCAAAGCCCTGCACCTGCCCGATAGACCGGCGCAGCAATTGCTCGTTGCCGTAAACATCCCAGCCGTGATCGGACGTTGCCTGCCCCGGCAGGTCAGGCACAAAGGTCACCTGCTGCGGCTTCACCTGCGCCACCAGCGTCAAGAACTCGGGACTCGGGTAGCCCTCAATGTTGAATTCCGCTGCGGGATAATTCTTCAACACCGTGGTCAGTTCGAATACGTCGGCCCGGCGGATATGTCGCTCATCCGGTCGCGGGTGCACGGTAATCCCAGCGGCCCCGGCGTCCAGCACCACGCGCGCGATGCCTGTCACACTTGGCCACCCCACATCGCGCCTGTTGCGCAACATCGCCACGGCGTTGAGATTTACGGAGAGTTTCGTCATTGCAGCACTCGTCGGTCATCCGTCATCTTGGTGAGCGCACATCCGAAAAGCCCTGGCGGGACAGCCTGTCGGCGCCATGCACAAACCTAGCAGCGAGACTGTGACGGCGCGAGGGAGGCGGCGCTTGCGCTCCGCCGCGCGCCGGGCCGCCGGGAGTGGCTCGACGCGGCACGTCATTTCCGGCACTCTGCCAGCTTGGACGTGTGACCCGATCGGCCGATGCATAGGCTACAGCGCAGCACTCCAGGGCAGGCGCTCGACCGTTTCGCATGGCGAGCCGCTGTGCGTTTGTCGAGGCGCCCATGAAAAGCGACGATCCGCTGACCAGCTGGACCGACCTGGTACGCCAACTCGACAATTTGCTCGCGCACCTTGCCGGCTGGCTCCAGTTGCTGCTGGAGCCCTGGGGGTTGTTGCAGCTTCTGTTGATCGCATTGCTGGCGGCGATTGCCTGGCTCGCGGGACGCGCGCTCGAGCCGCCGATCGAACAATGGGTGCGCCAGCGCGACACGACGCTTCGGCGCATGCGGCTCTACGCCCTGTTCCTCCGCCGCATCCGCCCCATCCTGTTCGTCCTGCTGGCGCTCCTTGCCGTGGCGACCCTGCGTCAGACGATGCCGCAGGACCGGTCGCATCTGGTTCTCATCGCGGCCAACCTGGTGGCGGTGTGGATCGTCGTATCCATCACATCGCGCTTCATCCGCAATCGCCTGGTTGCGCGCATCGTTGCCGTCGTCGCCTGGCTGATCGCCGCGCTGAACATCCTGAACCTCGCGCAGACGGCGACGGCGGTTCTCGACGCGGCAGCCCTCAACATCGGGGACATCCGCGTTTCCCTGCTTCTCGTCCTCAAGGCGGCGCTGGTCCTGACGATCCTCTTCTGGCTGGCATCCGCCATCAGCGTCGCCAGCGAGCGGCGCCTCGAAGTCCTCGAGGACATGTCGCCGTCCATGCGGGTGCTGACCGCGAAGCTCTTGCGGATCGGCCTGTTCACGCTGGCCGTCTTCGTCGGACTGCAATCCATCGGCCTCGACCTGACCGGCCTGACCGTGTTTTCCGGCGCCGTCGGTCTCGGCCTAGGCTTTGGACTTCAGAAGGTCGTTTCCAACCTGGTGTCCGGGATCATTCTCCTGATCGACCGGTCGATCAAACCGGGGGATGTCATCTCTCTCGGCGAGACGTTCGGCTGGATCAAGCAGCTCAATGCCCGCTACGTGTCGGTGATCACGCGCGACGGCCGCGAATACCTGATCCCCAACGAGGACCTCGTCACCAGCCAGGTCATCAACTGGTCCTACTCGGACAAGAACATTCGGCTGGAGGTGCCGTTCGGCGTCAGCTACGGCTCCGATCCGCATCTGGTGCGCAAGATCGCGGTGGACGCCGCCAAGCGCGTCGCAAGGGTGATGAGCCTGCCGGCACCGCTCTGCCACCTGACGGCCTTCGGCGACTCGTCGATCGACTTCGTCCTGCGCTTCTGGATCAGTGACCCGGCCGGCGGCGTGGTCAACGTGAAGAGTGAAGTCCTCCTGGCGCTTTGGGATGTGCTCAAGGAGAACAGCATCGAGATCCCCTATCCGCAGCGCGATGTGCATGTGAAGACGCTGGTCGGCTTCCCAGGGGCAGCGGCGGATTCAGACGGGAAGAAGCCGCAGTAGCCGCGCGGCTCCGCGCGTTCATATCAACGGGGCGGCCTGACCGTCGTGGTGCCCGGCGTTCAGTCGTCCAGCCCCGCCTTGCGCAGGCCATCGACCAGAAGCGTCGTGTCTTCGGCGCGCCGATACACCGCGATCTTACGGACCTGGGCCATCGATAAATCGGGACTTATCCGCCTCGCTTGCTCCAGCGCGTCGTGCGCCAGCGCATCCTCGCCGAGTTGTCCGTAGGCGGCCGCAAGGAAGAAATACGACGGCAGTGCGTGCGGGTTGCGGGTGACGCTGCGCTTGATCGATTGCGCGGCATCCGCAAAGCGGCGCATGGTGTATTGCGCCATGCCGACATAGAGCGGGTAGTAGAACGGGTAGAACGGATCGAGGCGCATTGCCTTCTTGATCAGTCCCTCGACTTGCTCCGGCTCGCCTGAAAACAGCAGAGTGCCGGCAAGGTTGGCATAGGCCTCTGCCTTGCCCGGTTCGACCTCGACCCAGCGTCTGGCCGCCGCCAGCGCCTTGTCGTGTTGCCGCATGAACTGATGAACCGTGGTGAGCGCCTCATAGACCAGCGGCAGCGACGGATCGAGACGCTCGGCCGCCTGTGCAGAGGCGAAGGCCCGATCGAGCGCCCCCGGGACGTCGAAGAACCAGTCTTGTACGTGGGTTTCGGCAAGGCCCGCATGGGCCTCGGCATAGTCCGGGGCGAGCGCCATCGCCCTCTCGTAGAGTTGCCGCGCGGCCGCGTTCCCCTCCTTGGTGAACAGCCGGTACTGCTCGCGCGCGCGCAAGACGCAATCGTAGGCCTCGAGGTCTTCCGGCTTGCCGCGCGATGACGGGCCGTGCTGGACATCGGTCAGTTGCACCGCGAGGGCGCGCACGATCTGTGTCGTGACGTCGTCCTGCACGGCGAATATGTCGGCAAGGTCGCGATCGTATCGTTCGGCCCAGACATGGCCGCCCGAGCCGCCGTCGATGAGCTGCGCCGTCACCCGGATCCGCTGTCCTGCCTTGCGGACGCTGCCTTCCAGAACGTAGCGCACCCGCAGGTCGCGGCAGACGTCCTGTACCTTGGTCGCCTTGCCCTTGTAGGTGAAGGTCGAGTTGCGAGCGATGACGAGAAGCGCCGGCAATCGCGACAGCTCGGTGATGATGTCTTCGGTGATGCCGTCGGCGAAGTAGCCCTGTTCGGGGTCGGCGCTCATATTGTCGAAAGGCAGGACGGCAACCGAGGGCCGTTCTGTCGTCGCTGATCCGCTTGCGGAGGTATCGGCCGCCGGAAGCGCGGTTGCGGCCGGCGCGTCATCGACGCGGATGTGCCAGATGTCCACGGGCTCGGGGATGTTCTTGAGCCGTTGTGCGCCCATGGCCGTCAGCTCGACATCGACTTTGCCGCGCACCTGCTCGTAGACGGCGCGCGAGATGCAGACGCCACCGGCCGGCGCAAGCGGTTCCAGCCGCGCGGCGATATTGACGCCGTCGCCGAGGATGTCTTCGCCGTCGATGACGATGTCGCCGACATTGATGCCCATGCGCAGGCGCAGCCGACGATCTTCCGGGTCTCCGGCGCCGCGTTCGCGCATGTCGGTCTGAATGGCGAGCGCCGCGCGCACCGCGGCGACAGCCGAAGGAAACTCAATGAGGAATCCGTCGCCCATGGTCTTGATCAGGCGCCCGCCGCCGGCCGCGATCCTTGGGTCGATGACTTCGGCGCGCAGCGCCCTCAGGCGCATGACGACGCCTTCTTCATCGGCAGCCATCTGGCGGCTGAAGCCGACAACGTCTGCGACGAGGATGGTGGTCAGGCGTCGGTCCATGAACGTCCCTGGGGCCACGAAGCGGCGCCTCGGCTGGCGGAGTGTGCGGCAATGTGTACGCGGCAACGAGCGGCGGTCAACTCGACAGCGCGAGGGAGGCGGCGCTCTACTCCCCCCTCAGCGCCAGCCACAGGCCGCCGGCGACCAGCAGGCTGCCGCTCACCCAGCGGACGAAGCGGGCGCGGCCTGAGCTGAGGCCCGTGGCGACGCGGGCGGCGGCGAGCACGACCATCGTGTCGGTGATCGCGGCGACCGCCATGGCGGTGATCCCCATGATGAGGATCTGCAGGGGTGCGCTGCCGGCCGGATCGATGAACTGCGGAAAGAAGGCGCCGAAGAAGAGCAGCGCCTTCGGGTTGCTGACCTCGACCGCCATCGCCTGGGCGAAGAAGCCGCCGCGCGGCGGCTGCTTCGGCACGGCACCGTGGGCGTCGTCGCGCCCGAGGATGAGCCTGACGCCGAGAAAGACGAGATAGGCGGCACCGAGAAGCCGCACCCAGACGAACCATTCGCCCATCGCCGCGATCAGCGAGGCGAGACCGGCGAGCGTGAGCACCACCATGACGGCGAAGCCCGCCTGGAAGCCGGCGACATTGGCGAGCCCCGCACGGCGCCCGTAGCGCAGGCTGTTGGCGACCGTCAGCGTCACCGACGGGCCGGGCGCGATCATCACCACGATGGTGGCGGCGAGGAAGGTAAGCCAGGTGGAGAGGTGCATGGGCGGGTTCGGTTGGCAAGGGATGCGGAGCAGCCAGCCTAGCACGCAAAAACATGGCGGTGCGATACCAACGGCCTCGCATGGGCCAGCCTCGTCCTTCGAGGGCCGCTCCGCGGCCACCTCAGGATGAGGCTGGAACGAAGGAACCCGATGACGTGGACTGCCTCACGCACACATTCATGGAGCGCGGCGATCTCGCGCATCTGGCGCTCTTCCTGTGGGCGAGCGGGGCGAGCGCGCTGCTCGTCTGGGCGCTGAGGGAGCTTGCCGCCTCCAACCGGCGCTTCAACGACTTCGTCAACGAGATCGCGCGGCTGAACCGGTTTTTCGACCGGGATTGAGGGGAGCGTCTGCAGTCGGGATGACGGCCGTTCCCTCGTCATCCTCCGCGAAGGCGGAGGATCGTTCTCGATCGACGGGACGCTGCGAACTGCGAAAGCCGATCCTCCGGTCAAGCCGGAGGATGACGACGTCCTTGGGTGGAGAGAGACCATGAAACACATGCTGATGCTGATCGGCGGGGCGCGCTCGGGCGCGCACCATGCCGTGTTCCACGACTTCGCCGAAGGGCTGGCGCGCATGATCCGCCGCCGCGGCTGGACGGCGCGGGTGCGCGCTGTGGAGCTGTAGGGCAACGCCGCACCAAGTCCACGAAGGGTCATCCTCCGACGAGCGAAGCGAGATCGGAGGATCGCCCTCGCCAATTGAGGCGCCGCGGTTTGCTGACCGCGATCCTCCGGTCAAGCCGGAGGATGACCATGGTGTGGTTTGCGGTCGAACCACGAAATCTCGGGACCGGGTCCCTGCCCACCGATCGGGTCGGGGGCAGGCTTCGCCGGGACGACAACGCTTGAAGGTCAATCCATGATCCTCACCGAACGCAAATTCGCCCGTGCCGTCCTCTCGGCCGTCGAGGCCGACGGCACGTTCACCGGCTATGCCTCTCTGTTCGGCCGCGCCGATCTCGGCCGCGACATGGTGATGCCCGGCGCCTTTGCCGCCTCGCTTCGCAAGCGGGGGCCGGGCGGCGTCAAGATGCTGTTCCAGCACGACCCCAATACGCCGATCGGCGTGTGGCTCGACATTCGCGAGGATGGCGAGGGGCTGTTCGTCAAGGGACGGCTGACGACGGAGGTGGAGAAGGCGCGCGAGGTGCTGTCGCTGATGCGTGCCGGGGCGCTCGACGGGCTGTCGATCGGCTACCGCACCGTGCGCGGGCGCACCGACGCCAAGACCGGCGTGCGCGCGCTCCACGAGGTCGACCTCTGGGAGATCTCGGTGGTGACCTTTCCCATGCTGCCCGAGGCGCGGGTGGTGAGCGTCAAGGACGCTGACGTGCACCTGGCGCGCACGATCCGAAGGGCGGCCGAGCTGATGCGGCGGGGGATGCGGATCTGACCATACGGCAATCGGCAGTCGGCAGTCGGCAGTCGGATTGCTGACCGTGTCGCGCCGCCCGACTGCCTACTGCCTACTGCCGACTGCCGCAATGCAACTCCAACCCGTGACGAAAGGAAAAGCAAACATGCAGGCTGAACCCGTGCCCGCGCCCGAGACCAAGGCCGCGGAGACGACCGGCGACGTCGCCGGGGCGTTTGAAGACTTCATGAGGACCTTCGAGGCGTTCAAGGCGGAGAACGATTCGCGCCTGGCCGAGATCGAGCAGAAGCGCGCCGCCGACGTGCTGACCGGCGAGAAGGTCGACCGCATCAACCGCGCGCTCGACGAGCAGAAACGGCTGGTCGATTCGCTGGTGCTCAAGACCCGCCGGCCGCAGCTCGGCCGCGACGGCCAGCCGCTCTCGGCCAACACGATCGAGCACAAGGCGGCCTTCGACGCCTATATGCGCGGCGGCGCCGAGGAGGCGCTGCGCGCCATCGAGAAGAAGGCGCTGTCGGTCGCCTCCGACGGCGGCTATCTGGTGCCCGACGAGACCGAGCGCGAGATCGGCCGGCGCCTTTCGACGGCTCTCGCCGATCCGCGCCATTGCCGGCGTGCGCCAGGTCTCCGGCTCGACCTACAAGAAGCCCTTCGTCACCGCAGGCGCCGCCACCGGCTGGGTGGGCGAGACCGACGATCGCGGCCGCAGACCACCGCGCCGACGCTGGCCGAGCTCGAGTTCCCGACCATGGAGCTCTACGCCATGCCGGCGGCGACCGCGACGCTGCTCGACGACTGGCCGTCAATATCGACGAGTGGCTGGCCGGCGAGGTCGAGACCGTCTTCGCCGAGCAGGAAGGCACCGCCTTCGTCACCGGCGACGGCGACAAGAAGCCGACCGGCTTCCTCTCCTATACGACGATCGCCGAGGCGAGCTGGGCCTGGGAGAAGATCGGCTACATCGCCACCGGCGTCGACGGCGCCTGGCCGGCGGCCACGCCCTCCGACATCCTGGTCGATCTCGTCTATGCGCTCAAGGCCGGCTATCGCCAGAACGGCACCTGGGTGATGAACCGCGCGACCCAGGCGGCGATCCGCAAGTTCAAGGACGACAGCCGACAACTACATCTGGCAGCCCTCGGCGGTGGCCGGCCAGCCGGCGAGCCTGATGAACTTCCCCATCGCCGAATCGGAGGACATGCCCGACATCGGCTCGGACACCTTCGCCGTCGCCTTCGGCGACTTCCGCCGCGGCTATCTGATCGTCGACCGCCTCGGCGTGCGCGTGCTGCGCGATCCCTATTCCGCCAAGCCCTACGTGCTCTTCTACACCACCAAGCGGGTCGGCGGCGGCGTGCAGGACTACGACGCCATCAAGCTCCTGAAGTTCGGCACGGCCTGAGCCGCCCCGTCCCTCCCGGGCCTGTGCCGACGGGCGGCCCCGCGGGCGATGAGTCCGTGGGGCCGTCTGCTGAAGTGAAGCGAGTAGCGAGTAGCGAATAGCGAATAGCGACAGGCGTCTCTTCTACTCGCTACTCCCTATTCGCCACTCGCCGCTTCTCCATCCCCCTATTTCTCATTTTCCCCGAGTTCCCATGACCGCAGCATTGATCACAGCGCCGGCGCTGGAGCCGGTGAGCCTTGCCGACGCCAAGGCGCATCTGCGCCTCGACAGCGACGACGACGACCAGCTCATCACCGCCGCGATCGTCGCGGCGCGGGTGCATGTCGAGGCGCTGACCCGGCGCCTGCTGATCGAGCAGGGCTGGCGCGTCTATCTCGACCAGTGGCCGCGCGAAACGCATCGTCAGGCTGACGCCGGCGCCGCTGATCTCGGTCGACGCCGTCACCGTCTATGACGCCGAGGGCGATCCGACCGTGGTCGCCGAGGACGACTACGAGGTCGACGCGGTTGCCGTGCCCGGCCGGCTGGTGCTCTCGGGCGCCGCGCCGGTCGTCGTCGGCAAGGCGGTGAACGGCATCGAGATCGACGTCACCGCCGGCTACGGCCCGTCGAGCGTCGATGTGCCGGCGCCGCTCCGCCAGGCGGTCATGATGCTCGTCGCCCACTGGTACGAGCATCGCGGCGCCGTCGGCCACGACATGGCCGGCGCGCGTGCCGCCGCTCGGCTTCGACGCGCTGATCGCGCCCTACCGGATCCTGTCGCTATGAGCGCGCGCCGACTACGACCCCGGCTGGCTGCGCCACCGGGTGACGGTGGAATCCGGCGCCAGCGCGCCGGACGGCGCCGGCGGCGAGACCGTGCTCTGGGACACGCTGGCGACGCTGTGGGCGCACATCGAGCCGACGAGCGCCGGCGAGAAGATCGTCGCCGGGCATCTCTCCGGCGTGGTCACCCATCTGGTGACCTTCCGCTTTCGCGACGACCTCGCCGGCGGCATGCGGGTCGCCTTTCGCGGACGCACCTTCCGCGTGCTCGCCGTCCACGACCCCGACGAGCGCCGCCGCTATCTGGTGGCCAAATGCACGGAGGAAGCGCCATGAACGATGCGCTGAAGCTGACCGGCAGCGACCTGGTGCGCGCGCTCGCCGGCATGATCGCCGGCGGTCGACCGGGCGGCCCGCCGGCAGGCCGAGGACGTGGCGCGCGTCGTGCACGAGGAGGCCGGCGTCGCGACCCGCGTCACGCGCCGGGGCAGCGGCGACTATGTCGTCAGCATCGAAGGGCCGGGGCTCTTCTGCCCGCGAGTTCGGTTCGCTGGATCGGCCGGGCGACGGGCGAATCGCGGACGCGATTGCGAGGATGAAGCGATGACGACGAGGTTGGGCACTGTGCCGTCGGCAAAGTCCTTCGTCCAGCGCGTATCGAACGACCGTCATCCTCCGGCGAGCAAAGCGAGACCGGGGGATCGCTCTCCAGAAACACAACGCCTGCCGTATCCGCCGAAATCGATCCTCCGGTCGAGCCGGAGGATGACGGCATGTGGCAAAGGCGCGGTGCCAGCGATTGATCGCGAGCCCCGGCGGCGAAGCTGTGGAGACGTGTCATGACCGCGGCAGCGCTTGCCCTGCAGAAGGCGGTCTATGCGGCGCTGGTCGCCGATGACGGCGTCGGCGCGCTGATCGGCGACCGCATCTATGACGGCGCGCCGCGCGATGCCGTGTTCCCCTACGTCACCATCGGCCGGACGACCGAGTCACCGACTGGAGCACCGGCACCGAGGACGGCGCCGAGCACCGGCTGACCCTCGACGTCTGGTCGCGCGCACACGGCAAGAGCGAGTGCCATGCCATCGCCGAGGCGATCCGCGCCGGCGCTGCACGACGCGGCGCTGGCACTCGACGGCCACGCGCTCGTCAACCTGCGCTTCGAGACGCGCCGACATCGCGCGCGACCCGGACGGCATCACCTTTCACGGGACGCTGCGCTTCCGCGCGGTGACGGAGCCTGAATAGGCAATCGGCAATGGCAATGGCGAATCGGAAGTGCAGACGTACTCCTATGCCTACTGCCCACTGCCCATTGCCATCTTCACCGATCGCCACTGACCGGAGACCACACCATGACCGCACAGAAGGGCAAGGACCTTCTCCTCAAGATCGACAGCGACGGGGCAGGGAGCTTCCAGACCGTCGCCGGGCTTGCGCGCCCGCCGCATCGCCTTCAACGCCGAGAGCGTCGACGTGACCGACGCCAATTCCGCCGGCCGCTGGCGCGAGCTGCTCGAAGGCGCCGGCGTCAAGCACGCCAGCCGTCTCGCGGCTCCGGCATCTTCCGCGATGCCGCCAGCGACGAGACCGTGCGCGGCGTCTTCTTCGACGGGCTCGATCCGCGACTGGCAGGTGATCGTGCCCGACTTCGGCACGCTCTCCGGCGCCTTCCAGGTGACGGCGCTGGAATATTCCGGCGAGCACAATGGCGAGCTCGCCTATCAGATGGCGCTGGAATCGGCCGGCGCGATCGTTCCGTTTGCGGCGGCGTGACCATGGTCAACCGGCAACGCGGTGAGGTGGAGGCGGTGCTCGACGGGCGGACATGGACGTTGTGCCTGACGCTCGGCGCGCTGGCCGAGCTGGAAGCGGCGCTCGACGCCGGCGACCTGATGGGGCTGGCGCAGCGCTTCGGCGAGGGCAAGCTCGCGGCGAACGATGCGATCCGCGTCATCGGCGCCGGCCTGCGCGGCGCCGGCAACGATGTCAGCGACGCCGAGGTGGCCGCCATGCGCGCCGAGGGCGGCGCGACGGGCTATGTCGCCATCGTCGGCGAACTGCTGGCGGCGACCTTTCGGCGGGGCACGGGAGAGTGGACCTCGACGACCTTTCCCCTGGCGCGCAGGCGATGGCCTTCGGCTTCGGCCGGCTGCGGCTTTCGCCGCGCGACTTCTGGGCGATGACGCCGCGCGAACTGGCGGCGGCGGTGGAAGGCGTCGTCGGGCCGCTGCCCGCGCCGCTCGACCGCACCGCGCTTGACGCGCTGATCGCGCGCTATCCGGACAGAGGACACGACATGACCACCGAAATCGACACGCTCGTCCATCAACGTCACGGCCAACACCGAGCGCCTTCCGCAGACGTCGCTGCGGCAGGTGACGCGCGCAGGCGAACGAGCTTCTCGGGCGCGATCTCGCGCGCCTTCCAGCAGGCGGTCGTCGGCGGCAAGAGCTTCGAGAGCGTGCTGTCGAGCCTGGCGCTGAAGCTCGCCGGCCTGGCGCTCGACCGCGCCCTGCAGCCGGTGAGCGAGCACCATCGGCGGGGCCGTCGATGCGCTGTTCAAGAGCTTCGGCCTCGCCCATGGCGGGGTCGTCGCGGGCGGCGCGGTGCGGCCCTTTGCCCAGGGCGGGGTCGTGTCGCAGCCGACGCTCTTTCCGCTTGCCCGCGGCCTCGGCCTGATGGGCGAGGCGGGCGCCGGAGGCGGTGCTGCCGCTGGCGCGCGGGCCCGACGGGACGCTCGGCGTCAAGAGCAGTGCCGCCCAGCCGATCGCCGTCACCTTCAACGTGACCGCCGCCGATGCCGAGAGCTTCCGCAAGTCGGAGGCGCAGGTGACCGCCATGCTGGCGCGGGCGGTGGCGAGCAGGGGACGGCAGAGGGACTTCGTGACCAATGCCCGGCACTGATCCCCTTCCATGAGGTGCGCTTTCCGACCGCCATCGCCTTCGGCGCCAGCGGCGGGCCGGAGCGCAAGACCGACATCGTCGCGCTCGGCTCCGGCCATGAGGAGCGCAACAGCCGCTGGGCGGATTCGCGCCGGCGCTACAATGCCGGCTATGGCGTCAAGTCGCTCGACGACCTGCATGCGGTGATCGCCTTCTTCGAGGAGCGGCGCGGCCGGCTCTACGGCTTTCGCTGGCGCGACCGCGCCGACTGGAAGAGCCTGCGCGCCGGGCGGAACGCCGGCCGCCACCGACCAGGCGATCGGCACCGGCGACGGCGCGACCACGGACTTCCAGCTCGTCAAGACCTACGGCGCGGTCTACGCGCCCTGGACGCGCACCATCGCCAAGCCGGTCGCCGGCTCCATCCTGGTGGCGGTGGACGGCGCGCCGCTGACCGACGGGCTGGAGCTGCGACGACACCACCGGCGTCGTGACCTTCGCGGCGGCGCCGGCGGAGGGCGCGGCGATCACCGCCGGCTATGAATTCGACGTGCCGGTGCGCTTCGACAGCGACACGCTCGAGATCAACCTCTCGCACTTCGCCGCCGGCGACATTCCGGCGATCCCGCTGGTGGAAATCCGGTTGTAGGCAATCGGCAGGGTAGCGGCACCTCGGATAGCCGCAGCTTCGAGGTGCGATCGCCCGATTGCGATTGCCGACTCCGGCCCTCGCCGATGCGTCCTCTCAGGAACATCCCATGCGCACCCTCGATCCCGGCCTCGCCGCCCATCTTGCCGGCGGGGTGACGACGCTCTGCCGCTGCTGGAAGGTGACGCGCAGCGACTGGCAGCGTGCTCGGCTTCACCGACCACGACCGCGCGCTCTCCTTCGACGGCATCGACTACGAGCCGGAGAGCGGGCTCGACGCCAGCGAGGACGTCGAGCGAGACCGGCTTCGCCATCGGCGGGCTGGAGGCGGTGGGCGCGCTGTCGTCGGAGCGGCTGACGATCGCCGATCTCGCCGCCGGCCTCTACGACAATGCCGAGGTGGCGGTGTGGCTGGTCAACTGGACGACGCCGGCCGAGCGCCATCTGCTGCGCCTCGGCCATCTCGGCGAGGTGACGCGCGAGGACGGCACCTTCCGCGCCGAGCTGCGCGGGCTTGCCGCCGAACTCGACCAGCCCAACGGCCGCGTCTTCCGCCATGGCTGCGACGCCGATCTCGGCGATCGCGCGCTGCGGCGTCGATCTCGGCGATGCGGCCTATCGCGGCACCGGCACGGTGCTCGCGGCGAGCGGCCGGCGGCGCTTCACGGCGAGCGGGCTCGACGCGTTCGCCGCCGGCTGGTTCACGCGCGGGCGGCTCGCCTGGACGAGCGGCGCCAATGCAAGGCCGCGCCATCGAGGTGCGCGCCCATCGGCTCGCCGAAGGCGTGGCGAGCTTCGAGCTGTGGCAGGCGATGGCCGGCGACATCGCGGCGGGCGACACCTTCACGGTGACCGCCGGCTGCGACAAGCTCTTCGCCACCTGCCAGGCGAAGTTCGCCAACGCGGAGAACTTCCGCGGCTTCCCGCACATGCCGGGCAACGACTTCGTTCTCTCCTATGCGATCGCCGGCGACGGCAATGACGACGGTGGTGGAGTGAGTGCAGCGGCATCGGTCGAAGCGAGCGGCCCGATGCCGCTGCCCGACGCCGATGACGCTCACCGTCGCACATGCGACCGTCACCGCGACGCCATCGTCGCCGAGGCGACGAGCTGGCTCGGCACGCCCTATCGCCATCAGGCATCGCTGAAGGGCGTCGGCTGCGATTGCCTCGGCCTGTTGCGCGGCGTCTGGCGCGCCTTTCACGGCGACGAGCCGGAGGCGATGCCGGCCTATACGCCCGACTGGGCCGAGGCGACGGGGCGCCGAGACGCTGGCCGAAGCGGCCGGGCGGCATCTCGTGGCGATCCGCTGTGAAGGAGGCGGGGGCAGGGGACGTGCTGCTCTTCCGCTGGCGCGCCAACCTGCCGGCGAAGCATGCCGCGATTCTGGTTGACGACGGACCGTTTCATCCACGCCCAGCAGGGCGCGGCGGTGGCGCTTGCGGCGCTCTCGCCCTGGTGGCGCCGGCGCATCGCCTATGCGTTTCGGTTTCCGGGGGTGGGTGACTGACCGCACTTCACCATGCGTCACCCTGCGGCGCGAGCGCAGGATCGCCCTCTGCCAGCGAAGCGAGCGGGTGAGGGGAGTTTGCCTCAGCGATGATCCGTACAGCCCTCACCCTTCGCGCGTAACTCGCTTCGCTCCTAACGCGCGAAGCCCTCTCCCCACGGGAGAGGAGACAATCGCAAACTCACAGGCATCATCCATGGCCACACTCGTCCTTCAGGCGGCGGGGGCGGCGGTCGGCTCGCTGTTCGGGCCGGTCGGCGCTGCCGCCGGGCGCGCGCTGGGCGCGCTTGCCGGCTATGCCGTCGACAGCGCTCTCTTCGGCGAGCACCAGCACCCGCGAAGGCGCCGCGGCTTGCCGACCTCGAGCCGCAGACCTCGCGCGAGGGCGCGGCGATCCCGCGCGTCTATGGCCGCGTGCGCATTGCCGGCCAGGTGATCTGGGCGACGCGCTTCGAGGAGGTGGTGAGCGACAGCCGCGAGAGCGGCGGCAAGGGCGGCGGCAGCGGCACGACCACGCGCACCTATTCCTATTACGCCAATTTCGCCGTGGCCTGTGCGAGGGGCCGATGGCGCGCATCGGCCGCGTCTGGGCGGACGGCAAGCCGTTCGATCTGTCGAGCCTGCACCTGCCGCATCTATGCCGGCGACGAGACGCAGGACGTCGACAGCCTGATCGCGGCCAAGCAGGGCGCCGGCACCCGCCTATCGCGGCACCGCGATGATCGTCTTCGAGCGGCTGCCGCTGGAGGATTTCGGCAACCGCATCCCGCAGCTCTCCTTCGAGGTGATCCGCCCGGTCGCCGGCATCGAGACGCGACATCCGCGCCGTGACGCTGATCCCCGGCTCGACCGAGTTCGGCTACGACCCCGAGCCGGTGCTCGAAGGTCGATCTCGCCGGGCAACCGCGCCGCGCTCAACCGCCATGTCGACGGCGCCGCGCAGCGACTGGCAGGCGTCGCTCGACGAATTGCAGGCGGTCTGCCCGAACCTCGACCGGGTGTCGCTGGCGGTCGCCTGGTTCGGCGACGATCTGCGCGCCGGTCAACTGCACGCTGATGCCGGCGGTCGACCGACCGCACGACGGCGACGACGCCGGAGGCGTGGAGCGCCGCCGGGCTGACGCGGGCGACGGCGCGGCTGGTCTCGACCTATGACGGCAAGCCGGCCTTTGGCGGCACGCCGTCGGACGCATCGCGTGGTGCGCGCCATCGGCGACCTCAGCGACGCGCGGCATCGCGGTCGACCTTCCATCCCTTCATCATGATGGACGTGCCGGCCGACAACGCGCTGCCCGATCCCTATGGCGGCGCGGCGCAGGCGGCCTATCCCTGGCGCGGCCGATCACCTGCTCGCTCGGCGCCGGGCGAGCCGGGCTCGCCCGACAAGACCGGCGCCGCGGCCGACCGAGATCGCCGCCTTCGTCGGCACGGCGGCGCCGGAGGACTTCGCGCTCGCCGGCGACACGGTGGTCTATTCCGGGCCGGCCGAATGGTCGCTGCGCCGCATGGTCCTGCACTGCGCCTGGCTCTGCAAGGCGGCCGGCGGCGTCGATGCCTTCCTCATCGGCTCGGAACTGCGCGGCCTCACCACGCATCCGCTCCGATGCCAGCACCTATCCCTTCGTCGCGGCGCTGCAGGCTCTGGCGGCGGACGTGAAGACGCGTGCTCGGCGCGGGGACGAAGGTCTCCTATGCCGCCGACTGGAGCGAGTATTTCGGCCACCAGCCGGGCGACGGCTCGGGCGACGTCTTCTTCCATCTCGATCCGCTGTGGGCGGATGACGGCGATCGACATGGTCGGCATCGACAACTACATGCCGCTCGCCGACTGGCGCGACGGCGACGACCATCTCGACGCGGGCGATCTGGGACTCCGGCAGCGACACCGGCCTATCTCCGCGCCAACATCGCCGGCGGCGAATATTTCGACTGGTACTATGCCAGCGACGCCGACCGCGACGCGCAGGTGCGCAGCGCCGATCAGCGACGGCACCTATGGCAAGCCCTGGGTGTTCCGGCCGAAGGACATCGCCGGCTGGTGGGCGAACCAGCATTACGACCGGCCGGGCGGCGTCGAGCAGGCAACGCCGACCGGCTGGGTGGCGGAGGGCAAGCCGATCTGGTTCACCGAGACCGGCTGTCCGGCGGTCGACAAGGGAGCCGAACCAGCCCAACGTCTTTCCCGATCCGAAGTCGTCGGTGAGCGGCCTGCCGCACTATTCCGCCGGCACCCGCGACGACCTCATCCAGCGGCGCTTCATCGCCGCCGTCACCGGCTACTGGAACCCGGACGATCCCGATTTCGACGAAGGCGCCAACCCGGTCTCCACGGTCTATGGCGGGCGCATGGTGGACCATGCCGCCATCCATCTGTGGACCTGGGACGCGCGGCCCTATCCGGCCTTTCCGCTGCTCGACCGACGTCTGGGCGGACGGCGCCAACTGGGAGACCGGCCACTGGCTCAACGGCCGCCTCGGCGCGCCGACCGCCGAGGGCTGGTGGCGCAGATCCTCGCCGACTATGGCGCCGATGATCGGCACGGTCGGCGATCTCGACGGCACGCTCGACGGCTATCTGGTCGACCAGGTGATGTCGGCGCGCGACGCGCTCGAACCGCTGTCGCGCCTGTTTGCCTTCGAGGCCGGTGAATCGGGCGATGTCTTCCGCTTCGTTCGCCGCGGCCGGCGGCCGCATCAGACCTTCACCACCGACGATCTGGTGGAGGAGGGCAGGCAGCCGCTGGTTTCGATCAAGCGGGCGCAGGAGACCGAGCTGCCGGCCGAGATCGCCATCGGCTTCGCCGACGTGCTCGCCGACTATCGGGCAAGCTCGGTCAATTCGCGCAGGCTGGTCGTCGGCAGCCGGCGGCTGGCGAGCTACGGCAGCGGCGCGGTGCTGACCTCTGCGGCGGCGGGCGGCCTCGCCGACATGCTGCTGCAGGATCTCTGGGCCGGCCGCGAAACCGTGGCACTGGCCCTGCCGCCGAGCGCGCTCAACGCTGGAGCCGGCGGATATCTGCACGCTCGACCTCGGCACCGACGACACGCGCACGCTGCTCGTCACCCGGATCGAGGATGCCGCCGCAAGGCGCATCGAGGCGCGCACCGTCGATCCGGACATTCTGGCGATGGTGCCGGCCGCGACGCGCGCCTTGCTGCCGCAGTCGGTCGGGCGCCGACAGCCCGCCGGAGGTGCTGCTGCTCGACCTGCCGCTGATCACCGGCACCGAGCCCGGCGACACGCCGCGTATCGCCGCCTTCGCCGAACCGTGGCCGGGTGCGATTGCCGTTGCGCTGGGCACCGCCGATAGCGGCTTCGCCGCGCGCCAGACGCTCGCCCGCCGCGCCACCATGGGCGAACTCACCGCGCCGCTCTACTCCGGGCCGACCGACCGCTGGGACAGGGTCAACACCGTGGAGGTGAGCTCTATGGCGGGTCGCTGGCGAGCGAGCCGCGGCTCGGCGTGCTGAACGGCGCCAATGCCGCCGCGATCGGCAGCGCCGCGACCGGCTGGGAGATGATCCAGTTCCAGAGCGCGACGCTCACCGGCGAGAACATGTGGCGGCTGGAGGGGCTGCTGCGCGGACAGGCGGGAACCGGCGACATCGCGGCAGCCGGCCATGCGGCCGGCGCGCGCTTCGTGCTGCATTGACGGCGCGGTGCCGCTGCTCGACCTCAACGATGCCGAATCCGGCCTCGACCTGACGGTGCGCTGCGGACCCGCCGGCGCCGATCTACGACCCCGATGTCTTCGTCGACGTGGCGCTCGGCCCCTGCCGGCGCGGGCTTGCCTGCCTGGCGCCCGTGCATCTTTCGGTGAAGTGGGAGGCGGACGGCGACATCGAGCTCTTCTGGATACGGCGGACGCGCATCGGCGGCGATAGCTGGGAACCGGTCGAAGTGCCGCTCGGCGAGGAGGAGGAGCTCTATGAGGTGGAAATCCTCGACGGCGCCAGTGTCGTGCGCACGGTGACCGGGCTGGGGGCGCCGGCATGGCTCTACCAGGTCGCCGACCAGACGGCCGACTTCGGCGCGCCGCTCACCGCGATCGCCTTCCGCGTCTACCAGGTCTCTGCCGCGTCCGGTCGCGGCATCGTGGCGGAGTATCCCTGACATGGCCATCACCCGGCTCACCACCTCGTGGCTCGGCCGCGACCAGGACACCGGCGTCCTCTATTTCTGGGACGGCGGCCTCTACCGGCCCTTGCAGGACGCCGCCGGCTATGCCGAGACGGCCGACATTGCCGGCGGGCTGTTCCGCTATCTGGAGACCTTCGTCGTCTCCGGCACATGGACGAAGCCGGACACCGTCAGCCGGCTGCTGGCCTTCGTCTGGGGCGGCGGCGGCGGTGGCGGCGGGGCCGGCGGCGGTGCGGCCAAGGGCGCGGCAGGCGCCGGTGGCGGGGCCGGCGGTTTCGGCTGGAAGCTGATCGACGTTTCGGCCATCGCCAGCATTGCCGTCACCATCGGTGCCGGCGGTGCGGCCGGGTCGAACGCCGGTGGCGATGGCGGCACCGGCGGCACCACCGCGTTCGGCACGCACATCTCGGCGACCGGTGGCACCGGCGGCACCGGCATGACCGCCGACACCTTCGCCAAGATCGTCCAGGGCGGCTCCGGCGGCGTCGCCAGCGACGGCGACTTCAACGTCATCGGCTCGGCCGGCAGTCCCGGCTTCCGCCTCGATTATCAGAACGGCATCGCCGGCCATGGCGCCCCGGCGGCGTGGCTTGCCGGCGGCGGCAACGGCTTTGCCGGCAACACCGCCGGCCAGGACGGCTATGCCCGCGGCGACGGCGGCGGCGGCGGCGTGGTCTCCGACAGCGCCACCGGCCGGGCCGGCGGCACCGGCGGCAGCGGCATGATCTGGCTGTGGGCATTCGGATGAGGAAACCGACATGAGCGACACGACACCGCGCCTGGGGCTCCCCTATATCGCCGCGAGCCAGGCGCAGAAGCACGTCACCCACAACGAGGCGCTGCTTCTGCTCGACATCTTCGCCGGCATCATCCCGGCTGAGAGCCGCGCGCTCACCGCCCCGGCCGGCGGCGAGAGCGACGGCGACGCCTATATCCTCGGCGGCAGCGGCACCGGCGACTGGGCGGGCTTTGACGAAAACGACATAGCCATCATGGTCGATGGCGCCTGGCGGCAGATCTCACCCTCGACGGGGATGCTGGCGACCGTCGGCGACGAAGGCGGAATCATCGTCAGGTGGAGCGGAAGCGCGTGGAACTGGCTCGATGCCCGCGACAAGCTCACCGCCGACCGCGACTACTATGTCCGCACCGATGGCGACGACGGCAACGACGGCCTGAGCAACACCTCGGGCGGTGCCAAGCTGACGGTGAACGGCGCGATCGCTGCCGCGTTTGCGCTGGATTTCAACAATCACATTGTCACCATCCACATCGCTGACGGAACTTATTCCGGGGAGGTCAATATTGTCGGGCCTTTCGTCGGGCCGGACAATTTCAACGGCTATCGTCTACATCACCGGCAACACGACGACGCCAGGGAATGTCGTCCTGACCTCGGCAAGCACAAGTCGGGGCACGGTCTACGCCTATTACACCTACGTTTACATCGATGGCGTGCGGATCGAGAACAGTGCCGGCGGCAATGGCATCTTGGCCGATGCCGCGTCGTGGATCGATTTTGAAGGCGTCGAGTTCGGCGCTTGCGGCACGCAGGTCGCGGCTCGCCTGAATGGCGTCGCCAGGGGCTACGGTGACTATGAGATCGTCGATGACGCAGCACAGCATGTGCAGGCCGACACGGGCGGCCGCGTCGATCTCTCTGGCATCACGGTCACGCTGACGGGGACGCCGGCCTTCACGACCTTCGCCAACGCAAAGCGCCTCGGAAGCATCGTCGCCGATGGCACGACTTATTCGGGGGCTGCGACCGGAGCGCGCTACTCGGCCACGCTCAATGGCATCATCGACACAAATGGGGCTGGCGCCACGGCTCTTCCTGGCGACAGCGCCGGGGCCACCGCGACCGGCGGCCAGTACGCCTAGCCCCCCGAAAGGAGGGGTTGAACCGGCCAGGCCCTGACCCAAACCATCGCGCTTCTGAGGGCTATCCGCAGGCGCTCGATCACTGGATCGATGAACACGGCGGACCGACGGCAACCGTCATCCGCCTGAGCGGCCCGGAATTCTACCGCATCGTCCCGCACTGCTGACCAGCGGTGCGTTGAGACTTCCCACCGTCAGCCGATGCTGCGGGCATGTTCGCTCGCGCGCGCATCGTCATTCTCAACAGGTAGGGCATGACCACGACGGCGTCCGCCGATCTGATCCCGTTCACGCGCGCCTTCGAGGGCACGGTGCACCGCGCCTATCGCGATGCCGGCGGGGTCGTCACCATCGGCAACGGCTTCACCAACCTGTCGAAGAGTTTTTCCGCCTGGTGGACGCAGCATCGCGGCCATGCGCTCCGCATGGGCGACGCGATCACCGACGCCGAATGCGACCTGCTGCTCGGGCGACTGCTCGCCGAGGAATATTCGCCGCCGGTGGCGAAGCGGTTCGCCGGTACCGGCATCCGCCAGCACGAGTTCGATGCCGCCACCGACATGAGCTTCAACTGCGGCCCCGGCGCGCTGCAATGGCGCTGGGCCACGGCCCTTGCCGCCCGGGCTGTCGCCACGGCCGCCGCCCGGCTGCGCGCGACGGCGGTCACCGCCGGCGGCCGCAGGCTGAAGGGGCTGGAACGGCGGCGCGCGGCGGAAGCGCGGCTCATGGAGAGCGGCGACTATGGCGATGCGGGGCAATCGGGATCGGCCGCAACCGCGCGCGAGGCGATCAAGGCCTATCAGAACCAGCTCGCCACGCTCGGCCTCTATGCCGGCGCCATCGACGGCATCGGCGGCGCCGGGACGCTGACCGACGGCGCGGTGCGCAACTTCCAGCGCGACCAGGGTCTCGTCGTCGACGGCATCGTCGGACCGGCGACACGCGCGGCGCTGACGCGGGCGGTGGCGGCCAAGCGGGCCGGACAGGCGGCTGGCGGCGGCGCCGCCACGGCCGGCGCAGCCGGTGGCGCCAGCGATCTCGCCCACGACCCCGCGGCGCTCGACTGGCACACGCTGTTGACGGCCGGGACGGCGGCACTGGCCGTCGCCGCGGTGGTCCTCGGCGCCTTCCTGCTGTGGCGCTATCGCGGCGTCATCCTGAGAAGACGGACGGCGGCGTAGGACATCCACGCGTCATCCTCCGACGAGGCGAAGCCGAGATCGGAGGATCGCTCTCCCCAGCACAACATTTGCCGTGCCCGCATAAGCCGATCCTCCGGTCGAGCCGGAGGATGACGGGGAGAGGCGGGTGTTCTGCAATCCCCAAACGGAGACTCCCCATGACCGCGATCAAGGGCTGGCGCACGCTCGCCGCAAACGGCCTCGTGATCCTCGCCGGCGTTCTCGCCTATCTGCAATCCGCCGGCCTCGCCGACGTTCTGCCGCCGAAATATGCCTGGGTGCCGATTGCGCTGGGCGCCCTCAATGTGGCGCTGCGCCTGGTCACCACCGGGCCGGTCGGGAGCAAGGACTGATGCTTGCGGGCCTCGTCGGCCTGGCGCTGAAGCTCGTCTCCGCCGGCGTGCTCGACAAGGTGCTGGCGGGCTTGCAGGCGCAGACCGACAGTGGGGTGGAAAGGGAGCGGATCACCGCCGCCGTGGCGATCGAGCAGGTCAAGGCCGAGCTCGGCCGCCGGCAGGCGCAGCGCGACGTTCTGATCGCCGAGCAGGGCAGGGCGGTGACCGCCATGATGCGCCCCGCCTTCGCCTATCCGCTGGCGGTCTACTACGCCGCGGTGATCGCCAACTCGCTGTTCCATTTCACATGGAATGTGGCGGCGCTGCCGGCCCCCATCGGCGACTGGTCCGGCTGGATCATTTCTGCGATCTTCCTCTCCGAAAGCGGCGAACGGATCACCCGCACCATCGTCGGCCGGCGGGGCGGCTAGGCGCGCACGCCCATATTCAGGGCACATTCATCTTAAGGTGGCTATCTGGCGGGGCATGTTGGCAAGGTTTCTCCGCGGCGTGATTATTGGCGTCACGATGATTGCGGCCGTATCGGCGTCGGCGCCGCCGGCCTCCGCCGCTGGCGGCTGCCTGCCGCCGAGCAAGGCGCCGCGGGGCCTGTCGGATTTCCTCGGGGCGATCCGTGCCATGACCGGTGGTGGGACGCCAGTCAGGGCCTGCCTGCTCCAGATCGGCGGCCGCCTTGTCTATGAGGTGAAGGTGCAGGTCGGCGGCAAGGTGGTGACCGTGCGCATCGATGCCGCGACCGGCGCGCCGCGATAGACGGAGGGGGCAATGCGGGTTCTTGTTGTCGAGGACGACACCGATCTCAACCGGCAGCTTTCGGAAGCGCTGAAGGAGGCGGGCTATGCCGTCGACAGCGCCGCCGACGGCGAGGAGGGTCACTTCCTCGGCGATACCGAACCCTATGACCTGATCGTGCTCGACATCGGCCTGCCGGTGCTCGACGGCATCTCCGTTCTGGAGAAATGGCGCCGCGACGGCCGCACCATGCCGGTGCTCATCCTCACCGCCCGCGATCGCTGGAGCGACAAGGTGCAGGGCATCGACGCCGGCGCCGACGACTATGTCGCCAAGCCCTTCCATATCGAGGAGGTGCTCGCCCGCGTCCGCGCCCTGGTGCGCCGCGCCGCCGGCCACGCCTCCAACGAGATCGAGTGCGGCCCGGTGCGCCTCGACAGCCGGGCGGGGCGCGTCACCGTCGACGGCAACCCGGTCAAGCTCACCTCCCACGAATACCGCGTGCTCGAATATCTGATGCACCACCGCGACCGCGTGGTGTCGCGCAGCGAGCTGATCGAGCATCTGTACGATCAGGATTTCGACAGGGATTCCAACACCATCGAGGTCTTCGTCGGCCGCCTGCGCAAGAAGGTCGCCTCCGATATCATCGAAACCGTGCGCGGGCTCGGCTATCGCATCGTCGAGCCCGGCGATGCGCCTTAAGCGAAATTCCCTCTCCGCCCGCCTGATCGCGGCGTCCACCCTGTGGGCCGTGGTGGCGCTGGTCGCCGCCGGCCTCATCCTCACCTCCCTCTATCGCTCCACCGTCGAGAATGCCTTCGACCAGCGGCTCAACGTCTATTTGCACACGCTGGTCGGCGGCCTTGCCGCACAGGATCCCGCCCAGCCGCTGAGCGATCCCGGCAATCTCGGCGAACAGCGCTTCGAGCTGCTCTATTCCGGCTGGTACTGGCAGGCGCGCGACGCCGCCACCGGCAAGGTCGTGCTCGCCTCCGGCTCGCTGTTCTCCGACACCATCGACATCGGCAAGGCGACCGGCACCAAGGTCGATAACGGCGTGACCTCCGGGGCGCTCGTCGGCCCCGACAAGCAGTCGCTCCGTTTCCTCGCCAGCATCGTCACCTTCGAAGGCCGCCCGCCGCTGAGCCTGGTCGTCGCCGGCGATGCCGGCGAGCTGGAGAACCAGATCGTCTCCTTCGGCGCCAGCGTCGCCATCACGCTCGCCGTCTTCGGTATCGGCCTGATCGCCGCCACCTTCATCCAGATCCGCTGGGGGCTCAGGCCGCTCGACGCCGTGCGCCGTGCGCTCTCCGAGCTGAGGAGCGGCACGCGAACCCGCGTCGAAGGTGACTTTCCCGCCGAAATCTCCCCTCTCGTCAACGAGTTGAACGCGGTGCTTGAATCGAATCAGGAAGTTGTCGACCGCGCCCGCACCCAGGTCGGCAACCTCGCCCATGCCCTCAAGACGCCGCTCAGCGTCGTCATCAACGAGGCGCGCGCGAGCCGCGATCCGGCCTCCCACAAGATCGTCGAACAGACCGAGCTGATGCGCCGGCAGGTCAACCATTATCTCGACCGCGCCCGCATCGCCGCCCAGAGCGACGTCATCGGCGTGGTGACCGAGATCGAGCCGCTGATCGACCGGATGGTGCGCGTGATGAGCCGCCTCTATGACGAGCGCGGCATCAAGCTGATCAGCGACGTGCCCGAGGGCGCCCGCTTCCGCGGCGAGCAGCAGGACTTCGAGGAGATCGTCGGCAATCTCATCGACAATGCCTGCAAATGGGCGAAGACCAAGGTTGCGGTGACCGCCAGCTACCGCCCGCCGGACGGCGGCGAGGACCCCGGCAGCCTGGTGCTGCATATCGACGACGACGGACCCGGCCTGACGGCGCAAGAGATCGAGGCGGTGACCACCCGCGGCCACCGGCTCGACGAGACCATGCCGGGCTCCGGTCTGGGGCTGTCCATCGTCAGCGATCTCACCGCCATGTATCGCGGCTCTTTCAGCCTCGACCGCGCCCGCATGGGCGGCCTGTGCGCCATCGTGGAGCTGCCGGCGGCATGAGCGAGCGGTTGCCAAAACGTCTCATTTCCGCCATTGCCGGGTGGAAGGATCGCCGCGAGGCAGGCAGGGGAACTGGAGCGGGTCGGATGAAACGCGTGAGGAGTGCCGCGCTCGCCGGCATGGTTCTGGGCCTTGCCGGCTGCCAGGCCGGTGCCGGATCGTTTGCCGGCGCGGTCGTCGGCGGTTCGCCGCGGGTTGTCGGTGGTCTCGCCGGCACCCAGGTCGGCGGAAGCCTCAGCGCCGGCGATCGCGGCCGGGCGCTCGCCGCCGAATACCGGGCGCTGGAATATGGCCGCACCGGCGCCACCACGCCGTGGAGCGACAGCCTGACCGGGCGCTATGGCGAGGTCGTGCCGGGCGCGCCCTACAAGGTGAACGACACCACCTGCCGCGAATATGTTCACGTGATCGTCGCCGACGGCCGCTCCGAGAAGGGCAGCGGCACCGCCTGCCGCAGCGCCGACGGCAACTGGCGGACGGTAGGCTGACGGGACACCGGGAGGCTTTTCGCGACACTTTGTCCGTGCCAAGTCACCGGCGCCAAGGATATTGACCGTCCCACACATGATGATTGGTCTCTGGATCGCCATGGCCGTTCTCGCGGCCGCCACCTCCCTCGCGGTGCTTGCACCGCTCTATCGGGCTGCGCGCACGGCCCGCTCGGAGCGCGGCCAGGCGCTGGCGATCTATCGCGACCAGCTCGGCGAGGTGGACCGCGACCTCGACCGCGGCGTCATCGGCGAGACCGAGGCTGAGGCGGCGCGCACCGAGATTTCCCGCCGCCTGCTCAAGACCGGGCAGGAGACGGAGGAGGACACGGCAGCGGGCGCGCCCGCCGTCCGCCGGGTCGCCGCCGTCGCCATTATCGCCATGCCGCTGGCAGCCCTGGCCTTCTATCTCTTCGTCGGCTCGCCGGAGATGCCGGCCGAACCGCTGGCGGCGCGGCTCGCCGCGCCGGCCGACCAGCAGGACATTGCCACTCTGGTCGCCCGCATCGAGGCGCATCTCGCCACCGATCCGCACGACGGCAAGGGCTGGCAGATCCTGGCGCCGGTCTATCTGCGCCTCGGCCGCTTCGACGATGCGATCAAGGCCTACCGCAACATCATCGGTCTCAACGGCGCCACGGCCGACAGCGAAGCGGATCTCGGCGAGGCGCTGGTGAGCGCCAATGGCGGCGTCGTCACCGCCGAGGCGCGCGCCGCCTTCGAGCGGGCGGCGAAGCTCGATGCGACGGCGGCGCGGCCGCGCTTCTATCTGGCGTTGGCACTCGGCCAGGAAGGCAAGACCGACGAGGCGATTGCCGCCTGGACGCAGCTGATCGACGGTGCGCCCGACGGCGCCCCCTGGGTGGCGGTGGCACGGTCGGAACGCGCCAAGCTGGAGAGCGGCACGGCGGCGGCCGCCACCGACGGCGCGGCGCCGCCGCCCGGACCGACCGCCGCCGACGTCAAGGCCGCAGGCGAGATGTCGGCCTCAGACCGCATGGCGATGATCGAGGGGATGGTCGCCCAACTGGCCGCCAAGCTTGAGGCCGACCCCGCCGACGGCGCCGGTTGGGCACGCCTCATCCGCTCCTATATGGTTCTCGACAAGGCAGACGACGCCAAGGCGGCGCTGGCCAAGGCGCGCGCGGCGCTGGCCGGCGACGCGACGGCGCTGGCCAGCGTCAACGAGGCGGCCAAGGCCGCGGGAGTGCCGGAATGACCAGTATCGCGCCGCACCGGACCGGGATGACGCGCAAGGGGCGGCGGCTGATGCTGATCGGCCTTGCCGGCGTGGTCCTGATCGTCGCCGCCGGCCTCATCCTCTACGCGCTCTCCGACAGGATCGTCTTCTTCAATACGCCGACCGAGGTCGCCGACGGCAAGCTTCCGCCCGGCACGCGCATTCGTCTTGGCGGCATGGTGGAGGAGGGCAGCCTCCAGAAGGGCGCCGACGGCAAGGTGAGCTTCGTCGTCACCGACGGCAACGGAGAGGTGCCGGTCGCCTATACCGGCATCCTGCCCGACCTCTTCCGCGAGGGCCAGGGCGTGGTGACCGAGGGCGTGCTGACGCCCGGGCGCACCCTCGACGCCGACACCGTGCTGGCCAAGCACGACGAACGCTACATGCCCAAGGAAGTGGTCGATGCGCTGAAGGCACAGGGACGCTGGGGCGAGACCGCCGAAAGCGTCAAGGCGGCCGAAGGAAAATGATCCCCGAACTCGGCCACTTTGCTCTGGTGCTGGCGCTGTTCCTGGCGCTCGTTCAGTCGACCGTCCCCTTCTACGGTGCGCTTCAAGGCGATAGGCGCCTGACCGCGGTGGCGGCGCCGGCCGCGCTCACTTTGTTCCTGCTCGTGGGGCTTTCCTTCGCCGCGCTGGTCGAGTCGCACCTCGTCTCCGACTTCTCGGTGCTCAACGTCGCAGAGAACTCCAACTCGAAGCTGGCGCTCCTCTACAAGGTCACCGGCGTGTGGGGGAACCACGAGGGCTCGATGCTCCTCTGGGTCCTCATCCTGGCGCTGTTCGGTGCGCTGGTCGCGGCCTTCGGCGCCAACCTGCCCGACCGGCTGAAGGCGCTGGTGGTTTCGGTTCAGGGCTGGATCGCCTTCGCCTTCCTGGCCTTCATCCTCACCACGTCCAATCCCTTCCTGCGCTTGGTCCCGGCGCCGATCGAGGGCCGCGACCTCAATCCCGTCCTCCAGGACATCGGGCTCGCCATCCACCCGCCGCTTCTCTATCTGGGTTACGTCGGCTGCTCGATCTCCTTCTCCTTCGCCGTCGCGGCGCTGATCGAAGGGCATATCGACGCCGCCTGGGCGCGCTGGGCGCGGCCGTGGACGCTCGCCGCCTGGATGTTCCTTACCGTCGGCATCGCCATGGGCTCCTACTGGGCCTATTACGAGCTCGGCTGGGGCGGCTTCTGGTTCTGGGACCCGGTCGAGAACGCCTCGCTGATGCCGTGGCTGGTGACGACCGCGCTGCTCCATTCGGCGATCGTCATGGAGAAGCGCGACGCGCTGAAGATCTGGACGATCCTGCTCGCCATCCTCGCCTTCTCGCTGAGCCTGATCGGCACCTTCCTGGTGCGCTCCGGCGTGCTGACCTCGGTGCACGCCTTCGCCTCCGACCCGACGCGCGGCGTCTTCATCCTCCTCATTCTGGTGATCTTCATCGGCGGTGCGCTGTCGCTGTTCGCCATGCGCGCCGGGGCGCTGGCGCCGGGCGGCGTCTTCGCCCCGTTGAGCCGGGAAGGGGCGTTGATCGTCAACAACGTCTTCCTCACCGCCGCGGCGGCGACGGTGGTCGTCGGCACGCTCTACCCGCTGGCGCTGGAGGCGCTGACCGGCATGAAGATCTCGGTCGGCCCGCCCTTCTTCAATCTCACTTTTATTCCGCTGGTGGCGCCACTGCTCATCATCGTGCCCTTCGGCCCGCTGCTTGCCTGGAAGCGCGGCGACCTGCTGGCCGCCAGCCAGCGGCTGATGGCGGCCTTCGCCATCGCGCTCGCCGCCGCCATCCTCACCGGCGCCCTTGCCGGATTCCACGATGCGCTGGCGCTCGCCGGCATCGGACTTGGCGTGTGGCTGATCGCCGGTGCGCTGTCGGAACTGGCCTCGCGCATCAAGCTTGGCCAGGCGGCTCTCGGCGACAGCCTGCACCGCGCCCTTGGCCTGCCGCGCTCGGCCTTCGGCACCACGCTCGCCCATGCCGGCCTCGGCCTGACCGTGCTCGGCATCGTTGCCGCCACCACCTGGCAGGGCGAGATCATCCGCACGATGAAACCGGGCGATACCCAGACGCTCGCCGGCTACGACCTCACCCTCGACGGCCTCGTCAGGCGCGACGGCCCGAACTATCAGGAAACGGCGGTGAAATTCACCGTGCGCCAGGGCGGCAACGTCGTCGCCGTGCTGGAACCGGCCAAGCGCCGTTTCGCCGCCAGCCGCACGGACACCACCGAGTCGGCGATTCGCACGGTCTGGTTTTCCCAGCTCTATCTGTCGATCGGCGACATTGCCGCCGACGGCACGGTGACCGCGCGCCTCTACTGGAAGCCGCTGGTGACGCTGATCTGGCTGGGGGCGCTGGTCATGGCGCTTGGCGGGCTCTTTTCGCTCAGCGACCGGCGCCTGCGCGTCGGCGCGCCGAAACCGGCGCGGCGAACGCAGCCGGCACCGGCGGCACCGGCGGAGTAGGGCGATGATGCGACGGCTCGTTGCCCTGGCAATCCTGGCGCTCGGTCTGCTGGCGTCCGTGCCGGCGCTGGCCGTCAACCCGGACGAGATGCTCAAGGATCCGGCGCTGGAGGCGCGCGCCCGCACGCTCTCGCAGGAGCTTCGCTGCCTCGTCTGCCAGAACGAATCGATCGACGATTCGAATGCGGACCTCGCCCACGACATCCGCGTGCTTCTGCGCGATCGGTTGAAGGCGGGCGACACCGACCAGCAGGCGATCGACTATCTGGTCGCCCGCTACGGCGAGTTCATCCTGCTCAAGCCGCGCTTCAACCCGCATACCTGGGCGTTGTGGCTGGTGCCGCCGGGCGTTCTGGCGATCGGCGGACTGGTCGCCGCCGTTGCCTTCTGGCGGCGGCGCAAACGGCCTGCGGCGCCGGCACCGCTCGACGCGGCCGAGGCGGCGGAGCTCGCCCGCCTGATGTCGGACGACGGCTGAAAATCCGCCGCAATCCTCGCGACATTACCGAAATGTAACGTGTCCGAAAGCGGCCCGTAAGGTCGCCGCCCCCATATTGCCAATCGACCAATGCGGCACTGGCGAGTGGGGGCGGTGCCGGTCGAAGGAACCAAAGGACGGAGATTCCGAATGATCAACCCGATTTCCCCCAACAAGAAGAGCCTGCGCGCGTTTGCGCTGGGCGGCACCGCGCTGGCGCTTGTGCTGGCTGGCGGCGTTGTTGGCGGGTCGCTGGATCTGGTACGCCCGACCCCCGCTCTTGCCGACCCGGTGCAGGTCCAGGGCGTGCAGATTCCCAGCTTCGCCGACCTGGTCGAGAAGGTGAACCCGGCCGTGGTGAGCGTGCGTGTCAAGGACACGCGCCCCCAGCTGATGGCCGATCAGCAGGATTTCCCCTTCCAGTTTCAGCCCGGTTCGCCGATGGAGCGCTTCTTCCGGCAGTTCCGTCAGATGAACCCGAACAACAACGACGGCAACGGCAACAACCAGCAGCGCCCGCGCGGCTTCTCGATGAGCCTCGGCTCCGGTTTCTTCATCTCGGATGACGGCTACCTCGTCACCAACAATCACGTCGTCGATAACGGCTCGTCCTTCACCGTCGTGCTCGACGACGGCACCGAGCTGCCGGCCAAGGTGATCGGCACCGACGACAAGACCGATCTGGCGCTGCTCAAGGTCAACGATCCCAGCCGCAAGTTCACCTATGTGAAGTTTGCCGACGGCAAGCCGCGCGTCGGCGACTGGGTGGTCGCGGTCGGCAATCCGTTCGGCCTCGGCGGCACCGTCACGGCCGGCATCGTGTCGGCGGAAGGCCGCCAGATCGGCGGTCCCTACGACGACTACATCCAGATCGACGCACCGGTGAACCGCGGCAACTCCGGCGGTCCGACCTTCAACGTCAACGGCGAGGTCATCGGCGTCAACACGGCCATCTACTCTCCCTCGGGCGGCAGCGTCGGCATCGCCTTCGACATCCCGGCCCAGACCGTCTCCAGCGTCGTCAACGACCTGATGAACCACGGCTCGGTGGTGCGCGGCTGGCTCGGCGTCCAGATCCAGTCGGTGGATCAGGGCATCGCCGACAGCCTCGGCCTCAAGCAGGCTGAAGGCGCCATTGTCAGCGAGGTTCAGGACGGCAGCCCGGCGCAGAACGCCGGCTTCAAGGTCGGCGACGCCATCACCGCGGTCAACGGCCAGCCGGTCAAGGACTCGCGCGACCTGGCGCTGCGCATTTCCCAGATGGATCCCGGCTCCAAGGTGACCGTGACCTACTGGCGCGACGGCTCCAGCCATGACGCCGCCGTCACTCTCGGTACGCTGCCCGATACCCAGAAGATGGCCTCGGCCGATGAGGGCAACGGCCCCGCGGCCAAGCCGGCGGCGCTCCAGGACTTCGGCCTGAAGCTGAGCCCCGACAACACCGACCAGAACGGCGATGGCGTCGTGATCTCCGAGGTTGACCCGACGAGCCAGGCCGCCGAGCGCGGCGTGCAGGCCGGCGACGTCATCCTTTCGGTCGGCTCCACGTCGGTCAAGACGCCCGCCCAGGTCGAGAAGATGGTGGCGGACGCCAAGGCCGGTGGCCACAAGGCGGTGCTGCTCAGAATCAAGTCCGGCGACCAGACGCAGTTCGTCGCCCTGACCTTCGCCCGGACTTGACCACGCGAGAGGCGGAAGCGCTCTATCGTCGCCCCGAGACTTCCGCTTGGCGCGGACGGCAGGCCGGCCCCCCGGCCTGCCGTTCTCTTTTCCGGGGCTGCATTATTCGCTTCCTGCAACTATCCTGCTGACACCATGCGTATCCTCCTGATCGAAGACGACCGCGAGGCCGCCGCCTACCTCTCCAAAGCCTTGCGCGAGGCGGGCCACGTCGCCGACCACGCCGCCGACGGCGACACCGGCGCCGCCATGGCCGCCGACGGCGGCTACGACGTGCTGGTCGTCGACCGCATGCTGCCCAAGCGCGACGGCCTGTCGATCGTCGAGGAGCTGCGCAAGCACGGCGACCAGACGCCGGCGCTTTTCCTCTCCGCTCTCGGCCAGGTGGACGACCGCGTCGCCGGCCTGCGCGCCGGCGGCGACGACTACCTCGCCAAGCCCTATGCCTTCTCCGAACTGCTCGCCCGCGTCGAGGCGCTCGGCCGCCGGCAGAAACCGGGCACGACCGAGACCATGTATCGCGTCGGCGACCTCGAACTCGACCGCCTCGGCCACACCGTCACCCGCTCCAGCCGGGTGATCCCGCTGCAGCCGCGCGAGTTCCGCCTGCTCGAATATCTGATGAAGCACGCCGGCCAGGTGGTCACCCGCACCATGCTGCTCGAAAACGTCTGGGATTATCATTTCGATCCGCAGACCAACGTCATTGACGTGCACGTTTCGCGTCTGCGCGCCAAGATCGACAAGGGCTTCGGCGAGCCGCTGCTGCACACCGTGCGCGGCGCCGGATACATGATCCGTGACGCCACTCGGTAAGGTCGTCCGAACCACCGCCTTCAAGCTGTCGGCGATCTATATCGCGGTCTTCACCATCTTCGCCGTCGCCTTCGTCGTCTATATTTCCTACGCCACCGACGAGGTGCTCACCCAGCAACTGCGCCAGACCATTGCCGCCGACCTGTCGAGCCTTGCCGATCAGGCGCGCACCGGCGGCCTCGTCGGTCTGGTCGATGCCATCGAGGCGCGCAGCCGCCAGCCCGGCGCCAGCCTCTATCTCATCACCGACGCCTCCAAGCACCCGCTCGCCGGCAACGTCTCCGACGTACCGCAAAGCCTCCTCGACCAGGCGAGCAGCAATCCCATCATCGTCAGCTACAAGCGATTTCCCGGCGAGCGCCAGGACCATTTCGCCCTCGTCCAGCTCGTCAACCTGCCCGGCGGCTACCACATGCTGGTCGGCCGCGACCTCGGCGAGCGCGAGCAGTTCCGGCGCATCGTCGCGCAGGCACTGGCCTGGGCGCTGGCGCTGATGATCGGCCTGGCGGCGCTGTCCTGGGTCTTCGTCAGCCGCCGCGTCCTCAAGCGCATCGATTCGCTGTCGGCATCGAGCCGCAAGATCATGAGCGGCGATCTCTCCGGCCGGCTCGAAGTGACCGGCAGCGGCGACGAGTTCGACCGCCTTGCCGACAGCCTCAACGCCATGCTCGAACGCATCGAGCACCTGCTCTACGGGCTCAAGGACGTCTCCGACAACATCGCCCACGACCTCAAGACGCCGCTGACGCGCTTGCGCAACCGCGTCGAGGGGGCGCTGGCCGGCCCCGCCGATGCGGAGAAATACCGCTCGGCGCTGGAGGCGACCATCGAGGAGTCCGACAATCTCATCCAGACCTTCAATGCGCTGCTGATGATCGCCCGCATCGAGGCGGGCTCGCCCGACGGCGCCATGACCGAACTCGATTCGCGCGAGATCGTTCAGGACGTGGCCGACCTCTACGAGCCGGTGGCCGAGGAGAGCGGCGTCGAACTCAAGGTGGAGACGCCGGAGGCGATCACCTTCAAGGGCAGCCGCGAACTGCTCGGCCAGGCGCTTGCCAACCTGATCGACAACGCCATCAAATACGGCGAGAGCTGCCGCGCCGAGAGGACGCCGCACATCACCGTATCGACGGCCCACGACGGCGACGCCGTCGTCTTCAAGGTGGCCGACAATGGGCCGGGAATACCGGAAGGCGATCGCGAGCGCGCGTTGCAGCGCTTCGTCCGGCTCGAAGAAAGCCGTTCACAGCCGGGCAGCGGCCTGGGGCTAAGCCTTGTCGCGGCGGTCGCGCGGCTTCACCATGGGACAATCGAGCTCGGTGACGGCAAGCCGGGTCTCGTCGTCACCCTTCGATTGCCGTTGAAATGACCGCGGATGACCGCAGCCAAGAGGAAGCAGAAGACTTCCGCCAAAGCCGCCACCGGCCGGACGCTGGCTGAGCGCATCGCGCCGCGGCTGCGGCCGGCGACGGCTCAGCGCACCAAGGCGCGCATCGCCGAACTGATGGAGGCGGCCGAGGCGGCGGGTGGCAACGCGGCGCTGGCCGACGCGCTGTCGCGGACGGCGGTGGCGCCCTTCATCGCCGGGGTCATGGATTGCGCGCCCTTCCTGCGTGGCCTGATCCTCGACGATCCTGCCCGTCTGGCGAAGCTGCTTGCAGCCGATCCTTCGGCGCGGATGCGCCGCCTGACCGGCGCCATCGCGCGTGCCTGGAAGACCGACGACGCCGACGCGCTGATGGCGACGCTGAGGCGCGGCCGTCTGGAAACGGCGCTGCTGACCGCGCTCGCCGACCTCGGCGGCGTCTGGGACGTGGTGCAGGTGACCGGCGCGCTCACCGCCTTCGCCGAAGCCGCGGTCGGCGCTGCGGCGCGCTTCGTGCTGCACGAGACGGCCGCGACCGGCAAGATTGCGCTCGCCGATCCGGACGCGCCGGAGGAGGGGAGCGGCTGGATCGTCCTCGGCATGGGCAAGTTCGGCGCCGGCGAACTGAACTATTCCAGCGATATCGACCTGATCGTGCTTTTCGACGAGGCGCGTGCGCGGCTGGGCGAGGGGGTCGAGCCGACGCCGCTGTTCGTGCGCATGACCCAGCGGCTGGTGGCGCTGCTTCAGGAGCACACCGCCGACGGCTATGTCTTCCGCACCGATTTGCGCCTGCGACCCGACCCCGGCTCGACCAATATCGCCATCTCCACCGAGGCGGCGCTGCAATATTACGAGAGCCTCGGCCAGAACTGGGAGCGCGCGGCGCTGATCAAGGCGCGCCCGGTCGCCGGCGACGCGGAAGCCGGCGCCGCCTTCCTCGCCGAGCTCACCCCCTATGTCTGGCGCAAATATCTCGATTTCGCGGCCATCGCCGACATCCATTCGATCAAGCGCCAGATCCACGACCATCGCGGCCACGCCGCGGTCGCGGTCGCCGGCCACAACATCAAGCTCGGCCGCGGCGGCATTCGCGAGATCGAGTTCTTCGTCCAGACCCAGCAATTGATTGCCGGCGGGCGCCAGCCGGAACTGCGCGGCCGGCGCACGCTCGACATGCTGAAGGCGCTTGCCGCATTCGGCTGGATCGACAAGGCAACAAGCGACGAGCTCTCCGCCGCCTATGGCGCGCTAAGGACGATCGAACACTGCCTGCAAATGGTGAATGACGCGCAGACCCACACCCTGCCGGACGACGCCGAGGGGCTGGCGGTGGTGGCGCGCATGGCCGGCTATCGCAACGCCAATGCCTTCGAGAAGGCGGTCGCCAGGACGCTGACCACGGTGCGCGACCGCTACGCGGCGCTGTTCGAGACGGCGCCGACGCTGACCTCCGCCATCGGCAGCCTGTCCTTCACCGGCGACACCGACGATCCGGAGACGCTGGCCACGCTGGCGGCGCTCGGCTACCGCAACCCGGCGGAAGTGAGCCGCACCGTGCGCGGCTGGCACTTCGGCCGCTACCCGGCGACGCGCTCTGCCAGCGCCCGCGAGCGGCTGACCGAGTTCGTGCCGGTGCTGCTCGAGGCGCTGGCGGGCGGCGAGGCCGCCGACGCGGCCATCGCCACCTTCGACCGCTTCCTCGGCCGCATGCCGGCCGGCGTCCAGCTCTTCTCCCTGCTGCAAACCAACAGGGGCCTGCTCAACCTGCTGGTCACCGTGCTGGCGGCGGCCCCGCGTCTGGCCGAGACCATCGTGCGCCGCGCCCATGTCATGGACGCGCTGCTCGACCCGGCCTTTTTCGGCTCGGTGCCGGACGCCAGGCTGATCGGTCAGCGGCTTGCCGAAACGCTGGCCGAAGCCCGCGGCTTCGAGGACGTGCTCGATCGCGCCCGCATCTTCGGTCAGGAGCAGCAATTCCTCATCGGCGTGCGCGTGCTCGCCGGCACCATCGGCGTGCGCCAGGCCGGTTATGCCTATAGCGACCTCGCCGACGCGCTCCTCGCCGCGGTCTTCGACGCGACGCTTCACGAATTCGAGCGCGCCCACGGCAGGATGAAGCGCGGCGCCGTGGCGCTGGTCGCCATGGGCAAGCTCGGCGGGCGCGAGATGACCGCGACCTCCGACGTCGACCTGATCCTGCTCTACGATTTCGACGAGGCGTCGCCCACCTCGAGCGGCGCGCGCCCCCTGCACGGCTCGCAGTATTACACCCGGCTCACCCAGCGGCTGGTTGCGGCGCTCTCCGCGCCGACCGCCGAAGGCACGCTCTTTGCGGTCGATTTCCGCCTGCGCCCCTCGGGCAAATCCGGACCGCTGGCCACCCATATCGACGCCTTCGCCGCCTATCAGGCGAAGGACGCCTGGACATGGGAGCGCATGGCGCTGACCCGCGCCCGCATTGTGGCCGGCGACAGGAAGCTCAGGCAGCGCGCCGCCGACGACATCCGCACCATCCTCACCACGCGCCGCGACGCCAGGAAGATCGTCGCCGATATCCGCGAGATGCGGGCGATGGTCGAGGAGGCCAAGGGCGGCGAGGGCGCCTGGGACGTGAAGCAGGCGCCGGGCGGCCTGGTCGACATCGAGTTCATCGCCCAGGCGCTGCTGCTGGTGAACGCCCACCGCCTGCCGCAACTGATCTCGACCGAGACCGAGGCGGTGCTGACCGCGGCGGCGGAAGCCAAGCTGCTGCCGCCGGCCGATGCGGATATCCTGCTGCCGGCGCTCGGCCTCTACCAGGCGCTGATCCAGATCATCCGCCTCTGCCTCGACACGCCGTTCGACCCTGAAACGGCGCCGCGCGCCCTGCTGGAGCGGCTCGCCGCGGCCGGCGAACTCCCCGACTTCACCACGCTCGACGCGCATCTGCGCGCCACCGAGCAGGCCGTGCGCGGGGTCTTCGAGCGGCGCATTGGAACCGTGCTGGAAAAGCCGCCGTCGTAGTATAGTGCGCCCACCCGACCGGGCTTGTCCGGCGGCTTTCGGGAGGTGCGCTATGAAGCGTGTCTTGCGTGGTTGCCAGGCAACCGTCGCGGCGTTCGTGCTCGGCGGGTTCGCCCCCGCCCATGCGGCCAATCTCGTCTGGCAGTTCGGCCAGGACGAGGAATTGGCCTTTCTCGGCGTGACGGATTCCGCCGCCAAGGAAGGCGACCAGACCTATCCCTTCTACATGAGCTGTGCCGCCACCGGCGACCAGACGACGGTGATCTCCAACGTCGATGCCAAGGCGCTCGGCGAATCGATTGCCAAGGGCGACGTGCCGTCGGTCTCCTTTCTTCTCGACGGCCAGGAGGAGGACGACAGCGGCGGCACCGTCGCCGACATCCGTTTCGACGAAGTGTCCAGCTCCTGGCAATACATCATCGCCGGCGCCGACTATGACCTGCTGTTGACGGCCCAGGCGGTCAAGGTCAAGGGCGTCGGGGTCGATCTCGAACTGCCGCAGAAGGACTTTGCCGCGTCGCTGCAGCAGCTCAAGGACGCTTGCGACGCGCTTGTCTCCGGCGACGAGGGCAGCGACATGGGCGGCGACGAGGGTGGCGACGGCACGGGTGGCGACAACGGCAACGGTGAGGCGACATCGGCCTAGGCTAAGTCGGCGTTCGGTCCATCCGGGCATCTGACGTCGTTCGTTCCCGCGAAGGCGGGAACCCAGGATGGATTTGCCAAATGGCACGTCACCCCTGGATGCCCGCCTGCGCGGGCATGAACGGAGTTTGTTGCGAGGCCGCGCCCGCGAGCGCGCGGCGCGCCGTCACGCCGCTGACTGACGCGGCGTTTCCGGCGCCGGCGGCGCGATCGGCAGGCGCACCGAGACCACGGTGCCGCGGCCGACGCGCGAGCGGATGCGCATGCGCCCGCCGTGCAGGGTGGCGAGCGACGAGGTGATGGCCAGGCCGAGGCCGGAGCCGCGATGGCTCTTGGTGAACTGGTTGCTCACCTGCTCGAACGGCCGCCCGAGCTTCTTCAGCGCCTCGCGCGGGATGCCGATGCCGGAATCGGCAACCGTGAAGATGATGGCGCTGTCGGTGGCCCGCGCGCGCAAACGGATGCGCCCGCCCTGCGGCGTGAACTTCACGGCGTTGGACAACAGGTTGAGCATCACCTGCTTGAGTGCGCGGCGGTCGCCAAGCATGTGCAGGCCGCGCCCGGCATCGGCCGTGACCACGATGTTCTGGGCTTCCGCCAGGGTCGAGACCACGCGCATCGATTCCTCGACCAGATCGTCGAGGACGATCTCCTCCGCATGCAGCGTCATGCGGCCGGCCTCGATCCGCGACATGTCGAGCACGTCGTTGATGACGCCGAGCAGATAGGTGCCGCTGGCGTGGATGTCCTGGCTGTATTCGAGGTATTTCGACGAGCCCAGCTCGCCGAACATGCCCGACTGCATGATCTCCGAGAAACCGATGATGGCGTTGAGCGGCGTCCTCAGCTCGTGGCTGACATTGGCGAGGAACTCCGACTTGGTGCGGTTGGCCTCCTCGGCGCGGTCCTTCTCCTCGGCATATTTCTCGGCCAGTTCGACCATCTGCTGCGCCTGCTGCTCGAGTTTCTGGCGCGACTGGCGGAGGTCGGCGATGGTCGCCATCAGCCGGCGCTCGCCCTCGATCAGCTTGCCCTCGTGACGCTTCAACTGGGTGATGTCGGTGCCCACCGACACGAAGCCGCCGTCCTTGGTGCGCCGCTCGTTGATCTGCAGCCAGCGGCCGTCCTCGAGTTGCAGCTCGAAGGTGCGCGCGCCGGCCTCGGGGATGTCGTCGGTGACCACCTGCGAGCGCACCAGCGGCTTGCGCCCGGCGGCGATCACGTCGGCATAGGGGGTTCCCGACGCCAGCACCACGTCGGGGATGCCGTGCAGCTGCTGGTACTTGGAATTGCACATGACCAGGCGATTTTCCGCGTCCCACAGGACGAAGGCCTCGGAGATCGTCTCGATGGCGTCGCGCAGGCGGATATCGGCGGTCTTCGAGCGCTCGACCAGGCGCATCTGTTCGGTGACGTCGACGGCGATGCCGATCAGGTGCGGCTGCGGGCTGTCGCGGTCGAGCAGCTCGGCACGCACCCTCAGCCAGATCCAGCGGCCATCGACATGGTGCATGCGGAACATGCGGTCGACGGTCGTCTCGCCGGCATCGAACAGGGATTCGACCAGCGTCAGCAGGTCGCCGTCGTCGGGATGGATCAGGCGCGCCACCTCGCCGAAGCCGAGCAGGGTGTCGCGCGCGTCGAGGCCGATGAGCTCGTACATCGAGCGCGACCAGAAGATGCGCGCACTGGCGAGGTCCCAATCCCACAACCCGCAGCGGCCGCGGGCAAGCGCCGTCTCGAAGCGCGCCTGCGTCTCGCCATAGATGCGGTCGGCCTCGACGGCGCGCGCCGTCTGCGAGAAGTAGCCGTAGAGGATGACCAGCAGGATGGCACTGGTGCCGACGAAGATGGCGACGTTGAGGGAGACGTCGGAGCGCCACGGCCCGTAGATGCCGGCGAGCGGCTCGACCACGGTGACGGCGCCGAGCGGCGGGACGAGATTGTGGAGCGCGGCATAGGCCGGCTCCCCGTCGGGCAGCGAGATTTCGAGCACGCCGGCGCGCGCGCCGAAGGTGGTGAGAAGCTGCGCGTCGCCGATGGCGTCGGCGAGCGGCCGGCCCTCCTGCGACAAATCGCGCGGGGCGGTCGCGACGATCGTGCCGTCGGCGTCGCTGACATAGACCCGGCGGCCGCCGCGGACGGCACCGGCGGGAAGCGCATCGGCCAGCGCGTTCAGCGTGTCGCTGCGCGTCATGGTGGCTGCGCTGTCGGCGAAGGCGTCCGACAGGATGCGCACGATCATGCTGATCGACTTCTTCGCGTCGGTCTCGCGGTCGACGCGCAGGTCGTACAGCTCGACGAAGCGGGCGAGGCCGACGATCAGCAGGAAAATGGCGATGAGGACAGGGATTAGGCGGCGAAGGAGCGGCTCTGCGGCGAGCAGCTTGCGATAGGCGGGACCGGCGAGCAGGCGCGCGTGACCCGGGATGCCCGGGCGCCGCGATCCAGCCGATTTTGGATAATTCTTTCCCGCAGGCGACAATGTCGCCTCTGCCCGCGCCATGGCAGGCTCCCTCGATTTCCGCCGCATAAATCCCGGAAACGCCACGCCCGAATCAGTGTCATTTGAATCGAGGCGATTCGGCTTGTCCAGAGGCGTAAACGAATTATTTACCAGGCGCCGGACGGCCCGGGACCGGCGGCAAATGAGGGCATTCGACCAACGGGCCGGGGCTTGCTATGGTCGGCCGGGCGACATGAGAAACACCGGACCATGACCCAGGCCGCGATCAGCTCCAGCGAGCCGTCGGGAATCGGCGGATGGCTCATCCTGCCTGCCATCGGCATCGTCGTGGCGCCCATCCAGTTCACCATGAACGTCATGGATTATTTCCCGAAATTCGAGCTGCTCGAGCCGGGAACGCTCCTGCACACCATGACGATGGTCGAGATTCTTGCCTGGATCGGCTTCGCCATTCTGGCGACGACCACGGCGGTTCAGTTCTTCACCTACAGAAAGAACGCGCCCAAGCTGTATCGGGCCCTTCTTGTCGGTCAGCTGCTGTTCGTCGTGGCGGCCTATTGGGTGGCGGCGATCCTTTTCGACGCACCGCTGTTCGACGTCGATGTCGGATTTGCCATCGGCATGCTGCTCGCCGCCTGTGCCATCTGGATTCCGTATTTCCTCTACTCGGTCCGCGTGCGCAATACGTTCGTGCGCTAGCTCCTACGCCAGCGTCCGCGTGACGATGTCGCGCATATCGGAGGAAAGCGTTTCCGTCGCCGCGACGCGGTTGAGCGCCTGCTCGGCCAGCGCCCGGCGATGCGGTTCCAGCGCCCGCCACGAGCGGAAGCTGACCAGGAGCCGCGCCGCCGTCTGCGGATTGCGCTTGTCGAGATCGACCACGAAATCGGCGAGAAAGTCGTAGCCGGCGCCGTCGCGCCGGTTGAACTGCGTCTGGTTGGCACCGGCAAAGGCGCCGACCAGCGAACGGATGCGGTTGGGGTTGGCGATCGAGAAGGACGGGTGGGCAAGCAGCGCCTGCACCCGCTCGAGCGTCTCCGCCGCCGGCACGATCGCCTCGAACATCAGCCACTTGTCGAGGACCAGCGGATCGTTGCGATAGCGGTCATGGAAGGCTTCGAGCGCGGCGACGCGCTCGGGCAGGGCCGCTGCGGCCAGGATGCCGAGCGCCGCCGAGCGGTCGGTCATGTTGTCGGCCGTCGCGAAGCGCTCGCTCACCCGCGCCACGGCGTCTGCGTTGCCGTCGGCGACCAAGAGATCGAGAGCGGCGTTGGCGAGCGACCGGCGGCCGGCCGCGGCGGCATCGGGCGAGAACGGCGCCGCGGTGGCGAGCCGGTCGACGAGCGCGCCGAGGCGGTTGCCGATGCGGTCGGCGATGCGCGCCCTGACCTGATTGCGGGCCGAGGCGATGGCGTCGGGATCGACGTCACGGCCGATCTCGCGGGCAATGTCGGCCTCGCCGGGAAGCTGAAGCACCTGGGCGCGGAACGCCGCCTCAAGCGCCTCGTCCTCGACGACATCGGCAAGCGCGTCGATGAGCGCGACGTCGAAATCGACGGCCTCGCCGCGCGCCGCCTCCGCCGCGCCTAGCGTCAGCGACCGCATGGCCAGCGTCTGCGCCGCCTGCCAGCGGTTGAACGGGTCGGCGTCGGTTCTCAGCAGAAACAGCAGGTCGGCCTCGGAGAGGTCGATATTGAGCCTGACCGGCGCCGAGAAGCCGCGCAGCAGCGAGGGCACCGGCCGGGTGGAGACGCCGTGGAAGACGATCGTCTGGCTCGCCTCGGTGAGCTGGATGACGTCGCCATCGACCTGTCCGCCGGTAGCGCGCTCATAAGCGAGGTCGTCGCCATTGGCGCCGACCAGGCCGAAGCGAACCGGAATGTGCTGCGGCCGCTTGCTGGGCTGGCCGGGCGTCGGCGGGCAGGATTGCTCGAGCGTCAGCGCATAGGTCTTCTGGCGCGGATCGTAGCTGCCCCTGGCGGCCACCTCCGGCGTGCCGGCCTGGCTGTACCAAAGCTTGAACCGGGTGAGGTCGGTGCCGGTGGCATCGGCGAAGGCGGCGAGAAAATCCTCGATGGTGACCGCCTGGCCGTCATGGCGCTCGAAATAGAGGTCCATGCCGGCGCGGAAGCCGTCATCGCCCAGCACCGTCTTCAGCATGCGCACCACCTCGGCGCCCTTCTCGTAGACGGTCGGCGTGTAGAAGTTGTTGATCTCGTGATAGGTCTCGGGCCTGACCGGATGGGCGAGCGGTCCGGCGTCCTCGGGGAACTGGCGCGCCTGAAGCGTGCGCACGTCGGCGATGCGCTTCACCGGCCGCGAGCGCATGTCGGCGGAGAACTCCTGGTCGCGGAAGACGGTCAGCCCCTCCTTCAGGCAGAGCTGGAACCAGTCGCGGCAAGTGATTCTGTCGCCAGTCCAATTGTGGAAATATTCGTGGGCGATGACGCCCTCGATGCCGCCATAGTCGGCGTCGGTGGCGGTTTCCGGGTCGGCCAGGACGTACTTGTCGTTGAAGACATTGAGGCCCTTGTTCTCCATCGCCCCCATGTTGAAGTCCGACACGGCGACGATGTTGAACACGTCGAGATCGTATTCGCGGCCGAAGGCGGTCTCGTCCCAGCGCATGGAGCGCTTGAGCGAATCCATCGCCCAGGCCGAGCGCGCCTCCTTGCCGTGCTCGCAGTAGATGGCCAGCGCCACCTTGCGTCCCGACATCGTGGTGAAGCTGTCCTCGATCCGGCCGAGATCGCCGGCAACCAGCGCGAACAGGTAGGACGGCTTGGGGAAGGGGTCGTGCCAGACGGCGAAGTGCCGGTCGGAACCGGCGACCTCGCCGGAGTCCACCAGGTTGCCGTTGGAGAGCAGCACCGGCGCCGTGTCCTTCGGCGCCTCGATGCGCGTCGTGTAGACGGCAAGCACGTCTGGCCGGTCGAGAAAGTAGGTGATGCGGCGGAAGCCCTCCGCCTCGCACTGGGTGCACCAGGTGCCCGAGGTCCGGTAGAGCCCCATCAGCCTGGTATTGGCGGTGGGGTCGATCTCGGTGACGATCGTGAGCGTAAACGGCCCCTCGGGCACGCCGGCGATGGTCAGCTTGTCCAGCGTCGCCGTGTAGCGGTCGGGGCCGAGCACCGCGCCGTCGATGGCGACCGAGGTGAGCTTCAGTTCGTCGCCGTCGAGAACGAGCGGCGCGCCGGGGTTGAGCGGACGCATGGCGAGCCGCGCCGTGACCCGGGTGGCATGGGGATCGAGCCGGAAATCGAGGTCGACCGTGGCAATGGCAAAGTCGGGAGCGCGGTAGTCGGCAAGGCGAACGGGGGCCGTCTCAGTCTTCATGGGGTCTCGGGCTTTCAGATGGCGGGTTTGCCGGGCGGATAGATAGCACGGGCGCCATGGAAGGCGATTGGGCCGGGCGAAAAATCCGGATTCCGCAGAAATCTCCGGTGGCGACACTGCGTCGAATTGCAATCGCCCAATAGTCGGGATAATCAACACAAAAGACGAAAAAACGGCGAGCGTATCCGGGCGGCAGTGCCTCGCGCGTCGCCGGGAGGGCGCTCATTCATGTATCTCGGACTGGACATTGGCACCTCGTCGGTGAAGGCGGTTCTCATCGACGATCGCCAGCACGTTGTGGCTAGCGAGACCGCGGATCTCGAAGTCTCCCGGCCGCATTCCGGATGGTCGGAGCAGGACCCGGAGAGCTGGTGGACGGCCTGCGAGGCGGTGCTCGACAAGCTCGCCGCCACGCACAAGGCGGCCCTTTCCGGCGTGCGCGGTATCGGTCTTTCCGGCCATATGCACGGCGCCACGCTGGTCGACCAGGCCGACAAGCCGCTGCGCCCCTGCATTCTGTGGAACGACGTGCGCTCGGCCGCCGAGGCTGCCGAGCTCGATGCCGATCCGCGCTTCCGCGCCATCACCGGCAACATCGTCTTTCCCGGCTTCACCGCGCCCAAGCTCGTCTGGGTGGCGCGCCACGAGCCGGAGACCTTCGCCAAGGTCGCCAAGGTCCTGCTGCCCAAGGACTACGTCCGGCTGAAGCTCACCGGCGACTACGCCTCCGACATGTCGGACTCGGCCGGCACGGCCTGGCTCGACGTGGCCAAACGCGACTGGAGCGACGACCTTCTCGCCGCGACCAAGCTGTCGCGCGGCCAGATGCCGGCGCTCTATGAGGGCTCGGCGGCGACCGGGCAGTTGCGTGCCGAACTGGCGAGCCGCTGGGGCATGGCCGCGACGGTGGTGGTCGCCGGCGGCGGCGGCGACAATGCGGCCTCGGCCTGCGGCGTCGGCGTGGTCAGGCCCGGCACCGCCTTCGTCTCGCTCGGCACCTCCGGGGTGCTCTTCGTCTCCAATGCCCGCTTCTCGCCCGATCCGGCGACGGCGGTCCACGCCTTCTGCCATGCCGTGCCCGACACCTGGCACCAGATGGGCGTGATCCTGTCGGCCGCCGGTGCGCTCGAATGGCTGGCCGACGTGTTCTCGACCAGCGCCGCCGAACTGACCAGGCCGCTCGAGGACGACACGAGCGGCCCCGGCGAAGCGATCTTCCTGCCCTATCTCGGCGGCGAGCGCACGCCCCACAACGACGCCGCCATCCGCGGTTCGTTCGCCGGCCTCGGCTACGCCGCCGACAAGACGGCGCTCACCCGCGCCGTGCTGGAAGGTGTTGCCTTCGCCTTCGCCGACTGCCTGACGGCGCTGACCCAGGCCGGCGCCAGCGTCGAGCGGGCGCTTGCCGTCGGCGGCGGCTCGCGCTCGAAGAAGTGGCTGCGCATCATCGCCAACGCCCTCAACATCACCATCGACGTGCCGGAGGAGGGCGATTTCGGCGCCGGCCTCGGCGCGGCCCGTCTCGGCCTGATCGCCGCCGAGAACGCCGATCCCTTTGCGGTGTGCGCCCAGCCGGCCATTCGCGAGACCATCGAACCCGATCCCGATCTGGTTCCCGCCTACGCTGCCGCCTACGCGACGTACCGGAAGCTCTATCCAGCCATCAAGGAGGCCATGCCCCGATGAGTGCCCGTTTTTTCAAGCAGGAAAAGCCGATCAAATTTGCCGGCGCCAAGGCCGGCGACGGACTGGCTTATCGCTGGTACGACCCCAACAAGAAGGTCCTCGGCAAGCGCATGGAGGACCATCTGCGCTTCTCCGTCGCCTATTGGCATTCCTTCGCCTGGGACGGCCGCGACATGTTCGGCGGCGAGACCTTCATGCGCGACTGGATGCACATGGGCGACGAGATGGAGGCGGCCAAGCTCAAGGCCGACGTCGCCTTCGAGATGTTCCGCCTGCTCGGCGTGCCCTTCTTCGCCTTCCATGACCGCGACATCGCGCCGGAAGGCAAGACGCTGGCCGAATCCAACCGGAACGTGCGCGAGATCGGCGAGGTCTTCGCCAGGAAGATGGAGAAGGCCAAGGTCAGGCTCCTGTGGGGCACCGCCAACCTGTTCTCCAACCGCCGCTACATGGCGGGCGCGGCGACCAATCCCGATCCGGACGTGTTTGCCTATGCCGGGGCGCAGGTGAAGAACGTCCTGGAGCTGACCCATGAGCTCGGCGGCGCCAACTACGTGCTGTGGGGCGGCCGCGAGGGCTACGAGACCCTGCTCAACACCGACATGAAGCAGGAGTTCGCCCAGCTCGGCCGCTTCCTGTCGATGGTCGTCGAGCACAAGCACAAGATCGGCTTCAAGGGCACCATCCTCATCGAGCCCAAGCCGAAGGAGCCGACCAAGCACCAGTACGACTTCGACGTCGGCTCGATCTGGGGGATGTTGCAGCAGTTCGGCCTCGAGAAGGAGGTCAAGATCAACATCGAGCAGAACCACGCCATTCTCGCCGGCCACACCTTCGAGCACGAACTGGCGCTCGCCGGCGCGCTCGGCATCCTCGGTTCCATCGACATCAACCGCGGCGACTACCAGCTCGGCTGGGACACCGACCAGTTCGCCATGAACGTGCCGGAGATGGCGCTGGCCGCCTACTACATCCTCAAGGCCGGCGGTCTCGGCAAGGGCGGCTACAACTTCGACGCCAAGATCCGCCGCCAGTCGCTCGATCCGGACGATCTGCTGATCGCCCATGTCGGCTCGATCGACGCCTGCGCCCAGGGCCTGCTGATCGCCGAGAAGATCATCAAGGACGGCAAGTTCGACGCTTTCGTCGCCGACCGCTACGCCGGATGGAAGAGCAAGGAGGGCAGGGCCATCCTCGCCGGCAAGCGCTCGCTCGACGACCTCGCCGACTACGTCCACAAGAAGGACCTCGAGCCGCAGCCGGTGAGCGGCAAGCAGGAATATCTCGAGTCCCTGGTGAACAGCTATCTCTAGCGACGCCGCGCCCGCGGGCCGTGCGCGCCCCAAGAGGAGACAACAACGATGAAAACAATGAAGGGTCCGGCGATCTTCCTGGCGCAGTTCGCTGGCGATGACGCGCCGTTCAACACGCTGGAAGGCATGGCCAAGTGGGCCGCCGGCCTCGGCTACAAGGGCATCCAGATCCCGAGCTGGGACGGCCGCCTGATCGACGTGAAGAAGGCTGCCTCGAGCAAGACCTATTGCAGCGAGATCAAGGGCATCTGCGCCGATGCCGGCGTCGAGATCACCGAGCTCGCCTCGCACCTCCAGGGCCAGCTCGTCGCCACCAATCCGGTCTACGACGCCGCCTTCGACGGCTTCGCGGCGCCGGAGGTGCGCGGCGACATGAAGAAGCGGCAGAAATGGGCGGTCGATCAGGTGAAGTCGACGATCAAGGCCTGCGCCAATCTCGGCCTGCCCTCGATGCCGACCTTCTCCGGCGCCTTCGTCTGGCCGTTCATGTATCCGTGGCCGCAGCGCCCGGCCGGGCTGGTCGAGACCGGATTCGACGAACTCGCCAAGCGCTGGCGGCCGATCTTCGACTATGCCGACAGCCTCGGCGTCGACGTCGCCTTCGAGCTGCATCCCGGCGAGGACCTGCACGACGGCATCTCTTTCGAGATGCTGCTCGAGCGCGTCGACAATCATCCCCGCTGCGGCATCAACTACGATCCCTCGCACTTCGTGCTGCAGCAGCTCGACTATCTCGAGTTCATCGACTTCTACCACGAGCGCATCTACGCCTATCACGTCAAGGACGCGGAATTTAATCCGACCGGCAAGCAGGGCGCCTATGGCGGCTTCCAGCCCTGGGTGAAGCGCGCCGGCCGCTTCCGCTCGCTCGGCGACGGCCAGGTCGATTTCTCCGGCATCTTCTCCAAGCTCGCCGAATACGACTACGACCGCTGGGCGGTGCTCGAATGGGAGTGCTGCCTGAAGCACCCCGAACAGGGGGCGGCCGAGGGTGCGCCCTTCATCGCGGCCCACATCATCCGCGTCACCGAGAAGGCCTTCGACGACTTCGCCGCCAGCGGCGTCGACCAGAAAGCCAATCGCAAGATGCTCGGCATCTAGGAACGGGGAGGCTAGCACTCACATGGTCGAAGGACGCAGCGACGCAAAATCGGGCGGCCGCATTCGGCTGGGCATGGTCGGTGGCGGGCAGGGTGCCTTCATCGGCGGTGTTCACCGCATCGCCTCGCGCATCGACGACAACTACGAACTGGTCGCCGGGGCGCTGTCTTCGCAGCGCCGGCGCGCGATCGACTCGGCGCTCGAACTGGGCATCGCCCGCGATCGCGCCTATGGCGATTTCGAGGAGATGGCCAAGGCCGAAGCCAAGCGCAAGGAAGACGGCATCGAGGCGGTGGCGATCGTCACCCCGAACTACATGCATGCCGGGCCGATCAAGGCCTTCCTCAAGGCCGGCATCCATGTCATCTGCGACAAGCCGCTGGCCATGTCCGTGGCCGAGGCCAAGGACATCCAGCGGGCGGTCAAGCGTAGCGGCAAGATCTTCGCGCTCACCCACAACTACACCGGCTATCCGATGATCCGCCAGGCGCGGGCCATCGTCGCCGCCGGTGAGCTGGGCGAGATCCGCCAGGTGCAGGCGGAGTACGCGCAGGACTGGCTGACCGAGCGGCTGGAAGCCACCGGCCAGAAGCAGGCCGACTGGCGCACCGACCCCAAGCGGGCCGGCGCCGGGGCGCTCGGCGACATCGCCACCCACGCCTACAATCTCGCCTGCTTCGTCACCGGCCTGTCGCTGGATTCGCTGTGCGCGGACCTCACCACCTTCGTCAAGGGACGCAAGCTCGACGACAACGACAACATCCTCTTGCGCTGGAAGAGCGGCGCCAAGGGCATGTTGTGGGCGACCCAGGTGGCGCCGGGCAACGAGAACAATCTGTCGCTGCGCGTCTTCGGCTCCAAGGGCGGTCTCGCATGGCGCCAGGAGGACCCGAACTATCTGTGGTTCACGCCTTTCGGCCAGCCGACCCGGCTGATCACCCGGGCCGGCGTCGGCGCCAATGCCGATGCGGCGCGTGTCACACGCACACCGTCCGGCCATCCCGAGGGCTATCTGGAAGGCTTCGCCAACATCTACACCGAGGTCGCCCGCGCCATCCGCGCGGCGCGCGCCGACGAGGATCCGCCCGCCGGCGTGCTCTTCCCGACGGTCGAGGACGGCCTTGCCGGCATGCAGTTCATCGAAGCGGCAGTGAAGTCGAACGCCAAGGGCGGCGGCTGGGTGAAGGTCTAGGGGCCAGGAGAAACAGGCGGACCCTGTTGTGAAGCCGCGCGCCGTTTGAAGGGGCGCGCGGCTTCATTCTTCTCAGGTGACAGATCGGGCTGCGGCCCTACCAGCTCCACACCGTCCCGTCTTCCAGACGGGCGACGGGCAGATAGGCCGGCTCGTAGGGATATTTCGCCGCCAGCGCCTCGTCGATGTCGACGCCGTGGCCCGGCGCGTCGCCGGGATGGAGATAGCCGTCCGCGAACGAATAGGCGTGCGGGAAGACCGCATCGGTCTCTTCCGTATGGGGCATGTGCTCCTGCACGCCGAAATTCGGCACCCACAGATCGAAGTGCAGCGCCGCGCCCATGGTGACCGGCGACAGGTCGGTGGCGCCGTGGCAGCCCGTGCGCACCTGATAGAGCTCGGCCAGCATGGCGATCTTGCGCAGCTGCGTGATGCCCCCGGCATGCACCACGGACGTGCGGATGTAGTCGCAGAGCTGGTTCTCGATGATCTCGCGGCAGTCGTGGATGGAGTTGAACACCTCGCCGATGGCGATCGGCGTGACCGTGTGCTCGCGGATGAGCCTGAGCGACTCCTGGTTCTCCGCCGGCGTCGGGTCCTCCATCCAGAACAGGCGATAGGGCTCCAGGCTCTTGCCGAGGCGCGCCGCCTCGATCGGCGTCAGCCGGTGATGCACGTCGTGCAGCAGGTGGAAGTCGAAGCCGAATCTGGCGCGCGCCGCCTCGAAGAGCCTGGGCGCGAAATCGAGATACTTCTCGGTCGACCACACCGATTCCTCGACCATGCCCTTCACCGCCGGCTCGTAGTCGCGCTTGCCGCTCGCCACGCCATAGACGTGGTCGAGCCCGGGAATGCCCGACTGCGCCCGCACCGCCTTGTAGCCACGCTCCAGGTACTTGCCGACGGCATCGAGCGTCTCGGCGAGGTCGCGCCCATTGGCGTGGGCATAGGCCATGACGCCGGTACGGCTCTTGCCGCCGAGGAGCTGGTAGAGCGGCAGGCCGGCGGCCTTGGCCTTGATGTCCCACAGCGCCGTGTCGACGGCGGCGATCGCCGCCATGGTCACCGGCCCGCGGCGCCAATAGGCGCCCTTGGCCAGAAACTGCCAGATGTCCTCGATCTGGTGCGGGTCGCGGCCGATGAGCAGCGGCGCGACGTGATCCTCAAGGTAGCTTGCGACCGCAAGCTCGCGCCCGTTCAGGGTCGCGTCGCCGAGCCCGTGCAGGCCCTCGTCGGTCACGATCTTGAGCGTGACGAAATTGCGTCCCGGGCAGGTGACGATGACTTTCGCTTCGGTGATCTTCATGTCCGTGCTGTTTTCCTCGCGCCGGCTGCCTGCGATAGCACCGGCGCCGATTTAACGTCCTCCTCGCTCTCGAACAGATGCGGGAACTGCTCTTCCAGCACCGGCAGCGAAGCCAGGATTTCGGAAAGGTGCGTGCGCACGGCCGCTTCGGCGCGCGCTTCGTCGGCGGCCTCGACGGCATCGAGGATGGCGACGTGCTGATCGATGAGACGTGAGATCGGCGTCGCCTGCGGCAGGCTGAGATAGCGAACGCGGTCCATCTGCGCCTTCACGTCTTCGACGACGCGCCACGCATAGTCGCAGTCGACGCCGAGAGCGAGGCCGCGATGGAAGGCCTCGTCAAGAGCAAGGAAGCGGGCAGGGGCGGCCTCGGCGGCGGCGCTGCGTTGCGCTTCGAGGTTGCTGCGCAGGGCGGCGATCGTCGACGCCGTCATCACCTGACAGGCCTTGCGTGCCACCGCGACCTCGACCGCCTCGCGCACGAAGCGCGCGTCGGCCACCTGCTTGGTCGAGATCTTGACGACGAAGGTGCCGCGCTGCGGGCGAATGCGCACGAAGCCGGCTTCGCTCAGCTTGATGAAGGCTTCCCGCACCGGCTGGCGGCTGACGCCCAGCAGCGCGGCGATCTCGTTTTCGGAAAGCGCCTGACCGGGGGTCAGCGCCATGGTGACGATGGCGCTCTTCAGCGCGTGCAACACGCGCCGCGCCGCAGGTTCGCCCGGTGCGTCCGCATAGACCGACCGGCGCTTGAACGCGGCCCCCTTTGCTGCGCCGTTGCCTCGTTTCATCCCTCACGCCCCGTCAGTGTTCGTTGGGTCGAACAACATTCGTGCGCTTTGCTAGGTGCCATACTAGCATACCAGTCAAGGAGGTCCAGACGAGCGAACCGAAATGGGCGTCCGACTTGGGAGGGAAGGGGGGAGCGATGAAGAGATTTCCGTTCATCGGTTTTGCACTGCTGGCGACGGTGGCCGCCATGGCTCTGCCGCGAGTCGGCCTCGCCGCCGACTATACGCTGAACGTCAACTCGGCGCTCACCACCGACGACCCGCTGTTCAAGGGCCTCGAGGTCTTCAAGCAGAAGGTCGAGGCGGACACCCAAGGGCGCCGTCGAAGTGCGCCTCTTCCCGAGCTCGCAACTCGGCAAGGACGAGGACGTGCTCGAGCAGGCGCGTGCCGGCGGCAATGTCGCCGTCGGCGTCGATGGCGGCCGTCTTGCCGTCTACACCAGGGAGTTCGGCATCCTCGGCGCACCGTTCGACCCGGTGCATTTCGGCATCCTGATGATGACGGTGGTGACGCTCGGCTCGATGACCCCGCCGGTCGGGGTGTGCATGTACACCGTGTGCAGCCTGCTCAAGACGCCGGTCGAGGAATATATCGTCGAGTCGATCCCCTTCGTGCTGGCCGTGCTGGTCGAGGTCGCCTTTCTTGCGTTTTTCCCGCAGGTGGTGCTCTTTCTGCCCAACCTTCTGATGTGATCCGGGCACGGGGCGGCGGGCCCGGATTCCAACCAGATCAATGACAGGCAAACATTGCCGGCCGATCCTTCCGCTCGAACCCATTGGCCGGTGAGGGAGGAATATCGTCGATGACAGGAACCGGGAGCCGTCCGCGCCTCAGCGGGTCTACGCTTGCCACGCTGCCGGAGGCCGTCGCGCGGCCGGCCTATGACCGCGCGGCCGTGCGGCCGGGCATCGTGCATCTCGGCATCGGCGCCTTCCACCGCGCTCACCAGGCCGTCTATGTCGACGACATTCTGGCGGCCGACCCCTCCTGGGGGATCGTCGGCGCCAGCCTCAGGAGCACCGGCACGCGCGACGCGCTGAAGCCGCAGGACGGCCTCTATGCCCTGTCGGTGCGCTCGGGCGAGGGCGAGCGGCTGCGCGTCATCGGCAGCGTCGTCGATGTGCTGGTAGCCGTTGAGGAGCGCGCGCGGCTGCTGGCCGCCATGGCGTCTCCCGCCGTGCGCATCGTCTCGCTGACCGTGACCGAGAAAGGCTATTGCCACGATCCGGCGACCGGCGCACTCAACGAAGCCCATCCCGACATCGTGCAGGATCTCAAGACGCCAGACGCGCCCGTCACCGCGCCCGGGCTGATCGCCGAGGCGCTGGCGCGGCGGCGGGCGGCGGGGGTCGCGCCGTTCACCGTTCTCACCTGCGACAATCTTCCCGCCAACGGCGACGTGGCGCGCCGCGTCGTCGGACGCTTCGCCGAACTGCGCGACGCCGATCTCGGCGCCTGGGTCGCCGGCGAGGTCGCCTTCCCCTCGACCATGGTCGACCGCATCACGCCGGCCACCACCGACGAGGACCGCGCCCGCGTCGATGCGGCTCTGGGCGCAACCGACGCCTGGCCGGTGGTCACCGAGCCGTTCTCGCAATGGGTCATCGAGGAACGCTTCCCGACCGGGCGGCCGCCTTTCGAGACGACCGGCGCCGAGATGGTCGCCGATGTCGCGCCCTATGAGCAGATGAAGCTCAGGCTCCTTAACGGCGCCCATTCGAGCCTCTCCTATCTCGGCTATCTGGCGGGCTACCAGTTCGTCTCCGACGTGATGGGCGATGCGTCCTATGCCCGCTTCGTCGCGGCCTTGATGGAGGAGGCGACGCCGACGCTCTCGGTTCCGCCCTCGGCCGATCTTGCCGGCTACAAGGCGGCGCTTCTCGACCGCTTCCGCAATCCGGCGCTCAAGCACCGCTGTTGGCAGATCTGCATGGACGGCAGCCAGAAGCTGCCGCAGCGACTGCTGGGCACGATCCGCGACTGCCTGAAGAGCGGCGCGCCGTTCGGCAAGCTGGCGCTGGGTGTTGCCGGATGGATGCGCTACGTCACCGGCATCGACGAGACGGGCGAAGCGATCGACGTGCGCGATCCGCTCGCCGGCGAGCTGCGCGCGCTGGCCGATGCGGCCGGGCCCGACGCCGAACGGCTGGTGCGTGCCTTGACCGGCGTCGAGAAGGTCTTCGGGCAGGACCTTGCCGCCGACCCGCGCTTTACCGGGCCGGTAACCGAACGCCTCGCCCGGCTTTTCAAGGACGGGGCGAAACGCGCCGTCGCCGCGGAGGTGGTCGCCGGCTAGGACGGCGAACCGGCTTCGCGCGCCGCCGCCGACGCAGCCCGACGGCGCGCCTGCGCCTCCGCCGGCCACAGCGTCTTCATGTCGTAGAATTCCGCGAAGGCCGGAACGTCGGCCGGCAGCGCCACCCAGGGCAGCTTCGAGCGCGTGTAGATATGGACGTCCGGGGTGATCGCGTCTCGGTCGTCGAGGGTTCCGACGCGCACGAAGCGGAGATAGGGCCGGCGGCCGTAGTCGCTCCACACGGCGACCTTGCACTCCGGGCAGCGATAGATGTCGTGCGGCCGGCCGCTGTCGGTCGGCATCGACACCGGCTCCGGCGTGCCCGCCAGTATCTCGATACGGTCGGTCTCGCAGAGCGCATTGACGGCGAAGGCGCTGCCGGTCTGCTGCTGGCAGTCGCGGCAGTGGCAGCAATGCACGAACATCGGCGCCGCGGTGAGCCGGAAGCGCACCGCGCCGCACGAGCATCCGCCTTCGTAAGTCTCAGCCATCGGACGTCTTCTCCGGTGCGGCGCTACCGGCCTCGGGCAGCACGGCGGCGGGCAGCGCCAACGGGTCGTAGGTCCCCGGCCGTGCCCGCCGAATGTAGCGCACCAGCACCGGCACGAAGAACAGCAGGATCGCCAGCTTGGCGATGGCGATGAGCGGACCGCCCCATGAGAACAGCAGCAGGAAGGCGATGGCGATCATGACGAAGATGAAGATCGAGAGGGCGACATTGCCAATGAAGGCGCCGACGCTGTTGCCCTGGCGATAGACGATGTCCTTGCCGCGCGTCGCCAGCCGCCGGTGCAGCTCGGTCAGGAAGGCGGCGTATTCGGCGTTGTGCTCGGCGAAATCGGCGAAGCCACGATAGTCGGCGTTGAACAGCTCGGCCATGCCGCCGGCCTTGAAGATGATCTGCGCGCGATAGCGGTTGGTGACCACGCGCGTCGGCGCATAGGCAAGCCGCACCTCGGCGATGCCGTCATAGAAGACGCCGTCGAGTTTGCCGCCGTCCTCCTCCCAGGTCAGCGCATCCTCGGTGAGCCGGTAGGTGCGCGGCTTGACGAAGGCGTTCGCCCTCAGCCGGTAGACGGTGGGGTCGATGGCTTCGCTCATTGGCCGGCAGGCGCGAGGTCCGGATTGGGGGTGTAGCCGGGGCCGACGGTGAGCGGCTTGTCGGCCAGCACCGACTGGTCGAGATCCGAATGGAGCTTTTTGTCGATCGTCTCGATCGTCTTGCCGTCGGCGGAGATCAGCCTGACGGTGAGGGCATAGTCGGTGTCCGCCTTGATGCCGGAAAGCGGGTCGGTGGTGAAGGAGTATTCCCGGCGGTTCGGCGTCACGTCCTTGGAGAGCACGATCGGCGGGCCGCCGGACGGGTTCTCGAAGGTCGCCTCGATACGCGCATGCTCTGGCAGCGTGCGCAGCGGCGCGGCGATGAAGCCGGCATAGGCCTCCGACAGGCGGTAGTTGAAGATGAAGCCGCCGCCGGAAATATCGAGATAGGGGCCGCTTTCCCCGCAGGCGGCGAGCGCCAGGACGGCCGCGATTGCGAGCCCCTTGATCGCCTTGCCGCCCGTCATCCCGGCGCTCCTTCCTGCCGTGCCGCGAGGCACTCCGGAATCCGGGAATATTCGATCCCGTCAATTTGGGCAATCGCCGCACCAACGCCCCGCTTGTCGCCGTGGCACAAAGCCTGCAATCCTCCCTCGGGGCAGGAAGGAGCCATGATGACCAGCGCAGCAGCCACGGCGGCATTGCCGGCCTTTGCGGCACCTTACGCCCCCGACGACGCCGCGCTGATCCGCGCCTTCATCGACGAGACACGCCTCGACGATGCAGCCGAACGGCGGATCGACCGGCGCGCGACGCGCCTGATCACGGCGATCCGCGATTCTGCCGGCGGCATCGGCGAGCTTGAGGATTTCCTGCGCGAGTTTGCCCTGTCGACGCGCGAGGGGCTGGCGCTGATGGTGCTGGCCGAGGCGCTGCTGCGCGTGCCCGACACTGCGACACAGGACCGGCTGATCGAGGACAAGATCGGCAGCGGCGACTGGGACGAGCACTCAGGCCGCGGCGGCAAGCCGTTCGTCGCCGCCTCCATCTGGGCGCTCGGCCTGACCTCCCGCATCGTCTACCCCGGCGACACGCCCGAGCGTCTGGTTGCGGGGCTCGTCAGCCGGCTCGGCAAGCCGGCGGTCAGGACCGCGACGCGCCAGGCCATGCGCGTGCTTGGCCACCATTTCGTGCTCGGCCAGACCATCGGCGAAGCGCTCGCCCGCGCCCGCGCCATGGAAAAGCAGGGCTTCCGCCACTCCTACGACATGCTCGGCGAGGGCGCGCGCACTGCCGCCGATGCCGAACGCTATTTCGAAGCCTATGCCGGCGCCATTGCCGCCATCGGCGACGCCGCAGGCACGGGCACGTTGCCCGACCGGCCGGGCATTTCCGTCAAGCTGTCGGCGCTCTACCCGCGCTACGAAGCGGTGCAGCGCGCGCGCGTGCTGAAGGAACTGGTGCCGCGCCTGCTCGATCTCGCCCGCGCGGCACGAGCCCATGATCTCAATCTGACGGTCGATGCGGAGGAGGTCGACCGGCTGGAACTGTCGCTGGAGGTGCTGGCGGCGGTGCTGGCCGATCCGTCGCTTGCCGGCTGGGACGGCTTCGGCCTGGCGATACAGGCCTACCAGAAGCGCGCCGGGGCGGTGGTCGACTGGGTCGGCGAGATCGCCACGGCGCTCGGCCGGCGGCTGATGGTGCGTCTGGTCAAAGGCGCCTATTGGGACACCGAGGTCAAGCGTGCCCAGGAGCGCGGGCTTGCCGACTATGCGGTGTTCACGCGCAAGCCCGCCACCGACCAGTCCTATCTCGCCTGCGCCCACCGGCTGCTCAAGCTCCGCCCGCGCATCTATCCGCAGTTCGCCAGCCACAATGCGCTGACCGTCGCCGCGGTGGTGGAAATGGCCGGCGGTCCGTCCGGCTACGAGTTCCAGCGGCTGCACGGCATGGGGGAGGCGCTGTTCACGGCGCTGCGCGAGGACGATCCGGCCATCGCGGCGCGCATCTACGCCCCGGTCGGCGGCCATCGCGAGCTGCTCGCCTATCTCGTGCGCCGGCTTCTGGAGAACGGCGCCAACTCCTCCTTCGTCTCTGTGGTCGGCGACACCGATGTGCCGGTGGAGAGCCTGCTCACGCGGCCGGCGGTGCTGCTCAAGGGCGGCGATCACGTACGCCACAGCCGCGTGCCGCTGCCGCGCGATCTCTACGCGCCCGCCCGGCGGAACTCCATGGGACTGGAGTTCGGCAGCGCCGCCGAGCTGGGCGCCCTGCTGACGGGCATGGCCAAGGCGGGCGATACCCCGATTGCGGCACACCCGCTCATTGCCGGCGGCAAGGCGGTGGGCGCTGCCCGGCCCATCGTCAGCCCGGCCGATGGAAAGACCAGCGTCGGCAGTGTCGTGGACCTGCCGGTTGAATTGATCGATGAGGTCATGGCGGCCGCCAAAGGGGGCTTTGCCCAATGGTCGCGGGTGCCGGCGAGCGAGCGCGCCGACACGCTCGACCGCCTCGCCGACCTCATCGAGGAGACGCGCGATTCCCTGGTGGCGCTGCTTGCCCGCGAAGGTGGCAAGACGCTCAACGACGGCATTGCCGAGGTGCGCGAGGCCGCCGACTTCTGCCGCTACTACGCGAGCCAGGCCCGGCTCCTCTTCGCGCCCGAGGTGATGCCCGGGCCAACCGGCGAAAGCGACCGGCTGATGCGGCGCGGGCGTGGCGTTTTCATCTGCATCTCGCCGTGGAACTTCCCGCTCGCCATCTTCCTCGGCCAGGCAGTGGCGGCGCTCGCCGCCGGCAATGCGGTCATCGCCAAGCCGGCCGAGCAGACGCCGCTCACCGCCTTCCGCGCCTTCGACCTGCTGCACAAGGCCGGTGTGCCGGTTGCTGCGGCCCAGCTGGCCACCGGCGACGGCAGGGTCGGTGCGGCGCTTGTCGCCCACCCGGACGTTGCCGGCGTCGCCTTCACCGGCTCGACCGAGGTCGCCTGGGCGATCAATCGGGCGCTGGCCGCCAAGAAGGGCCCGATCGTGCCGCTTATCGCCGAGACCGGCGGCATCAACGCCATGATCGTCGACGCCACCGCGCTGCCTGAACAGGTGGCCGACGACGTGGTCACCTCGGCCTTCCGATCGGCCGGCCAGCGCTGCTCGGCGCTCAGGCTCCTCTGCCTGCAGGACGATGTCGCCGACCATGTGCTGGAAATGATCGTCGGCGCCGCCGCCATGCTCAGCCTCGGTAACCCAAGCGATCCAGCGACCGATATCGGCCCGGTGATCGATGGCGAGGCCAGGGCCAACCTCGAAGGCCATGTTGCGGCCATGAAGGACGCGCCCTTCGCCACCGTCCGCTATGCCGGCGCGGCGCCGGCGACCGGCACCTTCGTTGCGCCGCACATCATCGAGCTGGATTCGCCGGAGCACCTCGAACGAGAGGTGTTCGGCCCGATCCTGCATGTGGTGCGCTGGAAGCCGAAGGAACGCGACAGGCTGATCGCGGCGATCGCCGCCACCGGCTACGGGCTGACGCTCGGCATCCACAGCCGCATCGACGAGACGGTGCAGGCCGTCGTGGACGCGCTGCCCGTCGGCAACGTCTATGTGAACCGCAACATGATCGGCGCCGTGGTCGGCACCCAGCCCTTCGGCGGCTCCGGCCTCTCGGGCACCGGTCCCAAGGCGGGCGGGCCCGACTATCTGCGCCGCTTCACGCTGGAGCAGGTGGTCTCCGTCAACACCGCTGCGGCCGGCGGCAATGCCTCGCTCATCGCCATGGAGGACGACTGAACCTTGTCGCTGCACACAAAAGCCTGCAATCCTTGGCGACAGACAAGGAGTCACCGATGACCGACAAGGCCTTCCTCTCGCGCGCCATCGACCAGGGCAGGGGTGCCGTCCCCGCCGATCTGGTCATCAGGAATGTCGGCCTGCTCGACATCGTCTATGGCGGCATCACGGTGACCGACATCGCCATCTGTGGCGACCGCATCGTCGGCACCTATGAAAGCTATCGCGGCGCGCGCGAGATCGACGGCAGCGGCCTGTTCGCCGTGCCCGGCTTCATCGACACCCACCTCCACGTCGAATCCTCGCTCGTCACCCCGCAGGAGTTCGACCGCTGCGTTTTGCCCCACGGCGTCACCACGGCGATCTGCGACCCGCACGAGATCGCCAATGTTCTGGGTCTCGAAGGCGTCCGCTTCTTCCTCGATTCGGCCGAGACCACGATCATGGACCTGCGCGTGCAGCTTTCCTCCTGCGTGCCGGCGACCACCTTCGAGACGTCCGGCGCCGAACTGCTGGCCAAGGACCTGCTGCCGCTCGCCAACCATCCCAAGGTGATCGGCCTTGCCGAGTTCATGAATTTCCCCGGCGTGCTGTCGAGCCGTGACGACGTGCTCGACAAGCTGGTCGCCTTCCAGGACGGCCATATCGACGGCCACGCGCCGCTGGTGCGCGGCTATGACCTCAACGGCTACCTCGCCGCGCGCATCCGCACCGACCACGAGACGACCATCGCCGAGGACGGCCGCGAGAAGCTGAAGAAGGGGCTCGCCGTGCTCATCCGCGAAGGCTCGGTGACCAAGGACCTGCATGCGCTCGCCGAAATCCTCGACGAGCATTCGTCGAGCTTCTGTTGCCTGTGCACCGACGACCGCAATCCGCTCGACATCGCCGAGGAGGGACATCTCGACTACATGGTGCGCACGCTGATTTCCCTCGGCCGCCCGCTGCACCACGTCTATCGCGCCGCGAGCTGGTCGGCGGCCAACGCCTTCGGCCTCAAGGATCGCGGCATGATCGCCCCCGGCCGCCGCGCCGATATCGTTCTGGTCGGTGACCTTGAGGCGTGCTCGGTGAAGACGGTGATCTCCGCCGGCCGCGTCGTCGACGATGCGCTGTTTGCGACGCGCAAGGCGATCGCGCCGGTCGGCCTCGACAGCGTGAAAATCCGCGAGATCGCGCCGGGCGATTTCCGCATTCCCGGCGCGGCCGCCGAACTTTCCATGATCGGCGTGGCGCCCGGCCGCGTCGTCACCGATCATGTCCGCAAGCAGGTTCCGGCGAAGGGCAATGAGCGCGTCGCCGATCCAGCCAACGACATTGCCAAGGTGGCGGTGCTGGAGCGCCACGGCAAGGACGGCTCCATCGGCCGCGGCTTCGTCACCGGCTTCGGCATGAAGCGCGGCGCCATCGCCTCTTCGGTCGGCCACGACAGCCACAATATCTGCGTCGTCGGCATGGACGACGACGACATGGCGGTTGCGGTCAACCGGCTGCGCGCGATCGGCGGCGGTTTCGTCGTGGCGGACGGCGGCAAGGTGCTGGCCGAACTGGCGCTGCCCCTAGCCGGGCTGATGAGCCTCGAGCCCTTCGAGGCGGTTCACGCCGGGCTGATGCCGCTGCGCCGCGCGGCGACCGAGCTCGGCTGCACGCTGCCGGAACCATTCCTCCAGGTTGCTTTCCTGCCACTCCCGGTCATTCCGCATATGAAGATCACCAATTTCGGCCTCTTCGACGTGGACCGGTTCGAGCTGGTGAAGGAATGACATGTCGAAATTGACCTCGGGCAGCCCGTCGCCGCCCAGCGCCGGCGCGTCGGCCACTTCGGGGATGCTTTCCTCGGCCGGCGCCTGGCGGCCGCGCTGCAGCAGGTAGACGGTGAGGATGACGAAGCCGACGCCGATGGCGATCGGCAGCGCCTCCGGGCCGAACAGGTCGACCAGATAGCCGACCGGCGTCGAGCCGACGATCGAGCCCGCCGAATAGGCCATGGCAAAGCCGGTGGAGACGATGGCGAGCTTGTGGCCGCGAAAATCCTGGCCGATGAGCACGACGCCGAGCGTGTAGATGCCGGAGATGGTGCCGCCGGCCAGGAACAGCACCGGCTCGGCCATCAGCGTGTGGCCCATGGCAAACGGCAGGGCGAAGCTGGTCAGCGCCGCCACCACCGAACAGAGGAGCAGCGTGACGGTGCGGCCGTATCGGTCGGCCATCCAGCCCAAGCCGGCGACCAGCACCGCCTCGCCGAGACTGAAGACCGCGACCAGCCGCGCCGCTTCGGCGTCGGCGAAGCCGTGGGCGAGGCCGTAAAGCGGCAGCAGGCTCTGCATCGCCGTCTCGCCGATGCCGCCGAGGAAGCCGGCAGCCACCAGACCGCTCGCCGCCGACAGAGCGAGTTTCAGCGTTTGGGCGTTGCCGCTGTCGTCTTGCTCTTCCGCTTCGCCGGTGGCCGGGCGGATCGTCAGCGCGACGATGACGCCGGCCGCCAGCGGCACCATGGCGACATAGAGCGGCAGCGCGCCGTTGACCCCGACGCCGCCCAGCACCAATGGCCCGATGAACTGGCAGGTGGCATAGAGCGTGCCGGAGGCGCCGATGATGCGCCCGCGGTGGCGGTCGTCGACCACGCCGTTCAGCCAGATCTCGGTGGTCGTCCACAGCGCCGCGAAGCAGGCGCCCATGACGAAGCGGGCGGCGAACCAGACGACGAGATTGTCGGCGACGAGGATCGCCGCGAAGGAGGCGAGCGATATGGCGAACATCGCCGCCACGATCATGCGCACGCCGAAGCGGGCGATGAGCCGCGGCAGGATGGGCCCGACCACCAGGATGCCGGCGCCGGCCAGCGAGGCGTTGAGGCCGATCAGCCAGGTCGCCAGCCCCTGCTTTTCCAGCGCCAGCGAGAAGAAGGGATAGCTGTAGCCATAGAGCAGCGCTTCCGCGCCGATCAGCGACAGGACGCCGGCAACCCGCCAGAGCTTCATGCGCGTTCGCCTAGATCACGCATTGCGGCTCGGCACACCAGCACCGCTTGCCCTCCGGCACCAGGTTGAAGGTGCGGTAGTCCGCGGTGATCTCCTCGCCGGGTTCGATGTCGCGTGTCGCATAGACGTAGAGCTGGTCCTCGACGCGCGCGTTCGGCCGGCAGCTATGGTTGAGGTAGTCGACGCCCTCCGGCTCCCACATCGGCAAGAGGCAGAGCAGCTTGCTGCCCTCGAGCTTGAGATGCACCGACTGGCGCCACCAGTAGTCGTCGAGCGCGTCCTTGTCGGCGAGGTCGACCATCACCGACTTGCCGTCGAAGAAGCCGATCAGGCTGTCCCGGGGAATCGGCCGGGTCGCATAGATCGCCTTGTGATCGTCGGAGATCGTGCGGACCTCCAGAAAATCAAAGTTGGTGTAGCTCATGGCCGAACCCTTCCACCTCGAACGCCCCTTCGAGAAGCGGCACGCCGCCAGACTGCCCGTCGCGGCCGGGCGCGTAGGGTTGTCCGTCAAAAAGGTTAGCCGACCATTTCTCGGTCAGGCGCCGGGCATAGATGATCGGCATTTCGTGGATATGCGGACACTTCTCCAGTTCGGCGAAGACCGGATCGTTGTGGGCGGCGATCCAGTGCCTGCGATCGTCGGAGAGATGTACGCCGCGCGCCGGGTCCCGGGTCACGCGGCTGTAATTGGTGATCGTCGTGGCCGACATGTTCTGCCAGGCGACGACGCATTTCTTGAAGAGCAGCTCGACAGCGTCGCGGTCGTCGACCATTTCGTAAGGCGCGCGGCCCCACGCCTTCATCGCCTGGTCGTGCACCAGCCGGGCGAAGGCGAAGGCATCCGAGGTGGTGTTGACGGCGGTGAACGGGGCGCTCAGCGACGGATCGTAGAGCGGGTCCTCGGGGTCGCCGGCATGGCGGCAGAAGGCGACGGAAAAGAACTCATAGGCCGTCGGCTTGCCGGTGACCGGGCAAATGACCTCGATCGCATGGCCAAGCGTCTTGCCGCCGATGAGCGCTTGCGGATCGTCGGTCAGGCCGGCCTCGCGCATTGCCGCGCCCAGCGCCCGCAGCTCCTCCGCCGCCGTGCGCAGGTGGGATTGGTCATGGACGAGGAGGGCGAGGAAGCCGGTCTTGCGCTCCTCGGCGACCGCGCGCCGGAAGCGGGCGAAGGCCGCGGCATATTCCGCCCCGTTGCGGAAATGGGCCAGCGAATAGCGCCCGAGCTTGAACTCGCGCCGGCCGGCGGAGCATTGCAGGCCGTGATGCAGCCAGTCGTCGAAGGCTTCGGATTTGGCCCCGTGAAACGGACATCGGCCGGCCGCTTGCGGGCCTGTCCCCATCACCGCGGGGGCACGACTATCCGCGGACGGCGCCTCAGGCGCCTCTGCGAGACTCATGACTGCCTCCTCGTACGCATACACAACAAATACTTAACCGCCGCACTGAGGAATAAGCGGTCCGGTTAACCGATTGTCAACCAAACGGGCCCGGGCAGTACCGGCATTGGGGACCGCGCAGATCGAAATTGTTATTATTTCAGTAGGCGTTAACCATAGCAACGAAGAGTTGGCTTCAACCCGGCGGGGAAGGGCGTCCGCCGGTGGCGGCACGGCTCTGTCGCGGCCGATAAGTTATTCCAATGAAAAATTCGGCTGAAACGCTGAAGAGAAACGGATGGAACGCGTCGCCTGGCAGTCGATGTGATGGGCCCTGCGTGCAACCGTGGGTACGAATACTTGCTCGCGTGTCCCATGGCTTAAGCAGTCGTAAACAAGAACATTAAATCTATCGCAAGGTCGGCTTGCCAGCGTGCCGGTCCAATCGAGGCGTTGGGGGATTCTGCGCTATGGCAAAGGCACTGACCGGCCGAATTACGCTCAACCTTGTGGCGGGCATCGCCATTACCGTGCTGACGGTCGTGGTCACCATTTCGTGGATGGCCTACAAGCACAATCAACAGGCCGCCCAAGGCACCCAGACCATGGTGGACGGCGGCCTGAAGGCGATGGGCAAGCGCCTCGCCCAGCTCGCCAACGACTACGGCTGGTGGGAAGAAGCCTACGACGCCTACGTCCGCAAGGACGAGGAATGGATCGACGCCAATGTCGGCACCGGCATCACCGACACCGACATCGCCGATCTGCTGGTGATCATCTCGCCCGAGGGCAAGGTCGATCATCAATGGATCACCGAGGACACCACCGACACGGTCGGCCAGGTCATCACGCCCGACACGCTGAAGATGATCCGCAAGGTCGCCGCCGGCCTGCCGGTCGCCAACCTTGCCGGCGAGAGCGGCATCTATGCCGACACGCCGTCGGTGCCGATGATGATCGCCATCCAGCATCTGGCCCCGGTTTCCAAGGCAGATGAGGTGAAGAACACCGACCTGCCGATCATCGTCTTCGGCCAGTATCTCGGAAAGCAGCGCCTGCACGATCTCGGCCGCTCGTTCCTGATCGACGACCTGCAGTTCGCCCGCCACGGCGCGGCGGGTCTCGGCCAGGTGCCGATTGACGACATCAACGGCAAGCAGGCCGGCGTCGTCGCGTGGACGCCGCCGACCCCCGGCAATGCGCTGCTGCGCAACGCGTTGATGCCGATCGGCATCGCGCTCGCCCTGTTCTGCGCGGTGGCGCTGACCACCGCGTTCAGCGCCCGCAAGATGGCGATCGCGCTGACCGACAGCGAGCGCGAGGCGGTCACCGCGGCACGGACCGATTCGATGACCAGCCTGATGAACCGCGCCGGCTTCACCGAGATGCTGGAATCTGAATCGCACAGCGAGGCCTGCCGCAGGGGCGCACTGTCGGTCATCTATCTCGACGTCAACGGCTTCAAGGCGGTCAACGATTCGATCGGCCATATCGGCGGCGATGCCCTGGTGCGGGCGCTGGCAACGCGCCTCGGCCGCGTTCTGCCGCCGGCGGCGACGCTCGCCCGCATTGGCGGCGACGAATTCGCCATCGCCCTCATCGCCGACGACATCCTTACGGCCACCGCCAGCACCGCGAACGCAGCGGCGCGCTCGCTCGATTTGCCCTTCACGATCAGCGGCTTCGAGTTCCACGTCACCGCGTCGGTCGGCTACGCCGTTGCCGACCAGCGCATCGCCGAGCCCGGCGAACTCGTGCGCCGCGCCGACATTGCCATGTATCGGGCCAAGAACGGCGCCGAGCGCGAGGCGGTCGCCTACCATCCGACGATGGAGACCGGCGCGCTGGAGAAGAAGCAGCTCGAATCGGGTCTGCGCCGCGCCATCGAGAACGGCAACGAACTCAAGGTCTTCTACCAGCCGGTGGTGCGCGCCGCCGACCTCGCCATCGTCGGCTTCGAGGCATTGGCCCGCTGGGAGTCGCCCGAGTTCGGTTCGGTCTCGCCGGCCCTGTTCATCCCGGTCGCCGAGGAGACCGGCCTGATCCACGACATCGGCCGTATCGTCACCCATCAGGCGTGCCGCGACCTCGCCCGCTGGCCGGGCTATCGCATGGCGATCAACGTCTCGCCCGTGCAGCTGCGCGATCCGAGCTTCGCCGGCGACCTCGGCGCCATCGTGCACAGCCATGGCCTCTCCGCCGATCGCTTCGAGCTGGAGCTGACCGAAGGCATCCTGGTCAACAATCCGACGATCGCCAAGCGTAAGCTGGCCATGCTGAAGGAGCACGGCTTCACCCTGGCGCTCGACGACTTCGGCACCGGATTCTCCTCGATCGGCTATCTCCGCCAGTTCCCCTTCGACGTTCTCAAGGTGGACCGCTCCTTCGTGCGCGATATCGGCATGAACGCCACTGCCAATGCCTTGATCCAGTCGCTGGTCTCGCTCGGCGACGCGCTTGGGCTGTCGGTCATCGCCGAAGGCATTGAGAACGAGGACCAGCTCAAGCTGCTGCGGCTGATCCAGTGCGAGTTCGTCCAGGGCTTCATGATCAGCCGGCCGGTGGCGGCCAACGAGATCGACGCACTCATCGTGGCGGCCGAGGAAACCGGTGGAATGGGCATCGGCGCCGGTCGGATCGACGAGCGCAAGGTCGCCGCCAGGACGTAGTGGGCGGGCGGGCGAAAAACGCCCGCTTAACCATCTTTCGACATGGTTGGGAGCTTCATGCGACCTTAACGCTGGCGGATGGATGCTGCGCGCAATGTCTCCGTCGCGCCGCGTACTCCACATGTTGCGCATGGGGCGCCCGGATATCCGGTTCGCTCTCAGCGTCGTCGTGCCGGCGGCGATCATCCTCATCGTCACCATCTCGACGCTGACCTTCGCGGTGAACGAGATCGCCCGCGAGGTCAACCACACGGCGCTGTCGCTGACGCGCCAGACGGTCGAGGCGGCGGTTAAGGCGACGCTCAACCACATGGCCGACACCCATGGCGACTATGCCATCTGGGACGATGCCGCGCGCAAGCTCTACGGCAAGGTCGACCGGCAGTTCGTCGACGACTCCTTCGTCTCCTCGACGGAAGACCCGATCTTCTTCGACACGGCCTATCTTCTCGACGCCGATGACTCGGTCGTCTTCGCCTATCACGATGGCGAAGCCGTCGCGACGCCGGCCGCGGAGGCATTTGGTCCGTCGCTTGCCCGGCTCCTGCTTAGCGCGAAGCAGGAGAGCGCGCCGGATGCGCACAGCGCTCTGGTGCGCGGCGTCTGGGGTCCGATGGTGGTGGCGGTCGGGCCGGTCGTTCCCTTTTCGCAGTCCATGCCCGCGCCTGAACCCAGGCGGTTCCTCATCCTCGCCAAGGCACTCGACGCCAATGCCGTCCAGCGCCTGTCGGAGGACTATCTGATCACCGGACTGGCGCTGGCCGCGCCGTCAGCCGCCGATGGCGAGACGGCCATCCCGCTTAACGACGCCGACGGCGGAACCATCGCGGCGCTTACCTGGATCGCCTGGAAGCCCGGCAGCGAGGCGCTCACCCGGCTCAACCCACGCGTCATCGGCATGCTCGGCGCGCTCGTCGTCACCATGCTGGCGCTGGTCGTCATCGCCGCACGAGGCTTTTCGCGGGTGCGGCGCGGCGAGATCCAGGCGCGCCACGCCGCCACCCACGATTCACTCAGCGGCCTGCCAAATCGCATGGCCCTGCTGGATCATCTCAGGAACGTGGTCAGCCAACGCCATGGCGATGACGACCTGGCGCTCATCTGCGTCGAGATGGACGGGCTGGAGGAAGTCAATGATGCCTATGGCCACGACGTCGGCGACCAGTTGCTGCGCAAGGTGGCGAAAGGCTTCCGCGCGCTGAGCGGCAATTGCTGCCTCGTCCGCCTCGGCGGAGACGAGTTCGCCGTAGTCATCGACAAGCCACAGGCGGCCGAGCGAGCCAACGAACTGGGCCCGCAGCTCGTCCGTTTCTTCGCCAAGCCCTTCGACATCGGCGGGCGCATCATCTCCCTCAGTGCCAGCGTGGGCATCGTGCTTGTCGGCAATGCCGACATCTCCGCCGCGGAAGTGCTGCGTCGCGGCGACGTGGCCAGGTATCAGGCCCGGCAGGAAGGGCGCAATCGCATCTGCATGTTCGACGACTCGCTCGATGTGCGACACCGCAAGCGCATCGAGATCGCCGGTGAACTGCGGCGGGCGCTGGCCATCGACGCGCTCACCATGTTTTATCAGCCGGTCTACAGCGCCAGCGACGGCAGCATCGTCAGCGCTGAGGCGCTGGTCCGCTGGCCGCGCGGCGATGACGCCAAGCCGATCTCGCCGGGCGAGTTCATCCCGATCGCCGAGGAAACCGGCCTCATCGACGAACTCGGCATGTGGACGCTCAAGCGCACCTGCCGCGACGCCACCGCATGGCCCGGGCTCAGGGTCGCCGTGAACGTCTCGCCGGCGCAGCTCCAGAACCCCAATTTCGCGACAGCCGTCGCCGGCGTGCTCGAGGAAACCGGCTTCCCCGCCAATCGCCTCGAGATCGAGGTGACGGAGACCTATCTCATCACGCACCCCGAACAAGCGCGGCGCGCGATCGACACGATCCGCGCCCTCGGCATTGCCGTCGTGCTCGACGATTTCGGCGTCGGCTATTCGAGCATCGGCTATCTGCGCAGCTTCGCCTTCGACAAGCTCAAGCTCGACCGCTCGCTGATCGCCAATATCGACCGCGATCCGCGCGCCCAGAGGCTGGTCCAGGCCACCGTCGCGCTCGCCGACGCTCTCGGCCTCAGCGTCACGGCGGAAGGCGTCGAGACCGAGGCGGAGGCGGCGATCCTCAGGATAACCGGCTGCGATGCTTTCCAGGGCTTCTTCTTCGGTCGCCCGGGGCCGGCCGCCGAGCTGACGGCATTGCTGGGCGTCGATGCCCGGTTTCAGACGTCCGCGCCCCCGCGGCGCCGGGCCTGAACCGAGCCCCCGTCTGGACATTCGCCGCCAACCGCGCCAAGTGAGCGACATGCGCCATTACGCGACGTTGCCGGCAGCAGAGCGTCACGCAACCGGGGTGGTTGCGGTCGCTCCGATGATGGATTGGACCGACCGCTACTGCCGCCTGTTCCACCGGCAGCTGACGCGGTCGGCGCTGCTCTATACCGAGATGGTCACCGCCGAGGCGGTCATCCACGGCGACCGCGAGCGGCTGATCGGCTTCGCTCCGGCGGAGCACCCGGTCGCCCTCCAGCTCGGCGGTGCCGAACCGGACAAGCTCGCCGAGGCGGCGCGCATCGGCGCCGACTTCGGCTATGACGAGATCAACCTCAACGTCGGCTGTCCGTCCGACCGCGTGCAGTCCGGCACATTCGGCGCCTGCCTGATGCGCTCGCCCGCGCTGGTCGGCGCGCTGGTCGCCGCCATGAAGGCGGCGGTCGCCGTGCCGGTCACCGTCAAGTGCCGCCTCGGCGTCGACGAGCAGGACACCGAGACCGCCCTCGATGCGCTGGCCAATGCGACGATTGCGGCCGGTACCGACGCCATCTGGGTCCATGCCCGCAAGGCCTGGCTCGACGGCCTGTCGCCGCGGGAGAACCGCGAGGTGCCGCCGCTCGATTACGATCGCGTCTACCGGCTGAAGCAGCGGCTCCCCGACACCTTCGTCGGCATCAATGGCGGCATCGCTTCGCTCGACGAAGCGGAAGCCCATCTCGTCCATGTCGATGGGGTCATGCTCGGGCGCGCCGCCTATCATACGCCCGCGATGCTTGCCGATATCGACCGGCGCTTCTACCGCGCCGGCGAGGCTCCGGAGCCACACGCGGTCGTTGCCGCGATGCTGCCCATGATCGCGGCGGAACTGGAACGCGGCACGCGCCTGTCGCAGATCACCCGCCACATGCTCGGCCTGTTCCACGGCGTGCCCGGCGCGCGGTCGTGGCGCCGCATACTCACCGTCGGCGCCGTCAAGCCGGGCGCCGGCATCGAGGTCGTGCAGGAGGCGCTGGCCGCGGTCACGCCGGCGCCATCGGTCGAGGCCGCCATCTATGCCAGCCTCGCCGAAACGCTCTAGGGCTTCAGCACCAGCCGGTCGCCGGAGATCGCATAGCCCGACAGCGAGTTGAGGAAGCTCATGCCGAGCAGGCTCTCCTGAAGCGCGCCCGGCGGCGCCACCAGCGCCTTGACGTCGGTGCGCGCGATCGTTCCGATGCTGAGGCGACGGATGGTGATCGGCGCGGCGTTGATCATGCCGTTGGCGGTCTGGATCTGCATGCCGAAGTGGAGCGTCGCGGTGTCGATGCCGATCCTGGCGGCGTCCTCCGGCGTCAGCGTCACCAGGCTGGCGCCGGTATCCACCAGCATCGTCATCGGCACGCCGTCGACACCGGTACGCACGACGAAATGGCCGTCGCCGTCGCGCATGACGACGACGCTGCCGCCGCTCTCGCCGGAAAGCTCGCCGCTGATCGGAACGCCCGGCACGAGAACGCCGAGCAGCCGCCCGCCGACGCCGGCAAGCTCGACGCGATAGGCATAGGCGCCGATCAGCACGACCAGGATGACGCCCCAGCCGACCACGGCGCGCAGCACCTCGCGCGCCCCGACGCGCCCGACGATCGCCGAGCCGATGAAGAGCAGGAGGGCGACGAAATAGACCAGCCGGACGGGGCCGGGGGAGGACATGTCGAAGCCGAAGGAGGGCGCCAGCATGACCACCAGCGCCGCCCCGCCGGCGGCGACCAGCAGGAGCAGGATCCAGAAGAACAGGCGCGGCGGCCGGCGCATGGTCAGGGCTCGTCCCGTCGTGGCGCGGAGGCCCCGGCCAGGCGTTCGGGCAAGGTGTGCATGATGCGCCGGCGCTCCTCGTCGGAATAGGACGCCCACCGGCCGATCTCCGTCAGCGTGCGTCCGCAGCCGGCGCAGAGCCGCGTATCGGGATCGATGGCGCAGAGCTTGATGCAGGGCGAGATCATGGGACAGCGTCTGGGTTACTCTGATGGTCGCCTACAGCGTCGCGGCGCCGATCAACCACGCCACCAGTGCCACCTGCTGACAAGCACCGAGCGTGTCGCCGGTGCGCCCGCCGATCGCCTGCGCGGTCAGTCGCGTGAACATATAGGTGGCCAAAGCAGCCAAAACAGCGGCAAGCACGGCGGGGCGGAGACCGACCACGGGGATGGCCACAAGCGCCAGAACCGCGGCCACGGCCAGCGCCAGCACCATGGCGTTCTGGTCGGGTGGGCCGGTGTCGTGGGCGAGCCCGCTTTCCCCGGCCGGCGGCAGTTCGTGCCACAGGCGCACCGGCGCCGCCCGCGAGATGCCTTCGGCGATGGCGAGCGCGATCGCCGCCTGGATGGCGCCGGCCGCGACGATCGCCGCCAGGCAGGCGACGCGGATGACGAGCGCCAGCACCAGCGCCGCGGCGCCGTAGGTGCCGATGCGGCTGTCGCGCATGATCTCCAGCCGACGTTCGGCGGTGGCGCCGCCGAAACTGTCGGCAACGTCGGCAAGCCCGTCTTCGTGCAGCCCGCCGGTGAGGGCGATGGTCGCCGCCACGGCAAGCGCCGCGGCGACAAGCGGCGGCACGCCGATGGCGCTGGCAATGAGGAGAACCAGGCCACCGACGATGCCGACAAGAACGCCCGCGATCGGGAACAGCGCGGCGGCGCGCCGGAAGTCCGGCCTGACATCGGGATCGACGCCGAGCCAGCCGGCCGGCACGCGGGTAAGAAACGCCAGTGACGATTTGAGATCGCCGACAAATGCCTGCACATCGGGGAAGGGATTGCTGGCGCTCATGGGAATCGGGCTCGTCGCTTGCGACCGGTAGCGCCGCGGTTATAGAACCTTGCCGCAAGCGGGCCAACGGCGGCCGGCGAAATCCACATCTCCGTGGCTCTGGAGCCCGAATGATTCCTTCCGCGAGCGGGCTTCCCTTCGACGATATCCGCGCCCTCGTCAGAGCCATGCCCGGTCCGGATTCCGAGTCCGCCGCGGCGGTGCGCTCGCGCGAGGCGACGCTCACCAAGCCGCCGGGATCGCTCGGCCGTCTGGAGGAGATCGCCGCATGGCTGGCGGCCTGGCAGGGCAGGGCGCCGCCTTCGGTCAACCGGCCGCTGGTCGCCGTCTTTGCCGGCAATCATGGCGTGACCCGGCGCGGCGTCTCGGCCTATCCGGCGGCCGTGACGCGCCAGATGGTGGAGAACTTCGCGGCGGGCGGCGCCGCCATCAACCAGATCTGCCGCACCTATGATCTTGGCCTCAAGGTCTTCGACCTCGCCCTCGACCTGCCGACCGGCGACATCACGGTGGAGGCGGCGCTCGACGAGAAGATGTGCGCCGGGACCATGGCCTATGGCATGGAGGCGATCGCCGACGGGGTCGACCTCATCGCCATCGGCGAAATGGGAATCGGCAACACGACCGTCGCCGCGGCGGTCTATTGCGGTCTGTTCGGCGGCGAGCCCGCCGACTGGGTCGGCCCCGGCACCGGCGTCGACGATGCGGGGCTGGCGCGCAAGCGCGCCGCGGTCGCCGCGGCGATGGCCCATCATGCCGGCCATCTCGACGATCCGCTGGAGGTGCTGCGCCGCCTCGGCGGGCGCGAGATCGCCGCCATGGCCGGCGCCATCCTGGCCGCGCGCCTCAACCGCATTCCGGTGATCGTCGACGGCTATGTGGCGAGCGCCGCCGCGGCCGTGCTCTTCGCCATGGACAGAAGTGCGCTCGACCATTGCCTGTTCGGCCACGTCTCGGCCGAGCCCGCCCACGCCCGGGCACTGGAGCGCATGGGCAAGGCACCCTTGCTCGACCTCGGCATGCGGCTGGGGGAGGGCACCGGCGCGGCGCTCGCCATGGGTCTGGTCAAAGCCGCCGCCGCGCTCCACCGCGACATGGCGACCTTCGATGCGGCCGGGGTTTCGGGCAAGGACGGGTAGGCCGAGCGCGCTTCCATACCCGAGCGTCGATATCGCAGCGATCACTCCACAGTCTGTCGTCATTCCGGCGGAGGCCGGAATCCAGGTGACGTTCAACGAATACGGAGTGTGTTGCCTGGACCCCGGCCTCCGCCGGGGTGACGAAAGCGGGTGCTGCGATGCCTTTCGCTATCCTGCGGCGCGGTGGCGTAAAGACCGGGCTACCCCGCCCGCAGCCAGCTGCGGCGGCCGGGCCGCTCGGGCTCCGGATCGCTGACCGGCGGCAGCGCCTCCATCACGCGCGATTGCGGGAAGGTGGCGATCGCCTCGGTGCCTTCGCGCAGCTTCGACTTCAGCTCGAATGTGCCCTCATGGGTGCTCATCAGCGCCTGCACGATCGGCAGGCCGAGCCCGGCGCCGCGCTCGGCGTTCTTGTGGGCGATCGAGCCCTGGCCGAAGGACGACATCACGATCGGGATCTCCTCCGGCGGGATGCCGGGACCGCTGTCGCGCACCGAGAGGTATTGTCCGCCGGCGGGCGTCGCCGCCACCGTGATCGCCACCTCGCCGCCCGACGGCGTGAACTTGATGGCGTTCGACAGCAGGTTGAGCGTGATCTGGCGCACGGCGCGGTCATCCACCCACAAACGCGGCAGGCCGCGCGCGAAGCTCGGTGTGATGGTGATGTCCTTGGCGCGCGCCTTGAGTTGCAGCAGGTTGACGCAATCCTCGGCGACATGGGCGAGGTTGACCGGCTCTTCATGCAGCTCGTAGCGGCCAGCCTCGATGCGCGACAGGTCGAGGATTTCGTTGATCAGGTTGAGCAGGTGCTGGCCGCTGGTGTGGATGTCGCCGACATATTCCTTGTAGTTGGCCTGCCCGATGGGGCCGAGCACCTCGTTCTTCATGATTTCCGAGAAGCCGAGGATGGCGTTGAGCGGCGTGCGCAGCTCATGGCTCATGGTGGCCAGGAAGCGCGACTTGGCAAGGTTGGCTTCTTCCGCCCGGCGGCGCGCCTCGTCCGAGATCGAATTGGCCGTCTCCAGCTCGGCAATCAACAGGTCCTTCTCGGCGCGGTATCCAAGCATCGACAGGGTCGCCGAATAGAGGCGCGAGGCGAGGATGAGGAAGAACATCTGGGCGCCAAGCGCCATGATCGACAGCGCGACCAGAAGCAGCTCCGCGCGGCTGAGGAACATCGCGACCAGCGTCAGCGTGACCGGGATCGTTCCGGCGACCGCGGCGGTCGGCACCGTGGAGGCAAGCGAGGTGACCACCGAGATGACCACCAGCATGGTCGCGAACTGGAAGATTTCGACGCCGCTGGTATTGCCGCCATTGGCCGGGACGAGAACCAGGACCCCCGCCCAGGCCACGCCGGTGAAGAATTCGGCGACGACGAGACGCCTGAGCCAGGTCTTGATCAGCGCATCGGCCGGCGTCGTGGCGATGTAGCGGTGACAGAGCGCCAGCATGATGAGATGCATGGCAAACACCAGCGAAGCCCAGCCGACGACGACCAACGGCCGGATCCACAACAGCGCCGCCGCCGCAACGATGGCGATGAGCAGCGGCACCGCGTAAGCGGCGCTGATACGGTTCTGCGCGAAGGTGAGCAGCAGCTCGTAATCGAATGCGGGCCGGGTGCCGGAGGTCGAGGTGAGGCGCTCGCGCTGATCGCGCACCGCGCGCGTGACTGTGCGGCGCCGTTCGGCTCGCTCACGGCTGCGGGCCGTCTTGTCGCTTTCGGAAGCAGACGAGGCGGTGTTCATAGTCCCGTGCAAATGACCCTGATGGAAACGCCCGGCAGGAATTCGGCCAGGAACGAGTGTGCATCATCGCAGGAGGGACTTAATTTGCTGCTCAGCATCATGGTTAACCGCGGGTAAATGCGAAATGCAGCAGGGAGTTAGCCGGCCGGGCGATCTCGAGGCGCTGGTCACCGCCATCCGCGCCTGCCGCATTTGCCGCGATCGGCCGGACGGCGCGCCGCTGCCCCACGAGCCGCGCCCGGTGCTGCGCGTCTCGCCGACCGCCACCGTCTGCATCGTCGGCCAGGCGCCGGGCACGCGCGTCCATGCCTCGGGCGTGCCCTTCACCGACCCCTCCGGCGACCGCCTGCGCGCCTGGCTCGGCGTGGATTCCGACACGTTCTACGACGTCGGCCGCGTCGCCATCGTGCCCATGGGCTTCTGCTTTCCGGGGCAGGACGCGCGCGGCGCCGACCTGCCGCCGCGGCGCGAATGCGCGCCGGCCTGGCGGGCGGCCCTGTTCGCCGCACTGCCCGGGATCGACCTCATGCTTGCCGTCGGTGCCTACGCCCATGCCTGGCATCTCGGGCCGCTGGCACGCGGGACCCTGACCGAAACGGTTGCCGACTGGCGCGAGATCATGGCCGCCACCAGCCGGCCGACGGTCATCCCGCTGCCCCACCCGTCGTGGCGCAACAATGCCTGGATCAGGAAGAACCCCTGGTTCGAGGCCGAGCTGCTGCCGGTCGTCAGGCGGGCCGTCGCCGAGCGCCTCGGACCGCGCGCGCATTGACAGGCAGGAAATTCGTTTCTATAGACGCCGCGCTTTCGCGCTCTATGTGGCAAAATATCCCACAAATATGGGCGATGTGAAATCAGATCGCGAGGATGATGGCATGATCGACCGCCTCGACCGCAAGATTCTGCAGATCCTGCAGGAAGACGCGACGGTTCCCGTTGCCGAGATCGGCCGCCGGGTGGGGCTGTCGACGACGCCCTGCTGGCGGCGCATCCAGAAGCTCGAAGAGGACGGGGTCATCACCGGCCGCGTGGCGCTGCTCGACCCGAAGAAGGTCAACACCAGGGTCACCGCCTTCGTCGCCATCACCACCAGCCAGCACAATGACGAGTGGCTGCGCCGCTTCGCCGAGGTGATCCGGGATTTTCCCGAGGTGGTCGAGTTCTACCGCATGGCCGGGCAGGTGGATTACCTGCTGCGCGTCGTCGTTCCCGACATCGAGGCCTATGACAACCTCTACAAGCGGCTGATCGCGCGCATCGACATCGCCGACGTGTCGACCACCTTCGCCATGGAGCAGATCAAGTACACCACCGAGCTTCCGCTCTCCTACATCGCGATCGACAAGGACAAGGAAAAGGCGCGCGCCAAGGCGTCCTGACTGCCGATCGCGTCTCCATCCTTCGAGGCCGCCCCTCATCCTGAGGTGGCTGCCGAAGGCAGCCCTCGAAGGACGGGGCGGGCACCTCAGGATGAGGTCGAAGGAGACATCAGAATTTCACTTGCGCGCCAAGAGCAGCACCTGACGGTCAGCCGCGCTTGGCAAGCCGCGCGAGTTGCCTGGGATCGGTCAGCTCCTTCACAGCGTCCTTGCCGATCCAGCGTGCCGATGTGTCGTCGGAAGCGGCGAGCTTCTCGGCCAGCGCCAGCGCCGGCCGGTGCAGCGCCTGGGAATGCTTGCCGATCTGGCGGAGCGCCCAGTTGACGGACTTGCGCACATAATTGCGCGGGTCGCTGGCGTGGCGCTCGACCAGTTCAAGAAAGCCCGCGAAGGTCTTGTCCGGAATCGTCTTTCCGTGGACGGCATAGGTGGCGATCAGCGAGAAGGCAGCGCGGCGCACGAATTCGCGTTCGTCTTTCGCCCATTGCCGGATCTTCTCCTCGACGAAGGGCGTCCTGACGAAGAGATGCAGGCAGGCGCCGTCGCAGAGCGCCCAGTTGTCGAAATCCGCCGCCCATTGATCCATCTGCTCGGGCGTCACCATGGCCGGCTCGTCGAGGTCGCAGGCCATGATGCGCGCCTCGTGCAGGCCGCTCCGCCACAACGCCGCGGCAAGCGCATGGTCGCGGGCGTAGCGCCGCACGATCGGCTTCATGGCGGTAAGCGACACACCGGCGGTGTTGCCGGTGATGCCGTAATGCGCCATGCCGGCGCGGTTCTCCGCCGTGCCCAACGCGCGCAACTCGGAAACGATCCGAGCCGCCGTCTCTGCCGGATCGCGGTTGACCGCATTGACCCTTCGCCGGCCCGATGGCCTACTTGCCGCGACTTTCGCCATGTCACCCACCCCGTAGAAAGGTTCGCTCCTTGGACGACCGCGAGCTGAGACGCCTCCACGAAGCCCAGCAGATGGCGGTTCAGATGTTCGCCAGACAGCCGAAGGATCACAGCGGCAAGGGAATCGTCACCACCGTCTTCGACCGCGAGTTCGCATCGTGCTGGGTGCTCCTGTCGGAACTCAAGCGCCTCAATGTGACGCTTCCCATCGAAGGATTCCACCGTCCCGGCGAGCTCTCCGACCGCCATCGCCAACTGGTCGAGGCGCTTGGCCTGCCGCTGACCTTGCGTCAGCTTGACGACGACGTCACCCGCTTCGCCCTGAAGCCCTTCTCGATCTGGCGCTCGACCTTTCGTGAGGTGCTCTGGCTCGACTGCGACAGCTTCCCGCTGCGCGACCCGGCCTTCCTGTTCGACGACCCGGAATACCGGGCGAAGGGCTCGCTGTTCTGGCGCGACGTGTTCGGCGTCGATCGCTGCTCGGTGTGGCACCCCTCGGCCGAGTTGTGGCAGGTCTTCAACGTTCCGCCCAACGACGCCGAGGAGTTCGATACCGGCCAGCTTCTCATCGACAAGGAGCGCTGCTGGTCGGAGCTCGGGCTGGTGCTGCACTTCAACCGGCGTTCGGACGTCTATTATCGCCACGTCTGGGGAGACAAGGACACGTTCCGCCTGGCCTGGCAGAACCTGGCGGCGGCCAAGGCCGGCGGCAAGCTCACCGGCTACAACAACCTCGCCGACCCCGACACCGTGCCCTTCGGCTTCATGCCCTACGGACCGTTCCACATGGGCCGGCCGAACGATCAGCACAAATGGGGCGGCGGCACGGTGATGGTGCAGCGCGACCGTGAGGGCAGGGCGCTCTTCAACCATCGCAACATCGACAAGTTTCGGCTCGACGGCGACAACGTCTTCAACGACGACATCGAGAACGAGGCGATCTACCACCAGCACCTGAGCGTCCTGCGCCAGCGGCTGGCGGCGGGATAGGGAAGGGCGGCCCTAGTCCCGATCCAGCCGGGCGATCAGGCTGGAGCTGTCCCAGCGCCGGCCGCCCATGGCCTGCACCTCGGCGTAGAACTGGTCGACCAGCGCCGTCACCGGCAGCTTGGCGCCGTTGCGCCGGGCCTCGTCGATGGCGAAGCCGAGATCCTTGCGGAACCAGTCGATGGCGAAGCCGAAGTCGAATTCGCCGGCCGCCATCGTCTTGTAGCGGTTTTCCATCTGCCAGGACTGCGCCGCGCCCTTGGAGATCACGCCGACCACCTGCTCGACGTCGAGGCCGGCCTTCTTGGCGAAATGGATGCCCTCGGCGAGGCCCTGCAGCAGACCGGCGATGCAGATCTGGTTGACCATCTTGGTCAGCTGCCCGGCGCCGGCCGGGCCCATCAGGCCGACCATCTTGGCATAGCAATCGATCACCGGCCTGGCCTTGTCGAAGACGTCCCGGTCGCCGCCGACCATGACGGTGAGCTGGCCGTTCTCGGCACCGGCCTGGCCGCCGGAAATCGGCGCGTCGAGGAAGCCGACGTCCATCTCCCTGGCGACCGCGTAAAGCTCGTAGGCCACGGCTGCCGAGGTCGTGGTGTTGTCGATGAAGATGGAGCCCGGCGCCATGCCGGCGAAGGCGCCGTCGTCATCGAGCGTCACCGAGCGCAGGTCGTCGTCATTGCCGACGCAGGTGAAGACGAACTCGGCGCCCGTCGCCGCCGCCTTCGGCGTCGGCGCCGTCTTGCCCGGATTCTCGGACGCCCATTGGGCGGCCCTGGCGGCATTGCGGTTATAGACCGTTACCTGATGCCCGCCGCGTTTGGCCAGATGTCCGGCCATCGGATAGCCCATCACGCCGAGGCCGATGAAGGCGACGTTTGCCATGTCTTTCCTGTCCTTCCGAAGACTGAATGAGGGCGCGCGGCCGCTGCGCCTCGCTACGCCGACTGGGTGACTTCCTCGGGAGTCTCCTCCCTTTGCGTCACCGCGAGGTGTCTGGTCATGCGGGTCTCGAGCGCGTTCAGGGACCGGCGCAGCGTCTCCACGATGATCAGATAGAACACCGCCGCCCACAGGTAGAACGAGATGTCGTAGGTCTGCGAGAAGACGTAGCGGGTCTGTCCCATGATGTCGAGAACGGTGATCAGGCTGGTCACGGCGGAAGCCTTGACGATGGAGATCATCTCGTTGCCGTAGGGCCTGAGCGCGGTCATCAGCGCCTGCGGCAGGATGACCTTCCACAGGGTAATGAAGCCGGGCAGCGCCAATGCCCGCGACGCCTCCCAGCTTCCCGCCGGCACGGCGCGGAAGGCGCCTGACAGGATCTCCGCCTGATAGGCGGCGGTGTTGAGCGCGAAGGCGAAGACCGCGCAGTTGAACGCATCGCGGAAGAACCACCACAGCCCCGCGGCGCGGAAGAAGCCGACGAACTGGCCGGCGCCGTAATAGACGAGGAAGAGCTGGGCGATGATCGGCGTGCCGCGGAAGAAATAGGAGTAGCCGTAGGCCAGCGAATTGAGCAGCCGGTTCTTCGACAGGCGGCCGGCGGCCACCGGTATGGAGATGACCGCGCCGATGGTCAGGGACAGGACGCACAGCTTGATGGTCGTCCAGAAGCCTTCGACGATGCCGGGCCCGAAACGGTGCAGCCGGTCGGCGTCGAGGCTCCGATAGAGCGTGAAGACCAACCCGACGGCAACGACGATCCAGAATCCGACGAAGACATAGCCGGCCCAGGTCACCTGACTGCCGGACCGGGGAGGCGGTGCCTCTTCCGCGGTGGTGACCGTCGTCATCGTTGCGCCCCGCGCGATGCCCAGGCGTCGATGCGCCAGATGCCTATGGAGGAGAGAATCGACATGGCGAGGTAGAGCAGACAGGCGACCAGATAGAAGAAGAAGGGCTCCTTGGTGGAGCCGACCGCCACTGTCGTCTGGCGCAACAGGTCGTTGAGGGTGATGGCCGACACCAGGGCGGTGTCCTTCATCATCGACAGATAGAGGTTGGACAGCGCCGGCAGAGCGAGGCGGATCAGCTGCGGCACGATGACAAAGGCCATCGTCTGCACGCGTGTCAGCCCGATCGCGTAGGCGCCTTCGTATTGGCCGCGAGAAATGCCGCGGAAGGCCGAGGCGAAGGCTTCGGTCGCATAGGCCGAAAGCACGAGACCCAGCGCCACCATGCCGGCCAGAAACGGCGAGATTTCCATCGGACTGCCGAAGACGGCGCGCGTCATGGTCGAGACCGCGTACTGGGCGCCGTAATAGACGACGAAGAGGGTGAGCAGTTCCGGCAGGCCGCGAAAGATCGTCGTGTAGATCTCCGCCCCGCGGCGCATGAGCGGATCGGACGACTGTTTGGCCAGCGACATGAAGAAGCCGACGGTCACGCCAAGCGGCAGCGTCGCCAGCGACAGCGCGATGGTAACTCCGGCGCCTGCAGCGAGTTCGTCACCCCAGCCCTTGGAGCCGAACTGAAGCAGGCTGAATAGGTCCCCCAACCGCCCGTTCCTTCCGTCGCGGTCTTGTTACGCCCGGCTCCCGCTGTACCCCCGCGGCAGGACCGGCAGGCAATGAGGCGGCCGGACGATGGCCCGGCCGCCTCGTGTCGAATTACTCGCCGTAGGCGTCGAAGTCGAAATACTTGTCGTTGATCTTCTTGTAGGTGCCATTGGCGCGGATGTCGGCGATGCCCTTGTTGAGCAACGCTGTCAGGTCCTGGTCTTCCTTGCGCACGCCGAAGCCGACGCCCTCGCCGTGGATCGCCGGGACGATCTTGATCGTGCCGACGCGCTCGCAGCATTCCTGCGCTTCGGGCGAGCCCTTCAGCCAGTCGTCGAGCACCACCACGTCGTCGTTGACCGCGTCGAGACGGCCGTTGATCAGGTCCAGCTTGAACTGGTCGGCGCTCGGATAGAGCTTGACGGTCGACTTGGTGTAGGTCTGCTGGGCGTAGTTGGCGTGGGTGGTCGAGGACTGCACGCCGATGATCTTGCCGGCGAGGTCGTCCACGCCGGTCCCCTTGATGCCGGCATCCTTGCGCGCCACGATCGCCGGCGGCGTGTTGTAGTACTTGTTGGTGAAGTCGATCGACTTCTTGCGCTCGTCGGTGATCGACAACGAGGAGTCGATCATGTCGAATTTGCCCGCCAGAAGCGCGGGGATGATGCCATCGAAGTCCTGGTTGACATAGGTGCACTTGGCGCCGATGTCGGCGCAGATGGCATCCAGGATCTCGATGTCGAAGCCGACGAAGGCGCCGCTGGCGTCGACCAATTCGAAGGGCGGATAGGTGGCGTCGGTGCCCACCCGAATTTCTTTCCAGTCCTTGGCGGCGGCCAGGCTGGTTCCGGCAGCAATAGCGGCGATCGCCAGCAGGGCGGTGACAGGTTTACGCATTTTTTTTCCTCTACTGTCTAGAACCGATCTCGGCCGGAACGGCCCCCCTGGCACCGCGCCCCCCGAGAACTGTCGTGACCATATTTCCACCAAGCCTAGCTTTGTGGCAACTGGTCGCTTGACGCGGCCAAAATCGTGCAAGAATGCGGCCAAGTTGACCCGCCCGGCGATGCGGCTATGTTCGCGCCCAATTCCTGATCCTCCAAGCTATCGCGACGGTCCATGCCCGAAATCGACAAGCAAGCAGTTCTCTCCCGGTTGAGCAGCATCCGGGGCCCCGACGACGACCGCGACATTGTGCGCCGCGGCATGATCTCCGACATCGTCGTCGCCGACGGGCGGGTGATGTTCTCGATCACCGTGCCGGCGGAACGCGCCTCGGCCTTCGAGCCCATGCGCCAGGCGGCGGAGACCGCGGTCAAGGCCATTCCCGGCGTCACCAGCGCCATGGTGGTGCTCACCGCCGAGCGCAAGGCGGGCGCTGCGGCCCCCCGGACAGGCGGTTCTCCCCCGCCACGGCCCCAGCCGAACCAGCGTCCGGCTGCGCCGCCGGCGACAGCCAAGGCCGGCGTTCCCGGCGTCAAGGCCATCGTCGCGGTGGCCAGCGGCAAGGGCGGCGTCGGCAAATCCACCTGCGCCGTCAATCTGGCGCTGGCGCTCAAGGCGAACGGGCTCAGCGTCGGCATCCTCGACGCCGATATCTACGGGCCCTCATTGCCGCGCCTCGTGCATCTTTCCGGCCGGCCGGAGGTCGCCGACGGGCGCACGCTGAAGCCGATGGAGGCCTACGGCATCAAGGTGATGTCGATGGGCTTCCTGGTCGAGGAAGACACGCCGATGATCTGGCGCGGGCCGATGGTGGTCTCGGCGCTGCAGCAGATGTTGCGCGAGGTCGCCTGGGGCGAACTCGACGTGCTGGTGGTCGACATGCCGCCCGGCACCGGCGATGCCCAGCTCACCATGGCCCAGCAGGTGCCGCTCGCCGGCGCGGTCATCGTCTCGACGCCGCAAGACCTCGCCCTCATCGACGCCCGCAAGGGCCTCAACATGTTCCGCCGCGTCGACGTGCCCGTGCTCGGCATCATCGAGAACATGAGCTATTTCATCGCGCCCGATACCGGCAAGCGCTACGACATCTTCGGCCATGGCGGCGCCCAGGCCGAGGCCGGTCGCCTCGGTACGCCATTCCTCGGCGAGGTGCCGCTCGACATGGCGATCCGCGAGACCTCCGATGCCGGCACGCCGATCGTGGTCGCCGAGCCTAACGGACCGCACGCCGCTGTCTTCCGCGAGATCGCCGCCAAGGTGTGGGCCGGCGTCGCCGAAAGCCATCGCGAGGCGCCGAAGATCGTCATGGAATAGGGGTGTTGCCGGCGCGCAACGCCCGGACAATTCGCCATTCCCGGCGAAATGCATGGTTGCCGCCGGGCGCCCTGTGGCACATAGTCCGCACCTTCGACGGAGGTACTCCGATGAGTGGGACCACTGACAGCTAGCGCAATGCGCCGCTGACCGGCCGCGGGCCGGCCGTTCCCTCATTCTCTCTCCGTCGGAACTCCCATGTCCTTTCTGCGCAACGACGCGATCAATCGCGTCAACCTCCACACCGGCATCCAGGCGCTCGCCATGGGCTCCGGTGGCATCTTCTTCCTGGTCTTCCTGCTGCGCGCCGGCATCCCCGTGCCGCTGGTGCTCCTCACCCTGGCCGGCGTCGTCGCCGGGCGCTTCGTGCTGCGTCCGGCCATCCTGCCGCTCGCCAAGCGTTTCGGCATCAAGCCGTTGCTCGTCACCGGCACGCTCATCCTCGCCCTGCAATACCCGCTGCTGGCGGAGGTGGACGGCATCGGTCCCGTCCTCTACGCGCTCATCGTCGTCGCGGCGGTGGGCGACGTCTTCTACTGGCCGAGCTACCACGCCTATTTCGCGGCGCTTGGCGACGACGAGCATCGCGGTCACCAGATCGGCGCCCGCGAGGCATTGTCGGCGGTGGTCGGCATCGTCGCGCCGCTGCTCGGCGCCTGGGCCGTGGTCACCGCCGGGCCGCGCCTCGCCTTCGCCGCGGTCGGGCTGATCCAGGCGCTGGCCGTGCTTCCCCTGATCGGCGTGCCCAATGTCGCCGTAAGGCAGTCGGCGCCCGGCACCTTCAAGGCGGCCCGCCTGACGATGGTGCTGATGGCCATCGACGGCTGGTTCGATGCCGGCTTCATGTTCGCGTGGCAGATTGCGCTCTTCATTTCGCTCGGCGGCAACATCCCCGCCTATGGCGGCGCCATGGCGCTGGCCGGACTGGCCGGGGCCGGCGGCAGCCTGCTGATCGGCCGCCATGTCGACCTCGGCCATGGCCGCCGGGCGGTGACCATCGGCTACGGCGTCGCCGCCGCCGTCGTGGCGCTGCGCGGCTTCAGCCTGGGCTCGCCCTGGCTGGCGGTCACTGCCAATGCGCTCGGCGCATTCGCTTTGCCGCTCTTCGTGCCCAGCATCGGCACGGCCATGTACACCATGGCCAAGGCCTCGCCCTGCACGATGCGCTTCAATATCGCGACCGAAGCGACATGGGATTTCGGCACGTTCGTCGGCTGCCTCGCCGCCGCCGGGTTCTATGCCTCGGGCCTGTCGCTGTCGGTCGGCATCCTGCAGGCCGTACCGGCTGCCGCCGCCGCCGCATGGCTGCTCAGGCGCTACTATGCCAGGCGCGGCCCCAAGCCCCCGGCGGCGCCGGTCATGACCGTCGGCACCACCGGCATTGGGGGTGTGTGACCATGGCTGGCGTCTGCTCGCCGCTCAGCGAGGGGCGCTGGAGCGTTCAGGCAAGCGGCCGGTTAGGCTCCTCGTCCGGCGGCGCGATCACGCCTTTGATCGCCAGCAGACGCTCGCGATGGAAGGTGTAGATGCCGGTGACGATGATGACCAGCGTGCCGATCACCATCAGCGTATCGGGCACCTCGCGCCACACCAGGAAGCCGACGAGCACCGCCCAGACGATCACCGTGTAGCGGAACGGCGCGACCACGGCGATGTCGCCATGGCGCATGAAATCGACCGCGGTCAGATAGCCGCCGATCAGGAAGATGCTGGCGCCGACGAGCAGGGCGACGGCGCGCGCCGACGGCATGAGCCAGACTTCGCCGACGATCAGGGCGTAGATCGGACCGCTGACGGCGACCACGATGGCGGTGATGAGCGCGATCAGCAGCGTCGGCACGCCATGCGGCATGATGCGCGTGGTCATGTCACGCAACGCGATGAACGCCGCCGCGCCCAGCGCCAGCAGGCTGAACTCGTTGAAGCCGGCCAGGCCCGGACGGATGACGATGAGCACGCCGGCAAAGCCGACGGCGATCGCCGTCCATCGGCGCCAGCCGACCTCTTCGCGCAGGAAGATGGCGGCGCTCGCCGTCACCATCAGCGGCACCACCTGGATGATGGTGTTGGTGTTGGAGATCGGGATGTGGAACAGCGCCACCAGATAGAGATAGGCGGAGGCGACCTCGGCGATCGTACGCCAGACCATCGCCCGGCTGGCGAGAACGCCGAGGCGGACCGGCGTGCCGGTGAGGGCGATGATGAGATAGAGCCACGCAGTGGCGATCACGCCGCGCAGGAGCAGGATCTCGCCCAGCGGCAATTCCGTGCTGACCAGCTTCATCATCGTGTCGTTGATCAGGAACAGCAGATTGCAGGCGGAGATCGCGGCAATGCCGCGCAGGTTCTCGCGAAACGGGGTCGGGCTGGGCATGGCGCACATTGGCAGCGCACACTGGCGCCCGGCGCGGCCGGTGTCGGTGGCGGGGTTGGTGTTGATCTTGGGCGGCAAAGTCCGACCGTCGGCAGGACTCTTACAGGAATGACGCAGCCGAGGGGAGGGGTGTCGACCGGTGCGCCCCCTCAGATGCCGAAGCGGGCGAGGCCGAACATGGCAAGATCGAAGCGGCTTGCCCCCGTGGTGGCCAGGTCGGCGACGATCTCGCCGACGACGCTGGCAAACTTGTAGCCGTGGCCCGAGCACGGCGAAACGACGACCACTTCCGGCTGATCGCGAAGCGTGTCGATGATGAAGTGTTCGTCGGGCGTGTTGGTGAACATGCAGGAGTGCAGGCTCATCACCGGGCCGTCGGCGTCCGGGAAATAGCGGGTGATGCAGCGGCGCAGCACCGCTTCGTCCTCTGCCGTGACCTCGCGCGAGAGCGCATCCGGATGGCCGCGCTCTTCCAGATGATGGTAGAGGCCGATCTTCAGGCCCGGCACACCGTGGACCGGCAGCAGGTAGTAGCGTCCTTCCTCGACCAGCAGGTTGAGGACCGGGAAGGCCGCCGGCATGAAGCGTTCCGGATGGGCCGGCTGGAACCAGCCGAGCACCTGCCGTTCGGGCACGGCGATGGTCTTCAGCGCCGGCAGCAGATCGCCGATCCAGGCGCCCGGCGAGAGCACCAGCCGTCCGGCCTCATAGGTGCCGCGCGGGGTGGTGACCCTGACGCCGCCGCCGGCGATCGGCGACCAGTCGAGCACCGGCTCGCGCGCGTGTATCTCGGCGCCCGCTTCCATCGCCATGGTCGCATGCGCGACGATCGCCCGCTCGCAGAGGACAAAGCCGCCGTCCGGCTGGAACACGGCGGAGAAATCGTCGGGCAGGCGGTAGCCGGGATGGCGGGCGTTGACCTCGGCGCCGGTCAGCACCTGGTGCGCCAGCCCGTGCTCGCGGCACGATTCAAGCGAGCCCGCGAACACGTCGCTGTTCGCCGGGCCGGCATCCAGCGATCCGGTCGTGATCAGCAACTCCTCGCCGGCGGCCTCCGATGCTTCGCGCCACAGCTCGAAGGCACGCCTGAGCAGCGGCACATAGGCCGGGCTCTCGTAATAGGCGAGACGGATGATGCGGGTCACACCATGCGAAGAACCCTGCGCATGAGGGATGTCGAACCGTTCGAGCCCGAGCACGCGCTTTCCGCGGCGGGCGAGCTGCCAGCAGGCGGCAGCGCCCATGCCGCCGACCCCGACGACGATGACGTCATAGATCGTATCGCGCGCCATGCCATCTCCCCCGGACTCGCCACCGCACTATGGACGCCATGGCACGGGGAACGGTCAAGCCGTCAGGGTCGGCGGTGGTCGGTCAGAGCCTGACGAGGCCGGAGAGGGGAGGCGGTGCGTCTTCGTCGGACGGGCGGGCAAAGAAGAACTCGGCGTGGTACCAGCCGTCGCTCTCGCGGGAGCCCGGATCGATGCCGAGCGCATCGAGATTGGCGAGGACCTCGGCCCGTTCGGCGTCGTCGGCGAAATGGCGCTGACGAAAGGTCCGGCCGGCCAGCTTGAACACGTCATAGCCGTGGTCCTTCAGCGCCGCGCCGATTGCATCGAAGGGGAACATGCGCAGCGCGAAGAGAGCGAACCACGGCTGCCTTGTGGCCGCCCGGACGATGTTGACGAATGTCGGCGCGCCGACATAGCCGATGGCGCCGGTCGAGATGGTGAGATCGACATCGGCGAGCAGCCCCCGCTCTTCGGCGCTCGGCACATCGGTCTCGAGATCGCGCGTGAGGTAGCCGTCGAGAATGCCGGCTCCGCTTGCATAGGCGACGGCGCGCTCGGCCGGATCGAGGCCGATGACGGTGAGGTCGGCCCGTTCCGCGCCATCCCGATAGATTGCCCGGTCGCGGGCGATGAGTTCGCGGCGCGACATGGCGCCGCTGGCCGACGGGCCGTAATCGCGAAAGAGGTCGGGGAGGGTGCGTTGGTGTTTGAGGAGGGCCGCGTTGACGCCGTAGGAACAGCCGACATCGAGAAGCTTGAGATGGCGTCGCCCACGTACCGATCGTTCGACGTCGATCACCTGGCGAAACACCGGCGCGGCTTCGGCCGGAATACGGTAGTCGAGATTGACCAGCGTCTGGTAGTAGTCCCGCGGGTCGGGGCGATCGTAGATCGCCGTCAGGTCGATCTTGCCGGTTTCGTCGAGATCGAAATCAGTCAAAGCGGACATAGTCACTCCAATGCAATGTGAGAGACGCGGTTGCAGGCCGCGCGAAAACCTCCGGGAAATGGGTGATGCGCCGCTATTATGCCCCGCAGCGGCGCGTAGTCCAAATCTGCGCTGTCAAAAAGGGCTTGCACGGCTTTTCAGAGGTGAGAAATGACGGAAAAGGCCCCCTGGCCGACGGAAGTCCGACTGCACAAGGATCGTCGCACGCTATCGGTTCGGTTTGATGACGGCGCGGCGTACGACCTGCCGGCCGAGATGCTGCGGGTGCTGAGCCCCTCCGCCGAGGTGCAGGGACACAGCGCCGAGCAGCGCGTCACCGTCGGCGGCAAGCGCAATGTCGCCATCGCCGCGCTCGAACCCGTCGGCAACTACGCGGTGCAGATCGTCTTCGACGACGGTCACAACACCGGGCTTTTCTCGTGGAGCTATTTGCGCCAGCTCGGTGACGAGCGCGAGGCGCGCTGGTCGGGCTACCTCAACGAGCTGGCAGCCAAGGGAATGAGCCGCGACACCTGAGATCGGGAGCGGCGCGCGCGACTGCGGCCAAACAAAAGGGCCGGCGACATGGCCGCCGGCCCTTTGTCCCACTCCCCGGTCAATGGGGTCAGTTCAGAACGACGACCCGGGTTCCGACCTTCACGCGATCGTAGAGGTCGGTGATATCGTTGTTGGTGAGCCGGATGCAGCCCGACGAAACGGCATGGCCGATCGTCCACGGTTCGTTGGAGCCGTGGATGCGGTAGATGCGCGAGCCGATATAGAGAGCGCGGGCGCCCAGCGGGTTGTTGATGCCCCCCTCCATATAGGCGGGAAGGACGCGGCCATTGGCCTTTTCGCGGGCGATCATCACAGGCGGCGGCGTCCAGCCCGGCCATTCCGCCTTGCGCGAGATGCGGTCGGTGCCCGACCAGGTGAAGCCGTCGCGGCCGACGCCGATGCCGTATTTGAGCGCCTTGCCGTCGTCGAGCACGAGATAGAGGCGGCGCTCCTCGGTGTTGACCACGATCGTCCCCGCCTTGTAGGGGCCGTCATAGGATACGGTTTCACGCGGAATCGGCGAGTAGCTGGTGCCGCGCGCCTGCGCCCCACGCGCCATGACCTGCTGAACGTCGTAGGTGACGAACTTCTTCAGGGTGTTGTCGTAGTACGTCTGCACCTGGGCCTGGGCGGCCTGGAGGCCGAAGAGAACGCCCGCCATCACCCCGATGGCAATGAGTCCATGCTTCCGCATTCTGTGTTCCTTCCGGTCGTCGCAAGGCAGAGGATCGGCGTGAACGTCACCGCGCGCCGCTAATCCGTGTTTGCCCAATTTGTCGCACTTGGACAAGACTGCGGCCAAGCTGCGGCCGGCCGCCCGGCTCCATTTCTGTGTGAGTGTTGTCGTCGGGCAACGCCTGTGTAACCTGCCGGACACCGAAAAACGGCGGTTTTGCCCCAGCCAGAAGGATAGGACCGACATGGACAACTCCCGGTGGGCGGCGGTCGACCGCTACGTCGAAAACCAGCTCGTCCGGCAGGACGCGGCACTCACGGCGGCCCTGGCCGCGACTGATTCGGCCGGTCTGCCGGCGATCAATGTCGGTGCCAGTCTCGGCAAGCTGCTGATGATGGTGGCCACCATGGTGGGCGCCCGCCGCATCCTCGAGATCGGCACCCTCGGCGGCTACTCGACCATATGGATGGCCCGCGCCCTGCCGCGGGACGGCCGCCTGATCACGTTGGAGATCGAGCCGCGCAATGCCCGTGTAGCCGAGGCCAACATCGCCGCGGCGGGGCTGGCACCGCTTGTCGAGGTTCGTCTCGGCCCCGCGCTCGACACGCTGCCGACGCTCGTCGACGACGGTCCCTTCGACCTGATCTTCATCGATGCCGACAAGTCCAACAACACCGCCTATCTGGAATGGGCGCTGAAGCTGGCGCGCCCGGGCAGCGCCATCGTCATCGACAACGTCGTGCGCGGCGGCGCGGTCGCCGACGCGGGCAGCCGCGACCCTAGCGTCGTCGGCACCCGCCGGGTGATCGAAGCCGTCGGCGCCGAGCCCCGGCTCACCGCCACGGCGCTGCAGACCGTCGGGACGAAGGGCTATGACGGGTTTCTGCTGGCGCTGGTCAACGCGTGATTTTCAGTCCAGCCGCACGCCGCCATGGCTGCGGTCGCCGGCTTCCAGGCAGAGATCGAGAATGCGCTGGATCTTGGCGGCCTGGCGGAAATCGGGATTGGCGTGCGCGCCGGTCTGCACCGATTCGATGAAGCGCCGGTAGACCGTGCGCACAGGCGGGCAGGCCACCTCGCGCCAGGTCATGGTGTGGACGTCGTTGCCGATGCAGCGCCCGAGCCACGACTTGTCGCCGGTGGTGATCATCTGCAGCCCGCCCTTGCTGCCGAACAGGTCGAGACGCAGCGTATTGGCATAGCCGGTTCCCCAGCGCGTGGCGTGAATGACGCCGAGCGCCCCGTTCTTCAGTTCCACCGACATGGCGAAGGAATCGTTGGCGTCGAGGGTGTAGTCGCCGATGCGCTCGCCGTCCGCCTTGTGGAAGGTCTTGGCGCGGCTTTCCATCCACACGATGTCGTTGGCGCAGGCATAGGTGGCGAAATCGACGATGTGGATGCCGATGTCGCCGATGACGCCGTGGCTGCCGTGTCTTGAGGACAGACGCCACAGCCAGCGGTCATCCTTCTGCCACTCGCCCCAGTGGTTCCCGACCAGCCAGCTTTGCAGGTAGGACGCCTCGAAATGGCGGATCTCGCCGATCTCGCCGCTGACCACGATCTCGCGCGCCTTCTCCACCGCGGGCGAGCCGCGATAGGTGAGGTTGACCATGTTGATGATGCCGCGCTTCTCGGCCGCCTCGGTCATCTCCCGGGCCAGCGGATAGGTCGTCGCCAGCGGCTTCTCACACAATATGTGCTTGCCGGCTTCGATCAGCTTCATGGTGGTCGGATAGTGGGCGGCGTCCGGCGTCACATTGGCGGCCGCGTCGAATTCCCCCCAGGCGATCGCCGAGTCGAGATCGGTGAAGCGGTGAGGGATGTCGTAATCGTCGCAGAAGGCATTGAGACGATCCTCCTGCGGTTCCACCGCCGCCACCAGCTCGACGCCGGGGAGCGTGCGGAAAGAGCGGGCATGCGAGCGGGCCATGCCGCCGGTGCCCACGATCGCCAAGCGGACCAGATCGCTCATGGCGGGACCTAGCGGAAGCCGGCTTCGCCCGGTGCGTGCAGGCTCGGACCCTTTTCCTTGATCGGCTCGGGCGCCTTGTCCACCGGCACGTTCGGGGCGTTGGTGATCCCCGCCCAGGCGGGCGCCGGGTTATGGGCCCACTTCACCGCGTTGCGCAGCACGGTCTGCACATTCTTGTCGTGGTAGATCGGATAGACCTCATGGCCCGGCGAGAAATAGAAGATGCGCCCGCCGCCGCGCTGGAAGGTGACGCCGGAACGGAACACCTCGCCGCCGTCGTACCAGGAGATGAACACGGTCTCCATCGGCTCGGGGATGGTGAAGGGCTCGCCGTACATCTCGGTCTGTTCGACGATGAAGCTTTCGCCCACGCCTCTCGCGATCGGGTGATTGCGGTTGATCGCCCAGATGCGCTCCTTCTCGCCCGCCTCGCGCCATTTGAGCGAGCAGGGCGTGCCCATCAGCCGCTTGAAGATCTTCGAGAAGTGACCGGAGTGCAGCACGATCAGGCCCATGCCTTCCCACACCCGCTCGGCCACCCGCTCGACGATCGCATCGGCGACCGCGCCATGGGCCTTGTGGCCCCACCAGGTCAGCACGTCGGTCTCGGCCAGCCGCTCCACCGTCAGCCCGTGCTCGGGCTGTTCCAGGGTCGCCGTTACCGCCGTGATCTCGGGATCGCCGTTGAGGGCGTCGGCAATGCAGCCGTGCATGCCCTTCGGATAAATCTCGCGCACGATCGCGTTTTCGCGGTCGTGGACGTTCTCTCCCCACACTGTGGTGCGAATCGGCATCGATGGTCTCCCGAAATAACACAACACACCGCGCCGCCCGGCTCGGGGCCAGACGACAAGTGCCGTGGAAAGCGTAGTGAACGACGGATCCCCCGACCTATGGCGCGAAGCCTATACAAAAACCGGGCCGGCATGCACGGGCTTTGTGGCCGCGAACACACGCTGGGGGACAACCGGCAGAAAAAGGGTCGAAGGCAGTTCCATCCGACCGCAAAAGGCTCTAGACAGCCGGCCGCACGATTCCAGCGAGAAAATTCGGCGCACCGGTTTCGCTGCAATAAAACATTAATACAGCCGGGCTATCTCTGACCGCGCTGAGGGGGATTGCCATGACCTTGTCGTTTCGCGTTCTTGCGTTCCTGGTGTTGAGCGCCGCTTCGACGGCGGTCCTGGCTCTGCCCTACCTCACCATCCACTAGATCTTTCTCCAGCACGTTCTGCACGCTACCGGCCGGCATGGCCGGTCCGCCCAGCTGTGACCGAGGTCACGGCAAAGGGGCGCGTTTCGGTCCATGTAAAGTTCACTGTCCGGCCTGGGTAAAAGCTAATGTCCCTGACGCTCCGCATTACAGCTTTCATCGTCCTCAGTGCTGCCTCCTCGGCAGTATTCATGTTACCCTATCTGAGTATCCAGTAGCGGCGCGGTCGCCGCCTGCGCGCGCAGCCCGATCCCGGCGCCAAGGTCGGTTCGTCAAACTGGAATGGCAGCGCCACTTCCGCCGGCCACGCCGCGAGGGAAGGGGCACGGCTGATCGGGCGGGAAAGCGCAGAATTGCGACAAGCTGACCCACCGATTGTCCGTCGCCGATATCGCTTGCAGAACAACCAGTTTCCTCGATATGGTGCCCTCGCACCGGCCCTGCACGTTCGGCGATGCAGTTGCGCATGGCCCTGCCGGATTTTCTGGGAGCGCCGGTTTGATTGATTGTTTTTTCATTCGGTGGATACCCGATTTCTTGGGTATTCATCTGCCTAACGGGAGGAACTTATGCGGAAGCTACTGGTAACTTCCATTGCCGCGATTGGCTTGGCCGCTGTCGGCCAGCGTGTCGATGGCGCAGATTGTTGTCGGCGTTTCCTGGAATAACTATCCAGGAAGAGCGCTGGGAAACTGCGACGAGCCGGCGATGAAGGCCGTGCTCGATGCCGCCGGCGGCAAGTTCATTGCCACTGACGCTGCATCCTCTGCTTCCAAGCAGCTGACCGACGTCGAGAACCTGATCTCGCAGGGCGCCAATGCGCTGATCGTTCTCGCCCAGGATCACGACGCCATTCAGCCGGCCGTTCAACAAGGCGGCTGACGAGGGCATTCCGGTCGTCGGCTATGACCGTCTGATCGAGAACCCGAACGCCTTCTATCATCACCTTCGACAACAAGCAGCGTCGGCACGCTGAGGCCAAAGCCGTCTACGCGGCCCTAGCCGAAGGGCAACTACGTGATCATCAAGGGCAACCCGGCTGACCCGAATGCCGACTTCCTGCGCGCTGGCATGGAAGAGATCATCGGACGCGGCGGTGAAGAGCGGCGACATCAAGATCGTCGGCGAAACCTACACCGACAACTGGGATCCGGCGAACGCCCAGAAGGAAATGGAGCAGTTCCTGACCGTCAACGACAACAAGGTTGACGCCGTGGTTCTCCGAGAACGATGGCATGGCGGCGGCGTCTTCCGCCGCTCTCGCCGCGCAGGGCATGGCCGGGCAGGTTCCGGCTTCGCGGCCAGGACGGTGACCAGGCGGCTCTGAACCGCGTCGCGCTCGGCACGCAGACCGTTTCGGTCTGGAAGGACGCCCGTCAGCTCTGGCAAGGCTGCCGCCCAGGTCAGCTCTCGCTCATGGCCGGCGGCACGGCGATGGACAAGATCGACGGCGTCGTGCATGTTCAACGGCGGCCCGAAGCGCGTTTATATGCATCGCTGTTCCTGCTGACCCCGACCGCGATCACCAAGGACAACCTCAACGAGGTGATTGACGGCGGCTGGATCACCAAGGAGGAAGCCTGCAAGGGCGTGAAGCCGGCACCGTGGACGGTGCGGCTGGTCCTGAACCGATCTCGTAGTACCTGCGCCGCGCCGCCGACAAAGGCGCGGCGTGGATGAATTTCCGGCTGCGCAATTTCGGTAGTTCAATATGGCGAGGCTACCGGCACTGACGGACGCTGCTCCAGTTGGTGGCACGGGAGGCGCAATACCGGCGCTGCTAAGGTCATCCATGCCGAGCGCACGGAGATCGATGCCCGTATTGCTGCAGGCATGATCGCGGCACTCGCTCCGATCTGGTTCGGCTTTCTGGTCATGACGTCCTGGCGCCTGTCTGGCAATCCGCTTCGCACTCGCGTCCGGCGGATTGTTCCTTTCGCCACGCAATCTGTGGAACCTTTCGGTCCAGACCTCGACGGTCGCCATCATGGCCAACCGGGATGGTGCTGATCATCGTCTCACGCAACATCGACCTGTCGGTCGGCTCGTTGATCGGCTTCCTCGGCATGGCCATGGGCAATGCTGCAGATCGAGTTCATGCCGCGCTGCGGGCGGCTATGACTGGCCGGCCACCTGGATCATCGCCGTCGTCGTCGGCATTCGCCACTCGGCGCCCTGATCGGCGGGCTCCAGGGTTTCGTCATCGCCTTCTTCGGCTCCCGGCCTTCATCGTCACGCTTGGCGCGCTGCTGATTTGGCGCGGCGCGGCATTGGTGGGTGGCCAGCGGTCGCACGCTGGCGCCGATGGACACCAATTTCGCCAATTGCTCGGCGGCGGCGCTTTCGGCACCATCGGAGCGACGCTGAGTTGGATTGTCGGCTGCGATTGCCTGCGTCGGCATCGTTCTGGCATCATCAACGGCCGTCGGCAGCGCGTGAAGTTCGATTTTCCGCTGCGGCCGGTCTGGGCCGAGCTCACGCTCTGCCGTTATCGGCTGCGGTGCCGTGATCGGTGCCATCGCCGTCATCAACGCCTATCCGATGCCGATTGGTTCTCGCGAGGCGCTACGCCGACGCCGCACAACATTCCGTGGCCGGAGACCGGCGAGCCTGTTCATCTCGCTCGGCATGGCGATCCCGGTGCTCATCGCACTTCGCCGTCGGCTTCTCGGTGACCTTCCTCGCCACGCGCACGCGCTTCGGCCGCTACGTCTTCGCCATCGGCGGCAATCCCGAGGCGGCGGTACTCGGCGGCATCAACACCGCTGGATCATCATGAAGATTTTCATCCTCATGGGCGTCCTTTGCGCCATTGCCGGCGATCGTCGCGATCGGCCCGCCTGAATGCGGCCACCAACGCGCTGGGCACGAACTACGAACTCTACGTCATCGCCGCCACCGTCATCGGTGGCACGTCATTCGCCGGCGGCATCGGCACGTGCTCCGGCGCCATGCTGGGCGCCCTGGTCATGCAGTCGCTGCAGTCGGGCATGGAGTTGATGGGCATCGAGTTCGCCGATGCAGAACGTCATCATCGGCCTCGTGCTGGTCATCGCGGTCGGCATCGACACCGCTTACCGGCGGCGGGCGGCGTAAGGGCAAGACGGGAGTTGCTCTGCTATGGCCGAAGATCGTGTACCGCTCGTCGAAATGCGCAACATCTACTGTCTCCTTCGGCGGCATTCATGCCGTCGAGCACGCTTCGATCTAACGCTCTTTGCGGGTGAGGTGGTTGGCCGTTGTCGGTGGCAACGGCGCCGGCAAGTCGACTCTGATGAAGGTGCTCTCCGGCGCGCAAACACGCGATTCGGGCGAGATCTTCATCGATGGCCAGCATGCCACGATCAACAATCCGCGTGACGCCAAGGCTCTCGGCATCGAGACGATCTACCAGAACGCTGGCGCTCGCCGATAACATCGATGCCGCCGTCCAACGTCTTCCTCGGCCGCGAACTGCTGCACGCGCTTCAACACGCTCGACGACGTCGCCATGGAGCAGCCACGCGCAAGGTGATGGGCCGCCTCAATCCGCTGCTTCAACGGCTTCAAGACGCCGGTGGCAGCGCTCTCCGGCGGCCAGCGCCAGTCGGTCGCCATCGCCCGCGCCATTCACTTCAACGCGCGCATCCTCATCATGGATGAGCCGACGGCCGCGCTCGGACCGGCCGAGACCGCGCAGGTGCGCGATCTCGTCAAGCAGTTGAAGAAGGAAGGCATCGGCATCTTCCTCATCAGCCACGAAATCCACGACGTCTTCGATCTGGCCGACCGCATCACCGTCATGAAGACGGCGCGAATGGTCGGCACGGTCGACAAGGATGAAGTCGACACCGATCAGGTGCTGGGCATGATCATTGGCGGCACCGTCCCGCCCGGGCGTGGTGATCACCAACGCCTATTCAGAGGCGAGGGCATGACGCATGGATCTCGCGGGCTGGCAAGGCGACACCAGGCTCGAATAGCAGCGGCAGCGCTCTCTGCGGTCTTGCTGGTCGGCGGCGCTGCGGCTGCCGACGACGCCGTGCCGTGGGCCGAGAAGGCCATCCGCGACCATGTCGATTTCACCGCGTTCGAGGGCGCCTTGACCGCCGACCAGCTCCACCAGCTGGTCGCCGACGGCAAGGCCCTGTTCACCGCGCGCTTCACCAACGCCGACGGTCTCGGCCGTCCGATGGCGACCCAGGCGATCATCCCGACACTGCGCAAGCATCCCGTCGACGTCATGTTCCGCCGCACCGCCGGGCTCGACTCGAACAATTGCCAGAGCTGCCACAGCGTCCCGGTTCTCGGCGCCGCCGGGGATTTCACCGCCAATGCCTTCATCTCCGAGGGCTTCGAGAGCACCGATTTCGACACGCTCGATCCGCAGTTCTCCAACGAACGCGGCTCGGTCAGCCTGTTCGGCGACGGCCTCATCGAGTTGCTCGCCCGCGAGATGACGGCCGAGTTGCGCGCTGAGCGCGACAAGGCGGTCGCCGCCGCGCGCAAGAGCGGCCAGCCAGAGACCGTCGCCCTGTCGTCCAAGGGCGTCGATTTCGGCAAGCTGACCGTGATGCCCGACGGCCTGGTCGATTTCTCGGCGCTCGACGGGATCGATTCGGACCTCACCGTGCGCCCCTTCGGCCAGAAGGGCGTCTTCGCCTCGCTGCGCCAGTTCACCGTCAATGCCGGCAACATCCATCTCGGCATGGAGGCGAGAGAGCGCTGGGGCAGGCGCTGGACCGGCACCGACGATTTCGACGGCGATCATGTGCCCGACGAGCTGTCGCCGGGCGACGTCTCGGCGCTGGTCTCCTTCCAGGCCACCTTGCCGGTGCCGACCCGCATGGTGCCCGACAGTCAGGCCTGGCGTGACGCCGCCGCCCGCGGTGAGCAGGTATTCGCCGCGATGGGGTGCACGGCGTGCCACAAGCCATACCTGCCGCTGGACAGCCTCACCTTCACCGACCCGGCGCCCTACGACACCGCCGGAACCTTGCGCTCGGGCGAGGTCGCCAAGGCGATCTCCTATGACCTCGGCATGCTCGACTGGGCGAAGACGCTGCCGCGCAACGATCAGGGCCAGATCCTCGTGCCGCTCTTCGGCGACCTCAAGCGTCACCATATTTCCGACGCCGAGGTCAGCCGGCTCGGCAACGAGCTGCTTGCCCAGCGCTTCGTCGAGCGCGACGTCTTCATCACCGCCGAGCTGTGGGGCGTCGGCTCGACGGCACCTTACGGCCACCGCAACGACATCACGACGCTCGACGACGTCATCCGCGCCCATGGCGGCGAGGGGCGCGGCGCGCGCCAGAAATACGTCGACGCCAGCGATGCCGACCGTTCGGCGCTCATCGCCTTCCTGAAAACTCTGGTGATCCCGCAATGATCCGGAGCCTGTTTGCCAAGGCCGTGCTCGCCGCCGGCCTGTGCGTCGCCGCTCAGGCCCATGCCGACGACATGGCAAAGCCGGTGCCCAACGACGTGCCCGATCTGCACGAGGAGGCGCTCGCCGCCGGCATCGACCACAAATATACCGGCGGCTGGGAATTCTTCGTCGGCGGCGGCGTGGCGGCCTTCGACTGCAACGGCGACCGCAGGCCGGACCTGTTCATCGCCGGCGGCACCAGCGAGGCCGCGCTCTATCGCAACGAAAGCCCGACCGGCGGCGCGCTCAAATTCGCCAAGGTCGATCTCAACCTGCCGCCCCAAGACCTCGAGAACGTCACCGGCGCCTATCCGCTCGACATCGACAATGACGGCCTGATGGACCTCGTCGTCATGCGGCTCGGCCGCAACCTCATCCTCAAGGGCGAGCCCGATTGCCATTTCGAGGTCGCCAACAAGGCGTTTGCCTTCGACGGCGGCAGGGCGTGGACGACGGCCTTTTCGGCAACCTGGGAGAAGGACCAGACCTTCCCGACGTTGGCCGTCGGCAATTACGTCGACCGCATGGCGCCGGGCGCACCGTGGGGCACCTGCGCCGACAACGCCCTCGACCGTCCGGCCTCGCGCGACAAGCCGGACTACAGCGATCCCGTCGCGCTGTCGCCGAGCTTCTGCTCGCTGTCCATGCTCTTCACCGACTGGAACCAGTCGGGCACCCCGGCATTGCGCGTCACCAACGACCGCCAATATTACCGCGGCGGCGAAGAGCAGATGTGGCACGTCGATGCCGGCAAGCCGCCGCGCCTCTACACGCGGTCCGAGGGTTGGCAGCATGTGTCGATCTACGGCATGGGCATCGCCCAGGCCAATCTCCACGGCAACGGCTACCCGGTCTATGCCCTGACCTCGATGGGCGACACCAAGCTGCAGCAGCTCTCCGAGGAGGCGGATACCGACCGCCCCGTCTACAAGGACGTCGCCTATCCCATGGGTGCCACCGCGGCGCGGCCCTATACGGGCGGCGACGTGCGGCCCTCGACCGGCTGGCACAGCCAGTTCGCCGATTTCAACAATGACGGCCTGCTCGACCTGTTCATCGCCAAGGGCAATGTCGACGCGATGCCCGATTTTGCCGCCGACGATCCCGACAACCTGCTGCTCGGCCAGTGGGACGACAGCTTCACCGAGGTCGGCAGTGAGGCCGGCATTGCGCTGCCGCGCAAGGGCCGCGGCGGGGCGGCCGTGGACCTCAACATGGACGGTATGCTCGACCTCGTCGTCGTCAACCGCGAGGCGCCGGTGAGCCTGTTCCGCAATCTCGGCACCAAGACAAGTTGGGGCGGCGACCAGCCGCTCGGCAACTGGCTCGAGATCGAGCTGGTCCAGTCCCTGCCCAATCGCAACGCCGTCGGCGCCCGCATCAACGTCAAGGCCGGCAACAACGTCATGGACCGCACCGTCCATGTCGGCGGCGGCCACGCTTCCGGCCAGGCCGGCTTCGTCCATGTCGGGCTCGGCACGGCCGAGCGCGCCAATATCCGCGTGAAATGGCCGGACGGGCAGTGGAGCGGCTCGTTCAGGGTCTTCGCCAACAACTTCGTGCGCATCGAACGCGGCAAGGACGAAGCCGAATACTGGCTGCCTGAACCGCCGCCCGGCAACTGACCGCCCTTGGGGCAGCACACCGCCATGACGCGCTCACCCGCCGATGTGCGTCTGATCGAGGCCGTGCTTCCGGAATTCGGCGTCCCCGATACCCGGCCGGAATTGCCGCCGGCGCTCTATGCCGCCCGCCTGGCGCGGTTGATGAGCCGCATGGAGGCGGCCGGCCTGTCGGCGCTCGTCGTCTATGGCGACCGCGAGCATTGTGCCAACCTCGCCTGGGCAACCGGCTTCGATCCGCGCTTCGAGGAGGCGCTGCTCATCCTGGTGCCGGGCAGGGAGCCGGTGCTTCTCACCGGACCGGAGAACCAGGGCGCCGCCCGCGCCGCGCCGGTGGGTCTCGATGTCAGGCTCTATCCGCCCTTCGGGCTGCTCGGCCAGGACCGCAGGAAGACGCCACCGCTTGCCGATCTCATCGCCGAGGCCGGTATCGCCGCCGACATGCGCGTCGGCATGGCCGGCTGGAAATATTACGGGCCGCACGAGACACCGCATCCCGAAACGTGGATCGAAGGCCCGGCCTTCATCGTCGATACGCTGCGCGCTCTGGCGGGCGAGGGCGGGGCGGTGGTCAACGCCACCGCGCTCTTCATGCACGCCAGCACGGGGCTCCGCGCCGAGAACGAGATCGACCAGCTCGCCGCCTTCGAGTTCGCCGCTTGTCACGTCTCGGAGGCGGTCAAGCGCGTGCTCTTCGGTCTCAGGCCCGGCATGCGCGAGAGCGAGGCAGCAAGCCTCATGCGGCCGATCGGCCTGCCGCTCTCCTGCCATCTGATGCTGTCGGCGGGCCCGCGCGCCGCGCTCGGCCTCGGCAGCCCGCTCGACCGGCCGATCCAGCGCGGCGACCCGTTCACGGTTGCCTATGGGGTGTGGGGCGCGCTCACCTGCCGCGCCGGCTTCGTCGCCGAGGGGCCGGCCGATCTCCCCGAGGCGATCCGCGATTATGTCGAACGGCTGGCCGCGCCCTATTTCGCCTGCGCCGCCGAGTGGTACGAGACCGTCGGCATCGGCGTCACCGGCGGCGAACTGGATGCGCTGGTCAAGCGCCACCTCGGCGCCCCGTTCTTCGGCGTCGGGCTCAATCCCGGCCACCTGATCCATATCGACGAATGGATGAACACGCCGATCTATCCGGAGAGCCGCGAGGCGCTTCGCTCCGGTCAGGCGATCCAGCTCGACATCATCCCGGCGACCGGCACGCCGTATTTCACCGCGAACATCGAGGACGGCATCGCGCTCCTCGACGCGCGCGGCCGTGACGAATTCGCCGAGCGGTTTCCTGGCGCCTGGCGGCGCGTCGATGCCCGCCGCGCCTTCATGGCCGATGTGCTCGGCATCCGGCTGAAGCCGGAGGTCCTGCCGTTCAGCAATCTCGCCGGCTGGCTGCCGCCCTTCGTGCTGGCGCCGGGGAGGGGGCTCAGCCTGCGCCGCTAGCCCGGCCTGCTTTCCAGCTTCGCCTTGGTGGCCGGGGCGCAATAGGCGGTCTCCAGCGCCCCGATGACCAGCAACACCTCCGGCTGGGCGATGCGATAGTAGACCGTCGTTCCCTGGCGCCGCGATTCCACCAGCCCGTCTGCCCTCAGCCGCATGAGCTGCTGCGACATGGGCACCTGCCCGACGCCGCCGAGCAGGCTGCGCAGCTCCGACACCGATTTTTCGCCGCTGCCCAGCGCACACAACACCAGCAGGCGCTGCGGGTGCGACAGGCTGCGCATGAGACCGGCGGCCAAATCGCTGGCCGGGATCATGTCCTTCACATTCATAATATTGAATTTATGACGTCCGGGTGCTAGATGCAAGCGAGCGCCGGGCGGACCGGCTCGTCGCGCGCCGGGCGCCGCGATCCGGCGCACCGGGACATTCGCGAGGAGTGCATCATGACCGTCGAACGCGCCAGTTTCGCCGTGGCAGGCCTGCTGGTTCTGCTGTCCCTCGCGCTCGGCTACTTCGTCTCGCCCTACTGGCTCCTGCTGGCCGCCTTCGTCGGCCTTGGCCTGTTCCGGGCGGCATTCGCCGACAGGTGCCCGGCCATGAACGTGCTGCGCGCGGTCTGCCCCAGACTGCACGGCACCAGCGGCCACTGAGCCACGGCACCGGCGGTCGGAAAGCGACCGCGTCGCCACCCTTCAGCCAGTTCTTCCAGCGCCTTGTCGATGACGGCGAAGGCCGCTTCGACCTTGCCGGCCGCCGCAGCGACCTGCCGAGCCGGCGATTGCCGCGCAGCAACCGAGATCGACCCTTGTCGGGGTGCCGTAATTTGGTGCAAATGCGGTGATGGGATGTTGAATTGCCTGCCTGACTCGGGACGTCTGGCGGCCTCGTGCCTTGCCGCGCGTCGATCAATCCATGTGCCTTGGGAGGGAAGCCATGTCTGAGAATTGGACCAGGATCCGGCATGTCGCGCTGGCCGCTCTTGTCGGCGCCGCGGTGACCGGCGTGCCGGTCGCCGCTTCGGCGGCTGCCTATGTGTGCAAGCCCTATATCGTGCGCAGCGCTTCGGCCCCCGTTCAGTCCACCGCGCTGAGCATGGCGCGGACGTCTTGGTCGTCGGCTGCCGGCACGCGCTATGGCATTTCGTGGCAGGTGTGGGCGCTGGCCCAGAACAAGAGCCAGCACTGCACGAAATCCGGCGGCATCTGGACCTGCAACGCCAGCGCCAAGCCCTGCCGCTAGACGCGGCGGCGTCCGGCCGGTTGGCCGGGCGCGCGACGTAATTCGTGAAGTGCTCTAGGTGGTGGTGGCGGCGACGGCCACCGCCGCCATCGTGCTGGCAATGGCGCGAACGCTCGCCTCGGCCTCGGGCCCGAGCCCATGACGAAGGGCCAGCCACTGAATGTCGTAATAGGTCAGCCAGACCTCGCCGTTCTCGTCCTCCCAGGCCAGCGCCTTCATCGGCAGGTTGATCCCGACCGGCTGACGCTCCTGCATGAGCAGCGCCCAGCTCGACGGCTCGCCGAAGATCAACAGCTGCGTCGGCCTCAGCGTCACGCCGACTTCCGCCGCATGGGCCTTGTGGTCGATGCGGGCAAAGACCACCAAGCCCTTGGACTCGACGATTTCGGCGAGGTGGTTGATCGTGTCGGGCACCGAGTGTCGGCTGATCGTGGTGATCAGCCCATCGGGAATATAGCTCTCGGGTTCGCTCATCTGGTCACGCTCGGTCCTGGAGTTGTCGGGTCGATAAACGACCAGTCTATCATTCGGCCGGGGCCGATCGCGACCGTCATCGCCACGACAACCCGAGCTTGTGGCAGACAACGAAACGTCGCAATCTCGGCCTACCTGCCGGAGGACGATCCACTTGGGAGGGATGTCTGATGAGACGCATTGCGATGCTTGCCGCGGCCGTGCAGCTGGTCGCCGGCATGTTGCTGGCGAACGCGGCGCTGGCCCAGGACAGTTTCCAGTCCTTGCTTGAAGCCGACGTATCCGCGGTTGAAACCAAGCTCGCGCTGACCGGGGACGAGCTGACGCAGGTCGACGCGATTCTCCAGGACGGCGTCAAGCAGCGTCTGGCCGTCCTCAGCAGCCTCAACGTTACCTACGGCCAGAAGCCATCCTTCACGACGCTGCTCAAGCTTCAATCGCAGATGGACGACATCCGCACCGAGCAGCAAACGGCGCTGTCCAAGATCCTGACCGAGAACCAGATGTATGTGGTCGATCAGATGGCGCAGGATTCCCAGCAGAAATTCCGTGCCGTGCTGCTCGGCTCATAGGCACGGCGGGCGAGGGCGCCGTCAGGCGCCTTCGCGCCCGCCCGCCCCTACGAACTGAACAGCCACCAGTTCCAGCTGCCGTCGTTCGGGCAGGCGACGAAGCCGCATTCCATGAACGTGGTCACCGTTTCGGCGACCGCCAGCAGCGCGAGCAGCCCAACGCCTGCGCCGGCCAGGCGGGCCAGCCTGTCCGGCGCGCCCGCCGCCATCTCCCGGAATTGCCCCTTGAACAGCTGCACGATGCCCACCGCGAGGATCACGACGCTGAACAGAATGACGCCCCAGACGTAGAGATCGAGGCCCCAGACCGGCTGGCCGAAGGGCGGATTGGTGGTAGCCAGCAGCGTCGGCTCGCCCTTCGCCGTGTCGAAGAAGGGATTGATGTGCAGCGCGGTCTGGCGGATCGAGGCGCCGAGGCCGAGCACGGCCGAGACCAGGCAGACGCCGTAATTGCGTGCACTGGGTCCGAGCATCACGTTCATCGCCGCGCCGACGGCGACCGCCAGCATGGCGACGCGCTGCAACTGGCACAGCGTGCAGGGGAGTTCCCGATAGGCGAACTCGTAGACATAGGCGCCGACGAGGACGCCGATCATCGCCAGCATGCCGAGGAAATTGAGGATGCGCGCGAGGTCGGGTGACAGTCCGTCCTCGCGGGTCATAGCTGGATCCCCAGATTGGAGGAGAAATCAACGTCCTGCATGAAGATGACGATGCCCAGCACCAGTGCGGCCATCACCAGGGTCCACGACCACTGGACCCGTCGCCACAGCAGAATGCAGGCAAGGGCCAGCAAAGCGTATGTGACAGTCATCATGGGACGTACCTCCCCGTCGCCAGAAGTAACTCCCGAACAGATCGTTCATGGGCCTGTCCTGAACGCCCGTCAACTGCGCATGCGCAAATGAAGATGTCGCAATATTCAAATGGCATTTCAGGCATACTTTGCCGGTTCTGCCCCTGCCTGTCCGCAGCTTGCGGGCTCCGGCCGTGGGCGATCGAGCGGGCGCGGCGACGCCGGACGCTCCTGACCTGATACGGCAACCAGTTGGACTAAAGCGCCGCTGCGATTCGGTTTTTGGTTTGCGCGCTAAGTCCGGTGGGCGCGCAAGACGCGCGAGCCCGGTCATCGCGAGAAGCAGCGCGGGCATTTTGGCTTTGCTCGCCCGCGGGTCCGTCATAGGATCATCCGCACGGGTAACACTGATCTCGGCAATCGGACGGTTCGGGAGGGGCGACGGTGCAATGATCAGGGAAGTACCGCCAGACGCGGGATTCATTCCCGGTCCGATCGACGGCTACACCTACCTGATGTTCGCATTCCTGCTGGTTGCGATCATTGCGATCTTCTCGATCGTCATCTGGATCCTCGGCATGCCGGGCAAGATCGCCATCGAGCGCCGGCATCCGCACGCCGAGACCGTGAAGCTGATGGGGTGGGCCGGGGCGCTGGCGGTGGTGCCGTGGATCCACGCCTTCATCTGGGCCTATCACGACTCGCTGACCATCGATGTCCGCCGCTTCCCGGATGCGGAGAAGAAGGCGATCGACGAGGAGATCGCCAAGCTCAGCCCAGACGACAAGCCGAAGAAGGCCGAAGTCGAGCGGCCGACGATTCTGCCCGACCCCGCGCCTGAAGCCTGACGGGAGCGGATCGCGATGGGCATGGCACTCACCATCACGGTCATCTACGCCGTCGCCATCTGGCTTGTCTTCTTCAAGTTCAAGTGGCTGAAGTTCAACATCGTTTGGGGCATCCTCTCGTTCTGGATCGGCTTCCATCTGCTGCTGATCTTCATGATCGGCATGCGCTTCAACGCCCCCTACACCATCGACGCCCATCTCATCCGCAACACTGTCCAGATCGTGCCGCGGCTGGAGGGCCCGACGCTTCTCAAAGAGGTGCTGGTCGAGGCCAACCAGCCGGTCAAGAAGGGCACGCCGCTCTACACGTTCGATTCGACGATCTACGAGCAGAAGCTCAAGGAGGCCGAGGCGCAGCTTGCCGCCGCCAAGCAGAACCTCAAGATCCTCGACGCCGACGTGCAGGCGGCGCGCGACCAGCAGGCCCAGGCCGAGGCGCAGCTTGCCTACGCCAAGGCACAGCAGAAGCGCTACACGGATCTGGCGAGCCAGGGCGGCGCCCGCAGCGAGGACGTGGACAAGTGGAACGCCCAGGTGGAGGCCGATACCGCCGCCCTCGGCGCCGCCCAGGCGACGCTGCAGAAGGCGCAGTACGCCAGGGACAGCAACGTTGGCGGTGTCAACACCAGCGTCGCCCAGGCCACCGCCCAGGTGGCCCAGGCGCAGTATTATCTCGACCAGACGACCATCGTCGCTCCGGCTGACGGCTACATCGTCTCGCAGCAGGCCCATCCCGGCCTCGTCGTCGGCGATTTCCGCATCGGCGCCATCGCCGGCTTCGTCACCAACGATCCGCCCTACATGCTCGGCGCCTTCTTCCAGGAGCACATCAAGTTCGTGAAGCCGGGCGATGCCGTCGAGATCGCGCTCGACATCGACCCGGGCAAGATCTTCGAGGGCAAGGTCGCGGCGATCTGGTGGGCGACCGGGCAGGGCCAGTATGTGCCGTCCGGCCGCATACCGGATTTCATCCTGCCCAAGCTCCAGGGCAAGTTCGCCGTCGAGGTGACCTTCGACGATCCGGAAGCCTTCCTGCCGCCCGGCGCGCATGGCGCCGTTGCCATCTACACCGGGCGCAGTGCCGCCTTCGAGCTTCTGCGGCGCATCAACATCCGGCTCTATAGCTGGGCCAATTTCCTGTTCCCGCTGGATCTCTGATCCGCGCGCGGGGCAGGCCAACGAGGAACTGTCACGGCGTCATGTGAACGTGTTGGCCAGCCGAACGGGCCATGGGGAGACGGGGATTAGGCATGAGTACCAGAGTACCAGCGGCTGTCGGCCGGTTTGCCTTGCCCATCCTTGCCGGTTCCCTGTTGGCCGGTTGCGCGCTCGTCGGACCGGATTTCTTCGTGCCGCTTGCGCCCGAGAAGGCCAACTGGACGGGCGCGGCCGATCCAAGCGTCAGCGAGCGCACCCAGCCGTCGATCGAATGGTGGCACCTGCTGAAGGACCCGGTTCTCGACGGGCTGGTCGCCACCGCCTTCGAGCAGAACCTCACCCTCCAGGTCGCCGCGGTGCGCATCTATCGAGGCGCGCGCGCAACTCGGCATCGTCCTCGGCGACCGCTTTCCGCAAAGCCAGAAGGTCGGCATCGACTACAAGTACGAGAAGATTTCCAAGGACGTCGGGCTGACCAAGCAGGTCGCCAGCATCCTGCCCGGTTTCGACCCGCATTTCTCGACCTGGTCAGCCGGCTTCGACGCCAGTTGGGAGCTCGATATCTGGGGTCAGGTGCGCCGCGGCGTCCAGGCCGCGACCGCGAACCTGATGCTGCAGATCGCCAATTACGACGATGTCCGCGTCACGCTGGTCGGCGACGTCGCCACCGCCTATGTCGCGATCCGCGAGCTTCAGGCGGAGCTGGCGCTGGCGCGCGCCAATGTGAAGACCCAGAACGAGAGCCTCAAGATCACGCAGTTGCGCTTCAAGGACGGCGTGACCACCGAACTCGACGTCGAGGAAGCGACGGCGCTGCTCAACAACACCAAGGCCGAGATCCCCGCGCTGGAAGCCGACCTCGCCAAGGCGGAGAACGCGCTCGCCGTCCTGCTCGGCATGCCGGCGGGCGATGTCCACGCCGCCGTTCGTCGGTGGGGGGCGATCCCCAATCCGCCGGCCAGGATCGGCGTCGGCATTCCGGCCGACCTGCTGGCGCGGCGTCCGGATATTCGCGCCGCCGAGATGCGCGCCGCGGCGCAGTCCGCCCAGATCGGCGTCGCCAAGGCGGATCTTTATCCGCAGTTCGGTTTCACCGGGCAGATCGGTTTCAAGGCGTCGGATTTCGGCGATCTCTTCACGAGCAAGAGCCTCACCGGCCTCATCAATCCCGGCATCACCTGGAACATCCTCAACTACGGCCGCATCATCAACAATGTCCGGGTGCAGGACGCGCGCTATCAGGAAACGATCATCAGCTATCAGCAGACCGTGCTGAAGGCCTATCGCGAGACCGAGGATGCGCTCACCGCCTTCCTCAAGGCGAAGCAGCAGGTGCTCTACCTGTCGCGCGCCTCGGCGGCGGCGTCGAAGGCCGCCAAGATCGCGCTCGACCAGTACCGGCAGGGCACCGCCGACTATTCACGCGTGCTCAACACCGAGACCGTGGTGCTCCACACCCAGCAGCGGCTGACCCAGGTGCGCGCCGACGTGGTGACCAATCTGATCGCCGTCTACAAGGCGCTGGGCGGCGGCTGGCAGCCGGCCAACAGCGGCCCGTTCCTGTCGAAGGCCAACCGGGACGAGATGGCCGCGCGCACCAAATGGGGCAAGGTCATCGATCCTGAGGCGATCACGCCGGCCGAGCGCGCGCTGATTCCGCCGATGCCGTCGATCAGGCCGCTGCACGCGGGCCACTAGATCCGGCCGCGCGGTCCGCACCCGGCGATCCGGTCGGATCGTCGGGGCGCGCCACGGTTCACGGCTGAAAGATCAGCACGATATAGGTGAAGAACACCACCAGGTGCACCGCGCCCTGGAGCATGTTGGTGCGCACCGCGCCGAAGGTGAGCACGCTGATCGCCAGCGTCAGCAGGAGGATGATCATCTCGGTGGGCGCCAGGCCGAGCTCGACGTGAATCCCGCTGATCAGGCCGATGACGACGACAGCGGGGATCGTCAGGCTGATGGTGGCAAGCGCCGAGCCGAGGCAGATGTTCACCGCGCGCTGCAGGTGATTGGCCGCCGCCGACTCGTAGGCCGCCAGCCCTTCCGGCGACAGCACCAGCACCGCGACCAGCACGCCGCCCAGCGCCTCGGGCAGTCCAAGCGTCTCGGTGCCGAAATCGACGACGATCGCGAGCTTCTTGGACAAGAGCACGATCGGGATCAGCGTCAGCAGCAGGAAGATGGCGTGATAGGGCACCGTTCGCGGTTGCACATGGCCGTGGCTTGCATGATCCCCTCCATGCTCCGCACCCTCCGACCCTTCGGTATGCAGAACGAAATAGTCGCGATGGCGGACGGTCTGCATCGCCAGGAAGGTCGCGTAGAGAACGATCGTGATGGCGGCAAAAAGCAGTCCCTGCGTGGTGGTCAGGGTCGGGCCCACGGTCGAACGGGTGAAGCGGGGCAGGATCAGCGACAGGGTGGCAAGCGTGATGATGACGCTGAGATAGGAGCGGGCGCCCTGAAGATTGTAGGACTGCTCGCGGTGGCGAATGCCGCCGACGAGCAGCGACAGGCCCACCATGCCGTTGAGCACGATGACCAGCACGGCCAGCATGGTGTCGCGGGCGAGCGTCGGGTTCGGCCCGGCGTGCAGCATCACCGCCGCGATCACCGAGACCTCGATGCTGATCACCGAGATGGTCAGGATCAGCGTGCCGAGCGGTTCGCCGAGCAGCTCCGCCAGGGCGTCCGCATGGTGGACGGCGGAAAACGAGCTCCACAGCATCGTCCCGAACAGCCACAGGGTCAGGCCGGCATAGACCCACGGATTGCTCAGATCGTCGAGCCAGTACTTGCCGACCGTGTAGAAGACGACGGCCGACAGGGCCGTGACGATGAAGGCGGCTTCGGAGCGGATCGTCTTGAGCATGGTGCGGCCGTCTCGGTCCGTTGTGGAAAGCGACGGCGCCATTATGACGTGATTTGCGCCGGCGGTCGCGGGGGTTGAACCCGTCCGCCGTCCCCCGCGAGCCATGCCGCCGGCAGGTGGCGAATGGTGGGCGATACTGGGATTGAACCAGTGACCCCTCCCGTGTGAAGGGAGTGCTCTCCCGCTGAGCTAATCGCCCGCCCGGCTGGTAAGGCCGAAGGTGCCGGGATTTAAGGGACGGGCGGGACCGCCGTCAAGGCGAAGCGGAGCCTGAAACGGGTCCGAGGCTGGCCACCGCGTCCCACAACGCGTCGAAATGGTCGATCAGCCGGTCGGGGCCAAAGGTGGCGACCGGCTCGGGCGTATAGCCGAAACTGACCGCAACCACCGGGATGCCGGCCGCCCGCGCGGTCTCGATGTCGGTCTTCGAGTCGCCCACCATGATGGCGCGGTCGGGCGTGCCGCCGGCCAGGCGCACCGTTTCGTTGAAGGCGCGCGGGTCGGGTTTCAGCCAGGGAAGGGCGCCCTGGCCGATGATCGCGGCAAAGCGCGGGGCAAGCTTCAGCGCCTCCAGAACTGGCCGGGCGAGGGCGTCGGGCTTGTTGGACAGCACCGCCAGCAGCCAGCCCGCCGCCGAAAACCGGTCGAGCGCCGCCTCGACCCCCGGATAGGGTCGGCTCTCGTCGGCGATGTGCGCCGAATAGTAATCGATGAGGTCCTGGAACAGCCGCTCAAGCTCGGCGCCTTCGACCTTGCGGCCGGAGGCGGCGCAGGCCGAGGCGAGCAGGACGCGCGCACCGTGGCCGACCATGGTCTTCGCCGCTTGCACGCTGACCGGCGTCAGGCCTTCTCCGGTGAGCACCGTGTTCAGCGCGCGCACGATATCGGGGGCGGTGTCGACGAGGGTCCCGTCGAGGTCGAAGACAAGCGTGGGGGAGGTCAAGGCGGGAACGTCTGGGTCAGCTTCCGTAGCCGCGCGCCATCAGGGCCGCGAAAACCGGAATCAGGATGAAAACTACCAGCTCCAGATGGATGAATTTCCTGATCTTTTCAACCTCCACCGGCGGCGGAACGAAATCCGCGTCGCGGCGGATCGCCCGGCCCCAGCCGATGAAGCGGACCGTCGGCCAGATCGACAGGATTGCGACCAGGACAACTGCACCGAGCTTGGCGTGGAAGAAGGCGTTGGACCAGTAATAGTCGGGTCCCTTGAGGCCGAAATAGACCCGCCCAAAGCCGACGATCAGGATCAGCCCGGCGAGCACGCCGAAGGCAATGTCGATACGCCCGACCTTGAGCGCGTCCGCGCGTCCCATCTCGGGCCGCACCAGCATCATCTCGGCAACGAGAACGCCGGCAAGGGCGAAGGCCAGCACGTGATGGGCGATGGCCAGCGTCAGGTCGGTCAGCATGGGCGGGTCCCTCCGCAAATGTCCCGGATCAGGACATGCCGCCAGCGTGGCGTCACGGCCCGCCAGATGCTAACAAGCGCCCGAAAGGGCCGGAACCCCCGATGAAGAAAGATCCGATTTCCTCGATTTTTGGCAGGCGCGGCCGGTGACGGCGGGCGACACACTGATCGACGCGGAGCGTCGGCGCGCGGCCGAAGCGGCGCTGGAGGACGTGCGCCCGGGCATGAAGCTCGGCCTCGGCTCCGGCCGCACGGCGGCCCATTTCGTGCGCGCGCTGGGCGAGCGCGTGCGTGCGGGGCTGTCGGTCGTGGGCGTGCCGACATCGGACAAGACCGCCGAATTGGCCCGCTCGGAGGGCATTCCCTTGGCCACGCTCGATGACGAGCCGGTCCTCGATCTGGTCGTCGACGGGGCCGACGAGGTCGACCACGAGCTGCGCCTCATCAAGGGCGGCGGCGGCGCGCTCCTGCGCGAGAAGATCGTGGCCACCGCGTCGAAGCGCATGATCGTCGTCGTCGATGCCGCCAAGGTCGTCGATGCGCTCGGCGCCTTCCCCCTGCCGGTCGAGGTCGTGCCCTTCGGCGCCACGCCCGTCCGCCGCGCGGTCGAGGGCCTCGCCGGACGGCTCGGCATGACCGGATCGTTCACCTGGCGCCAGGACGGCGACCGCCCCTACGTCACCGATGGCGGCAACCATATTCTTGACGTATCTGTTGGCCGTATAAACGAGCCCGAACGCCTTGCGCGCGAGCTGGACGCCATGCCCGGCGTCGTCGAGCACGGCCTGTTCATTGGCATCGCCTCGCTCGTGATCGTTGCGGGCAGCGACGGCGTCACCCGCATGAGCAAATAGCAATGCTGTCTATCCACATGGAGCACGTGATGACCCTGATCGGTAAATTCGTCCGCACGGTGGCTGTTGCGGCCGCGCTCACCGCCCTGCCGGCCTCCTCGCTTCTTGCCCAGGAGATCAGCCCTTCGCACATGGCCGCCGCGCTCGCCGTGATCAACGCAACCACCGCCACGGCGAGCTTCGACACGCGCCTGCCGCAGATCGCCAACGAGATCACCAACCGGCTGATCCGCGCCCGCCCCGACCTGCATCAGGAGATCGCCGACACGGTTCAGGCGGTTGCCCTCAAGCTTGTCGCGCGGCGCCGCGAACTCGATCAGGACGTCGCCCGCGTCTATGCCAAGGCGTTCAGCGAGGACGAGCTCAAGGCCATCGCCGCGTTCCTGAAGAGCCCGGCCGGCCAGAAGTACCAGACGGACGGGCCGGCCGTGTTCCGCGACACGTTGCAGGCGGTCCAGTCCTGGTCTGATCGCGTCGGCGCCGAGCTTCTCGACAAGACCAAGGAAGAGCTGAAGAAGCAGGGTCACCCGATCTGATGGGCGGCTGCGCGTGACGGGCGGCTACGATTACGACCTGTTTGTCGTCGGCGCAGGCTCCGCCGGCGTGCGTGCCGCGCGCCTTGCCGCCGAACTGGGAAAACGCGTGGCGATCGCCGAGGAAAGCCGCGTCGGCGGCACCTGCGTGCTGCGCGGCTGCGTGCCGAAGAAGCTGTTCGTCAACGCCGCCCACTTTGCCGAGGCCTTCGAGGACGCCGTCGGCTTCGGCTGGCGGGTGGAGGGCCTGCATTTCGACTGGCCGACTCTGGTCGGCAACGTTGCCGGCGAGGTTTCCTGGCTGAGCAGCATCTACATCCGCAATCTCGAAAAGGCCGGCGCCGAGATCGTCCACAGCCGTGCCGTGCTCGAGGACGCCCACACCGTGCGCCTGCTTGCCGAGCACAGGACGGTGACGGCCGAATACATCCTCATCGCCAGCGGCGGGCGGCCGCGTCGCGACCTGCCCATTCCCGGCATCGAGCATGTCATCACCTCCGATGAGTTCTTCCACCTCGAGCGCCTGCCGAAACGGGTGCTCATCGTCGGCGGCAGCTACATCGCCATGGAGATCGCCTCGATCTTCGCCGGCTTCGGCACCGAGGTGACCGTCATCCATCGCGGGGCCCAGGTTCTGCGCGGCTTCGACAGCGAAGTCCGCCATGAACTCTGCTCGGCGCTGGAGCGGCGCGGCATCACCGTCATGACCGGCGAGCAGCTGGCCAGCATCGCCGAGGCCGAGCGCGGCTACATCGCCACCTTGAAGTCGGACGTCACCATTGCCGCCGACCAGGTGCTGCTCGCCATCGGCCGCCACCCCAACACCACCGGCCTCGGCCTCGAAAAGGCCGGCGTCACGGTCGATGCCACCGGCACGATCCCGGTCGACGCCTATTCGCGCACCGACGTTCCCAACATCTACGCCGTCGGCGACGTCACCGGCCGCCTCCAGTTCACACCGGTCGCCATCCGTGAGGGGGCCGCCTTCATCCAGACCGTGTTTCAGGGCCACCCGACCGCCGTCGACTACGAGGACGTGCCGGTGGCGGTGTTCGCCAATCCCGAGGTCGGCTCGGTCGGCCTGACCGAGGAGGTGGCGCGCGAGCGTTACCCGTCGCTGGACATCTACCGCTCGCATTTCAAGCCGCTGCCCTATCGCGTCGCCGGCCGCGACGAGCGCATGCTGATGAAGCTGGTCGTCGATGCCGACAGCGATCGCCTTCTCGGCTGCCACTTCGTCGGCCCCAACGCCGCCGAGATGGTCCAGATCGTCGCCGTCGCGGTGAAGATGGGGGCCACCAAGGCCGATTTCGACGCGACCACGGCGCTGCACCCGACGCTCGCCGAAGAAATCGTCACCATGGCGCGGCCGGCCGAGCGTATCCGCCGCGAGGCGGCTGAATAGCCGGGAAGGCGCCCGCAGCATTCGGGTGGAACGGACCGGCGCGGCCGTGTATAACGCGGCCCGCGAGGCCCGGATTTTCGCGCATTCGCAGGGAGTTAGGCGTGACGACAAGCGCGTGGTCGCCGGCCAGCTGGCGCACGAAACCGATCGAGCAGGTGCCGGTCTATCCGGACGGGGAGGCGCTCTCCGCCGTCGAGGGGCGGCTTGCCACCTATCCGCCGCTGGTCTTCGCTGGCGAGGCGCGCAAGCTGAAGCGCACGCTGGCCGGCGTCGCCGAAGGGCGGAGCTTCCTGCTCCAGGGCGGCGATTGCGCCGAGAGTTTCGCCGAACACCACGCCGACAACATCCGCGATTTCTTCCGCGTCTTCCTGCAGATGGCCGTGGTGCTCACCTTCGCCGGCGCCGTGCCGGTGGTGAAGGTCGGCCGCATCGCCGGCCAGTTCGCCAAGCCGCGTTCCGCGCCGACCGAGAAGAAGGGCGCCGTCGAGCTGCCCAGCTATCGCGGCGACATCATCAACGGCATCGAGTTCGACGAAGCGACGCGACAGCCCGATCCCAACCGCCTCGAAATGGCCTATCGCCAGTCGGCGGCCACCCTCAACCTGTTGCGCGCCTTCGCCACCGGCGGCTATGCCAACCTCCAGCATATCCACCAGTGGATGCTCGGCTTCGTCAAGGACAGCCCGCAGTCCAACCGCTACCAGGAACTGGCCAACCGCATCACCGAGGCGCTCGATTTCATGCGCGCCTGCGGCATCGACCCCGAGCTTCACCCGGAGATGCGCTCGACCGATTTCTACACCAGCCACGAGGCGCTGCTGCTTGGCTTCGAGGAGGCCATGACCCGCGTCGATTCGACCAGCGGCGACTGGTACGCCACCTCCGGCCACATGTTGTGGGTCGGCGACCGCACCCGCCAGCTTGACCACGCCCACATCGAATATTGCCGCGGCGTGAAGAACCCGATCGGCCTCAAATGCGGGCCGTCGCTCGCCCCCGACGAACTGCTCCGGCTGGTCGACGTTCTCAACCCCGACAACGAGCCGGGGCGGCTGACGCTGATCTGCCGCTTCGGCGCTCGCAAGGTCTTCGACCGCCTGTCGCCGCTGGTCCGCGCCGTCCAGCGCGAGGGGCGGAGCGTCGTCTGGTCGTGCGATCCCATGCACGGCAACACGATTACCTCGGCGAGCGGCTACAAGACGCGGCCCTTCGACCTCGTTCTGTCGGAGGTGGAGGACTTCTTCGCCGTGCACGGCGCCGAGGGCACCCACCCCGGCGGCATCCACATCGAGATGACCGGATCGGACGTGACCGAATGCACCGGCGGTGCCCGCGCCATCACCGAGGACGAGCTGCACGATCGCTACCACACCCATTGCGATCCGCGGCTCAACGCCGACCAGTCGCTGGAGCTGGCCTTCCTGGTCGCCGAACTGCTCAAGCGCAGCCGCCTGGAGCGCGCCGGGCGCACGGCGGCCTCGGCCTGAGCCTCTAGTATTACCAAGAATTAATGTGCGGGGCCTTGCGCCCCGCTTGCACCCGCTTTCCGTCCGCTTCAGGGGACAAATCGCCGCGGAAATCCGCGCAAATCTTACAAAACTGTAATCCACGCAAGGCGTTTTCGCCAAATTCCTGCCACATTTCGAGCCAAGTTAGGCCACCCATTCTACTCGACCGGAACGGGCCATTCATAAGTCCTGTTCCGGTAATATTGGCTCGCCTCAAATTAAAGGGGGATGGAAAACATGCGTCCCACAAACGCGATACTTGCTTCGTGCCTGATTGCGTCGGGCTTGTTGTTCGGCGTGACAGCGAATGCTCAGGATATGGCGACGGCTCAGCCGACCTTGGCCAGTCAGCCGCTGACCGGCTTGTGGCTCACCACCGGCTACCCGTCGCTGACCGTGCATGCCGGTGACAACATCCAGCTCGACCTCACGCTGCAGAACAAGAACCTGCCGCCCAAGCGCGTCGCCTTCAGCGTCGACGGCCTGCCGTCGGGCTGGACCTATGAGTTCCAGGGTGGCGGCAAGACCGTCACCGCGGCGATCGTCGAGCCCGACTCGAGCCAGAACCTGACCCTCAAGCTGACGCCGCCCAAGGACGCCAAGAGCGGCAGCTACGATTTCACGATCGCCGGCAAGACGGACAGTCAGGCGCTCGACCTGCCGATTTCGCTCTCGCTCGCCGCACCGGCACCGGCGAAGGTCACCATGACGCCCAAGCTTCCGGCGCTGCGCGGGTCGCCGAAATCGGCCTTTGACTTCGACGTTGCCGTCAAGAACGAGGCGCAGAGCGATCAGACCTTCAATCTGCTGGCCAAGGGCCCCGACGGCTTCACGACGACCTTCAAGGAGCAGTACGGCTCTCAGGAGCTGACCTCGATCCCGCTCAAGGCGGGCGAATCCAAGACGCTCAAGGTCAGCGTCAAGCCGCCGCAGTCCGTCGAGGCCGGCCAATACAAGGTGCAGATCGCCGCCGCCAGCCCGACCACCTCCGGCCAGACCGCGCTTCTTCTCGATGTCACCGGTCAGCCGACTGTCTCGCTGACTGGTCCCGAAGGCCGCCTGTCGGGCGACGCCACCGCCGGCCAGGAACGCACCTTCAAGTTCACCGTCGAGAACAACGGCAGCGCGCCGGCCACCAACGTCATGCTGAGTTCGTCGTCGCCGCAGGGCTGGAAGATCACCTTCGATCCTGAGAAGGTCCCGAGCATCGCGCCCGGCGGCAAGTTGCCGGTCTCGGTCAACATGACGCCGTCCGACAAGGCGATCGCCGGCGACTACATGGTCACCGTCAGCGCCAATGGCGACGGCACCTTCGACCATGCCAATTTCCGCGTCACCGTCCTCACCTCGACCATGTGGGGCATCGCCGGCCTCGGTATCATTGGTGCCGCGGTTGTCGTGCTCGCCTTCGCGGTGACCCGGTACGGCCGGCGATGAGCACGATCGTCATCGAGACCGCCGGACTCACCAAGCGTTACGGCAAGGCGACGGCGGTCAACGGCCTCGACCTCTCGGTCGAGAAGGGCGAGGTCTTCGGCCTGCTCGGACCGAACGGCTCGGGCAAGACGACCACCATCCTGATGCTGCTGGGCCTGACCGAGCCCAGTGGCGGCAGCGTCAAGGTGCTCGGCCACGATCCGTTCCGCCAGCCGCTCGAGGTGAAGCGCCATGTCGGCTATCTGCCCGACCAGGTCGGCTTCTACGACAACCTCTCGGCGCGCGAGAACCTCGCTTATACGGCGCGGCTCGCTGGCATCGAGCACGCCGACAGCACCAAGCGCTTCGACGAGGCACTGGCGCGTGTCAGCCTCACCGCCGTCGCCGACCGCCGGGTCGGCACCTATTCGCACGGCATGCGCCAGCGCCTGGGGCTCGCCGAACTGCTGGTCAAGCAGGCCGAGGTCGCCATCCTCGACGAGCCGACCAACGGCCTCGATCCGCAGGCCACCCAGGAGCTTCTCGAACTGATCGGCGAGCTGCGCATGGAGGGCATGACCATCCTCTTGTCCTCGCATCTGCTCAGCCTGGTGCAGTCGATCTGCGATCGCGTCGCCCTGTTCCGCAAGGGACGCATCGGGCTGGTCGGCCGTGTCGATGAACTCGCCCGCAACGTTCTCGGCGGCGCCTATGCCGTCGAGGTCGAGGCCGAGGGCGTCGATCTCGCCGCAGCCCTGTCGGGGCTGGAGGGCGTCGGTGCCGTCAGCAAGGTCGGTGCGGTAACCACCCGTGTCGATGCCGATCGCGACGTGCGCCCGGAGATCGCCCGGCGCGTCGTCTCCGCCGGCGGCGAACTCAGGAACATGGCGATCCGCCGCGCAAGCCTGGATGAAGTCTATGTCCGCTACTTCGAGGAGGCGGATGCAGCGCAAGAGGAGGTGGCCAATGCGGCGTGAAGGATCACCCTTTACCGGGGTCGCCACGGTTGCCCTCAAGGAGGCGGCCGATCACCTGACCAGCGCGCGCATGCATCTGGTGATGCTGCTCGTGCTGCTCACCGCCATCGGCGCCATCTACGGCGCCATCGGCCAGATCAAGGACACCATCGGGCAGGACCCGTTCCTGTTCCTGCGCCTGTTCACCACGTCCCGCCAGCCGCTGCCGTCCTTCGTCTCGTTCCTCGGCTTCCTGCTGCCGCTGGTGTCGATCGCGCTCGCCTTCGACGCCATCAACGGCGAGTACGGCCGGCGCACGATGAGCCGCATCCTGGCCCAGCCGATCTATCGGGACGCGCTGCTCGCCGGCAAGTTCCTCGGCGGCATGCTGGTTCTGGCTATCGTGCTGCTCACCCTGTGGCTGCTGATGACCGGCCTCGGCATCCTGCTGCTCGGCCTGCCGCCGAGCGGCGAGGAGGTGCTGCGCGGCCTCGGCTTTCTGCTGTGCTCGCTCGCCTATGGCGGCGTGTGGCTGGCGGTGGCGCTGCTCTTCTCCACCGTCTTCCGCTCGCCGGCGACCTCGGCCCTGGCCGCGCTTACATTGTGGCTGCTGTTCGCCATCTTCTGGGCGATGCTCACCCCGCTCATCGCCAATGCGTTGGCGCCCGTGGATCAGCTCGACCCGATGACCATGGTCACCAACCAGCAGCTCGCCCTGGTGATCGCACGCATCTCGCCCAACACGCTCTATGGCGAGATGACCCTGGCGCTGCTCGATCCCTCGACCCGCGCCCTGGGCGTGGTCTTCCTGAGCCAGCTTCAAGGGGCGCTGATGGGGGCACCGTTGCCCTTCGGCCAGAGTGCGTTGCTCATCTGGCCGCAGCTCGCGGGCCTCGTCGCCGCCATGGTCGTCGTCTTCACCGGCGCCTATGTCAACTTCCAGCGACAGGAGATCAGGGCCTGACAATCGCGCCGGCGGGCCGATGACCTGCGGCGGCCCGCCGCGAGACGGCATGCTTCGGCCCTCCCGGTGAAGCGTGCCACACCGACTGCCGCCGATCCTCCGTCGGCGGCAGTCGGTCTTCTTTTCGGGGCGCGCAGTTGTCGCTATAGAGACAACCGCGAAAGGGGAGGGAACCCATGCCGACGATCACGCTCACCGCCGCCGACGGCCATCAGTTCTCCGCCTATGAGGCGGTGCCGGCGGGAGACCCGCGCGGCGGCCTCGTCGTCGTGCAGGAGATTTTCGGGGTCAACGCCCACATCCGCGACGTCGCCGACGGCTACGCCGCCGACGGCTATCGCGTCATCGCCCCGGCGATCTTCGACCGCGCCGAGCGCGACGTCGAGCTGGACTACGACCGCGACAACGCGCAGCGCGGCATGGCGCTCCGCCAGAAGATCGACATCGCGGAGATGCTCGCCGACATCGAGGCCTGCATTGCGGCGCTGAAGCCCGCCGGCAAGGTCGGCATCGTCGGCTATTGCCTGGGCGGCTCGCTGGCCTTTCTGGCGGCTATCCGCAGCGCCGGCCTGTCGGCGGCCGTCGGCTATTACGGCGGCATGATCGCCAAGCACCTCGACGAGACGCCGAAATGCCCGGTCATGCTGCATTTCGGCGAGGAGGACGGCTCGATCACGCCCGACGACATCGCCGCCATCCGCGCCGCGGTCGACCCGAAGCTGGTGCAGACGTTCACCTATGCCGGCGCCGGCCACGCGTTTAACCGTGCGGGTAACCACGCGCACCATGAACCTTCGGCGGCACTTGCCCGCGAGCGCAGTCTGGCGTTTCTGCGCCAGCAGATCGGCTAGCCGGCTTCGGATCACGATCACGCGATTTGCCCCGATATTGCGGGGCGGGACAATGGTTTCTTGACGTTCTGGTGGTCCATTGGCGCGCCCGCGACCATCAGAGACCGCCCGCTTGGACAGCTCTCCGCATATTTCGCCGCACGCAATTGAAATCGCGCTTCAGCGTCCCTGGTGGAAACTCGAGCTTCCGCCCGTGCTGGAGACGGCATTCGAGGCCGAGACCGGCGCGGCGCAGTGCCGGCGGCTGATCGTCTACGGGCTCGTCGGCCTGCTGCTTTACGACGCCTATCTGCTCTCCGACCTGCGCCTTGTGCCGGATATCTTCGGACGTGCGGTGCTGGTGCGCTTCGGCCTGGTGACGCCCCTGTTTTTGGCGGTCGTCCTGGTCATGCGCTTCAATCCGCCGCCGGCATTGCGCGAGTCCCTTCAAGCCGGCCTGATCGTCGTCGTCAGCACGAGCATTCTATGGCTGACGGCCGTCAGCCAAAGTCCGACGCATATCTATCGGCACGTCGGGGTCATCCTCGTCGTCCTGTTCGCCAATGTCGTGCTGCGTATCCGCTTCTGGTACGCGGCAGCCGCGTCGCTGGCGTCGCTCGCCATTTACACCGCAACCGTCATCCAGATCGCGGAAATGCCGCTGGTCGCCCGGATGACGGCGATCGTGGTGCTGGCCAACGCCGTCCTGTTCACGCTCATGACCAACCACGCGCTCGAGCGCGACACCCGCCGCGAGTTTCTGTTTCGCGTGCAGGATCGGCTGCGCCGCGACGAGCTGGAGAAGATGGCCCGCCGCGATCCGCTGACCGGTCTCGGCAATCGCCGGCAGCTCGACGATGCCCTGGAAAGGCTGTGGCCCGAAGCGCAGGTGTGTAGCGAGAGCGTCTCGGTGCTGATGCTCGATATCGACGCGTTCAAGGCATACAACGATCGATACGGCCACCTTGCCGGCGACACCTGTCTTCAGCGCATCAGCGCCGTCGTTACCGCCGAACTGCGTAACCCGGAGGATGTCGTCGCGCGCTTCGGCGGCGAGGAATTGGTGATGGTGTTCGCCGACATGGAGCTTAGAGAAGGCGTCGCCATCGCCGAGCGCATCCGCAAGGCGGTCGAAGCGGTCGGCATTCCGCATGAGGCGTCGCAGACCGGCATCGTAACGGTCTCCATCGGCGTTACCGCCGGCATCCCCGGTCCGGACCTTGCGCAGCACAGCGCATTGGCGGCAGCCGACGCGGCGCTCTATGCCGCCAAGCGCAACGGGCGCAACCAGGTCTGGCCGCCGCTGCCCGCCGCCAGCCGCCAAATCTCCACCGAACCAGCCGACCGGCCGATGGCCAGGGCCGGTTGAACCGAAGACCAGGCGATTGCCGGCAACTCGCTGCCCTCTAGGAATGCAAATAGTGGCACGATCCGCCGGATTGCCGCAGTTTTTGCGGCTTCGGGGCAATGGTTTCTTGACATTCCGTTGATTGAATAAGGCGTTCAGAGACGGCCCATGCAGCAATCCCAGCGCATATCGGCGCACGAAATCGACATTGCACTCAACAGCCCGTGGTGGAAGCTCAAGCTCCCGGACGGGCTGGAGAGCGTGTTCGAAGCGGAGACCAGCCTGGCGCGCTGTCGCGATCTGACCGCATACGGGATGGGGGTCCTCGCCCTTTACGATCTGTTTCTGCTGGTCGACCTGCGCCTCGTCCCGGACATTTTCTACAACGCGGTCTTGATGCGGCTCGGCGTGGTGACGCCGCTCGCCTTGGTGATGGTGATCGTTCTGCGCTCCAATCCGCCGGTGGCGCTGCGCGAGTCGATGGAAGCCGCGATCACCGTCATCGTCACCGCCAGCATCCTGTGGCTGATGCTTGCCAGCCGCAGCCCGCTCAGCGTCTACCACAGCTACGGGATTGTCCTCGTCATCCTGTTTGCCAACGTCGTTCAGCGCATCCGCTTCTGGTACGCCATGGCGGCGTCGCTGGCCTCGTTCGCCATTTACGTGGTGGCGATGGTGAAGGTGCCCGGACTCCCCGCGGATGGTCGATTGATGGCGATCACGGTGCTGGGGAGCGTCATTCTGTTCACGCTCGCGACCTCCCACACGCTCGAACGCAGCACCCGCCGCAATTTTCTCCTGAGCTTGCGCGATCGGCAGCGTCACGACGAGCTCGAGCAGATCGCCCGCCGCGATGCTCTAACCGGCCTCGGCAATCGTCGGCACCTGGACGATACGCTCAGGCAGCTCTGGGCCAGCGCGCAGGCGCATGACGAGAGCATTGCGCTGCTGATGCTCGATCTCGACGCGTTCAAGGCATTCAATGACTGCTATGGGCATCTGGCCGGCGACACCTGCCTGAAGCGCGTCAGCGCCGTCGTCGCGGCCGAGCTGCGGGGACCGCAAGACGTGGCGGCTCGCTTCGGCGGCGAAGAGCTGGTGATGGTGCTCGGCAACATGGATCTCGGCGAAGGCGTCGCCATCGCCGAGCGCATCCGCAAGGCCGTCGAAGCGGTCGGCATTCCGCATGAGGCGTCGCGCCGCGGCGTCGTGACGGTCAGCATCGGCGTCACCGCCGGCATTCCCAGCCCGGAACTTGCGCAGCACGATTTCCTCGAGGCGGCGGACGCGGCGCTCTATGCCGCCAAGCGAAATGGTCGTAACCAGGTCTGGCCGCCAATCCGCGGTACGAGGCTCGACCTCGTCGCTGCTTCGCAACCCCGTTTCAACGCCAAGGCCGGCTGAAAAAGCAGGCGATTGCCCGCCGCCCGCCGTCGGGCTACACCGGCGTTTATGGCAACAGACCTGACCGATACCCTCCGCATCGCGGTCGCCCAGCTCGACTCGGTGGTTGGCGACATCGACGGCAATGTGAAGAAGGCCCGTGCGGCACGTGCCGAGGCCGCCGCCGCCGGGGCCGATCTTGTTGTCCTGTCGGAGCTGTTCGTTTCCGGCTATCCGCCGGAGGACCTGGTCCTCAAGCCGGCGTTTCAGGACGCCTGCCGCAAGGCAGTCGAGGCGCTCGCCGCCGATACCGCCGATGGCGGTCCGGGCATCGTCGTCGGCACGCCCTGGCCGCATGAGGGCAAATGTTACAACGCCGTCGCGCTCATCGACGGCGGCAAGATCGAGGCGCTGCGCTACAAGGTCGAATTGCCGAATTACGGCGTCTTCGACGAGCTGCGCGTCTTCGAGAAGGGGCCGCTGCCGGGACCGGTCGGCTTTCGCGGGCTTCGTCTCGGTCTGCCGATCTGCGAGGATATCTGGTTCGAGCAGGTGGCCGAATGCCTGGCCGAGACCGGCGCCGAGATGCTGATTTCGCCCAACGGCTCGCCCTATTGGCAGGACAAGGCAAATGTGCGCCAGCAGGTCGCGCTCGCTCGTGTCGTCGAGACCGGCCTGCCGCTCGTCTATGTCAATCAATGCGGCGGTCAGGACGAGCTCGTCTTCGACGGCGGCTCCTTCGGCCTCAACGGCGACCGTTCGCTGGCTTTCCAGATGCCGCAATTCGCCGAAGGCATTGCACTCACCACCTGGAAGAAGGGGGAGGGCGGCTGGCGCTGCCTCGACGGGCCGAAGGCGGCCTTGCCCGATTTGCACGAGGCCAACTGGCGCGCCTGCGTCGTGGGCTTGCGCGATTACGTCAACAAGAACGGCTTCCCCGGCGTGGTGCTCGGGCTTTCCGGCGGCATCGATTCCGCCGTCACCGCGGCGATGGCGGTGGATGCGCTGGGCGCCGAACGCGTCCACTGCATCATGCTGCCTTATCGCTACACCGCCGAGGAAAGCCTCTCGGACGCGGCCGCGATCGCCGAGACGCTCGGCGTGCGCTACGACATCGTGCCCATCGCTGAGCCGGTCGAGGGCTTCACCGAGGCCCTCAAGCCGATCTTCGCCGGCCGCAAGCCCGACATCACCGAGGAGAACCTCCAGTCGCGGGCACGCGGCACCATCCTCATGGCCGTCTCCAACAAATTCGGTTCCATGGTCGTGACCACCGGCAACAAGTCGGAGATGTCGGTCGGCTACGCCACGCTCTATGGCGACATGAACGGCGGCTTCAACCCGGTGAAGGATCTCTACAAGACCGAGGTCTACGACCTCGCCCGCTGGCGCAACCAATTCCGGCCGGAGGGTGCGCTGGGACCGGCGGGCCGCGTGATTCCGGAGAACGTCATCACCCGCGCCCCCTCGGCCGAACTCCGCCCGGACCAGACCGATCAGGATTCCCTGCCGCCCTATGATGCCCTCGACGACATCCTCCAATGCCTGGTCGAGGATGAGATGCGCGTCGCCGAGGTGGTCGCCCGCGGCCACGACGTCGAGACCGTGCAGAAGGTCGAGCGGCTGCTCTACATCGCGGAGTACAAGCGCCGTCAGGCGGCGCCCGGCGTCAAGATCACGCGCAAGAACTTCGGCCGCGACCGCCGCTACCCGATCACCAACAAGTTCCGGGACCGCGGGTAGGGTGCTCTGGTCGCCGCAGCAGGATGCCGCCCTCTCCGCCGTCTCGCGCTGGCTGAAATCCGGCGATGCCCAGGTCTTCCGCCTGTTCGGCTATGCCGGCACCGGCAAGACGACGCTCGCCCGCCACATCGCCGAGACCGCGGGCGGCGAGGTCGCCTTTGCCGCCTTCACCGGCAAGGCCGCCCATGTCATGCGCGCCCGCGGCTGCGACGGCGCCAGCACCATCCACAGCCTCATCTACCGCACCCGCGGCGAGGACGAGAACGGTCCCACCTTCGTCCTCAATCACGACAGCGCCGCCGGCAAGGCGGCGCTGATCATCATCGACGAGTGCTCCATGGTCGATGAAGAGATCGGCCGCGATCTGCTCTCCTTCGAGACGCCGGTTCTGGTGCTGGGCGATCCCGCCCAGCTTCCGCCGATCGCCGGCGCCGGCTTCTTCTCGGAGGGCGAGCCCGACGTCATGCTGACCGAGGTCCATCGTCAGGCCGCCGACGATCCCATCGTCCACCTGTCGATGATCGCCCGCCAGGGCGGCCGCCTGGAGGAGGGGCGCTATGGCGAAAGCCGCGTCGTTTCCCGCGACGCCATCGATCAGGACGAGGTGCTCGCCGCCGACCAGGTTCTGGTCGGGCGCAACGTCACCCGGCGCAACTACAATGGGCGCATCCGCGAACTGCTCGGTCGCGAAGGCGCAGCCCCGGTCGCCGGCGAAACGCTGGTTTGCCTCAGGAACGACCGCAAGCGCGGCCTGCTCAATGGCAGCCTCTGGCACGTCGAGCGCACCCGCAAGCCGCGCAAGGGCCTGCTGCGCTACACGCTGTCGCCCGACGACGGCGAAACCGGCAAGGCGCGCACGGTCGTCTCCATCAATCCCGCCTTCTTCGATGGCACCGCCGACGCGCTCTCCTTGCCCGAGCGCCGCCGCTCCGACGCGTTCGATTACGGCTATGTGCTCACCGTCCACAAGGCGCAGGGCTCGCAATGGGACGCGGTGATGCTCTTCGACGAAAGCTTCGCCTTCCGCGAGAACCGGGCGCGCTGGCTCTATACGGGGATCACCCGCGCCGAATCGAAGCTTACCGTGGTGTGCTGACGGCCGGCTGGATCTTCGCGCCGGCCGGCCCTGGCGCCGGCTATGACGGCGGGAAAAGCTGGTCGAACACGTCGGCCAGCGGGAAGCTGGTATCCGGCTTGAGCACGATCACCTTGGTGCCGATCGGCGCCCGCTCGTAGAGGTCGATCACGTCCTGATTGATCAGGCGGATGCAGCCGCTCGACACCGCCTTGCCGATGCTCGACGGGTCGTTGGTGCCGTGGATGCGGTAGAGCGTGTCGCGGTCGCCCTGGAACAGGTACATGGCCCGCGCGCCCAGCGGATTCATGAGGCCGCCTGGCATGCCATTGGCGTAGGGCGCTGCCGCCGGATCGCGCGCCACCATCTCCTTCGGCGGCGTCCATGTCGGCCAATGCTGCTTGCGCTTGATCGTCGCCGTGCCCGACCAGGCGAAGCCTTCGCGGCCGACGCCGATGCCATAGCGGATCGCTGTGCCGCCGGCCTGCACGAGATAGAGATTGCGGTATTGCGGATCGACGACGATCGCGCCCGGCTCGTCGGGAATGCGGCTTGGCAGCGCGACAACCTGCCGGCGGTATCGGGCCTCGATCTTGTAGAGCGGCACCGCCGGCACGTTGAAGCCGTCATCGCTGACGGCGGCGTAGATCTCGGCCGCCGAAGGCAGGGGGGGCGTCGTCTGGACGACGGTAAGGTCCGTGCATCCGGTCGCAGTCAGGGCCAAAATCGCGATTACAGCCGCCCGGAAGCGGCCAGGTCCGCCAACCGCAGAATGTTTGGCCAATCCTGCCTCCTGCCTTCGGCCGTCGCGTCTTCTCTGGCGCGACTGTTGCTCAGCACAACGCCGATGATCCGCCGCAGCCCGTGAAATGTGGCAGAGCGCGGAGCAGCGGGAAAGGGGGGACTGCGAAAGAATCGCCCGGGTGTGATCGGTATCACACCGGCGGGCCGCCATTACTGGCCGATATAGTAACTCGGCCCGACAATCCTGACGTGCCGGTTGCCGCTCGTGACCCCCGCAACCGCTTCGCCGCTGTTCTCCGCCTGCACCGGCCGCGGAATGAAGTCGCCGGCCCGGTTGGTGAGCGTCTCGGGGTCTTCGCCCCGTGCAGGCCGCGCCAGCGGCTTCGGCACGATGACGGTCGGTATGGCCGCGACGGCCGGCAGCGGGTTCAGATTGGCCGGCATGGTGGCCGACACGCGCGCGGTGACCGCTGGCCTGCCGCAGGTGCAGGCCGCGTCGTATTCCTTGCGGTAGAGGAACGCCGTCGGCAGGGCCGAATAGGGTTCGCCGGCGAGCGACACCATCTGGTTCACCTCCTCGCCGGGATTGCGGTAGATGTAGAGCGCCGCCTCGGTGGCGGGGCACATCGACTGGCAGGTCTGCTCGTCGGCCGTGAAGCGGGCGGGCACGGTCGAGAAGCTGATCGGGAAATAGTAGCCGTCACACTTGCGCACGCACAGCGTCCGGTAGGTGCCGAACTGCCCACCGGGCGAATAGGTGCGGTCGTTCCAGCCGCGCTGGCGGGCATTGCCGAACAGCATGTCGAAGAAGTTGCCCCCGCCCGAAGGCGGCGGCGCGATGCCGGCTGAGTTGTAGCTGGCGCCGCAGCGGTTGGCGGCGAGCGCGCCCAGCACCTGGCTTCGTCGTTGCGAACGCTGGTAGGGATCGGTGGCGTACTGGTCGCGGCTGGCGGTGAGGTTCCTGAGATTGGCCTTCATCCGCGCGATGGTCGCCATCAGCGGCGGACATTTCGGCGATGGCTTGGGCTGGAAGATGAAGAAGCCGCCCGTGCAGCCGGCGCGTTGCGCTTCCGCGTTTGCCCGGTCCAGTTCGGCGCGCTGCCGCCTCACGGAGGCGTCGTATTGGCGAAAGTTGGTGTCGGCTCCGGCAGAAGGCCCGCGTTCGAGCGACGCCAGCTCGGCCTCGAGCGTGGTGCAGATGTCACCCTGCTGCGCCAGGGACGCGCCCGTGCCGCCCCCGGTCGTCAGAACGACCGCCGCTGCCGCTGCAAACCGCCGGAACCTCATCTCAGGCCCTTTGCCTCCGGCGCGTGCCGTTTTCGGTCACGCGCCCAGCCGGACCCCCCATTTGCCGCCGAAGCGGCCATATCCCGCGCGTTGGAAATTATGGGGAGGCGCCCGCCGCCGGTCAACGACTTGCTGGAGCGAATGGAGGCGGGCAGCGTTCAGGTCCGCCGCATCACCACGGCCGCGCCATAGACCAGCGCCGACAGCGCCGTGATCCAGAAGCTCGTCGGCCAGTCGGTGTAATAGGCGATCGTGATGCCGAGCCAGGCTTGCGCCAGCGCCAGCAGCGAGGAAAGGGCGATGCCGGCGCCGAGCCGGCTGGTGAGGAGCTGGGCCGCCGCCGGCGGCCCGACCAGCAGCGTGAAGACCAGCAGCACGCCGACGATCTGGATCGACTGCGACACCGCCAGCGCCACCAGCGCCAGGAACAGGACGCCGAAGAGGCGCAGCGAGACACCCTTGGCCTCGGCAAGTTCCGGCTGAAGCGTTGCGAAGAGCAGCGGGCGGCTGATGACGGCGAGCGCCACCAGCGTCAGCGGTCCGAGCACGGCGAGGCCCGCCAGCGTCGCCGGCGACACGGCAAGCACGCTGCCGAAGAGCAGCGAGGTCGCCTGGGTGGCGTTGGTGGTCGTCAGCCGCAGGAACAGGATGCCGAAGCCGAGCGACAGCGACACGACCACGCCGATGGTCACGTCGCGCCCGCTCAGCCGCTCGCCGAGCGCGCCCATGGCGACGCCGGCGGCGAGCGTCAGCCCGAGCACGCCCCACAGCGGCGACAGGCCGAACAGCGCCGCGCCGGTCGCCCCGGCAAAGGCGATATGGGAGAGGCCGTGGCCGGCGAAGGTCTGGCCGCGCAGCACCAGGAAATAGCCGACCGCGCCGGCGACCACGGCGACGATGCCGCTGGCCATGAAGGCGCGGATCATGAAATCGTAGCTAAACATGGCCGTGCGGGTGTTCGTGTTCGTGCGCGTGGCCGCGCTCGATGTCCTCGCCGCCCGACATCACGAAGATATGGCCGTCGGCCCTGAGCACCTCGATCGGCGCATCGTAGAGCCGCGACAGCACGTCCGGCCGTATGACCTCGTCGACCGTGCCCAGCGCCGCGCAGCAATGGCCGAGATAGAGCACGCGGTCGATGGCGCCGAGAAGCTGGTTGAGCTCGTGGGCGGAAAACAGGACAGTCAGCTTGAGGTCGCGCGACAGGTCGCGGATGAGCGCCACCACGCGGTGCTGCTGGTGCGGGTCGAGCCCGATCAGCGGCTCGTCGAAGAGGATCAGGCGCGGGTTGCCGAGCAGCGCCTGGGCGACCAGCAGGCGCTGACGCTCGCCACCCGACATGTCCGAGAGCGGCCGCTTCGCCAATGCCTCGCCATGGGTGAGTTCCAGCACCCGGTCGATGTCGCGCGACCCCGCGGCCGAGAGCATGGGCAGGCCGAGACGGTTGCCGGCGATGCTCGCCGCGAGGAAATCGCGTCCGGCCAGTGCCGCCGTCGGTGGCTGGCTGCGCACCTGCGGCAGATAGCCGATCGCCGGATTGCCCCGCCGCACTGGGCTGCCGAAGACGCTGATCGTGCCTGCGCTGACAGCGTGCAGGCCGAGGATGGCGCGAAAGAGCGTCGTCTTGCCGGCGCCGTTGGCGCCGAGCACGCCGACGAATTCGCCTTCCTCGACGGCCAGGCTGATGTCCTCGAGGACAGCCCGTCCGCCGACCGAAAGCGTAACCTTGTCAAGGAGTACGGCAGAATTGTTCAAGATGTCGTGTGGTCCAGTGCCTTCGCCGTCGCGTCGAGTGTATCGAGCATCCATTCAGCAAACGTCTTGCCCTCGGGCTCGGTCTCGGTGACCGGAACCAGCGGCACGCCGGATGACTTCGCCAGCGCCGCGAGGTTCCGCGTGAAGGCGTCCTCCACCTGCGCATTGTAGAAGAGCACCTTCGCCGTGCCGTTGCGGATCGCATCCTCCATCGCCGCAACGTCGCTCGCCGCCGGCTCGCTCTCGTTCATGATTGCCGTCTGGAAGGATTGATTCACCATCTTCAGGCCGAGCGCCTCGGCCATGTAGCCGAACACCGGCTCGGTCGCCACCACCGGCATTCCGGCATATTTCTGCCTGAGCGCCGCCACGCGGGTCGCGACCGGGGCCAGAGAGGCGAGGAAAACGTCGCGCCGCGTCTCGTATCCCACCTTGCCGGCAGGATCGCGTTTCACAAGCTCGGCGGTGAGCGCGTTCGCCATGGCCGGCATCGCCTTGGGATCGTACCAGACATGCGGGTTGTCGCCCGGTTCATGGCCGGAGAGCGCCGCAACGTCGATCACCGTCCGGCCGTCGACCGCGTTCGCTTCCACCAGACGCGCCATCCACGGGTCGTAGCCGGCGCCGTTCATCACCACGATCTCGGCGTCGGCAGCCTCGCGCGCCACCGAGGGCGGCGGGTCGAACGCGTGCGGATCGGTATCCGGCGCCACGATGACGCTCTTCACGTGGACCCGGTCACCGCCGATCGCCTGCGCTGCCTCACCGTAGAAATTCTCGGCGGCAAGGATGGTGATGGGCTGCGCCTGGGCGGGCAGGGCACAGGCGGCGACGGCAAGGGCCGCAAGAATCAGGGACTTCATGGGTGGGCTCCGGGAACAGAACGAAACGTTATAACGTTACATTTCGCCAATGCAAGTCCCGGCACTCGCGCGGTCGGCCACTGGCTCAATGGATGCTCGTCACCAGTCTGGCATCGGGGAAACAGGTGGGGCTCTGGCCCTTCTTCACCTGCCACAGCCCGACCGCGATGCGCGTCTTGAAGCCGACCAGCCCATCGACCTTGCCGACGTCGTAGCCTTCCGCCACCAGCTCGTCCTGCATGGACTTGACGTCGCCGCGGCTGAAGCCGCCGACCTTCTGCCATTTGGCCGTAAACGGGCGGTCGTCGGCGAAGCGGTCGGCGAGGTGGCCGACATAGAGGGCATAGAGGTCGGAGGTGTTGTACTGCTTGAGCACGTAGAAATTCTCGGTGACGATGAAGGCCGGTCCGAAGCGGCCGGCCGGCATCAACAGGAAGCCCAGGCGCTTGCCCTTGACCGGTAGCGGCCGTCCGTCCGCCTGGGTCACGCCGAGACGCGCCCATTCGGCCATGGTCTTGCCCTGCTCGGGTCCTTCCAGCGTGCAGGAGACGCTTGCCGGCACCTTGGCTTCCACGCCCCAGCCGCGCTCGCTCTTCCAGCCTTCCGCCTTCAGGTAGTTGGCCATCGAGGCGAGGCTGTCCGGCGCCGAGCCCCAGATATCGCGTTTGCCGTCGCGGTCGAAATCGACCGCATATTTGCGAAACAGCGAAGGCAGGAACTGCGGCTGGCCGAGCGCCCCGGCCCATGACGAGCGCATGCCTGCCGGCGCAATGTCGCCGCTCTGGACGATCTCGAGCGCCGCGATCAGTTCCGGGCGGAAGAGGTCCTTGCGGTAGCCCATGAAGGCCTGGGTGGCGAGCACGGTGAGCGCCGGTTCGGGCAGCCTGGCGCTGCCGAAGCCCGATTCCTTCGCCCAGATCGCGACCAAGATGGCCGGCGGCACACCGTAGCGCTCGTAGATGGCGCCCAGCGACTTGCGCCAATGGTCGATACGTGCCCGGCCGAGACGAGCGAGGTTCGGCTAGCCGCTTCTCGTTGAAATAGGCGCCGGGGCTGCCGAATTCCGTCTGCCATTTGATGCTCGGCGGCTTCACCGGCACGCCCGGCGGCGCCAGCTCCGGCAGCGTCCAGTCGAGCGTCACGCCCTCGAGCGCGCGGTCGAAGGTCGCCCGCGATACGCCAGCGGCCTTCGCCTCCGGCCAGATGTCGGAGACGAGCCACGCCTGGAACTCGGCTTCCACGCGCGTGCGGTAGGGCGTCTCGGCGCCGGCAGAGGTGAGGCCGGCGACGAGCAGGAAAAGGGCGACGGCAATGCGGGCGGTGGCGGCCATGGCTATTGGGTAGGCCATAGCCGCCGTTCGGGGCAAGGGTGGGGCAGGCAGCTCCCGGCGCCGGTCAAGGCGGCGCCCGAACGCCGGCCTCTCCTTGAAGCGTCTCTAGCCGTGGAACTCCCGGCAGAAGCGGTCGAGCACGGCGGAATAGCTGCCCGGCTGCTTCAGCACCGTCGGGCACGCATTGGCGAGGTACGCATGCTCGGCGTTCTGCTCGATCGCCGTGACGTCGCCGTCGCGCGGGACGACGACGGTCGGATAGGCGATCGACATGCGGGAGGCCGTATCGTTGTCGCGCATGGTTGCGGCGGAGGCGATGGCGGGCGCGGCCACCATGGCGGCGAGGGCGAGCAAAGCGGTGACACGGATTTTCATTTCAGGCTCCGTTCAAGTGTCGCCCCACCAGCCGCCACGAAAACTAGGGGGCCGACGCCGCCCGGGGAGAGGGACGCGCCTGCGATGTTGCGCCGCGCCTGTCCGCGCCCGGGAAAGCCAGGCGCGCCAAGGGCTCGCGGGTCGCCGGTCGCGCCGAGTTGAACGCCGGCCCGGCGGCAGCGGCGGCTTGACCTTTGCGCCCAAATGCGTCAATGCAAGCGCCCATGAGGATGACCGCGCATTCATGCGCCATTTGCATCTGCGGGATTATTACCGGCTAGCATTGCGCTGGCTGAGGCCGTCCTCTCTTTGCCCACCTGAAGACGAGACGATCCCCCGGCCGGCGGTCGAGGGATGACGTTTGACCATGGGCCTGAGGCTGCACAACACGCTGAGCCGGACGAAGGAGGACTTCGTCCCGATCGACCCCGCCAATGTGCGTATGTATGTCTGCGGGCCGACGGTCTATGACTTCGCCCATATCGGCAATGCGCGGCCGCTGATCGTCTTCGACGTTCTGTTCCGCCTGCTCCGCCATCTCTACGGGCCGGAGCACGTCACCTATGTCCGCAACATCACCGACGTCGACGACAAGATCATCGTGCGCGCGGCCGAGGAATACCCCGATCTGCCGCTGAACGACGCGATCCGCAAGGTCACCGAGAAGACCGAGACGCAGTTCCATGAGGACGTGGCGGCGCTCGGCTGCCTGCCGCCAACCGTCGAGCCGCGCGCCACCCAGCACATCGACGAGATGAAGGCGATGATCGAGGCGCTCATCGCCAAGGGCTACGCCTATGCGGCCGAGGGCCACGTGCTCTTCCGCGTCGCGAAAATGGCCGATTACGGCAGGCTCTCCAACCGCACGCTCGACGAGATGGTCGCCGGTGCCCGCGTCGAGGTGGCGCCCTACAAACAGGACCCGATGGACTTCGTCCTGTGGAAGCCGTCCAAGCCCGGCGAGCCAGCCTGGCCGTCGCCCGCCGGCATCGCGACGCCCGGCCGTCCCGGCTGGCACCTCGAATGCTCGGCGATGTCCGACAGGTGGCTGTGGGAGGAGGTGAAGGCGGAGCTCTCGCCGGAGGGCCGCGCCCATCCGCATGAATTCGACATCCACGGCGGCGGCATCGACCTCGTCTTCCCGCATCATGAGAACGAGATCGCCCAGTCGCGCTGCGCCCACGGCACGCCGCTGATGGCGCGCTATTGGCTGCACAACGGCTTCCTGCAGGTCGAGGGCGAGAAGATGTCGAAGTCGCTCGGCAACTTCGTGACCATCCGGGAGCTGCTGCACGACGATTGGCCCGGCGAGGTCGTCCGTCTCGCGCATGCTCATGACGCACTACCGCCAGCCGATCGATTGGACGCTGTCAGGCGCTCGAGGAGAGCCGAGGAATTCTGACGACTGGTCTTCATTGACGGTCGAAGCGGTGCCAAGGACGACAGGAGAGATCGCGACCGTCGGTCGTGGAGGCCATGCTTGAAGACGATCTCAACACACCGCACGCCGATTGCACGGAACTCCATGCGCTGAGCCAGGGCGGTGATATGACGAACGGTCTATTGAGCGTCGATGCGCACTTCTCGGCACTCAGCGCGTGTTGGCGTCCGATACGGAAGATCAGTCGACGGATGAGTCACGGTCGAGCAGTCCGAGGCGAACTCATCGCCGCCCGCGCCGCCGCGCGCAAAGAGAAGAACTACGCAGAAGCAGACCGCATTCGTGCCGAGCTCGATGCCATGGGCATCGCGCTCAAGGATTCGAAGGACCCCGCAACCGGTGAACTCGTGACCACCTGGGAGGTGAAGCGATGACCATTGAAATCGACCACATGGGACTGAGCGTATCCGACTTTGAGCGTGCCAAGGCCTTTTACGTCGCGGCGCTGAAGCCGCTCGGCGGCGGCGTCATCATGGAGTTCCCCTACGGCGCCGTCGGCCCCTTCGCCATGGCCGGGCTCGGCGTTGCCGGCAAGCCGTTCTTCTGGATCTCCACCGGCGAGAAGACCGCGCCGCACCTGCATGTCGCCTTCCGCGCCGAAACGCGCGACCAGGTTGACGAGTTCTACGCCGCCGCCATGCAGGCCGGCGGAACCGACAACGGCGCGCCGGGCCTCCGCCTGCACTACCACGCCAACTATTACGGCGCCTTCGTGCTCGATCCCGACGGCCACAATATCGAGGCCGTTTGCCACGCTTCGCTTGCCGAGATGAACGCGGCTGCCCGCGTGGCCGCGGCGCCGAAGCGCAGGAAGGCGGCGAAGAAGGCTGCCAGGAAGGCAGCGGCGAAGAAGCCGGCGCGCAAGGTCGCCAGGAAGGTCGCCAAAAAGAAACTGCCGGCCAAGAAGGCCGCGGTGCGCCGGCCGGCCAAGAAGACGGTCGTGCGCAAGCCGGTTGGCCGCGGACGGAAGACGAAGCGATGAGCCAGGGGCCTCTGACCGGCGGCTGTCAGTGCGGCGCAGTGCGTTTCCGGGTCGCGCGCCTCGGGCGCGGCTCGATCTGCCATTGCCGCATGTGCCAGAAGGCCTTCGGAGGCTTCTACGGGCCGCTGGTGACGGCCCACGATCTCGTGTGGACACGCGGCGCACCAAAGCATTTCCAGAGCTCCAACAAGGTGCGCCGCGGCTTCTGTGCCGCTTGCGGCACGCCGCTCACCTATGAATATGAAGGCGGCATCGAACTGGCGATCGGCGCCTTCGACGAGCCGGAGCGCGCCGCCCCGGCGATCCAGGCCAATCCCGCCGACAGGCTCTCCTTCGTCGATGGCCTGTCGGCGCTGCCCTTCCGCGACGCGCAAGCCGAGCCCGGCCCGGAGGCATTCAAGGCCGCCATCGTCAGCCACCAGCATCCCGACCACGACACCGAGGCGTGGCCGCCAGCCGGAGGGTTTCCGCAATGACCGCGTTCCGCATGACCGGCGGCTGCCAGTGCGGCGCCATCCGTTACGCCCTGCATGAGCCGCCGGTGAATCCGCACATCTGCCATTGCCGCATGTGCCAGAAGGCCTTCGGCTCCTTCTTCGCGCCGTTCTTCCATGTCTCCGTCGCGGCCTTTGAAATCACCCGCGGCGAACTGTCGATCTTCCGCAGTTCGGACGTCTCCGAGCGCGGCTTCTGCCGCGCCTGCGGCACGCCGCTGACCATCCAGGACGAGGACGACACGGACATCTGCGTGTCGATCGGTTCCCTCGACGAACCGGCGAAAGTCGTTCCGGAGCGTCAATACGGCATCGAGGCGCGGCTGCCCTATTTCGCCGCGCTGGCCGCGCTGCCCGGCGAGCAGACCACCGAGGAAGACGTGCCTGAAAAGGCCGCCTCCATCGCCCGCACCAACCATCAGCACCCGGATCACGACACCAGGGAGTGGCCGCCAGCGGCCTGAGCACGCGCCATGACGACAAAAGAGCGTCTCTATCTGTTCGACACCACGCTGCGCGCCCGTCCGCCCGCGGGCGCTGCGCGCCGAGGACGGACAAGACAAACAAGAACCGTCGCGCGCCAAGGAATGGAACGATGAGTAAGGAACGATTGTATCTCTTCGACACCACGCTGCGCGACGGTGCCCAGACCAACGGCATCGACTTCACGCTCGAGGACAAGATCCTCATCGCCGGCCTGCTGGATGAGCTGGGCATCGACTATGTCGAGGGCGGCTATCCCGGCGCCAACCCGACCGATACCGCCTTCTTCGAAGCCAAGCGCACCAACCGCGCAGCCTTTACCGCCTTCGGCATGACCAAGCGGGCAGGGGTGAGCATCTCGAACGATCCCGGCGTGCGCGCCCTTATCGAGGCCAGCGCCGACGCCATCTGCTTCGTCGCCAAGACCTGGGACTATCACGTCCGCGTCGCCCTCGGCGCAACGCAAGAGGAGAACCTCGACGGCATCCGCCAGTCGGTGGCCGCGGCGAAGGAGGCGGGCAGGGAGGTGCTGCTCGACGCCGAGCATTTCTTCGACGGCTACAAGGCCAATCCGGAATACGCGCTTGCCTGCGCCAAGGCCGCTTATGAATCCGGCGCCCGCTGGGTGGTGCTCTGCGACACCAATGGCGGCACCCTGCCCGAGGAGGTCGAGGCAATCGTCGCCGCGGTGGTGAAGGTGGTGCCCGGTGATCACATCGGCATTCACGCCCATAACGACACCGAGCAGGCGGTGGCCAATTCGCTGGCCGCCGTGCGCGCTGGCGCCCGCCAGATCCAGGGCACGCTCAACGGCATCGGCGAGCGCTGCGGCAATGCCAGCATGATGTCGCTGATCCCGACACTGCTGCTCAAGCCCGCCTATGCCGAGCGCTTCGAGACCGGTGTCACCATGGAGGGGCTCGGCGGCCTCACCGCGCTCGCCCACCGCTTCGACGAGTTGCTTAACCGCGCCCCCAACCGGCAGGCGCCCTATGTCGGCGCCAGCGCCTTCGCCACCAAGGCCGGCATTCACGCCTCGGCCATCGCCAAGGACCCGAAGACCTACGAGCACGTCGTGCCCGACGCGGTCGGCAACCGCCGCCACATCCTGGTGTCCGATCAGGGCGGCAAGTCCAACGTTCTGGCCGAACTCGCCCGCATGGGTATTGAGGTAAAAAAGGACGACCAGCGCCTCGATACGCTGCTGCGCGAGGTCAAGGAGCGCGAGGCGATCGGCTACTCCTATGAGGGCGCCAATGCCTCTTTCGAGCTGCTGGCGCGGCGCATTCTCGGTAGCGTCGCCGACTATTTCGACGTCGAAGGCTTCCGCGTCTCGGTCGAGCGCCGCCACAATGCGCTGGGCAAGCTGGTCACCGTCTCCGAAGCGGTGGTCAAGATCGTCGTCGGCGGCGAAAAGCTGCTCACGGTTGCCGAAGGCAACGGCCCGGTGAACGCCCTCGACCGCGCGCTGCGCAAGGACCTCGGCGTCTATCGTACCGTCATCGGCGACCTCGAACTGGTCGACTACAAGGTGCGTATCCTCAATGGCGGCACCGAGGCGGTCACCCGCGTGCTCATCGAATCGAGCGATTCGTCCGGCGATTCGTGGTTCACCGTCGGCGTGTCGGAGAACGTCGTCGATGCCTCCTTCGAGGCGCTCTACGATTCGATTGTCTACAAGCTGCTCAAGGCTGGTGTGGAGCCGGCCTGAACTTGGTCCTCGCCTGAGGGACTTAAGCCTTCGCCCAACCTGTTTGAGGGCGGGGAACCGGATCGTTACGCCGGATCGCGGCCGCTTTGGATCATGCACGCGATAGCTGTATTGTCCGAACAGCTCAGAACGACGACGGGCGATGATGGCGGATCTGGCGGCAGGGTCGTCGCAAGCTGGCGACCGGTATCTCCGATGGAACTACTCGCTTGCCCTCTCGTCGGCGATCGCGCTGTCGATCGCCGGGCAACTGACCAGCGCCACGCTCGTCCTGCCGTTCCTCTATCTGGCACTCGGTGCGCCGGTCTTCTTCGTGGGGCTCGTGCTGCCCCTGAGGATGGCGGCGCAGCTGTCGTCTGAATTGCTGATCGCACCATTCCTGAAGCAATCCCGGCGCGCCAAGCTTTCGATCTTCGGACCGATGATCCTGGCAGCGGCAACGCTCGCGACCGTCGCGCTTATTTCGGATGGAGCGCCTCGCACGGTGGTGGTCGCGGTCTTTCTCACTGCAGCGGTCATCCTGGGGCTCTGCAGAGGGATAAAGAACGTCGGCTACGCCCAGCTCATCGGCGCCGTCGTCCCATCCGAGAAACGGGGTTGGTTCTCATTCTCGCAGACGATGATCTCCTGCACGGTCGCCATTCTGGTCGCCGGGCTGACCCGGGACCTGTTGGCCGCTGACACGACGCTGCACAGGCACGTCGTCGTTCTTTGGATGGGCATCGCCGCAATGGTTGCTGGCGGCGTCACGATTATCGGCCTGCGCCTGATCGCGGAAGAGGGCGAGCGGGATACGGAATCGCTCCAGCCGCCTGGGCATGCCGACAGCCCGGATCATGCCTTTGGCATAGGCGATCATCAGGACCGAGATCGGATCAATGTGCTCAGGGGCCTGCAGAGGAGGCATCTTTGGCTGGAACTTACGGAGGGGCTCCGGACCGGCATCGGATACCCGTGGTTCCGCCGCTATATGCTTACACGCATTCTGTTCCTGTCGGTGGCCCTGGCGATGCCGTTCTACACCATCCATGCGGCGAGCTATCACACGCACACACCGCACGGGCTTTCCATTCTCGTGATCGCGGCAAGCGCGGGTATCGCCGTCAGCGCCCCGCTCTGGGCGAAGCTCGCCACGAAATCGAACAAGCTCGTCATCATTCTCGGCACCTTCATCGCCGCTTCATCCGCCGCATTCGCGCTCGTTCTCGATTTCACGGGCCTGGTCACACAGATCTGGCTGTACGGGATCGTGGTCTTCCTTCTGGCCGTCGGCTCAAGCGGTGCAGGCTCCTGCGCCAACCTGTACCTCATCGGCATGACGTCCGGGAAGGAACGCCCTGGACTGGTAGCCATCAGCGATGTTCTGGGCGGAATCTTCGCCATCACCGGCTCTGCGATCCTGGGATACGTCGCGCACATGAACGATCCCACGGTGCCGCTGATCGTGCTCCTGGTGCTCAATCTGATCGCGGGATTCCTCGCGATGACGCTGATTGAAGTTGTCGCCGGCAAAAAGGATCAGCGGAAAAGGGCGACGTAGCGCCCGGCGCGCGAACGGAACGTCACGAGGGGCTCACATCAGCCGTGCGCCGTCGCCGGCTTCCAGCTCCGCTTGTGGCGTCCTGGCGAGTTCCGCGCGGATGGTCGGGATCACCTGGTCGACCGTATCGACGAAGGTCACCGGCAGGTCGTCGCGGCCGCCGGCAAATCCCTTGTGCAGGAAACCTTCCTCGTTCATCCGCCGGAACAGCGCGACCAGCGGGTCGTAGAAGCCGTCGAGATTGAGGATCAGCACCGGCTTGACGTGCTGGTCGAGCTGCGCCCAGGTCATCATCTCGACCACTTCTTCCAGCGTCCCGATGCCGCCGGGCAGCGCCACGAAGGCGTCGGCGCGGTCGAACATCAGCCGCTTGCGCTCGTGCATGTCGGCGGTGACGATGAGATCGTTCACCTCGCGCAGCATCAGCTCGCGGTCCTTGAGGAACTGCGGAATGATGCCGGTGACCTGCCCTCCGGCCGCCATCGCCGCGCGGGCCAGGATGCCCATCAGGCCGACGGCGCCACCGCCATAGACCAGCCGCGTGCCCAATTCGGCGATGGCGCGGCCGAGCGCCTCGGCAGCCTGGGCATAGTCCGGCCGCGCGCCTGTATTGGCGCCGCAATAGACGCAGATGCTTCTCAATTCGGCCATAAGGCTGTGTTGCATCGCACAAGGTCGCCCGTCAAGCATGGTGCAAATGCCGGTGACGAACCTTGTGGCTCCCGCGGCCCGGCCCTACAGTTGCCTGGGCGCGCTGCCGCCTAATCGGGTGTCATATGAAGAATAGCCGACTGAGCGGTCTCATCGTATTCGTCGTCGCCATCCTGATGGTTGGCGGGCTGGTCTATTACGAGCTGGGCCAGCTCCAGCCGAAGGAAACGTTGCTCGGCAATCCGCCCGAATCCGACGATATGGGGCCGCCCGGCGACCAGCCGATCGTTCCGCCAGCCGCGCTGACCGAAGCGGAACCGGCGCCCGCCGCCGGCGACACAGCGGCCGAGGCGCCGTCCGCTGCCGACGACACGATGGCCGAGGCCCCGGCGAATCCGCCGGCGGCTGCCACCGAATCCCCGGCACCGGCCGGCGGCGATATGGCGGATGCTACGGCCAATCCGCCGGCTCCGGCCGCTACCGAACAGAAGATGGCCGAGGCGCCAACGGCGGAGGCCGCGGCGCCCGCTGCCGATAACGGCCAGATGGCTGCCGCCCCGACCACCGAGACGCCCGCCGCGCCGATGGCGGCCGACGACGGCCAGATGGCCGCCGCCCCGACCACCGAGACGCCCGCCGCGCCGATGGCGGCCGACGACGGCCAGATGGCCGCCGCCCCGACCACGGAGACGCCCGCCGCGCCCATGGCGGCCGACGACAACCAGATGGCCGCCGCCCCGGCAACCGAGACGCCGGCAGCGCCAGCACCGGCAACCGGCGCCCCGCCGGCAGACCAGGCCAAGGCCGAGCCGTCTGCAGAAGCCCCGGCACCGGCTGGCGAGCAGCAGGTTGCCACCGCCGAGCCGCCGCCGACCGCTGCGGCGCCTCAAGAGCCCGCCGCCCCGGCCATGGCCGCGCCGGAGCCGGTCGTCCCGTCCTTCGACGTGGTGCGCGTCGAGCCCTCGGGCGAGACGGTGGTCGCCGGACAGGCCGCGCCCGAATCCAAGGTCGAGGTGCTCGACGGCGCTGCCGCCATTGCCACCGCCACCGCCAACGATCGCGGCGAATGGGCCATGGCGCTCGACAATGCCTTGCAGCCGGGCACCCACGACCTCGCCGTCCGCACGACCACGAAGGACGGTGGGGTGTCGACGCTCTCCGACGAGCGCGTCGCGGTTGAGGTGCCCGAGCCCGGCTCGAAGGACGTTCTGGTGGTGCTGAATTCGCCGAATGCGCCGAGCCGCGTGTTCGAACTGCCGAAGGGCAGCGGGACACCCGCCGCACCCGGCGGAGAGCAGGTGGCCTCCGCCGCGCCGTCGGCGGGCGGCGAATCGGCAGCCGCGCCGTCGGCGCCCGAGACAGCGAACATGGGCGAGGCCGCTGCCCCCGAGCCCGGCACCGCCGAGCCGGCGCCCGCAGCGCCAGGAACCGCCGAGAAGGCACCTGCCGGACAACCCGCAGAGACGCCCGTCGCCGAGGCGCCACCGCCGGCCGAACCGGCTCCGCCGACGCCGGGGGTCACCGTATCGGCCGTGGAAGCCGATACGGCCGGTACGCTCTTTGTTGCCGGCACGGCCAACACCGGCGAGACGGTACGCGTCTATCTCAACGATCAGCCGCTAGGCGAGGCCAAACCGTCGCCGTCCGGGACCTGGCTGGTGGAGACCCATCACGAAGTCGCCCCGGGCAGCTATCATGTGCGCGCCGACCAGCTCTCCGGCGCGGATGGAACCGTAGTGGCCCGTGCCGAGGTGCCCTTCGAGCGCGAGATCGAGGTTGCCAACCTCAAGGCGTCCGGTGACACCGGCGCCGCCTCCGGTGCGGATACGTCCGGTCAGTTGCCTCAGGTCCGTACCGTCATCATCAAGAGGGGCGACAACCTGTGGCGCATCGCCCGCAACACCTGGGGGCGGGGGATCACCTGGTCGACGCTCTACCAGGCGAACAAGGACCAGATCCGCAATCCGCATTGGATCTACCCCGGCCAGGTCTTCATCATGCCGGTCAGCCCGGACGTGGCGAAGAACTAGCCGGAACAGAGGTGGGCGGAGGACCCGCGGCTCTAGCGCTGGCAGGTGATGTTGGTCATGTGGGTGTTGCCGCGGAACTGGAGGTAGAGGTTCCGGGCGTCGGCCGGCTTAAGGAGCATCTGGAAGGGCTGCAAGCCGGAACCCTGGCGTAACAGCTGTCCATTGACGCTGATATTGCCTTCCTGGGTCATCTCCCACTGGCCTTGGCCCTGGACGGGAACCTGCCCGACGACGGGATTGTAGTAGAATCCCTGCATCTCGTAGCTGGCGTTCTCATAGAGCGCGAGCTGGAACTCCCAGTAGTGCTTGTCCATCGCATTGCCGCTGAACGGCTGCATGCTGTACTTGCAGTACCATTGGCCGACGAAATCACCGTTCGTCTGGGCTGAGGCGGGCAGGGCCGCGAAGCTGACGGCGAGCAGGCCGAGGGCGGCGACAGCGGCATTCCTAACGGGGCTGGGCGAGTTCATCTGTGTCCTTTCGTGTGGTCTAGGGGTGTAGCCGCAGGGAAAGAGGCCTCAGGGAACGGGCGAAAGCTTGTCCGCTCTGTGGAGCTTGTGCGAAAAGACCTTGCATTCCAAGCTATGGGCGCTATTTGGGGCCCATCGTAATTTTACGATGGAGCCGGGATGGCCTTTGACGACGAGGATCGGGTTCTCGCCCGGCGCATCAAGGCGCTGGCCCATCCGGCACGCTTGCGCATCGTCCGCGCCCTCCTGAAAACCGGCGGCGACGGCTGCCGCTGCGGCGATATCGTCAGCGGATTGCCGCTCGCCCAGTCGACGGTCTCCCAGCATCTGAAGGTGCTGCGCGAGGCCGGCCTCATCCACGGCGATATTTCCGGACTGCGATCCTGCTATTGCCTCGATCGTGAGGCGCTGGCCTCCGTCGTCGCGGCGATGGCGCATCTCGACGGTGAAAGGCCGGTGCCATGAGGCGGCCCAGCGCCAAATCCGCGCCGTCGGCGGCCACCGCCATGCAGAAATCCATGTTCGCAACACTGCGCGACCTGTGGCCCTATATGTGGCCGAGCGAGCGGCCGGACCTGAAACTTCGGGTAGTCCTTGCGCTCGGCGTGCTGGTCGCCGCCAAGCTCGTTACCGTGCTGGTGCCCTTCACCTATAAATGGGCGACCGACGCGCTCACCACGCCGCCTGCCGCCGGCAGCGGCGGCACGCTCACCGTCGGCCTCGCGGCGCTTCTCGCCGTTCCCATCATGCTGGTCGTCGCCAACGGCGTCGGCCGCATCCTGATGAACGTGTTCAACAACCTGCGCGACGCGCTCTTCGCCCGCGTCGGCCAGCATGCGGTGCGCAATCTCGCCTACAAGACCTTCGTGCACATGCACGATCTGTCGCTGCGTTATCACCTGCAGCGGCGCACCGGCGGCCTGTCGCGCATCATCGAGCGCGGCATCAACGGCATCGAGATCGTCGTCCGCTTCACCATCCTCAACACGCTGCCGACATTCCTGGAGTTCGGCTTCGCCGCGGTCGTCATCGCCTACCAGTTCGACTGGAAATACCTCGTCGTCATCGCCGTCACGGTCGTTCTGTACATCTGGTTCACGGTCAGGGCCTCGAACTGGCGCATCCAGATCCGCCGGGCGATGAACGATTCCGACCAGGACGCCCATTCCAAGGCGATCGACTCGCTACTCAATTTCGAGACCGTCAAGTATTTCGGCAACGAGCGCATGGAGGCCGGTCGCTACGACCGCGCCATGGCGCGCTACGAAAAGGCAGCGATCCGCATCTGGACGTCGCTCGCCTGGCTCAACATCGGCCAGGTCGTCATCTTCACCGCGGGCATGACGATCTGCATGGTCATGTCGGGCCTCGCCGTGATGCACGGCGAGCAGACCATCGGCGATTTCGTGCTGATCAACGCGTTGCTCGTGCAACTCGCCATCCCGCTCAATTTCATCGGCACGGTCTATCGCGAGATCAAGCAGGGCCTGATCGATATCGAGGCCATGTTCGACCTGCTCAACGTGGCCCCCGAGATCGTCGACAGGCCGGGTGCCAAGTCGCTCGTCGTCGACGGCAGCGCCGTGCGCTTCGAGGATGTCACCTTCCATTACGACGCCTCGCGGCCGATCCTGAAGGGCATCAGCTTCGCCGTGCCGCCGGGACGTACCGTCGCCATCGTCGGGCCGTCGGGCGCCGGCAAGTCGACCGTCTCGCGGCTGCTTTTCCGCTTCTACGAGGTGACCGGCGGGCGCATTACCGTCGACGGACAGGACATCCGCGACGTGACGCAGGAGTCCCTGCGCGGTTCCATCGGCATGGTTCCCCAGGATACGGTGCTCTTCAACGACACGATTGCCTACAACATCCGCTACGGCCGCCCCGACGCCACCGAGGAGGAGGTCCGCGCCGCGGCAGAGACGGCGCAGATCGCCGATTTCATCGCCAGCCTGCCTGACGGCTACGGCACCGAGGTCGGCGAACGCGGCCTGAAACTCTCCGGCGGCGAGAAGCAGCGTGTCGCCATCGCCCGCACGGTCCTGAAGGGCCCGCCGATTCTCATTCTCGACGAGGCGACGTCGGCGCTCGACATCCACACCGAGCGCGAGATCCAGGCGGCGCTCGATCGCGTCTCGCGCGACCGCACGACACTGGTCATCGCCCACCGTCTGTCGACCATCGTCAACGCCGACGAGATCATCGTCCTCGACGACGGCATCATCGTCGAGCGCGGTACCCACCGGGAACTGCTCGCCGCGGACGGCCTCTACGCCTCCATGTGGAACCGCCAGCGCCAGGCGACCGAGGCGGAAGAGGCGTTGCGTGCGGCCCGGGAGGCGGAGGCCATCGACCACGCCAGGCCGCGCGCCATCGACGCCGAGATCGAACCGGCGGAGTAGGGGGCCCGGTCGGCAGTCTTGCCGGGATCGAAGAGCCCCTGCCCAGCTTTCCTTGGCCGCTGTTCCGTGCTTTCTAGGCGTCCAACGCGGCAGGAAATGGCCATGGAATCCATCTTCGATTCAGTGAGGAGCATGCTCGTGCCGATCCGGCGCGAGGGCCTGCCGTTTATCGCCATCCTGGCGTTCATCGCCCTGTTCTTCGGCTGGTTCTGGCAGCCGATCTTCTGGATCTTCCTCATCCTCACCGCCTGGTGCGTCTATTTCTTCCGCGATCCGGCGCGCGTCACCCCGCTCGATCCCGATATCGTCGTCAGCCCGGCTGACGGCCGCGTCTCGGCGGTTGCCATTGGCGTGGCGCCCAAGGAGCTGGGCCTCGGCGAGCAGAGCCGCCGGCGCGTATCGATCTTCATGAGCGTGTTCGACTGCCACGTGAACCGGGCGCCGCTGCCGGGTTCGGTCACGCGCATCGTCTATACGCCCGGCAAGTTCATCAATGCCGAACTCGACAAGGCGAGCGAGGGCAATGAGCGCAACGGCATCGTCCTCGAAACCGCGCATGGGCCGGTCGGCGTCGTCCAGATCGCCGGCCTCGTCGCCCGGCGCATCAGTTGCTTCGTCGCCGAGGGGGAGGACCTCTCGGCCGGCCAGCGCATCGGCCTGATCCGTTTCGGCTCGCGCCTCGACGTCTACCTGCCGCTCGCCGTCAATGTGCAGGTCGCCGAAGGACAGTGGGCGATCGCCGGCGAGACGGTCATCGCCCGTTTCGGCGAGCCGACGGCCGAGCGCCGCGTCCGTATCGACTGAGGTTCCCGAGATCGCGTCCCATGTCGCTGTTCCAGCCCTTCGATCCGGACGACCCAGAGCGCAGCAAGCGCCGCCTGCCGCCCTTGCCGCAAGTGCCGATCAGACTGGTTCTGCCCAATCTGGTGACGCTGGTGGCGCTGTGCACGGGCCTCACCTCCATCCGCATGTCGATCGAGCACAAGTTCGAGCTGGCGGTGGCGCTGATCGCCGTCGCCGCGGCGCTCGACGGCATCGACGGGCGCATGGCGCGCTTCCTCAAATCGACCTCGCGCTTCGGCGCGGAACTCGATTCGATCACGGATTTCCTCAATTTCGGCGTGGCGCCGGTTATCCTGCTCTATGTCTGGGCGCTCGGCGAAATGCGTTCGGTCGGCTGGATGGCGGCGCTGGTATTCACGCTGTGCGCGGCGTTGCGGCTCGCCCGTTTCAACGTCGCCCTCGATGCGCCCGACAAACCCGACTGGCACGCCAGCTTCTTCGTCGGCGTGCCGGCGCCCGCCGGCGCAATGATCGTGCTCCTGCCTGTCTATGTCGAATTCGTCGCCATCCCGCACGGCTTCCTCACCGCGCCGGTGGTCTTCGTCTACACGATAGCCATCGGTCTGCTGATGGTGTCGAAGCTACCCACCTGGTCGGGCAAGCTCATCGGCCGGCGCATCGCGCGCGAACTGGTCACGCCGCTGTTCGTCTCGGCCATCCTGATCGTCGCGTTCCTCGCCAGCTTTCCGTGGGAGACGATGACGGTGCTGACGCTCTGCTATCTCGCCTGCCTGCCGCTGTCGTGGCGGTCCTACCAGCGGCACCAGCGCGCCGAGAACGGGGCGAGCGAGTCCGCTGCGGGAAGTGGCAAGGGTTGAGAGGGCGGAAGACCCTAGCGATAGGACTTGAGCGCCCGAACCCGTTCGCTCAGGGGCACATCCGGAAAGGCCTGGCGCATGGCGCCGAGCGCCATCGCGCTGCTGCCTGACGCCATCAGCTTGAGCATCTCGCGCATGCGTGCAATCTGTGCGTCGAGTTCGGCCTCATGGGCCAGGTGCTCTGCCGTCTTCGTCCCTTTATTCCTCTTGGACCTGCTCATGGGGTCGCCGCCCGGTAAGAGTGAATCATGGTGAGACTGTCGGGAAGGTTGAACATCGAACGTTAACGATGGATTAAGAAACTGATTTGCGCCGCCGCCTGCCGAGGCGAATCATTATCTCAACATCCGGCGATAACACTTGCCAAATTCACCGGAATCTCCCGCCAGAGGTGCCCCATGACCGAACCCTATCCGCGCGACATGATCGGCTACGGGCGTAATCCGCCCGACCCTGAGTGGCCGGAGGGCGCCAATGTCGCCGTTCAGTTCGTCGTCAATTACGAGGAGGGCGGCGAGAACAACATCCTGCACGGCGACGCGGCATCGGAGGCCTTCCTGTCGGAGATCGTCGGCGCCCAGCCCTGGCCGGGCATGCGCCACATGAACATGGAGTCGATCTACGAATACGGCTCGCGCGCCGGCTTCTGGCGCCTGTGGCGCATGTTCACCGAGCGCGGCATCCGCCCCACGGTCTATGGCGTGGCGCTGGCGCTTGCCCGCAACCCGGAGGCGGTCGCCGCCATGAAGGAGGCCGACTGGGAGATCGCCAGCCACGGCCTCAAATGGATCGACTACAAGGACTACACCGAGGAGGCCGAGCGCGCGCATCTGAAGGAGGCGATCCGCATCCACGAGGAAGTCACCGGCGCGCGTCCGCTCGGCATCTATACCGGCCGGTCCTCGGTCCATTCGATCAAGCTGTCGGCGGAGGAGGGTGGCTTCGTCTATTGTTCGGACGTCTATTCCGACGATCTGCCCTACTGGATCGACGGCCCGCACGGCCCCTTCCTGCTCATCCCCTACACGCTCGACGCCAACGACATGCGCTTCGCCAGTCCGCAGGGCTTCAACTCGGGCGACCAGTTCTTCACCTATCTCAAGGACGGCTTCGATTATCTCTGGGCGGAGGGCGAGAAGGGCGCGCCGAAGATGATGTCGGTCGGGCTGCACTGCCGCCTCGTCGGCCGCCCGAGCCGCGCCGCCGCCCTTGCCCGCTTTCTCGATTATGTCCAGTCGAAGGACAAGGTCTGGCTGCCGCGCCGCATCGACATCGCCTGGCACTGGCACGCCCACCACAAGCCGGCGTGAAGCCGTTCTGCGCTCGGTCCTCCGTCATCGCCGCAGCATTCCGGCGATGTGCTGTGCTTGCAGCGCGCGATCCTCCGCTCTCGCTTCGCTCGGCGGAGGATGACGGTGAAGAGGGGATGCGAAGCCGAGCGCTCCCTTATCCGCCCGCGCTCTTCACCAGTTCGGCCACCGCCGGCCTGGCCAGCAGGGTCTGCCGATCCTCTGTGCTGAGCGGCGTCAACGGCGGGCGCACGGTGAGCCAGCTTTCGTCGCCGGCAACGGCGGCCTTGATGGTCTTCACCGCGGCGACCGTCGGGAAATCGGCGAAGGAATTGCGCACCGCCACGAGCGCCGCCTGCCGGGCGGGCGCGTCGGGCGCGTCCTTGCTGGCGATCAGCGCCGCGATGGCGCGCGCATTGACGTTGGCGGTCGCTGAGATGCAGCCGCGTGCGCCCCATTGCAGTGCCTCGAGCAGATAGAGCTCCGAGCCGGGAAACACGGCAAAATCCGGAAAGGCGTCGATCACCGCCTTGGTGTGCTTCGCATCGCCGGAGGAATCCTTCATGCCGGAAACGACGCCGGGAAACGCCGCGATCAGGCGGCCGGTGAGTTCGATCGACCAGCCGACGGCTGCCATGCGCGGAAAGTGATAGAGCATGATGCGCGGCACCTTCGGCCCGCACCGCTCGATGACGGCGGCGACGAAGGCGAACAGGCCGTCGTCCGAGACTTCCTTGTAGTAGAACGGCGGCAGCAGCAGCACGCCGGCGCAGCCGAGTTCACCGCAATGGCGGGAAAGCGCCACCGCGTCGTCGATGGCCGCGGCGCCGGTGCCGGGCAGAAGCTGGCCCGGTGCGACCCCGTCCTCGACCAGCGCGTCGATCACCCGCCGACGCTCGGTGAGCGTCAGCGAATTCGCCTCGCTGGTCGTGCCGAGCACGGCAAGGCCGGCGGCGCCGTCGTCGAGCATGCCGCGGCAATGGCGGATCAGACGTTTCTCGTCGATCGCGCCGTCCGCGGTGAAAGGGGTCGAGGCCGGCGGCCACAGGCCGGCGAGGGGAGGATGCATGGCGGGATGGTCCGAACGAAGGGTCTGCCCGTCGAGTTTAGCAGATCGTCGGGGCTCCCCGTCGAGTCCTGGCTGCGGCGTGCGACATTTCGGTTGCCGTCCGGCATGTGGCGTGCTTTGGCGCTTCGCCATGGCAACGCGGGAGAGGGCATGAGCCTTTGGGTCTTCGCCATCCTGCTGGTGGCAGCCATGCTGCACGCCGGCTGGAACGCGCTCGTGCGGCGCGATCCCGATCGCGTAGCTGCAACGCTTGCCGTGGCCGTCGGCGGAGCGGCAGTCGCCGTCGTGCTCTTGCCCTTCCTGCCGCGCCTTCCCATCGCGGCGGTGCCCTATGTTGTCGCCTCAGGCTTCATCCACCTGGCCTATTTCACGCTCGTCGCCCGCGCCTATCGCCACGGCGAACTGTCGGTCGCCTACCCCATCATGCGCGGCCTGGCGCCACTGATCACCACCCTGGTGGCGGTCGTGTTTGTCGAGCCGGCAAGTGCGCCGGTGTTGTTCGGCGTTGCGGTCATCGCCGGCGGCATCGTGGCGCTGGGGGCTGACGGTCTCAGGCGCCAGAACGCCATCGGCAGTGCGCTTGCCAACGCCTTCGTCATTGCCGGCTACACACTGGTCGATGGCCTCGGCGCCCGCGTCAGCGGCGCACCTGAGACCTACGTCAGCTGGGTGTTGGTCGCCAGCGGGGCGATCACGCTCACCGACCACATCCTGCGCCGGGGGTGGACTGTGCTGTTCAGCCTCAAGAACCGCGTGCCGATGACGGTCGCCAGCGGCGTGATGACCTACGCCGCCTATGGAATAGCCCTCTGGGCGATGACCGTGGCGCCGATCGGCGCCGTCGCCGCGGTACGCGAAAGCTCGGTCCTCTTCGCCACCGCCATCGGCGCCGTCATGCTCGGCGAACGTTTCGGGGCCATGCGCTGGCTGGCGGCGGTGCTGGTGGTCGCCGGCCTCGTCCTGGTCGAGAGCGCAGGCCCTTGACGCCGGGTTGGGTCTTGCCTGTGGATAACCTGCAACGGCGCGCGCCGATATTCCGACTGTCGTCGATCTGAAATCGATCTGTCATGTATCCCGGCTAATGACGCCTCGTCAGGGAGGTGGAATCGGTTGTTGACGGGTGTCTTGAGAGTTCGCCCGATCGACCGCCCAGCCGCGCGTGTCTGCGGTTTCCTGACGTCCCGGGTCCTCGGCAATGGCCCCTGCCGCCGAGCGGTTCCCGGTGTCACGATGCGTAACCGCGTAGCCCGGCCGGGCGCCATCCGGCCAATTTTGGCGCCGACCTCTTCGCCGCGGGGTCGGCGCCTTTTTTTGAAAGGAAAAATAGCCGGCGAACTATTGTTTTCGGTGCGTATTGGTATGGCGGAAACGATGGTTTGGACCTAACCTTGATGGCGCCAGAGCGGCCCGGACGACGGCTGATCCGACATGGAAACGTCAGACGACGGTGCTAGCAGCGCCCAGTGACTTCCGGCGCGAGTCCTCGCGCACGACATCCAAATCTGATGGGGAAACAGGATGACCAGGACACTTATGGTTTCGGCATCGGCACTGGCGCTCTGCGCCATGGCCGGTACGGCGTTCGCCGCCTCGATGGACGATCTGGTGGCGGCCGCCAAGAAGGAAGGCCAGCTCACCACCATCGCGCTCCCGCATGACTGGTGCGGCTATGGCGACGTGATCGCCGGCTTCAAGAAGAAATACCCCGACATCACCATCAACGAGCTGAACCCGACTGCCGGCTCGGGCGACGAGATCCAGGCGATCAAGGCCAACGAGAACAACATGGGCCCGCAGGCGCCCGACGTGATCGACGTCGGCTTGTCCTTCGGCCCGTCCGCCAAGAAGGACGGCCTGATCCAGCCATACAAGGTCTCGGTGTGGGATACGATTCCCGACAGCGCCAAGGACGCCGACGGCTACTGGTACGGCGACTACTACGGCGTGATGGCCTTTGGCGTGAACAAGGACATTGTTTCCGATACGCCGGCCGACTGGTCCGACCTGATGAAGTCGGAATACGCCAACGCCGTGGCGCTGGCCGGTGACCCGCGCGCGGCCAACCAGGCGATCCTCGGCGTGATGGCCGCCGGCATGTCGACCGGCGCCGCCCCCGGCAAGGCCTCCGGCGAAGCCGGCCTGAAGTTCTTCGCCGAACTGAACAAGTCGGGGAACTTCGTCCCCGTCGTCGCCCTGTCGGGCACCATCGCCCAGGGCACGACCCCGGTGACCATTGCCTGGGACTACAATCTGCTGGCCTGGAAGGACAGCCTCAAGGGCAATCCGCCCATGGATGTCGTCGTGCCCAAGTCGGGCGTTGTCGCTGGCGTCTATGTCCAGGCGATCTCCGCCTATGCGCCGCATCCCAATGCCGCGAAGCTGTGGATGGAGTACCTCTATTCGGATGAGGGCCAGCTCGGTTGGCTCGCCGGCTACTGCCACCCGATCCGCTTCAACGATCTGGCCAAGCGCAACGCGATCCCGCAGAACCTGCTCGACGCGCTGCCGCCGCCGGAAGGCTACGCCAAGGCCGTCTTCCCGACGCTTGACGAGCAGGCGGCCAGCAAGGACGCCGTGGTCGGCGGCTGGGATTCGGTCGTCGGCGCCAACGTGACGAAGTAGGCGCCTCCTCTCATAGGGCCGTCCCGCCTTGGGGCGGGGCGGCCCCGCTCTCCACGGCCGGAAGCCGGCATGACATCCGTCTCGACCAGCATCGCCGCACGATCGCCGCGCCCGCTGAGCCGGCAACCCTGGCTGAAGTGGGTCGGCATCGCCCCCTTCGCGGTCTTCGCGCTGATGTTCCTGCTGCTGCCGACGCTCTACATCGTCGTCGGCGCCTTCCAGACCGAGGCCGGCCAGTTCACGCTGGCCAACATCCGCGACCTCAACACCAGCCTCATCCGCGCGGCCTATTCCATCTCGATCAGGATCAGCCTCGCCTCGGCGCTGATCGGCTGCGTGGTCGGCTTTGCCATCTCCGCCGCCGTGGTCTTCGGCAACCTGCCGAAGTGGGTGCGCGGTCCGATCATGACCTTTTCCGGCGTCGCCTCGAATTTCGCCGGCGTGCCGCTGGCCTTCGCCTTCATCGCCACGCTGGGTCCCGTCGGCATAGTCACCTTCCTCCTGCGCGACTTCGGCATCAACCTCAGGGCGATGGGCTTCAACCTTCTGTCCTATTACGGCTTGGTCATCGTCTACCTGTTCTTCGAAATCCCGCTGATGGTCCTCATCATCACCCCGGCGCTCGATGGCATGAAGAAGGAGTGGCGTGAGGCCGCCGCGATCCTCGGCGCCAACACGCGCCAATACTGGCAGTACATCGCCCTGCCGATCCTGTTTCCCTCGCTGCTCGGCACATTCGCGCTCCTCTTCGCCAATGCCTTCGGCGCAGTGGCGACCGCCTATGCGTTGGCCGGCCCCGCCTTCACGCTGGTGCCGATCACGCTCTTCTCGCAGATTCGCGGCGATGTCCTCGGCAATCCGCAGCTCGGCTTCGCGCTGGCCTTCGGGATGATCGTCATCACCGGCATCGCCAATGTCATCTATATCGTGCTGCGCACGCGGGCGGAGAAGTGGATGCGATGATCGGCCGCCGCGTCATCTCCTGGATCGTCCTCGCCATCGGCGCGACCTATTTTCTCCTGCCGCTCTTCGGCACGTTCCAGTTCTCGCTGAAGATGAAGCGCGGCGTGCTGAGCTTCGAGGCCTATCGCGTCGTGCTCAACGACACGACGTTCCAGCAGACCTTCGGTTATTCGGTCATCCTCGCGCTGCTCACCATCGCCATCGGCGTGCTCATTGTGGTGCCCGCCGCCTACTGGGTCCGCCTGCGGCTGCCGGGCGTGCGGCCCTATGTCGAATTCATCACGCTGCTGCCGCTGGTCATCCCGCCGATCGTCATCGTCTTCGGCTATATCCGGCTCTACAACACCTCTTCGATCCTGCCGCTGACGGGAAGCTGGATCGGCACCAACATCCTGATCCTGTTCGGCTATGCGGCGCTGTCGCTGCCCTACATGTATCGCGCGGTCGATACCGGGCTGAGAACCATCGACGTCGCCACGCTCACCGAGGCCGCCCAGAGCCTCGGCGCCGGCTGGACGCGCATTCTCACCACGGTGATCCTGCCCAATGTCCTTGTCTCCGTCCTCTCCGGCGCCTTCCTGACCTTCGCCATCGTCATCGGCGAATACGTCTATGCGGCGCTGCTCAACCTCGATACCTTCGGCCCTTACATGGTCGACATGGGCCGCAACCACGCCTACGAGCCCTCGGCGCTCGCCGTGATCGCCTTCCTGATCACCTGGGGCTGCATGGGGCTCATCCAGCTTTTCACCCGCCTCTCCAGACACACGCAGGTAAAGCAGTAGGGCCATGGGGTTCCTCGACCTCTCCCATCTCGAAAAGTCCTTCGGCACGACCCGGGTAGTGAAGGATTTCGACCTGTCCATCGCGCAGGGCGAGTTCGTCTCCCTGCTCGGCCCCTCGGGCTGCGGCAAGACGACGATACTGAGGATGGTCGCCGGCTTCGAGCAGCCGAGCTCCGGCAGCATCATGATCGGCGATCAGGATGTCACGGCGCTGCGCCCCAACCAGCGCAAGATCGGCATGGTGTTCCAGGCTTATGCGCTCTTCCCCAACATGACCGTGGCGCAGAACGTCGGCTTTGGCCTCAAGGTGCAGGGCACGCCCGCCTCGGAGACCCGCGCGCGCGTCAAGGAGATGCTGCAGCTCATCGGCCTGCCCGAACTCGCCGGGCGTTACCCGTTCCAGCTCTCCGGCGGCCAGCAGCAGCGCGTGGCGCTCGCCCGCGCCCTTGCGCCGCACCCGCGCGTCCTCCTCCTCGACGAGCCGCTCTCCGCCCTCGACGCCAAGATCCGCGTCGCGCTGCGCGAGGAGATCAAGTCGATCCAGCAGAAGCTCGGCATCACCACCGTCTTCGTAACCCACGACCAGGAGGAGGCGCTGTCGATCTCCGACCGGGTCGTGGTCATGCACCAGGGCATCGCCGACCAGGTCGGCACGCCGTTCGAGATCTACAACCACCCGAGCACCCGCTTCGTCGCCTCTTTCGTCGGCACGCTCAACATCTTCGATGCCACGGTCGTCGATCCCGAACGCGGACGCATCGCCGTCGACGGTCAGGAGATCGCGACGACGAAGGGGGTCGCCGATGCCAGCCCGGGGGATGTGCGCTCGATCGCGCTGAGACCCGAGGCGATCTACCTGACCAGCGCCGGCGAGGGCGCCAACACCATGCAGGGCGAGATCGACGAGGTGAATTTCCTCGGCGCCATCGTGCGCATCCGTGTGCGCTTCGCCGAAAACGCCATGTCGCTCGACACCTTCAACAACCCGAACGCCCCGCCGCCGGCGCGCGGCGAAACGGTCACCGTCAGCTTCATGCCGGACGACGTTCTGGTGCTTGACGCCGAGCCGGCCTGAGACGGCTTCGGGTGCCCGCGCGCAGGCCGGGTGCCCGGGTGGCGAGGGGGTAGACCGCACGCCGCCGGCGTTCTATATCGAGGCCGTGATCCGGAGCTGATTTGCCGGAATGGCGCTCCGGATTTTGCAGAACCGCCGCGAAAAGCGCTGTAATTACCGGAGCTTCGGTGGGGAATCGTCTAATGGTAGGACAGCGGACTCTGACTCCGCCAGTCTAGGTTCGAATCCTAGTTCCCCAGCCAGCTTTCAAGACACACAGCCGATCCTCGCATCCGCCGCGCCGTCGCCGCGCGGTGGGGCAGGCGTCCCTGTGTCACCCTCCCGGCAAGGACGGTCGTCCTCGTGCTACCATCGGCACGAGAGTCTCATGGGGCGCGCGCTTTGTGAAATCCGAGGGTCCATCGGTCGTCATCGGCATTGACGTCGGCACCTCCGGCGTGCGCGCCCTGGCGATCGCGCCAGACAGACAGGTCGTTGCCGGGGGCAGGGCGCTGTTCAGCGACCTGGGCGACGACCGTCGCGCGCCCGACCTCTGGTGGCAGGCGCTGGTTGTGGCGCTGACGGCGACGCTGGCGGAAATCGGCGACCGGTCGCGCGTCCGCGCGCTGGCCATCGACGGCACGTCGGGAACGGTCCTGCCGGTGGCGGCGGACGGCACGCCGCTTGCCCGGCCGATGATGTACAACGACCCGGTCGACGATGCCGGGATCGTTGCGCTGATCGGGCGGACCGCGCCGGCGGCAAGCGCCGCGCATGGCGCCACCTCCGGGCTCGCCAAGGCGCTTCTCTTCCGCGCGCTCCCTGGCGTGCATCGCATCGTCCATCAGGCGGATTGGCTGGCCGGCCGTTTCCTCGGCCGCTTCGACCTGAGCGATGCCAACAATGCGCTGAAGACCGGCTACGACCCGGTGACCGAAACCTGGCCGCAATGGATCGCGGCGGCTGGCATGGACGTCGACCTGTTGCCCGCCGTCGTCGCGCCGGGCAGCGTTCAAGGCGGCATCTGCCGCGCCATGTCAGAGACCTTTGGCCTGCCCGGTGATGTGCTGGTGGTCGCCGGCACGACGGACGGCTGCGCATCGTTCCTGGCGACCGGCGCCGACGCGCCGGGCGATGGCGTCAGCGCACTCGGCACGACGCTCACCATCAAGATGCTCGCCGGTGCGCCGATCTTTGCGCCGGAATACGGCATCTACAGCCACAGGATCGGGAGCGTGTGGCTGGCCGGCGGCGCATCGAACACAGGCGGCGGCGTGCTGGCGCAGTTTTTCGACGGCGCGGCGATCGCGGAGCTGTCGCGCGCCATCGATCCGGCGACCGACAGCGGGCTCGACTACTACCCGTTGCCCAAGACGGGCGAGCGCTTTCCCGTCAACGATCCTGATCTGGCGCCGCGCATGACGCCGCGGCCGGCCGACGACGCGGCGTTCCTCAAGGGCCTGCTCGAAGGCATCGCCCGCATCGAGACCCTCGGCTATCGGCGCCTGGCGGAGCTTGGCGCACCGCCCCTGCGCTCCATCCGTACCGTCGGCGGCGGCGCCGGTAACCCGGCATGGACCGCCGTCAGGCGGCGGCTCCTGCCGGTGCCGTTCCCGCCCGTCCTGTCGGAGGAGGCGGCCATGGGCGCCGCCATTCTGGCCCTTCAGGGCGCCGAGCGGGATGGGGCGATCCGATGAAGGCGCCGCTTCATGCCCGCCTGGCCGACCTGATCGGCACCTTCGATACCTTCTTCGTCGACCAGTTCGGCGTCCTCCATGACGGCCAGCAGCCTTACGACGGCGCCGTCGCGGCGCTCCGCCGCATCAGGGCCGACGGCAAGCGCATCGTCCTGCTCTCCAATTCGGGCAAGCGGTCGCGGCCGAATGCCGAGCGTCTGCACGATCTCGGCTTTCCGCCCGACTGCTACGATCTGCTGGTCACCTCCGGCGAAGTCGCCTGGCGCATGCTCTCCGAAGGCAGGCTGACGGTGCCGCACGTAATGGAGAGGCCGCTGCGCTGCCTGCTTCTTGAGCGCAACGGCGATGGCTCGTCGATCGATGGTCTGGGCTACGACATCGTCGATGACGGCGCCGATGCTGATTTCGTCCTGATCGCCGGCAGCGAGGGCGACCGGCTGACGCTGGCGGACTACCGGCAGCGCCTCGAACCGGCGGCCGCGCGCAATGTCCCGGCGCTGTGCACCAATCCCGACACGGTCATGCTGACCGCAAGCGGACCGACCTTCGGGGCGGGGCGCATCGCCGAGCTTTATGGGCAACTCGGCGGCTCCGTCGCCTGGATCGGCAAGCCCCATCCCGATATCTACCGCGTCGCCATCGAGGAGATCGGGGCCACATCGACCGACGGCATCCTGTGCGTCGGCGACAGCGTCGAACACGACATCGCCGGCGCGCGCCGGGCCGGCCTGACCTCGGCGTTGGTGCGCTCGGGCATCCTGGCCGCGCTGTCCGAGGCGGAACTCGCCGATGTCTATGCCCTGAACGGCGCCACGCCCGACTTCGTCGTACCGGCCTTCCCTCTTCTGAAGAACGGCGATCAGTCCAGGTTCGAATCCTGGTTCCCCCAGCCACATATAACGCATTGAAATTGTGTGGTTTTTATTGCCTTCCGACCATCGGATAAGGGCCCGGTTTTGCGCCGTTTGCGGCGACCGCGTTGACCTGTCGTTCGTGGAGAGACGCTTTTGCGCCCGTGAGCGGCCGCAAGTGCCGGCGATATCTCTCGGGCGGCATTCGGCAGTTGACTTTTCTCTGGGTGACCGGGGCTGCTGGAGCGGAGCGCTTCCCGGTGGTCTCGATGACGGCAGAGGCGCAGGCGTGTCTGGCGAGCCTTACGGCTCAGGCGCGGGCAGCGTCGCCGTTCGGGAATCCGATCAGCGTGCGCTGTTGGGGCCAGCCGAGCGGAAGATGGCCGGACTGAGGCCAACACCAGTCTCATCGTTCGCCGATGACCTCCTACATGACGGCGCCCCCCATCGCCGAACCTTCCGCCACAGGCAATCAGCCATCCGAATGCGGCGACACAGTTCGCCGCAGGGTCCGTCGCCGGGCTAGCCGCCTATTGACCGCCATGCTACGCACCGGTACCCGGCGCTGGAGCGCAGGCGAATGTTGTCCCGCGCCAGCGCGCAGTGGCCTGACCAGACCTCGCATAAGAGAAGTGCGTCGCTGGTCAGCAAGCGGGAGGATAGAAAGACTTGTCGAAGACAACATACGTCCTGGCGATCGACCAAGGCACCACGTCGACGCGCAGCATCATATTCGACGCGAACGGCCGCCCTGTGGTGGTTGCGCGCCGCGAGTTTGCCCAGCACCATCCTAGCGACGGTTGGGTTGAACACGATCCTGAGGACATCTGGCGCGACGTCGTCGCCGTGGTGCAGGAAGCCCTGGACTCGGCCGGCCTGAAGGCATCGGACCTGGCCGCCGCCGGCATCACCAACCAGCGCGAAACCGTCGTGGTCTGGGACAGGGCCACCGGCCGCCCCATCTACCGCGCCATCGTCTGGCAGGACCGTCGCACGGCGGAAACATGCGACGCGCTGCGCAAGGCCGGGCGCGAGCCGCTGGTTCGCGAGAAGACCGGCCTGCTGCTCGATCCCTATTTCTCCGCGACCAAGGTCGCCTGGATTCTCGACCATGTCGAAGGCGCCCGCGCGCGCGCCGAGCGCGGCGAACTGGCGTTCGGCACGATCGACTGCTTCCTCCTGTGGCGGCTGACCGGCGGCAAGGTCCACGCCACCGACGTCACCAATGCCGGGCGCACGCTCCTCTACGATATCCACGCCCAGCGCTGGGACGACGAACTGTCTGCGCTTTTCCGCGTCCCGCGCTCGCTCCTGCCCGAGGTGCACGACTGCAGCCACGTCTTCGGGAGCACCGACCCCGCCCTCTTCGGCTCGGCGATCACCATCGCCGGCATCGCGGGGGACCAGCAGGCGGCCCTGTTCGGCCAGGCCTGCTTCACGCCGGGAGACGTCAAATCGACCTATGGCACCGGTTGTTTCCTGCTGCTCAATACCGGCGATCAGGCGATCGCGTCGCACAATGCACTGCTGACGACGCCGGCCTTCCGCCTCAACGGCAAGATGACCTATGCGCTCGAGGGGTCGATCTTCGTTGCCGGCGCCGCGATCAAGTGGCTGCGCGATGGCATCGGCCTCGTCACCCATGCGAGCGAGACGCATGACATGGCGACCCGGGTGCCGGACAACGGCGGAGTGTACATGGTGCCCGCCTTCGTCGGGCTGGGCGCGCCGTATTGGGATGCCACGGCGCGCGGCAGCATCATCGGTCTGACGTTCGAGACAACGTCGGCGCACCTCGCGCGCGCGGCGCTGGAGGCGGTCGCGTATCAGACGCTGGACCTGCTCAACGCGATGGTGCTCGACGGCGGAAGCACGCCATCATCGATCCGGGTGGATGGTGGCATGGCGGCCAACGACTGGCTCTGCCAGTTCCTGGCGGACCTGCTGCAGGTCACCATCGAGCGCCCCGAGCACATCGAGACGACGGCACTGGGCGCCGCCTTCCTGGCGGGACTGGCCGTCGGCGTCTGGCCCGACCTCGATGCCGTGGCGGCAACCCGCAATCGCGGCCACAACTTCAATCCGAACATGGACCGGGCCTCACGCGAGCGCCTGCTCAGCGGATGGCGGCAGGCTGTCGAGCGCACGCTGACGCGGAAACGCGAGGCGGATCAACACTAGGGTTGACTTCGCGGGCTCTGGCCGTCTGCCGGAGCCCGCGAAGGGTCAGGCCTGTCCTGCGTCCGGGGATTCGGCACTCGTGGTCTGCTGCGCCCCGTCGTCTTGCACGGACGAAGCCGGGCCGGCTTCTGAGGGGGCGTCGCCGGCGCCGTCGCGCAGGCCTTCGAGCCAGGCGAAGAGATCGACCTCGCGGGCGGTATAGCCAAGGGTGCGGTAGCCGATATGGCCCATGGTGGTGAGGTCGAAGCCGTTGGTTCGGACGTCGGCGGGGTGGACGTAAGCGGGGATCAGTCGCTCCGCCGGCCAGTCCTTCGAGCGCCCCTGGAACATCGGGTAGCGGCCGGAGAGATGGGCGTCGAGCGCGGCGATGAACTTGGCCTTGAGCCTGAGCGGCAGCGCAGAGATGAAGCGCTTCAGGATCAGCGCCATGTCGTCGTCGCGGAGCAGCAGGTTCCAGAGCGTCTGCGTGAATTCGACGCCGAGCTGGTCCTGATGGAACTCCCAGGCGATGGCGCGCGTGCCGTCGTCGATGAACACCTCGCGCAATGACTTCGGATCGCTGAGCAGCCGCTTGCGCAGCAGGCCGAACTGCTGCTCGAAGACCCGGAGCGCATCGTCGATCCCGGCCGCCTCCGCTGCCGCCTTGGGGCTGACGGCCTCCCACGCGGGACTGCCGAAGGCCTGGCAGTCACGCGCCGCAACGAAGTTGACGCCGAGGCCGAGGACGTTGGCCAGCACCACGCTGTCGGCTTTCACCGGCGCGCTCACTGCGACCTTCCGGAGCTCGCCGAGGCAGGCGAAGATCGACCCCTTCGGAACGGGCTGATCGGACACGACCGGCAGCAGCGCCAGCGCACCGCCGTTGACGCGCACGGTCGTGGTCACCGTGCGCTTCGGCGCGACGACCTCTTCCTTGACGTAGGCTCTGCCCTTCTTGCAGGTGTAGCCGTGCATCTCGACGACGACGCCGTCCTCGATCAGCACCTCGCCGCTGCAGCCGGTCGGGCAACCGATGCACAGAACGGATTGCGACCGCCGGGTCATGCCGTTGCCTCCGCCACCGGTCCGCCTTGGGGCTGGCTCTCCTGCGTCACCGGTGCGACGGTGAAGCGGACCTCGCGGGCCGCGCCGATCTTCTCCCAGGGGATGTCGGCGACGATCATCTCGCTCGGCTTGACCACCTCGTATTCGGTGTCCCAGATGAGGCGATCGTCCGCGTAGGCGCGCAGCACGGATTCGCCCAGGGGCAGCAGCCCGCGCATGTAAAAGCGCACGGAATACTCGCCGGCCGGCGGCGACAGCCTCTGGGGCACGACGTAGCGGATCCCGTCACCCGCGGTGACCTTGCGATGGTCCTTGACCTCGGGCAGCGTGCCGAGGGCGTGGGACGCCGCCGAACTCCCGGCGATCTCGGCCTCCTGCGACACCCAGTCGACCAGATCGTGGACCTGCAGCACGTTGCCGGCGGCGAAGGTGCCGGCAAGGTTGGTCCGCCGGAACTGGTCGACGACGGCGCCGCCGGTCACCGGGTCAATCTCCAGCGCGTGCGCGCGGCCGAGTTCGTTCTCGGGGATGAGCCCCACCGAGAGGAGCACGCAGTCGCACGCCACGTCGAATTCGGTACCCGCAACCGGGATCATCTTCTCGTCGACCCGCGCGACCGTGACTCCGGTCACGCGGTCCTCGCCGTGCACGGCCACCACACTGTGGCTGAGATGGAGCGGGATCGCAAAATCTTCGAGACACTGCACGATGTTGCGGTTGAGGCCGTTCGAATACGGCATGATCTCGAACACGCCCTTCACCGTGGCGCCTTCGAGCGTCATGCGCCGCGCCATGATCAGGCCGATATCGCCGGAGCCGACGACCACCACCTCGCGGCCGGGAAGGTAACCTTCCATGTTGACCATGCGCTGCGCCGCGCCGGCCGTGAACACGCCGGCCGGCCGGCTGCCCGGAATGCGGATCGCGCCGCGCGTCCGCTCCCGGCAGCCCATGGAATAGACCACCGAGGCCGCGGTGACGACGCGCAGGCCGTGCTCGGGATTGACGCTGGTCACGATGCCGCCGGGGTCGGCGGAGAGCACCGTGGAATCGAGCCACACATCGATGCCCGCCGCCTTCACCAGCTCGATGTAGCGATGGGCATAGCCCGGCCCGGTCAGTTCCAGGTCGAAGCGGTGCAGGCCGAAACCGTTGTGGATGCATTGCTGCAGGATGCCGCCAAGCTCGCGGTCGCGCTCGATGATCAGCACCCGTTTGGCGCCGGCTTCCCTGGCGGCGAGCGCCGCCGCCATCCCGGCCGGACCGCCGCCGATCGTCACCACGTCGTAGCGGAACTCAGGCATCGCTCAGCTCCGCGTGCTCCGGTTCGGCGGGCGGCAGATCGCGGTCGAGATAGAGCCACGAGTCCGCGCTGTCCTTGCGCACGGCCGTCACCGGTATGCCCAGTTCGCGGGCGAGGATCGCGGTCACCCGCGGCCCGCAGAAGCCGCCCTGGCAGCGGCCCATGCCCGCGCGCACGCGCCGCTTGATGCCGTCCATGGTCGAGGCCCCGCCCGGGGCGTGGATGGCGGCCACGATTTCGGCTTCGCTGATCGATTCGCAGCGGCAGATGATCCGGCCATAGAGTGGGTTCGCGGCGATGAGCTTCGCCCTCTCGGCAGCACTCATTTCGGCGAATTTCGGCCGCGCCGGGTTGATCGGCAGGTAGGCCGGATTGGGCACGAGCTTCAGACCAGCCTCGCCGAGGGCCTCGACGATCGCTTCGGCGATGGCGGGGGCAGCGGTCAGGCCCGGCGACTGGATGCCGGCGGCATGCACCAGCCCGCGGACGACCGGAGACTGGCCGACGACAAAATCGTGGCCCGCGACGGCCCTGACGCCGGCGAATTCCGTGATGGCGTTGGCCAGCGGAAGCTTCGGCACCATGCGCTGCGCACCCGAAATGATCTCCGCGAAGCCGCCGCGGGTGGTCTCGTGATCGTCCGCGTCGTCGATGTCGCTGGCGTTCGGGCCAATGAAGACGTTGCCGTGGACCGTCGGCGCCACGAGGATGCCCTTGGACACTTTGCTCGGCGTCGGGAAGACGACCGAGCGCACCAGCTCGCTCACGGAGTGGTCGAAGAGGATGTACTCGCCGCGCCGGGGCGTGATGGTGATGCTCTCGTCGCCGGCCATCGCCGCGACTTCGCCCGCATGGACCCCGGCGGCGTTGACGATGAAGGACGCTTCGATGCGGCCGAGCGTGGTCTCCACGGCCATCGCCCGGTCGCCGACGACGTCGATATCGGTCACCGCGCAGCCGGTGACGATGCGCGCACCGTTGAGCACGGCGTTCTCGGCAAACGCGAACGTCGCCGTGAACGGACAGACGATGGCGGCGGTCGGCGCCCACAGCGCACCGGTGACGTCCGGCGAAAGATTGGGCTCATGGGCCAGCACCTCGTCGCGGCTCCACAGGGCAAGCCCGGTCACCCCGTTCTCGATGCCGCGGCGGCGAAGCTCCTCAAGCGTGGCGCGCTGGGCTTCGTCGAGCGCCACGACCAGCGAGCCGACCCGCCGCCGCGGGATTCCGAGATCCTCGCTGATCTCCCTGTAGAGCTGCGCCCCGCGCACGTTGAGCCGCGCCTTCCAGGTGCCCGGCTCGTTGTCGAAGCCGGCATGGAGGATGCCGCTGTTGGCCTTCGACGTGCCCATCGCCACGTCGGGCGCGCGTTCGAGCAGGACCACGGACAGGGAATAGCGAGCCAGTTCGCGCGCAATCGCGCACCCGACAACACCGCCGCCAATCACAACAACGTCGGCTTGCTTTGGAAGTCGAGCCACGGTGACGCGCTCGGGCATCCGGGTTCCTAGGGGCCGCATGATACCAACCTTGGTACGAGGCCTGCTTCTGATCTTAATATCAGTGATGTCATTCTTCAACCGGTTCGCAAGGCAAATGCCACTAACGAAAACAAAAACGAAAGGACAATTGGCAAGGCCGGGCCTGTGGCATATTCGCCAGGACTCAACGGAATGGAAAACGGTCCAAACGCGTGGAGAGGTTTGAAGCCAAACCCATGCGCTGCCCGTTTGTCGTTTGCGCAGGTAGGATGGGGCGCGAACTGCGCCGATGCATTGAGAAAGCTCAATTTGCGGCCTGCCGACGCCGCCGTCTGCAGGCGCGTTAGGCAGACTGCCCAAGAACCTCGCCTGATTAGGTGGTCGTTTTATTATTTGACATTCGAGCCGTTTTCGCCAAACCTTCTATTGGTTTTCGGGTGGGCCGAAAGAGCGCCATATACGAAAGCCAGGGGAGGAATTCGATGGGTGGGCGGCCCGCATATGACGTCTTCGTCATAGGTGGCGGCATCAATGGATGCGGCATCGCGCGTGACGCGGCTGGCAGGGGCTACTCAGTCTTTCTCGCCGAGATGAATGATCTGGCGAGCGGCACGTCGTCGAAAGCGACGAAACTCATTCACGGCGGGTTGCGTTATCTCGAATACTACGAGATCCGGCTCGTGCGTGAGGCGCTGAAGGAGCGCGAGGTGTTGTGGCGCATGGCGCCGCACCTCATCCGGCCGATGCGCCTGATACTTCCCTATGTGCGCGGTCTTCGGCCGGCTTGGCTGTTGCGTCTCGGGCTGTTCCTCTACGACCACATTGGCGGGCGTCAGCTTCTGCCGCCGCGCAAAACGCTGGACCTGCGCACCGATCCTGCCGGCATGCCGCTAAAGCCGGTCTTCCGGCAGGCGTTCGAATTCTCCGACTGCTGGGCGGACGATGCCCGCCTTGTGGTGCTCAACGCGCGCGACGCGGCCGACCGCGGCGCCGGGATCCATACGCGCGCGCGGGTGGTCAAGGCGGAGCGCCGCAATGGGCTGTGGCAGATAACGCTCTCTGACACGTCGCCGGACGTCAAGCGCGAGACGGTCGTCGCGGCACGGCTCCTGGTTAATGCCGGCGGTCCTTGGGTGGACGAGGTGCTCAGCGACGTTCTCGGGCGCAGCCAAGCCCACAATGTGCGGCTGGTCGAGGGCAGCCACATCATTGTCAAGAGCAAGTTCGCCGATCCGCGCGCCTACTTCTTTCAGAACCGCGACGGGCGGGTCATCTTCGCCATTCCCTATGAGACGGAGTTCACGCTGATCGGCACGACCGATCGCGACTTTGGCGGCGACCCGTCGGCGGTCGCCATCGCTGATGACGAGATCGACTATCTGTGTGCGGCGGCGAGCGAGTACTTCGCCGAGCCGGTGCGCCGCGACGACGTGGTGGGGTCCTATGCGGGGGTGAGGCCGCTGTTCAACGACCACGCCTCGAAGGCGCAGGCGGCGACCCGCGACTACGTCCTGAAGACCGACGGTGCCGACGGCGACGCGCCGCTTGTCAACATTTTTGGCGGCAAGCTGACAACCTACCGGCGGCTTGCGGAACTGGTGCTGGCGGAGGTCGGCCGGCTGATTGGCGTCAAGGGGGCGCCATGGACGGCATCGGCACCGCTTCCGGGCGGCGATTTCCCGGTCACAGACATTGCTTCAGAGCTGCAGAAGCTGAAGCAGGCCTATCCGTTTCTCGAAAGCCACCATGCCGAGCGGCTCTTTCGCCTCTACGGGCGGACCGCATACGCGATCCTCGGCAGTGCGACCTCCCTTGACGATCTCGGCGAATGCCTTGGCCACGATCTTTACGAGGTCGAGATCGATCATCTGGTCGAGAAGGAATGGGCAATGACCGCCGAGGATGTCCTGTGGCGGCGAACCAAACTCGGACTACGCATGAACGATCCCCAGAAGGCGCGCGTCGCGGAATGGCTCCGGCAAGCCGTGCGCGTACGCACGCTCGAGGGGGTCTAGGCCATGACGCAGATTGGAAACCGCAGTCGATCTCGCGTGGCGCTACGCCAGGCTCCGCATGCATTTCGGGCCCGTGGCGCAGACGGGAGCGCAGCTGTCGAGGAACTGCGGCGGAAGTTGTAGGCCGCTCCTGCTGGGAGGCGGGGCGGACAGACGTGAATGAGGGCTTGGTCGCCCCGGCGCTCGCCCAGAGCGCAACGGATACGGGGGATCGGGAGGGTCGGAACACATCGTGCGCCGTGTTCCGGTGACACAAACGCAGAGCGCACGTTAGGAGGAAGCGACCAATGTCGATCCGGGCAAGTGTATCAGCAGCCGCGCTGCTGGTGGCAATGTTCGGGGTGACCTCGGCTTACGCGGATGAAGCTGCCGCGAAGAAGTGGATCGACTCCGAATTTCAGCCTTCGGTGCTCTCCAAAGAAGAGCAGATGAAGGAGATGCAGTGGTTCATCGACGCCGCCAAGCCGTTCGCCGGCATGGAAATCAACGTGCTGTCGGAGGACATCCCGACGCACGAATACGAAAGCAAGGTGCTCGCCAAGGCGTTCGAGGAAATCACCGGCATCAAGGTGAACCACCAGTACCTGGGCGAAGGCGAAGTCGTGCAGGCGGTTCAGACGCAAATGCAGACGAACCGGAATCTGTACGACGGCTACATCAATGACTCCGACCTGATCGGAACGCATTCGCGCCTGCAGGCGGCCGTCAACCTGACCGACTGGATGGCGGGCGACGGCAAGGACGTCACCGATCCGATGCTCGACATCGACGACTTCATGGCCAAGTCGTTCACCACCGGGCCCGACGGTAAGCTGTGGCAGCTGCCTGACCAGCAGTTCGCCAATCTGTACTGGTTCCGGAAGGACTGGTTCGACCGCCCGGACCTCAAGGAGAAGTTCAAGGCCAAATACGGCTACGATCTCGGCGTGCCGGTCAACTGGTCAGCCTATGAAGACATCGCCGACTTCTTCACCAACGACGTGAAGGAGATCGACGGCGTCCGCGTGTACGGCCACATGGACTACGGCAAGCGCGCTCCCGACCTCGGCTGGCGCATGACCGACGCATGGCTGTCGATGGCCGGCGAAGCCGATCCCGGCGAGCCGAACGGCCGCCCCGTCGACGAGTGGGGCATCCGCATGGAGAAGGGCTCCTGCAACCCGGTCGGCGCGAGCGTTTCGCGCGGCGGCGGGGCCAACAGCCCGGCGGCTGTGTATGCCGTCGCCAAGTGGGACGAGTGGCTCCGCAAATTCGCACCTCCGGGCGCGGCGGACCTCGACTTCTACCAGTCGCTTCCGGCGCTTGCTCAGGGCAATGTCGCCCAGCAGATCTTCTGGTACGCCGCGTTCACCGCGAACATGGTCGCCCCGAAGAGCTCCGGGAACAACACGGTCGACGACAACGGCAATCCGTTGTGGCGGATGGCACCGGGCCCGCATGGTCCGTACTGGAAGGAAGGTTCGCAGCGCGGATACCAGGACGTGGGTTCCTGGACGCTGTTCAAGTCGACGCCAGTCGATCGTCGCAAGGCTGCGTGGCTCTACGCCCAGTTCGTCGTCTCGAAGACGGTCGATGTCAAGAAGAGCGACGTCGGGCTCACCTTCATCCGCAACTCCACGGTCCGCCATGCCCACTTCACGGATCGCGCACCGAAGCTCGGCGGCATGATCGAGTTCTACCGCTCGCCTGACCGTGTCGCCTGGACGCCGACCGGCATCAACGTGCCTGACTATCCGAAGCTCGCCCAGCTCTTCTGGGAGAACATCGGTGACGTGAACTCCGGTGCGTTCACGCCGCAGCAGGCCATGGATCGCTTGGCCGAGCAGATGGACGACGTCATGGCCCGCATGCAGGCGGTGGACGAGTCGAACAACGTCTACCATGGCTGCGGTCCGCGGCTGAACCCGAAGAGCGATCCTGCAAAGTGGTTGAGCAGCGAGCACGCCCCCTGGGCCAAGCTCGACAATGAGAAACCGCAGGGCGAGACCATCAACTACGATGACCTCGTGAAGCGCTGGACCGAGCACCAGTAGACACCGCTCGGATCATGGCAAGCCTTCCGGGGTGCAATCAGCACCCCGGAAGGACACGCGAATATCGGTAGCGAAATCAGATGGCCCGCGGGCAATGTCACTAGAGCTGAGAAACGTCACCAAGCGCGTCGGCGCGGAGGTGCACATCCACGAGACGACCCTGCAACTCGAGGAAGGATCGTTCAATACGCTGCTCGGACCCACGCTGTCCGGCAAGACGACATTCATGCGCCTGATGGCTGGCCTCGACCGTCCCACTTCGGGTGAGGTCTGGTTCCGCGGCCGCAGTCTCGCCGGCGTTCCGGTCCAGAAGCGCAGCGTCTCGATGGTCCACCAGCAGTTCATCAACTACCCGAACTTCACAGTCTACGAAAACATCGCCTCGCCACTCCGTGTGGCGCACATGTCGTCGCGCGATATCGAGGAACGAGTGATGCGGGTTGCGGCGCTCCTGCGCCTCGAGCCGATGCTCAGGCGACGGCCGGCGGAACTATCTGGCGGCCAGCAGCAGCGCACCGCGCTGGCGCGGGCGCTGGTCAAGGATTCCGACATCATTCTGCTCGACGAACCCCTCGCCAACCTCGACTACAAGCTGCGCGAGGAGCTGCGCGACGAGCTTCCCAAGTTCTTCGCCGGACGGAATTGCACGGTCGTGTACGCGACGACCGAGCCGACCGAGGCGCTGCTGTTCGGTGGCAACACGGCAACCCTTCATGCCGGCAGGGTGACGCAATTCGGCCGGACCGCGGAGATCTACAGGCGTCCCACCGATCTCGTCAGCGCCCGGGTGTTTTCCGACCCGCCGATGAATACGTCCCCGGTGGAGAAGCGCGGAAACGAGGTTCATATCGGGCAAATCCGACTGCCGATCGGGCGCTCGGCACGCGGCATTCCGGACGGCTCTTACGTCATCGGCATCCGGCCGCACCACATTGCGCCCTCCATCGACAACGGCACCGTTGCCACGGTCGAGGGGAGGGTAATGATCGCTGAATTGAGCGGCTCCGAAAGCGTCGTACACTTCTCTCTCGGCGATGTGACCTGGGTGTCGCAATCGCGCGGGACCCAATCCTTTGAGATCGGCTCGACGGCGCAGCTCATGGTCAACATGGATTACGCGTTCTTCTTCGATCTCGATCACCGCCGTATCGTTGGAACCGACTGATGTCCACGATCTCGCTCGACAAAGTCCGCCATAGCTACATGCCGCATCCCACCGGCGACGCGGATTGGGCACTGAAGACGATTAGTCTCGAATGGAAGGATGGGGGCGCTTATGCCCTCCTCGGTCCGTCAGGCTGCGGCAAGACCACGCTGCTCAACCTGATATCGGGCCTGCTGAAGCCGACCGAGGGCCGCATCCTCTTCGACGGCCGGGACGTGAGCGGCGCCAGCCCCGAGAACCGCAACATCGCTCAGGTGTTCCAGTTCCCGGTGATCTACGACACCATGACGGTTTACGACAACCTGGCCTTCCCGTTGCGCAATCGGGGCGTGGCGGCCGGCGACATCGATCGGCGCGTGCGCGATGTGGCGGCGATGCTGGAGCTCGATACCATGCTCCGCCAGCGGGCGGCCGGGCTGACGGCAGACGAGAAGCAGAAGATATCGCTGGGCCGCGGGCTCGTTCGCTCCGACGTCAACGTCATCATGTTCGACGAGCCGCTGACGGTGATCGATCCTCACCTCAAGTGGGTGCTGCGCTCGAAGCTGAAGGAGCTGCACCAGCGGACTCAGCGCACGATGATCTACGTCACCCATGACCAGACCGAGGCGCTGACCTTCGCCGACCAGGTCGTCGTGATGAACCAGGGCGAGGTGGTACAGACCGGCACGCCGGTCGAGCTGTTCGAACAGCCCAACCACACCTTCGTCGGACACTTCATAGGATCCCCGGGGATGAACGTGCTGCCCTGCGAGGTTCGCGAGGCCAAGGCCTTCTTCGCCGGTCAGCCGGTCGAGACCGCCAACGCCGGAGCCCGCAGCGATCCTGGCGGGCGCCTGGAAATCGGGGTGCGGCCGGAATTTGTCGAACTTGCTGATGCCGGCATACCGATCTCGATCGTCAAGGTCCTCGATATCGGCCGCCATCGCATCGTCGAATCCGAACACGCCGGCCACGTGATCAAGTTGCTGGTGCCCGAGGACCACACGATTCCGGAAGGATCCGCGTTCGTTCGATTTTCGCCGGAGCAGACGCGCGTCTATCGGGATGGCTGGATGCTGAACTGAGGACGTTGCAGCGATGACAAAGACCCTCAATCAGAAGGCATGGTGGCTGGTGCTGCCGGTGGTGGTGCTGGTGGCGTTCAACGCCCTTATTCCATTGATGACCGTGGTCAACTACGCGTTCCAGGAAACGTTCGGCGACAACATATTCGTCTGGTCCGGCGTCCGCTGGTTCGAGGAGGTGTTGCGCTCTGACCGCTTCCACGCGGCGCTGCTGCGCCAGGCGACCTTCACCGCCATCGTCCTTCTGATCGAAGTCCCGCTGGGGCTCTTTATCGCCCTCAAGATGCCGCGGCGCGGTCCCTGGGTCGCAGTGTGCCTGGTATTGATGGCGCTGCCGCTGCTGATCCCGTGGAACGTTGTCGGCGCCATGTGGAACATCATGGCGCTGCCGGACATCGGGCTTCTCGGCCGCGGCCTGAATGCGCTGGGCTTCACCTACAACTATACGCGCCAGCCGGCGGCAGCCTGGTTCACCGTCGTCCTCATGGACGTGTGGCACTGGACGTCGCTGGTTGTTCTGCTCTGCTACGCGGGGCTGGTTTCGATCCCGGATGCCTATTACCAGGCGGCCAAGATCGACGGCGCCCGGCGCTGGGCTGTGTTCCGCTACATCGAGCTGCCCAAGCTGCGCTACGTGCTGACGATCGCCATCCTTCTGCGTTTCATGGATTCCTTCATGATCTACTCGGAGGTGGTGGTGGTCACCGGCGGCGGCCCTGGCAACTCAACGACGTTCCTGTCCATCGATTTGGTCAAGACGGCCCTCGGCCAGTTCGACCTTGGCCCGGCGGCGGCGATGTCGCTGATCTACTTCCTGATCGTCCTGCTGTTCAGTTGGCTGTTCTACACCCTGATGATGCGCAACGAGGCGAGATAACCATGCGCACACGTTTCCTGGTCCCCACCGTCTACATCGTTTTCCTGATGCTGCCGATCTATTGGCTGCTCAACATGTCGTTCAAGACGACCAACGAGATCCTCGGCGGCTTCACGCTCTGGCCGCACAGCTTCACCCTGGAGAACTACGCAACGATCTTCACCGATCCGACCTGGTACAACGGCTACATCGCCTCGATAGAGTATGTGGTCATCAACACCATCCTCTCGGTGGCGGTGGCGCTGCCAGCGGCCTATGCCTTCTCGCGCTATCGCTTCCTCGGCGACAAGCACCTGTTCTTCTGGCTGCTGACCAACCGCATGGCGCCGGCGGCCGTGTTCGCGCTGCCCTTCTATCAGCTCTACTCGGCGGTCGGCCTGTTCGACACCCCCTGGGCCGTCGCCCTGTCGCACACCCTGTTCAACATCCCGCTCGCCGTCTGGATCCTGGAGGGGTTCATGTCGGGCGTGCCAAAGGAGCTCGATGACACCGCCTATGTCGACGGCTATTCGTTCGGGCGCTTCTTCGTCCGCATCTTCATGCCGACGATTGCCGCCGGCATCGGCGTGGCCTGCTTCTTCTGCTTCATGTTCTCCTGGGTAGAGCTGCTGCTGGCCAAGACGCTGACCGCGGTCGCGGCCAAGCCGATCGCTGCGCTGATGACCAAGACGGCCAGCACCTCGGGCTATCAGCTCGGGCTGCTGGCGGCGGCCGGCTCGTTGACGCTCGTACCGGGAGCCGTCGTCATCTATTTCGTGCGCAACTACATCGCCAAGGGTTTTGCGCTCGGTCGCGTATAGGAGGCAGGACACATGCAGGGCACATCGATGCTGAGCTGGATGGCATGGACCTGGCCGACAGCGGCGTTCTTCATCTTCATCTTCCTGTGCCTGGTCGGGATGAGCACGTGGGAGTACTACGCACCCGGCGGCGGGCCGCGCCACGGGATCCTGGGCCTCGACACGACGCGCGGCGACCGGCTGTTCATGACGCTGCTCGGCAGCGCGTTCATCTTTCTGGGATGGCTCGGCGTCTTCGGTGCGCCCTTGTGGGCACCGCTGGCGATCGCGCTGATCTACGCGGTGGTGGTGTTCCGCTGGGTTTGAGTGGTTCGGCCAGCATGGCGAAGCGGTGTGGAGCGGGCCGAGACGAAAGGGAGAAGCATGAGGGCGTGAGGGTGGCCGCGAACCGCTTTGCTCGGGGCCCGCAACCTGAAGTATCACCAACAATGGTGAGATTGACGACAAGGTTGAACAAGTCGCTAAAACGCCAACCGCTGGGGCCCTTGGCCCTTGGAATCTGTGTTGCTCGAAACGTAGACTGCCGGCGCTGAAGAAGGCGAAAGAGCAATGCAAGAGCTGCGTCAACAGAGAATCATGGACCTCGCCCGCGAGGCCGGCCGGGTCAGCGTGGCGGATCTAGCGGCACACTTTGGAGTATCGCCTCAAACGATCAGAAGTGATCTGAAAGAGCTCGCCCAACAGAAACTTCTGGATCGAACTCACGGGGGCGCGTCGATTGCGTCCAGCGTTCAGAACCTTGCCTACGAAGCCCGTCGAAGAATTGCAGAGAACGCAAAACGGGATATCGGTGCCGCAACGGCCGCACTGATCCCGGCCAACTCTTCGCTCTTCCTCAACATCGGCACAACCACGGAGGAAGTCGGGCGCGCACTGAAGCGGCATACGGGGCTTCTGCTGATCACGAACAACCTTCATGTGGCGGAAATGCTCTATCCCTATGAAGGGATCGAAGTGGTGATTTCGGGCGGCGCCGTTCGCCGGTCGGACGGGGGCATTGTCGGGTCGCTCGCGGTCGACTTGATCAAGCAATTCAAAGTCGACTATGCGGTCATTGGTGTCTCCGCAATCGATGCAGATGGCACGCTGCTCGACTTCGACTTGGAGGAAATACGAGTTGCGCAAGCGATCATCGCGAATGCGCGGACCGTTGTGCTCGTTTCGGATTCCAGCAAGTTCGACCGATTGGCTTCGGCTCGGATCGGTCATCTCCGTGATGTCGACGTCTTCGTGACGGACCGAGTGCCATCCTTGGCGATCAGACAGCTGTGCGAGCGCGAAGAGGTGCGCATAATCGAAACCGAAGTTGATCAAGAGCCGACAACTGGTCCAGACGATCTACCCCGCTAGCGTGCGGGCAGGGATTCTGCGCTCGCTCGCAGCAGACTACCGCCGAGGTCGGCCGAGTCATTCCGGCCAATCTGGCGTTAGCACTGAATGGCCTTGCCGATCCGAACGAACCTCTCCCGCTCTGCGACATCGCTTCCCACATCGTAGCAACCCCTTCCCATTTCGCGACGTCGACTGATCGCCAAACAGCAATTCGTACCCGCGTGGCTGCAACGGCCTCCCATTCAGCGCCACCTCGACCTCGGAAAACGACAACGCTTC
>CAVSRC010000015.1:0-23787 GCA_963730325.1 uncultured Alphaproteobacteria bacterium | reverse complement strand
GGTAGCGGAGGAGGGATTTGAACCCCCGACACGCGGATTATGATTCCGCTGCTCTAACCAGCTGAGCTACTCCGCCCCGTGCCTCGCAGGCGTTGCGGATATAAGGAGGGCGAGCGAAGCCTGTCAAGCAAGAGCCGCGTGCCGGCATTCGCCGAAATCCCAGGTAATCCGCCGCTTCGCGGCGGCAACCCCGCCCCCGCCGCGGGCCCCCGCCAGGGTGTTTCACGCAACCTTGCCGAAATTCGTCATTTTTCAACACCATCTGAGCGATCTTGGGGCTATGAGGGAGCATTCCGGCTGCCCCGGGGGGACCCGTTCTCGACATGGCACGCAAGCACTTCGGCACTGACGGCATTCGCGGACGCGCCAACCAGGCGATCACGCCCGAGCTCGCCCTGAAGGTCGGCATGGCCGCCGGGCTGGTCTTCCACCGCGGCGATCACCGCCACCGCGTGATCATCGGCAAGGATACGCGGCTGTCGAGCTACATGATCGAGAGCGCGCTTTCGGCCGGCTTCCTCTCGGTCGGCATGGACGTTCTCCTCACCGGCCCGATGCCGACGCCCGGCATCGCCATGCTCACCCACTCCATGCGCTGCGATCTCGGCGTCATGATCTCCGCCTCGCACAACCCCTACGACGACAACGGCATCAAGCTGTTCGGCCCCGACGGGCTGAAGCTTTCCGACGCGGTCCAGGACCGGATCGAGACGCTGATCGACGCCGACTTCGGCAAGCGCCTGGCCAGCCCCGCCGATCTCGGCCGCGCCAAGCGCATCGACGGCGTGCAGGACCGCTATGTCGAGTTCGCCAAGCGCACGCTTGCCGGCAGCCTCACCCTCGACGGCCTGCGCGTGGTCATCGACTGCGCCAATGGCGCTGCCTACAAGGTGGCGCCCCAGGCCCTGTGGGAACTTGGCGCCGAGGTCATTGCCGTCGGCGTCGAGCCGGACGGCTTCAACATCAACCGCGACGTCGGCTCGACCGCGCCCACGGCGCTCATCAACAAGGTCCACGAGGTGCGCGCCGACATCGGCATCGCGCTCGACGGCGATGCCGACCGCGTCGTGCTCGTCGACGAAAAGGGCCACGTCGTCGACGGCGACCAGTTGCTCGCCGTGATCGCCGAATCGTGGACCGAGGACGGCCGCCTTGCCGGCGGCGGCATCGCCGCCACGGTCATGTCCAACCTCGGGCTGGAGCGTTTCGTCACCGGCCTGGGGCTGAAATTCGTGCGCACGCCGGTCGGCGACCGCCATGTCGGCGAGGCGATGCGCGAGCACGGCTTCAATCTCGGCGGCGAGCAGTCCGGCCACATCATCATGAGCGACTTCACCACCACCGGGGATGGCCTCGTCGCCGCCCTGCAGCTGCTCGCCGTGGTCAAGAAGCTCGGCCGCCCGGTGAGCGAGGTCTGCCATCGCTTCGAGCCGCTGCCGCAGATTCTCAAGAGCGTGCGCACCGGCGGCGGCAAGCCGCTGGAGGACAGCCGCGTGCGCAAGATGATCGAGGACGCCAACGGCCGGCTGGCGGCAAGCGGCCGCCTGGTGGTGCGCGCTTCGGGCACCGAGCCGGTGATCCGCGTCATGGCGGAGGGCGACGACCGCGTCCTCGTCCAGTCGGTCGTCGACGAGCTGGTGACGGCGCTCGCCGAAGTCGTCGCCTGAGGGCGGCCCCCTCCCCCAATTCGACCAACGCAACGGTTGCGCAGGCGCCCCCGCTTGCGTTAACGCACTCGCGCGCCAAGCGCCTGAAAACCATCCCGGAGCCGAAATGATCGTCGCCGACCCGCGTAATCCCAAGGGCATCGTCTGGATTGCCTCCTATCCGAAGTCCGGCAACACCTGGATGCGCGTCTATCTCTACCACCTGATGCGCCTGATAAACGGGCTGCCGCGCTCGGACAACGACCTGCACGCGCTCGACAAGGCGAGTACCTACGAGGCCCGTCTGGTCGGCCTGTTCGAGGAAATGATGGGCAAGCCGCTGGCCACCGCCAGCCGCTACGAGGTGGCGCTTATCCGCCCGCAGGTTCACGCCGCCATCGTCCAGCGCACCGGCAGCGTCTCCCTCGTCAAGACCCACGCCGCGCTCGGCCAGCTCGGCAACCTGCCCACCCACAACCTCGCCGTTTCGTGCGGCACCATCTACATCGTGCGCGACCCCCGCGACGTCGCCATTTCGCTCTCCGCGCACAACGGCTCGACCATCGATGAAGCCATCGCCGACATGGCGACGCCCTCCTACGGCACCCAGAACAGCGATCAGGCCGCCTTCGAGGTGTGGGGCTCGTGGAGCGAGCACACGCTGAGCTGGACCGACAAGCCGCACGATGCCGTGCTGGTGGTGCGCTACGAGGACATGCTCGCCGACCCGACGACACCCTTCACCGCGGTCGCCACCCACCTCCGCCAGAAGCCGACGCCCGAGCAGATCGCCGAGGCGATCGCGCTGTCGTCGTTCCAGGAGCTGCGCGAAGCGGAGATCGCCGCCGGCGATTTCCGCGAGCGCTCCGAGCGTGCCGACCGTTTCTTCCGCGAAGGCCGCGCCGGCGAGTGGCGCGAGAAGCTCTCGCCGGAGCAGGTGCGCAGCATCGAGGAAACCCACCGCGACCAGATGATGAAGTTCGGCTATCTGACGAACTGACGTCGGACCGACGCATGCACATCCTCATGGTGGGCTGCGCGCGGGACGCGCGCTTCGAACCATGAAGCCCCCATCCTTCGAGGCCCGCCCCCCGGCTGGCACCTCAGGTTGAGGCATCAGGGCCCACGCGACCGTGCGCCCTATGGTCGGCCCGTGCCGATGCCCTCAAGCGAACGCCTGGCCATAAGGATGGCGCCATCGACGGCATCGGCCTGCGGCTCCACCAGAAAGGGCAGCAGCACCGGCGGCAGCCACGGCATGAGGTGCGGGAAAATGCCGCCGATCATGGCGACGGCGGGGGCGCCGAGATCGAGCAGACGGTTGATCATGCGCGCGGCATCGCCCGCCGCCTCGAGAAGGATGGCGACTGCCATCGGATCGCGCGCTTCGGCGTGGCTGAAGACCCGCGGCGCGAAACTGCCGAAATCGCCCGGTGTCGCACTGGCGGCCCAGATCACCATTTTCTGCGGATCGCGGGCGAAGACCGACAGGATGTCCTCGGCGAGCGGCGTCATCGGGGCCATGCCCTCCAGCGCCCACAGCGAGCGGCGCAGCGCCGTGCGGCCGATCGCCATGCCGCTGCCGTCATCGGCGACATCGGCGCCCCAGCCGCCGACATTCATGCGCCTGCCGTCGACCACCGCCGTTCCGGCGGCGCCAGTACCCAGGATGAGGATGGCGCCGTCCTCACCGCCGAACGCGCCGAGCCAGGAGCCATAGGCGTCGGTATCGACCACGAGGCTGGCGAAGGGATGCGGCCAGGCATGGACGGTTTGCAGGTCTTCGTCCTGCTGGGTACCGGCAAGCGCGAAGCCGGCGTGGATCCGGCCGAAATCGCCCTCGCCGAGACCGGCTGCCTCGATCGCCTGGTGGCAGGCGGCCATCACCTCGCGGAACGCGGCCATACGCAGCCTGGCATTGCCGGGGCCGGCGGCGCCCGCGCCGAGAAGCGTTCCGGACGCATCGCGCAGGCGCGCGCGGCAATGGCTGCCGCCTCCGTCGACGCCGATAAAGAGATTCTCCGCCATGTGCCCGCCGGTTCCTGCCTGAATTGATTGGCGCTGCTATAGCACAGGCGAAGGGCGGCGGACCGGGACCTTCAGCCGCGCTCGAAGACGAGCAGGGTGTAGATGCCGAGCGGCTGCAGGCTCTTGCGCTCGATCTCGTTCATGCCCTTCTGGCCGAGCACGCGTTCGATCGGAAATTCCGGGTTCCAGCCGAGCGAGGCGGAGTAGCGCGACAGCCAGCGTTCGAAGGCCGCGCGTGGCCCATGCTCGGCGGAGAAGTGGTTGGCCAGCACGATGCGCCCGCCGGGCTTCACCACGCGCACGGCCTCCCTCAGAACCGCGATCGGGTCCGGCACCACCGTGATCAGGAACATGGCGACCGCCGCATCGAAGCTCTGGTCGGCAAAGGCGAGCCTGGTCGCGTCCATCTCGCTGAGCTGCTCGACATTGGAAAGCTTGTGGGCCTCCACCCGTGCGCGGGCGCGCGCCAGCATGTCGGGGCTGAGGTCGATGCCGGTGACGCGGTGGTCCGCCTTGTAGCGCGGCAAAGCGAGGCCCGTGCCGACGCCGATTTCGAGGATACGCCCGGAGGGAAGCGCGTTCAGCGCGCGCATGGTCCTGTTGATGGCGGAATTGGTGATGACGCCGAAAATCGCGTCATAGACCGGCGCCCAGCGGGCGTAGGCGGCAACGATATGGGCGTCGTCGAGTTCTGAGGCCACCGGCACCCTCAGGCGATGATCGCGGCGGACGCCGGTGTGTCGACCAGACGGCGCAGCGCCTGCTCGGCCGTGCCGGTGCGCTCGGCCCGTTCGATCCAGCCGCCGCCGAGCACGCGGGAGGCCGGCCCGTCATCCTCGTAGAAGACGCAGGCCTGGCCGGCGGCGACCCCGGTCTCGCCGTCCGAGAGATCGACATGCACGCCGCCATCGGCATGAAACAGGCGCGCCGGCATGGGCGGCCGCGTCGAGCGCACCCGCGCCATCAGCGCAAGGCCCTCGGCGGGCACGTCGGCAAGCGGCATGTCGCCCAGCCAGTTCACCTCGCGCAGATGCAGCCGGCGCGTCGCCAGCGCCTCGCGTGGGCCGACGATGACCCGCCGGCCGGCGGGATCGAGATGGACCACATAGAGCGGCTCGCCGATCGCCACGCCGATGCCGCGGCGCTGGCCAACGGTGTAGTGGATGATGCCCTGGTGGCGGCCGAGCACGCGCCCGTCGATATGGACGATGTCGCCGGCCTCGCCGGCGCCCGGCTTCAGCCGCTCGATCACCTCGGCATAATGGCCCTGGGGCACGAAGCAGATGTCCTGGCTGTCGTGCTTGTCGGCGATCGACAGCCCCAGCTCGCGCGCTGCCGCGCGGGTCTCGGCCTTGGTCATGGTGCCCAGCGGAAAGCGCAGATAGTCGAGCTGCGCCTGCGTGGTGGCGAACAGGAAGTAGCTCTGGTCGCGGTCGAGGTCGGCCGGCCGATAGAGCGCGCGGGCGTTGCCGCGGGCGCGGCTGGTGACGTAGTGCCCGGTGGCCAGCGCCGCGGCGCCGAGCTGGCGCGCGGTATCGAGCAGGTCGTGGAACTTGACGATCTGGTTGCAGGCAACGCAGGGCACCGGCGTCTCGCCGGCGATGTAGCTCGAGGCGAAGCCGTCGATCACCGTATCCTTGAAGCGCTGCTCGTAATCGAGAACGTAGTGCGGAATGCCGAGCGCATCGGCCACGCGGCGGGCGTCGTGAATATCCTGGCCGGCGCAGCAGGCGCCCTTGCGATGGGTCGCCTCGCCGTGGTCGTAGAGCTGCAGCGTGACGCCGACGACGTCGTAGCCGGCATGCTTGAGCAGGCCGGCGACCACCGAGGAGTCGACGCCGCCCGACATGGCGACAACCACACGTGTCCGCTCCGGGCGGCCGGGAAGATCGAAATCCACAGACATTGCCGCTGCTGGTGCTCGGCCTTTGTTTTTCGAACGGCTACAAGGCGGCCGCCGGGCGCGCTCTGCCACAAGGCCGGACCGGTCAAGGAGGTCGGCTCTGGCCGGGCTGACTATAGTGGCGATCTGCCCGGCTTCAAGGCCGCAATTCCCGGGCGGCGCCCGTATTTCGCGGCAAATGCTCTGAAAAGTCTTACTGATTTGTTGCCTGGCGCTTAGGCGAATTTTAAGGCCAGCCGGCTAGGCTTTGCGGGTAATTGGTCAGGTCGAGTAGAGCGTAAAATGACCGAACAGATGCGTCCGCGCGTCAAATACGTGATTGGGCCGGATGGAAGTCCGCTGACCATCGCGGACCTTCCGCCGCGCAACACCAAGCGCTGGGTCATCCGCCGCAAGGCAGAGGTCGTGGCTGCCGTTCGTGGCGGCCTGCTCAGCCTCGAGGAGGCGTGCGCCCGCTACACGTTGACGGTCGAGGAGTTCCTCTCCTGGCAGCAGTCCATCGAGGAGCATGGCCTGGCCGGACTGCGCACCACCCGCATCCAGCAGTATCGCGGCTGAGACAAGCCCTTTTCACATCTCCACCGCTACGCCGCGCTCCGGCACCAGCACCTTCGTCTGGGCGCCCTCCATCTCGGCGATGAACTTGTCGGCATTCGGGTCGAGAAGCCCGAACGTGCCGTAGTGGCAGGGGATCGCCGTCTCGAAATGGAAGAAGCGCTTGCAGGCCATGGCGGCCAGCTTGGCCCCCATGGTGAAGCGGTCGCCGATCGGCACGATGCCGATCCTGGGGCCGTAGATCTCGTCGATCAGCGCCATGTCGGAGAAGATGCCGGTGTCGCCCATATGGAGCAGCGTCTTCTCGCCCGGCGCCATCAGCACGACACCGCCCGGATTGCCAAGGTACTGACCCGTGCCATTGGCGGCGTCGTCCGAGGATGAATGCCACGCCGGCACATAGGCCACCGAGAAGCCGTCGAAGGCAAGCTCGCCGCCGTGATTGATCGGCGTCACGTTCTCGACGCCCTTCGCCTGGAGGAAATCGCAGACCTCCGGATTGGCGACGAGCAGCGCGCCGGTCTCCTTGCAGATCTCGATGGTCGAGCCGATGTGGTCGTTGTGGCCGTGCGAGAGGACGACATGGGTGGCACCGGCCCAAGCCGCCTTGGGGTCACCCTTGAAGGTCGGATTGCGGATGAACGGGTCGATCATCACCGCGGCGCCGGCATAGTCCACGCGGAAGGCCGAGTGCCCGAACCAGGTCACTTTCATGGGTCGCTGTCCCCTGATTTCTTCTTGAACTTGTCACCCCGGCGGTCAATCTGGCGCGCGCGAGCGACAAAGCAAACCCCAAGGGTCCGCGATGAGCGTTATCGGGCTCCGGGGCCGCTCCGGGCGGCAGGCTCACGCCAGTCAGCCGGGAGCCGAAATGTGCGTACGAAGCCGTCCTCGCCCGCGCGGGTGATCCTCAGCGCCCGGCTCTCCGGCACCCGCGCCAGCCAGCCAAGATCGAGCATCCGATCGAACAGCGCCGCACCGAGACGACCGGCGAGATGCGGCCGGCGCTCGCTCCAGTCGAGACAGGTCCGGCAGAGCGGCCGACGCGAGCGCGTAGCGGCATCGAGATCGATACCGAAATCGCAAAAGAAACGCCGGCCTTCGTCAGTGACCAGCCCAGCACCGTCCGCCAGCACGACATGGCCGGCATCGACAAGCGAATCCGCCATCGCCAGCGCGAGACGGCCGGCCATGTGATCGTAGCAGGCGCGGGCGATCCGCAGCGCCTCATCGCGCGGGCCGACTGGGTGATGCCGCCTCGGGCCTGAAGCGGCCACGGCCATCAGTGCGTGGATGGCCTCGGCGACCTCCGGCGAGGCGAGCCGGTAGTAGCGGTGCCGCCCCTGCTTCTCGATGGCCACCAGCTTCGCCCCACCAAGCTTGGCAAGGTGCCCGCTCGTCGTCTGCGCCGTCACGCCGGCATGGCGCGCCAGCTCGCCTGCCGTCAGGGCCTGCCCGCCCATTAGCGCCGACAGCATGTTGGCGCGCGCAGCATCCCCGATGAGCCGCGCGACCTCCGCGAGCGTGTTTCCCGAAACGACGGCAGTCATGGCCGATCACTAGCAGAAGGGCGCTTGGCCGTCAGCGGTGAATAGTTCGGCCGCGGCCGAAACATCGCGGTCCGAGTGCCGGCTAGAACAGGCGATACCGCAACGTCGCGACGCTCAGGACAACCGATGACCGACAGGCCGAACGTGGCAAGAGAACTCGTCCTGCTGCTGGTGCTCTCCACCCTGTGGGGCGCCTCCTATACGTTCATCAGGCTAGGCGTCGAAACGATCCCACCGTTGACCTTCATCGCCGCGCGCACGCTCATTGCCGGCGCCATTCTTGTTGCCATCCTGCGCTGGCGCGGTCTCCGCCTCCCGCAGGACACCGTGACCTGGCGCAAGCTCCTGATCCAGGCTTGCCTCAACAGCATCATCCCCTTCACGCTGATCGCGTGGGCCGAGCAGACCACCGATGCCGGACTCGCCGCGATCCTCAACTCGACAACGCCGATATTCGCATTTCTCCTGACAGCGCTGGTCACGCGTCACGAGCCCGTCACCGCGCGCAAGCTCTTTGGCGTCTCGGTCGGGCTCATCGGCATTTGCCTGATCGTCGGCGTTCAAGCACTCAACGGCGTCGGCCGCGAACTGTGGGCACAGCTTGCCATTGTCGCCGCTACAATCTGCTACGCCGGGGCAGCGATCTTCGCGAAGAGCTTCAAGGGCCTTGACCCAATGATGCCGGCCGCCGGTTCGCTCGTCTCCGCCGCAGCGATCCTTGTGCCCGTCAGCCTCTCCATCGATCACCCTTGGACGCTGCAGCCGTCCGTTGCTTCATTGGTCGCACTGCTGATGCTTGCCGTCTTTTCGACGGCTCTCGCCTTCATCATCTATTTCCGCCTCGTGCACACGCTGGGCTCCGTCGGGACCACGGCGCAGGCCTATCTGCGCGTGCCAATTGGCGTCGCCATCGGCGTGACGTTCCTCGGCGAGACGCTCATCCCGACCGCATGGATCGGCCTCGCCTGCGTGATCGTCGGCGTCATCGCCATGACGCTGCCGGCGCGCCGGCGGACGATGACCGCCTGACGCGGCAGCCCTTGGCGTGGGTCCCGGTTCGGTCCATCTTACCCCTGCCTATGAGCCAGCACGACGCCGCCACCGCCGACCTCGCCCTCTTCATGGCGGCACTGCCGCCGGCGGGCGCCCTCATCGGCCTCGACCTCGGCACCAGGACGATTGGCCTGGCGCTGTCCGACACGCGCCGGCAGATCGCCACGCCGCTGTTCACGATTCAACGCACCAAATTCACGGCCGACGCGAAGCAGCTGCTCGACGCGGTGGCGAAGCACGCCGTCGCCGGCCTGGTGCTCGGCCTGCCGCTCAACATGGACGGCTCGGAAGGTCCGCGCGTCCAGGCGACGCGCGCCTTCGCCCGCAATCTCGGCAAGCTGACGGCGCTCCCCATCCTCTTCTGGGACGAGCGGCTATCGACCGCCGCCGTCACCCGCACGCTTCTCGACGCCGATACCAGCCGCAAGCGCCGCGGCGAGGTGGTCGACAAGATGGCGGCAGCCTACATTCTGCAAGGGGCGCTTGACCGGATGGGACGGGGATAATCCACCGACTTGATCGGGGGATCGCGCGCGACAGGCTCGGCGCTTGCCTTGATACGCCAAGCTGGCGGAAAACGTTCCTCCGGTCCCGGCTTCGCCGGGCCGAAGGATGACGAAAGAGAAACGGAAGGACAGCGGCCATGACCATGAACACACGCAAGCTCGGCTCCCAGGGACTGGAAGTCTCGACCATCGGTCTCGGCTGCATGGGCATGAGCCAGGCCTACGGACCGGCCGACGAAGCCGAGTCGATTGCCACGCTCCATCGTGCCATAGAACGCGGCTGCACCTTCCTCGACACCGCCGAGGTCTACGGACCCTTTACCAACGAGGATCTGCTCGGCCGGGCGCTCGCCGGACGCCGCAACGAGGTGACCATCGCCACGAAATTCGGCTTCCGGTTCGAGGACGGCAAGCAGGTCCCCGGACGCACGGACAGTCGCCCGGAGCATATTCGCGAGGCGGTGGAAGGCTCGCTCCAGCGGCTTCGGACCGACCATATCGACCTTCTCTACCAGCACCGGGTCGATCCGGACGTGCCGATGGAGGACGTCGCCGGCGCCGTCGCCGATCTCGTGGCCCAGGGCAAGGTGCGCTTCTTCGGACTGTCGGAGGCCGGCATCGCCAATATCCGCCGCGCCCATGCCGTCCATCCCGTCACTGCGCTGCAGAGCGAATATTCGCTATGGGAGCGCAATCTGGAGCCGGAGATCATCCCGGCCTTGCGCGAGCTGGGCATCGGGATCGTCCCCTTCTCGCCGCTCGGCCGCGGCTTCCTGACCGGCGCGGTCAAGCGCGCCGAGGACTACCCGCCGGACGACTTCCGCCACAACGACCCGCGCTATCAGGGCGCCAATTACGACGCCAACGTCGCGGCGGCGGAGAAGGTGCGCGAGGTCGCGGCAGCCAGGGGCGTCAAGCCGGGCCAGATCGCCATCGCCTGGCTGCTCCACAAGGGAGACGACATCGTGCCCATCCCCGGCACCAAGCGGCGGCAATATCTCGAGGAGAACATCGCCGCTGCGGAGATTGCCCTCGACGCGGCCGAGATGAAGGCCCTCGACGACGCCCTGGCCCCGGACAGGATTTCAGGACAGCGCTACGGCGAGCGGGGCATGGCGATGCTCGACCGGTGAGGCACGTCGTCTGGTGCGGTGCCGGGAGCGAAGGGAACCTGACTCAATTGCCTAGAGAAATCCCGGAAACCGTTGAAACAGCCGGTAATCTTCCGCGTAGTATTGCCGGAGCGTGTCCCGCGCCGCTGGACTGAGGTCGTCCGCGGAAATGCGTGGGCCACTGTCCTGGCTCCTGCCGAGCGTGATCGTCCGCCCCGTCCGCTCGCTCAGGAAAGTTTCCATTTCCGACAATCGGGAGACCGAGAAGACGCGGTCGTACCAGCCAAGGTCGTGGCCGACATAGCCGACCTGCGGCGCGAAATGATGCGCGATCATCGGCGTCGTCCTCATATATTCGGGCAACAGGCGGATGAACGTGTCGATATCGGGCTGGCGCGGCAGCCCCGGCCCCGCCTCACGCGCCTCGCCCAGGTGAACGATGCGATTGCGATAGCCTGAAACGAACCGCTGGATCGGGTCGCGCACGACGGTGACCTTGAGGAATCCGGGTGGAATGCTGAACGCCACCCCCTCCCAGAAGGCGTCGCTGCGCAGGACGACGTGGACGAAGCGGTTCTCCGGGTCGGGCCCGACCTTGTCGTGTATGTCGTATCCATGGTCGATTTCGAAGAGCGCCAGCTTGATCGAGGTGCAGGCGTTCTTCGGCACCGGAAAATAGGCAAGACGCGGCGCCAGGCACAGAGCAACCATCGCGAACGTTCTCCCTTGCGAGAGGCCGTGTTAGCGGTCCGGCAAAGGCCGATCAATCCTCCGGGCAGAGGTAGTTGACGAAGGCGCGGGCGTCGAAGCGCGAGTCGAGCATGCCGTAAGTGGTGCGCCACGGCTTGCCGAGGCGGGTTTCCAGGAAGGCATCGGCGATAACCGAGGGGAAGCGCCGGCGCAGCGCCGCCGCCGCCACCGTCATGGCAAGCTGCTCGGTGAGGATGCGCGCCGCCCCCTCGTCGGCGAGCGCCACCGCGGTCGCCGCGCGCAGGACGTTGAGCGTCGATTTCGCCGTGCCGCCGAGCGCGTCCTCGATGGTTCCAAGCACCGCCTCCAGCGGCTCCGACGACTTGCGCAAGGTCCGCATGACATCGAGGCAGAGCACGTTGCCCGGCCCCTCCCAGATGGCGTTGACCGGTGCCTCGCGATAGAGCCGCGGCAGGCGGCTCTCCTCGACATAGCCGTTGCCGCCCATGCACTCCATCGCCTCGGCGATGAGTTCCGGCGCGATCTTGGTGACCCAGTATTTGACCGCCGGCGTCATCAGCCGCGCGAAGGCGGCCTCGGTCGGATCGTCGTCGGCGCGGTCGTAGGACTCCGCCAGTCTGAAGGCGAGCGCCGCCGCCGCCACCGCATCCAGCGCCATGTCGGCGAGCACCCGCGACATCAGCGCGTGGTCGACAAGAAGCTGGCCAAAGGCGCGGCGGTGGCGAGCGTGGTGCGCCGCTTCGGCGAGCGCCAGCCGCATCAGGCCCGCCGACGACACGGCGCTGTCGAGGCGGGTCAGCGTCACCGTGTCGTTGAGGGCCTGGAGCCCCTGCCCCGGCTCGCCGATCTGCCACGCCACCGCCTCGTCGAGCTCGGCCTCGGCGCTCGCATTGGAGCGGTTGCCGAGCTTGTCCTTGAGCCGCATCAGGCGCATGCCGTTGCGCCTGCCGTCGGGCAGCAGACGCGGCATGAAGAAGCACGTCAGGCCATCGAGCGTCTGGGCGAGCAGCAGGAAGGCGTCGCTGGTCGGCGCCGACAGGAACCACTTGTGCCCGGTCAGCCGCCACATGCGGTCGCCGGCCTCGATCGCCTGGGTGTCGATGGCGCCGAGATCGCTGCCACCCTGCTTCTCGGTCAGCCCGATGCCGATGGTGACGCCGGCTTTGTCGGTCACCGGCCTGGCGGAAGAATCGTATTTGCGGCTGCGGATGAGCGGCAGCCAGCGATCGGTGAGCGACGTGTTGTAGGCGAGCGCGGCGACGGCGCCGTTGGTCATGCTCATCGAATTGATGTGACCGGCCTCGACCTGGGTCGCCATGTAGATGCGCGCGGCGCGGGCGACGGCGCGCACATTCGCCTCCTGGCCGTTGGCGTCCCACACCGAACAGGACAGGCCGGCGCCGACGCTGCGCCGCATGATGGCGTGCCAGGCCGGATGGAACTCGACCGCGTCGATCCTGGCCCCGGTGGCGTCATGGGTCTTGAGGATCGGCGGGAAAGCGTTGGCGATGCGGCCGAGCTCGAAGGTCTCCGCCGTGCCCCACTGCTGGCCGAACTGGGTCAGGTCGTCGATGACCGCCATCGGCATGCCCTCGACCAGGGCGCTGAGGCCCGGATCGCTGGCAAACAGGTTAAGGCCGGTCAGCGGCGGCGACTGATTGACAATTTCGTGTGTTTCGGCTGACTCAGCCAAGTGACCCTCCGATCGCCGCAGGCCCCGGCGGCGATTCGCCCTGCTGACTAACTTATCATGTGGGGGCGCGTCGCGCTTGCGGGACCGCGCGACTCCCCCTATAGGCATGGCTTTGATGAACGTGCCCCCGCCCCCGTCGGCAGTCACCTTCCCGCATCGTCATCTATTGGGAATCGAGGGGCTTCAACCGCAAGAGATCGTTGGCCTTCTGGATCTCGCCGAACAGGCGGTCGAGGTCAGCCGCCAGATCGAGAAAAAGAAGGCGGTTCTGCGCGGGCGCACGCAGATCAACGTCTTCTTCGAAGCCTCCACCCGCACCCAATCGTCCTTCGAGATCGCCGGAAAGCGGCTCGGCGCCGACGTCATGAACATGGCGGTCGGCAATTCCGCCCTGAAGAAGGGCGAGACGCTGATCGACACGGCGATGACGCTGAACGCCATGCGGCCGGACATCCTGGTCGTGCGCCACCACGCCGCCGGCGCTGTCGAGCTGCTCTCGCACAAGGTCTCCTGCTCGGTCATCAATGCCGGCGACGGCGCCCACGAGCACCCGACCCAGGCGCTGCTCGACGCGCTCACCATCCGCCGCCACAAGGGCGCCATCGCCGGCCTGACGGTGGCGATTTGCGGCGACATCGCCCATAGCCGCGTGGCGCGTTCCAACATCCTGCTGCTCAATGCACTGGGCGCCCGCGTGCGCGTCATCGGCCCCTCGACGCTTCTGCCCGTCGGCATCGAGCGCCTCGGCGTCACCGCCTTCACCGACATGCGCACCGGCCTCGCCGACGCCGACATCGTCATGATGCTGCGCCTCCAGCGCGAACGCATGGACGGCAGCTTCGTGCCGTCGGTGCGCGAATATTTCCATTTCTTCGGCCTCGACGAGGAAAAGCTCTCCTGGGCGAAGCCGGACGCGCTGGTCATGCATCCCGGCCCCATGAACCGCGGCGTCGAGATCGACTCGGCGGTCGCCGACGGCGCCCGGAGCCTCATCCGCGAGCAGGTCGAGATGGGCGTGGCGGTGCGCATCGCCGTGCTCGAAGCGCTCGCCGCGCATCTGCCCAACGGGTGAAGCGATGGCCGGTCCGCCAAACGCCCCGCTCCTCATCCTGATTGCGGGCCCCTATCGTTCGGGCACCAACGACGATCCGGCGCTGATTGCACGCAACGTCGCTGCGATGACCGACATGGCGCTGAAGGTTTTCCGCGCCGGGCACTTGCCCGTGCTCGGCGAGTGGTTCGCTCTGCCGCTGATCGAGCATGCCGGCTCCACCGGCATCGGCGACCCGGTCTTCGACGAGATCTTCCACCCGATCGCCCGCCGCCTTGTTGCCCGCTGCGACGCCTGCCTGAGGATCGGCGGTCCGTCGCAGGGCGCCGACGAGATGGTGGCCCTGGCGCGGGCCAATGGCCGGCAGGTGTTCATGGACTTGGCAGAGATTCCGGTGATTCAGCCCGATGAATAGGTCCGAGACGGGTGCCCCGCGCCCCATCGTCTTCCTCAATGCCCGCATCGTCGATCCCTCGCGCGATCTCGATGCGACCGGCGCGGTGATCGTCGCCGACCGGCGCATCGTCGCCGCCGGACCGGAAGCGGCCAAGGCGGCGCGCCCGGCCGATGCCGAGGTGGTCGACTGCAAGGGCGCCATCGTGGCGCCCGGTCTCATCGACATGCGCGTCTTCGTCGGCGAGCCCGGCGCCGAGCACCGCGAGACCTTCGCCTCCGCCGGACAGGCGGCGGCCGCCGGCGGCGTCACCGCGATCGTCACCATGCCCGACACCGACCCGGTGATCGACGACGTCGCGCTGGTCGATTTCATCGCGCGGCGCGCCCGCGACGAGGCGGAGGTGCGGGTCTATCCGGCGGCGGCGCTGACCAAGGGCCTGGACGGCCGCGAGATGACCGAGCTCGGCCTCCTCAAGAATGCCGGCGCGGTCGGCTTCACCGACGGACGTCGCACCGTGATGAACGCCGCGGTCATGCGCCGGGCGCTCACCTATGGCCGCGCCTTCGATGCGCTGATCATGCAGCACCCCGCCGACCCCGACCTCGTCGGCGCAGGTGTGATGAACGAGGGCGAGGTGGCAACCCGGCTGGGGCTCTCCGGCATCCCGCGCGAGGCCGAGATCACCGTGGTCGAGCGCGACATCCGCTTGGCCGGCCTGACGGGCGGGCGCTACCACGCCGCCCAGGTCTCCTGCGCCGCCTCGCTCGATGCGGTCCGCGCCGCAAAGCGCGCGGGCCTCGCCGTCACCTGCGGCGCCTCGATCAATCACCTGACGCTGAACGAGAACGACATCGGCGAGTACCGCACGTTCTTCAAGCTGTCGCCGCCGCTGCGCCACGAGGACGACCGGCTGGCGATGGTGGCCGGGCTGGCCGACGGCACCATCGACGTGATCGTATCGAGCCACGACCCGCAGGACGTCGATACCAAGCGCCATCCCTTCGCCGAGGCCGCCGACGGCGCCGTCGGCCTGGAAACGCTGCTCGCCGCGGCGCTCCGTCTCGTCCATGGCGGCGACGTGGACATGCTCACGCTCTTCCGCGCGCTCTCGACGCGCCCGGCGGAACTGCTTGGCCTCGAGGTCGGCCGGCTGGCCCCCGGCGCGCCCGCCGACCTCGTTGTCGTCGATCCCGACGCCCCCTGGGTGGTCAATGCCGAGGCGCTGCGCTCGCGCTCCAAGAACACGCCGTTCGACGAAGCGAAATTCCAGGGCCGCGTGCTGCGCACGCTGGTCGCCGGGCACACCGTCTACCAATACGCGCCCGCCTGAGCCTCTACGCCGCGGCCGTGCCGGCATGGCGGGGAATGCGCGCGCCGGGCTGATGTTCGGGGTGACGGTATTCCGGCAGGGTCAGGATGAGCAGCGCGGCAAGTCCCGCGCAGACGGGAACCGCAGCGAGCGCGATGTGGAAATCGCCGCCGTTGAGGTCGGCGATGTAGCCGACCAGCGGCTGGAAGATCAGCACACCGGCAATGCTGGCCATGTTGACGAAGGCCACGGCCGTTCCCACCACCGCGTTCGACTGGCCTTCCTTGGCCATGGCGAAGGTGAGCATCTGCGGCCCGCCGAACAGACCCGCGGCAAACAGCAGCACGCTGACCGTGACTACCGTGCCCGGCAGATAAAGCACCGCGCCATAGGCAAGACCGGTGAGCACCGCCCCGGCGAAGACCAGGTATTTGCGGTGGCCGAGCCGGTCCGACAGCCAGCCGGCGCCGATACTGCCCACCGCCATGCCCCAGAAGACCATGGACACCGCGGTCTCCGCTGCGACACTCGACAGGTGATGGTCCTTCATCAGCTCGGTCGTGCCCCACAGGCCGCCATAGACATTGAGCGGCATGTAGTAGAGCAGGCCGGCCACCGCGATGATCCAGATGCGCCTGTGGCCGGCCACTTCGGCAAGCGACTGGCGGACATGCTGGGCGAGTGCCGCGGTCGCCTTCTGCGCCGGCGAATGCGGCTCGCGCAGGAAGAGAAACGCGACCACGAAGAGCGCCAGGCCGGCTGCGGCAGTGGCGAGGAAGACCGGGTGCCAGCCGGCCAGTCCGATCAGACCGGAGAGCGCCACGCCGCCGATCGCCGCGCCCACCATGCCCACTGCGTTGACGGCGCCCGACAGCAGCGCGAAGCGCTCCGGCGCGAACCAGTGGTTGACCACCCACATGGCGCCGACGAAGGCAAAGGATGCGCCGAAGCCGGACAGCGCCCGGCCGAGGCCGCCGATCAGCACATTGTCGGTGGCGGCGAACAGGAGAACGCCGCACGCGCAGGCAAAGCTGCCGAGCAGGATCATCGGGCGCGCGCCGTAACGGTCGAGCAGCAGACCGACGACGATCTGCATCGGCGAATAGACCCAGAAGAACAGGCTCGCCAGCGTCCCCAGGTCAGCGTCGCCCAGACGATAGAATTGCGCGATTGTCGCGGTGGCGAGACCGGGCTCGATGCCGGCGACGAACTCATACAGAAAGAAGAGCGAGGAAATGGCGAAGGCTATCCAGGCGGCAAGCATGTATCCTCGCTTCATGAAGGCTTGGCCGGGGCCATCGACCATGCCGGCCCCTCGCCGCTCATGGCCTTTCTCCGACATTAGCAGGTGTGGCAGGCGACAAAACCCACCCGGGCGGCGGTTGCCGGAAAGCACGCGCCCGCCCACGGACGACGATGTGCGTCCAACCTGATCTGGGATAGGCTCGCCGGCGTCGGAGACCCGGGCGCAATGCGCCGGGCACATTCGGGGGGCGACATGCGCAGGATCACCGTCCGCGAACGATTGCGCTATTCCTTCGACACCGCGATGTCGCGGGGGCCACTGGCCTTGATTGCCTGGCTGCTTCTGCTTTCGCTGAGCGCAGTTCTCGTCATTTCCCTGTGCCTCTGGGCCATCGGATATGCCCCCCAAAAATCCCTGATCGATCAGATCTGGTCCTTTGCGATCACCACGATGGCCTCGTTTGACCCGACCGAGGGCACCGAATGGCCGGCACGGATCGCGACGATGCTGATCCTGTGCGTCGGCCTGTTCAGCGTCAGCCTGCTCATCGGAACGCTGACGACCGGCCTCGACGCAAAGCTGACGGAGCTGAGAGAAGGACGATCCCGCGTCATCGAGACCGGCCAGACGGTCATCCTCGGATGGTCGGAGCAGATCTACGCGATCATCTCGGAACTGGTGCTCGCCAACGAGAGCCAGCCACGCTCCTGCATCGTAATCCTGGGCGACAGGGACAAGATCGAAATGGAGGACGACATCAGGAGCCGCCTCGGCCACACCGGACGGACACGGATCATTGTGCGCCATGGCAACCCGATGGACAGTGCCGCGCTCGACATCGTCAGCCTTGAAACTGCCAAGTCGATCATCATCGTCCCGCCCGACAACGACCAGCCCGACTCCGACGTCATCAAGACGTTGCTGGCGATCACCAATGCCGGCGACCGGCCCGGCGGGCCCTACGCCATCGTCACCGCCGTCCGCGACCCCGACAACGCGGAAATCGCGCGCATGGTCGGCGGCGCCGACGTCGAGGTGATTCAGATCGGCAATCTGGTCGCGCGCGTCATGGCGCAGACCTGTCGGCAGGCGGGACTGTCGATCGTCTACAACGAACTGATGCGATTTGCCGGCAACGAGTTCTGTTTCGCAAGCGAACCGCGGCTTGCTGGCAAGACCTTCGGCGAAGCCGTTCTTGCCTATGATGATTCGGCCGTGATCGGCATCGCCACTGCGGCCGGTCGCGTGATGCTCAACCCGTCGGCGGACCGTCCGATCGCTGCGGGCGAAAAGATCATCGCGATCTCCGCCGACGACAGCACCGTGCACCTGTCGTCATTGGAGAAGCCGGAAATCCGCGATGACCTGATCGCGGAGGCCCGCGCGGCCGCGCCGGCCCCCGAACACACGCTGATCCTCGGATGGAACCGCCACGCGCCGACGATCATCGCGGAACTGAAGCGGCTGACGCCGCCAGGTTCGACCATTACCGTGCTGTCCCAGTCCGACCTTGCCCAGGCAGAAGCGAACGAGAGCTCAGAAGCGGGCGACCGGACGGTCACGTTCCGCCGGCGGGAGACGACACACCGGCATGTTCTGGAAGCAGTCGACTTCGCCGGAATCGATCACGTCATCATCCTTTCCTACTCGGACGACCTCGGTGCGCAGCAGGCCGACGCCAGGACCCTGCTGACCCTCCTGCATCTGCGCGGCATCGCGGAACGCAGTCAGCATGGGTTCTCGGTGGTCAGCGAGATGCAGGACGTGCGCAATCAGAGGCTGACCGAAGGCAACCGCGCCGACGACTTCGTCATCGGAAGCCGGCTGGTCAGCCTCATGCTGGCGCAGGTTTCCGAGAACCGGGAGCTGAGCGCCGTCTTTGCCGAACTCTTCGATGCCGAAGGATCCGAGATCTATTTCAGGCCCGCCGCCAACTATGTGAGGATCGGCGATGTGCTGGACTTCCACACGGTGGTCGAAGCCGCCACGCGGCGGCAGCATGTGGCCATCGGCTATCGGCTGGACGCGCAGTCCCGGGACGCCGCCCGCAACTACGGCGTGGTCATCAATCCCGAAAAATCGGCTCTCGTGAACTTCACCGCCGAGGACCAGATCATCGTCCTTGCCCGCGATTGAATATCTCGCGATTGCCGCACCACCGGTTGCCGGGCATTGCGCCAGCGCATAGTCTGCCGGCCAAAATGCGGGGGTGACCTACATGCCATTTCCTGTCGGCGCGAATGAACTGGTGGCGCTGCTTGTCGGCTACCTGCTCGGCTCCATCCCCTTCGGCGTGATCCTCACGCGGCTTGCCGGCTTCGGCGATATCCGCAGCATCGGCTCGGGCAATATCGGCGCCACCAATGTGCTGAGGACCGGCAACAAGGCGCTGGCCGCAGCCACCCTTCTCGGCGACGGGTTGAAGGGCACGGTGGCGGTGCTCATCGCCGGCGCCTGGCTTGGACCGACCGCGGCCCTCCTCGCCGGCTTTGGCGCCTTCGTTGGCCATATCTGGCCGGTATGGCTCAACTTCCGCGGCGGCAAAGGCGTTGCCACCTATCTCGGCGTTCTGGCCGGCCTCGCCTGGCCGGTCGCCATCGGCTTCGCGATCGTGTGGCTGGCCATGGCCGCGATCTTCCGCGTCTCCTCGCTCGCGGCGCTCACCGCCAGCCTGCTGACGCCGATCGCCCTCTTCCTCACCGGTCACGGGGCGATCGCCCTTCTCTTCGTGCTGCTCACCGTTCTGCTGTGGCTGCGCCACGCGTCCAACATCCGGCGCCTTCTTGCGGGAACGGAGAGCCGCATCGGCGAGAAGACATGATCGCCGCGACGCCGGGCCTCACCCGTGAGCAGCGGCTGGCATGGCTGCGCCTCATCCGCAGCGAGAACATCGGCCCGGTCACCTTTCGCGAGCTGATCAATCATTTCGGCGGGGCGGAAGCGGCGATCGCGGCCGCACCCAAGCTCGCCGAGCGCGGCGGCCGGCGCATCCGCATCGCCGCCGAGGACGATGCCCGCCGCGAGCTGGCCGCGGTGGAGGCGTTCGGCGCCCGTCTGATTGCTCTTGGTGAAGCCGACTACCCGCCGGCGCTGCGCGACATCGAGACGGCGCCGCCGCTCATCGCCGTGCGCGGCGATCCGGCCGGCCTGACGCGGCCGACCGTCGCCATCGTCGGCTCGCGCAACGCTTCAATCGCCGGCCGCAAGTTCGCCATGCAGATCGCCCGTGGCGTCGGCGAGGCCGGCTTCACCATCGCCTCGGGCCTGGCGCGCGGCATCGACGCGGCGGCGCATGAAGCGGCCCTCGCCTCGGGCACGGTCGCCGTCTTCGCCGGCGGGCTCGACCGCCCCTACCCGCCCGAAAATATCGATCTGGCGGAACGCATCGTTGCCGCCGGCGGCGCCGAGCTGAGCGAAATGCCCATGGGCTGGGAGCCGCGGGCGCGCGATTTTCCCCGCCGCAACCGCATCATCTCCGGCCTGTCGCTGGCCGTGGTTGTGGTCGAGGCCGCCAGCCGCTCCGGCTCGCTGATTACCGCCCGGCGCGCCGCCGACCAGGGGCGCCTCGTCTTCGCCGTGCCCGGTTCGCCGCTCGACCCGCGCTCCGGCGGCACCAACGCCCTCATCAAGGAGGGCGCCACGCTGGTCACCTCACCCGCCGACATCATCTCGGAGATCACGCCGATGCTGGCGCGCGAAGCCGAAGCCCGCCCCGTCATCGCCGAGAGCGCGGCGAGTGCGCCGATCGATGTCGGCAACAGCGAGCGCGAGCGGGTCGCCGCCGCCCTCGGTCAGGCACCGGTCGAGATCGACGAAATCATCCGCTTTACCGGTCTGCCGCCGGCCATGGTCCATCTGGTGCTGCTGGAACTCGATCTTGCCGGCCGCATCGAGCGCATCGTCGGCGGACGCGTTCAACTCATCGCCGGCTGAAGCAACCTCCGGCAGCGGTCAGGCGCCTTCACCCTCCCCGGCCCGCTTTCTCGCGTTTGCCGCAGCCTCGTCTTCCACCATAGCAAGCAGATAGGCCACAAATCCGAGATTGGCTCTGGCGGCAACCGTACGCAACTCATGCGCAAGCGCAGCAATATAACGGGCCGCTTCCTCGCCATCAGGCTGCAGCGGCGGCTTGGTGAATTCCATCCGGGTTCCGCCATCCAAATTTGGCCGCCCCGATTGCTCGCGGGTACAACCTAAAATAGCAATGTAACATATATCATAACCAGAAGCAGCAATCGAAGACAAGTTGGCATTATTGCGCAGGAATCCGCGGCAGGCATTGCACAACCGCTGGCGACCTCCCATGTCTGTCGCGGGCAGTGCCGACCCCCGACGGCCGGACATGCTTCCTCCCGGACCCGCACTCGATTGACAGGCCAGACCGATTTCTGGAATGTCCCCCCCGATCCGGCCAGGGGCCGGGGCGCCAAAAGCTCTCGGCGCGCCCCCTGAAGAGCTTTCTTTTTCAAAGGGTTGGAGCTTCGGCTCAGGCCCCGCAGCCCGCGGCATCCATGAACCTCGTCATCGTCGAATCCCCCGCCAAGGCCAAAACCATCAACAAGTATCTGGGGCCCGACTACCAGGTGCTTGCCTCCTATGGTCACGTGCGCGACCTGCCCTCGAAGAACGGTTCGGTCGATCCCGAGCAGGATTTCGCCATGCTCTGGGAGGTGGACGGAAAGTCGCAGAAGCGCCTCTCCGACATCGCCTCGGCGATCAGGCAGGCCGACCGGCTGATTCTCGCCACCGACCCCGATCGCGAGGGCGAGGCGATCTCCTGGCACGTGCTGGAGGTTCTCAAGAACCGCAAGGCGATCGCCGACAAGCCGGTCGAGCGCGTCGTCTTCAACGCCATCACCCGCGACGCCATTCTCGACGCCATGAAGCACCCGCGCGCGATCGACGCCGCGCTGGTCGACGCCTATCTGGCGCGCCGCGCGCTCGACTATCTCGTCGGCTTCACCCTCTCGCCGGTGCTGTGGCGCAAGCTCCCCGGCGCCCGCTCCGCCGGCCGCGTGCAGTCGGTGGCGCTGCGGCTGGTCTGCGACCGCGAGAACGAGATCGAGGTCTTCAAGCCGCAGGAATACTGGTCGGTCGCGGTCACCCTCGAACCGCCGAACGGCGGCCGCTTCGTCGCCCGCGTCGTCGGTGCCGACGGCAGCAAGCTCGGCCGCCTCGACATTCCCGACGACGAGACCGCCAGGCGCATCGAAGCGGCGCTGAAATCCGGCGCCTATCGCGTCGCCTCGGTCGAGGCCAAGCCGGTCAGGCGCAATCCGCCGCCGCCCTTCACCACCTCGACCCTGCAGCAGGAGGCCTCGCGCAAGCTCGGCTTCTCCGCCTCGCGCACCATGCAGGTCGCCCAGCGCCTCTACGAGGACGGGCTCATCACCTATATGCGGACCGACGGCGTGCAGAGCGCGCCGGAAGCGGTGAGCGCCGCGCGCGCCGTCATCGCCAAGCGCTTCGGCGACCGCTACCTGCCGGAGAAGCCGCGCTTCTACCAGACCAAGGCGAAGAACGCCCAGGAAGCCCACGAGGCCATCCGCCCGACCGACCTCGACCGCACGCCGGACAGCGTGCGCGGCCTCGAGGCCGACCAGGCGCGGCTCTACGAACTGATCTGGAAGCGCATGACCGCCAGCCAGATGCAGGCGGCCGAACTGGAGCGCACCACCGTCGAGATCGCCGCCGGCAGCGACGGCAGCCCGGTCAATCTGCGCGCCACCGGCCAGGTCGTGCGCTTCGACGGCTTCCTCACCCTCTATCAGGAAGGCCGCGACAACGGCGACGACGACGAGGACGGCGGCCGCCTGCCGCCGATGGCGCAGGGCGACCGGCTCACCGAGCACGGCATCGAGACGGCGCAGCACTTCACCGAGCCGCCGCCGCGCTACACCGAGGCGACGCTGATCAAGAAGATGGAGGAGCTCGGCATCGGCCGCCCCTCCACCTATGCCGCCACGCTCGCCGTGCTGCGCGACCGCGACTATGTGCGGCTGGAGAAGAACCAGCTCATCCCCGAGGACAAGGGCCGGCTGGTCACCGCCTTCCTCGAGAGCTTCTTCGAGCGCTACGTCGAATACGACTTCACCGCCGACCTGGAGGAGAAGCTCGACAAGATCTCCAACGGCGACCTGTCGTGGAAGGACGTGCTGCGCGACTTCTGGCGGCAGTTCTCCGGCGATGTCGACCAGACCAAGGACCTGCGCGTCTCCGAGGTGCTCGACCATCTGAACGAGCTGCTCGGCCCGCACGTCTTCCCGCCGCGCGCCGACGGCGGCGACCCGCGCCAGTGCCCGTCCTGCGGCAACGGCCGCCTGTCGCTGAAGCTCGGCAAGTTCGGCGCCTTCGTCGGCTGCTCGAACTATCCCGAGTGCCGCTACACCCGCCAGCTCGCCGTCGCCACCGGCGAGAACGGCAATGGCGAGGAGAGCGGCGACGGCACCAAGCTGCTCGGCCAGGATCCCGAGACCGGCCTCGAGGTGACGCTGCGCACCGGCCGCTTCGGCCCCTATGTCCAGCTCGGCGAACAGGGCGAGGACAAGAAGGCAAGCCGAAGCGCTCGAGCATTCCGCGCGGCTGGGACCCGGCGACGCCTCGACCTCGACCGGGCGCTGGCGCTGCTGGCGCTGCCGCGCGAGGTCGGCCTGCATCCCGAGACCGGCAAGCCGATCACCGCCGGCATCGGCCGCTATGGCCCCTTCGTCCTGCATGACGGCACCTTCGCCAATCTCGACTCGGTCGAGGAGGTCTTCTCCGTCGGCCTCAACCGCGCCGTCACGCTGATCGCCGAGAAGCTCGCCGGCGGCGGACGCCGCGGCGGCCGCGCCGCGCCGAAGGCGCTGAAGACGCTCGGCGACCATCCCCACGGCGGCGCCGTCACCGTGCGCGACGGCCGCTACGGGCCCTACGTCAATCACGGCAAGGTCAACGCCACCCTGCCCAAGGACGTCGATCCGCAGCCGGTCACGCTCGACCAGGCGCTCGAGCTGATCGCCGCCAAGGCCGGCAAGTCACCGGCCAA
>CAVSRC010000014.1:0-234857 GCA_963730325.1 uncultured Alphaproteobacteria bacterium | reverse complement strand
CCAAGATACCATTCGACCCCGCGTGTGCCGCGGGCGGTCATCAGTTCTCCCATCATGGGAGTGACCTCCTCGACGGTCTCCCTGCCGAACAACAACCCGCGTCTGCTGGCGGTGAGCATGTCCTGGAACTCGGCCGTCTCCGGGACCACGGGCATCAGGTTGTTGATAAAATCCTCGGTGAATTGAACGATCTGACCGCGCTCGGGCACGGACTGTCCCGCGGGCACGTCGGAAATCCAGTTGTGCGGCAGGTTGGGCTCAGTCAGGATCAGATTACCGGGCTCAAATGTACCGATGAAATCACCGACGTAGTAACGCCCGCTGGTGGCAACGACCAGATGAACCTCGTATTCCGGGTGAAAGTGCCACCGCACGGTCCGAAACGGATATCCATGCGACCAAGCAGCAAAGGATTTGCTTTGAGAAATATGGACGACCTCGAGATCTGGCTCCATGCGACTCCCTCCCCCTACCAAGATTGTCTTTGAGTTGCTCCCCTTATGGATCTTTCACCGGTATGCCTGAGTTCCCACTCAGAATTAGAATAAACTAGCAGTGCCGGACGGGGAAGCCACCTCAATCTGGATTTAATACTGGTACTTTTTGGCGTTTTTGCCAACCAGATAAGCATAAATTCGCGCTGGCCACGCCTATCCCGCGGGGTGCGGCGGCGGGGACCCCTTGCGTCAAATGCATGGCTGCGGCCGTTGATGAACCTCCTCCAATCCCTCCCAATCGCAGTCCGAGCAGGCACGACAACTCGCGTGTAGCTGGATGGCGCGGCAGGATGCGCTTGGGACCGACACCGGCTTCCCGGTAGATCGCGACCAGTCGCGCTGCGCGCTTGACCGTGGCAGCGGTGTCGAAGGACGGGCGCGCATCGACCTCGGTCGAGACATGGCCGGGAACAATGCGCGAGAGTTCCTTGCCGAAATTGATGGCCAGCTTGTCGAGCGCCAAATCGCGGCGCCCGACGGGGGTGTCCTCGAGCGCGCTGCCGTAGGCGACTGCATCGTCCACCAGTGCGGCATATTCCGGCTTGCTGGCGGCCTTGAGGATGAGGCTCGGATTGGTCGTGCAATCCTGGGCGCCCACCGCCTTGATCTGGGTGATGTCTCCGGTATCGGCAACGATGACCGTATGGCGGGCCAGTTCGGTGAGCTTGTCTGCCATCGCCTTCCAACCCTTGCCTTCTGCATACTCTCCGCGATTGCGACGCTGGCGAGCAGTCGCGGATCGCTTCGCTGCGAAGCTTTCTTCGGAAGCCGGAAATCCCGGGGCCCACACCGTCGGCGCCTCCCGATATTGGTGCCCCGCGTTGTCACGATACCTCACGGGCGACTGTTCCAGAGTGATCACAATCTCATGCCAAGTCAAGAAAATTGAACGATATTTGTTGTTTTCATAACAATTTCCGGATCGGTTGCGACCAATCGGTGGCGCGCCATTGGTGCGGACTCAAGGCGCCGCTGGAAGCCGGATTTTAAGGCCGCGGACGGAATTGCAATTGCTGACCGGGCGTGTCAACGCGTTGCGAGTCGCCGTTTTTCGTGACTTTGTTTCGATGTTGCGATGCAGGCGAGGACGGCTGAACAAAGGCGACGCCGTTGCCGCTTGCCCCACGGCGCGCGCACAGGATTGTCCACGAACAAGCGATGTTATATTTGGGGTGTTATCATTCTCGAAGAAATGGAGTATGCGTCTCTATAAGTAACAGCGAGGCCGAGACGGTTTTGGATATCCCAGACGACATACCCCGGAGCGTGAAGCCGTCTTCTGGTCCGGTCGGGCGACGCAAAGCGCTTCTTGACTTTCTGTTGCCGATCGGCTCGGCACAGGTCGACGAACTGGCGGCGCATTTCGGTGTCAGCCGGATGACGGTGCACCGGGATCTCAAGGTCCTCGAGGAACAGGGTATTGTCCGCCGCGTCCACGGTGGCGTCACGGTCCACTCGTCCAACCTTGCGGATAGCACGATCTTGTACCGGTCGCGTCTCGCCGATGCCGAAAAGAACGCCTTGGCACGCGCCGCCGTCGAGCTGGTGGAGCCCGGCCAGGCAGTCATTCTGGACGACTCGACGACCGTGGTTCACCTGGCTGCGCATATCGTGTCGCGCAAACCGCTGACGGTCATCAGCAGCAGCTTAACCGTCATCGAAACGTTGAAGGATGCCCATGGCATCGAGACGATCTGTCTCGGTGGCCATTACAATCCGCGCTTCAACGCGTTTTTCGGCTATTTCTGCGAACGGACTGTAGGCTACCTGCGTGCCAATATTCTCTTCATGTCGACTTCGACCGTCCTCGGCACCGTCGCCTATCACCAACAGGAGGAGGTGGTGAAGGTCAAGCGCGCATTGATGAACGCCGCTGACCGGAAGGTCCTGTTGATCGACAGCTCCAAGTTTGGGAGGACAGCCCTGATCCACCTCGCCTCTCTCACCGAATTCGACGATGTGATCACGGACGACGGCATTTCAGCGGCGGACGAAGAAACGTTGCGCAAGGCCGGGGTGCGTCTGCGCGTCGTCTCACCTTGACGTCTTGTCGCGCTGCTGTTGATTTTGCCAGAAATGTCAAGGAAATCGTTCAGCGGCGATAACGATCCCGCGATTGGTGCCATGCTGCCGGCACGACGGCTCGCGCGCTGCAAAGTGAAAAAAGAGGAACCCGCCGTGGCAGCGCCGGACGGCGGGTCCTGACATACCTTGGGTGGGCGGCGCGTCTCGGCGGCGCGCCACCCACAACGGCAGGCTACGGCTTCAGCACGATCTTCAGCGACTTGTCGCCGGCCTTCATCATCTTGAAGCCCTTGTCGTACTCCTTGAGCGGCAGGACATGCGTGACCACGCCCTCGGTCGGCAGCCGGCCGTCGGCGATGGCCTCGATCACCCATGGGTAGATGTAGGGGCTGAGGTGGGCGCCCAGGAGGTCGAGCTCCTTGCGGTCGCTGATGATCGACCAGTCGACCGTGACGTCATGGCTGAACACGCTGAACTCGACGAAGCGGCCGAGCTTGCGGATCATCTTCAGGCCCTGCAGGACCGCATCCGGATGGCCGGTCGCCTCGATATAGACATCGCAGCCATAGCCGTCGGTCATGTCCTTGACGATCTTCTCGACGTCGTCCTCGCGGGGATCGAAGACCAGATCGGCGCCGAATTTCTTGGCAAGCTCAAGCCGCTCGGGCCTGGTGTCGAGAACGATTAGCTTTTTGGGGTTCTTCAGCCGCAACGCGCCGACCATGCCGAGGCCGAGCGTGCCGGCACCGGCCAGCACGACCACATCGTCAAGATCGACCTTGGCGCGCTGGACCGCATGCGCCGAGCACGCATAAGGCTCGGTGAGCACGGCCTTCTCCAGCGGGAGGTCGTTCGGGACCTTGTGCGTGCGCGACTCCTTGGGGAAGCGCATATAGGTCGCCATGCCGCCATTGACGTTGTTCTGGAAGCCGTAGACGTCGTGCTTCTCGCACATCCAGTATTCGCCGCGCTTGCAGAACCGGCATTTCTCGCAAGGCACGATCTGCTCGGATGCCAACCGCTCGCCCAGCTTGAACTCGCCGGCCGCAGCGACGTTCTCTCCGAGCTCGACGGCGATGCCGACGAACTCGTGACCCGGGATCATCGGTGCCTTGATGTAGGCCGGCTGGTCCTTGTCGCCCCAGAAGGACGGCGCGCCGTCCCAGCTCTTGATGTCGCCGGCGCAGATGCCGCAGCCTTCAACCTTGATGATGATCTCGTCGGGGCCGGCGCGCGGCGTCTCGACGGTCTCGAAGCGATAATCGCCCGGCGCATAGGCGACGACGGCATCCATCGTCGGTGGAAGCCCGCCGAGCGAGATGGAATGCTCGTGCTTTATGATTTGTGCCTTGTCTACGACGTTCATCTTTCTACTCCTTGGGAAAGGTGAGGAGCGGCGGAGTATCGTCGCCTGGACGCCGGCACTCCGCCGCGTGTGTGGTGTTGCCGGCTCAACTTAGTCTTGCTTCGCTCCTGGCTGCGCCGTCCCCGCCGGTGGACGCAGCGTTTCTGGTGTCGCGGCATCGTTCACCCGACCTTCGGGCCGATGCCCTTGGCCATGGTCTCCAGGATCACGCAGCAGGACGCCGATCCGGCGTCGAGGACACCGCGTGAGCGCTCGCCGAGGCGGCTGGCCCGTCCGACCTTGGCGACCATGTCGATGGTGGAATCGCGCCCCTGCCGCGCAGCCTCGGTCATGTCGTCGAGGCAGGCGGCGAAGGGTTTGCCGGCGTTGAGCGCGTCATCAAAGGCGGTCACCGCCGGCACCAGCGTGTCGAGCAACGTCTTGTCACCCGGCTTGGCGCCGCCGATATCGACGACGCCGTCCATGCCGCTACGCAACATCTTGCCAAATGCTACTGCATCGAGCGTCGTCACGCCGTCCAGCGACTTAGCCATCTCGCCGAAGAAAGTGCCGTAGAGGGGGCCCATCGACCCGCCGATCCCGGCCATGAGCGTATCGCCGAGAATGCCAAAGCTCTCCTTCAACCCGGGAAGCGGATCGCCCAGCGCCTGCCGGCACATCGTGAAGCCCTTGGCCATGTTGATGCCGTGGTCGCCGTCGCCGATCTTGCCGTCGATGTCGCTGAGATGGTCGCGGTTGGCAACGATGGCGTCGACCAGGTCGGCGACGACGAAGCCGCCTTCGCTGACTGAAAGGGCCATGGCCTTATCCCTTCACGTTCGTCAGGCCGATCGAAGTCGCCGGATAGGCCAGCAGCCGGTCGAGTTCGTCGTCGAGGCGCGTCATGGTCAGCGTGACACCCATCATCTCTAGAGAGGTGAAATAGTTGCCGACATAGTTGTGGCGAATGTCGAGCTTGCGCTGACCGAGCACCTCGGCGATGCGGTCGTAGAGGATGTACAGCTCCATGATCGGCGTCGCACCGAGGCCGGAGAGGAGCACGGCGACCCTGTCGCCTTCGGCGAAGGGCAGGTCGGGCAGCACATAGTCGAGCATCATGTCGGCCATTTCGTTGGCCGGCTTCGTCGCCATCACCGTGACGCCGGGCTCGCCATGGTGGCCGATGCCGACCTCCATCTCGCCGTCCTTGATCGAGAAGTTGGGGTGGCCCACCGCGACGATGGTGCAGGGCGACAAGCCGATGCCGATCGAGCGGGTGTTGTCGATGGCCTTCTTCGCGGCGGCGATCACCTCGTCGAGGTTGCCGCCTTCGGCGGCGCGGGCACCGCCCACCTTCCACATCAGGATCTCGCCGGCAACGCCACGGCGCTTGGCCATCTCATCCTTGGGGGCGGACGCCACGTCGTCGTTGGCGACGACGGTCTTGACCGTGAGGCCGCTCTTGGCGGCCATCTTGATCGCCATTTTGACGTTCATGTTGTCGCCGGCATAGTTGCCATACAGACAGGCGACGCCGGCGCCGCCGTCGCACGCCTTGAACGCATCGTGGAACGCCTGTGCGGTTGGCGAGGAGAAGATTTCGCCGATCGCCACGGCGTCGACGATGTTGTCGCCGACATAGCCGAGAAAAGCCGGCTCGTGTCCCGAACCCCCACCGGTGACGACTCCGACCTGGCCGGCGCGCGGCGCCGACTTGGCCTTGATCACCCGGGCGTTGTCGGTTGCCGCGACCAGATTCTGGTGGGCCTTGACGTAGCCACGAACGGCATCCTCGACCATGTGGTCTGGGTCGTTGAAAATTCTGTTCATTTTGTCGTCACCTCCTGAAGTCCTTCCTTGCGGCCCGAATCGTCTTCGCCTGACAACGTCGGCGCAGCGTCCGGGTCTTTCTTGGTTGCGTATTTGGCATCGATTGCGTCGATCGCCCGAACGTTGCCGCCGGATGGGCCGTCGGGGTCGAAGTCAAAGGCGACATCGAGGTAGGCGTCGGCGATCGTCTTGGCGAGTTCGACACCGACGACGCGGGCGCCCATCGTGATGACTTGTGCGTTATTGGACAGGGCGGCACGCCTGGCGGAGTAGACGTCGTGCGTGAGCGCCGCGCGGATTCCGCGCACCTTGTTCGCGCTCATGCTGACGCCGATGCCAGTGCCGCAAATGAGGATCGCTCGATCATAGGTTCCCGCAAGGACGCCCGAGGCCACGCGGTCGACCATGTTGGCATAGTACGGATCGGCCGTGCCTTCGACACGTGACGCATCGAAGGCTTCACAGCGCCCCTTGAGATATTCGGCGAGGATGTGCGCGAGCCCTTCGCCGGCGGTATCGCCAGCGACCGCGACTTTCATGATACCTTCCCTTCTCTTCCGGAAATTCATTGATGCTCTTTCCCGCTCGCGGGAGGGCAACCATCATCGCGCGCGGAGATTGTAGCAAACAACCCGACGGCAATGGGTGACTGTGCAGAATTGTCACTTCTTGGGAGCGCCGGGCTTCAACGTCTCGCGGCCAAGATAACACCGAAGTGTTAGAAATCAATTCTGAAATGACCGTTTTCATCAGGATTTATGGTGTTTTTGTGATTTTAGCCCGTCATCCTCGTCAAACTAAATGCCGTTGTCAGAACAGGCTGTATTTTGGCAAATCGGCCGAAATGGCGAATTTCCGCGGAGATTGTTGTCGCATTCCGCCAAATCCGGCAAGTGCATCAAACGGGCCGCCGCGGTCGCCAGGCTGGCGATGATCGATCATGCAGCTTTTGACACTGACTGGTCGGCCAAGGTCGACCATGGTCAATTTGGTCGGGCGATCATCGACCATCGCGACAGACTTGGCTGGTCGACCAAACGTGTCGTCGACCGACCAGACGAAGGAGGCGCCCGATCAAAGAGGGGTTGCAGCTTCTTCTCTGGGGCGACGTCGGTGAGCTTGCGGAAGTCGCTCAAGGCTATTGACCATCATCCGTTGCACTCTCTCTGGCCTGAAGCGGCAGAATCGTCTCTGAGAGGCGCGCCAGGTCGTCCCTGAGGCGTTCGCCACGACCACATAGGTTTACCCGGACTGGATTGTGCTGACCACCGCCTGACCACCCTCATGCACGTGAGCGTGTTCGACCCGGATGTTTTGGTCGCCCTCATGCCGCAATCTGCGAAGAGTTTCGACCTGCGTGGCGTAGGTCCTCATCAGCCGAGCCGCCGCGGTCGACCCCTGCACCTCATCCACCTGACCGGGCGCCCTGATGAACCTAACCCCTGCACCTCATCCACCTGACCGAGCGCCCTGATGAACCTAACCCCTGCACCTGACGCATCTGCCCCTGCGCCCTGACGCATCTGCCCCTGCGCCCTGACACACCTGCGTTGGCCAGAGCGCGCGATCAGAGCGCCGCGCAACGAGTTTGGGCGGCGTGGTAGCGATTCCTACCCCTGGCCAAACGTGAGGTGATTATCAGGATATGGCACGGCGCGGCGGCCGTTCCTTCAACGCGGGCTCGCCCCGCTCGGGCGTCCACTCACCCACCGATGACTCCGGCGGCGCACTTCACGGATGAAGACCGATGGCCAAGCCAGGCGTCCTCGATCACACGCGTGTCAGAAATAAGTTGGAGAAAGTGGCCGACCTCGTCGGTATAGCGCGCCTTTGAGTATCCAGCGATGAGCTGGCCGCCGATATTGCGGTGGCCGAGCAGCGCCTCAATGATGTGCGGGGGAGCGCCGAGTTGGCCTGCCATCGTCGCAGTTCTTCGACGCAACGCATGCCGATCCCATCCGCCGACGCCCGATCTGGCTATGACCGCCTTTTGCCACCGATCCCAATTCTGAAGGGCTGCACCGCGCTCACCGCGAAAGATCAGCGTCGTGCCTTCTTCGGGACCGATTTCTTTCAACAGGTTAAGCGCCTGCCTGGGCAATTGCACGACGAGGTCGGTCTGGGGAACGCGCCTCACCCTGCGCTTGCTGCGTGTGTCCTTCCGGTGCGGTGCCGGGATCGTCCAGGTGCCGTGCTTCAGGTCGATCTCGTCCCATGTCGCGCTGGAGACTTCCCCGAGCCGGAGCGTGCAGCTTGGCGAAGCGGCCGCGACCGCGTACTTGCCACTCATCTTCCGACGCGTTGACCATCGCCGTCCGCTCCGCCTTTGAGTTCGCGGAAGCCTTTTCGCCACAGCATGACCTGCGCTGGATGAACTTGGATGTTGATCAGCGGTCCGCTGGAGGTCAGCCACCGAGACCTCCTCGGCCGGACGCGCAAGGTGGCTGGCAAAAACGTCCCGGATACGCCGCTCTTGCTCCTTACGGCTATTCAACAAACTTCCTGGGCCAGTCTCGAAGTACGCGGCAACGACCGAGCCAAACGATCCGATGCCGGATTGTGCATCTTTGGCCCGGGTTCGTGTAGTTCGTCTCTCGGCCGTCGGATCTGCGCCGTTGCGCACCTGCTGACGTAGTTCCAGTGCCTTTTCTCGAGTTGCCGCGAGGCCCAGACCACGGCCGACATCGAAGTGCTGTCTTTCACCTCGTGCATTGCGGATGTTGAGGCTCCACGACATCACCCCATTGGGGGGCATCCGCACGCGCAGACCAGGTACAGCCCCATCGACCAACTCGATTATTGCTCTGCCCGGTCTCAAATTACGCATCTGCGCCGCGGTAAGCGGCCGCACGCGCTTGGCCACTATTCCTCCTCACGCCGGCTTGAGGTTCCACCGAGGTTCCACCGAGCATGAGGCACGGTGAGATGCAGTGAGACAGTGTGAGGTCCCGACAACGGCGTTTTCCAAGCAAAAGCAATGGCTAGTGCGATTGGCTGAATGCTCCTGAGACTGGGTGAAGCTTGAAGATCAACGGTCTCTTAATCAGCGGGTCCACGGTTCGAGTCCGTGTACACCCACCAAATAAATCAAGCACTTGGCGACGTTTGCGAGATGAGGCGGCGACCTCGGGATAACTCCCGGGGGTACGGCCCCATGTGGGCATTCCGGTTTCAGCTCGAGTGCAACTGGCGGTCTTTTCCGCGGTCGACGGTGGCGTCGAGCATGCAGTCGTGCGAAGGAGTGCCCATCCCATTCGCGGACAAAAGGAAGCCTTTGTTGTGAACCGTAGTCCGAAAGCAAGATCTGGCGGTGCGGCGGCCAGCAAGGCAGACAAGGCCGCCGAGGCCCGCGACGAGGTTGCGGCCTTTCTGGCTCGTGGCGGCCAGATCAAGACAATACCCTCCGTCGTCACAATGACTTTTGCATGCGCCAATTGCGGCCATACCGGCACGATCGGCGTGGCTCACGGCAAGGCGCCACGTTGTCCGAGGTGCCGGGAGCCTCTGCGATAGGCGTCACGCAAGCGGCGTTCGGAGGAGGCCAGGGGCCGGATTTGACCCAAATGGACCTCTGAACATCGTCATGTGAGGTCGGTGGCGCCTGCCTGCGTTGTTACCGAGGTCCGTCGCCCGCGGCCGTCGGCGATCCTCGGTTGGTGATCGGCTCGACGATCGTGCGCCCGTTGCGGCGCGCGACCTCGTCGGCGTGCTCGCGATGCGCGGAAGGGCCTCGCGGTCGAACGCGCAACGCACCCCCGACGCTGCGATTGCCGGCCGGGTTGCAGAGGTCAAGGGCGCATTCCCAACCTATCTGGCCCGCTCAGGAACTGGCGCCGTAGGGACGATCGAGAGCGGCGATAGCGTCAAGAATCCGTTCAGAGCTGCCGCCACTGCCGAAGGGAAATGCCTTCATGGCACGATCACGATACGCTTGGGCAGCAGTCGATCCAGCATTCAACGTCGTCGCGATCGATCCCACCAAGGTCGCCTCGTCAGGACTGACCGGCCCAAACCCGTCGCGACAGGGATCGAAATGCGTCGTTTGCCAGGCTTGCATGCCGGCGAAAGCGTGGTTCTCACGGTTGTAATAGATCAAGGGCTTGCCGATCAGAGCCGCGTCCGATGCGTAGCTGGAATAATCGGTCACAAGAAGGGTGAGGCCGCGTATCAGACCAAGAACCGCCTCTCCATATGGCGGGCACGCTTCGACCCAATCCGGCAATTCAAAGAAATCAACCTGGCCGAGAAGCTGCCAATGGGGCAGCAGAACAACGCGGCAACCGGCATGACGAGCCACCTCGGCCAGCGCGGCGCTGTGCAACAGGCTCTTCCATCGTGACATCGCGTTGGAATGCTGAAGTTCCGGCCCCGGATCGCTCAGGAAATCGAACTCTCTCCCTTTTCCGCCGCTATATCGCTTCGAATATCGGAACAACGACTCCCGGCCAACTGGCGCAATGACAAGCACACGGTCATCGCGAACCGGGGCAGACAAGAGAGCGTCATGCCGCGCAGAGCCGACAAGAACGGTCTCCTTGCGGCCAAACCGATAAGGCGACCCGTCGCCGGCGATCAGATCGAAATCGTGACGGGATGCGACTGCAATCATGTCAACGGGGACATCATTAAGACGCTTGGGGATATCGTCGCGCATCACCTCGTGCTGCAGCAGCGCAAACTTGTAGCGAACCATGTCGGCAGTTTCGTGGGAAGGAAGCGACCCCCAGACATAGCGATCGCTTTGCGACGATATGAGCCGTGCAGCATTGAGCAGCGCGAGATAGTGCGGAACCTCGCCGAACGGCAGAAGTCTGAAGCCCAGCCGGGCGAGGCGAGGCCAGTCTGGCGAGTCCTGGCGCAAGACGAAGAACGCATTGATCGCAGATCGATGTCGCATGGCGTAGCGATAGAGATATTCGGCTAAATTGCCGGCACTGACATCTCTGTCCATGAACAACCAGGCATCGCGAAACAAGGTTGAGACGTTCCGCGAACGCGCCTGTTGCCGCATGTGGCGTCCGATCTCCGAGAGGCCGGAAGGTTGCGGCACCTCGGGGACGAACGCCGAGCGAATGTCGTCAATTGTAGCGGAGCTCACAATCTTCTGGCGCAGCTTGATGTCTGCGCTGCGACCGGACACCCGGCACTCCAGCGCGCCATCGGTTGGGCTGGGTAGCCAGATGACATGCTCCCACACAAACAGCGTGTCGAGGAAGTCATGGCGACGAAGCTTGACATAAGCCGGCTCGATCTCAACGCCGTCGACGAAGAAGGCCGCCGATGGCTCTCTTTCGCGTGACCAAATGCACAGTCCGATCAATCTGCTCGTCGCGTCATGATCGAAGACCTGGATGCGTTGTCGGGGCGGATCGCAATTCTTGAAAAAGCCCAGGATGCCGACGCTATAGAGCCAGCCGAACCCGCTCGTGGCAGGGTCGAGAATTGTTTCGATGTCGATAAATCGCAAGATCTGCACCAGCAGATCATGCAGTCTCGAGCGCTGTTCCGAACTCAGAAATGCGACGCGCTCCGGATGCTCGACGACCTCATGCAATTGCGGTTCGCAGAGCATGATCTGTTGTATGAATGTCGGAACGGGTCCGTCACGGGACGTCTCGTGCAACAGCGCAAGATTTCCAAATTCAAGCTGATCGCCGAACCACCGGGGATCGTGCGGTGCGGTCTGCACGAGCGAAGTCGCATCGGCGCGCGTGCGGTAGAAGTACTTGGCCTGCGGAAGGAACAGAATCTGCGATCCGGAGGAATTGAACAGATAGCGCGCATAGAAATGAGCGTCCTCGAAATTGGGACGGATTCGCGGATCGAACCGGAGGCCGTGGCGCCCGATCACGCTTGATCGCAAGCAGACGCAATTGACGCTCAACTGAGGGTACCGTTCGGAATGTTCGACCGGAACCACCTGCTCGCCATTGTCGAAGCGGTACTGGAGATAGTGAGGCCGATAGGTGTCCGTGCTTTCCACGTAGATTATCGTGCGGCATACGATGGCGCAGATGTCGCGGTCGCGATGGCGGTGGATGGCTCTTTCTATCTGTTCGATGTAGTCGGGCGCGATGTAATCGTCTGGATCGAAGAACAACACCCACTCACCAGAGGTATACTCCAGGCCAACATTGCGCGCTTCGGAGACGCCGCCATTTTCCTTGAAGATGTAGCGGATTTTTTTGGGAAACCGACGAGCCCAGCGTTTGGCGACCTTGGCGGTTCCATCCGTCGAACCGTCGTCGACGGCAATCAGCTCCATGTGCGTGCGAAATGCCGGTTGCTTCGTGACAGACGTGAAGAATTGGTCGAGATACTTGGCCACATTGTGCATCGCGACGACGATCGAGAAATGCGGCCGAGTGATGTTCCCGTCGGTATCGCGGCGTCTCTCCGGCGCAGCTCCTTTGTCTTCCGTCTCGGACAAGAGCAACCGCATACGATCAAAGTCTAGCCGGACGGTGGCGAACCGCTGACGCGCGTCAACCGTGAACACCGAATGCGGTACGCTCTGAACCTCACCGTTGTGAGACCGGCGCAGTTGACGGTCCGCCAGATTTCTGCCGAACGGAACACGGTCGCCAGCGGCCGCCTGCAACGCGATGGTGTATTCGCCGGGAGGGCATTGCCTCAAATCAATTTCGGACCGGTATTCGGTGCCGTGCTTGGCAACAAGTGCAAATCTTGGAGCACCGCCGTCCTCGGATGCGAGTGCGGCAGTGATGAATGGAGCGTCTGACCGAAAGTAGATGCGCAGGACGTGGCGATCGAGAACCGCAAGCTCGCCGTCGACCAAAGGCGCACGACTTACCACGACAGGTTAATTCCCCCGAGACAGGCAAAGGCGACGGCCGCTCAAGCGTGATCTCTTGATTTTGTATCGCCATCCGCAAGGAACGCAAATTCATTTGAACTGTTGTCGGGAAGAATAGTTGCCCGGCGCAGGAAATGGTCGTCCAGCCTGGATTTGCGGAAACCGGCTTTTCCGCTCCATTCCCGACGACCGAACCAGGCTGCAAAAAGGTACTTTCGCGACAGGTAGTCGCAATGCCGCCAGATGGACGCCCTTGAAGAACAACACCGATGCTTGATCACGGATCCGCGGTTCGAAGTCCGTGTAAACCCACCAAAAAGGACTTAATGGGCTTCAGAAGTTCGGCCGGGCCATCTTGCGCGGCGGCGCCGCGCTTTATTCCTTCAGCATGTCCGACGAGGACAAGGAGGAGCCGGGCAGGGGCGTGCCGGAAAAACTGCCGGGCCTTACCATCACCGCCATCGACACCAGGCCGCACAGCCGCGGCAAGATCGAATTGCGTTCGCGCAATGCGGCCGATCCTCCGCTGGTTATGACCAACTGGATGACGCATCCGGAAGATCGCAAGGAGGTCGTAGCCATGGTGCGCGGGGTCAGGAAGCTCGTGCGCCGCCGCGAGCTGAGCAATTTCGTGGCCGAAGAGGTCTTTCCCGGGCTTCCGGAGGACGCCAGCGACGAGGCGCTTCTCGCCGCGGCCATGGCCAATTCGAGCTCCGGCCTGCATGGCACGGGCACCTGCCGCATCGGCACGCCGGAAGACGGCGTGATCGATTCACGAATGCGCGTCGCGGTGTCGGCGTGGCCGATTTCGCCGCCGCGGTGCTGAGCGGACGCGAGCCGCGCCTGACCAGCGAGATGGCGGTGCACACCCTCGACATTCTGACCGGTTGCGATCGTTCGCAGCGCGAGGCTGTCGTCGTGCCCATGACGACCACCATCAGTCACCGCACCTTGCCGCTGCCCACGGACTTGCGCCTGGGGGAGGTCGATGCCTGACCCCCGGCGAGGCACGCAATTTGCTCAGTTGTTGAGCATGACCGGAGATCGGCCGAGTGATCCGCCTTTCAACGTCTCTCCCTGGCGGCCGGGACGCCGCCTTCCAATAAAGAGGTCCCGTCGATGACGACCAAAACTTTCTCTTCCACGCGGCAAGGCTTTCTGACCTTGGGCGCAGTGGCTGGCTTTGCCGGAGGCATCATGGAGATCCTCTGGATCATGCTCTATCAGTCCCTGTCGGGCAACGACGCCGCCATCGTGGCGCGCGGCGTGACGCAGACGGTCTTTCCGGATATCGCCGCCGCGCCAACCTCGGTCGCAGTCGGACTCCTGATCCACATGGTGCTGGCCGTCGGGCTCGGCATCGTCATCGCCATCGCCGTGCCGCTGGTTCTGCCGCGCATCGCCGGAACGGTTTTCGAGCCGGTCGTGGTGATCCTGGCGCTGGTCGGGGTGTGGCTGATGAACTTCTTCGTCATCCTGCCGATGGTCAATCCGGCCTTCGTGACGATCGTGCCCTATCCGGTCAGCTTCGTCTCGAAAACGCTGTTCGGCTTCGCCTCGGCCTTCGTGTTCTGGATGACCCGGCGCCAACGGGCCGCCAACGGGCCGCGCTAATGCGCCTGCCGGCCGACAAGAATCGTCTCAGTCAGGGCGACTTCCGGCTCGCAGGTCGCGGGCCGGTGCCCGTGAGCGGGCGGTGGCCGCGGCTAGAGATAGCCGAAACGGACCATCTGCTCGCGGTGGTCGCGGACGATGCGATCGGCTTGCGCCGACGTCAACTCGTCGCGCCAGGTGCCGACCTTGCCCCTGCGAAAGAAGTAGTCCGTCGAGCGTTCGCTGGCGCCGCGAAGGCCGAGAGCGACTTCCTGACCGCGCAGCCGGTCGAACGAGGAAAGGCGGATCGCCCGTTCGAGCTGTTCGGGGCTCGGCGCCAGCGAAACGTGCCGGGCGATTGCCGCGAAGGTTTCCATCGGCCGCGCAACCAGATCGCGATAGCGCACGACGTGGATGAAATCGCGCGGCGGGTCGGTCCACGTTTCGACATTGCGGCTCCACGAGCCCATCACTTCGTAGGCGCCGCTGTTCGGCTCGGCATAGTTCGCCATCGCCATGCGTTCGATGATCTCGTCAAGCGGCGCGCCGACATGGGCGGCGAACGAGCAGGCAACGTCGCGCGGGTCGCGGACGATGTAGACGGCCCCTTTGGTCACGTCGGGGTTGATCGTCGGCGTGCCGTCCAGCGTCGCCAGGAGAAGGTGGGTCTTGGCGAAGAACGAACGACCCTGGCGGGCGAGCATCGCCGCCTGCACCTTCGGCCTGGCCCTGATGACCGCGTGAAGGTTCTCAACCTTGTCCGGCGCGTCGACGAAAGGCGCGAAGTTGCGGGCGTCCGCTTCCCACGTCGAATATTTGCCGATCTCGGAAATCTGAACCGCGTCGTCGGGGCGGCCGGCCATCACTTCCAGAAGGCTGTGGAGGAACAGGCGGAGCCATGTGTTTCCCGAGCGTGGATATGACGCCAGCCAGACAATGCCGATTTTCTGCATGGGCAGGGCACTACACACCCGCCGCGGGCCTGACAACCTCTTTTGCCGGTCTGAGGCGTGAGGCAGGGCCCAAACGACAATGCCGCGCACGGCTCATCGGCGCGGCCTCGTATATGCTGGCGTTGTGCGCTCGCCTATTCAGAGATGCGGAGATCCGACAGCTCGGTGCCGATCTGCTGGAAGGTGGTCACGATCTGATCCGCCGTCGTCAGCAGGAAGAACTTGTCCGACGAGCTGGCGCAGCCCTGCAGCAGCGTCGAGGTCGGATCGCCGCCGGTGTTCACCTGGACCGTGTAAATCTTGATGCCGGCGGCCTTGATGTTGTCGCAGAGCTTCTTCTGGCGCGCATCGACGCTGGTCGACACGTTATAACCGTCACCGTACCAGCGGTCCTGCGTGTTGAGACCGTCGGTGAGCAGGATGATCACCTGCTTGTAGACCTTGTCGGGGTCAAAGGCCGGAATCGTGAAGGGTTCCGCGGTCAGCGATTGCCAGGCCCATTGCAGGCCGATCGCTTGGTTGGTCGAGCCGTTCGGGCTCATGGCGTCCACTTTGTCGCCGAGCGCTGTCCAGTCATAGCTGAGGCCCATTATTGACGTTGGGCAGCTGTCGGTCTCGTTGCCCCACCAATCCTTCGTGTAGTACTGCTCGGCCGGGAACAGCGTCGCCGCGTCGCTGGTCGTCGGGTCGGTGTTGGTCGTGTCGTTGTCTTGGTCACGATCCATGACGCAGCCGTCCCAGACGGTATGATCGGGCGTCCAGGTGAAGCCATACTTCACGCAGTCGGACTCGTTGTCGTAGTTGGAGGCGCGGACGTAGTACCAGTTGTAGCCTATCCTGACCCAGTGCGAGCCGCTGGCGCAATCGCCGTGGGTGGTCCCGTAGGTGTTGTTCCACAGGTCCTTGTCCGCATAGGCGGAACCGTCCCACTTTATCCAGCTCGCGTTGTAGTAGGGGCTGCCGGCGATATCCTTGACGTTGACGTCCTTCACGAAGGGGATGATCGATACGTAGACGTCGCCATCGACCGAGGCGGCGCCCTTGAGCTGGGTCAGCAGATTGTGGGTGGCGGTCTTGAGCGCGGTCATCTTGCCGGACGACGACATCGATCCGGTGTTGTCGAGCGCCAGCGCGACGCGCAGCCGGGCTTCGCCCCAGACCGTCGTCGAGGAGCGGCCGAGCGGTACGCTCTCGGTGCCGATAATGCCCATGAAATCGGTCGGCAGCGTCGCCTTGGCGCTGATAGTCACCGAGGGCCCGGTCGGCGAATAGCTCGCCGTCAGCGTCAACTTCTTCACCTCGGTGTTGTGGAAGTTGGCGTTGAAGTATTTCTCCGCATACGTCTGGACCTGGTCCGACGTCATGGTCGACAGGGTCGGCTCGCGGGAAAGCGCCAGCGAGGCGGCGTCGAGCGCGTCCTGCATGGCCGAGTCGGTCTGCGCGGCGCGGGTGTAGTCGACAGCGACACCCATGGCAGCGATCACTGGAACGCAGGCAATGGCGAATATCACAGCCACATTGCCCTTGTTGGAAACACCAAACCGGGCAATGACACTGCGAATCGCCGCGCTGAGATGCGAAGGCACGGCACCCTCCCGATCGAGGCTTGTCAGGTAACTTTTAGACAGGGCGACTAAATAAAGCCTGAAGGGGACAGTGCACGTTATCCCGATATTCTTCGGCTTTCCTTTACCTTTCGGCGAAACCGGGCGGGGCGTCCGGCGTCTATTCCGAGATTCTGAGGTCGGAGAGTTCGGTGCCGATCTGCTGGAACGTCGTCACGATCTGATCCGACGAGGTGAGCAGGAAGAACTTGTCGGACGAGCTGGCGCAGCCTTGCAACAGCGTCGAGGTCGGATCGCCGCCGGTGTTCACCTGGACCGCATAGATGGTGATGCCGGAAGCCTTGATGTTGTCGCAGAGGGTCTCTTGGCGGGCGTCAATGCTCGACGTGTTGTAGCCGCCGTACCAGCGGTCCTGGGTGTTGAGACCGTCGGTCAACAGAATGATGATCTGCTTGTAGACCTTGTCGGGGTCCATGGGCGGAACGGTGAAGGGTTCCGCGGTCAACGACTGCCAGGCCCACTGCAGGCCGATCGCCTGGTTGGTGTTGCCGTTCGAGCCCATGTCGTCCACCTTGTCGCCGAGCGCGGTCCAGTCATAGCTCAGGCCCATCATTGACGTTGGGCAGCTGTCGGTCTCGTTGCCCCACCAATCCGTCGTGTAGTACTGCTCGGCCGGGAACAGCGTTGCCGCGTTGCTGGTCGTCGGTGCCGTGTTGGTGGTGTCGTAATCCTGATCCCGGTCCATGATGCAGCCGTCCCAGGTCTGGTGCGGCGAGGGATTCCAGTTGAAGCCGGCGTCTTCGCAGCTGGCCTCATCGCTGTAGTCGCTGGGATTGCCGCTGCGGCGGCCGCGGCCGCCATGCCCGGAGCCACCGGCGTTGTTGCAGGTGCCGTTCCACTTGTCCCACAGGTCTTTGTCGGTCGAGCTATTGGTGCCGTCCCACTTGATCCAGTCCTCATTGTAGGTCTTGTTGCCGGCGAGATCCTTGACGTTGACGTCCTTCACGAAAGGGATGATCGAGACATAGACGTCGCCATCGGCGGCGGCGGCGCCCTGGAGTTGGGTCAGCAGGTTGTGGGTGGCCGCCTTGAGCGCGGTCATCTTGCCGGAGGACGCCATCGATCCGGTGTTGTCGAGCGCCAGCGCGACCCGCAGCCGCGCTTCGCCCCAGACCGTCGTCGAGGAGCCGCCGATCGGCATCACCTTGGGTCCGATGATCCGCATGAAATCGGTCGGCAGGTTGCCACTGGCGCTGATGGTCACCGATGGACCGCTCGGCGTATAGCTCGCCGTCAGCGTCAGGTCCTGCAATTCGCTGCTGTGGAAGTTGGCGTTGAAGTATTCCTCGGCAAACGCCTGGATCTGGCTCGCCGTCATGGTCGACAGGTTCGTCTGGCGGGAGAGCGCCAGCGAGGCGGCGTCGACCGCGTCCTGCATGGCCGAGTCGGTCTGGGCGGCGCGGGTATAGTCCACGGCCAGACCCATGGCGGCGACCAACGGAATGCTGGCAATGGCGAAGATGACGGCGACGTTGCCGGACCGCGAGACCGCGAACCGGGAAACGATACGGCCAATCGCTGCGCTGAGATGCAAAGACACCACACCCTCCTTCGAGGTCCGTCTGGTGTCTATTTATTCCTTCCGTCTGAAAGGAACCTGAAAGAGACGATTCAAATTGCGCCTATTTCCTTCGGCTTTCCTTCACCCTGGCGGACCCGGCCTGACGACGCGATTCTATTGCGAGATTCTGAGGTCGGAGAGTTCGGTGCCGATCTGCTGGAAGGTCGTCACGATCTGGTCGGACGAGGTGAGCAGGAAGAACTTGTCGGACGAGCTGGCGCAGCCCTGCAAAAGCGTCGAGGTCGGGTCGCCGCCGGTGTTCACCTGGACCGTATAGATCTTGACGCCGGCGGCCTTGATGTTGGCGCACAGGATCTGCTGGCGCGCGTCGACGCTGGTCGACACGCTATAGCCGTTGCCGTACCAGCGGTCCTGGGTGTTGAGGCCGTCGGTGAGCAGAATGATCACCTGCTTGTAGACCTTGCTGGGGTCCATGAGGGGGATCGTGAACGGCGCCGACGTGAGCGATTGCCAGGCCCATTGCAGGCCGATTGCCTGGTTGGTGGAGCCGTTTGCCACCATGGATTCGACCTTGGCGTCGAGCGCGGTCCAGTCGTAGCTGAGGCCCATCACCGGGGCGGGGCAGGCGCTGTACTGCTCCGCCGGGTAGAGCGTCGCGGCATTGGTGGTCGTCGGCGCCGTGTTGGTCGTGTCGTAGCTCTGGTCACGGTCCATGATGCAGCCGTTCCAGGTGGCGTGGCTGTCGGGCGTCCAGGTGTAGCCGTATCTCTCGCAGTTCGACTGGTTGGAGAAGTTGCCGGTGCAGGAGCCGTTCCACTTGTTCCACAGGTCGCGGTCCGCATAGGCGCTGCCGTCCCACTTCACCCAGCTTTCGGCGTAGTTCGTGCTGCTGACATTGACGTCCTTCACGAAGGGGATGATCGAGACGTAGACGTCGCCATTGGTCGAGGCGGCGTTCTTGAGCTGGGTCAGCAGGTTGTGGGTGGCCGTCTTGAGGGCGGCCAACTTGTTGGAGCTCGCCATCGAGCCGGTGTTGTCGAGCGCCAGCGCGACCCGCAGGCGCGCTTCGCCCCAGACCGTCTTCGAAGAACATCCGATGGGCACGTCTTGCGGCCCGACGATGCCCATGAAGTCGGTCGGCAGCTTGCCGCTGGCGCTCATCGACACGGACGGGCCGGTCGCGTTGTAGTTCGCCGTCAGCGCCAGGTCCTTGAGTTCCCTGTCGTGGTAGTTGGCGTTGAAATAGGCGGTCGCGATACTCAGCATCTGGTCAGCCGTCAGGGTCGACAGGTCCGACCGGCGGGAAAGAGCGAGCGTCGCCGCGTCGAGCGCGTCCTGCATGGCGGAGCTGGTCTGGGCGGCGCGCGTGTAATCGACGGCGACCCCCATGGCAACGATCACGGGGATGCAGGCGATGGCGAAGATCGCGGCGACATTGCCGGATCGCGAAGCCGCGAACCGGGCAATGACCCTGCGAATCGCGGCAGGTGGAAACAGGGGCACGGTACGTTCCATCGAAGTCCGTCGCCGGCCATCCTTGGTCCTCCCGGTTGAAGAAAGCCTGAAGGAAACGGTTCGCAATTGTCTCGGTTTTCTGCGGCTTCTTCGTCAATCGGCAGAGTCGGTGGAGAGATCGGGAAACACCGGCACGGAGACCGTCCATCGGTCGCAGGCATCGGCAGGGCGACGATGCCGAAGGAATTGCCGAACAGGCCGGCCGGCAAGCGGCGGTCGCAACGGGCTGAGCGACAAACGGCGTTGACCCGGCCGGCGATCCTTCCTAGCCTTTTTCCGAGTGCTTCGAGGCTGGGGGAAGGCTTGTGATGCGCGTTTTCAGTCTGTTGATGTCCGTGGCGTTGCCGTTTCTTCTTGCGCAACCCGTCCTGGCCGATGGCCTTCCAAGAGGATTCGCGCTGCACAAGTTCAATCCGCCGAACCAGCAGCCGGTCACCAGGGACGGCGTCACCACGTTCCATATCGACAATGAGGTCTGTTCGAAAACGCTTTACGGCGACGGGCGCGGCGAAAGCGACTGCAAGAACGGAAATGTCCGCTCGGTGCTGATCTACCAGCCCGAGGCGCGCATGGGCCAGGAGCGCTCCTATCGGTTCGACATCCAGGTCGACCCGTCCTTCGCCTATGCCGGCTTCGAGGACCCCAATTCGGCGGGCATGCTGCCTGACGCCTGGAACAGCGATCTGCGCATCGCCTCATGGGAAGGCGAATTCGTGCACAATTTCATCTACCGGGTGAGTGTCGACAAGACCAAGGGCGTCACCTTTCTCGGCCGCCAGTGCCAGGCGCCGGAGGATTTCGGCAAATGGGTCAGCTTCCGGATGGACGTGAAATGGAGCGGCAGGGACGACGGCTGGGTCAAGGTCTCCTGCAACGACCGCGTCATCTACGCTGCCGAGGCGCTGGCCACCAACCAGGCGCCGCATTGCTGGCCGCATAACCAGTGCGAACCGGGCATCGCCAAGAATCCCAAGACCATGCTGTTCATCCTCGGGACGGTCTTCCAGGGCAACGGCACCGACTGGAAGAAGTCGAAGAAGCCAGGCCTGTTCAACACCATCCAGCCCGGCGGCATCACCATCCGCACGCGCAACATGGCGGTCACGGCCAACCCGGTGCTCTACAGCGACGAAGACAAGAAGACCGTCCGCGCGCTCCAGCACGTGCTCAACGGGCTCGGTTGCGATGTCGGCGCGGAGGACGGCATTGCCGGCCGGAAGACGCGGGAAGGCGCCCTCTACTGCCGGGTGTTCCCCGCCGGCGTTCTGCCAGCCGTATGGAACGTGACGACGGCTGCGGCCTTCCTCGCCGCCTATACTGGCGAGGGGGTCGCCGATCTGCCGCGCGGCCAGCCGCCGGCGCCGCCGGACTTCACTGTCAAGGCCGCCGTGACGCGACAGAATAGCGCCGGCGACGACCGGCAGGTCGATTCCGACGTCGACGGCATCGTCACCTGGAAGAAAGGCAAGACGCTTGTCCTGAAGATCGTCCTGACCGGCACCTATGTGCCATCGGTCAAGCTCATCCATCCGTTCGAAATTGTGTTTCAGGCTCCTCTCGACGCGGCCACGCTTCAGAAGCTGAAGGCCTGCCACGTGCAGCGCATCGATCATTGGGGAGACGGCAGCAAGCATCTGGTCCTCCGGGCGACGCTCGATACCGGGCCGCGCTACCTGTTCCGCGGGCACCAATGCGTCGTCGATGCCGTGCCTGCCAAGCTCGCCAGCGAGATCACATTCGTGCTGACGAATTTCCGGGCGATTGCCGGCTCCATCGTTTCCTCCGGCGCGATCGCCGTGGTCAAGCACAACGGGCTCAAGGACCTCATCACCGGGGTCGCGGCCGGAAACATCGTGGTTTCGGCGGAGTAGGGACGGGGCGCCGGCCAGTCGGGCCGGCATGTCCATCAACCCCGTGCAGGCAGTCGCAAACGGCGCGCGCCACCGTTCCGCGCGCGATCCGTCGCTGGTTTCGGTCGCGTCGGGGATGTTTGTTCCGATTTGCGCGGTGAAATCGTTTTCCACGGTGCTTGACGCGCCTTTCTTGCGCGCCAATGATCGATAATTGAACGGAAATGCGTGCCGCAGGAACGAAAAAGAGCGGACGACGCGGGAGGCGACGATTCAGACAGACGGTTCGGCCGTTGCGCCGGTCCTGGCTGCCAGGGCGATCGACATGTCGTTCGGGCCGGTCCAGGTGCTCTTCGGCATCACGCTCGATCTCATGCCCGGCGAGGTTCACGCGCTGGTCGGCGAGAACGGCGCCGGCAAGTCAACCTTGATGAAGATCCTGGCCGGGCACCTGCAACCGACCGGCGGGGCGGTGGCGCTTGACGGCCAGCCGGTGGTGTTCGCCGACCCGGTCGATGCCGAGCGCCACGGCATCGTGCTCGTCCATCAGGAGATCCTGCTGGCGCCGCATCTCAGCGTCGCGCAGAACATCTTCATCGGCCGCGAGATCACGCACGGCTTCGTCGTCGACGACCGCGCCATGAACGCGCGGGCGAGCGAGGTGCTGCGCGGGCTCGGCGCCGACATCAATCCGACGTCCATCGTCTCGTCGCTGTCGATCGCCCAGCGCCAGCTGGTGCAGATCGCCCGCGCCCTCAACGTGCCGCATCGCGCCGTGATCTTCGACGAGCCGACGGCCTCGTTGACGCCGTTCGAGACCGAAGCCGTCCTCAATGTGATCCGCGACCTGCGCGCCAAGGGCACGCCGGTCCTCTACATCTCGCACCGCCTGGCGGAGGTGAAGGCCATCTCCGACCGCGTCACGGTGCTGCGCGACGGCCACTTCATTGCGACGCGGCCGACTTCGGAATTGAAGCCGGTGGATATCGCCGGCCTGATGGTCGGCCGCGACATGTCGCACCTCTATCCTGAGCGCGCGGCGGAGCCGCAAGGGGAGGCGGTCCTCGAAGTGCGCAATCTCAGCGTGCCGGGCTTCGCCGCCGACGCCTCGTTCAGTATCAGGCGCGGCGAGATCCTGGGCTTTGCCGGGCTGATCGGGGCGGGGCGCACGGAGCTGCTCGAGGGGGTCGTCGGCCTGCGCCCGCATCGCGGCGAAATCCGCCTGAAGGGCGCGCCGGTGGCGTTTCGCAACGTGCGCGAGAGCATGCACCGGGGCATCGTCTATCTCAGCGAGGACCGCAAGGGCAAAGGCGTGCTGCTGGCCAGCGACCTGGCGACCAATCTGACCCTGGCGGCGCTGACGCAATTCACCCGCGGCATGGTGCTCGACCGCGCCAAGGAGATCGCCGCCCTCGATGCGGCGATCGCCGAGTTCGACGTGCGTGCGCCGCGCAAGGACATGCTCGCCGGCCAGCTTTCCGGCGGCAACCAGCAGAAGCTGCTGCTCGCCAAGATGATGCAGCTCAACCCGGAGATCATCGTCATCGACGAGCCGACGCGGGGCATCGACATCGGCACCAAGCAGCAGATCTACGAGTTCATCGGTGAGCTTGCCGCCAACGGCAAGGCGGTCATCGTCGTCTCGTCGGAGATGCAGGAGCTGATCGGCGTCTGCCATCGCATCCTGGTGATGCGCGGCGGACGCATCGTCGGCGAGGTGTCGGGCGAGCGCATGACCGAACAGGAAATCGTGGTCTACGCCACGGGGGTGAGTGGCGAGGCGGCGGCAATGGGAATGGAGACGGGGGCTGAATGACCGATACAGTATCCAAGGAGCGGCCGGGATTCGATCTCGGAGGCCGCATCAGCATGGCGGCGCTGGCGCCGTTCATCGCGCTGGTGATCCTGCTCGTCCTCGGCGCCTTCGTCAGCGATTCCTTCTTCACCTATGCCAACCTGATGAATGTGCTGACGCGCAGCGCCTTCATCGCCATCATCGCGGTGGGCGGCACGTTCGTCATCTCGGCCGGCGGCCTCGACCTGTCGGTCGGCTCGATGTCGGCCTTCGTCGCAGCCCTCATGATCCTGTTCATGAATACCGGCATGTTCGGCAGCGGCGTCGTCATGATCGCGATCGCCATGGTGCTGGCGCTGGTCATTGGCGCCGGCAGCGGCCTGACCAACGGCGTCATCGTCACGGTCGGGCGCATCGAGCCGTTCATCGCCACGCTCGGCACCATGGGCATCTTCCGCGGCCTGACCACGTGGCTGTCGCAGGGCGGCTCGATCACCATGAAGTCGATGGAGCTGCGCGACGCCTATCGGCCGGTCTATTTCGGCAACGTCTTCCAGTTCCAGCTCGGCAGCACCGACGTCTACCTGCCGATTCCGGTGGTCATCATCCTGGCGATGGCGGCGCTCGGCGCCTTCGTCTTCTACCGCACGCCATTCGGGCGGCATGTCATTGCGGTCGGCTCGAACGAGGAGGTGGCGCGCTATTCCGGCATCCCGGTGTCGCGCGTGCGCACCATCACCTACATCATCCAGGGCATGTGCGTGGCGGTAGCGGTGATGGTCTACGTGCCGCGCCTCGGCGCCGCCACGGCGACCACCGGCCTGCTGTGGGAGCTGCAAGCGATCACCGCCGTCGTCATCGGCGGTACGGCGCTGCGCGGCGGGGTGGGGCGCATCTGGGGCACGATCTGCGGGGCGTTCATCCTCGAGATCGTCGGCAACCTCATGCTGCTGTCGAACTTCATCAGCGAATATCTCATCGCCGCCATCCAGGGCGCCATCATCATCATCGCCATGCTGGTGCAGCGCTCGCTGATGCGTCGGTAACCGGATTGCCGGGTCAACTGGGTCGCCCGGCATGACATGGACCAGGCCCTGAACCATGTGGGGAGACAAATATGCGTAAAGTAATGTTGGGTGTGGCGGTCGGTTTGGCTGCCCTCATGGGCGTTGCCACCGCCCAGGCCAAGGACGTCACCATCGCGGTATCGATTCCTGCTGCCGACCACGGCTGGACGGGCGGCGTCGTGTTCCACGCAGAGCGCGTTGCCAAGCTGCTTCAGGATTCGCATCCCGGCCTGAAGATAATCGTCAAGACCTCACCGGACGGCGCTTCCCAGGCCAACGCGGTTGAGGATCTTGTCATCCAGGGCATCGACGCGCTGGTCATCCTGCCGCACAATCCGGATGAGCTTGCCGCCTCGATCAAGGAAGTGAAGGCGAAGGGCAAGTTCGTCACCATCGTCGACCGCGCTCTTTCCGATACCTCCTTCCAGGACCTCTATGTCGGCGGCAACAACTTCGAGCTCGGCGCCGTCGCCGGCCGCTACATCAAGGATCACAGCCCGGACGCGCAGGTCGTGGTCATCCGCGGTCTGCCGATCCCGATCGACCAGATGCGCCAGGACGGCTTCGACAAGGCGATCGAGGGCTCGGGCCTCAAGATCCTCGAGAAGCAGTTCGGCAACTGGTCGCGTGACGACGCCTTCAAGGTCATGCAGGACTACCTGACCAAGTATCCGAAGATCGACGTCGTGTGGTGCCAGGACGACGACATGGCCGTCGGCGTGCTCGAGGCCATCAAGCAGGCCAACCGCACCGACATCCAGTATGTCATCGCCGGCGCCGGCATGAAGGAGATGGTCAAGAAGGTGATGGACGGCGACAAGATGATCCCGGTGGACGTCGCCTATCCGCCGTCGATGGTCGGCACCGCGATGGAGCTGACCGTGGCCGGTTTCGTCGACCAGGTGCCGATCCGCGGCAGCTACATCCTCGATGCCACGCTGATCACCAAGGACAACGCGGCCGAGTGGTACTTCCCGGATTCGCCGTTCTAGGCGACTTCCGGCAAGTTCCTACGCGCTTTTTGAAGCCGGGCGGCCCTGCCGCCCGGCTTTTTCGTGCCGGGGCAGGGGCGGGAGAAGTCTCACGGGGACCTCCCGAATTGACCAGTTACGGAGACCCGCTCTTCCGCAGGGAAAAGCGGGCCTGCGTTACTCACATCCGATACCCCTTCCTCAGGAGCGTCGGCGCGGGCAGTGATTCGGCCCGTGAGACAGTCTATCAAAATCTCAATTGCGGCGGGAAAAAGACAAATCTTTCCCGAAGCTTGCCGGCGGCGGTTGACGCTAACCGTCCTAGGCCTCGAAAAACACCGTTTCCTCGTCGCCCTGCAGCCGTACGTCGAAGACAAAGCGTGGCGCGCCCTTGGCCGTGCCGTCGCGCCTGGCGATCAGCGTCTGGCGGCGGTTTTCCGGCACCAGCGCCAGGATGGCGTCGCCGTCATTGGCCGCTTCCCCCTCGAAATAGATGCGGGTGAACATGCGGCGCACGACGCCACGGGCGAAGAGGCCGACATTGATGTGCGGCGCCTGCATCTTGCCGTCGAGCCCGGGGACGGGGCCGGGCTTGACGGTGTGGAAGCGGTAGCGGCCGTCCTTATCGGCCTCGCCGCGTCCGAAGCCCTTGAAGGCGGTGTTGGGCTTCTGGCCCGGCTGGCCGGGATAGCGGCCGGCGCCGTCGGCCTGCCACAGTTCGAGGAAGCAGTCGGGCACCGGCTCGCCGGCACCGTCGGTGACGCGGCCCTCGATCACGATCGGTTCGCCGACCGTGTCGGGGGTGACGAGGTCGTTGCCGGCGAGCGCCGTCAGCGAATAGGTGTCGCCCGGGGTGAGGGCATAGGCGAAATAGGGGCCGACCGTCTGCGACGGGGTGATGCCGTGTCGCTCAGCCATGGTGCGGGTCCTCGAAGGGGGTGATGTCGTGGCCGCGCAGGACGATGTCGAAGCGGTAGCCGAGCGCCCATTCCGGCACCGTGGTTTCCAGGTCGAAGACGGCGATCATGCGCTGCAGCGCCTTGGCGTCGGTCACCGAATTGGCGATCGGGTCGAGCGGGATCAGCGGGTCGCCGGGAAAATACATCTGGGTCACCAGCCGGGTCAGGAAGCTCGGGCCGAACAGGGAGAAGTGGATGTGGTTCGGCCGCCAGGCGTTGTGGTGGTTCTTCCAGGGGTAGGCGCCGGGCTTGACGGTGGTGAACGTGTAGTGGCCCCTGGAATCGGTGACGCAGCGGCCGGCGCCGGAGAAATTCGGGTCGATCGGCGCGTGGTGCTGGTCGACGACGTGGATATAGCGGCCGGCGGCGTTGGCCTGCCAGATCTCGATCAGCGTGTTGGGGATCGGCCGGCCGCCCTCGTCCATCACCGTGCCGGAAACGATGATGCGCTCGCCCTGCGGCTCGCCGCCGTGCTGCTTGGTGAGGTCGGAATCGTTCTCCTTGACCGCCTCGTGGCCGTAGATCGGCCCGGTCAGCTCGCTCATGGTGTGCGGCAGGACGACCAGCGGCCGCTTGGGCGAGCGCAGCACCGTCGATTTGTAGCCGGGTGACAGGTAATTCGGGTGAGCCGCGAGGCTCTCCAGCGGATAGACGGTCGTCATCGTTCCTCCCCTCTGTCCAAGACTTCAGGCGGCCTTTTCCAGTGCCAGGGCGACGCCCTGGCCGACGCCGACGCATAGGGTGGCCAGCCCCCAGCGCCCGCCGCGCCGGCCGAGTTCGATCGCCACGTCGGCGGCGATCCGTGCGCCGGACATGCCGAGCGGATGGCCGAAGGCGATCGCGCCGCCGTTCGGGTTGACGTGATCGGCATCGTCGGCGAGGCCGAAATCGCGCAGGCAGGCGAGCGACTGGCTGGCGAAGGCTTCGTTGAGCTCGATCAGGTCGAAATCCGCCATGCCGAGCCCGAGGCGCTGGATGAGCTTGCGGGTCGCCGGTATCGGGCCGATCCCCATGATGCGCGGCGGCACGCCGGCCGTCGCCATGCCGGCGATGCGCGCCAGCGGCGTCAGTGCCAGGCGTTCGACCGCCTCGCCCGAGGCGATGAGCACGGCCTGGGCGCCATCGTTGACGCCCGATGCATTGCCGGCGGTCACCGTGCCGTCGGCGCGAACGATCGGCTTCAGCCTGGCCAACCCCTCGGCGGTCGTCTCCGGGCGCGGGTGCTCGTCGGTGGAAACGGTGAGGGGGCCGGTCTTGCGGCTGCCCGGCGTCTCGACGGCGACGATGCGGCCGGCGAGCGCGCCGCTTTCCATGGCGGCCCTGGCGCGCTGCTGCGAGCGCAGCGCGAAGGCGTCCTGGTCGGCGCGGGTGATCTGGTACTCGTCGGCGACGTTCTCGGCGGTTTCCGGCATGGAATCAACGCCGTACTGGGCTTTCATAAGGGGGTTGATGAAACGCCAGCCGATCGTCGTGTCCTCGACCGTGGCACCGCGCTGATAGGCGGTCTCGGCCTTGCCCATGACCAGCGGCGCGCGGGTCATCGATTCGACCCCGCCGGCGATCACCACGTCCAGCTCGCCGGCGCGGATGGCGCGTGCGGCGGTGCCGACAGCGTCCATGCCGGAGGCGCAGAGCCGGTTCATGGTGGTGCCCGGTACGCTCGCCGGCAGGCCGGCGAGGAGGGCGGCCATGCGGGCGACGTTGCGGTTGTCCTCGCCGGCCTGGTTGGCACAGCCGAGGATGACCTCGTCCACCGCATCGGCGAGGCCGTCGTGGCGGGCGAGAAGCGCCCGGATCGGAATGGCGGCGAGATCGTCGGCGCGCACCCCTGCCAGCGCCCCGGCAAAGCGGCCGATGGGCGTACGCACCGCGTCGCAGATATAGGCTTCGCGGCTCATGCGTCGCCTCCGTGGGCGCGTGCCGTGCGGGCCTGAAGCTCGCGCAGCACGCCCAGTTCCTCTGCGCTCGGTGGTGGCGTCTCACCGGCTTGTGTCGCGAATTTCAGGTCCCAGGCGCATTCAGCCTGCGCCGCCTCGCGGGTGACGCCGGGGTGGAGCGAGACCACGGTCAGCTCGCAGGTCTCGGGATCGGGTTCCATGATGCAGAGGTCGGTGACGACGCGGGTCGGCCCGCGGGTGGCGAGGCCGAAGGCGGCGCGGCTGCCGGGGCCGCTGCCGTGGCCGAGCGAGGTGACGAAATCGAGCCTGTCGACGAAGGCGCGCCGCGACATCGCCATGGTGATGAAGATCTGGCCGCAATTGGCGGCGATCTCGGGGGCGCCGCCGCCGCCCGGCAGCCGCACCTTGGGCGCGTCGTAGGGGCCGACGACGGTCGTGTTGAGATTGGCGTAGCGGTCGATCTGGGCGCCGCCGAGAAAGCCGACGGTGATGCGTCCGCCCTGCAGCCAGTAGCGGAACATCTCCGGCACCGAGACGGTGGTCAGCGCCGTCTCGCACAGTTCGCCGTCGCCGATCGACAGCGGCAGCACGTCCGGCTTGGTGTCGATGGTGCCCGATTCGTAGATCAGCGTGATCTTCGGCGCATGGGTGAGGCGGGCGAGGTTGCAGGCGGCCGAAGGCGCGCCGATGCCGACGAAGCAGACGTCGTCGTTGCCCAGCGCGCGCGCCGCGGCGATCGTCATGATCTCGGTGGGCGTATAGGCGGCCGTCATGCGGCAATCCCGTCCGCCACACCCGCTCCCGTCATTCCGGCGAAAGCCGGAATCCAGACAAGGACGGCGTTGCGTGCAGCGATCGCTGCCTGGGTCCCGGCTTTCGCCGGGACGACGCATAAGCGAGACGGGTGGGCGACGCTCACGCCGCCCTCCGTGCAAAGGCAGCGAAGTCTTCCGGGCTCCGCGCCATGACATTCTCGTCCATCCAGGCGAGGAAGCTGTCGCGGTCGCGGGCGATGGCGTCCCACGCCTTGTAGAAGCCGTTGGCGCGTTTGTAGTAGCCGTGGGCATAGGAGGGATAGGCGCCACCCGGCACCTCGGCGATTGCCGTCACCGTCCAGTGCGGCAGGACGACCGCGTTGGGACTGGGCGCAGCAAGATCGTCGACGATCTCCTCGACGGTGACGATGGCGCGCCTGGCCGCCAGCACCACCTGCTTCTGCACGCCGACGATGCCTTCGAGCAGGACATTGCCGGCACGGTCGGCCCTCAGCGCATGGATGATGCCGACGTCGGGGCGGATCGCCGGCACGGTCGCCAGTACCTCGCCGGTATAGGGGCAGGCCACCGAGCGGATATTCGGATTGACCGCGGCGAGGCCGACGCCCTTGTAGCCGCGAAAAACCGCGAAGGGCAGGTTGGCGGCGCCGGCGTCATAGGCGTTGGCGAGCGCGGCGTGCGAATGCTCTTCGATCGCCAGCGGCCTCGGCCAGCCGTTCTCAACCGCGTCGCGCATGCGGTGCAGCGAGCCGACGCCGGGATTGCCGCCCCAGGAGAAGATCAGCCGGTCGGCGCAGCCCATGCCGATCATCTGGTCGTAGATGAGGTCGGGGGTCATGCGCACCAGGGTCAACCCGGTGCGGCGCTGGCGGATCACCTCGTGCCCGGCGGCAAAGGGGATCAGATGGGTGAAGCCCTCCATGGCAACCGTGTCGCCGTCCTTGAGATGGGCGGCGATGGCGTCATGCAGGGACAGGAACGCGGCCATCAGGCGGCTCTCCGATCGGTCACTTCAGTTCGTCTCCCAGAACCTCGCGCAGCCAGCGCATGGCGGCGTTGCCGGCGGGAATGCCGGCATAGACGGCGGCATGGCGGACGAGCGAAGAGAGCTCGTCGACGGTCACGCCGTTTCCGAGCGCCGGCCGCACATGCAGCTTGAACTCCTCCTCGCGGTGGAGCGCGATCATCATGGCGAGCGTCAGCAGCGAGCGGACTTTTCGCGGCAGCGTCGGGTCGCCCCAGGCGTCGTGCCAGGCGGTGCGCGTGATGAAGTCCTGCCAGGGCATGCCGAAGGCGCCGGCATTGTCGAGCGAGCGGTCGACATGGGCCGCGCCCAGCACGTCGCGGCGGATGGCGAGCCCGTCGGCGAAGGTGCGCGTCGGCGTGCGCGGCGCGTGGCGTTCGAGGAAGGCGACGAGATGCGTGGCGGCGTTCGCCGGCTGCTCGACCGACATCAGGTGCGCGCAATCGGGCAACACCACCATTTCGGCGCCAGAGATGCGGCCGCGAATATCCTCGGCCATGGTCGGCGGCGTGACGAAATCGTCGGCGCCGACCATGACCAGCGTCGGCGCGGCGATCGCAGTAATGCGCTCGCGCAGGTCCATGTCGGCGATCGCCTCGCAGCAGCGGCCGTAGCCCCGGCGGTCCGACTCGAGAAACAGGTCGCGGATGCGCCGCACCGCGGCCGGCTCGCGCTCCTGGAAGCCGGGGGTGAACCAGCGCGGCACGATGGTATCGACCACCGCCTCCGGTCCGGCGTCGATCACGGTTGCGGCGCGCTGGCGCCAGAAATCCGGCGGCGGCAGGTGGGCCGAGGTCGCCATCAGCACGAGGCTCGCCGTCCGCTCCGGGTGGAGAACGGCGAAAGCTTGTGCCGTCATGCCGCCGAGAGAGAGCCCAACGGCATGGACCTCCGCGATGTCGAGCACGTCGAGCAGCCCGGCGAGGTCGTTGGCGAGGTCGTCGATGGTGGTCGGCTGATCGCGCGCGCCCGAACGGCCGTGGCCCTGCGCGTCGTAGCGCAACACGCGAAACCGCCCGGCAAGCGCCTCGGCGATGCCGTCCCACATCTCGATGGTGCTGCCCAGCGAATTGGAGAAGGCGACCGTCGGCAGGCCCGCCGGTCCGGCAAGATCGTAGAAGAGGTCGACGCCGTTGACGCTGACGGTCGGCATGGTCAGAGCCTCCTCAAGCTGCGCCTGGCGTCCTGCGCCTGGCGCACGGCGCGGCCGGCAACGGATGCCGCAGCGGCCGTGGCCGGCCTGAGATCGAAGGCGGCGTCGAGCAATGCGGCAGGGGCGCCCGCGCGGGCCAGAACCTTGCGCAGGGGCTCACCCGTCTCGCGCACCTCGGCCGCCGCCCTGGCGACCATCGCCTGCGCGGCGCTGCGGCCCATTGTGCCGGCGAGCGCGGTTGCCGCGGCGTCGGCGAAGATGAGGCCGTGGGTCATGTCGAGATTGGCGCGCATGCGTCTGGTATCGACGGTGAGGCTTTCGGCAATCCGGCGGGCCTCGCGCAGCGCACCGGAGGCGAGGCCGAAAAGCGCGGGCAGGGCATGCCATTCCGCCTGCCACGCTCCGGCGGGGCGCTGCTGGCCGGAGGCGGCGGCGTTGAGAAGCGTGACGACGAAGCCGGGCGCGGCCGCGTGGGCGGAGAGGATCACTGCCGAGGAGAGCGGGTTCTGCTTGTGCGGCATGGCCGACGAGCCGCCACGGCCGGCGGCCGGCGCCTCGCTGACCTCGCCGATCTCGGTCGCCGAGAGAAACACCACGTCGGTCGCCATGCGGGCGAGCGCGGCGATCAGCATCGCCAGCCAGCTTCCCACCGCGACCATGCGGCCGCGGCTGGTGTGCCAGGTGACCGGCGCATGCCCAAGCCCGAGTTCGGCAGCGAAGCGTTCGCCGACCGCCTCGGCCGCATCGCCGAGGCCCGCCAGCGTGCCCACCGGTCCGCCGAGGGAGGCGGTGAGCGTGCGCTCGCTCAAGCCGGGCAGCTCGGCCGCCACCTCGGCGATACCAGAGGCCCAGCCTCCCGCGACATAGCCGAAGGTCACCGGCGCGGCGTGCTGGCCGTAGGTGCGCCCGACGCAGGGGCTGCGCGCATGGCGCCGCGCCAGTCCGGCAAGTCCGTCCAGGATCGCCACGAGATCTGCGGCGATCAGCGGAAAGGCGTCCGCCATCTGCAACACCAGCGCGGTGTCGACGATGTCCTGGCTGGTGGCGCCCTTGTGGAGATGGGCGCGCAGGTTCTCCGGCAGCAGGGCCTCGACCGCCTTGACGAAGGGGATGGCGACGACGCCGGCATCGCGGGTGCGCGCGCCCAGCGTTGCGATCTTGAGGTCGCCCGGCTTGATGCGGGCGAGCGCCGGTGCCAGACCCTTGGGAACGAGTCCTTCGGGCGCTTGCGCGCGGGCGAGCGCCGTCTCGGCCGCCAGCATGGCCGCCAGCGTCGCGCGATCGGAGAAGACCGCGCGCATGGCATCGCTGGCGAAGAGCGGGCCGGTGAGCCCGGAATCGAGGGCGGAAAACGTCATCGCGCCGGGCCTTCCCTCCGCCGCGGATAATTCACCCCTTGACCTCCCGGATATATCGTTCGATTATCGAACAGTAGTTCGGATATCGACCATTTTCCGCGAGGGGCCGCCGAGTGTCAACGCCGCATCCACTGCAATCGCCAGCGGCCGGGGAAGCGAGTGTGGCCGAGCGCACCGGCGGCGACAAGGAATTCATGGCGACGCTGGCCAAGGGCCTGGCGGTTCTCGGCGCCTTCGGCGCGCAGCGGCCGACCATGACCCTGTCCGAGGCGGCCGAGGCCAGCGGGCTCACCCGCGCCGCGGCGCGCCGGGTGCTGCGCACGCTGACCGAGCTTGGCTATGTGACGCAGGAGGGCCGCCAGTTTTCGCTGGCGCCGCGCATCCTGGAGCTGGGCTTCGCCTATCTGTCGACGCAAAGCTGGCTCGACCGCGCCGAACCGCTGATGAAGGAACTCAGCCACGCGCTGCACGAATCCTGCTCGGCGGCGATCCTCCAGGACGGCGAGATCGTCTATGTGGCGCGCATGCCGGCGCCGCACCGGCTGATGTCGACCACCATCGCGGTCGGCACGCGGCTCTCGGCTTTCCACACCTCGCTCGGGCGCATCCAGCTCGGCTATCTGCCCGAGGCCGATCTCAGGGCCCGCGTGGCCGCGGCCACGGTGAAGCGCTACACCCGGCACACCATCACCGACCGGGAAGATCTCATCGCGCGCATCCGCGCCGACCACGCCCAGGGCTATTCCATCGTCGACGAGGAGCTGGAACTGGGCTTGCGCTCGATCGCCATGCCGATCGTGACGCGGGCAGGGGTCAATGTCGGTGCCATCAACCTGTCGGCCCATGCCGGGCGGACGACGCCCGCCGACCTCCGCGATCGCTTTCTGCCCAAACTGACGCAAGTCGCCACGGCCATCTCGCGCACGCTGGTGTGAACCCGCGATCGACGGGAGAGGCGACCGCCCGCCCCGAATCACTGCCGTGGTATTCTCCCTGCCGGGGAATTGAGCGGAGCGGGTGACCAAGCTTGTACGAGCAGGTCTACGATCTCGCCATTGTCGGTGGCGGTCTGATCGGTTCGGCGATTGCGCGCGATGCCGCCGGGCGCGGCCTGACCACGTTCCTGTGCGAGCAGGGCGATATCGGCGGCGCTTCGTCCTCGGCCACCGACCGCGTCGTCCATGGCGGGCTGCATCATCTCGGCCGCATGAACTGGGGGCCGCTCAGCATGCGGCTCAAGGAGCGCGACATCCTCATGCGCTCGGCGCCGCATCTGGTGCGGCCGCTCACCTTCGTTCTGCCCCATCACGAGCGGCTGTGGCCGCGCTGGGCGGTCGGTCTCGGCCTTGCCGGCTATGACTGGCTGGGCGGGCGGGCCCTGCCGCGCGCGCGCCGGCTCGACCTTGCCGGCCGCGACGCCGACGAGGCGCTGCACCTGCACTTCACCGAGGGCTTCGCCTATTCCGACTGCATCGCCGACGATACCCGCCTGACCATCGCCAATGCCTTCGACGCGCAGTCGCGCGGGGCGAGCATCAATCCGCGCCTGCGCTGCGTCGTCGCCGAGCGCGAGCGCGACCACTGGCGCCTGTCGCTGGAATCGGGGATCGACGGCGAATGGACGGTGGTGCTGGCGCGCATCCTCGTCAATGCCGCCGGCAGCCAGGCGGGCGAGGTGCTCGACCATGTCATCCACACCAGCCGGCACACGGCGACGCGCCTGATCCGCTTCAGCCAGATCGTCGTGCGCCGCGCTGCCGACAGCCATGTCGGCTACGCCATGCCGGTGGCCAGCGGCCGCATGGTCCATGCGGTGCCGCATGCGCCGGGCTTCATGCTGATCGGCCCGGCGGTTGCCCGGCACGAGGGCGATCCAGGCGCGGTGTCCGCGAATCCGCGCGATATCGCCTGGCTCGTCGATGTTGCCAATCAGTTTCTGAGCGAGCCGGTGGCGCGCGCCGATATCGTTCAGCAGCTTGTCTGCACCATCGCCATGCCGGCCGACCGGTCGCTGGTGAACGGCGATCATGCGGTGGTCGTCGACGCCCTTCCGGCGGCGCCGCCGCTGCTCTCGGTGTTCGGCGGCCGGCTGACGACCCACCGGCGCATCGCCGAGGAGGTGGTCGACCGGCTCGCCCGTTTCCGCGACGTGCTGCCGCCGTGGACGGCCGAGGCATCGCTGCCGGGCGGCAACTTTCCAGCGGAACAGGGCGCCGCCCATCTCTGCCTGGCGCTGCGCGCCGCCTATCCCTTCCTCGGCGAGGAGACGGCGCATCGGCTGGTCACCACCTACGGCACGCGGGCCTCGACGATCCTCACCGGCGCCCGCAGCTTCTCCGACCTCGGGCCCTGTTTCGGTGCCGACCTCACGGCGGCGGAGGTCGATTACCTGCGCCACGACGAATGGGCGATGACGGCGGAGGACGTGCTGTGGCGGCGCACGCGCCTCGGCCTCAATTTCACGCAAGGCGAGGCCGATGCGCTCGCCGCCTGGATGGGCGGGGGCGCGGCGGCGGAGGCGTAACCCGCCTTTTCGTCGCCGGAATCCCGTGCTACTGACCGCGCCGACTTGGCCAGGGCGCGCAGGATCATGATTTCAGGGCAGATTTTCCGGCTGGCGGGCCTCATTGCCACCGCCGCGCTGGCCATCGCCGGGCCGGCGACGGCTCAGGTTTTCCAGCTCCCTCCGGCCGACGTGCCGCAAATTCAGGCGCCATCCGACCAGTTGGGGCCGGAACTGCTGCAGGCGCCGTCGTTGGACGCGCCGGCACCGGATACGGCGGCGCCGGATATGCAGGCGCCGGACGCGCCGGCCGACCAGTTCGCGCCCGGCGGCCAGACGCCGCAGGTGGCCGAACCGGAGCCGACGCATATCTCCAATCCGGTCGCCGTCTTTGCCGGCCTCGACAAGATCACCGGGCGGATCATCAACTTCGACGTCTACATCAACGAGACGGTCCAGTTCGGCGCGCTGCAGGTGACGCCACGCGTCTGCTACACGCGCCCGCCGACCGAGGAACCGCGCACGGACGCCTTCGTCGAGGTCGACGAGATCACGCTTGCCCGCAAGATCCAGCGTGTCTTCACCGGCTGGATGTTCGCCGACAGCCCCGGTCTGCACGCGGTCGACAACGCCGTCTATGACGTGTGGCTGACCAACTGCAAGATGCAGTCGAGCGTCCCGCCGCCCAAGAAGAAATAGTCAGTCCATCTGGTAGAAATCGCCGTCCTGGTCGATGGCTTCGTCGAGCAGGTGCTGGTAGTGGGCGCGGTCGACGTCGATGGCGCCGAACTGCTTCAGGTGCGGCGTGGTGAACTGGGTGTCGAGCAGGGTGTAGCCGCCCGCCTTCAGCCTTTCGACGAGATGCACCAGCGCCACCTTGGAGGCGTCGCGCTCGCGCGAGAACATGCTTTCGCCGAAGAAGGCGGCGCCCAGGCTGACGCCGTAGAGCCCGCCGACCAGGACGTCGTCCCGCCAGGTCTCCACCGTGTGGGCGGCGCCGATCTCGAACAGCTCGCTGTAGAGCTTGCGGATGCGCCGGTTGATCCAGGTCTTCGGCCGCTCGGGCGTGGCCCCGGCGCAGCCGTCGATCACCGCCGCAAAATCGTGGTCGATGCGGATTTCGAAACGGCCGGAGGCGACGGTGCGGGCCAGGCGGCGGGGAATATGGAAGCGGTCGAGCGGCAGGATGCCGCGGCTCTCCGGCTCGATCCAGTAGAGGCTGGGGTCGTCCGCCGCCTCGGCCATGGGGAAGATGCCCAGCGCATAGGCCTTGAGCAGCACCTGAGGCGTGATTTCCAGAACCAGTTCGTCGCGCTCGGCCATGACGGACAATCTAGGGAACGCCTCAGGAGCTGGCCAGCCGCTTCTCCAGCCAGTGGATGTCGTAATTGCCGGAGGCGACGTCCTCGTCGGTCACGAGGTCGCGGAACAGCGGGATCGTCGTCCTGATGCCGTCGACGACGAACTCGTCGAGCGCCCGTTTGAGCCGCATCATGCATTCCTGCCGGGTGCGGGCGTGGACGATCAGCTTGCCGATCAGGCTGTCGTAGAAGGGCGGAATGGAATAGCCCTGATAGACGCCGGAATCGACACGCACGCCGAGGCCGCCCGGCGGGTGGTAGTAGGTGATCTTGCCGGGCGAGGCCATGAAGGTCCTCGGGTCCTCGGCGTTGATGCGGCACTCGATGGCATGGCCGTCGAAGCGCACCTCGGCTTGCGTGAAGGACAGGCCGAGACCGGCGGCCACCCGGATCTGCTCGTTGACCAGGTCGATGCCGGTCACGGCCTCGGTCACCGGGTGTTCGACCTGCAGCCGCGTGTTCATCTCGATGAAGTAGAACTCGCCGTTCTCGTAAAGGAACTCCACCGTGCCGGCGCCGGCATAGCCGAGCTCGGCGATGGCGCTGGCGACGATGCCGCCGATGCGGGCGCGCTGTTCGGGCGTGACGACCGGGGAGGGGGATTCCTCCATCACCTTCTGGTGGCGGCGCTGCAGCGAGCAATCGCGCTCGCCGAGATGGACGCCGCCGCCCTTGCCGTCGCCCATGACCTGCACCTCGACATGGCGCGGCGCGGCCAGATACTTCTCGATATAGACGGCGTCGTCGCCGAAGGCGGCACGTGCCTCGGCGCGGGCCGTCGACAGGGCCGTGGAGAGTTCACCGGCACTTGTCGCCACCTTCATGCCGCGCCCGCCGCCGCCGGCCGCCGCCTTGATGAGAACCGGGTAGCCGATGTCGTCGGCGATCCGGCGCGCCGTGGCGTCGTCGGAGACGGCGCCCTCCGAGCCCGGCACCACCGGAATGCCGAGGCGGGCGGCGGTGCGCTTGGCCTCGATCTTGTCGCCCATCGTGCGGATGTGTTCGGCGCTCGGGCCGATGAAGACGATGCCGTGCGCCTCGAGGATCTCGGCGAAGCGGGCGTTCTCCGACAGGAAGCCGTAGCCCGGATGGACCGCTTCGGCTCCGGTGATCTCGCAGGCGGCGAGAAGCTGGGGGATGTTGAGATAGGAGTCGCGCGCCGGTGGCGGTCCGATGCACACGCTCTCGTCGGCCAGCCGCACATGCATGGCGTCGGCATCGGCGGTCGAATGCACCGCCACGGTGGCGATGCCAAGCTCCTTGCAGGCGCGCAGAACCCGGAGCGCGATCTCGCCACGGTTGGCGATGAGGATCTTGCTGAACAGTTGCGGCGCCGCAGTCATTCGATGATCAACAGCGGCTCGCCGTATTCGACGGGCTGGGCGTCGTCGACCAGGATTTCCTTGACCGTGCCCGCGCGCGGCGCCGGGATCTGGTTCATGGTCTTCATGGCCTCGATGATCATCACCGTCTGGCCTTCGCTCACCCGGTCGCCGACATCGACGAAGGGCCGGCCGCCCGGTTCGGCGGCGCGGTAGGCGGTGCCCACCATCGGCGAGGTGACGGTGCCGGCGTGATTGGCGGGCTCGGCCACGCGTTCCTCGGCCGGGCGCGCCGGTGCCGGCGCCGGCGCCGCCGGTGCGGCCGCGGCAATGGTGATGTTGCGCGCGATCCTGACGCGCGAGTTGTCCTGTTCGACCTCGATCTCGGTCAGTCCGGTCTCGTTGAGCAGCTCCGCCAGCTGGCGAATCAGGTCCTGATCGACGATCGATTTCTTCTCTGCCATCACCCCCCCTTCCGTTTGTTTGTCTTCTTGGTGGCGGCGGTGAGCGCCTGCATCGCCTCGAGGGCCAGCACATAGCCCTGCGGCCCGAAACCGCAAATCGTCCCGGCGGCGACCGGCGAGACATAGGAATGATGCCGGAAGTCCTCGCGCGCGAAGATGTTGGACAGATGCACCTCGATCACCGGCAGGCCGACGGCGCGGATGGCGTCGTGGATGGCAACCGAGGTGTGGGTATAGGCGCCGGGATTGATGACGATGCCGCGGGCCGCCGTCATCGCCTCCTGAATCCAGTCGACCAGCGTGCCTTCCTGGTTGGACTGGCGGAAATCGACGGCAAGGCCGAGACGCTTGCCTGCGCCCAGGCACGCGCGCTCGATGTCGGCCAGGCTGGTCGCCCCATAGACGTCGGGCTCGCGGATGCCGAGCAGGTTGAGGTTGGGACCGTTGAGAACGAGTACCTTGACCGCCATGAGTGCAAGCTTCCGCCGCGGCGGCAAGCGCACGGCCTGCCGCTGGAAATGGCGCGTTTATAGGAGGTTGCCGGGCGGAGGGAAAGCCCCGCCCGGCGTGTGGCCGGAATCGTCTTCTAGCATTCCTTGCCGGTGCAGGCGCTGGCCAGCGCGTCAAGCTTGGTCTTGAGCGTGTCATAGCCGACCGCGCCGACGATGACCTCCTTGTGGGTCACGAAGCTCGGCGTGCCGGTCAGGTTGAGCTTGCCGGCGAGATCGTAGGCTTCGGCAATGGTCTGCTTCACCTCGTCCGAATCGATCTTGGCCTTGAGCACATCGGCATCGAGGCCGAGGCTGGTGGCCACGGCCAGTGCCTTGTCGCCGTCGGTCTGGCCGGGCTCCTCCAGCATGGCATCGTGGAATTCGGCGTATTTCTCGGGCGTGGTCATCGCGATCGCGGCTGCCACCTTGGCCGCCTCGACTGAGCCCGGGCCAAGCACCGGGAACTGCTTGAGCACGAGCCGGAGATCGGGGTCGTTGTCGAGCAGTTTCTTGATGTCGGCCTCGGCGCGCCGGCAGTAGGTGCAGTTGTAGTCGAAGAACTCGACCAGGGTGACCTTGCCCTCGGGGTTGCCGAGAACGACCTGGTGCTTGGAGTCGAAGATCTGGTCGGCCGAGCCTTCGATGGTCTTCACCTGGGCGAGCTGCGCGGCGGCATCGCGGCGGCGCTGCAACTCGGAGATGGCGTCGGTGATGACCTCCGGATTGGCGATCAGGTAGTTGCGGATGATGCCTTCCAGTTCCTTGCGCTGGTCGTCGCTGAACTCGGCCATCTTGGCGAGGTCGGCGGCGGCCGGCGTGGCTGCGTCCGCGGCTGTGGTGTCCGCCGCGGCGACGTCCATTGCGGTGGCCCCGGTTGCGGTGGTGTCGGTTGCGGCGACGGCCGCCGTCGCGGCGTCGTTTTCAGTGGCGGGGGCGGGGCGGTACTGGCCGGTGCCGACGATGTAGCCGACCGTGCCGACGGCGAGGGCGCCGACGACGGCGATGACGGCGGTGATGCGGGAATTCATGACGATCTCCAAAGTGGCGGGGTCAGGCGCGACCCTCTGCCTATTTCGGCTGTTTATAGGACACGATGTCGTCGGCGCGAAGCCAGGCCGGGCTGCCGCGCTTCAACTTCGCTTGAGCCTTCGCCGCCTGGATGCGGGCGTCCTTGACGTTGCCCTCGATGAACAGGCCCTGGGCGGTAGCAAGCTGGGCCATGGGAATGTTGTCCTGCATAGCATAGGCGCGCGCCAGCGCGCGGTAACCCCCGGGCAGGTCTGGATAGTTAATCACCGCCGCCGAGAGCAGGCTGACCGCCTCCCTGGCGTTGCTGCTGCCGCCGACGGCCACCAGCGCCTGGCCGAGCAGCACCTTGATCAGGTTGGTGTGGGGCGCCAGCGAGACCGCCTTGCGCAGAGGGCCCAGGGCATCCTTCGGCTTGCCGGTCTCGAGCAGGATCTGCCCTTTCAGCTCCCAGAAATACGGGTCGTCGCCAAGGGCGTTGATGAGGCCGTTGACCTGTTTCAGGGCATCGATGGCGCGCCCGTTACGATAGGTGGCGATGGCGCGGGCATATTTGGCGGGCAGGCTCTGGTCGGTGATCGGATAGCGCCGCGCGACCTGCAATGGCGACCAGGTGAAGCCGATCAGCTTGGCGCGCACCAGGTCGTGGCGCGCCTGCAGGGCGGGGGAGTCCTTGCGATCGAGGTAGGGGCTGGCGCGGATGAGCTGTTCGAGGGTGGTGACGCGCTGGCGCGGCAGCGGGTGGCTCTGCAGGTAGGGGTTGACCCGGCGCGCGTCGAGCAGGCTGTCATTGGCGAGGCGCTCGAGCACGGCGAGCATGCCGGCGCCCGACTGGTGGGTCTTGTTGAGATAGTCCACCGCGGCGCGGTCGGCGGCCGCCTCCTGCTCGCGCTTGTAGCGCAGCAGGCTGCGCTCGGCGATGGTGGCGCCGCCGGTGACGATTCCCGTGGTGGCGCCGCCGGCGATGTCGCCGGCGCCCGCGGCGGCACCGGCGGCACCGAGGCCGACACCGGCGATGGTGGCAAGCAGCATCGCAGCGCTGGTCTCGGAGAGCGCCTGCTTCATGGCCGCCACGTCCTCATGGGCGATATGGCCGGTCTCGTGCGCCAGAACGCCGATCAGCTCGTTCGGCGTGTTCGCCTGGATGATGGTGCCGACGTTGATGAACAGCCGCTGATTGGTGGTGACGAAGGCGTTGAAGGTCTGGCTGTTGATCAGCTGGATCTTCGGCATGCGCTGGCCGGCGGCCTTGACGATCGGCGCCAGATATTGGGCGATGAGCGCCTCGGTTTCGGCGTCGCGCACCGTGGCGATGCGGCCGTCGGCGAAGGCCGTCGGGGGCGGCAGGGCGAGCGTCAGCGCCAGGGCGGCTGCCGCGATCCGGCTCGGGACTTTCCAGGGGCTTCGGCACCTGCTAGGGACCGCTGCACTGCGCATTCCGGCCTCTCTGTATGGTTGTTTCTGCCGCGGTTCGAACAGGTTAGGGAGCCCCCGCGGGCGGGTCAACGCGACGCTCTGGCGGGGATCAGCACATGGCCGGTAATTTGGGCGGGAGCAAGACCTTGGACGGGGACAGGGAGGCGCTGCGATGAGCCGCCGGCCCGCCGCCTCGCGCCGCAGCGATATCCAGCCCTTCATCGTCATGGACGTGATGCGCGCGGCCGCCGATCGCGAGCATGCCGGGGCGCGGGTCGTCCACATGGAGGTCGGCCAGCCGGGCGCGCGGGCGCCGGAGACGGTGCTGGCGGCGGTCCGCGCCGCTGTCGCCGAGGGCCATTTCGGCTACACCGAGGCGCTCGGCTCAAGGCCGCTCAGGGCCCGCATCGCCCGCCACTATGCCGAGGAATACGGCCTCGACGTGCCGGCCGAGCGCATCGTGGTGACCACCGGCTCCTCGGCTGCCTTCAACCTCGCCTTTCTCGGCGCCTTCGATGCCGGCGACCGGGTGGCGATCGCAGCGCCCGGCTATCCGGCCTACAAGAACCTCATCCGTGCGCTGGGCCTCGTGCCGGTGGAGATCGAGACCGACGCCGCAACCCGCCATGTGCTGACACCGGAGATGCTGGCGCGTGCCCATGCCGAGGCGCCGCTCGCCGGCGTGCTGGTGGCGAGCCCCGCCAATCCCAGCGGTACCATGATGACGCCCGACGCGCTCGCCGCGCTGATCGCGGCGGCGGACGATCTCGGCCTCCAGTTCATCTCCGACGAGATCTACCACCGGCTGGTCTATGCCGGCACGGCGGCCACCGCGCTTGCCTATTCCGACGACGCGATCGTCATCAATTCCTTCTCGAAATACTACTGCATGACCGGCTGGCGGGTCGGCTGGATGGTGCTGCCCGAACCGCTCATCCGGCCGGTGGAGCGCATCGCCCAGAACCTCTACATCTCGGCGCCGGACATCTCGCAGCGGGCGGCGATTGCCGCCTTCGAGGCAAGCGAGGAGCTCGACCGCATCCGCGACGGCTATGCCGCCAATCGCCGGCTACTCCTGGACAGGCTGCCGGCCATCGGGTTCGACGATCATCTGCCGGTCGACGGCGCCTTCTACGTCTATGCCTCGGTGCGCCGCTTCTCCAACGATTCGATCGAGTTCACCGGGCGCATGCTGGCCGAGGCCGGTGTGGCCGCGACGCCGGGCGCGGATTTCGATCAAGTCCGGGGCCACGGCTTCCTGCGCTTCTCCTTCGCCGGCACCGAGGCCGACATGGCGGAGGGCATGGACCGGCTGGCCGCCTGGCTGAAATAGGCGTCAGGCGGCGTCGGCCGGCGTCACCCGGCGGGCGATTTCTTCGCCACGCTCGCGTTCCACCAGTGCAATCTCGTATTGCGCCTGCAGATCGAGCCAGAATTGCGCGCGGTTGCCAAAATAGCGTCCGAGGCGAACGGCGGTATCGGCGCTGATCGCCCGGCGACCGTTGACGATGTCGGTAATGCGACCGGAGGGCACACCAAGATCAATCGCAAGCCGGTTTGCGCTCATTTCCCGCGCCGTCATCTCGCGTTTCAGCAGGCGTCCAGGGTGGCGGATCGGGGTCATGGTCATCCCTTGTGATAGTCAACGATTTCAATGTTGTATGCGTCGTCGTTGGCAAATTCGAAGCATATGCGCCAGCGCCCATTGACGGTCATAGCCCACTGGCCCCTGCGGCCACCCTTCAGCTTGTGAAGCCCGATGCTCTTCAGCGGGCTGAGGTCGGCCAGCGATTTGGCGGCATTGAGCGCCAGGAGAAGGTCGATAGCCGCCTCGAAGTCCAGTCCGCGAAATTGGTTCGGCCGCTCTCCCTCCCAGACCTTGCGTGTCGCCATATTGCGCCAGGAGCGGATCATGGCAAAAACGTACTACACGCCACATAAAAGAGGCAAGCTTCCGGTGCAAGCTCGGCCGCCGATTTGTCAGCGCCGATGCAAGGGACTATTTCGTTTCACCGATACCGCCCCTTGCAATGGCAGGGCAGCCTGCCGTGGAGACACCCAAGCATGAACGCCGCCATGATCAGGGCCTTCGCTGCGCTGGAAGCGCATCGGGCCGCCATCGCCGCCACGCCGCTGCGTCAGCGCTTCGCTGACGATCCCGGCCGCTTCGCCAAATTCTCCACCAGCTTCGACGGTTTCCTGCTCGATTATTCCAAGAACCTGATCGACGACGAGGTCATGGCCCGCCTGCTGGCGCTGGCCGAGGCGGCCGAGGTCGAGAAGCGCCGCGACGCCATGTTTGCCGGCGAGCCGATCAATGTGACCGAGAACCGCTCCGTCCTCCATGTGGCGCTGCGCGCCAACAGGGATGAGGTCTATAAATCCGAGGGCGAGAACGTCGTGCCGATGGTCCACGAGGTGCTCGACCGCATGGCCGGCTTCGCCGACGGCGTGCGTTCCGGTTCGCTTGCGGGCCAAGGCGGCAAGTTCACCGACGTGGTCAATATCGGCATCGGCGGCTCCGATCTCGGCCCGGCGATGGCGACGCTGGCGCTGGCGCCCTTCCATGACGGGCCGCGGCTGCACTTCGTCTCCAATGTCGATGGCGCCGATATCCGCGATACGCTGGCCAAGCTCGACCCGGCGACGACGCTCTTCCTGGTCGCCTCGAAGACCTTCACCACCATCGAGACCATGACCAACGCGGCGACCGCGCGAAAGTGGATCGTGGACGCGCTCGGCGAGAGCCATGTCGCGGCGCATTTCGCGGCGCTGTCGACGGCGCTCGATAAGGTCGCCGCCTTCGGCATCGGGGCCGAGCGCACCTTCGGCTTCTGGGACTGGGTGGGGGGCCGCTATTCGGTGTGGTCGGCCATCGGCCTGTCGCTGATGATCGCCATCGGGCCGGAGAACTTCCGCGCCTTCCTGGCCGGCGGCCGGGCGATGGACGCGCATTTTCGCACCGCCCCACTGGCCCGGAACATGCCGGTGATTCTCGGCCTCATCGGCATCTGGTACCGCAATGTCATGGGCTTCCCGGTCTATGCGGTGCTGCCCTACGACAACCGCCTCAAGCGCCTGCCGGCCTATCTCCAGCAGCTCGACATGGAATTGGACGGCAAGAGCGTCCATCTCGACGGCACCCCGGCGCGCAGCAATACCGGGCCGATCGTCTTCGGCGAGCCCGGCACCAACGGCCAGCATGCCTTCTACCAGCTCATCCACCAGGGCACCGACGTGATCCCGGTCGATTTCCTGGTCGGCGCCCATTCCGACGTGCCCGACGACGTCCACCAGGCGCTGCTTCTTGCCAACTGCCTGGCGCAGAGCGAGGCGCTGATGCGCGGCAAGACGATTGACGAGGCGAAGGCCGAGTTGAAGGCCGCCGGCATGGCGGCAGAAGCGATCGACAGATTAGCGCCGCACAAGGTCTTTCCCGGCAACCGGCCGTCCAACACTGTCCTCTACCGCCGCCTCGACCCGCATACGCTGGGCATGATCGTCGCGCTCTACGAGCACAAGATCTTCGTGCAGGGCACGGTGTGGGGCATCAACTCGTTCGACCAGTGGGGCGTCGAGCTCGGCAAGACGCTGGCCATGCAGCTTCTGCCCATGGTCCAGGGCAAGGCGGAGCCGACCGGGCGGGATGCGTCGACCGTCGGCCTGCTGTCCGCGATCGCGGCGCTGCGAAAGTAGCCGCGCCGCGAGCTGATTAACCCGGCCATCGCGCCGATGCGTGGCGCTGCGCAGAGCGACGCGCCTAAGTGGTTGGTGCGTTACCCTTTCCGGTCCGCGCGGTCATCCGCAATCCATAATTGCAGAATTACTTCGAGACGTTATTGTTGATTGGGTGGCTAATTGATTAGTTCGGGTGGGCGCGCAGGTGGATTTGTTGCGGGGCGTGGTCGAGAAGCGTGTCTCCAGAGATGGTTGTCGCTACGAGCACCAAACCGACGCGATCTGCGGCGTTGATTTGGCCTCTCAGTCTGACCTTCGAGAGCCTCGCCATTTGGGCTTGGCGTTCGCCCTAGCGTTTCATCGTGCATCGTTGGTCGCGAAGGGAGGCGTGCCGTGCCTCCGCGAATAATCGACGAAAGCGTCGTACTCAACGCCAACTCGCTGACGGTTACCTTCAAGACAGCCTCGCCAATCTTGGTCGCGCGTCTCGTCAATGCCGACGACGCAACGGTTGCTACGGCGCCTGCCCTCAAACTGGGTGACAATCAGGCCGGGACGTTTGACCTTCGGCGCCTCTCTGCCGGGATCTATTCGATCGTCCTAGGGGTCGGCGACGATTCCATGCCTTTTGGCCGGCTCATAGCCGAACGCGCCAAGCTGTCGGCACGCGCAACGTCGTCTACGATCGCCAAGCTGCTCAGGATCACCGGATCGATATTCTCTGGCAGCCCGGGGACCTTTTTCGCTTGGCTCTATGCGGACCCTGAAACATTCGCGTTGCGGCTGCGCATATCCGCTGCCGATGATATTGACGCGTTTCTGTCTGCGCAGTCCCGCCATTCAGCGCCGGATCCGATCCGCTTTTCGGTAATCACGCCCGTCTACAACGTCGCCAAGTACCTCGACGAATACTTCGAATCGATCGTCAATCAGTCAATCGGCTTTCGCTCGCATATCGAGCTGATCCTGGTTGATGACGGCTCAACGGATCGTTCCGCAAAGGTCATCAAGCGCTGGCAACGCAAATTTCCCGACAACATTCGGTACTTCCGAAAACAAAATGGCGGCCTTTCGTCGGCGCGTAACTACGGTCTGGAAAGAGCGACGCATGAGTGGTTGACGTTCACGGATCCTGACGACTTCCTCGACAGCAGCTATTTTGCCGAAGTGGAGCAAGCCGTGCGCAGGACCGGCGAAGAGTACATCGCAATGGTGTCCTGCAACACAATCTCGTACTACGAAAAAACCGGCGAGAAAGCGAACAACCATCCTCTGCGTTTTCGTTATGCTACAGGCGAAAGAATTGTTGGTGCGCAGAACCTTGGCAGCGCTATTCAGCTAGCCGCGAGTAGCGCATTCTTTCGTAAGACGCTGATTTGTTCAGCCGGACTGAAATTCGACGGCAGGGTGCGTCCAGGATTTGAAGACGTCCATCTGGTCGGTCGTTATCTCCTGGCCGCACGGGGCCTCTGGGTCATTTTCCTGCCCAAAGCCGTCTATTTCTATCGCAAACGTTCCGACAAGACCTCCCTGCTCGATAGTACCAAGACGCATCCCGAGTGGTATGGCGACCAGCTCCGTTATGGCTCTCTCGATCTGCTCCATCAGGCGAGGAATCAAGCCGGCGCCATTCCAACTCAAATTCAAAACACGATCATCTATGATCTCTCTTGGCGGTTTCGACATCTTGTCGATCACCCTGAAAACCTGTCATTCCTCGATCAGGAGCGCCGCCAGCAATTTCTCGATCTGCTTTCGGAGATTTTCGCGCTGATCGATGTCGAAGCGATTGTGAAATACGACGTCCATGAACTTCCACTCCTCTACCGAGTGGGAATTCTCAACCTGTTCAAGGATGCCGACCTTCCACGGCGCGTTGTCGAAGTGCAAGACGTGGATGAAGCCATGCGACTCGTTCAAGTCGTCTATTCGTCCCGCCAGCACGAACCGGACGTGCAGTTTCTCCTAGGTGGGACGGAGCTTCAGCCCATCTACGGCAAGCAGATTTGTCATGAATTCCTGGGTGCCACATTCTGTTGGGAGCACGTCGCTTGGCTTCCGCTTTGCGACGTCGGGCGTCTGTCGGCCTCCACCGCCGATCGGAAGGCGGTGGTGCGCCTACGAGGCGAAAATTACCAAGACGGTGTGACGTCGGCGCAGATCCGTTCGGCATTCAAGGTCAGTATTCGTGAGGATGCCGACATGCCCGAGAATGCCCGGGTGCTGCGTGAACTCGCAAGGTCACCTGCGGCGATAGAGACATTCCGGGATGCGTGGGTCCTGATGGATCGAGACACGGAAGCAGTCGACAGCGCCGAACATCTCTACCGCTTCGTGCGCAGCCACCACCCTGAGATCAACCTCTTCTTCGTTCTACGATCCGACGCACCGGACTGGCCGCGCCTGAAGGCAGAGGGGTTCAGACTGCTGCCGTTCAATACTCCGCAATACGCGGCCGCCTTGCTCAATGCGAAGTACCTCATATCGTCCCATGCAGACGCGTATGTTGACCAGCGCTTCCCGAAATACTTGTTCGGCGACATGACCCGCCACAAGTTCGTTTTCCTCGATCATGGCGTCATCAAGGATGACCTTTCAGGCTGGCTCAACCGCCACAAGATTGACTGCTTCATCACCAGCACGCCGCGCGAATTCGCGTATGTGAGTGGTGACGGTCCGTTCAGAGCGACCAAGAAGGAGGTTGTGTTAACCGGGCTTCCCCGTCACGACGCTCTCATCCGCTCTCCGGCGACCGACGAACGTATGATCGTGATAATGCCGACCTGGCGCAAATCGCTGGTAGGCGAACAACGTGGTGCCGGCAACGCTCGTCACAGGAACGCGACGTTTGCGCAGTCCGAATACGCACAGCGCTGGAAGCGATTGCTCAACGCACCGCGTCTGCTCGCCGCGGCTGCCGCGGTCGGCTACAAGCTCGTATTCATACCTCACAAGAATATTGAGCCCTACGTCGACGTCTTCGAACTGGATCGATCCATCGAGGTCAAGCGGTTTGGTGGAGAGTCGATCAGCCCGCTGTTTCAGTCGCTTTCGCTTTTCCTAACGGATTTCTCATCCGTGGCCTTTGATATCGCCTATCTCGGCAAGCCGCTCATCTACTATCAATTCGACGAGGAGATAGTTTTTGGAGGCGGCCACATTGGCAAACCGGGCTACTTCGATTATGAGCGCGACGGGTTTGGTCCGGTTTGCCGCGAGGAAGAACAAGTCCTCGACTTGGTCGAAGCCTTTTTGAGTGGGCAATCCCCCGATCCGATCTATCGACAACGCGCCGACGACACGTTCATTTTTCGCGATGGCCGATGTTGTGAGAGGGTCTACGACGCGATCCTGGCTCTGGATCGACCATTCGGACACTAGATTCAACTCAGGTGCCTGAAGCGGAAATGCAACGACCGGGCAGGGCAGTCGCTGGCCGCGGGCGGACATGGCGGGCGGATATGGATGACGTCACGGGCAACTGGATAGCGCTCGAGGTCTGCCTTCGGCGAAGCCGGCCGGCGGGATGCGTCGACCGTCGGCCTGCTGTCCGCCATCGCGGCGCTGCGGAAGTAGCCGCGCGCCTACAGCCCGTCGGGTATCCGCTCGAGCGCGATCTGGTTGATGCCCTGTTCGACGTCGGCAAACGCCGTCGTTCGCAGATAGGCGGCCACGCGACGCGCGTCGATTATCGTCATTTGGGCCAGCGGGTTCGGCGGCAGCCGGAAGGTCGGCGTCCGGTTGGCGACGGCCTTCCAGGCGTCCTGGAAGTCGTAGAATCTCGAGAGAAAGTCAGCCCAGGGCGTTTCTTTCAGGAAGCGCTCGAAATCTCGACGGGCCGGATGATCCAGGTTGAAGTGGGGCCCATGCCAGTGCTTCACCGGACCGGTGACATGCGTGATGACCGGCACGCAAACCCTGCGGACGAAGGACGCCCAGTGAAGTGGGGCGCAATTGTAGCTCGGTGACAGCTCCAGCCAGTTGCCGCGCAGGACCATGTTGATGGCGGTCTGATCGACCAGGCGGAGCGATGGGCTGGCGGTGGCCACCGCCAGGACGCGTGTTTCGAGGTCATCGGCAAGATATCGCGCGACGTCGATCAGCATCACGCCCGAGTTCATGTACTTGTTCGATGTCCTGCCAAGCGTTTCCACCAGTTCGTCGATATGAACCTCGCGAAACGCGACGACGGGGTCGCGAACCGCGCCAATCGCATGACCCTGCATATCGAGGCGGAACAGGTCGAACAGGCTCCGCCCGTGAATGTAGATGTCCGTGTCGATGTAGAGGATGCGGCTGTACCGCTTCGCCAGCAGACGGGGCAGAAAGAGTCTGTAGTAGCTCGCCGCCGTGAAGTGGACGCGCACCGGCAGGCGGTCGCTGAGGAGGCCGGGCTCGAAGGGCATGAGTTCTGCCCGCAGGCCGAACCGCCGGGCCTTGTCCATATCGACCTGTGAATCCGACGCCAGGACGATATCGGTGTCGGCCGGCGGGCAGAGCGCGGCCAGTTGTTCGGCAATAAAGGCGCCTGCCGGAAAATAGTTTGCGTCGGCAACAAGGACGACGGCGTTGCGGTCGGCCATTGCCCGTTCGTGGTCCCTGTCTCAGCCCCCCCCCGTCATGGCACATTCGTGTCTGGGACGCGACATCCCTCATGGGCTGCGGTCAGGTTGTATCCGGCGGCCGTGCGGGGTGCGGACTGTCCGCATCCACACGCGCTACGGCGGTGCCGGGCGGGCGCCGGCCGCTTGCAGGAACGGCATCGCCGCTCGAGTCGAATACGATGGCACTCGCGGGATAGGTGCGCATCAGTTCCAGCTGGTCTGCGGATGCACGCCAGTCCGCCAGGACAAGCCGGCTGTACCGGCTGTCGCTGTCGATGGCGGAGATGATGCGAAAGCCCAGTCTCGTGAGGCTGGGCGGCGGCTGACCGAACAGGTACAGGGTGTCGAGACGGGTGGAGAGGGCGGCCGCCGCCAGCCCGAACGTCCCGGCGCCGACGACCAGCTTCGGCGCGCTGAGGAGGACATGCAGGTCTTCGCCGAGCGAGGCCGATTGCATGCGGACGTCGATTCCTTTTCCGCGCAATGCGCGGGTAACCTCGACTACCGCCGGGTTTCTGTGATCCTCGAAGACAAGCCAGACCGTCGCGGGCCGTTCGCGCTCGACCGCGGCCACATAGAAGCCCGCCGGCGGCTGGCCATAGCCCGGATGTACCGGTTTGCCGGTCCTCGTCTTCGAAGACGTCACCGCCGCGAAAGTGGAGCACCATGTCGTCGGGGCCGACATCGCCACGCCATTGGCGCAGGGCAGGCGTCAGCAGCGGCCGAATGTATGTGTCGAACAGGTGCGCGGTCTCTTCCGGCGATGGCCTCAGTCCAAGACCCTGGATGGCGAAATAGTCGCCGCGCAGGCCGGGGCGTCGTGGCAGCGCGTCGGCAAGCCCTGGCGGAAGCTTCGCCGTGTGCTGCCAGGCCAGCGTGAACGGTCCGGCCGTCTGGCCCTCGAAAAACGCGTGCGCGCCGGGAAACTCGATCCGTTTCGTGCCCCAGCGCTCGGCTACGGCGAAGACGTTGCGCAGTTGCCGGACCGCATTGCCAAAGCGCTTCCAGCTGCTGACCCGAAGCACGGCGAGCTTTGGCGCATGAAGATCGAAGGCGGCAGGCTCGATCAGATCGAACGCACCGCTGCTTCCGCGGCTGCTGGTGGCTTCGCGCCCCTGAACCACCGGCAGGTACCAGCCAAGCGCGCGCGCCACGATCTCCTCGATGCCCGCATAGGCTGCCGCAGCCGGATGGCGTCGGTAGCCGAACGTGATCTGTGTGGCGCCTATCGGTTTCTCTCTTTCCTCCCACAGAGACTCACCGGCAGGTTCGGCGTCAATCGGCCAGGAACCCGCCAGAAGCCCGGACAGTCGCGCCTTGAACGCTTCATCGCTGAGAGGCGTGCTCTGGCGGTGAACGCAGAAGATCTCCTGTCCGCCAAAGATGCCGTTCGCTGTCCAGTAGGGCGGCGGCCTCGCCGGCAGGCGGTGCCTGGCCGCGATGATCGTCAGGACGGATTGGTCGTGGCGGTGTTCGACGAAGCCGTCGAGGTCGGGCAGGCCGCAGGTGTTGGGCATGTCGGTGAGGACGCGCACGTCCCCGCATGCGCCCGCCCATTCCGCGACGAAGGAGCGGGATTTGTCGCCCGCGCGGAACAGGAGAAGGGTGGCGCTCAGTTGCTGTCGGTTCCACTCCTCCGGTCGGTCGGCGTCGAGCAGAACGAAGCAGTCGCGCTTGGTGTAGTGGCGTTGCAGCGCATTGCCCATGCGATTACTGAAGACGCTGACCGGCTGACGCGCTGCCTGCGCAAACAACGATGATGGATCTTGGACGTAGACGACGGCGGCGTCGGTATAAACGACCAGCGTGCCGTCGGGGACGGCAGCGAGCGTGTCGGCGATGATGTGCGGCTTCCACAGCCAATAGCCGGCCCCGCGCGCTTGAGCCATGATCCGGGGAAATTGCTGGTGGAGGCCGCGGATCACGGGGTGATCGGTGGTGTAGATTCGCATGTCGTGGATGCCGTGGCGTTCGGCAGAGGCGCGCAGCAGCGCAATCGACTGGCGAAAGCCCTCGGTCCCGAAGGTCACATGGACGACCGGCCTTTGCGTCGAGTCAGTCATTTGTGATGCGTCATTCCGCTCGAATGGGTTGCCACAGACCGGCCTTGCCAAAGGCCTTCAGCAGCACGCGCTTCGCAGCGCTGTCGCTGTTCCTTGTTTCTCAGCCGTCTGTCGCGCCGCGTCTGTGTCGTCGTATTGACCAGAAGTTGCTGGAATTCAACCTTCGGCGGCCGATCGATCATGTCTTCGAGGATTGCCGGGTCGCCGATCAATACCGTCTTTGCCTTCAGTTCTTCGCCGGCGCTGATGACATTGAGCCGCCCCGCATCGGCGAGCGATCCGATCGCCGCGTTGATGGGCTCCGTCGCCCGCGCGAATTCGGCCCATTGAAAGAAGGCGACGGGCTTCTGCTTGCCGATCTGGCGCTGCATGTAGTCCATGGTCGTCGCCCATGCGTGGCTCCCGGCATTGGAGTCCGCCACCACCAGAAGATCGTATTCCGGCCGCGCAGGCCGCTCCGGCAGAAGCGCGGGCGGGGCCGGAAAAGGTCGTTCTGCCGCTTTCGGGTCGAGCCTTAGGTCATCGGGCCTCTTGGCCTTGCGGTACCAACGGTCGGCCGCCTCGCGGTAGTCGCGCCGTACGCCGTGCCACAAGGTATCGACGTGCGTGCCGCTGCTGGCGGTGAGCGACGTCGCCAACATGCGCCCGAAGGCAAGCGGGACATCCGGGCGGTGTTCGACGACCGCGTCCGGGCCAAACGTGGCCTTCAAGCGGTCGACGAACTCGTTGTCGGCTGCGGCGCGAACACGGTCCCAGGCGCCGAGGCGTTCGCGCACCTCGCGGCGAAACATCAGCGAAGAGAAATCGGGCACGATCAGCTTGTCTCGCGAGCGCCAGACATTGACGAATTCGAGGTCGTCGGTCGTGCGCGACCAGTGCAGTCTTGAAGCTTGGGCATCCGACTGCGCCATGAAGCGCACCTGGGCCTCGATCTTCTGCGGATGCGACCAGTCATCGCCGTCGTGGGTCGTGATCAGGTCGCCTGAGGCAGCCGTCAGTCCGGTGTTGCGCGCGGCATAGACGCCGTAATTGCGGTCGTGGCGGATCGGCCTGATCGAATTGTATTGCTCCGCCAGGGCCGACAGCGCATCCCACGTCCCGTCGACGCTGCAATCGTCAACGGCGATGATCTCGATCTTCGGCCAGGTCTGGCGCACGAGGCCCAATATGGCGGTCTCGATGGTCGCGAAGGCGTTGTGGACCGGGACGATGACGGAAACCGTCGGTCCTCCATCTGCCGGGCCGTCCGGCGTCGCGGGCGCGCTGAGGTTCTCCAGGGTCAGAGGTTCGTTTGGCCGGGCCTTGGCAATCGGCGCGAAGCCCGCGGCTTCGAATACCCGATTGATCCACGACAGCCGCTCGCTTTCCTCGGTTCCGCCACTTGCAAAGGTATTGGCATAGGCGAGGCATATATTCGGGAGGAAGAAATCATACGCCGCCATGCAGCGATCGAGCACCATGCGCGCCTCGTCGCTGCGGCCCAGGGCGACGAGGCAACGCGATTCAAGCAGTGCAATCATCGGCGTTACGATAGGCGATCCCGCCAGCGCGTGCGTCGCGCTGACCCACGACAAGGCCTTTTCGAACCGCTTTGCGTATTCGTGCCAGCGGGCGAGCGTCCAAGCGGCGCCAATCCGTTCGCCGATCGGCGCCGTGCGCAATCGGTAGAGCTGCGTGATTTCGCGCAGTGCCCGTTCGGAAAACCCGCCCCAAAGCTTCTGATCCAGCTGGAACGCCTGGACGCTGCGCATGCGGCCCGATGGGGTGGATGCTTCTCCAGAATTCGCTAGCATGTCGACGAACCGTTTCTTAGCGGTAAGCGCGATCAAGGAACCTGTTCGCGGTCATCTATTCGGATGAAGAAGGCCACGCAGTCTTTGTCGACCTTGAGCCGGGGAGATACGGTTTGGACTTCGCCATGCGACGGATTTCAGGCAATCGACCGCCGATTTGCGTTGAATCCCGCCCGGTCCGTCATTGTCCGAATACCTTTTCAGTCGTCAAGTGGGCCATGCCAAGATTGCAGCGTTTCGGTGGTGTTGTGCGCGGCGGCGAACGGCCATGAGCGAAATCTCCGACGAGCGGTTCGTGCTGGAAGGGACCGCCCTTCGCGTGTTCTGCCGCGCGCCCAAGCCGATTTTGGCCGCGGCGCTGCGCACCCTCGAGGGAAGCGTCGTCAAGACGACGCCGGCCATGCCGTTGGCCGGCGAATTTGTGTGCTGGTTTGATCTCGGCGGGCTTGCGCGCGGCCAGACCTATGAAATCGTGGCGCGCTTCGGGGCCGGCGAGGAGCGCCCGCTTGGCCGGCGCACGGCGCGGGCCAGGCGGATGCTGGCGCGTGCCGGTGGCCGTTCCGCCGGCGCGCGGCGTGAGGTTCTGGCCGCATCGCGGTTTGCCCACGACGAGCAGGAGACACACGCCTGGCTCTATGCCGATCTTGGCGACGAGGCGGTCCGTCTGCGCCTGTCGGAGGCGGACGATATCGATGCCTTTCTTGCGGCGGCGCCGAAGGCGCCGGGCCGTGGCCGGGTCACCAACCGCTTCTCCGTGGTGTCCGCTGTCTACAATGTCGAGAAATACCTGGACGACTATTTCACGTCGCTGACCAAGCAGACCCTGGATTTTCGCGCGCATGTGGAACTGATCGTCGTCGACGACGGGTCCACCGACCGTTCAGCGAAGATCATCCGCCGCTGGCAGAAGAAATTTCCGAAAAACATCGTCTATATCCGCAAGGAAAACGGCGGACCCGGGTCGGCACGCAACCTGGGCCTGGCGCGCGCCTCGCACGACTGGGTGACCTTCGTCGATCCGGACGACTTCGTTGCCGACGACTATTTCGCCGTCGTCAGCGATGCGATCGAGCGTCACCGGGACGACGCGGTTGCGATGATCGTCTGCAATCTGGTTCGGTTCATCGAAAAGACCGCAACCAGGTCGAACACGCAGCCGCTGCGCTATCGCTTCGCCTCCGGCGAGCGCGTCGTTGCCATCGGCGCATTGGGCCGCGACATCCAGACCAGCGTCGCCTATGCCTTTTTCCGCAAGGACCGGATCGACGACGACCGGCTTCGTTTCGATGAGCGGATAAGCCCGAATTTCGAGGACACCGATTTTGTCGGCCGCTATCTGCTGCGGCGGCGCGACAGTCAGGTGCTGTTTCTGCCCGGCGCGATCTACAACTACCGAATCCGCGACGACAAGTCGTCCCTCATCCAGACCGGACAGTTCAGGCCCGACTACTACTCGGACCAGATACGCTACGGGTGCCTGGGATTGCTCAAGGCCGCCCGAGACATCAACGGAACGGCGCCGCGCTATGTGCAGAATTCCGTGCTGTACGCCCTGAGCTGGCATATCAGTCGCATTGCCGGAGACTCCGCTTCGCTGTCGTTTCTGACCGACGCGCAGAGGCGGGAATATGGCGATCTGCTGACCGAGACGTTCGCGCTCATCGATGCCGACGTGGTCGACCAATACGACCTGACGCCGTTCCCGTTCTCGCACCGCCTCGGCATTCTCAACCTGTTCAAGAACATCGACCCGCCGAGACAGCTTGTCGCCGTCACGCAACATGACCCGGCGAAGAAGCTGGTCTGTGCGGTCTGCTGGTCGCGCAATCAGACGCCGTCGGTGGCGTTTCAGGTCGATGGCCGCGAAGTGGCGCCGGTCTTCCACAAGTCGCGCGGCGTGGATTTCCTCGGCGCGCCTTTCGTCTGGGAGCATATCGCCTGGGTGCCGCTGTCGGGCGCGCAGGTGCTCGCCGTGACCATCGATGGACTGCGGGCGGAAATATCGGCGGGCGGCGCGGAGGGGGCTACCACGATCGATCTGGCCGGCATTCGATCGGGACTGGCAACGCCCGTGCCGGCGGAAGGCCGCTTGCCGCCCCATGTCCGCCAGCTTCGACAAATGGCCCGCAGTCCCAAGGCGATAGCCGACTTCAAGGATGCCTGGCTGTTCATGGACCGCGACTCGGTCGCCGACGACAGCGCGGAACGGCTCTACCGCTACGTCCGCCAGCAAGCGCCGGAGATCAACGCCTATTTCATCCTGCAGCGCGGATCGCCGGACTGGGCGCGCCTCGCGGCGGACGGCTTCCGCCTGTTGCCGTTCAACGAGGCCGAGCACGGGATCGCGCTGCTCAATGCGAGCCACCTGATTTCCTCGCAGGCCGATCACTACGTCGTCGGCTATCTCGGCCAGGCGGAGTTCGGCGATCTCATCAAATATCGCTACGTGTTCCTCAACCACGGCGTCATTCGCGATGACATCTCGCGCTGGCTGAACACGGTGGCGATGGACTGCTTCGTCACCAGTTCGCCCGCCGAATACGAGTTGATCGTCGGCGATGGCTCGAACTACCGGTTCACCGCCAAGGAGGTCGTGCTGACCGGCATGCCCCGCCACGATGCCTTGCTCGACGGTCCGGTCAGGGACGGTCACACTGTCATCGTCATGCCGACGTGGCGCTCGTCACTGACCGGCATGGCCGAGGGAGTTGGCAATGCGCGGGCTGCAAACAAGGCCTTTTTCGAATCCGAGTTCGCGCAGCGCTGGAAGAGCTTCCTGCATTCGGAGCGGTTTCTGGAGAGCGTCGAACGCGCCGGCTGGCGCGTGATCTTCCTTCCGCACCCGAATATCGAGCAATATCTGGACTACTTCGACCTCCCCGATAGCGTCGAGCTCAAGCGTTTCGGGGAGGGGGCCTCGCTGCACCAGACGTTCCGCGACCTGTCGCTGTTCGTCACCGATTACTCGTCCAAGGCGTTCGACATCGCCTACCTGCAGAAGCCGGTCATCTATTACCAGTTCGACCCGGATGTCTTTTTCGGCGGCGGTCACATGAGCCGCGCCGGATATCTCGACTATGAGCGCGACGGCTTCGGCCCCGTGGTCCACGAGGAAGCCGATCTGGTGGCGGCGGTCGAATCCATGCTGGCGGCCGGTGGCGCGCAGGACGCGGTCTACCGGCAGCGCGCCGAGCGGACCTTTCCGTTTCGCGACGGCAAATGTTCGGAGCGGGTGTTCCGGGCCATCAAGGCGCTGAGCGAGCCGCTCTAGCCGCGCACGTTCCCGGAGGACCTAGAAAGGTATCGTGCCCTGCCGGACGCGGCGTTCGTCGGCCTCGACCATCATGGCGATGGTCTCGTCGAGCGAGGTCGTCGCCGACCATCCCAGCGTCTCACGCGCCTTGCCGGCATCGCCGCGGACATATTCGATATCGGCGGGCCGGTAGAGCGAACGGTCGATCCGAACGATCGTGCGGCCGCTCGTGCGGTCGATGCCGCGCCGCTCGCTTCCCTTGCCCTCCCATTCTATGGCGAAGCCCAGGCGCTCTCCGGCGAGCTCGACGAATGTCTGGACGCTTTCGGTTCTGCCGGTTGCCAGCACGTATTCGTCGGCGACCGGCCGCTGGAGCATCAGCCACATGCCTTCGACGTAGTCGCCGGCAAATCCCCAGTCGCGGCGGGCCTCGATGTTGCCGAGCAGGAGCGGGTCGCGCCGTCCGTGTTTGATTTCCGAAAGCTCCAGCGTGATCTTGCGGGTCACGAACTCGCGGCCGCGCAACGGGGATTCATGATTGAAAAGAATGCCCGAGACGGCGAACAGGCCGAAGCTTTCGCGATAATTGATGGTCAGCCAGTGGGCGAAGAGCTTCGACACGCCATAGGGGCTGCGCGGGTGGAAGGCATGGTCCTCCCGCTGCGGCGTCGACAGATCGTCGACCTTGCCGAACATCTCCGACGAGGACGCCTGATAGAACCGTGTGTCGGGCACGGCCTCGCGGACGCATTCGAGCAATCGCGCGGGACCGAGCGCGTCCGTCTCCATGGTCGCGATGCGGCGGTCGAATGACTGGGCGACGACGCTCTGCGCCGCGAGATTGTAGATCTCGTCGGGCCGTGTCTGTTCGAGCGCGCCGAGAACGCTTGCGGTGTCGAGCAGGTCCAACGTGACGTATTCGACATCGTCGGCGACGCCGAGCTCCACCAGGCGCGGCGGATGGGCGGCGGTCGTCCGGCGGATGCCGCCGACGACGCGATAGCCCTTGGCGAGCAGGAAACGCGCGAGATAGGCCCCGTCCTGGCCCGAAATGCCTGTTATCAGGGCGGTCCGGCTCATCGCGCCATCCATAGAGAGTCGGGTCCCGCCGCACAACTGCGGGCGCGCGACAAATGAGACGTATCGCCGCCCTGGCGGTCTCCCACGGGGTGGTCCGGTTGCCTTTTCCCCGGCGATCCTGTCCGATCGGACTGTCCTGGCGGCCTGTCCTGGCCGTACCGCTTGGAGGTCCCGCACGGTGGAAGGTGGCGTCTGGCTGAACGAACCCAAAACCTGGTCCCTCCAGGATGGCGACCTTCGCGTCGAGACCGACGCGAAAACCGACTTCTGGCGCGAGACCCATTACGGCTTCACGCGCGACAGCGGGCACTTCTACGGCTTCTCCGCCGGCGGCGCTTTCACGGCCGAGTTGCGCATCCGCGCCGACTACGAGGCGCTCTACGATCAGGCCGGCATCATGGTCCGCCTCGACGAGACCCGCTGGGTCAAGGCGGGCATCGAGCTGTCTGACGGCCGCGCCATGCTCTCCAGCGTGCTCACCGACGGCCGCTCGGACTGGGCAACGGCGCCCTATGAGCACGACGAGCGCGATTTCCGGATGCGGGTGACGGTGGCCGACGGCGTGCTGCGCCTCCAGGTCTCCGCCGATGGCAGGCTGTGGCCGCTGGTTCGCCTGGCGCCGTTTCCGGTCGCCGGGTCCTACCGCGTCGGCCCGATGTGCTGCACGCCCGAGCGCGCCGGGCTCAAGGTGCGCTTCTCCGATTTCCGGCTGACGGCGCCGACGGGCAAGGACCTGCACGACCTCAGTTGAGGCCCCCGCGCGCGCCGGTTGCCTTTTCCCGGGCGATCTGGTCCGATCGGCTTGTTTTTCGGCTGCTCGCCGGCTTCCATTGATTGTCTGTTGCAGGAGAGGCGGCCCGTTCGGGTCGTGCCAGATGAACAACGTCGCTCCCCCCAAATTCGGCATGGGCGCTCCGGTCCGCCGCAAGGAAGACCGGGCGCTGGTCACCGGCCGCGGCCGCTATGTCGACGACATCACGCCGGAGGGAACGCTCAGCGCCGTCGTGCTGCGCTCGGCCATGGCGCACGCCCGCATCGCGCTCGGCGACCTCAGCGAGGTCGCCGCCATGCCCGGCGTGCGGCTGATCCTCACCCATGCCGATCTCGACGGCATCGGCGGGCTGCCCTGCACGGTGTCGGTCCGCCAGACCGACGGCACCCACCAGACGTCGCCGCCGCATCCGCTATTGTGCAAGGACCGCGTGCGCCATGTCGGCGATCCCATCGCCTTCGTCGTCGCCGACGACGTGGAATCGGCCCGCATGGCGGCCGAGGCGATCGAGGTGGATTACGAGTCCCTGCCGGCGGCGGTCGGCATGAAGGAGGCGCTGGCGCCGGACGCGCCGCTGGTCTGGCCGGAATTCGGCAGCAACGTCGCTTTCGAGATCGCCCGTGGCGAGCGCCGTCACACCGAGGAGGCTTTCGCTTCAGCCGCGCGCGTCTCGCGCATCGAGATCGTCAACAACCGCGTCGTCGCCAACTACATGGAAACGCGCGGCGTCATCGCCGAATACGATGCGGCGCGCGACCGCTATACGCTGACCATGGGCACCCAGGGCGGTCACAGCATTCGCGACATCATCGCCAAGGACATCCTGAAGATCCCGCCCGCCAAGATCCGCATCATCACGCCCGATGTCGGCGGCGGTTTCGGCACCAAGGCTTTCGTCTATCAGGAGTATCCGCTGGCGGCGATCGCCGCCAAAAGGCTCGGGGCGCCGGTCAAGTGGATCGGCGAGCGCTCGGAGCACTTCCTGATCGACAGCCATGGCCGCGACAACATCGCGACGGCGGAGATGGCGATGGACGCAGACGGCAAGTTCCTTGGCCTGCGCGTCGATCTCCTCGCCAATATGGGCGCCTATCTCTCCCAGTACGCGCCGGACATCCCCCATGGCGGCATGAGCATGCTCACCGGGGTCTACGACATCCCGCATCTGTGGGCGCTCGGCCGCGGTGTCTATACCAACACCGTGCCGGTCGATGCCTATCGCGGCGCCGGACGGCCGGAGGCGGCCTATCTGATCGAGCGGCTGGTCGATGTCTGCGGGCGCGATACCGGTCTCGGCCCGGTGGAGATACGCCGGCGCAACTTCGTCAGGCCGGAGCAGATGCCCTATCGCACCCATGGCGGGCGCATTTACGATTCCGGCGAGTTCGACGGGCACATGGAGCGCGCCCTCAAGCTCTGCGACTGGGAGGGCTTCGGCGTGCGCGCCGAGATGTCGGCAGGCGCCGGCAAGCTGCGTGGCATCGGCCTGGCCACCTACATCGAGGCCTGTGCCTTCCCCGGCAAGGAGGGCGCCACCGTGCGGCTCAACCAGGACGGCACGGCGACGCTCCTCATCGGCACCCAGTCGAACGGCCAGGGCCACGCCACCGCCTATGCCCAGTTCATCGCCGGCCATCTCGGTCTCGAATACGATCAGATCGAGGTCATCCAGGGCGACACCGACCAGGTGGCGAACGGCGAGGGGACCGGCGGCTCGCGCTCGATCCCGCTCGGCGTCGTCTCGGTCGATCGCGCCGCGGTCAAGCTCGCCGGCCAGATCAAGGCGATCGCCGCCGAGAGGCTGGAAGCGAGCGCCGACGAACTCGAGATCGCCGATGGCGCCGTCAGGGTCGGCGGCACCAATCGCGGCATGACGCTGGCCGAGCTGGCGCGCTCGGTCGCCGACCAGGGCCAGCTTTCCGCCTATGACGACAGCTTCGAGCAGCCGGAGCCGACCTATCCCAACGGCAGCCACCTCGCCGAGGTCGAGATCGACCCGGAGACCGGGGTCACCGAGATCGTCGGCTACTGGATCGTCGACGATTTCGGCGTCACCGTGAACCCGATCCTGCTCGAGGGCCAGGTGCATGGCGGTATCGTGCAGGGCATCGGCCAGGCGCTCACCGAGAACACGGTCTACGACGCCGACGGCCAGCTCCTCACGGCCACCTTCATGGACTATGCCCTGCCGCGCGCCGACGGTGTGCCGTGGTTCCAGTTCGAGACGCGCAACGTCCCCTGCCTGACCAATGCCTTCGGCATCAAGGGGGCAGGCGAGGCCGGCTCGATCGGCTCGTGCCCGGCGGTGATGAACGCCATCGCCGATGCGCTCCACCGCGCCTACGGGGTCGCCGATATCGACATGCCGGCAACCCCGGAGAAGGTCTGGCAGGCCATCCAGGCGGCCAAGGCGGCCTGATCGATACCATCGGCAGGTCGGAGCGCCAGGCCGCCGCCAATAACCGGCTATCCGGTCGGAGGCTGCCCTCCGGCCAGCAGCGCGGCAAGGATGCGCTGCAAAGCTTCCCTGTCCGCCTCGGACAAGGCGGCGAAAAGCCTTTCCCGCACCCTCTGTGCAACCGCGCCGGCCTTGGCCAGAACACGTCGCCCCTCTGGCGTGAGCTGGTGCAAGGTGCGGCGGCCCTTACCCGGCTCACGGCGGACGAATCCGCGGGCCTCGAGGCGGGTGGCCAGTGTGCCGAAGGACTGGTCAGTCTGGAAGGTGGCCAGCGCGAGGGCATGGGCAGAGGCCCCCGGCGTGGCCGCGATGGCGCGTAGGGCATCCCATTGCACCAGTGACACGCCGGCCTTGAGCAGCGCCGCGTCGAGCGTCCGGTGCTGGCGGTGCTGCGCCTGCTTCACCGCGCGGGCCAGGGTTTCGAGATCCGTAGCCATCACAGTCTCCGAATTGACAACTAAGCATATTTATATAACCATGTTGATATTGTGCAAGCGATGTTGAGGCAGATGACCATGACACAGCGTAGCGACGAACGGACCGATGGCGTGAAGTTGGTCATGGCGGACGAAGGCGAGGGGGCGCCGGTGCTGGTCCTGCACGGGGGCGGCGGGCCGGCGACGGTGGCGCCGATTGCGGCTCATATGGCCCGGCGAGGGCGCGTCCTGACGCCGACGCACCCGGGATGGAACGGAACTGAACGGCCGGATTGGTGCACAGGCATTGACGATCTTGCGATCCTCTATCTGGATGTCCTGAGGGCGCGGGGTGTGCACGGCGCGACGGTCATCGGCTCCTCGATCGGTGGTTGGCTGGCTGCGGAAATGGCGGTTCGCGATAGGGGCGGCAGCATCGCAGCGCTGGTGCTGATCGACTCGGTCGGCATCGCAGTCCCCGGCCAGCCGATTGCCGACGTGTTTGCGCTCGACCCCGGGGAACTGGCGACGCTTTCCTTCCACGAGCCGGACAGGTTTCGGATCGATCCGGCGGCGTTGCCGCCCGAACGCGTCGCCATGCAGCAGAGCAACATGGATGTCATGCGTCTGGTTGCCGGCGATCCCTATATGCACGACCCCAAATTGCGGCGGCGGCTGCGCGACGTCACCTTGCCGACCCTGGTCATCTGGGGCGAGAGCGACCGAATCGCCACGCCCCGCTACGGTTCGGCTCTTGCCGAAGCCTTTCCCGACGGCCGGTTCGTCCCGGTTCAGCGCGCCGGCCACCTGCCGCAATTGGAGCAGCCGGAGGCCACCATGGCTCTGATCGACACCTTCATGGCCGAGATCGGCGTCCTGTAGCGCCCCCGGGAGCGGTTCGTCGGCGCCGGACTCCGCTTATCGCTTGCCTGACTCATCGGCCTGTGATGGGTTGGGCCGCTCATGGCACCTCAGGAACGGGCGCAGCCGGGTGTCGGCATCGCGCTCAAGATCACATCCACGATCGTCTTCACGCTGATGGCCACGCTGGTCAAGCTGGCCAGCGCCGACTATCCGATCGGCGAGATCATGTTCTTCCGCAGCTTCTTCGCGCTGCTGCCGCTGCTGTTGTGGATCGGCGTGCGCGGACGTTTTCCGGAGGCCCTCTATACCGGCCGCCTCCATCGACATTTCTTCCGCTCGCTTGCCGGCGCCGGCGGCATGTTCACCGGTTTCACGGCGCTGGCCCTGCTGCCGATCGCCGACGCCACGGCTATCGGCTACGCCGCGCCGCTGATGACTGTGGTGCTCGCCGTCATCTTCCTCGGCGAAAAGGTGCGCATCTATCGCTGGTCGGCGGTCGCGGTCGGCTTCATCGGCGTGCTGGTGATCCTCTCCGATTATGTCGATCCGAGCGCATCGGGGGTGACTCAGACAAGCACCATCGGGGCGGTCATCGCGGTGGGCAGCGCCTTTCTCGGTGCCACCGCCACCACCCAGGTGCGTGCCATGGTGCGCACCGAGTCGGCCTCGACCATCGTGTTCTATTTCTCCCTGTTCTGCGCGCTCGCCGGCCTCATCAGCATCCCGTTCACGCCATGGTCGATGCCCGGGCCGCTGGATGCCGCCATGCTGGTCGGCGCCGGCATCTTCGGCGGCATCGGCCAGATCACCATGACCCAGAGCTTCCGCCATGCCGACGCCTCGCTGATTGCGCCGTTCGACTACGTCTCGATGATCTGGGCGCTCATCGTCAGCCTGGTGGTGTTCAACACCTGGCCGAGCGTCATCATGCTTCTCGGCACGGCGATCGTGATCGCCGCCGGGCTGTTCGTGATCTATCGCGAGCGGCGCCTGGGCATCGAGCGGTCGCGCTCGAAGGAGGCCCAGACGCCGACCATCACCACGCCGAGCTAGCAGCCGGCCGTCCTGCCCGGTGCTCCTCAGGCCGCAACCGGCGGCGCTCTCCGGCGGTCATGCAGCACGAGCACCGGAATGGCGATCAGGCCGGTGACGAGCAACAGCCAATCCTGCTGAATGCCGAGCAGGAACGCCGCCGATCCGCCGACCAGCGACCACAGGAACGGCAGGAACATTGCGCTCCACGGTACCCGCGCGGTCGTCATCAGCAACAGGCCGAAAGTGAAGATCGTCACCGGGCATGGTGTGACGCCGAAAACCGGCGTAGCTGGATAGGCATGGCCGGCCCACAGGCCGATCAGCGGATAGAGCACGAGTGCATAGATCACGAAGAATGCGCCCAAGATAGCCGGCGCACCGGGCTGAAACCCGAAGCGCAGGCGGTCGCGCACGACGCCGAAATAAAGCAGGGCTGCCGCCTGAATGACGAACAGGGCAGCGAAGACATAGGCACCGCGATTGATCGCGGCGAAGCTCAGCCAGTGATAGGCGATGCCGGTCCATGCCCACATGAGCGCCAGGCCGCTGGCGATCAGCCGGTTTGCGGTGCGTCCCGGCCAGAACAACAGGCCGAGCATGGCGATGCCGATCCCATAAGCGATAATCTGCGTCGGCCAGATCGCTTCGTTGTAGACGACGAAGACTGCGATGAATTGATCGAGCGTGAATGGAAGCATGATTGATCCTCCTGCCACGGTGACGGGGGACCGTTTGCTGAATCGGTTCAGATGTGCCTTGAGGTGAATCAATCAAAAGTGGCTGGACATCCGAGCGCGACGGCGGCCGCGAAGGCCGCCGTCACCTGCCTTGGTTTGCGTGTGCCTCAGCCCTTGTACCTGACCACCGTCTGGGTCTGCTCGCCGAGACCGGCGACGCCGAGGCGGATGGTGTCGCCGGCCTTGAGGTAGACCGGCTTCGGCTTGATCCCCATGCCGACGCCGGGCGGCGTGCCGGTGGTGATGACGTCGCCGGGGTCGAGCCGCATGAACTGGCTGACATAGCTGATGAGATGGGCGACCCCGAAGATCATGGTCCGGGTGCTGCCGGTCTGCCGGCGCTTGCCGTTGACGTCGAGGAACATGTCGAGCTTCTGCGGATTCTCGATCTCGTCCGGCGTCACCAGCCAGGGGCCGAGCGGCCCGAAGGTCGGGCAGCCCTTGCCCTTGGTCCACTGGCCGCCGCGCTCGATCTGGTATTCGCGCTCCGAGACGTCGTTGCACAGCGCGTAGCCGGCGATGGCCTTGAGCGCGTCCTTCTTGGAGATGTAGCTGCCGCCCTTGCCGATGACGATGGCAAGCTCGACCTCCCAGTCGGTCTTCTTCGAGCCCTTGGGGATCATCACGTCGTCATTGGGGCCGACGATGCAGTTCGGCGCCTTGTTGAAGACGATCGGCTCCTTGGGAATGGCCGCGCCGGTTTCGGCGGCGTGGTCGGCATAGTTGAGGCCGATGGCGATGAAATTGCGTGTGCCGGCGACGCAGGGGCCGATGCGCACGCCCTTGCGCGCCTTGGGCAGGCTCTCCGGCTTGACCTTGCGGATCTTGGCAATGGCACCGGCGGCGAGCGTCTCCGCCGAGATGTCCGGAACGACCGAGGAGAGGTCGCGGATGACGCCGTCCTTGTCGAGGATGCCCGGCTTCTCGCGGCCCTTCGGCCCGAATCGCAACAGCTTCATGGGGGTGTCTTGCTCCTTGGGTGGTGCGCCGGCGAAAGCAGCGCTTGAAATACGGTCGATCAGAACGCGCCGGGAAAGAGCCCGCCGTCGACCAGGATGTTCTGACCGGTGATATAGCCCGCATGGACGGAGCAGAGGAAGGCGCAAACCTCGCCGAATTCCTCTGCCGTGCCGAGGCGGCCGGCGGGCACCTCCTGCGCGCTGTCCGTCCGGACGGCCTCCACCGTACGGCCCGAGGCTTGTGCCGTGCGCTCGAAGGACGCGCGCAGCCGGTCGGTGTCCATGCGTCCGGGCAGGAGATTGTTGATGGTGACGTTGCGGTCGGCCACTTCGCGACAGACGCCGGCCAGGAAGGCGGTGAGGCCGGCCCGGGCGCCCGACGACAGGTCGAGGCCGGGGATCGGCATCTTCACCGAGAACGAGGTGATGTTGACGATGCGACCGAAGCCGCGCGCCTTCATGCCCGGCAGCACCGCCTGAATCAGTTCGAGCGGCGTCACCATGTTCTGCACGACGCCGTCGATCATCTTCTCGCGGTCGAGCTCCTCGAAGGCGCGGAAGGGCGGGCCGCCATTGTTGTTGACCAGGATATCCGCCTCAGGCGCGGCGGCGATGAGCGCGCGCTGGGTCTCCGGCCGGCTCACATCGCCGGCGACCGGCGTCACGGTCACGCCGAATCGGTCGGCGATCTCCCTGGCCTCCCGTTCGAGCCGTTCCCCATCGCGGCCGTTGATCGCGAGGTCGCAGCCGGCCTCGGCGAGCGCTATTGCCGTACCGCGCCCGAGACCGCGGCTCGATGCGCAGACGATGGCCTTGCGGCCGGCGATTCCAAGATCCATAGGCGCCTCCCGGTGTGCGAAGGAAGTAGCCGAGGCCCGCGTCGGTCGCAATCGCGGCAGGGCTGGTCAAAACGGATTTAGGTCAATATTATTGACCTAAACGGCACGAAAGACCGACCCTGTGGAAACGACCCTGCCGCTCATTGCCTTCGTCATCGCTTCGTCGGTGACGCCGGGACCCAACAACCTCATGCTGCTCGCCTCGGGGGCCAATTGGGGGCTCGCCCGAACGCTGCCCCATATCCTCGGCATCCTGCTCGGCTTCCCGGTCATGATCCTCGGCGTCGGCCTCGGCGTCAGCGCGCTGTTCGAGGCGGCGCCGTGGCTCCATGCCGTTCTGAAATACGTCGCCTTCGCCTTTTTGTGCTGGCTTGCCTGGCGCATGGCCGTTGCCGCGCGGCCGGGCGAGAGAAGCGGCATCGGGCGGCCGCTGAACGTGTGGGAGGCGGCGGCGTTCCAGTGGGTCAATCCCAAGGCGTGGACGCTGATCGTCAGCGGCATGACGGTGTTCATCGATCCTGCCGGTAACAAGCTCGTGCAGATCGTTGGCATTGCGGCCCTTTTTGCGATTATCGTGCTGCCCAACTGCCTCGTTTGGACGCTCTTCGGCGGCGGAATCGCCCGTTTCCTGTCGAACGACCGCCGGCGCCACTGGTTCAATGTCGCCATGGCCCTGCTGCTCCTCGGCTCGGCGCTGCCGGCGCTCACTTGAACGCGTGCGGCAGCCAGCCTATGCAGACGCACCGTCCAGCCACTACCATGGCCGGGCGACATTCGACGCCCGAGGCGGGGAAGTGTGATTCGACTGCTGATCGCGACTGACGCCTGGCGTCCCCAGGTCAACGGTGTTGTGCGGAGCATCGAGCGGCTGGCGGAGGAGTTGCCGAGGCTGGGGGCCGAGGTGACCATCCTGTCGCCAGGCTGGTTCCGCACGATTCCGCTGCCGACCTACAAGGAAATCCGGCTGGCGATCGCCCGTGCCTCGACCTTTGCGAGCCACATCGAGACCGCCAAGCCCGACGCCATCCACATCGCCACCGAGGGGCCGGTCGGCGTCGGCGTGCGCCGTTGGTGTCTGCGCAACAAGCGCCGCTTCACCACCAGCTATCACACGCGCTTTCCCGAATATGTCGCCAAGCGGGTGCCGATCCCGCTCGACTGGACCTATTCGGTGCTGCGCCGGTTCCACAATGCCGGCAATGGCTGCATGGTCGCCACGCCGACCCTCAGGGACGATTTGTCCCGCCGCGGCTTCGACAATCTCATGTACTGGACGCGCGGCGTCGATGGCACGCTGTTCCGTCCGCGCGAGGATGCGCGCCTGCCGTTCCCCGGACCGATCTTCCTCTATGTCGGGCGCATCGCGGTCGAAAAGAATCTCGAAGCGTTTCTCAAGCTCGACCTGCCGGGCAGCAAGGTGGTCGTCGGCGACGGCCCCGACCTTGCCCGGCTCAAGACCGCCTATCCGGACGTGCACTTTCTCGGCGTGATGACCGGCGAGGCGCTGGCCAAGGCCTATGCCGGCGCCGATGTCTTCGTCTTCCCGAGCCGCACCGACACCTTCGGCATGGTGCTTCTCGAGGCGCTTGCCGCGGGGCTGCCGGTCGCCGCCTATCCGGTGCCGGGGCCGGTCGACGTGATCGGTTCGGCTCCCGTCGGCGTGCTCGACGAGGATCTGAAGACGGCGGCGCTCGCCGCCCTCGAAATCCCGCGCGAGCGTTGCCGCGCCTTCGCCCTCGAACACAGCTGGGAGGCAAGCACCCGCCAGTTCGTCGACAACGTCGTCGTCGGCCAGGGCGACGAGATGCCCAAGCTGGTGTTCGCCTGAGGCGCCGCCGATGCCCGAGCCGAACCTGCCAACCATCGCCGATGTCCGCCGCGCCGCGGAGCGCATCGCCGGCCATGCCGTGCGCACGCCGCTGGTCGCGAACCCGTTTCTCGACGAGCAGGTCGGCGGGCGCGTTCTCCTGAAATGCGAAAACCTGCAACGCACCGGCTCGTTCAAGTTCCGCGGCGCCTTCAATGCGCTGGCCGCGCTTCCCCGCGAGACGCGTGCCCGTGGCGTCGTCGCCATGTCGTCGGGCAACCATGCCCAGGGCGTCGCCGAGGCGGCCCGCCTGTTCGGCGTGCGCGCCACCATCGTCATGCCGGCCGATGCGCCCTTGTCGAAGCGGCAGCGCACGGAACGCAGCGGCGGGCGCATCGTCACCTACGACCGCGCCAGCGAGGATCGCGACGCGGTGGCGGCGCGCCATATCGCCGAGCACGGCGGCACGCTGATCCATCCGTTCAACGACGCGCACGTGATTGCCGGGCAGGGGACCGTCGGCCTGGAGATCGCCGCCGATTGCGCCGCCGCCGGGCTGAAGGCGGACGCGGTACTGATGCCGGCGAGCGGTGGCGGCCTTTCGGCCGGCATCGGACTGGCCGTGCGCGACTGGTCGCCGGAGACGGAGATCGTTCTCGCCGAGCCGGACGGCTTCGACGATTACCGCCGCTCGCTTGCCGCTGGCGAGATCGTCGCCAACGACCGGCAGGCGGGCTCGGTCTGCGATGCGCTGCTCGTCAGCCAGCCGGGTGCGCTCGGCTTCGCCATCAACCGCGCCCATGGCGCCTCCGGCGTCACGGTCAGCGACGCGGAAGCGCTTGCCGCCGTCGCCTTCGCCTTCCGCGAGCTCAAGCTGGTGGTCGAGCCCGGCGGTGCGGTGGCGCTAGCCGCGCTGCTTGGCGGCCACGTCGCGGCCCGCGGCCGCACGCTGGTGGCGGTGCTCTCCGGCGGCAACATCGACGGGCCGGTACTCGCCGAGGCGCTGGCGGGCAGCGATTAGGCGGAGGCCGTTCCCATGCCCGCCATCAGCGCCCCGCCCGCGGTGCAGCGCGCCTTCGCGCGGCGCATGTCGCTGTTCTTCGCCGCCTTCTTGCTGGTCAACGGCGTGGCGGTGCCCTTCTTCCCGGTCTGGCTTCAGGCGCGCGGCCTGTCGGACGTCGAAATCGCCAATTGCGTCGCCTTTCCGGCCCTGTTCAGCGTGCTTCTGATGCCGCTGGTCGGCTTCTACGCCGACCGGGCGCCGAACCGGCGCTTCGCGGTGATCACGCTCATGCTGCCGGCGGCGGTCATCTTCCTGTTCGCGTGGCCTGCGACCGGCTTCTGGCCGCTGCTCCTCTTCACCGGCGTGGCGCAGACGCTCGCCACCCTCGGCGGCCCGCCGGGGCTCGCCGTGGCGCTCACCGGCGTCCGCCGCCTCGGCGTCGATTTCGGCCGCATGCGCATGGCCGGCACCATCTCGTACGGCGTCGCCAATCTCAGCGCCGGCGCCGTCCTCGGCTTCCTGCCGGTGGAGGCGGCCTTCTGGCTGATTTTTCTGGCGCTGGTCCTGGCGGCGGCCGGTTCATTCGCCCTGCCGGAGGCGCCGGCGGACCCGGTCGGCAGTGAGCCGGAGAAGCAGGATACTCAGCCGGTGAAGCAGCTCGAGCGTCCGCTCCGCGCACTGCTGGCCAACCGCGCGCTGCTTGCCGTGCTGGCGGCCAGCGGCCTCGTCATGGCGAGCCACGCCATGCTCAACAGCTTCGGCAGCATCTCGTGGCACCGCCTCGGCTATTCCAACTTCCAGATCGGCAGCCTGTGGGCGACGGGGCTGCTCGCCGAAGCCTCGGTGATGCTGCTGTCGCGCCACATCCTGCGCTTCATCGGCCCGCACGGCCTGCTGATTCTCGGCGCCTCGGCGGCCATCGTGCGCTGGACGCTCTTTCCCTTCGCGCCGGGCTACGCCGGCTACGTTCTCCTCCAGTCGTTCCACGGGCTGACCTTCGGCTGCAATACGCTCGGCATCCAGATCCTGATCGCGCGCGCCGTGCCGGAGCGGATGACCGCCTCGACCCAGGGCATCTACGCCATGCTCGTCGGAATCCTGCTTGCCGCCGGCACCGCCCTGGCCGGGCCGCTCTATGCCGGCTTCGGCGTTTCCGGCTTCCTGTCCATGGTGCCGGTGGCCGGCCTCGGCCTCGTTCTCTTCCTCTTCCTGTCGTTCCGCGGCGCCCTTGCGGCGTGAGTTTGGCTCCACAAGCGATAAGGGCGCGAGCCGAAGCCCGCGCCCTTGTCTGTCCGGTTGTGCGTAAATCCGGAGCTTAATCGAAGCGTCCGCTGGCGTGGGCCAGCATGGTGTAGACCTTGCCCGTGTCCGACATCAGGTAGCGGCTGCCGACCTGGGCGTCCTTGTTGTTGCCGGTCGCCTCGGCGAGCAGCTTCTCGAAATCGGCCACATAGTGGTCGACGACGGAGCGGAACTCGGAATCGCGCTGATATTTCTTGCGGATCTCGTCGAAGGTCTGCTGACCCTGCATGGTGTAGAGCCGGCGCGTGAACAGGTTGCGCTCGCCGCGGCCGTGACGCTCCCACAGCTCCACCGCGGCGTTGTGGTCGATGGCGCGGGCGATGTCCGCCGACAGCGCATTGAGCGGCGTCGAGACCTGAGGCGGTGGAGGCGGTGCGTCGCCGCCATTGGACGGGTGGGCGACCTGCGCCGCGGCTTCCGCCGCCGGTGCCGGGGCGCCGTTGACGTCCTCGTCGGTCGAGGCGCGCCTGAGAAGGTCGGACACCCAGCCGCCGCCATTGCCGTCCTCGGCAGCCGGCGCTTCCGCCAGCGGCGCGACCTGAGGCGCCGGGGCGGGGGCAGGGCGCGGCTGGACCGAACGCGCTACCGTGCGCGGGCCGGCACCGTTGCTGCCGTTGCGTCCGCTGGCGAAGCGCGAAGCCGGCGCGGGTTCGCTCGCCGCCACGGCCTCGGCGGCCGGGCCACGGGAATCGGCGCGGGCGACACGCAGCGGCTCGCCGAGCGCCGGGCTCGACAGGTCGAGCTGCTTGCCGTGGCGGGTGATGATCTCCGACAGATCGGACAGCGCCTTGATCTGGTCGCCGACCACGCGGCGCATGGCATCGGCGCCCTCGCGGGCTTCCTCGGGCATGTCGAGCACGCCGCGCTTCAGTTCCTCGCGCGTCGAATTGAGCTCGCGCTGGAGTTCCTGCATGGCGTGGCGCATCTCGCGCGTCGCCTCGCCGAAGCGGCGAGTGGCCTCGCCGACCGACTGGCCCATCTCCTCGACCAGCGCCTTGTTGGCCTCGCGCACGGACTCGGCCGCCTTGCGGCTTTCGGCCGTGGCGGTGCGGTTCATGTTCTCCAGATTGTCCATCACGCCCTTGGAGGCGGTCGCCGTGCTTTCGGTCAGCATGCGGCTGACCGCGGTGGCGCGCTCCTCGGCGCTCTTCAGCGTCTCGGTGATGATGCGCGTGAAGGAGGCCATCAGCCCGTCGAGCTCTTCGCTGCGCGCCTTGAGGCCGGCGGTAAGCGATTCAAGAGCCGGCCGGCGATCCTCGACCGTCGATTCGATCTGCCGGTTGACGTCCGACAGGTTGCGCGAAGCGGCGGTGAGCGACTGGGTCTGCTCCTCGAAGCGTTTCACCACGTTGCTGACGCTCTCCAGGATCTCGCCGGACACGTCGCGCAGGCGGGTGACCTGATCGCCGAGTTCGCCGGCGGAGAGCTGGGTCGTCTCGACCGCGTGGTCGATGGCGGTGGAGAACTCCGTCGAACGGTCGGAAAGCCCGGTTTCGATCTTGGCGAGGTTGTCCGAGGTCGTGGTCAGCAGCGCATTGAAGGTGTCGGTGGCGCCGGCAAGCCGCTCGGCGATGTCGGTGACCTCGCGCTTCAGCTTGTCGTTGGTCTCGGCAAAGCTGGTGGCAACGCGGTCGCCGGCCTCCATGAGCGTGCGCGAGGCTTCCTCGCTGCGCCCGACGACCATCTCGACGATGTCGGTGCCGCGCTGGTCGAGGGTCTGCAGGAGCGCGTTGGAGCGCCCGTCGAGCAGGGCGGCCAGCTCGCCGGAGCGGGCGCCGAGCACGTCGTTGAAGTCGCGCGTGCGCTGTTCGAGCGCGTCGGTGACGGCGTTGGCGCGCGCCCCGAACATGCCCTCGATCTCGTTGATGGCGCGGCCGAGCACCGTGGCGGCCTCGGAGGCCGAGGCGCGCAGGGCGCGCGTCGCCTCGCCGGATTCGTTGACCAGGCGCTGGGTGACCTCGTCGACCGCTTCGCGCACCGTGCCGGCGACGTCCTCGCTCTTGGCGGAGAGCGAGTTGGTGGCGGCAAGCGCCCGCTCGGTCATCAGTTGGGCCAGGGTCTCGACCTGCTGGGTGAGCCGGTCGCCGACATGGACGAGCCCGTCGTCGATCATCGAGGCGAAATCGTTCTGGCCGCTGGTGAAGGTCTCGGAAATCTCGCGCGTGCGCTCGATGAGCGTCTGGTTGATCTGGCGCGAGCGGTGGTCGAGCGCCTCGGCGATGCGGTGCGCGCTGGTCTCCAGCGCGTCCGACACGTCGGCGATCTTGTCGCGGATGCCCTCGCCGAATGCGTCGAGCTTGCCGGAAAGCGCGTTCTCCATGCCGAGCGCCTGCTCGGAGAGCGCGGCGACCAGCGCCGGGCCGCGCTCGTCGACCAGTTCGGCAATGGTGGTGAAGCGCGTCTCCAGCACCTCGCTGATTTCCTGCGTGCGGTCGGTGATCAGGCTGCCGAACTGCGTGCCGCTGGCGACGATGCGGTCGTGGATGGCGGTGCCGCGGCTCTCGATGTTGTCGGCGACCTCGGTGCCCGAGGCGATGATCTTCTCATGGATGGTGACGCCGCGGCTCTCGATGGCGTTGGCGACGTCGCGGCCGGAGGCGAGGATCTTCTGGTGGATCGAGGTGCCGCGCGATTCGATGGCGTCGCCGACATGCTGGCTCGCCTCGACGATCGAATCGTAGATGGCGGTGCCGCGGCTCTCGATGCCGTCGGCGATCTCGCGCGAGGACGACAGGATGCGCTCGTAGATCGTGTTCCCGCGGCTTTCGATGGTGTCGGCCATCTCGCGCGAGGAGTTGACGATGCGCTCGTGGATCGTGTTGCCCTGCTCGATGATGCGATCGGCAATGCGCGTGCCCGAGTCGACGATGCGCTCGTGGATGGCGCCGGCGCGCGAGGCCACCGTCTCGGCAATCTCGTTGCCCGAGGCGATGATCGTCTCGTTGATCTTCATGCCGCGCACGGCGATGGCCTTGGCCACTTCGCCGCCAACCGAGGCCAGGCGCTGGGTCAGTTCGGCGCCGCGCTCGTCGAAGGATTCGTTGACGGTGGCCGCCGCCGAATCGATGACCTCGCGCAGCGCGGTGGTGCGCTCGCCGATGAGCGTGGCCATGACCTCGCCGGTGCCGGCAAGGCGCTCGTTGAGCTCGGTGCCGTTGACCGAGATCGATTCGAAGATGCGGTCGCCGGTCTGCGACAGGCGGTCGGCAAGCTCGCCGCCGCGGCTGGTGATCGTCTCGGCAATGCGCGAGCCGGTCTCGTCGAGCTTGTCGGCGATCTCCTGACCGCGCAGCGCCAGATCGACCAGCAGCGAGTCGGAGTTGGACTTGAGCGACTCGTTGACCTCGCGCACGTGGGTCGAGATGGTCTCGGCCGCCATGGTGCCGGCTTCGCTGATCGAGCGGGTGATCTCGTCGGTGCGGCCCTCGAAGCCGGCGATCAGGTCGGAGCCGACCGAGGACAGGGTGTCGTTCACTTCCTGGCCGCGCTCGGAGATGGTGTCGGCCATGGCACGGCCGGTCGAGGACAGCGTGTCGTTGATCTCGGCCGAGCGCGCGAGCAGCGCGTCGGTCACCTCGGTGCCGGTCTGGGCGAGCGAGACGGCGACGTCGCTGACGGTGTCGGCGAGCCGGCTGACCAGGTCCTCGCCGTGGGCGGTGAGCTGGTGGACCATGGTCTCGCCGGCGGTGCCCAGCGCCACGGTGATCTGCTCGCCGCGTTCGGTGAGGGTGGAGGTGATGCGGTTGCCGGCCTGGGTGACGTTCTCGGCAATCGATTCGGAGGCGATGCGCAGGTCCTTGGACAGCGATTCCTGGGCGCTGACGATCGAGGTGCGCACGCGCTCGGAATTGATGACGATGGCTTCGCGCTGACCGGCGAGATCGTCGATGAGCGACCGCATGCGGGTTTCGTTCTCGGAATAGGAGCGCTCGAGGACGGCCACCTCGTTGTGGACCAGCAGTTCCAGTTCGCTGGCGCGCGCCAGCGCGCGCTCGACGCCGTCGCCGACCGAGGCCACCTCGCGGCGGATCGCCTGGCTGACATTGGTCACCGAATCGACGGCGATGTTCTCGGGCTCGGACAGGTGCGCCACCACGTCGCCGATCGAACGGGCGACGATGCGCATCTCCTGGGTGCGCCAGATCATCGAGGCGATGCCCCAGATGAAGGCGATGGGCACGCCGATCGACAGCGCGATATTGAGGAAGCGGGGCGAGGTGAGGGCGTCGCCCTCGCCAAACAGGCCGCCGGTGGACATCGCATAGACGAGCACCAGCACGGCCCAGACCACCGAAAGGGCGGTGGCGGTCGGATAGATCATGCGCGACGGGCGCCGCTGGGAAGCGGCGGAGACGCTGCGGCGGTCGTCATTGGCGGCGAAACGGTTGCGGGCGGCGCGCGGGCGCGCTGCCGGCGGCTCGTCGTCATAGGCGCGGTCGCGCGCGGGCTCCGCCTGGCGCGGCTCTTCCATGCGGCGCGGCTCGGGGCGCGCTTCGGATCGCGGTTCGGCCATGCGCGGCTGCGGTTCCTCATTGCGCTCGGCGCGCCGCGGCGGCGGCTCTTCGAACCGCTCGGGCCGGCGGGCGGCCTGGTCGCTGCGGCGCGGGGGGCCGGGACGCTGGGGTGCTTCGGGGCGGCGCAGGAGGTCGCTGCGGCGCTGATCGGCGGCCGCGGCGCCGGCATTGGTGCGCGGCGGCTCTGGACGGCGCTCGCGCCGTGGCGGGGTGGCCCGATCGGGTTCAGCCTCGTCTTCCGGGCTGAAATCCATGCGCAACGCTTCCTCGACTGCCGAAAGCGCCGCGTCGTTCGGGGTCTTCGTCCTCGGATTATTCGCCATTTTTCCGCCTCGCGTCCGTACTCAAAACACTGTCGGCCGCTCACCGGGCGATACAAGCCCGGCATGCACACGGAAACGTTCCCGGGAAAGTTGGCCAAGCGGATATTGCCGCCCTGCCGCTCCCCTCCCGCGGCCCGCCGCCGCTTCAGCGAATCGGCACCTGCCGATTCTGGGTGGCCTCCACACCCTTGCCGCTAGAGTATCCTAATGGCACATTGAAGGCAGCGGAACAAGAAAACGCAACGGCCGGCGTCGTTTCCAGAGCTTGGTGAACCCCCTATGGCGGAACGTTCGAAGCCTTTGAGCGAGGCCGTTAACGTGCCGGTAAAACGGGGGAGCGACGTGCGCCCGTCTCTGCGCCCGACCGCGGCCCAGAAGAAATACCTCGCGCTCGGTCTCGACCAGCCGGGCGGCAAGCTTCCGCTGTTCGACCGCAATGGCGCCGGAATCGACCGGAAAACCGTCGAATCCTGCATCGGCAAGGGATGGGCCGAGCCGTGGTTCGCCAATCCGACGAAACCGGACTGGCTGGTCTGCAAGCTGACGCCGGCCGGCTATGCCGTTCTCGGCAAGCAGCCTCCCGAGACCCCCGGCGGAGCGTAGGGCGAGCGCCAGAATTGTCGTTAACGATAAATTAAGATTCCTGGCCCGCCTCCCGGCTGAGCAGCCTAAAAAGGAGGCGCGGGAGGCCCCGGGCGTCAGTAACTTGGTAGTTTTACCAATGAGTGTGGACGAGCCTTCGCGTGTCACCAGTTCTGCCGCCGATGACGGGGCGGTGGACCTCTCGATCCTCAGGGCACAGACCGGCGGGGACCCGAACCTCGAACGCGAGGTTCTTGGCCTGTTCCTGACGCGTAGCAATGGCGAGCTGGCCCGCCTCAAGGCAGCCGGTACGGCCGAAGAGCGCCGGCCGATCGCCCATTCGCTGGTCGGCGCGGCAGCGGCGGTCGGCGCCGCCAAGGTCGCCCGCCTGGCGGCCTCGGTGGAGCGCGGCAACACGGTTGCCATTCCCGCACTGGAAGCGGCGATCGCCGAGGCGAGCCGCCAGATCACACGCCATCTCGCGGAATAGTGCAGGCCGCGTACGCGCGCCGCATTGGCAGCACCAAGGGAAATCGCCTATAGAGCCGGCGGTTTTCGCCGGGACCGCGCGCCCGGCATCCTCCGTCTTGCTTCTGCCTGGGGTCCAATGGCCAAGATCACCTATATCGCCGCCGACGGTCAGCACTATGAAGTGGAGGCGGAGAACGGCACCACGGTCATGGAAAACGCCATCCGCAACGGCGTTCCCGGCATCGAGGCGGAATGCGGCGGGGCGTGCGCCTGCGCCACCTGCCACGTCTATGTCGACGAAGCCTTTCGCGCGATCGTCGGCGAGCCCGAGCCGATGGAGGAGGACATGCTGGACTTCGCCTATGACGTCCGGCCGACCTCGCGGCTGTCCTGCCAGATCCGCGTCAGCGACGCGCTCGACGGCCTCGTCGTCACCGTGCCGGAGAGGCAGGGCTGAGCGTTACGCTGCGCCTCATGGGAAATTTGCTCCCGATCATCCCGGGCTCGCAACAAAGTTGCTTTGATCCGCCGCGCCCGGCGGATATGTGTCCGCCGCAGTTTCAGAAAGGGCGGGAATGGATGAGACGAGCATGAGCGGGAGTGACGAGCCCCAGATTGTCGAGACCGATGCGATCATCGTCGGCGCCGGGCCGGTCGGCCTGTTTGCCGTCTTCGAGCTCGGCCTGCTCGATATACGCTCAGCCCTGATCGACATTCTCGACCGGCCGGGCGGCCAGTGCGCCGAGCTCTATCCCGAGAAGCCGATCTACGACATTCCCGGCTATCCGATCATCAGCGGCCAGGAGCTGGTCGAGAAGCTGATGGAGCAGATCCATCCCTTCCACCCGACCTTTCATCTCTCCCAGATGGTCGAGACGCTCGGGCGCGAGCCCGACGGGCGCTTCCGCCTCACCACAGACGCCGGCGTGACCTTTCTCGGCAAGGTGGTGGTGATCGCCGCCGGCGGCGGGTCGTTCCAGCCCAAGCGCCCGCCGGTTCCCGGCATCGAGGATTACGAAGGCACCTCGGTCTTCTATTCCGTGCGCCGCATGGAGGATTACCGCGACCACGACCTGCTGGTCGTCGGTGGCGGCGATTCCGCGCTCGACTGGACGCTGAACCTGCAACCGCTGGCGAAAAGCCTGACGCTGGTTCACCGCCGCGACGAGTTCCGCGCCGCGCCCGACAGCGTCAACAAGCTCAGGGCGCTGGTCGAGGCCGGCAAGGTCAGGCTTTCCATCGGCCAGGTCAGCGGGTTGAAAGGCGAGGGCGGTCAGGTCGCCGCTGCCACCGTCAAGGACAAGGCGGGAACGGAGAGCGAGGTCGCCTGCACGCGCATCCTGCCCTTCTTCGGCCTCACCATGAAGCTCGGACCGGTCGCCAACTGGGGCCTCAATCTGGAAGAGAACCTGATCCCGGTCGACACCGCGAAATTCGCGACCTCGGAGCCCGGCATCTTCGCCATCGGCGACATCAACACCTATCCGGGCAAGCTCAAGCTGATCCTGTGCGGCTTCCACGAGGCGGCGCTGATGGCCCAGGCCGCCGTCCACATCGTCTTCCCGGAGAAGAAGATCGTCTTCCAGTACACGACCTCGTCGTCGAGCCTGCAGAAGAAGCTCGGCGTCATCTGAAGCCTGATCGGCGCCCGATTTCGCATCCGTCAGGCGCACTTACTTTCGAGAGCGAGGGCGAGAGATGACTTCTGATCCGCGGTTACATGGCCATGAGCCTCGACGGCTACATCGCCGACGTGAATGGCGGCTATGGCTTCCTCAACCGCTATGACGGCGTCGACTACGGCTTCGACGGCTTCATTGGCGAAATCGGCACCTGCGTCTTCGGGCGCGCCACTTGGGACCAGGCCGTTGCGGTGCCGGACGGGCTGTCCTTCTTCAAGGGCAAGCGCTTCGTCGTGGTGACCAGCCGTCCGCTTGCCGGCGCGCCGGCGGAGGTCGAAGTCTGGAACCGCGGCGTCGGGCCGGAACTCGTCGCGCACCTCCGGGCGCTCACCGACGGCGACGTGTGGATCGTCGGCGGCGGCAAGCTTCAGGCCGCCTTCTTTGAAATGGACGCCATCGACCGCATGGAGGCCTGCGTCATCCCGGTCTTGCTCGGCGACGGAATCCCCATGTTCCCGAAGGCCGCGCCGCAGGAGCGCTGGCTGGAACTCGCCCATGTCCGCCGTTTCGACAAGGGCGGCGTGATCCTCGACTACCGCCGGCCGGCGGCCTGAGGAGCGCCGCCCGACAGGCGCCTGCCACCCCCGCCATTTGACGTATGACAAAGACGTCGGTTTCTCATACGGTAGCGTTCGCACCCGGGGGGAGCGATCCGAAGGAACCGATCCATGCACATCCCTGACGGCTATCTGAGCCCGGCCACCTGCGTGGCCGCCTACGCGGCGGCGGGGCCGTTCTGGTACATGGCGGTCAAGCGGGTGAAGCGCGTCCTGCACAGCAAGGTCGTGCCGCTGCTCGCCGTGGTCTCGGCCTTCAGCTTCGTCGTCATGATGTTCAACCTGCCGATCCCGGGAGGGACGACGGCGCATGCCGTCGGAATGGCGGTGGCAGCGATCGTTCTCGGTCCTGCCGCCGCAATCCTCGCCATATCGATCGCGCTCGCCATCCAGGCGCTGTTCTTCGGCGACGGCGGCATTACCGCCTTCGGCGCCAACGCCTTCAACATGGCCATCGTCGGCACGCTGGTCGCTTACGCCAGCTACCGGCTGATTTCCGGCGATGCGCCGATCGCCTCCGTGCGCCGCGTGGTCGCGGCGGCGGTGGCCGGCTATCTCGCCATCAATGCGGCGGCCTTCGTCACCGCGCTCGAATTCGGCATCCAGCCGGCGCTCTTCACCGATGCCAGCGGTGCGCCGCTCTACGCACCTTATCCGCTGGCGATCGCGCTTCCCGCCATGATGTTCGCCCACCTCACCATTGCCGGCGCGGCTGAGGCGATCGTGACCGGCGGCATCGTCGCCTATCTGCAACGGGCCAATCCCGGCCTGCTCGAAGCGACGGCGAAGGCGACGCCCGACGCCCGGCCGGCGCCGGCCGACGGCGGGTGGTTCGCAACGCGCTGGCTGTGGACCGGCCTCGGCGCGCTCATGGTGGTGAGCCCGCTCGGGCTGCTCGCCGCCGGCATCGCCTGGGGCGAGTGGGGTAGCGAGGATTTCGCCGATCCCGCCATCCGCGACCAGATCACCGCGGCCTCCGGCAATGTCGCGCCGCCGGAAAGCGTGCCGCAGGGGCTGGAGCGTCTCGCCAGCATCTGGACGGCACCGATCCCCGATTATGCGCCGCCCTTCATGCACTCGGAGAGCTTCGGCTACATCCTCTCGGGCGTCGTCGGCGCCGGCCTCATCCTGCTCGTCGTCTCCGCGCTGTCGTGGCTGATGCGCCGCGCGCGCTCCGGCGCCAGCCACGCCTGACACGGGGGAACGCGGGGCCGGCCATGGCAGAACAATCCTTCCTCCGCCATGGTCGATCCTGGGGCCGGCATCGCGGCTTCCTCGACCGGCTCGCCGACGGCATCGCCCATGCTCTTGCCCATGCGCTCGACGCCGACGATGTCGCCCGCCGCGACGGCTTCCTGCAAAGGCTCGATCCGCGGGTGAAGCTCGGCATCGTCGTCGGCTTCATCGTGGTTGCCGTCATGGTGAAGTCGCTGGCCGTGCTCGCCGCGCTCTTCCTGGTGGCGGTGGGGCTGGCGCTTGTCTCCGGCATCGCCATCGCGCGGCTGGTGCGCCAGGTGTGGATCGGCGTCCTTGCCTTCACCGGCGTCATCGCGCTGCCGGCGCTCTTTCTGGTTCCGGGCGATGTGCTGGCCACGCTGCCTGTCCTCGGCTGGCCGGTCACCCTGCAAGGGCTGCGCAGCGCCGCCTTCCTCATCGGCCGCTCCGAGACGACGGCGACCTATGCGCTGCTGCTCATCCTGTCGACGCCGTGGCCGCATCTGCTCAAGGCCATGCGCTTCTATCGTCTGCCGGTGGTGCTGGTGGTCATCCTCGGCATGACCTATCGCTATGTCTTCGTGTTCCTGCATTCGACGGCGCAGATGTTCGAGGCGCGGCGAAGCCGCATGGTCGGCCGGCTGCGCCCGGGCGATCGCCGCCGGCTGGCGACGGCGACGGCGGGCGCGCTGCTCGGCAAGGCGCTCGACATGAGCACCGAAGTCCATCTCGCCATGATCTCGCGCGGCTATCGCGGCGAGCCGCGCCTCATCGACGATTTTCGCGTCAGCGCGCTCGATTGGGCGGCGGCTGGCGGCTTCCTTGTGGTTTCCTCTCTGGCTCTATGGATGCAGGCGTGATGGACGGCTCGTTCCCTTCGCAGGTCTTGCCGCCGCCCGTCTTCGACGTCGCGGACGTGCATTACGCCTATCACGGGACCCCGGCGCTCGATGGCCTCAGCCTGACCATCGCGGCCGGCGAGCGCATCGTCCTCCTCGGTGCCAACGGTTCGGGCAAATCGACGCTGCTGCGCCTGCTCGACGGGCTCTATTTCCCCGACCGCGGCGAGATCGAAGCCTTCGGCGAGGCACTCAGCGAGGAGGGTTTCGCCGACGACGAGCGGGCGCTTGCCTTCCGCCGTCGCGTCGGCTTCGTCTTCCAGAATCCCGACGTCCAGCTCTTCAATCCGACCGTCTTCGACGAGATCGCCTTCGGGCCGTTGCAGATGGGCTGGCCCAAGGACGAGGTGCGCCGGCGCGTCGCGCAGGCGCTTGAGGATTTTGCGATTCGCGACCTCAAGGACCGGCCGCCGCATCGCCTCTCCGGCGGCGAGAAGAAGCGGGTGGCGCTCGCCTCGGTCCTGGTGCTCGAGCCCGAGGTGCTGCTCTTCGACGAGCCGACCGCCTCGCTCGACCCGCAAAGCGCCAGTCATCTCATCGATTATCTGGTCAGGTGCCACGGCTCCGGCCGCACGGTGGTCACCGCTACCCACGACCTCGATATCGTCGAGGACATTGCCGACCGCTGCGTCGTTCTGGATCGTGGCCGCGTCATCGCCGAGGGCACGCCGCACGACATCCTGCGCGATGTGGCGCTGCTGAAGCGCGCCGGGCTTTCGCACGCCCATCTCCACCTGCATGGCGCCCACGCCGCCCACAGCCACCACCATCTGCACCGGGCCGAGGCTGCGGACAAGGAGAGCTGAGGCGCCTGCGCCGAACGAGCCGATTTCCCTCGCGCGCCTGCTGCTCTACCATCCCCGTCCATCCGAACGGCCGGGGGGCCGCCCGAAGCCAGGAGACGCGCGATGCAACGCATCACCATCACCATCGACGACGATCTGCTCGACGTCGTCGACGCGCTGACGCAGCAGCGCGGCTATGACAGCCGCTCGGAAGCCTTCCGCGATATCGTCCGCGAGGTCGCCAACCGCGAGCAGGCCAAGACCTCGAACGCGCCGTGCATCGCGGTGCTCGGTTACGTCTTCGACTATGCGACGCGCGATCTGGCGCAGCGGCTGACCCGGCTCCAGCACGAGCACCACGACATGTTCGCGGCCAATATGCGCGTGCCGCTCGATCATACGAGCTGCCTGGAGGTGTCGGCGCTGCGCGGGCCGGCGCAGGGCGTGCAGCATCTCGCCGACGAGATCAGCACCCAGCGCGGCGTCCGCCACGCCAACCTGCACGTGGTCCCGGTCAAGATCTCCGACCATCCCCACCGCCACGAGGCCGGCGGCACTCCCCACCAGCACATCCAGGCATGAGGGGCGCCTCGTCCTTCGAGGCTCGCCTTCGACGAGCGACCTCAGGATGAGGCTCCCGATCAAGCCTCATGGCGACGTGCCCGACGTGCCGGATCGCGACACGAGGCGACCCCCCGCCTGCCGATTGCCTACTTGGTGAAGGTGATGTCCGTCGGCGTCCAGGTCGTGCCGCCGTCCCGGCGCGTCGTGTGCAGCCGGTAGCCGTTGCCCTGCAGCGACATGGTGGTCGTCGATTGCGCCGGCTCGTGCGTGGTCCCGTCGACGAAGCTCATGGTCAGCGTCAGCCGGCCGCCGCTGCCCGAGCCGCTCAGCTTGGCCGGGCCGTCGGTGGCCAGGCTGCTCAGCGTGCCGCTGTAGCGGCCGCCGCCGGTGGCCGTGATCTGGCCGTCGATGGCGCCGGAACTGCTGGACACGGCGCAGCGGCCGCGCTGCTTGAGCGTGGTGCCGTTGTCGATCAGCGTGTTGGTGATCTTGCAGAAGACGCGCTCCTCGGCGGCGCTGGCGCTCTGCTTGTAGGTGCCGTGGCCGGTCCAGGAGCCGGCCAGGCGCGACAGGATCGGATCGTCGCCGGCATGGGCCGGAACGGCGAAAGCGACGGCCGCCAGCAATGCGGCGGAAAGGACGCGCTTCATGCTTCTGCCTCGTGCGGTTTGATGGTTCCGTGGCGGTCGAACCAGCGCCGTGCCGGGCCGCCCATCAGCGCCGGCAGGACGATGAGATCGCCGATGATGCCGGCGACCAGGGTCAGCGCGGCGATCTTGCCGAACAGGCCGATGGTCGGCATGCCGCTGGTCAGCGTCGTCGAGACGCCGGCGATGATGATCAGCGTCGCGCCGATGATCACCGGGCCGATGCGCCGCGAGGTCTCGATCAGCCGGGCGGAGAGCGAGCCGTCATTGTCGGTGTGCAGGAAGCGGTTGATGAAATGCACCGAGTTGTTGACGGCGACGCCGAAGGCGACGGTGAGGGCGATGACGGCGGTGAACTGCATGCCGCGTCCAGCGAAGAACAGCATCGTGCCGACCGCCAGAATGGGCAGCATGTTGGGCAGGAATGAGACCAGCCCGAAGGACAGGCCGCCGAAGGCGAGCGCGATGACGCCGAGATTGGCGACCACCGAGAGCAGCAGGCTGGCATTGAGGATCGAGATGGTGCGGCTGGACTCGCGGGCATTGATGACGGTGACGCCGGTGACCTTGACGCCGTCGACGCCGGAGGTGGCGATGGCCGCCTCGACACGGTCGACAAGCTCGGCGGAGTGCGAGCTCGACATCTCGCGCGTGGTCGCGGTGATCAGCGCGTTGCCCTTGGTGCCGACGAAGTGGCTGCGCGTCGTCGGCGTCGCCAGGTCGAGCATCTTGGCGACCGCCGCGCCGCCGTTCACCGGGTCGCTGCCGCCCAGCCATTCGGCGAGGTTCCAGATCGATAGCGGCTGGCCGACGCCGTCCACCTTGGCGACGGCGTCCTGCACCTTGCGCACGCGGTCGAGCGCCTCGGGCGAGGTCGGCTCGGCGCCCTTCAGCGGCACCACGATCTCGAGCGGGAAGACGCCGCCGAAGTCGCGGTCGAGACGGCCGAGGGCGGCATTGGCCGGGTTGTTGGAGGGCAGGTCCTCGCGGAAGGAGTGCTCCGGCTTGACCGAATAGTGCGCCGCGGCGAACAGCACGAACATGACCGCCGAGAGCAGCGAGAGAAGCTTGGCGTGGCGCACGGTGAAGGTGCCGATGCCGGCGCAGGGGCCCTCCAGCGCGGCCAGCAGGTTGTCGGTCTTGCGCGCCGGCCGCGTCTTCCAGAAGCGGCCGAGGAGGCGCATCAGCAGGCCGTGGATGATGAGCACCAGAAACATGCCGCCGAGCGTGCCGGCGGCGCCGGAGGCGCCGAAGCCCTGCACCATGGTCACCGAGGAGATGGTCAGCGACAGGAAGGCGATCGCGGTGGTGATCGCCGAGAGCACGCAGGCGCCGGCCAGTTCGCGTTGCGCCCGCCGCTCGGCCTCGACCACGCTGAAGCCGGCCTGCCGGTATTTGCGCCAGGCGAAGCCGAGATGCATGCCGTCGGCATAGCCGAAGATCATCACCAGTGCCGGCACGATCGTCGTCATCACCGTGACCTTGACGCCGAACAGGCCCATGAAGCCGACCACCGCCATGGCGGCGAGGATGGCCGGTGCCGCCGCCAGGATCGAGGCGACGAAGGAGCGGAAGACGATCAGGCTCATCACCGTGCCGATCAGAGCACCGATGATTTCCAGCCACACCTGGTCGTGGCGCACGATGTCGGCGATCGAATAGCGGATCACCGGAAAGCCGGTGACCGTTACCTTCATGTCCGTATCGCCGAGTGCGTCCTTGGCGGTCGCGTTGATCTCGTCGACGATCTTGCGGGCGACCGACAGCGGCGCCTTGGGTTCGCTCGGCGTGACGGTGAAGGCCATTGCCGTGCCGTCGGGGGAGATCAGCCGGCTGCCCAGAACCGGGTGGTCGCGGATGCGCTGGATGAGTTCCGGCGTCAGGCCGCCCGAAGCGTCATTGACCAGCGGAGCGGCGTCGCCATTGGCGTCGGGCGGTTCGCGCAGCGCGAACAGCGAATAGACGTTGTCGACGCCGTCGACCAGTTGCAGCTCGAGCTGGAAGTCCTGCAGCTTCTGGAAGTTCGCCGGCGTGCCAAGATCCTTGCCCTCGACCAGGACGAGAAGCTCGTTCTCCGGATCGACGAAATCGTCGGTGGCCGCCACATAGTCGCGATAGGTCTCGGTGTCGCCGGCGAAGATGTTGCGCAGGTCGTCGTTGAAACGGACATGCATCATGCCGTAGCCGGCCAGCAGGTAGACGACGATGAGGATGCCGATGCCGATGCGCGGACGCTCGTAAGCGAACAGAACGATGCGCTCCAGGCCGAAACCGATTCCCAGTCCCTTCATGGAACGTCCGCGTCCAGAGCCAACAGAAATCGCCGTTTCCGGGCCGTCGCGCCGCGGATGCACCGTTTTTGACCGGTCCCATGCGGCCTGTCAAACTGTGCCGGAGCCCCATTTTGCAAGGGGGGCGCGGAGCGCGCGATGCAGATCAGTCTCCATCATTTCGCCGACGACGGCGACATTCCCAACAACCGCCTGCCGCTCGTCCACTATGCCGGCGCCATCGATCCTGCCGCGGGCGATCCGGCGCGCGCCTTCGAGGATCTGTTCGGTGGCAATGGCTGGGGCCATGGCTGGCGGAACGGCATCTTTCCCTTCCACCACTACCATTCGACCGCCCACGAGGTGCTCGGCATCGCCGCCGGCGAGGCGACCGTGCGCTTCGGCGGGGAGGGGGGCGCCACCGTCCACGCGCGGGCCGGCGACGCGGTGCTGATCCCGGCCGGCGTCGGCCACAAGCGGCTTTCCGGTTCGCCCGACCTTCTGGTCATCGGCGCCTATCCCTCGCCCGCCCATGTCGACCTGATGCGCGAGGGCGCCGAGGACGGGGCCGCCATCCGCCGCCGCATCGCCGCCGTGCCGCTGCCCGGGGCCGATCCGGTCGCCGGGGCCGCGGGGCCGGTGGTGATAGAGTGGGCGAAGGTCTGAGCGTCGCCGGACCGGGCTCTATGTCGCAAGAACACGCCACCATGAAGATCACCGCACTCAAGACGTTCCTCGTGCCGCCGCGCTGGCTGTTTCTCAAGGTCGAGACCGACGAGGGCCTGTCCGGCTGGGGCGAGCCGGTTCTCGAAGGCCATGCCGAGACGCTCGCTGCCGCGGTCGCCGAACTTGCCGATTTCATGATCGGGCGCGATCCCCGCCTGATCGAGGACACCTGGCAGATGCTCTATCGCAACGGCTGCTATCGCGGCGGCCCGGTGCTGATGAGCGCGATCTCGGGCATCGACATGGCGCTCTGGGACATTCTCGGCCAGTCGCTCGACCGGCCCGTCCATGCGCTTCTCGGCGGCAAGGTGCGCGACAAGGTGCGCAGCTACCGCTGGGCCGGCGGCGACCGGCCGAGCGATCTCATCGAGGGCGTGAAAGCGGTCCAGGCGGCCGGATATGACGCGGTGAAGTTCAACATCGCGGCCGAACTGCAAATCGTCGATACCTACGCCAAGATCGACGGCATCGTGCGCACGCTCGCCGATCTCAGGAGCGCCGTCGGCGCCGACATGGATCTCGCCTTCGACTTCCACGGCCGGGTGCATGCGCCGATGGCGCGCGTACTCCTCCACGAACTCGAACCGCTGCGGCCGATGTTCGTCGAGGACGCGGTCACCTCGACGATGATCGAGACGATGGCCGACCTTGCCCGCGCCACCTCGATCCCGCTGTGCATCGGCGAGCGGCTGCATAACCGCTTCGAGTTCAAGCAGGTGTTCGAATTGCGCGCGGCGCAGGTCATCAATCCCGATACGGCCCATGTCGGCGGCATCTCGGAGATGGTGCGCATCGGCCGCTGGGCGGAAACCTATGACGTGGCGCTGGCGCCGCATTGTCCGATCGGCCCGATCGCGCTCGCCGCCTGCCTGCAGGTCGATGCCGTCTGTCACAACGCCTTCATCCAGGAGCAGAGCCTCGGCATCCACTACAACGCCGACGGCGATCTTGCCGACTACGTCAAGGACGGCTTCGGCTTCGACCTGAAGGACGGCTGGCTGGCCATTCCCGAGCGTCCCGGCCTCGGCATCGTCGTCGACGAGGCGCGTGTCATCGAGGCGGCGAAGCGCGGCCACCGCTGGCGGGCGCCGGTCTGGCGCCACGAAGACGGCTCGATCGCCGAGTGGTAGGGGCGGCGCAGTTGCTGCGCGCCGCTACGCCTTCTCCGTCGCCATCGGCCGCAGCGCCGCCATCACGTCGACCAGCCGCGGCGGCGAACCGTTGATGAAGGGCAGCGGCCGGCACACCTCGATGGCCGCGATGCCGACGCGGGCGGTCAACAGCCCGTTGACCACGCCCTCGCCGAGGCGGGCCGAAAGCCGCGCCGCAATCCCGGTGCCGAGCACCTGCTGGACCAGCGAATCCCCCGCCGCCATGCCGCCGGTAACGGCGAGATGGGTGAGGGTGGCGCGTGCCAGACGGAAGAAGCCGATGGTCCCCGGCCGCCCGCCATAGAGCGTGGCGAGCCCGCGGATGAGGCGCAGCACCTGCGCGCCGACGAAGAGAAGGTCGACCAGTGCTCTGCGGCGAGATGGCGGTGACCAGCGCGACGCGCTTGGCCGCGTCCATCACCATGCGGTGGGCCCTGGCGTCGAAGGGCAAGAGCAGTTCGGTCTCGGCCAGCGCGATCAGGTCGCGCCCGTCGATGATCTCCTTGCGGTGGCCGGCGAGCGCGGCGCGTCCGCGCGCCGTCTCCGGCCGGCGGCGATAGAGCGCATCGATTTCGTCGAGGACGGCGAGCGCCGCGTCGCGGTCGTCGCCGTCCGCCGCGGTGACGGCGCGGGCATGGATGGCGTTGATCCGCCGCAGCCGCAGAAGCGCGGCGATCTCGCGGACAAGCAGGACGAGGAGCGCGATTGCGGCCAGCGCCACCAGTGCCAGCGCCAGCCAGCCGAGCCAGTCGTTGCGGGCGAAGAGGTCGCGCACCAGCCGGTCGATCGCCAGACCGATGGCAAGCGCTGCGAGGCCACCGAGGGCGGAAACGAGAATGCCGAGCCAGTGGCCGCGCCGCCGCGGCCGGGCAGGGGCCGGCAGCGTCTCGGCGGCGGCTGCCTCCTCCTCCGGCGGATAGAGTTCCTCCGGCTCGTAGCGCACCTCGTCGAGGGTGAAGGCGGTCGGGCGTCTCATGCCAGGCGGTCTCCGAGCAGGAATTCCAGCGCCCGGTCGAGCCGGATATGGGGCAGCGACAGGGTCAGGCCCTCCGCCGTCCGCTCCAGCCGGGGCGGCCGGAAGCGGGCGAAGCGCACGGCGGTCGCGGCGCTGTCGCCTTCAAAAACCGATTCCGGATCGTCCGGCAAGTCCCCGGGAAACCACGCGATTTCCGTGCGGCCGTCGAACACCTTGCCGTCCACGGTCTCGCCCGGCTGGGGCGTGCCGATGATGGTCGGCAGCGTGTCGCCGCCCTTGGTCACGGTCGCCTCGCGGGTGGCGCGCACCGAGGCCAGCGCCAGCACCTCGACCGTGGCGCCGGCAAAGCGGGCGCGCTCGGAGGCGCGCGCCACCAGCCGGCCGAGGATCCTCTCCAGCCGGTCGTGGTCGCCGTGATGAAGCTGGTCGGCCTTGGTGGCGGCGAAGAGGATGCGGTCGATGCGCCGGCTGTAGAGCCCGCTCAGCCAGTTGGTGCGGCCGAGGCGGAAGGAGCCGAGGACGGCGGCGAGCGCCGCCTCCAGATCGGCGACGGCGACCGGCCCGGCATTGAGCGCGGTCAGCGCATCGACCATGACGATCTGCCGGTCGAGGCGGGCGAAGTGGTCGCGGAAGAAGGGGCGCACGACGGCGTTGCGATAGGCCTGGTAGCGGCGCGCCATCATGCGGGCGAGCGAATCCGACGGGCCTTCGTCGTCGTGCTCGAGACGCAGCGGCGCGAAGGTCAGCGCCGGCGAATTGTCGAGGTCGCCAGGCATCAGGAAACGCCCCGGCGGCTGGGTGGAGAGCAGGCGGGTGTCGGCGCGGCAGGCGGTCAGGTAGCCGGTAAAGACGTCGGCCAGGTCGCGCGCCAGCGTCTCGTCGGCGGGCGCGTGCGGGTCGACGTCGGCGAGCCGCTTCAGCCACGGCGCGGCATGGTCGCGATGGCCGTCGCGGCTGGCCGCGGCCAGCGCCTCGCGCGACCAGTCGGCATAGCTCTTGGAGAGCAGCGGCAGGTCGAGCAGCCATTCGCCGGGATAGTCGACGATGTCGATGTTGAGCCGCCCGCTGCCGAGCGCGCGCGTCAGCAGCGAGGCGGACTCGAAATTGACGGTCAGCCGCAGCTCGCTGATCTGGCGGGTCGAATCCGGCCACAGGCGTTCCTCGACCAGTGCGCGCACGTGGCGCTCATAGTCGAAGCGCGGCACCGCGTCGTCCGGCTGCGGCTCCAGGCGGGCGCCGGCCACGCGTCCGCCGGCATAGGCCTTGAACAGCGGCAGCCGGCCGCCGTGAACCAGATTGTGGACGAGCGCGGCGATGAACACCGTCTTGCCGGCCCGTGCCAGGCCGGTGACGCCCAGCCGCACGCTCGGCGTCACCACGCCGGTGGCCCGGTCGGCGAGGTTGGCCAGCGCCAGACGGGTCTCGTCGGTGATCGTGGTCAGCTGCAAGATCCGTCTCCGCGGGTGGTCCGGGCCAGATGTAAGGGTCCGGACGGCTCGGCGAAAGGCCGGGAATGCCGGCTGGCGCGGCGTGTCCCGGGCGCGGCGCACCGTTTCACGGATCGCGCTGCATCCGCGGAGCGATGGCGGCCCTAGTCGTCGTGGCCGACTTCGCGCGGGCGGATGAAGGCGGTGAGCTGCCCGCTGTCCTCGGTGATCCCGTGCCAGCTGTCGGCTTCGAATTCGATCACGGCCAGGGCGCCGGTCGGGTATTTCGCCTCGATGTGCTCGAGGTCGCCGTGCCGGCCGCCGCCGATCAGCTCGACCGCCGTGACGTGGATCTTCGGATTGTGGCCGATCACCATCAGCCGGTCGGCCTCGCCGCCCTTTTCGGCGATGATGCGGCGATAGTCCAGCTCGGGTCCCGAATAGAGTTCTTCGAGGAAGTCGGTCGGGCACTCGCCGCGGATGCGCTCCTGCAACAAGGCGAGCGTGTCGCGCGTGCGCCGCGCCGGCGAGCACAGGATGCGGTCGGGGATGAGATCGCGGGCGAGGATTGTCCCCGCCATGTTGACGGCGTCGCGCTGGCCGCGCGGCGCCAGCGCACGGTCGCGGTCGGCGAGGCCGGGTTCGGCCCACGACGATTTGAAATGGCGCAGGAGCACGAGTCTTTTCATGGGCGGCAGTCTAGCTCTCGGCGCGTGCGCCACAAAGCGATACGCCCGCGACATGAGCCGCGGGCGTATCCGAAGGGTCAGGTGGTCAGGCGCTTCCGCCTAGTTGACGTTGCACCAGTGCCAGTAGCCGTCATAGCCCTTGAACTGGCCGGCATGCGGGCCGTCCCAGCGGAAGGAGTTGTACTTGGCAGCGCAGGCGTTCATCCACCACTGCTGGCCGTAGCCGGGAGGGGGCGCACCCGGATCGTAGATCGGCTGCGCCGGGGCGGCGCCACCATAGAGGCAATCATGGTAATAGGCGTTGTAGAACTGCTTCCACTTCTCGCCCTGCGAGATGCCGCCCGCGGCCGCGCCGACGCCGGCACCGACACCGGCGCCCGTGCCGACATTGCCGCCGGCGATGCCCGAAATGATCGCGCCGGCCGCTGCGCCAACGGCGGCGCCGCCGAGCAGCCCGCCCGCCGGATTGGCATGGGCGTCAGCATATTGTCGGGCCTCGTAGTCGCACTGGCCGGGCGACTTGGCGTATGCGCCGCTCGACAGCAGCGCCACGCCGCTCAGAACAGCCGCCGCCATAACGATGGTTTTCATCCTGCAACTCCTGCCTAGTGCGGTCGCCGGGTTGCGGGCTCCCGCGTGCCAAAGGTGTTCACCGTCCAAGCCGGAAAATGCGGTCAAAGCTGGGCGCCGCCCGGCTCGAGGGCTCGCCCCATAGATAGAGTTGCGCAGATGAATGCCCTGTGAACGGCGTCACATCGAAATTCGCTCAAAATTTCACGGATCGCGCTATGGCGTCAGGCGGCGGCCGAGAGCAGGTCGGGCAGGGTGTGCGCCACGAAATCGGGCTTCAGCGCGAGGCAGGCATCGGCGTCGCCGTAGCCGTAACTGACCCAGCAACTGGCGATGCCGGCGGCCTTGGCGAAGGCGATGTCGGACGCCGTGTCGCCGACCATGAGGAAGTCTGCCGGCGCCAGGTCCGGGAAGAGTGGATGCACGCGGCGATGGAAAACCTGCGGGTCGGGTTTCGCCGGCAATCCCGGATCGGCGGCCATCACGGCGCTCGCTTGGTCGATGATGTCGAAGCGGGCGAGGGAGGCTTCCAGCGCCGGGCGCGACTTGTTGCTGAGGATCACCACCTTGCCGCCGGCCCGCACGAGACCGGCGACGGTCTGGTGCACCCCGTCGTAGAGCCTGGTCATTTCGAGGTCTATTTCGGGATAGAGGGCGCGATAGCGGCTGGCGCAGGCGGCGAGGTCGCCGTCGGTCAGATGCGGCACCAGCGTAGCCAGAGTCGTCTCCAGCGGAACGCCGGTGCCGATGACCGCTTCCATGCGCTCCGGCGGGATGGCGATGCCGCGCTCGCCCAGCGTGCGGGTGAGGCCGGCAACGCCGGCAGGCCGGCTCGCGGCCAGGGTGCCGTCGAAATCGACCAGATAGACGCGGAAATTGCGCATGGCGAGCGTTCGGCGCCGGCTCAGTCGTCGCGATAGACCCGCTCGCGCCGCTCGTGGCGTTCCTGCGCCTCGATCGACAGCGTCGCGATCGGCCGTGCGTCGAGCCGCTTGAGGCTGATCGGCTCGCCGGTCTCCTCGCAAAAGCCGTAGGTGCCGTCCTCGATGCGGCCGAGGGCCGAGTTGATCTTGGCGATCAGCTTGCGTTGGCGGTCGCGTGCCCTGAGCTCGATGGCGCGGTCGGTCTCCGACGACGCGCGGTCGGCGAGGTCGGAGTGATTCTGGTTCTCGTCCTGCAGATGCTGAAGCGTCTCGCGCGCCTCGCGCAGGATCTCTTCTTTCCAGGCCAGGAGCTTCTGGCGGAAATACTCGCGCTGGCGTTCGTTCATGAACTCTTCGGTATCGGTTGGACGGTACTCATCAACGCGCGTACGCGGCATGCAAAAATCCTCATATCTCTGCAACGCGCGCGGAATATAGCGACGCGAGTCATTCCGGACAACAATTGAACGTTGACAGTCCTGTGACGTCCGCCGAGGCCGAAAAACGGCCGATTTCAGGCGGTTTCCAGCGTCAGGACGTGCGCCGCGTGGTGATCTCGTCGAGCAGGCGGGCCATCTCGCGTTCAAGGTCGCTGACCCTGGCGGTGGACTCAGGCGGCTCCGGCCCCTCCTCGCCGGGCGCGGCGGCGGGCGCCGCCTGCGGCTGGCCGGCGGCCATCTCCTCGTCGCCGGACGCGGTCGCGGGCACGTCTACCTCGCCGAGGTCGAGGGCCGATTGTCGGGCCTCTTCGGCCGCCTCCCATTCCGCCTCGGCAAATGTCGCGGGTCCCGTAGCGGCCTGCGCTGGTGGCGATGCCGGCAGCGCCTCGGCCTCGGCGGTCATCACCTCGGGGAGGAGGGCTTCGGCCGCCGGTTCTTCCGGCACCTGCGGCTGCGGCGGTTGCGGCGCGGCGGCGGGCATCGGCCGCACCTCGGTCGGGCGCTGCGGCTCGACGAAGCTTGCCGATGCGGCCACCGGCAGTGCGGCTGGCGCGGCGGGCGCCTCCGGCACGGGGGCCGCCTCCGCCGGCGGTTGCTGCACGGGGCGGCGCTGCGAACGGCCGTTGCCGCCGGCCGCCTGGGTGCGCCCGACGGGGAAGGGGATCGGCGCATTGGCCGGCGGTTGCTCGGCGCCTGCCGCCTCGGGGGCCTCCGGCTCGGCGGCCGGCGGCGCTTCGAGGGCGGACTGCATGGCGGCGCGCGCGGCCGCCACCTGGGCGGCCTGCTGGGCGCTGCGCTGGCGCGTGCGCTGGATGGCGCCCTCGACCACCAGGTCGCTCGGGCCGCCGATCAGAATGAGATGCTCAACCGTGTCGCGCCGCACCAGGACCAGGCGGCGGCGGCGATCGATCTGCATGACGTCGACGACCGCCAGGCGCGGCACGCGCCCACGGCCGATCCCGCCGAAATGAACGCCCGAATAGCGCCGCATGAACCACCAGACGGCGCCGATCAGGCCCAGAACGATGACGACGGTGAGCAGGAACTGCGCCACCACCGCCCATTCCCCGAATATCGGGACCAGCAAATCCCGCATTTCTCGCCTCCTGCCGTTGCCAAGCGGTTCCGCGGCGACATGGCGGATCGGTGATCGGGGCCTCGCGACGAATCACCGGGTTTGACGACTTTTCCGGCGAACCGGCCCGCAATGCAAGGGATGTGGCCGTTTCACCGGTTGCGTGGCCCGGCCCGTCGTCCACCCCATCCGGGCGAAGGCCACGTTGAATTCTGATGCGTTCCCCACCATCCTCGCATATGAGGCGTTAACATTGATTCTCCGCGCAAGCACACGCGAAACGGCAAAGGCAGGAGGCCTTGAGGCGGCCGCCATGAGTGATCGCGCCACCCAGAGCGTTCCGCCCGAGCCGCTGGTCGACCGTCCCGGCCGCATCACCGGCAGCGGGCGGCTGATCGTCCTCGCCTTCGGGCTGGTCGGCGTGTCGATCGGCCTGACGCTGATGTCGCCGGATTCGGCGCAGCCCTTCGTCCTCGGCCTGCTCGCCGTGCTCGCCGTCATCGGGGTGATCACGCTGCTCGCCAGCGCCATCGGGCTCGTCCGTTTCGGCGGCCGCGGGCAGGACGACGACCTCGGCAAGATGTACATCAGCGCCATGGGCGAGGGGGTGCTGATCACCAGCCGCGAGGGCGGCATCGTCTTCGCCAACCGTGCCTATGCCGATCTCATCGGCGCCACCGAGGCCAGCGAGGCGCGCGCGCTGGAGCGCGTCATGGTCGGCAATCCGGAGGCGGCCGAGGCGCTCTACCGCATCACCCAGGAGCTGCGCGAGGGCCGCGCGGGGACGGAGGAGGTGCGCATGCCGGCGCCGCTTGCCGGCGGCGAGGCGACGGGCGGCGCCCACTGGTACCGCATCGCGGCGCGGCCGCTGCCGGTCAGCGGCCGGCGCAAGGCGCTGACCGCCTGGACGCTGACCGACATCAGCGCCGAGCGCGCCCGTCAGGAGGCCGTGTTCCAGGAATTGCAGCACGCCATCGACTATCTCGACCATGCGCCGGCCGGCTTCTTCTCGGCCGAACCGGACGGGCGCATCGTCTACATGAACGCCACGCTCGCCGAGTGGCTGGGCATCGACCTGACGCGCTTCGACGCCACCGGGCTGAAGCTCGCCGATGTCGTCCAGGGCGACGGCATCGCGCTGCTCGCCGCACCGCCGGCCGACGACGAGATGCGCAACCGCACCGCCGTCATCGACCTCGACCTGATGCGCGCCAACGGCCAGAGCCTGCCGGTGCGCCTGCTGCACCGCGTGCCGGTGACCGTCGACGGGGCGCCGGGCGCCACCCGCACCGTGGTGCTCAACCGCTCGCCCGGCGAGGAATTGTCCGAGGCGCTGCGCGCCGCCGAGGTGCGCTTCGCCCGCTTCTTCAACAACACGCCGATCGCCATCGCGGCGATCGACCGCAACGGCCGCATCGGGCGCACCAATGCGCCGTTCCTGCGCATGTTTCCGGGGGTCAGGCCGGACGCCACCCGCGCGCTCACCGATCTCGTCGCCGACCAGGACAAGCCCAACCTCTCCGCCGCGCTCGCCTCCGCCGCGGAAGGAGCCGGCGTGGTGCCGGCGATCGACGCGACGCTTGCCGGCGAGGGCCTGCGCTCCGGCCGCTTCTTCATCAATCCGGTGGCCGAGGGCGCCGGCGGCAGCGAGATGGTGATCGTCAACGTCATCGACATCACCGAGCAGCGGGCGCTGGAGCATCAGGTGCGCCAGCAGCAGAAGATGGAATCGGTCGGCCAGCTCGCCGGCGGCATCGCGCACGATTTCAACAACGTGCTCACCGCCATCATCGGCTTCTCCGACCTGCTGCTCGCCAACCACCGGCCGAGCGACCCGTCCTTCCAGGACATCATGAACATCAAGCAGAACGCCAACCGCGCCGCCGGCCTGGTGCGTCAGCTGCTTGCCTTCTCGCGCCGCCAGACGCTGCGCCCCCAGGTGCTCACCCTGTCGGACACGCTCTCCGACCTCTCCATGCTGCTTGCAGCGCCTGCTCGGCGAGAACGTCAAGCTGGAGCTCGTCCACGGCCGCGACCTGTGGTCGGTCAAGTTCGACCTCAACCAGTTCGAGCAGGTCATCGTCAATCTCGCCGTCAATGGCCGCGACGCCATGCCCAAGGGCGGCACCATGACCATCCGCACGAGGAACCTGCCGGAGGCGGAGGTGGCGGGCTTCGGCTATCACCCGCTGCCCGAGACCGACTATGTGCTGATCGAGGTGGCCGATACCGGCACCGGCATGAGCGCCGAGGTGCAGGCCAAGATCTTCGAGCCGTTCTTCTCCACCAAGGACGTCGGCAAGGGCACCGGGCTCGGCCTCTCCACCGTCTACGGCATCGTCAAGCAGACCGGCGCCCACATCTTCTTCTCCAGCGAGGAAGGCAAGGGCACCACCTTCCGCATCTTCGTGCCGCGCCATATCCCGGCCGAGGGCGAAGTGCCCGTCAGCGAGGCGCAGGCCGCCGCCGAGATCACCGATCTCACCGGCACCGCGTCGATCCTGCTGGTCGAGGACGAGGAGGCGGTGCGCGCCTTCGCCGCCCGCGCGCTCACCTCGCGCGGCTACAAGGTGTTCGAGGCGAATTCGGGCATCGAGGCGCTGGAGGTGATGAAGGAGTTGGGCGGCACGATCGATCTGGTCGTCTCGGACGTGGTCATGCCCGAGCTTGACGGTCCGTCGATGCTCAGGGAGCTGCGCAAGACGCGGCCGGACCTGAAGATCATCTTCATCTCCGGCTATGCCGAGGACGCCTTCCGCAAGAACCTGCCGGAGAACGAGAAGTTCCACTTCCTGCCCAAGCCCTTCTCGCTCAAGCAGCTCGCCGTCGCGGTCAAGGAGACGCTGGGGAGGTAGGTGTATTCAATTCTTCATATCTCCGACTTGCATCGGTCGCTGAATGAGCCGTTCGACAATTCGTCGATCTTGGCTTCGTTGGTGAGGGATTGCGACCGCTTCTCCTGGGAAACGCCGCCGGTTCGCCAGCCGGAGGCGATCGTGGTAAGCGGCGATCTGATTTAGGGGGCTCCGTTAGGGCTGCCGGATTGGCAGGAGGAGATTGAGCGCCAATACTCGGTCGCGTTCGATTTCCTTGCGGGTCTGGCCGATCGATTTCTTGGCGGTGATCGCAGCCGAATTCGTGCCGATTCCGGGCAATCACGATGTGTGTTGGAATACGGCGTACAGCGCGATGAAACGCGTGGTGCTCGCGCAGGAGCCGAAGAACATTGTTCTTGAGTTGCAGCGACGAGACACTCGTTTTCGGTGGTCCTGGACTGACCGATGCTTTTTCGAGGTGGCGGATTTTGCAAGGTATCGCAGCAGGCTCGATAGCTTTTGGTTGATGACTGAGCGTTTCTATCAAGGCGTTCATCTCCCGATCCCGCTTGATCGGTCTCGCGGGTTTAATCTCTTTGAGATCGATAGCGGACGAATAGTTGTTGCGGCATTTAGCTCGCTTGGTGGTAACGACTGTTTCGCGTTGCATGGTTCTCTTGAGCAAGGCGCTGTCGCCAATTGTGCCCTTGCTCTGAGAGATGCTGGGCGGGCCTATAGACTTCGGGTGGCCACTTGGCACCACAGCATTCAGGGGCCTCCCGATAGGACGGACTATATGGATGCCGCGAGTGTCCAGAATATGATTGGGTACGGATTTCGCCTAGGGCTGCACGGGCATCAGCATGTGGCTGAAACCAGCGCCCGATACATCCATGTCCCAGAGGAGGAGGCAATGGCATTGATTAGTGCTGGGTCACTGTGCGCCGGTGTTCCCGACCTCCCGAGGGGGGTCAATCGTCAGTACAACGTGATTGTCATTGACGACGACTACCGGGGGTGCCGCGTTCATGTCCGACAGATGGGAGACGGCGAGCATTTCGGACCCAAGCAAGACGGGGCCTTTGCCGGTCGTGGTTACGTAAGGTTGTCTTGGGAGCCAGCTCTGGATCTGGCGGGGCGACCTGTTGATGGCGAACTGCGGGCGACACGTGCAAGGGTTCTTGCTGCCGAAAAGGAGGTTCGCGAGGGTTCCCCGTCGCGCGCCTTGTCTCTGTTGCGTGGGGTGCCGACGCCTCCCGATTTGCTTGAGCGAGCTTTGGTTCTTGAAGCAGGGGAACGTGAGGCGGATTGGGCCCTCGTTTTGGCCACGATTGGTGAACCGACGAGCGCCGACGAACTTGTGCGTTCGGTGTCGGCGCTCGAACATCTCCACCGGTTCGAAGATGCGACGCAGCTTCTGAGTTCGGAAGAAGGAGGATGTTGGCCTCTCGCTCCCGGTTGCCCGCGACCTCCAGGAGCGGCTTTCGGTCCTTGCCAAAACGAATTCAGAAGTCATGACCACAGAGCTGATACCTTTTCAAGTTGAGACGCGCCGTGTTCTCGAAATCATGGCGAAGCAGATTTATCAGTCACCGCTCGCATTGCTACGTGAGAACGTCCAGAACGCCTACGATGCCATCCGGGTTCGAATGCACAACGAGAATATGGAGGGCAACGAGCCCCGCATCGATGTGACCTTGACTAGGGATAGGATCATCATCGCTGATACCGGTGTGGGCATGACGCCAGATGATCTCAGAAATCACTATTGGCGAGCCGGCAGCAGCAGCAAGAATACTGAAGCTGCACGCATGGCGGGAGTTGTCGGAACTTTCGGAATTGGTGCGATGTCCAACTTTGGCATTGCGGATGAACTGACTGTCGAAACTGAGAGTTCAACCACTGGCGAGAGATCACTTAGTCGCGCGGTTATTGAGAAGATTAGTTTGAACGAAGATTGCATCGAACTGACGCGCTTAAGTCCGACGGGACAACCAGGAACAACCGTCACTGCGCACATTCGACCCGAGGAAGAAATCAATATTGACCAAGCGAAACGGTACATTTCTGAGTTCGTGTCGTTGCTGACGATCCCGGTCCGCGTCAACGGCGAGATGGTCAGTGGTTATCCGATCGATGGCCTCGTACCATCCCCGCCAGGCGCCCGACTGATTATCGAGGCCAAGACGGAACAACTCGGGCCGCGACTTCGTGCTCTCGTTACGTTGGCCGTCTCAAACAATGCTGATATTTGGATCAGTGTTGAAAATCTTGTGTGGTCGGATCTGATTGTTCCTGGCAAACTTGTCCTGCGAAGTGGCCAGTCTGCCCTCCGCACATTTCGCAGTGGCTTTGGCCTAGCCACAGTAACGGTGGCATCCCACTACTCGTTTGGCGGCGTTGCAGACATGCTGCTGCTCGCCCCAACCGCCGGCCGTGAAGCACTCACAACTGAGGCAATGCAGCTCCTTCAGTCAATGATGACCGAGATCGACACTTACGCCTCGGAACGGTTGGCTCCTTTGCGAGAAAGCGATGCCAGCACACCGTTCATGCTGTGGGCCGTGGCCCATAGTCGATATGACCTGTGCGGCGAGCTACGAATGATAGTTAAGCCAGGCGATGAGATTTCGCTTCGGGAAATTCAGGAAAAGACGAAGAAGACCTCAATGATGCTCTACGGAGGCTCGGATCAAGAGATAATCCGCCTTCACGCGACTGAGGATCAACCACTTCTGGTACTCGCAAGGCAAAACCCGCGCCGGAAGTGCGAGCAAAATTTCCTTAGCAAATTCTGCAACACTGTAGCGGTTTCTGAAGCGCCCGTTGTTGAGAAGCGTAAGGGCAAAAGAGACTGGTCCAATGGGGAGATTGCGCTTGCGTATCGGATCGAGACAGTTCTCGATACTGACTATTTTTTGAGATCGACAGTAATTTTCGGGAAGATATCCCATAATCTGCCCATTTTGGTCGAGAAGGTTTCGGACGGTGTTTTGCTCACCCTCGATTCAGATGCGGCGACAGTGCGCCTCGTTCTTGGATTGTATGAAACGGAGTTCAACGCGTTCGGAAGCATGACCAAGGACTTCATTCGGACGACGATATTTCCGAGAATTTCTGAATTTGTGCCGAGCAGTACGAAACAAGGCGCTGAGGCTTTTCTTCGCGCGATACGACGGCCGCGCGATACGTTCGAATACGAGGATACCGATCTTGGCAGTCTACCGAAGATTTGGAGCGACTATAGCGACGGCCAAATCACAATGGACCAGGCCGTGCAGAGGTCCCTTGTTGCCGTAAGGACGAGTGTGCAGGTTGTCGACGCGACTGCCTCGGCCCGGGTGAACGATGTTGTTCCAGATGTGATCCCAAATGAACAAGCCATTGGTGAACAGCCTTCGAACGAAGGACTAAGTTTGTACGACGCCGCCCCAGCAATCACTCGTTCAGACACCTCCACGAATGCGAAGCTTCTAGTAATTGAAGACGGCGACCCACCACTGCGAGGGTATCGTTGCTTCTTGGCCCTGACAGATCGCGTTCGAGAGGAGTTTGGAGATTTCTTTTTTCAACCACACATGACTACCGTGGTTTGGGGCGGGCAACGGGCATTATTCGTATTTATGCATCATTCTGGGCAGTTCGGCCTCTACTACGATTTACAGACAACGGAGGCGATCAAAGCGCAGTCCGGCGGAGGTTCATGCCAAACTTGTTCGATAATTTTGAAAGATCGTATTTTTATCCCCGTTCCAGAGCAGCTTCGTTCCAGTTTCGTGCCTGGTCCGGGTGAACGAAAACGCTTTGAAGTAAAGGGCGATATTCTGTCCGCTGAGACATGAGGTGGCGATTGGCGAAGAGGGACGCCTCTTCGGCCTTCAGAGGGGCGTTGCAGGTCATTGCCTGCATCCCGTGTATATCCCCCAAACTTATCCCCCTCTCCAAAACCTGTGAGATGATGCCCTCATCCCCGCCCGCGAAGGGGCGCGCTCATGAGGCGTCTTGCAGCGTGGGGCGGGGTGCGGTGTCCGTCCTTCCGTTTCGCAAGCGGGGGGCGGAGGCTGCGGAAGCCCGCCAGCGGAGGGCACCCTCCGCCGCACATCCTTGCCCCCGAAGGGCAGTGCTAAAGGCAGGCGAGGGTCAGCCACGGTTGGCGCGGACCGGGAAACCGGCACCGGGACCGTGGTGGTCTAGAGGCAGGCCGTCCGCAAGGAGCCGCCTCGCCTTCGCACTCGGCCCAGGCGGGGCCGGAGCAAAAACTTGCCGCGGCGGGCGCTCGGCTGAGCGCCCCATAGACTACTGGCTTGGCACTCATCGAGCGCCCGCCACCCCTTCGCCCGCCTGGGGCAGGGGACCGTTCTTTGAAATGTCGATCACCCGGCCGTCATGCGGCGCGGGAACGAGGGCGCGTGTTCGCAATCTCGCTAGAGATCGAAATTGGTCGGCATCATGACCACGTCGCGGATGGTCATGCCGCGGCGGCGGGTCAGCATGAACAGGACCACCTCGGCCACTTCGCGCGCCTCCAGCAGGGCTCCCGCGTCCTTCTGTTCCTTCAGCTTGTCGGCCGGCCAGTCGGCGAGCAGCGCGGTGATCACCGGGCCCGGCGAGATCGAGCCGACGCGGACGCCGTGCTTGAAGACCTGGCGGCGCACGGTCTGCACGAAGCAGTTGATCGCCCATTTGGACGAGGCATAGACCGGCTCCCAGGGCGTCGGATAATGGCCGGCGAGCGAGCTGGTGATGATGATGTCGCCCGTCTTGCGCGCGATCATGTGCGGCAGAACGTCGTGGACGTTCTTCATCACGACGTTGACGTTGAGGTTGAGCATGCGGTCGATGGCGCCGGTGTCGGCATCGACCAGGTCGCCGCCGACATAAAGCCCGGCATTGGCGTGGAAGATGTCGAGCGCGCCCACCGCGTCCAGCACGCGCGGCAGCAGCGTGGCGCAGTCCTCAGGATCGAGCAGGTCGATGGTGAGCGGGATCATCGCGTCGCCGTGCTTCTTCGACAGCGCGTCGAGCGCCGCCGCATCCCGGTCGATCATCACCACGCGCGCGCCTGCCGCCATCATCGCCTCGGCGCTGGCCAGTCCGATGCCCGACGCCGCGCCGGTGACGGCGGCGGCCTTGCCTTCCAGTTCTTTCGTCATGAATCTCACCCTCTGGGGGCCCCACGATACGGACCGAAGTCTAGCAATCCCGGCGGGGTGTCGGGAACAAACCGGAGCCCGGCGCGTGGCACTTATCGCCGCGCAGAGCCGTCTGCCCACTGCCGCTGTCTCGCGCGTGCTCCATGCTTCCCGTTACACCGTGAAGGCCGCGCGGAAGGCCTCCAGCGCCGCTTCGGGCTCGCCGCTCGCCCAGGCTTCCATGCCGACCGGTCCGCCGTATCCCATCGCGTCAAGCGCACGGGCGATGCCGGCATAGTTGATCTCGCCCGTCCCCGGCTCGCAGCGGCCGGGCACGTCGGCCACCTGGATCTCTCCGACAAAGGGCAGCGCCCGGCGGCACATCTCGATCAGGTTCCCCTCGCCAATCTGCACATGATAGAGGTCGAGGTTGAGGCGCAGCCGCGGATGGTCGACGGCCGAGACGAGCGCGAGCGCGTCCTCGGCGCGAGCGAAGGGGACGCCGGGGTGATCCACCGGCAGGTTGAGGTTTTCGAGCGTGAAGACCACGTCCTCTTCCTCGGCCAGGTCGCAGATGCGTCTCAGTGTGTCTTCGGCCTTCAGCCACATCGCACCGGTCACCACTTCGACCGGCGTCACCGGCAATCCGCCCTCGCCAAGGCCGGTGCCGTGGAGGTTGAGGCGGGCGACGCCCAGCCGCCTGCCCACCTGCGCCGTCTCGCGTGCCGTCGCCAGCAGTTCCTCCGCGCCCGCGTCGTCAGTCAGCCGGCCGCGCAGATAGCCGTTCATGATCGAGAAGGTGGCGCCGGATTTCTCCAGCCTGGCGAGGTCGTGTTCGGGCCAGTTCCACAGGCCGACCTGAAAGCCCATCTCGTGAAGGCGGCTGGCGCGCCACTCGATCGGCCTGTCGCGCCACAGCATCTCGGCGCAAGCGGCCAGTGTGAAAGACATGGTTTCCTCCGTCGGGCTCCGCTCGCGCCGCTCGCGGCGTGACGCCGACCGTGCCCGGCCGCGAGGATATCACTTCCGGCGAAGGCGATGGCCGGCGGTTCCCGCCCATTGACATCCGCAACGGTTTGTTCTCTTTTTGTTCTGGCGTGAGGCGGACCATGGCGGCTGGCGGGCAGGCGTCATGTCTGGTGCGCCGAGGGGGCTCGGATGGCGGCGCCTGCGACCATCCTCCATGCGGACCTCGACGCGTTCTATGCGTCGGTCGAGCAGTTGCTCGACCCGTCGCTGCGCGGCCAGCCGATCGCGGTGGGCGGGGGCGTCGTGCTGGCTGCGTCCTACGAGGCCAAGGCCTTCGGCGTGCGCAGCGGGATGCCGGGCCGGCGCGCTGTCGAGCTCTGTCCGCAGCTCATCTTCGTCGGCGGGCATTTCCGCGACTATCAGCGGCTGGGCGATGCCGCCATCGACGTGCTCGGCGATTTCACGCCACTGGTCGAGCGCATCTCCATCGACGAGGCCTTCGCCGACGTCGCCGGCACCGCGCATCTGTTCGGGCCGCCGGTCGAGGTCGCCAAGGCGGTCCGGCGCCGCGTGCGTGACGAGCTGGGGCTTGCGATCTCCGTCGGCGTCGCGCGCACCAAGCATCTCGCCAAGATCGCCTCGCAGGTCGCCAAGCCCGACGGGCTGGTCGTCGTCGATCCGGCGACCGAGCTCGCATTCCTGCACGACCTTCCGGTGGAGCTGATGTGGGGCGTGGGCCCGGTCACCAGGGCGCGTCTTGCCGAGGAGGGCATTCTCACCATCGGGCAACTGGCGCAGACGCCAACCTGGTCGCTGGAGCAGTGGCTCGGCCATGCCGTTGGCGAAAAGCTTGCCGCGCTGTCGTGGAATCGCGATCCGCGGGTGATCAGCATGCAGCGCAGGGCGCACTCCGTCGGTGCGCAATCGGCGCTCGGCAGGAGACCCGCGGCGGGCTTCGTCATCCGGCCGACGCTGCGCCATCTGGCCGACCGTGTCGGCAGCCGCCTGCGCGCCAAGTCCCGTTCCGGCCGGACGGTGACGGTGCGCGTACGATTTGCCGATCTGTCGGCGGTCACCCGGTCGCTGACGCTTGCCGCTCCCGTCTCCGCGACCGCGATCCTCGCCGAGATCGCTGAAGAACTGGTGCGCGGCGCCCTTGCCGATCACCCGTCCGAGCGGACGATCTCGCTGCTGGCGATCTCGGTCTCGCATATCGAGGAGGACGGCCAACTTCAGCTTGATCTGCCGCTCGGGCTCGGCGATGAAGTACGCCGCCCGGGCGCGCGGCAGGGCAGGGCGCGGCGGGATGCCGACCGGGCGCTCGATCGCATCCGCGACCGCTTCGGCTGGGAAGCTGCCGGCTATGCCTCGGTGATGCTCGACCTCCGGCGCTCGGTCCCCGACGCGTTCCGCGAACTGGCGGAGAAGGACCTTTGAGGCTCCGTCCGGCCATCCACGATGTCATGTCGCAAGCGCTGCTTCGTGGATCAGCGGGACGAGCCGGGTGATGGCCGGGGCAAGGGCATGCCGCGCAGCCCCATCACAAGGTCGCGGAGCGCCGCCGGCAGGAGGGCGAAGCCGAGCATCAGGAGCGGCGTGTAGAGCGCGCCCCAATAGGCGTCGAAGGGTTTGCCGACGACCGCGAAGAGGAGGAGATAGGCGGCTACCGTCAGCGCTGCGCGCGTCCCCATCGCGCCCTGCCAGGCGGCAAGCCCGGCGAGCGCCAGCGGCAGCAGGATCGCCGTCTGCCAGAGCGGCGCGGTCATGATGAGCCCGTTGAAGGCGGCGGTGGCGAGCACGAACCCCAAGCCTCCGAACTGCACCCAGCCGGAGGCATAGGCGGTGTCGGCCGGACCGAGCTCCGCCTGCACCGACAGCGCGTGCCAGGTGAAATAGGCGGCGAAGGCGGCGAGGCCGATGCCCCAGGCGATGAGTTCCGGGCGCCGCTTCTCGTACCAGGCGAGAAGCACGAAGACGAGCACGGCCGGCGCCGCCAGCTCGCGCAGGAAGAGGGCGGCGAGCGCAATCGCCATGCCGATGAGCGGCCGGCCGAAGCCGTAGGCGGCGACCGCGGCGAGGATGAGGACGCCGGCGACGATGTCGGTGAAGACGGCGCCCCCCGGTGTCGCGGCGCTGACCAGATTGATGGCGAGCGCGGCAAGCGCGATGACGCCCGCCGCGCGCCCCATCCGGGTGGCGAGTGCCGCTGCCGCCGCGAGTGCCGCGGCAAGTGCTGCGAGGCGCAGGCCCCAGTCCGCCCAATCGGCACTTGGCGCCAGGCTCGCCAGCCAGGGCAGCGCCGGCATGCGCCAGTTGAAGACGGAGCGGGTGCCGTAGTCGCCCTTGAGGAGTTCCGCATGGGCTGCCGGGTAATAGCCCTCGCCGGCGCGCATGCGCTCCACCACCCGGCCATACATGGCGAGGTCCCCCTCGGCTCCGCCTGTGGCGCGCTTTGGCGGCCGGTAATCGGCCGCGACCACGAGCAGCACGGCGACCGCCACGAGAATCGCGAGCAGGACGGCGATCGCGGCCGGCCGCCCCAGGCCGGCGAAGCGTGTCGGCGGCATCGCCATCAGGATCGATCGGCGCGACGGCATCGTGGCGTTCGTCTCCGGCGGAGGATGAGGCCGCAATGATGCCGGCCCATCCTCAACAACCGGCTAATGCCGGTGCTGGCGAGGAGCACCGCCGACGATTCACGGCAGCAGGCGTATGTAGTCGATCGTGACCGGTGCGGTCTGGTCGGTCGGATCGAAGCGGATCTGGCTCAGCGTGCCTCGCCAACCGGGCAACTGGTCCAGGGCGAGCGTATAGACGCGGTACGGGCCGGGCGCGATCTGAAACCGCTTTGAATTGATCTCGGTGAAGCTCCGGCTGCCACCGCTCGCAAAGAAGAACTGCCCGACGGCGGGGTTCTGCGTCTTCAGCCGCACTTCGATTTTGGTGAAGCGATCGGTGTCGAAGGCGAGATGGGGCGATGTCATGTAGGAGTTGTTGCCGGCGGGCGTCACCGTGAGCGCACCACCCGCCACGTCGAAGCCGGCGATCTGGTTCAGCGGCGTCCAGCCCTCGGCATCGCCCGGCTTGTCGAAATCCCATCGATGGGGCGGTTCGATCATCCGGCCGGTGAGGGCGACCGTCACCCGTTCGAGAGCGGCATCGGCCCAGCGGTTGGTCCAGTTCTGCGCGGCCGTGAAATAGACATGGAACCTGTTGCCGGTGGTCAGCGGGTCTCCTTCTTCGCCGACGATGGTTGGATAAAACAGCTCCGCATCGCGCGTGAGGATTGGCACCCGTACCGACCAGTTGATCCCATCCCTGGAGGTTGTCAGGTAGAGCGTCGACCGGCGGCTGCCCTCTGTCTGCGACATGACCATCAGGAACCGGTCGAGCGCGGTGTCGTAAGTCACCGACATCCAGCGGTTCAGGGGGTTGGCGGCCTCCAACGCGGTCGCGCGTCCGGCGCGGCCCGGCTCCGAGAACGCGCCACCGTAATATTTGCGGAAGAGGGGAGCCTTGCCCTGTTGTGCCGCGTCGACAACCTCGCTGACCGGCGCGCGGGCGACCGCCAGGTTGATCGGCTGGTTGAGCTTGGTTGCGTCGCGAAAGTAGACGTAGAAATAGCCGTCGCGAATGGCGAACGTGCCGCCGCCCATCTCGACGGTGAAGCGGGGCGAGGGAGCGATGTGGGGCGACAGGACGATGCCGAGGTCGCGAAAGTGTCGGCCGTCGTCGGTCGACACCGCCATGCCGATCTCGCTGTAGAAGATCGCGCCGCTGCCGCCGAAGTGGCGCTCGGCATGATAGAACATCAGCAGCATGCCGGTGCTGTCGTCGCGATAGACGGGCCCGCCGGCACGATAGGCGTATGTCTTTGGGATCCCGCTGATGTCGAGAGCGGTCGCGGCCACGGTCGCGGCAGGATCATCGAGCGTGCCCAGCGTGCGGGCGCTGCGCGTGCTGTTGGCGGCAAAGAAAACCGTGCGACCCTTGCCGTCCGGGACGAGGCCGATATTGCCGTCGGGCCAGTAGCGAAGCCCGCGCGTCAGAAGCTGCACCCGTGTGTAGATCGTCTTCGGCGTGCCGACCGTCATCTCTGGTTTGGCCGGCGATGCCATCGTCGCCGTCGCCGACGGGCGCCGGCACCTGGCCGTGCTCGCCTTGACCGCCGCCAGGGTTGCGGCGTCGATCGGGCGCCCAATCGGAATGTCGGCGGCAATTGCAAATGCGGCGGCGGCAGCCTCCGTCATTCTGCCCCAGGCACCGTCGACCGTGCCGTCGTAGCAATCGCGTTGTGCCAGCAACGTCTGGAGTTGCTGAATCGGTTCGCTTGCCTGGGCGTATGCAGCGGACGTCAGTGCTGCCAGCACGATGCCTGTCGCCATGCGAACACAGTGGCGCCGCAACGATGCTCGGTGCCCGGTTCGTCGAAACATCGGCAAGCTAATCCTCGGCCAGCGCTACGGCGATCTCGGCGGCCAGCCGCGCATTGTTCTTCACCAGCGCGATGTTGGTGACGAGGCTGCGCCCGCCGGTGAGGTGATAGATGGCGTCGAGCAGGAACGGCGTCACCGCCTTGCCGCTCACCTCTTTGGCTGCGGCGTCGGCGATTGCCGCCTCGATCACCGGCGCCATCTCGGCGGCGGGGATTTCGTCAACCTCCGGCACCGGATTGGCGATGAGCATGCCGCCGGTCTGGCCGAGTTCGGCGCGGGTGCGGATGAAGTCGGCGATGGCCGTGGCGCTGTCGAGGCGGATGGGGGCGGGGAGGCCGCTGTCGCGCGACCAGAAGGCGGGGAAGACGGCGCTGCCGTATGAGACCACCGGCACGCCCAGCGTCTCCAGCACCTCCAGCGTCTTGTTGAGGTCGAGCAGCGCCTTGGCGCCGGCCGCGATCACGGCGACCGGCGTCTTCGACAGCTCGGTGAGGTCGGCGGAGACGTCGAAGCTCGCTTCGGCGCCGCGATGGACGCCGCCGATACCGCCGGTGGCGAAGACGCCTATGCCGGCAAGATGGGCGGCGATCATGGTGGCAGCGACCGTGGTGGCGCCGGTGCGGCCGGAGGCGAGGCCATAGGCGATATCGGCGGAGGAGAGCTTGAGCACGTCCTTCGCCTTGGCCAGATGCTCCAGTTCGCCGCGCGTGAGGCCAACCCGGATCTTGCCGCCGATGACGGCGATCGCGGCCGGCACCGCCCCGGCGTCGCGCACCACTTGCTCCACGGCAAGCGCGGTATCGAGGTTCTTCGGCCACGGCATGCCGTGGCTGACAATGGTTGTTTCCAGCGCCACCACCGGCCTGCCGGCGGCGAGCGCCGCGGCGACCTCGGGGGAGAGCGCGATCTTGTCGTTCATGTGGATCTGCTGGCTGGGCCGGCGGCGATGCGCTCGCTCAGCACGCCGGGCCGTAACGGCGCGGCGGCGACGCTGCCGTGCTCGATGGTCAGCGCTGCTGCGGCGAGGCCGAAGCGGATGGCGCCGTTCAGCGAGCGACCGGCAGCCATGGCGGCGATGGTGCCGGCGGCAAAGGAATCGCCGGCGCCGTTGACCGCGCTGATGCTTGTCTTGAGAGGCAGGTAGGAGCGCGTCTCGCCGCCGCGCGCGGCAATCATCGGCTCGCTGCCGGCGGTGACCACCACCCGGGTCGGGCGCGTGCGGGAGAGCGCCTCGGCCAGCGCCGTCGTGCTGCCGGCGAGGTTCGGGTTCTGGCCCAGCAGGGCGGCGGCCTCGCGGCGGTTGGTGAACAGGACGGTCAACTGGTCGAGAAGAGAGACCAGGCGCATGGCCTTCACCGGCGAGACGGAAAGGGCTGCGATCGGGGTTGCGGTCGCCGCCGCCTGGGCGACAAGGAATTCCAGCGTTTCTTCCGGCAGGTTGGCGTCGACCACCCACAATTCGTCGGCTGCCGGTTCTGCCGCGGCAGGGCCGACCACGGCCGGGGTCAGTTCGCTGCAGATCTCCATGTCGGCGATGCCGATGATCAGCTCGCCCTTGTTGTCGAAGGCGGCGTGATAGCCGGCGGTCGGCCTTTCCGTCGAGGTGCTGACGTCGGCGGCATCGACGCCGGCGGCGGCGCAGGCGGCGCGGATCAGATCGCCGTCTGGATCGGCGCCAACGCGGCTCACGAAGCGCGACGCGACGCCGAGGCGGGCGAGGACGATGGCAACGTTGAAACCGACACCGCCCGACTGGCGACGCGCCTCGCCGGGGTTGGAGGCTCCCATCACCGGATCCCCGAAGCTCTGCGCGATGCGGTCGATGGTGGCGCCGCCGAAAACCGTGACGCGGTCGAAATGGCGTAGTGGCTGGTCCATGATCGTCGCTCCCTGGGCCCCGCCAGCCCGGCACTGGAGTCTTACCCGATCATATCTCCCGCTCCCGGCCCCGGCGCAAGAGCGGCGATTTCCTGCAGCGGCGGCGGGGGCCTAGGATAGTGCGGACCGACTCAAGGGCATTTCCGGCAGGGCCCGCCCGCCGGCGAGACAAGCGAACGTGCCATCCTCATGACGAAATCCACCAAACCGTCGCCCGCGCGCCCCATGAACGTGCCGGCGCCGCCGGACCCGCGCCTGCGCCAGACGCCGCTGCCCGATTTCGCGCCCAAGCCGGCGGCGGAGGACCCCGGTGCGCCGGAGCGGATCGCGCAAATCCTGGCGAGCCCCTCCTATCGCTCGGCCGACGACGATCCCGAATTCCTGGCGCGCGGCGAGGTGCGCGGCGTCCGCCTGCAACTCGACTATCTGAAGGCGGAAAAGCTGCTCGAAGAGAAGGGCATCCACCACACGGTCGTCATCTTCGGTTCGACGCGCATCGCCGAGCCGGCGGCGGCGGCCAAGCGTGTCGACGAGCTGGAGGCCGCGCTTGCGGCTGCGCCCGGCGACGCCGACATGGCCCGCCGGCTCGGCGTCGCCAAACGCATCCTCGCCAAGAGCCGCTATTACGACGTTGCCCGCGCCTTCGGCCATCTGGTCGCCTCGACCGACCGGCGCTTTCGCGGCCATCGCCTGGTGGTGACCACCGGCGGCGGCCCGGGCATCATGGAGGGGGCCAACCGCGGCGCCTTCGATGCCGGCGCCGATACGATCGGCCTCAACATCACGCTGCCGCGCGAGCAATTTCCCAATCCCTACGTGACGCCGGAGCTTTGCTTTCGCTTCCACTATTTCGCACTGCGCAAGCTGCATTTCCTGCTCCGCGCCAAGGCGCTGGTCGCCTTTCCCGGCGGCTTCGGCACCTTCGACGAGCTGTTCGAACTGCTCACCCTGATGCAGACGCGAACCATCAAGCCGATGCCGGTGGTGCTGGTCGGCGAGGAATACTGGCGCGGCGCCATCGACTTCGATTACCTGGCCGACGAGGGCGTCATCGACGGCGAGGATCGCGACCTGTTCTGGTTCGCCGAGACGGCCGAGGAGATCTGGGAGGGCATCCTCTCCTGGCACGCCGCCAACGGCGAACCGCTGAAGCCGGCCAAATAGCCTGCCACCAACCCGCTCACCGGAGGAACCGCGTGAAAATCTCCTTCCACGGCGCCGACCGCACCGTTACCGGCTCCTGCCATCTGATCGAATGCGCGGGCAAACGCATCCTGGTCGATTGCGGCCTGTTCCAGGGCAGCCGCGAGCTTTCCGAGGACAATGCCGATCCCTTCGGCTTCGACCCGAAGGCGATCGACGTGGTGCTGCTCACCCATGCCCATCTCGACCATTGCGGGCGACTGCCGCTGCTCGCCAGGCGCGGTTTCACCGGCGAGATCATCGCCACCGGTGCCACGCGCGAGCTGGCGCGGGTGGTGATGCTCGATTCGGCCCGCCTGCAGGAGGAAGACGCCGAGCGCAACCGGCGCCGGCATGAACGCCATCGCGGTGGCAGCGACGGCGACGATACGCCGCTCTACACCGTGCTCGATGCCATGAACGTGCTCGAATATTTCGGCCGCACGGCCCATTACGATCAGCCCATCGACGTGGCGCCCGGCATCCGCGCCACCTTCTTCGACGCCGGGCACATCCTCGGTTCGGCGAGCATCCTGCTTGAGCTGGAGGAGAAGGGCAGCCGCCGCCGGCTGGTCATGTCGGGCGACATAGGAAACGCGGGACGTCCGCTCCTGAACCCGCCCAGGCAGCCGCCGCAATGCGACGCGGTGGTCATGGAGACCACCTACGGCGACCGCAACCACAAGCCATTCGCGCCGTCGGTGGAGGAGTTCTACGCCGCGATCGAGGAGACCTTCGCCCGCGGCGGCAATGTGGTGATCCCGACCTTCGCCATGGAGCGCGCCCAGGAGCTGCTCTATGCGCTCCACGACGCCATGAACGACGGGCGGCTGGCGAAATCGATCCAGGTGTTTCTCGATTCCCCCATGGCGATCACCGCCACGGAAATCTTCCGCCGCCATCCGGACGACATGTCGGACGAGGTCGCCGACCTCTTCGCCGACGGGCGCGATCCGCTGTCGCTGCCTGGCTTGCATCTCACCCGCGAGACGTCGGACTCGATGCACATCAACAAGATCAGCGGCGGCGCCGTCATCATGGCGGGCTCCGGCATGGCGACCGGCGGGCGCGTGCGCCATCACCTCAAGCACAATCTCTGGCGCGCCGACGCCGGCATCATCTTCGTCGGCTTCGCGGCACAGGGGACGCCGGCGCGCACCATCATCGACGGCGCCAAGAAGGTGCGCATCTTCGGCGAGGAGATTCCGGTGAGGGCGAAGGTCTACACGATCAACGGATTCTCCGCCCATGCCGGTCAGCAGGAGCTTCTCGCCTGGCACAGGTCCGCGCGGGCGGAACGCACCTATCTGGTCCATGGCGACGAGAAGGTGATGAAGGAATTCGCGCCGATGCTTGCAGACACCGAGGCGGTGATGCCGGCGATGAACGCGGAATTCGATCTGTAGGGTGGGTTAGGCGCGGGAGCGCCGTAACCCACCACCGGGGCAAAGAGAAAGGCGGTGGGTTACGCGCCGGAGGCTGTGTCTGGACGGCGCGGAGCGCCCATCCGGGTGGCGCTAACCCACCCTACGTATTGAGCGACATATGGACGACGATGACGACCTTGGCGACCTGACCCATGCCGCGCCCGCCTACAAGCGGGCGCTGTGGATCGTCACCGTCCTCAATGTCGGCTACGGCCTGATCGAGGCCGGCGGCGGCTTCCTCGCCGGCTCGCAGGGGCTGAAGGCCGATGCGCTCGATTTTCTCGGCGACGGCACCATCACGCTGCTCGGGCTCATCGCCATCGGCTGGGGGCCGGTGTGGCGGGCGCGCTCGGCGCTGTTGCAGGGCATCTTCCTCGCCGTCATGGGGTTCGGCGTGCTCGCCGCCACCCTCTACCGGGTGTTCGTCGCCCATGTGCCACGAGGCCGAACTGATGGGCGCCTTCGGCATCGTCGCGCTCATCGTCAACGTCGCCTGCGCCGTCATCCTCATCAGGCACCGCGAAGGCGACGCCAACGTCCAGGCGGTGTGGCTGTTCAGCCGCAACGACGCCCTCGGCAATGCGGCAATCGTCGTCGCCGCCGTGCTGGTGGCGGCGACGGGAACACCGTGGCCGGACCTGGTGGTCGCCGCGGTCATCGCCGGCCTCTTCCTGCAGTCGTCCTGGCGCATCATCGCATCGGCGCGGCGCGAGCTGGCGGAAGCGGGGTGAGGGTGGCCGCGCCAGGGGAACGCCCAAGCCGCCGTCCACCCTCGTGCAGCGCCTCAAATCCTGGGCCGGCACCGTCAAGATAGACGTCATGGCGCTGTGGCTGGCGGCGCGCGACTGCCGCACGCCATGGTTGCCGCGCTGGTTGAGGCACGCGCCCAAGCCGGGGAGGCGGGGCCGTGCAAGAAGCGATTGCTGCGTCCGATTAGTGCCCTGTAGCGGCCAGCAGAGTACCATCTGTATTCTCCGGACTTCGTTCCGACGGCATCGTCGGCTATCCACGATGATTTGCTCCGCCACTCAGGCACGCAAGCGGGATCCTCGTCGGCAGCCCGCCATAAAGACCATTCCGCGCCGATCCGACTGGCAGCCAGGTATTCTTCGCAATGAGCTGCTGGACTGGCCGATCCACGTCATCCGCGCGTCTGGCCGGTGGCAAATGCGGCGCCATCGCCTCGTGCTCAGCGTGTGGGTAGCGCCGTGGCGATGCCTCGACCGATTCTGGTGGGCGCTGTGAGGAGCCGCCCCCTTGCGCGGTGAGAACAAAACGTGTACAACGTGTCCCACGCAGCCGGGGCGGCGAATCTTTTTGCCATGCCATTCCACCATCCCCGGTGCCTGTGGAACAAGGAGCATCTACAATGGCCGCAACGCCGCTTCGTGTGATCGAGGGAAATGGAATGGACAAGTCGAAAGCGCTCGATGCGGCGCTGAGCCAGATCGAGCGGGCCTTCGGCAAGGGCTCGATCATGCGTCTCGGTCAGAACGAGGCGACGGTCGATGTTGCCACGGTGCCAACCGGCTCCCTCGGCCTCGACATCGCGCTCGGCATCGGCGGTGTGCCGCGCGGCCGTGTCGTCGAGATCTACGGGCCGGAATCGTCCGGAAAGACGACGCTCGCCCTGCACATCATCGCCGAGGCGCAGAGGGCCGGCGGTATTTGTGGCTTCGTCGACGCCGAGCACGCGCTCGATGCGGGTTACGCCCGCAAGTTGGGGGTGAAGCTCGACGACCTGCTCATTTCCCAGCCCGACACCGGCGAGCAGGCGCTGGAAATCACCGATACGCTGGTCCGCTCCGGCGCGGTCGACGTGCTGGTGATCGATTCGGTCGCCGCACTCACGCCGCGCGCCGAGATCGAGGGCGAGATGGGCGATCAGCTTCCCGGTCTGCAGGCGCGCCTGATGAGCCAGGCGCTGCGCAAGCTCACCGGCTCCATTTCGCGCTCAAACACCACCGTCATCTTCATCAACCAGATCCGCATGAAGATCGGCGTCATGTTCGGCAACCCGGAGACGACGACGGGTGGCAATGCGCTGAAGTTCTATTCCTCGGTCCGTCTCGACATCCGCCGCATCGGCTCGATCAAGGAGCGCGACGAGGTGGTCGGCAACCAGACCCGCGTCAAGGTGGTCAAGAACAAGCTGGCGCCACCCTTCAAGCAGGTCGAGTTCGACATCATGTATGGCGAGGGCATCTCCAAGACCGGCGAGCTGATCGACCTCGGCGTCAAGGCCGGCATCGTCGAGAAGTCGGGCGCGTGGTTCTCCTATGACAGCCAGCGTCTCGGCCAGGGCCGCGAGAATGCCAAGGGGTTCCTGCGCGACAATCCCGAGATCGCCAACCAGATCGAGAAGGCGATCCGGGCCAATGCCGGACTGATCGCCGAGAAGTTCCTCGAGAAGGGCGGTCCGGAGGACGACGGCGGCGAGGATACCGGCGAAGTCTGAGGCTTCGGGGGCCGTCATGGAACAGCGGGTCAGCCTGATCACGCTGGGCGTTGCCGATCTCGGCCGGTCGCTCCGCTTCTACGAGGCGCTCGGCTGGCGGCGCGGCAACACGGACGAGGGGGTCGTCTTCTTCCAGACCCCCGGCGCCGTCTTCGCCCTGTGGTCGCGCGCGGCGCTCGCCGAGGATGCCCATGTGACCGACACCGGCGCGTCCTTCGGCGGGATCGCGCTCGCCTACAATGCCCGCTCCCGGGAGGACGTCGATGCGGTGATGGCGGAGGCGGAGGCGGCCGGCGCCACCATCCGCAAGCCGGCGGAAGAGGTCTTCTGGGGCGGCTATTCCGGTTATTTCGCCGATCCCGACGGCCACCTCTGGGAGGTGGCGTGGAATCCGGGCTGGACGCTCGACGCCGAGGGGCGGGTGAGCCTTTCTTCCTGAAAACCGTTACGATTATGGACATGGCCGCCGCCGGGGCTGTAGAACCCGGCGGTTGCGGCGGTGCCGCCCTTTTCAAGAACCCGGCCGGTCATGAGTAGCGTCAACGACATCCGTTCCCATTTTCTTGGCTTCTTCGAGAAGAACGGCCACACGCCGGTCGCGTCGGGCCCGCTGGTGCCGCGCAACGATCCGACGTTGATGTTCACCAATGCCGGCATGGTTCAGTTCAAGGATTACTTCACCGGCCGGGTCAGGCCGCCCTATCCGCGCGCGACGACCTCGCAGAAATGCGTGCGCGCCGGCGGCAAGCACAACGACCTCGACAATGTCGGCTATACCGCCCGGCATCACACCTTCTTCGAGATGCTCGGCAACTTCTCCTTCGGCGACTACTTCAAGGAGCAGGCGATCGAGCTTGCCTGGAACCTGATCACCAAGGAGTTCGGGCTGCCGGCCGAAAAGCTGACGGCGACCGTCTATATCGACGACGACCAGGCCTTCGATCTGTGGCGCAAGATTTCCGGCCTGCCGGAATCGCGCATCATCCGTATCGCCGGCTCCGACAATTTCTGGCAGATGGGCGACACCGGCCCCTGCGGTCCGTGCTCGGAGATCTTCTACGATCACGGCGAGAGCATTCCCGGCGGCCCGCCCGGTTCGCCGGACGAGGATGGCGACCGGTTCGTCGAGGTGTGGAACCTCGTCTTCATGCAGTTCGAGCAGTTTGCCGGCGGCGAGCGCGTCGATCTGCCGAGCCCGTCGATCGATACCGGCATGGGGCTGGAGCGCATCGCGGCCGTCATGCAAGGCGTCCACGACAATTACGACATCGACCTGTTCCGCACGCTGATCGACGCCTCGGTCGATCTCATCGGCGTGCCGGCGGAGGGGAAGAACCGCGCCAGCCATCGTGTCATTGCCGACCATCTGCGCGCGGTGAGCTTCCTCATCGCCGATGGCGTGCTGCCCTCCAATGAGGGTCGCGGCTACGTTCTCCGCCGCATCATGCGCCGCGCCATGCGCCATGCCCATCTGCTCGGCGCCGACGATCCGGTCATGTACCGGCTGGTGCCGGTGCTGGTTGCCGAAATGGGCCGGGCCTATCCGGAGCTGGTGCGCGCCGAAGCGATGATCGCCGAAACGCTGAGGCTGGAAGAGACGCGCTTCCGCCGCACGCTGGCGCGCGGCCTCACCCTGCTCGACGAGGCGACCGCGGGATTCGACGCCGGCGCGACGCTGGCCGGCGATGTCGCCTTCCGCCTCTACGACACTTTCGGCTTTCCGCTCGATCTCACCCAGGATGCGCTGAAGGCGCGCGGCATCGCGGTCGATCTTCCCGGCTTCGAAACGGCGATGGAAAAGCAGAAGGCCGAGGCGCGCGCCTCCTGGGCGGGCTCCGGCGAGGCACAGACCGAGCCGATCTGGTTCCGCCTGCGCGAGTTGCTCGGCGCCACCGAGTTCCTCGGCTACGGCACCGAGGAGGCGGAGGGCGAGATCCTCGCTCTGGTGCGCTCCGGCGAGGCGGTGCCGGAGGCGAAGGCGGGGGAGGAGATCGCAGTCGTTCTCAACCAGACCCCGTTCTACGCCGAATCCGGCGGCCAGGTCGCCGATACCGGCACGATCGAGAACGCGACAAGCGGGCGCGTCCGCATCGACAATGTGCAGAAGCGCGCCGACGGGCTCTTCGTCCATCTCGGCCGGGTCGAGACCGGCAAGGTCGCCGTCGGTGATGCGGTGCGGCTTGCCGTCGATCATCCGCGGCGCACCATGATCCGCGCCAACCATTCAGCCACCCATCTGCTCCATGCGGCGCTGCGCAACGTGCTCGGCACCCATGTGGCGCAGAAGGGCTCGCTGGTGGCGCCGGACAGGCTGCGCTTCGACTTCTCGCACCAGAAGCCGATGGATCCCCATGAGATCGAGGCGGTCGAGGACCTCGCCAACGCGGTGGTGCTCGAGGACGCGCCGGTCGTCACGCGGCTGATGGACCGTGAGGAGGCGATCAAGTCCGGCGCCATGGCGCTGTTCGGCGAGAAATACGGCGACGAGGTGCGCGTCGTGTCGATGGGCACCATGCCGGACGATCCGGCGGGCAAGACCTATTCGGTGGAGCTCTGTGGCGGCACCCATGTCGGGCGCACCGGCGAGATCGGCCTGATCGCGCTGGTCAACGAAGGTGCGGTCGCCGCCGGGGTGCGCCGCGTCGAGGCGCTGACCGGCCAGGCGGCGCGCAAGCACCTGGCCGAGCAGGAGAAGCGGCTCAAGGCCATCGCCACGGCGCTGAAGTCGCGGCCGGACGAAGCCGCCGAGCGGGTTCAGGGTCTGGTCGAGGAGCGGCGCAAGCTCGAGCGCGACCTGGCGGACGCGCGCAAGAAGCTGGCCATGGGTGGCGGTGGCGGCGGCGATGCGGACGGCACCGCGATCGTCGATGTCGGCGGCATCAGCTTCTTCCGCCTGGCGGTGTCCGATGTCGGCATGAACGACCTCAAGGCGCTCGCCGACGAGGGCAAGGCCAAGGTCGGCTCGGGCGTGGTCGCCATCGCCAACACCACGTCGGAAGGCAAGGGCAGCCTTGTCGTCGGCGTCACTGGTGATTTGACGAATCGCTTCAACGCGATTGATCTGGTGCGCAAGGGCGCCGGCGCGCTTGGCGGCAAGGGCGGCGGTGGCCGGCCGGACCTGGCGCAGGCCGGCGGACCGGATGGCAGCAAGGCCGACGAGGCGCTCGACGCAATCGCGGAGGTACTCGCGGGCGGGTAGAAGCGGATGGGGCGGGGCAGACAAACCGGGGCGGCGCGGCGGCGCGCCGCAGGACTGGCGTGAGGCGCCCGCGCTCCCGTATTCGCAAAGCCGATCCGGCCGCGGCTGCCATTGCGCGCCTTCGCCTCCGGACCTTTGAAATCCTTGAGGAAGCGCGGCGCGACGATCCGCTCAGCCGCTTCGTCGATCTCGCGCTGATCGGGCTGATCACCGTCAATCTGGTGGCGGTGGTGCTGGAATCGGTGCCGTCGCTGTCGACCGAATATCACGCGCTCTTCTTTGCCATCGAGGGCGTCTCGCTGGTCGTCTTCACGGTGGAATACGCGGCGCGCATCTGGTCGGCGACCGATCATCCGCTGCGCCCGCGGCGCAACCTGCCGCCGTGGCTCGGCTATATGATGAGCGGCCCGGGGCTGATCGACCTGCTCGCCGTCGTGCCATTCTGGGTCACGCTGTTCTCCGGCGCCGACCTGCGCGTCCTGGTCGTCTTCCGCATCGTCCGCTTCCTCAAGCTGGCGCGCTATTCGCCGGCCATGCGCTCGCTGCTCGATGCGCTCCATGCCGAGCGCCGGGCGCTTTACGGCTGCATCATCATCCTGCTCGGCGCTACGGTGCTCGCCGCCTCGGTCATGCATGTGGTCGAGGGGGCGGCACAGCCGGACAAGTTCGGCACCGTCCCCGACGCCATGTGGTGGGCGATCGTCACGCTGACGACGACGGGCTACGGCGACGTGGTGCCGATCACCCCGCTCGGCCGTGTCGTCGGCGGCCTGACGGTGCTGATCGGCATCCTGATGCTGGCGCTGCCGGTCGGCATCGTCGCGACCGCCTTCGCCAACGAGATCCACCGGCGCGATTTCGTCGTCACCTGGGGCATGGTGGCGCGTGTGCCGATCTTCGCCGGGCTGACCGCCGGGGAGATCGCCGAGATCACCCGTCTGCTTTCGGCCCAGTCGGTCGAGCCGGGCGGTATCATCGTGCACAAGGGCGGTCCGGCCCGAGCGATGTATTTTGTTGCAGCCGGCGAGGTCGAAATCGAGATGCCGACCGAGAAGGTGCGGCTCGGCGTCGGCCATTTCTTCGGCGAGATCGCGGTGCTGCGCCGCGCCCGCCGTTCGGCAACCGTCACGGCGACGACGCGCACCAAGCTCCTGGTGCTGGACAGCACCGACCTGCATGCGCTGATGGAACGCGATACGGGCTTTGCCAAGCGGGTGCGCGAGGTGGTGCGCGACCGCGTCGGCGAGGAGGTGGTCACGGCGCGCGGCGATATTGTCAGCGAGGAGCTGGACGACGAGGGCGCCTGAGCCGCTTGGGGCTCATCGGCGCGGTGGAAGTCGGCTATACCCCGGCAATGGGCGAAGGCGACTGGATTCGGGAACTGATGATCGTGCTGGCGACGGCGGGCGTGGTCGTGCCGCTGTTCGGCCGCCTGCGTTTCGGCCCGGTTCTGGGCTTCCTGATTGCCGGCGTCATCCTCGGGCCCGGTGGACTCGGTCATTTGGGCGCGACCTTCCCCTGGCTTGCCCTCGTCACTTTTGCCGATGCCGAACATGTGCGCCCGTTTGCCGAGATGGGCGTCATCTTCCTGCTCTTCCTCATCGGGCTGGAGTTCTCGCTCGACCGGCTATGGGCGATGCGGCGCACGGTGCTGGGTATCGGCTCGACGCAGGTCTTCCTGTCCATGCTCCTTATCGGCGTCACCGCCGCCTGGATCGTCGGTGGGGTGGTCGGGCCGGTGGTCGTCGCCATGGCGCTGGCTCTGTCGTCGACGGCCATCGCCTCGCAGGTGATGATCGAGCAGCGCCGCTTCGCCGCACCGGTCGGGCGCCTGTGCATCGGCGTCCTGCTGTTTCAGGATCTCATGGTCGTGCCCATCGTCATCATCGTCGGCCTGCTCGGGGGCGGCGAGGGGGTCGCGATACCGTTTGCCCTCATGCGCGCGCTGGGCCTGGCGGTTGTCGCCGTGGCGGTGATCCTGACGGTCGGGCGCTTCGTGGTGACGCCGCTGATGCGGCTCGCCGCGGCGACCGGCAGCCGCGAACTTGTCCTCGCCATCGCGCTGTTTCTCGCCATCGGCACCGGGCTGTTGACGGAGATGGCCGGCCTGTCGGTGGCGCTCGGCGCCTTCCTCGCCGGCATGCTTCTCGGCGACGGCGAGTTCCGCCACCAGATCGAGGTGGAGATCGAGCCCTTCAAGGGACTTCTGCTCGGCCTGTTCTTCATGACGGTCGGCATGAGCTTCAACCTGGCCAGCCTGCAATCGCACTTCCTGGTGCTGATCGCGGCCGTGGTGGCGCTGCTCGTCTTCAAGGGCATCACGATCTACGGCGCGACGCGCCTGTTCGGCGTCGAGCCGGCGGTGGCGGCGGAGGCCGCCTTCCTGCTGGCAGGGGCCGGCGAATTCGCCTTCGTGGTCTTCACCCTGGCGCGGCGGGCGAACGTGCTGACGCCCGATTTCTACCAGTTCCTGCTGTCGGTGGCGGCGCTGTCGATGCTGGCGACGCCGGTGCTGGCGGCGGTCGGCCGGCAGATCAGCGCGCGGCTTGCCGCCCGACGGGACAGCGCCCGTCATGGTGCCGGTCCGGCCAGCGCGGAGGTCACCGGTCATGTCGTCATCGGTGGATTCGGCCGGGTTGGCCGGGCGGTCGCCCGCCTGCTCGACGCCACGGGAATTGCTTATGTGGCGCTCGACCTCAACACCGAGCGGGTGGCCAGGGCGCGGGCCAGGGGCAGGCCGGTGTTCTATGGCGATGCCAGCCGCACCGAGATCCTGCGCCAGGTCGGCGGCGCGGCGGCGCGCGCCTTCGTGGTGACGCCGGACAGGCCGGCGGCGGCGGAGCGCATGGTGCGGGCGATCCGCAGGACGTGGCCGACCGCGGCCATCTATGCCCGCGCGCTCGATCCCGACCACGCCTTCCTGCTGACCGAAGCCGGAGCGACGAGCGTGGTGCCGGAGGCGCTGGAGGGCAGCCTGCAACTGGGCGGTCGCGTGCTGGCGGGCCTCGGCCTGCCGGACGATGCCATCGACACCTTTCTGTCGGTGCAGCGCGAGGCGGAGATCAGGCGGCTGGTCGACCCTCCGCCGCCGCCCGAGGCGAAAGGGCCGGCCCGACCGCCTGGCTAGCGGGCGGCAAGCGCCGGCGCGATGCGGTCGACCCGGTTGGTCCAGATCAGCCCGTCGAAACGGGAGGGCACGGCGTCGAGTTCGGCGACCGTGTCGAGGCCGCTGGAGAAGCCGCTGCCGTCATAGGCGCCGAGGAGCACGACCCGCGTGCCGGCGGCGGCAAGGCGGGCGGTGAGCCGGTTGGGAAAGCCCCAGGCGAAGCGGGCATAGTTGACCGGCACCATGAAGAGCGTGCGGCGGCATTCGCTCGGCACGATGCCGAGCCAGCCGGTGAGTGCGTAGCGGATCAGGCAGCGCCTGGCGGCGTCGGTGCCGAGCACCGTCATGTCCGGCAGGGCTGCCGCCAGGGCCTCGATTGCCTTGCCGCCGCCATAGACCTGGATCAGCGCTCGCCGTGCGGGTGAGAGCGGCGCGAGTTGTGCCGCCAGACGGCGCCCTTCGTCGGGATCGTCGCTCTTGATGTTGATCAGCAGGCGCTTGTCGGGGAAAGCGTCGAGGACTTCGGCGAGCGTCGGCATGGCCCCGACGCCCAGCCCACGAAACGGGAAGCGTCCTGCCGCCGTCGGCAGTGTAGCCATAGCCGATGTCGAGTGCCTTCAGTTCGGCCAGCGTGTGGTCGCGGGTGACACCGTGGCCGTCGGTGCGGCAGTCGAGCGTCCAGTCGTGGAAGACGACGAAATGACCGTCGCTGGTCGGGTGGATATCGAACTCGACCATGTCGGCGCCGACGGCGAAGGCCGCGGCAAAGCCGGCGATGGTGTTTTCCAGATAGGGATGCTCCGGTGGAAAGATGCGCTCTGCCGTGCAGGTCTCGCCGGTGATCCCTTCACGATGGAAGGTCTGGCCGAGACCGCGATGGGCGATGATCAGCGGTCTCGCCGTGGGCTTCGGCGCCAGCAGGTTGGTGTTGAGCACGAAGACGGCGGTCGCCAGCGCAAGAGCGAACAGGACGAGCAAACGAACCAGGCGAAAGAAGCGGCGCACGGGATGGCCCCCGGTGAAGAGAGCCCACGCCGTGCCGCAAGAAACCGCCGAAAGAAGGGCGGGCGCGCTCAGCCCGGCAGGCGGCTGACGTTCTGCCGTTCGATCATCCAGCCGGGATATTCCGCCGGCAGCGCGCTGACCGCGTCGAGGGTCGCCAGCTCTTCGGCGGTAAGCCGGATCTCGGCGGCGGCAATGTTGTCGTCGAGCTGATCCGTGTTGCGGGCGCCGACGATCACCGTGGTCACGAACGGCTGGTGCAGCAGCCAGGCGATGGCGATGCGCGCCACCGAGACGCCGCGCGCCTCGGCGATCGGCCGCATGGCGTCGATGCAGGCGAAGGCCCTGTCCTTGTCGACGATCGGGAAGTCGAAGGTGACGCGGCGGGCGCCGTCCGGTCCGCTGCCGTCGCGGTTGTACTTGCCCGAGAGCAGGCCGCCGGCAAGCGGGCTCCACACCATCAGCCCGACGCCCTGATCCTGAAGCAGCGGCGCGATCTCGCGCTCAAGATCGCGGCCGGCGATGGTGTAATAGGCTTGCAGTGAGGCGAAGCGCGCCCAGCCGTGGCTGTCGGCGATGCCCAGCGCCTGCATGATCCTCCAGGCCGCCCAGTTGGAGCAGCCGACATAGCGCACATGGCCCTGGCGCACGAGATCGTCGAGCGCGCGCACGGTCTCCTCGACCGGGGCAACCACGTCCTGGCCGTGGATCTGATAGAGGTCGATATAGTCGGTGCCGAGCCGCTTCAGGCTGGCCTTGACCGCATCCATGATGTGGCCGCGCGAGGCGCCGCGGTCGTTGGGGCCCTTGCCGGTGGCGCCCAGCACCTTGGTGGCAAGCACGAAATCGGTGCGCGGGCGGCCCGAATTGGCCATCGCCCGGCCGGTGATCTCCTCCGACCAGCCTTCCGAATAGACGTCGGCGGTGTCGATGAAATTGATGCCGGCGTCGGCGGCGCGGGCAAGAATGCGGTCGGCAGCCGCCTGGTCGACGTCGCCGATATGGGTCCAGATGCCGCCGCGGCCGCCGAAGGTCATGGTGCCGAGGCAGATTTCGGAAACGAGAAGGCCCGTACGGCCGAGAGGCTTGGTGCGCATGGGAGATATCCGTGGTGAGGGAAGCGCAGGCAGGAAACGAGCCTACGCGCCATTATCTAGCGCGCAATCCCCGCCGGGCAAGCGGGCGATGCGCCGATGGTGCGCCGCGCAATGCTGAAACATCGGGCCGGCGAAGGGCGCCTCAGCCCATCGCCGTCTTCAGATTCTCGTCGACCTTGTCGAGAAAGCCTTCGGTGGTCAGCCACTTCTGGTCGGGGCCGACCAGAAGTGCCAGGTCCTTGGTCATGAAGCCCGACTCGACGGTGGCGACGCAGACCTTCTCCAGCGTCTCGGCGAACCTGGCGAGGTCGGTATTGTCGTCGAGCTTGGCGCGATGGGCGAGGCCGCGCGTCCAGGCGAAGATCGAGGCGATCGAGTTGGTCGAGGTGGCGTTGCCCTTCTGGTGCTCGCGATAATGGCGGGTGACGGTGCCGTGGGCGGCCTCCGCCTCCACCGTCTTGCCGTCGGGCGTGGCCAGCACCGAGGTCATCAGGCCGAGCGAGCCGAACCCTTGCGCGACCGTGTCGGACTGCACGTCGCCGTCGTAATTCTTGCACGCCCAGATGTAGCCGCCGGACCATTTGAGCGAGGCGGCGACCATGTCGTCGATCAGGCGGTGCTCATAGGTGATGCCGGCCGCCTTGAACCGGTCGGCGAACTCGGCGTCGAAGACCTCCTGGAAGAGGTCCTTGAAGCGGCCGTCATAGGCCTTGAGGATGGTGTTCTTGGTCGACAGATAGACCGGAAACTTGCGATCCAGCGCGTAGTTCATGGTGGCGCGGGCGAAATCGCGGATCGAGTCGTCGAGGTTGTACATGGCCATGGCGATGCCGGAGCCGGGGGCGTCGAAGACGTCGTGCTCGATGACCGCGCCGTCGTCGCCGACGAACTTGATGGTCAGCTTGCCCTTGCCGGGGAAGCGGAAATCGGTGGCGCGGTACTGGTCGCCGAAGGCATGACGGCCGACGACGATGGGCCGGGTCCAGCCGGGCACCAGGCGCGGCACGTTCTTGCAGATGATCGGCTCGCGGAAGATGACGCCGCCGAGGATGTTGCGGATGGTGCCGTTCGGCGACTTCCACATCTTCTTGAGGTTGAATTCCTTCACCCGCGCCTCGTCCGGGGTGATGGTGGCGCATTTGATGCCGACGCCGTGCTTCTTGACCGCCTCGGCCGCGTCGATGGTCACCTGGTCGTCGGTCGCGTCGCGGCTCTCGATCGAGAGATCGTAGTAGAGCATCTCGATATCGAGATAGGGGCGGATCAGCTTGTCCTTGATCAGCTGCCAGATGATGCGGGTCATCTCGTCGCCGTCCATCTCGACGACGGGGTTGGCAACCTTGATTTTGGCCATGGGCGGGGAACCTTCGGTCTTGGCGGGAGGCGGGGGAGAAGTGCGCGTCTCATATCAGCCGTCGCCGCGCCCGCCAAGACGCCGCGTGGTCGGTTACCGAAACGATGGAGCCTCCCGTCGGCTCGCCCGGCCGGCACGCAAGCCACCGCGCGACGGACCCGACGGTCGTCGCGGTCCGTCAACGTGAAGAAACGGTCGGAACCCGTTAGGTCATTTCGAGAACCGCGTCGCCGGACACCGGGTCGGTGACGCCCAGGCCACCGCCGAGATCTTCCAGCATGTCGCGCATCTCGTCGAGCATGGCGATCATCTGCGGGCGGGCCCTCACGATGTCTTCCATCGTGCCCCACTCGCCGATGAGGCAAAAGCTGCGCTCACCCGTCTCGATCAGGGAAGCCTTGCGGAATCCCCTGAGCTCGCTGGCGTGGAACACCCGATGGTGGTCCACGAAGTCCTTTTCGCGGCCGGGTTTCACCCGGAAGCGCACGACGTTGTAGGCGGTCATGGCTGTCTTCCCCCACTGGCCGCGGGGGTCGCCGACGGCGACCCCGACGGACAGGCCCATTCTAGCAGAGAGCAGCGATCACTGGGATGCCAGCCGCCGCCCGGCCATGGCGATCATCACATAGCTCCAGCCGGAGAAGATGAGCGAGATGCCGGCCAGCGTGCCCGGCACCCACAGGCCGGAGAACGGCCAGGAGAAGATGATCATCAGAGCGACGATGACAGCGAGGATGCCGGCGGCCAGGATCCAGACCCAGCCGGAATGCGGCCGGTAGCGCAGGCTGAAGACGATCTGCATGACGCCCTTGACGAGGAACATCGCGCCAATCAGCAGAGTCAGGGTGACGGCGGCGACGATCGGGTTGATCAGCATGGCGATGCCGCCGACCAGCACGACCAGGCCGATGATCAACTGCCAGATGAAGCCGCCCCACGAGCGGACGCTCCAGGCCTGAAAGACCTGGACGGCGCCGACGATGATGAAGGCCCAGCCGAGAACGATGCCGACGGCAAGGCTGGCGAAGAGCGGCATGGCGATGGCGAAGACGCCGCCGACGATGAAGACGATACCGAGTACAAGGAACCAGCCCCAGTGCTCGCGCACCTGGGCGATGGCAGGCAGTGTCATGGACGTGTTGGTCATGGTTGGCCTCCTCTGCCGGGACTTGTCCGCGCTCATTCTACAACGAACCGGGCGGGCCCGCCGTTGGCGGACCGGAAAGGCGGCAATTCCGCTGGCGCGCGGAATGCGCTAGGTACGGCGCCGATGTCTGATCTTCCCAAAACTCCGCTGGAATCCGCCGGGCCGGCCGTCGTGCTGGTCGCCCCGCAACTCGGCGAGAACATCGGCACGGCCGCCCGTGCCATGGCCAATTTCGGCCTTACCGACCTCAGGATCGTCAATCCGCGCGAGGGCTGGCCGAACGAGAAGGCGGTGGCGGCGTCGAGCCGGGCGCCGGTGATCGAGACGGCGCGGGTCTTTGCAACGGTGGAGGAGGCGGTCGCCGACCTCGGCTATCTGCTGGCCACCACCGCCCGCCCGCGCGAGGTGTCGAAGGAGGTGGTCGGCCCGCGTGCGGCGGCGGCCGCCATGCGGGCGCAGTTGGCCGGCGGGACGCGAGCGGGCGTTCTCTTCGGGCGCGAGCGCAGCGGCCTCACCAATGAGGAAGTGGCGCTCGCCGACGCCATTCTGACGCTGCCGGTCGACCCGGCCTTTTCCTCCCTCAACATCGCCCAGGCGGTGATCGTGGTCGCCTATGAGTGGCGGCTGTCGGGCTTCGCCGACGAGGCGGCGAGCGTGCCGTTCACCGGCGAGGTGGCGCCGCCGGCCGGCAAGGACGATCTCATACGCATGTTCGAGCATCTGGAAGGCGCGCTCGACCGCGCCGGCTTCTTCCGCCCGCCGGAGAAGCGCGGCCACATGGTGCTGGCGCTGCGCGCCATGTTGCAGCGGGCGGGCCTCAGCGAGCAGGAGGTGCGCACGCTGCGCGGCATGATCGCGGCGCTCGACCGGCGCCCGACGCGGCCGCATGTGCGCGCCGACGGCACCACCAGCACCGAGCGCACGGCGGACGACGAGGACGCCGGGTGAAGCTTCTCGTCTTCGATTCCGGCATTGGCGGCCTGTCGGTCGCCCGCGAGATCCGGCGCGTCCTGCCCGGCGCTGCCATCGACTACGTCGCCGACGACGCCGGCTTTCCCTATGGCGACTGGGAGGAGGCGGCGTTGACCGACCATGTGGCCGGTCTGGTCGGCGAGCGCATTGCGCGCCACGCGCCGGATGCCGTGGTCATCGCCTGCAACACGGCCTCGACGCTGGTGCTCCCGCCGCTCCGCGCCCGCCACAGCCTGCCGATCGTCGGCACGGTGCCGGCGATCAAGCCGGCGGCCGAGCAGACCCGCTCCGGGCTCGTCAGCGTGCTCGCAACCGCCGGCACCATCCGGCGCGACTACACCCGCGATCTCATCCGCAAGTTCGCCGCGAATTGCGCGGTGGAACTGGTCGGCTCGGCACGGCTGGCGCCGCTGGCGGAGGCGCACATGCGCGGCGAGGCGGTGGAGGATGCCGCGATCCTGGCCGAGATCGCGCCCGCCTTCGTTACCCGCGACACGGCCCGCACCGACGTCATCGTGCTCGCCTGCACCCATTACCCGTTCCTGGCCGGCCACTTCGCGCGGCTGGCGCCGTGGCCGGTCGCCTGGATCGATCCGGCGCCGGCGATCGCCCGCCGCGCGGCGGTGGTGCTCGGTGCCGAGGCCCATGCGGGGCCGGGGGGCGGGCAGGCATGGCTGACCTCGGGGCGCGGCTGGCCGGCCGCTCTGGCGCCGCTTCTCTTGGAAATCGGCCTGGAGCCGGTTTGACAGAAGGGGGGCGGCCCGGTATGACCCTGCCGCCGCGTCCTCGGCCACCGGCCGGACGCGGATTCTATATGCGACCCGTGGGGTCAAAGGGACGCTTAACCCCTTTGCCCCTGTCGGCGGGCCCCTCAAGGGCCGGCAGAGGAGGGCGCCTAACCCCGCCTGCAAAGGGATTACGCGATGACAAAGCGCGCTTCGGCGAAATACAAGATCGACCGCCGCCACGGCCAGAACATCTGGGGCCGCACCAAGAGCCCGGCCAATCGCCGCGAATACGGCCCCGGCCAGCACGGCCAGCGGCGCAAGGGCAAGGTGTCGGACTTCGGCACCCAGCTTCGCGCCAAGCAGAAGCTCAAGGGCTACTACGGCAACATCACCGAGAAGCAGTTCAAGAACGTCTATTACGAGGCCAACCGCCGCACGGGCGACACCTCGGAGCAACTGGTCGGGCTGCTCGAGAGCCGGCTCGACGCGATCGTCTATCGCGCCAAGTTCGTGCCGACCGTGTTCGCCGCCCGCCAGTTCGTCAACCACGGCCATATCCGGGTGAACGGCAGCCGCGTCAACATCGCCAGCTATCGCTGCAAGCCGGGCGACGTGATCGAGGTGAAGGACGCCTCCAAGCAACTCGCTCTGGTTCTGGAGGCGATCCAGTCGCCCGAGCGTGACGTGCCGGAATACGTCGCCGCCGACCACAACAAGATGACCGCCACCTTCGTGCGCGTACCGTCGCTCTCCGACGTGCCCTATCCGGTGCACATGGAGCCGCAGCTGGTGATCGAGTTCTATTCGCGCTAGTCCGCGAGAATCTTCCCCCCAAGATCGCAAAAGGCCGCCCCGTGGGCGGCCTTTTTCTTTTCAGAGGGCGCCAGCGTCGTGTCCCGCTGGCGGGGCGAAGGCGGCCTCGGCAAGCGCCTCGAAGCGCGGATCGGCCCGCAGGGGCTTCAGCGACGGGTCGATGCGGATGCCCAGCGCGTCGGGTTCACGTTTTTTCACCGACTCGTCGAGATAGCCGAAGGCGGCGTCGGTCAGGCCGGCGAGCGCCGCCGTCCGCGCCAGATTGAACGCCGTCTCGCGGCCACTTTCGTGCTGCGCCTGCTGCGCGGCGAGCATGCGGGCGAACATCTCGCTGGGGCCACCCCGCGCGTAGCCCTGAGTGCCCGCCGCGATGGTTTCAGCCAGGGCTGCGTTTCCGGAGAGCCTGGCCGCGATCCGTGACTCGTCGAGATAGTCGACGTACTGGCTGCGATCGAGATAGATCGTTGCCAGATAGAAATGCGGCGGCTGGAACTCGGGCGCGCTGGCCGTCAGATCCTTGAGCAGAGCGACCGCATCGGCGCTCCGCCCGGCATAGAAATAGATGAGGCCCTTGTTGGCCAGGATCGAGCGCGAGACGGGGTCGAGCAGTTGCGCCTTGTCGATGGCGCGCACGGGTTCGTCCATGCGGCCGGTATGCATCAGCGCCAGCGCATACCAGTGATATGTCTGGCTTGAGGTCGGGTCGAGCGTCAGCGCCTTCCTGAAGAGGGCTTCGGCGGTATCGATGTCATGCGACCAGTAGAAGGTGGTGAAGGCAAGCGCGCTATAGGCGCTGGCCGATCGCTTATGGAGTTGAAGCGCCTTGCGGGCGGCATCTGCCGCAAGCGGATAGGCGATCTCCGGCCGCATGACCGTGTACTGGCTGAGAAGATTGTAGGCGTTGGCCAGACCGACATAGGCGGCGGCATAGTTCGGATCTTTGGCAATGGCTTGATTGAACAGGTCGACCGAGCGCCGGAGACCCTCAGGCGTGCGACTTTCCCAATGAAAGACGGCCGTCAGATAGAGGTCGCGCGCTTCCGCGGACGGTTGGTGCAGCGGCGGACGGCCCGCCGCAACGCCGGCTGCCGGGCCAGGCTCCCGCGTCCGGGTTGGTTCGACGATTAGCGCCGCCACGATGAGCCCGGCAACGGCGAGGCCTGCAGCGAAAATGGCGAGGCCTCTGTGCGGCATCGCGCGCGCAGGCGCGGTATCCGGGACGTCTACTGCCGCCGGCGTCGGTTCGGGCGCGGCCGGCGCCTTGAGCCATGCCTCGAATTCGCTGGCATAGGCAAACACGGTTCTGCGGGCGCCACCGGGGAGCCGATGCACCGGCAGGCCGCGCTGCCCCTCCCACCTTTTGACGGTGCGCTCGTCTTTGCCGAAGTAGGCGGCAATCTCCTTCCAGCTGTTGAGGCGCCGATCAGGCGGTAGGTGGTTGCCGGTATCCGTCGCCATGTCCTGAAATGCCCCGAAACGTCCCGACATGCCCTTTTGGGGGGCGCCTCGGCAAATCCTAGCATCGCTCCAGGCTCTTCCGCGAGTCGGCACGTTTCCACCGCCGCCGGGCAGGGTTGTGTCGGGGGTTCGGGGTGCGTTTGATGCAGATACTGCGGAGGGGGCCCGGTGCAAGAGCCGGGATGTTTCTGGCGTTGCTCGCCGCCGTCGTCATCGGCGATGGCCGGTCGCAGGCCGCCGACGTCGAGATCACGGGCCCGGTTGATCTCGGTGCGGGCCCCGGTTCGGCCCATGTCGGCAGTGCGGTCAGCGTGTCGGGTACCATTTCGTCGACCACCGGCGTCTGGACGGTCAACAACGACGGTTCGGTGACCGGGGGACCCGCCTTGCAGTTCCTGCTCGGCGGTACGATCAACAACGCCGCCGGAGCCATCATCACAGCCACGGGGTTCAACAGCGCCATCGAACTTGGCGACTACGACTACCCTTACAGCGGAATCGGCGAGGGCTTTGTCAACAATTACGGCACGATCACCGGCGGCACGTTTGCCGATGGCGTCGCGCTCTACGGCGGCGGGATTGTCACCAATTTTCTCGGCGGGCACATCACCTCGGCTTCGAGCCAGGGGGCGGTCTCGCTCAGCGGCGGGACATCGCGGTCGGTCGTCAACTCCGGAGAAATCAGCAATACCGGCAGCTCCTTTGCCACCGGCGTGGTGATCCAGGGCGGGGCCGGGTCGATCACCAACAATGCCAGCGGTACGATCTACGGCGCGTATAACGGTATCTGGACGAACGGCAGCACGCCGCTGACCCTCATCAATGACGGCTCGATCACGTCGACCCGCGGCGCGGCGGTCGAGTTGGGTGGCGGCGGCAGCGTCACCAATACGGGCACCGTCAGTTCCCCGTTCGACGGCCTGCTGATCACCGGCGCCGCGACGGTGACCAACACCGGCACCGTCGAAAGCACCGGGTCGGGCAAGTCGATATTGTTCTCCGGCGGCGCGGCCCACACGCTCAATCTCGGCACTGGCTCGGTGCTCAACGGCAACGTCCAGGGCGGCACCGGCACCGACAACCTCGTCCTCCAGGGCACAGGCACGGAATCGGCGGCGAAGTTCCTGGGCTTCGAGACGCTCGACATGCAGGGCACCGACTGGACGCTGACCGGCACGGGTACGTTCACGACCAGCGCCACGGTCACGAGCGGGCGCCTGGCGGTCAACGGGGACCTGACGATCGATACCGGCATCGGCCCGCTTTCGATCCTCTCGGGCGGTATTCTCGGCGGCAGTGGCGCGATCAACGGCACGGTGACCAATGGCGGCACGATCGCGCCGGGTAATTCGATCGGCACGCTCACCGTGGCGAACGTCATCTTCAGCCCCCATTCGCTGTTCTCGGTTCAGATAGACCCGCCGGCCGTGATCGAGCCGTCACATTCCGACGAGCTTGTCGTCGAGGACACGGCGACCATCGTCGACTCGACCGCAATGGTATCGGTGTCTGCGGCGCCCGGAACCTACACCGCGGGCACGCGCTACCTCATCCTCGACGCCCACACGCGCAGCGGAGAGTTTGGAGGGGTGACGGACAATTCGGCGTTCCTCGACTTCACCCTTGACCAGACCATCGCCAATCAAGTCTGGCTGCAGATCACTACCGTCGCCGATTTCGCGTCAGTCGCGCAGACGCCGAACCAGAAGGCGGCTGCGGGGGGCGTGCAGCCGCTCGGCCCCGGCAACGGCGTCTACGACGCGGTCGTGGCGCTCGATGCGTCGACCGCCCGCGGCGCTTTCGATCAACTCTCCGGCGAGATCCACGCCAGCACCAAGGGCGCGCTGCTCGACCAGTCGCGCTTCATGCGCGAGGCAACGCTCGGTCGGCTGGGGGAGCGGCTCGATCCGGCGCTCTTCCAGCCGGCGCCGCTCGCCTATGCCAGCCCGGCGGCGCGCCCGGCGATGCCGTCCTGGCCCGGCACGCCGGGCGGTGGCGGCTTCTCGGCCTGGGGCCAGGTCTTCGGCAGCGACGCCACGCACTCCGGCGACGGCAACGCGGCCGGCCTCGACCGGCAGATCGGCGGCTTCTTCGCTGGCGGCGACTGGACCGGTGACAGCGGCTGGCGTTTCGGCGTCGCGACCGGCGTTGACGCGGCAACGATTGACGAGCCAGCCCGGGCTTCGACCGCGTCGGTCAGTGGCACCCACCTGGCGGCCTATGGCGGGTTGGACGGTGGCGCATTCGCCGTGCGCGGCGGCGCCGCAATCGCCTGGCAGGACATCGCGACCCGCCGCGGCGTGGCCTTCCCGGGATACACCGACACGCTGACGGCGGCCTATGGCGCCCGCACGATGCAGGTCTATGGCGAAGTGGCGCGGCCGTTTGCTCTCGGCGGCGCGAAGCTGGAACCCTTCGCCGGGGCCGCCTGGGTCGGTGCCGATGTCGACGGCTTCACCGAGCGGGGTGGTGCCGCGGCGCTGAGCGCGCCCACCAGCCATGCGTCAACGACCCTCACCACGCTCGGCCTGCGTTACGACCGGCCGCTCGACCTCGGCGGCACTTCGGCGTGGCTCACCGGCGCCATCGCCTGGCAACACGCCTTCGGCGGGCTCGCGCCGACCTCGGACCTCGCTTTCGCGGGTGGCACGCCGTTCACCATTGCCGGGACGCCGCGGGCGGCGGACGTGCTGAAACTCGACCTTGGCCTCGTTGCGGCACTCGGGCCGCGGGCGGTTGGCCGGCTCAGCTATTCGGGCGAGATCGGCGACGGCGTGCAGGACCACGCGTTGACCGGGCGGGTGACAATCGGATTCTAGCGGCGGTCCGCTCAGGCGAAGTAGGGTTCGGCGACCAGCACGAGTGCCGCGACCACGATCGGGGCATAGGCGAGGGCAAGGGTGACGCTCGGGCGAATGGCGCGCTTGCGCATTATCCAGGCAGCCAAGGGAGCCGCGGCGCACAAAATGATGAAGGCGACCAGCATCGCCGCCGCCGGCATCTCCGGCCCGGTATTGTTGACGCCTTCGAGGATGAAGCCGGACACGCCGACGAGAAGCGCGGCAAGCGCGAAGTCGATCAGCGTTGCTATAACCAGAATGGCGACCAAGGCGGGCCGCCGCCAGTTCAGGCCGACTGGCCCTGGGGCGCGGCGAAGGCGATGCCTTTCTCGCTCAACAGCGGCTGCAGCTCGCCCTCCTGGAACATCTCGCGGATGATGTCGCAGCCGCCGACGAACTCGCCCTTGACGTAGAGCTGCGGGATCGTCGGCCAGTTGGAATAGTCCTTGATGCCCTGGCGGATGTCGGCGTTCTCGAGAACGTTGACGCCTTTGTAGTCGACGCCGAGGTAATCGAGGATCTGAACCACCTGGCTGGAAAAGCCGCATTGCGGGAAGGTCGGCGTCCCCTTCATGAACAGGACGACATCATTGGCTTTCACCTCGCTGTCGATCCATGCCTTGACGTCGCTCATCGGGAAGTCTCCGTTACGTGTGGGCCGTCGGGGCCTTGTTTAGAACAAGGATAGGGCGCGGACCGGCGTTTCGCAATGCAAGCATCGGAGAAGGCCGTTGCCGGCCGGCGGCCGAATGAGGAATTTCGTGCTCCGGCGGAGGCGGGCGGGCCGCTGGAGCCGGCGCGGATGCGGGTCCCGATGGCAGCGAACTCAGTCCGGGGCGCTGGTCTGCAGGGCCAGCGCGTGCAGCGCGCCGCCCATTTTTCCCCTCAGCGCGTCATAGACAAGCTGGTGCTGCTGCACGCGGCTCTTTCCGCGGAAGGCCTCGGAGACGACCTCGGCGGCATAGTGATCGCCGTCCCCGGCGAGGTCGCGGATGGCCACCCGGGCGTCGGGCAACGCGGCCTTGATCAGGGTCTCGATGTCGCTGGCGTTCATCGCCATGGTCGGCCTCCTTGCCGACGGGCCGGTTACGAGGCGCCGCCGGCCATGTAGTCCGGGAACCAAGTCTCATAGGCTTCGCGGAGCTTTGCAAGTGGGATGCCGGCCGCCTCGCCGAGCTTCAGTTCCGTGCCGCCGGTGTTGCCGATCCACGGCGCGAAAATGGTGTCCGGCGCCCACTTCGCCGTGCCGGCGCGCTCCCACACATGCTCCAGGTTGTCCTGGTGGACGGTGACGACATAGCGGCCCTGATCCTCGCCGAAGAAGGTGGCCACCGGCGAATGATCGTTCACCTGGTTGACGGTGGCGCCGATGCCCGACGCCATGGCCATTTCGGCCAGCGCCACGGCCAGCCCGCCGTCGGAGCAGTCGTGGACGGCGGTGGCCAGCCCATCGCGGATCAGGCTGCGGACGAAATCGCCGACGCGCTTCTCGTGGTCGAGGTCGACCGGCGGCGGCGGGCCGTCCTCGCGGCCGGCGATCTCGCTGAGCCACACCGAGCGGCCGAGATGGGTGCCCCACTGGCTTGGTGCGCCGATGAGCAGGATGGCCTCGTCCTCGTTGGCGAAGCCGATACGGGCGATGCGGCCGACGTCCGCCACCAGTCCGACGCCGCCGATGCAGGGCGTCGGCGGGATCGCCACACCGTTGGTCTCGTTGTAGAGCGACACGTTGCCGGAGACGACGGGGAAGGCGAGGTGTTGACACGCCGCGGCGATGCCTTTCACCGCGGCGGCGAACGCGCCCATGATTTCGGGCTTCTCCGGATTGCCGAAATTGAGATTGTCGGTGATCGCCAGCGGCTCGGCGCCGACGGCGGTCAGGTTGCGCCAGCATTCGGCGACCGCCTGCTTGCCGCCCTCGGCGGGATCGGCGGCGCAATAGCGCGGCGTCACATCGACGGAGAAGGCGAGGCCCTTGCCGCCATCGCCGACGCGCACCACGCCGGCATCGCCGCCGGGGCGCTGAACCGTGTCGCCGCCGATGAGCGTGTCGTACTGCTCCCACACCCAGCGGCGCGAGCTCATGTCCGGCGTGCTCAGAATTCGAATCAGGTCTTCGCCGCAATCCCTTGATGCGGGAATCGATTTCGGGTCGAGCGGTGGCGGCGCAGTCGGCGCCACATGGGGCCGGTCATAGCGCGGCGCCTGGTCGCCGAGCTCCTTGATCGGCAGGTCGGCTTCCACCTTGCCCTTGTGCAGGACGCGGAAGCGCAAATCGTCGGTGGTCTTGCCGACGATGGCGAAGTCGAGGCCCCATTTGCGGAAGATCGCCTCGGCCTCCGGCTCCTTCTCCGGCCGGAGCACCATCAGCATGCGCTCCTGACTCTCCGACAGCATCATCTCGTAGGCGGTCATGGCGGTCTCGCGGCAGGGCACCTTGTCGAGATCGAGTTCGATGCCGAGATCGCCCTTGGCGCCCATCTCGACGGCCGAGGAGGTGAGGCCGGCGGCGCCCATGTCCTGGATCGCCACCACCGCGCCGGAGGCCATCAGTTCGAGGCAGGCTTCGAGCAGCAGCTTCTCCGAGAAGGGGTCGCCGACCTGCACGGTCGGGCGCTTCTCGTGGCTGTCGTCGTCGAAAACGGCCGAAGCCATGGAGGCGCCGTGGATGCCGTCGCGGCCGGTCTTGGAGCCGAGATAGACCACCGGCAGGCCGACGCCGGAGGCGCGCGAATAGAAGATGGCGTCGGTCTTCGCGATGCCCGCCGCAAAGGCGTTGACGAGGATGTTGCCGTTGTAGCCGCTGTGGAAGCCGACCTCGCCGCCGACGGTGGGCACGCCGAAGGAGTTGCCGTAGCCGCCGATGCCGGCGACGACGCCGGCGACCAGGTGGCGGGTCTTGGGGTGCTCCGGGGCGCCGAAGCGCAGCGCATTCATCGAGGCGATCGGCCGCGCGCCCATGGTGAAGACGTCGCGCAATATGCCGCCGACGCCGGTCGCCGCGCCCTGATAGGGCTCGATATAGGAGGGGTGGTTGTGGCTCTCCATCTTGAAGATGACGGCCTCGCCGTCGCCGATATCGACGACGCCGGCATTCTCGCCGGGGCCGCAGATGACGCGCGGGCCCCCGGTCGGCAGCAGCCTGAGCCAGGTCTTGGAGGACTTGTACGAGCAGTGCTCGTTCCACATGGCCGAGAAGATGCCGAGCTCGGTCAGGCTCGGCTCGCGCCCGATGAGCTTGAGGATGCGGTCGTATTCGTCGGGCTTCAGCCCGTGGGCGGCGACGAGGTCGGGGGTGATGCGGGCAGGGGCGTTCATGTGCAGCCCGTTCCGCCCTTGGACCAGCGCGCCACATCGGCGCGGATGCGCGGACCGGCGGCCGAATCCGCCAGGGGGCCGAAGACGGTGGCGCTGGAGCCGTTCACCGGCTGGATCACCAGCGCCGGCAGGCCGGTCGGGTTGTCCTTCCTGACGATCAGGATGCGCGAGACGGCGGCGTTGCGCTCGGGCGTATAGACGTAGCCGGCGAAGGTGGCGTCGCCGCCGGCGAACCAGCAGCGGCCGATCGAATCGGCCAGCCGCACCGACAGGTTATAGGCCTCGTTGGAGAAATCGGCGGTGCCGGTGCCGCCGCCCCCGGCCATCTGGCAGCCGGAGAGGGCCGCCGCGAGGGCGAGGGTGGCGAAGAGAGCGGATTTCGTCTTCATGCGGCGCTCGCAAAGGTGCCGGCGACGCTCTCGAACAGGCTGCGGCCGTCTGTGCCGCCCTGGAGGTCTTCGATCAGGTCTTCCGGGTGGGGCATCATGCCGAGAACGTTGCGGCGCGCGTTGAGAATGCCGGCAACGTCGTCGAGCGAACCGTTCGGGTTGCCGGCGGCGGTGCGTTCGCCGGCGGCGTCGACATAGCGGAAGGCGACGCGGTCCTCGCCGTTCAGGCGGGCCAGCGTATCGTCGTCGCAGCGGTAATTGCCGTCGCCGTGAGCGACCGGGCAGCGCAGAACCTGGCCCTTGCGGTAGCGGCCGGTGAACAGCGTGTCGGCGGTCTCGACGCTGAGATGCACCTCGCGGCAGATGAAGCGCAGGCTGGCATTGCGCATCAGAACGCCGGGGAGCAGTCCCGCTTCGCACAGGATCTGGAAACCGTTGCAGATGCCGAGCACCGGCACGCCGGCCTCGGCCCGCTCGGCGACCGTGCGCATCACCGGGGCGCGGGCGGCGATGGCGCCGGAGCGCAGATAGTCGCCATAGGAGAAGCCGCCGGGCAACACGATCAGATCGGTTTCCGGCATGTCGCTGTCGGCATGCCAGACGATTGCCGGGCGGCTGCCGGTGATCTTCTCCAGCGCCGCGATCATGTCGCGGTCGCGATTGGAGCCGGGAAAGATGACGACGGCGGATTTCACTGGAGCCCTTCCGAAATCCTGGCATTGCGTCGCACAACGCCTGCAGCAAGACGCTTAGACGATTCGGCGCGGATGGGAAGGGGCAGGCCGTCGCGCAGGGCTATTTCGCCCCGTCTTCCACCGCCCGCACGCCCTCAAGCAGCTCTTCGAACCGCTCCCGGCCGACATTGGCGCGGCCGATACAGCCGGCGTTGAAGCCGCTGGAAAAGACGTAAGAGCGGCTGCCGAGCGTGCCGATGGCTCGAAGCTCGGAAGGCACGTAGGCGCGGCAGCGGCTGCCGGCGGCGTAGGCGGTGAAGCGGACCCCGCCGAAGGTCCGTTCGGCGCCGGCCTCGTCCCAGAGCGGCACCACGTCCCGCCAATTCTGCCGTTCGGCGGGGACCTCGGTGGTCGGCGAGCCGGATTCGCTCCGGTAAACGGCGACAACCGGCGTGTCGCCCCCGATCCTGCGGCAATCGGCGCCCAGGCAGCGAAAGATGCGGGTCTCGCGATCGCCGGGGGGGCCTGCGATCGCCTCCCAGCGCGCAGGGTCGTAGTCGATGGCGATGCTGCCGAGCCGCATGCTGGCCGCTTCGCCATGGGCGGCCGCCGTGGCCGCCAGCAGGATGGCCGGGATCGCCAGCGCCTTCATCGCGGTCTCAGCCCCTGCAGGATCTCGTCGACGCGCGCGGGAGCCTTGAAATGCGTGTGGCAGTGCTGGCCGGGCGCATCGAACAGGTAGGTCTTGCCGGCGTAGGTGGTGCAGGCGCGGACCGGCCCGCCGGCGAGGTTGCGGCAGCCGAAATCGCCCTCGGCGATGAGGAAGGTCAGGCCGGTGTGGCTGAATCCGTCGGTGCGGCCCGGAAATGACGGGCGCGCGTCCTTGAAGGCCAGCACCTCAGGCGTGCAGGCGTCCGGCCGGTCGATGATGGTGATGGCGATCGTCGTATGGAAGCAGTCGTAGGCCTTGCAATAGACGTCGTAGGCCGTCTCCGCCCCGTTCACGTCCCAGCGGCCGGCGTCGAAACGGAGTTCCAAATCGCCGATCCAGGCGAGGCCGTTCACCTGCGGCGGTTTGGCATGAGCGGCGGGTGCAAGGAGGAGAAACGCGACAAGAAGGGCAAGCGGACGCATCGGCCTTGGTTCGTTGCAGTCGCCCCCGGCCGGTCTTGTGGCGGGCAATTGCGGCGAAAGCCGGGGCGGGGAGGGGCGTCAGACCAGTTCGACGCGGTAGTCTTCGATCACCGTATTGGCGAGCAGCTTCTCGCCCATCGCCTTCAGCGTCTCTTCGGCCTTGGCCGGGTCGGCTTCGGCAAGCTCGATGTCGAAGATCTTGCCCTGGCGCACGCCCTCGATGCCGGAAAAGCCGAGGGCGGCGAGTGCCCCCTCGATCGCCTTGCCCTGCGGATCGAGGACGCCTTGCTTCAGCGTGACGGTGAGACGGGCCTTCACGGGTGGTCGCCGCCGGTTACTGCACGAGTACCGGGCCGCTGCCCTTGGGCCGGTCCTGCTCGATCAGAATGCCGAGGCGCCGCGCCACTTCCTGATAGGCCTCGACCAGCCCGCCCATGTCGCGGCGGAAACGGTCCTTGTCGAGCTTGTCCTTGGTCTGCACGTCCCACAGGCGGCACGAGTTCGGGCGAGATCTCGTCGGCGACGACGATCCGCATCATCTCGTTCTCCCACAGGCGGCCGCACTCGATCTTGAAATCGACGAGCTGGATGCCGGCGCCGAGGAAGAGTCCGGAGAGGAAGTCGTTGACGCGGATGGCGAGCGCCATCATGTCGTCGATCTCCTGCGGGCTGGCCCAGCCGAACGCGGTGACGTGCTCCTCGGAGACCATCGGATCGTCGAGCTCGTCGCTCTTGTAGTAGAACTCGATGATCGAGCGCGGCAGCACGGTGCCTTCCTCGATGCCGAGGCGCTTGGACAACGAGCCGGCGGCGATGTTCCTGACCACCACCTCAAGCGGGATGATCTCGACCTCGCGGATCAGCTGCTCGCGCATGTTGAGCCGGCGCACGAAGTGGGTCGGGATGCCCATGCGGTTGAGATGGGTGAAGATGTGCTCGGAGATGCGGTTGTTGAGGACGCCCTTGCCGTCGACGATCTCGTGCTTCTTCTTGTTGAAGGCGGTGGCGTCGTCCTTGAAGAACTGCACGAGCGTGCCGGGCTCGGGTCCTTCGAACAAAATCTTGCTCTTGCCTTCGTAGACACGCCGACGCCGGTTCATGGGCACATACCGCGGTTTGTGAAAATCCATCAGACGGGTCCCGGGCGAAAAAAGTGTTTTACGACAACAACCTGCGCCCAACTCAAGCGACCGAACGGTGCCGCGGGGCGGACATTATGCGATCGGCCCGCAATGCACAATGAGCCACGCCGGTCCACAGCGTCACTGCGGCAATGGTTGGGTCGCCGACAGCGTTGATTTAGGCTATGCCAGACGATATGCAAGTCCGCCCCCACCGGTAGCCGGAGCCGCAGGATGACGACCTTCGACAAGCGTGAGGATGCCTTCGAGAGCAAGTTCGCGCATGACGCGGAGCTTCAGTTCAGAGCTCACGCGCGACGCAACAAGCTGCTTGGCCTGTGGGCCGCGGCGCTGCTCGGCAAGACGGGTGCCGACGCGGAGGATTACGCCAAATTGGTGGTTGCTGCCGACTTCGATCATGCGGGTCATGAGGACGTGTTTCGCAAGATCCGTGCCGATTTCGATACCGCCGGCGTCAGCCAGTCCGACCATCAGATTCGACGGACCATGGACGAGTTGATGGCGCAAGCGATCGAACAGATCCGTTCGGAGAAGACCTAGAAGAATCCAAGGGAGCCAACCCGGGTGTCCATGCCTGTCCTCGCCGGCCGGTTGCGCAACGGCGAGACGATCTACAGCGGCTGGGTGTCGATGCCCGAGCCACTGGTTGCAGAAACTGTCGCACGAACCGGTTTTGACTGTGTGCTGCTCGATATGCAGCACGGGCTGCTCGACACCGGCGCGGTGATGACCGGCATCGGCGCCATCGCGCTCGCCGGCAAGCCGGCGGTCGTGCGCATCCCCCTCGGCGACGGTGCCACCGCCAGCCGCGCGCTCGACATGGGGGCCGAGGTGATCATCGCCCCCATGGTCAATTCGGCGGAGGAGGCGCGCTCGCTCGTCGCGGTTACCAAATATCCGCCCCTGGGCGAGAGAAGCTGGGGGCCGACGCGGGCGATGACGTTGGCAGGCATCGACCAGCCGCCCGACTATCTGGCGAACGCCAACCGGACCGGCCTGACCTTCGCCATGATCGAGACGCGACGCGCGCTCGACGCGGTCGACGAGATCCTGGCGGTGGAGGGTATCGACGGTGTCTTCGTCGGCCCATTCGACCTGTCGGTGTCGCTGTCCGATGGCCGGCAGGTCGGCCCGGGCAAGGTTGCCGTGGACGCCCCGATCAGGCGCGTTGCCGAGCGCGCTGCGGCGGCGGGCAAGATCGCCGGCATCTATGCGGCGACGGCGGAGCGGGCGCGCACCTTCCGCGATTTCGGCTATCGATTCATCGCACTTGGCGCCGACGCGGGTTATCTGGCCCTCGGCGCCAGTGAACTGCTCACGGCCGCGCGGGAGCCGTAGGGCTAATCGATGGCGCCGAAGACGCGATGGAAGATCGTGTCGACGTGCTTGAGGTGGTAGCCGAGATCGAAGAGCGCCGTCAGCTCCGATTGCGGAATCGCCTGAATCACTTCCGGGTCGTTCTTCAACAGAGCCAGGAAGTCGCCGCCCTCCTGCCACGCCTGCATGGCGTTGCGCTGGACCATTGCGTAGGCGTTCTCGCGGCTGACGCCGCGCTGGGTGAGCGCCAGCATGACGCGCTGCGAATGGACGAGGCCGCCGAGGCTGTCGAGATTGGCCTTCATGCGCTCGGGATAGACGACGAGCTTGTCGACCAGGCCGGCGAGGCGGGCGAGTGCGAAATCGAGCGCGACGGTCGCGTCGGGGCCGATCACACGTTCGACCGAGGAATGGGAAATGTCGCGCTCGTGCCACAGCGCCACATTCTCCATCGCCGGCACCACGGTCGCGCGCACCAGACGGGCGAGCCCGGTCAGGTTCTCGGAGAGGACCGGGTTGCGCTTGTGCGGCATCGCCGAGGAGCCCTTCTGGCCCGGCGAGAAGAATTCCTCTGCCTCGCGCACCTCGGTGCGTTGCAGGTGGCGGATTTCCACGGCCAGATGCTCGACCGACGAGGCGACCACGCCGAGGGTGGCGAAATACATGGCGTGGCGGTCGCGCGGGATGACCTGGGTGGAGACCGGCTCGGGGCGCAGGCCCATCGCCTCGGCGACGTACTCCTCGACGCGCGGATCGACATTGGCAAATGTGCCGACGGCGCCCGACAACGCCGCGGTGGCGACCTCCTCGCGGGCGGCATGAAGGCGGCGGCGGGCGCGGGCGAACTCCGCGTAGAAGGTGGCGAGCTTGACGCCGAACGTGGTCGGCTCGGCGTGGATGCCGTGGCTGCGGCCGATGGTGACGGTGTTCTTGTGCTCCAGGGCGCGGCGGCGCAGCGCGCCGAGAAGCGCGTCGATGTCGGCGATGCAGCAGGTCGGCGGCGCGCATGAGCTGCACGTTGAAGCAGGTGTCGAGGATGTCCGACGAGGTCAGCCCCTGGTGGATGAAGCGCGCGTCCGGTCCGACGATTTCGGCGAGATGGGTCAGGAAGGCGATGACGTCGTGCCGGGTCTCGGCCTCGATGGCGTCGATGCGGGCAATGTCGAAGGTGGCGTCGCGGCCCTTGGCCCACACGGTCTCGGCGGCCGATTTCGGCACCACGCCGATCTCGGCCATGGCGTCGAGGGCATGCGCCTCGATCTCGAACCAGATGCGGAACTTGGTCTCGGGCGACCAGATCGCCGTCATGGCGGGGCGCGAATAGCGCGGGATCATGAGCTCGGCCTGCCGTTGTCGGGGTTACGGCGCGGTCTAGCAGAGGGCGGCAGGCTTCACAATCGACAGGTGAGGGCGAAGGCGCCTATTGCGGCAACGGCGCAGTCACCGCCAGAAAGCGACGGTCGGGCCCCTCGAAGCCGACGGTGTACATGCCGAGGATCACGGCAAGCACCGGCGGGCCGCCGGAGGGATAATAGGTGAGCACGTCGGAAATGGCGTAGCCGAGCGGGCAGTGGCGGCTCGACGGGATCTCGGCGTCGCTGGCCAGCGTGTGCGTGCCGCCCGCGGCCGTGGTCAGCGTCAGGCGAAAGCCGTGGAAGGGCTGGCCCATGTCGGGGCAGCCTTCCGCCGGCAGCGCGATCTCGGTGAGTGCCAGGTCGTAGGCCGAGCCGCCCAGCGGCACGATCATGCGTGGCAGGAAGATGACGTGATGCTGGTCGGCGGAGAGTTCGGTCGGCGGATTGCTGGCGACGAGGTTGCCGGGGCTGCCGACCTGGCGGGCATCGAGCACCGGCTGCGCCTTGCCGCGCGCCTCGGCGCGGGTCTTGTCCAGCGGCGCCAGCTCGCCCTCGGTGAGGACGCGGACCGGCGTGCCGGCGACCCAGTCGTCATTGGCCGTGTCGATCACGTAGATGTTGGAATAGGGGAAGCCGGAGCCGTCCTGAACGCCGTATTCCTCGAAGGCGAAGGTGCGCCCGTCGGGGGAGAAGCCGAGGAACTCGCGTTGGGCGTAGTCGCCGGCCGCGGCCGTGCCGCAGGCAAGCGCGCTCACGACGCAGGCGGCGGCGATGGCGCCCACCCGCATGGTCACGCCACGATGCTCTCGGCGGCGCGCCTCAGCCCCGCGATCGTGTCCTTGTAGGTGCCGGCGCCGTTGAAGATGGCCGAGCCGGTCACCAGAATGTCGGCGCCGGCCTCGGCGACGGCGCGGGCATTGTCTTGTGTGATGCCGCCGTCGACCTCGATGAGGATGTCGCGGCCGCCGATCATCGAACGAATCTCGGCGATCTTGGCAAGCGATTCGGGAATGAACGACTGGCCGCCGAAGCCCGGATTGACGCTCATCACCAGAACGAGGTCGGCGAGGTCGAGGACATAGGCGAGTGCGCTTGCCGGCGTTCCCGGGTTGAGCGTCACGCCGGCTTTCTTGCCGAGCGCACGGATGGTCTGCAGCGAGCGGTGGATGTGCGGCCCCGCCTCGACATGGACGGTCATGCGGTCGGCACCGGCCTCGGCGAAGGCGGCGAGGTAGGGATCGGCCGGGGCGATCATCAGATGGACGTCGAGCGGCTTCTGCGTATGCGGCCGAATCGCCCGCACGACTCCCGGTCCAATGGTGAGGTTGGGAACGAAGTGGCCGTCCATGACGTCGACGTGGATCCAGTCGGCGCCGGCGGCGTCAACGGCATGCACTTCCTCGCCCAGGCGGGCGAAATCGGCGGACAGGATAGACGGTGCGATGAGAACTCGGCGATCCATGGGATCGGCGGTATCATGCAAGCCCGCCGGGTGCAATCACAAGGGCGGCGAAGTCCCTGGCAATGGCCTGATGCGGACCGCGCCCGGCAGGTCAGCAGCCTGCAAGCCGGGGACCGGCAAAGCGCCGCCCAAACGGGAGAACATCGATGAGTCAGGAATTCTTCTGGCTGGCACTGACGGTGGCGCTGACCGGGCTGATCTGGGTGCCCTACATCCTCGATCGAATCGCCACGCGCGGTCTGATGGCAACGCTTGGCAATCCGGGGCCGGAATTGCCGGCGCAGTCGGACTGGGCCGAGCGCATGAAGGCGGCACACTACAATGCGGTCGAGAACCTGGTGGTATTCGCGCCGCTGGTCCTCATGCTGCACGCTCTCAACATCTCGACGGCGGCGACGGTGGCGGCAGCGGCCATCTACTTCTGGGCGCGGCTCGTCCACCTCGTGGTCTATGCGATGGGCCTTCCCGTCATTCGTACGCTGGCCTTCGCCGTCGGCTTCCTGGCGCAGGCGGTTCTGTTCCTCGCCCTGTTCGGATTGATGTGAAGAATTTTCTCGGTTGCATTAATCGTCCGCTAACTATGTGGCGGCATAGTCATCCTCGCGGATAGGTACTGCGTACCGCACTGGTTTTCACCGCCCCGGCCAGCGACAGCCGGGGCGGTTTCATTTCGGGACGCGTTGCAATCTGCGGTTAGCCGAATTTCTCGCGCCAGGTGGGGACGAGGTCGCCGGGCGCCGGGGTTGCCGCGTAGACGCCGCGGGCGATGGCGCGGGCCATGCACGCCGCTCCGGCGGCGCCGATGGCGATCATGTCCGCCGCCGCCTCAGACCGGCCGGTGGCCAGTGCGAAGACGATGTCGCCGTCCATCGGCGTGTGCGACGGCCATAGCGCACGGGCGAAGCCGTCATGGGCCATGACGGCCAGCCGCTTGGCTTCCGCCTTGGTCAGACGCGCATCGGTGGCGACGACGGCGATGGTGGTGCTCGCCAGTTCCCTCTGCCCCTTGGTGCTGAGCGCGGTTGCCTCGGCGGGCCAGGCGGGCGGCGGGCCGAGGCCGCCGAACTCGCCCTCACGTTCAAACGGCGATGCCCAGAAGTGGGCGGTGTCGCCGACCGTCGCCTGGCCGAGCGCGTTGACGGCGGCGAGCGCGGCAACGGTGATGCCGCTATCGAGCCGCATGGCGGCGGAGCCGAGACCGCCCTTGAGGTTGACCGTGGTGGCGCCGGCGCCGGCGCCGACGCTGCCGAGGGCGAAATCCTCCGCCGCGGCGTTGAGCGCGGCACGGCCGAGGGCGGGGTAGGGGGAGGCACCGCCCCAGTTCTTGTCGCCGCCATTCAAGAGATCGAAGAGGATGGCCGCCGGAACGATCGGCACCCGGGCCGGGCCGACGGCGAGGCCGCGGCCGGCTTCAGCCAGACCCGCCATGACGCCGCTGGCCGCTTCCAGGCCGAAGGCCGAGCCGCCGGAGAGCACCACCGCATCGACCGTTGCGACAGTCTGCTCGGGCGCCAGCAGGTCGGTGTCGCGGGTGCCCGGCGCGCCGCCCATGACGTGTGCCGAGGCAACCGCCGGCTCGGCGCAGAGCACCACCGTGACGCCCGATTTGAGCTTGGCATCGTCGGCATGGCCGACGCTGAGGCCGGCGACATCGGTGAGCAGGTTCTTCACGAGGTCGTTTCCGCTCGTAGACGCGCCATCAGCTGCCGGCGGCGCCGAGCCGGCCGCCGCGCCACTCATAGAGGACGAAGCCGGGGAGCGACATGTCGCCCTTGGCGTCGAAGCTGAGATCGCCGAGCACGGTCGGGAACTGGCGGCTGTCCATCGCCTTGACGACGGCGTCGTAGCCGTTCGACGCGGCCGTCGTCGCCGCCTCGGCCCAGACCTGCACGGCCGCGTAGCTGGGCAGGACGTAGCCCTCCGGTTCGACACCCTTGGCGCGAAAGGCGGCCACCACGTCGGCGGCGCCGGGATTGTGGCGCGCGTCGCGAGCGAAGGTGACCAGCGTGCCCTCGGCCGCGTCGCCGGCGACGTCGCGATATTCGTCGGTCACCAGCGCATCGGGGCCGACGATCACCGTGTCGAGCCCGAGGGCGCGGATCTGGCGGGCAATCAGGCCGGCCTCAGTCGGGTAGCCGCCGATATAGACGACGCCGATATTGGCCGCCTGCAGACGCTCCACCAGGGCGGTGAAATCGCGCTGGCCGAGATCGTATTCCGCGGTGAAGGCTTCGCGCTTGCCCGCCGCGTTCATGGCGCGCCGCGTGGCATCGGCCAGTGCCTTGCCGTAGGGGCTGCGGTCGTCGAAGACGGCGACTGCCTTGTCGGGGAAGCGCTCGGCGATGGCTTCGCCGGCGACGACGCCCTGCTGGTCGTCACGGCCGCAGACGCGATAGATGCCCGGGCCCGGCCGCTTGTCGGTGTAGTCCGGCCAGGTGGTGGCGGGCGAGATCTCGACGATCCGGTTGGCCACGTAGACCGAGGCGGCGGCCAGCGACGCGCCGAGGCAAAGATGGCCGACGACCATGGCGGCGCCCTTGCCGGCAAGCTGGTTGGCGACGGCGTCGGCGGTCTTGGGGTCGCACTTGTCGTCCATCGCCTGCACGGCGAGCTGGGCGCCGTTGACGCCGCCGGCCGCGTTGATGTCGGCAATCGCTTGCGCCGCGCCGTCGCGCATCTGCTCGCCGAAAACGGCAAAGCTGCCCGACATCGGACCGGCGACGCCGATGATCGTGTCGGCCCGTGCCAGCCCGGCGGCCAGCAGGCCGGAGACGGCGATCAGGCAGGCGGCGATACGGGCGGCGGCGGGCACGGGCAGCGGTCCTTCAAGCAAATCCATGGCCGCCAAACTGCAACCGCGACGCCGAGAAGGCAAACAAAAACCCCGGCGTGGCCGCCGGGGTTCCTGCATCGCCTTAGGAAGGCGATCGATGCGACGAGACTACATCTGCATGTAGTCGTACTTGCCGTCCTTCCACTCGTAGACGACATAGCCGGGCAGGGTGACGTCGCCCTTCTTGTCGAAGTTCAGGTCGCCGAGAACGGTCTTGAAGGTCGTCTTGTACATGTTGTCGGTGACCGCGCCGAAGTCGGTCGAGCCGGCGGCCGTGACGGCCTCCGCCCAGATCTTGACCGCGGCGTAGGTGTAGAGCGAATAGCCCTCGGCGGTCTTGCCGGCGGCCTGCAGCTCGTCGACGACCGGCTTGGCTTCCGGGTTCTTGCGCGGGTCCGGCGAGAACGTCATGAACGTGCCGTTGCCGGCGTCGCCGGTGATCTGCCAGTACTCGTCGGTGACCAGCGCGTCGCCGGAGACCAGGACCGTCTTCATGCCCTGGTCGACCATCTGGCGCTTGATCAGGCCGGCTTCAGGGTGATAGCCGCCGACATAGAGCACGTCGATGTTGTTGGCCTTCAGCTTGGAGACGAGCGCGGTGTAGTCCTTCTCGCCGGCGTTATAGGACTCGTTGAGCACTTCCTTCTTGCCCGCTTCGTTCATGAACTTGCGGGTCTGGTCGGCAAGGCCCTTACCATAGGTGCTCTTGTCGTCGATGATCGCGATGTTCTTGTCCTTGAAGTGCTCGGCCAGGAACTTGCCGGCGATCTCGCCCTGCTGGTCGTCACGGCCGCAGACGCGGAACGTGCCGGGGCCGGGACGCTCGTCGGTGTAGTTCGGGTTGGTCGAAGCCGGCGAGATCTGGATGACGTCGGCGTCCGAGTAGACCGACGAAGCCGGGATCGACGAGCCGGAGCAGAAATGCCCGGCGACGAACACGGCGCCCTTGGCGACGAGCTGGTTGGCGACGGCCACCGCCTGCTTCGGATCGCAAGCGTCGTCACCCACTTCGAGGACGAGCTTCTGGCCAAGAACGCCGCCGGCGGCATTGATGTCGGCGACGGCCTGTTCTGCGCCGGCCTTGAGCTGCGCACCGAAGGCGGCGTACTGGCCGGTCATCGGACCGGCCGTTGCGATGAGAATGTCAGCGCGAGCAACGCCGGCGATTGCCAAGGTGAACGACAAGGCAATACCGGCCTTCAACATTTTCCTCATACTTTGGTCCCTTCTGTACTTGGTGCCTGGACGGCACCGTGCTCTTAGCAGGGTCCATTTCCCCACTAAATTCAAACTATATCAGTTCAAACAATCCTGCCACTACGCGAGCGGCCCGATTCTCAAGCGTTTCCGGCTCAGACGCCCTCCGGCGCTCCGTCACCGGCAGAAGAAGTTCGCCGCCAGGTGAGGGGCCCGGTGCGCTTGTAGAGCCAGCCATACTGGCTGGCCATCTGGCCGGCGCGCGTGATGCGGTAGCCAAGGGCTGCCAGCACGGCAAGCACAACCAGGTCGACGACGAAGTAATGCAGGGACAGAAGCGTGCCGTGGAACAGGGCATAGTGGATGAAGCGCACGGCGGCGGTCAGCAAGCCGGTGTAGACGACCAACAACGTTCTCGGTGCCCAGATGTAGGCCATGGCGCGCCCGACCAGATAGGCGGCGCCGCCGCCGAGAAACGTGGTGACCAGCAGGAAGTCGACGATGTTGGTCTGGTAGATGACGTCCATGTTCGTTCCCGGGTCCTAGTGGTGGCCGCCTTCGAGATAGGCCCGGCGCACTTCCTCGCGGGCCAGCAGTTCCTCGCCGGTGCCGGTCAGTGAGATCGCGCCATTGACCATGACGTAGCCGCGATGGGCGAGGCGCAGCGCGTGATAGGCGTTCTGCTCGACCAGGAACACGGTCAGGCCGTCGCGCTCGTTGAGCTCGCGCAGCACGCCGAAGATCTGACGCACGATCAGCGGCGCCAGACCGAGCGACGGCTCGTCGAGCAGCAGCAGGCGCGGCCGGCTCATCAGCGCGCGCCCGATGGCCAGCATCTGCTGTTCGCCGCCCGACAGCGTGCCGCCGCGTTGCCCGGCGCGCTGCTGGAGCACCGGGAAGATCTCGTAGACGCGTGCCAGGTCCTCGTCGAAGTGTTCGATGCCCGAGGCCACGGCACCCATCTGCAGGTTTTCCATGACCGTCATGCGCGGGAAGATGTGGCGTCCCTCGGGGGCCTGCGAGATCGCCATGCGCATGATCTCGTGGGTCGGCCGTCCGGTGATGTCGACGCCGTTGAAGACGATCTCGCCGGAGCGCGCCCGTGGATTGCCGCAGATGGTCATCATCAGCGTCGATTTGCCGGCGCCGTTGGCGCCGATGAGGGTGACGATCTCGCCCTCGTGCACCTCGACGTCGACGCCGCGCAGGGCGACGATGTTGCCGTAATAGGTGGTCACGCCACGGACGCTGAGCAGGGGCTCGCTCAATGTGCGACCTCCTCTACGATGGCGCTGGCGTCTTGGTCGTCGACGCCGAGATAGGCGGCGATGACCTTGGGGTCGTTGCGCACGAAATCGGCGGCGCCGTCGGAGATCTTCTCGCCGTAGTCGAGCACGACGATATGGTCGGAGATTTCCATGACGACGCCCATGTCGTGCTCGATGAGCAGGACGGAGATGTCGTGGTTGTCGCGGATGAAGCGCAGCAGCTGATTGAGCTCGGCGGTCTCGCGCGGGTTGAGGCCGGCGGCCGGCTCGTCGAGACAGAGGAGCAGGGGGTCGGTGCACATGGCGCGGACGATCTCCAGCCGGCGCTGCGCGCCGTAGGGCAGGCTCGAGGCCGGATCGTCGGCGCGGTCGACGAGACCGACCTGCTCCAGCCAGTAGCGCGCCTTGTCGACCGCCGCGACGTGTCCGGCGCGATAGGAGGACAGGCCGAAGATGCCGGCGAGCGAATAGCCGGAGGCCAGCATCAGCTTGTTGTGCTGGGCGACCATGAGGTTCTCCAGAACCGTCATTCCGCCGAACAGGCGGATGTTCTGGAAGGTGCGGGCGACGCGCGCATGCTTGGCGATCTCGTTTTCGGGCATGCGCTCGAGCAGGAAGAGGCCCTTGCCGTTGTCGGCCCAGGTGCCGTGTTCGGTCGCCGCGGTGAGGCTGTCGAAGGCGCCGGATTGCTGGCCCAGCGCGATGCGGCCCTCGGTCGGCTTGTAGAAGCCGGTGATGCAGTTGAAGACGGTGGTCTTGCCGGCACCGTTGGGGCCGATCAGCGCGGTGATGTCGCCGCGCCCGGCGGCGAAGCTGAGGTCGTCCACGGCCACCAGGCCGCCGAAGCGCATCGACAGATGCTCGACCGTCAGGATGGGATCGTTCTGCCAGCGGTTCATCCCTGACCTTCTCCCACCAAGGCGCCCGACACGGCCTTCCTTTCCTTCAGGAATACCGTCGGTTTTCGGGTCGAGACGAGGCCGCGCGGCCGCCACACCATGATCGCCACCATGAGCACGCCGAAGATCAGCATGCGGTACTGGCTGGGGTCGAAGTCGGGGCCGAAGATCGCCTTGAGGAAGGTGAGATTGCGCAGCATCTCGATGCCGCCGATCATCACCACCGCGGCGACGGCAACGCCGATCTGGCTGCCGAGACCGCCGAGAACGACGATCGCCAGGATCGTCGCCGACTCCAGGAAGTTGAAGCTCTCCGGCGAGATGAAGCCCTGACGGGTGGCGAAGAAGGACCCGGCGAAGCCGCCGAACATCGCGCCCATGGCGAAGGCGGTGAGCTTGGTGTTGGTGGTGTTGATACCCAGCGAGCGGCAGGCGATCTCGTCCTCGCGCAGCGCTTCCCAGGCGCGGCCGACGGGAAGCGTGCGAATGCGCAGCACCACGAAATTGGTGATCAACGCCAGAACGAGGATCAGGTAGTAGAGGAAAATAATCCTGTGGTTGGGCGAGTAGTCGAGGCCGAAGAAGGCGGCGAAACTGTTGTCGCCGCGCGTGAACTCGAGCCCGAAGAAGCTCGGCCGCGGCACATGGTTGATGCCGTCGGGACCGTGGGTGAAGCCGTACCAGTTGATCAGCACCAGGCGGATGATCTCGCCGAAGGCGAGAGTGACGATGGCGAGATAGTCGCCGCGCAGTCTGAGCACCGGGAAGCCAAGGATCAGGCCCCAGCAGGCGGCGAGTATGCCGGCCAGCGGCAGGCAGATCCAGAACGACCAGCCGAAATGCTCGGCCAGCAGCGCGTAGGCATAGGCGCCCACCGCGTAGAAGGCGACGTAGCCGAGGTCGAGCAGGCCGGCCAGGCCGACGACGATGTTGAGGCCCCAGCCGAGCATCACATAGGTGAGGATCAACGTGCCGAGGTCGAGGATGTAGCGGGCCTGCTGCGGGTAGTAGATCAGCGTGAAAACCGGAATGGCGACAGCGGCGAACAGGAACAGCCCCGCCGAAACGATGCCGACATTGGGGATGGAGGGGATGGCGCTGGCCAGCCCCGAACCGAGGCCGCGGAAGAGCGGGCGCTCCGCCTTCCAGACGAACAGATTGAGCAGCAGGCGCACGACGAAAACGATGCCGACGACGATGGCGACCGTGTCCCAGTGCTGGGCGAGGCCGAGATTGCTGCTGGCTCCTACGGCTACCGTCCGCAAGCCGATCGTCGGCGCGGCGAGTGCGAAAGTGACGATCGCCGCGAGGAGCGAATCCCTCAGCGATCGAACGATGACATGATTTCGTCTCGGGGTTTCGGTCGCAGGCGGCTCGCCGGCATAGGCGCGCCGGCGATCCTCTTCCTGGATTTCGGCGCCCTCGGGCGTGATATCGGACGTCGGCTCGCGGGAAGCACTGGCCGCCATGTCAGACCTTCTCCACTTCCGGCCGGCCCAGCAGTCCCGAAGGCAGGAAGATGAGCGTGATGGCAAGGATCGAGAAAGCCGCGACGTCCTTGTACTCGACCGAGAAATAGGCCGACCAGAACGTCTCGATGAAGCCGATCAGCAGGCCGCCGAGCATGGCGCCGGGCAGCGAGCCGATGCCGCCGAGCACGGCGGCGGTGAACGCTTTGATGCCGGCGTTGAAGCCGATGTAGAAATCGATCACTCCGTAATAGAGCAGGAACATCATGCCGGCGACGGCGGCCAGCGCGGCGCCGAGCACGAAGGTGATCGAGATGGTGCGGTCGACGTTGACGCCGAGCAGCGCCGCCATGCGCGCGTCCTGCTCGCAGGCGCGCTGGGCGCGGCCGAGCGAGGTGCGCGCGATCAGCAGCGAGAAGACCACCATCAGCACCACCGTGGTTATGATGATGATGATCTGGATGTTGGAGAGCTGAACGACGAAGTTGCCGCTGTTCATGATGGCGTAGCCGCCACTGATGAGCGGCGGCATCGGCTTCACGCGGGCGCCCTGAACGACCTGAATGTAGTTCTCCAGAACGATCGACATGCCGATGGCGGTGATCAGAGGCGCCAGCCGGAAGGAGCCGCGCAGCGGGCGGTAGGCGAGGCGCTCCACCGCCCAGCCCCATACCGCCGTCAGCGCCATGGCCACCACCAGCACGGCGATCAGGGTCGCCAGCAGCACAATCACCGGCATGCCCGCCGTCGCGCCGAGGATGATGAGCGCAATCAGCGCGATGAACGCCCCGACCATGAAGATGTCGCCGTGGGCGAAATTGATCATGCCAATGATGCCGTAGACCATCGTGTAGCCGATGGCGATCAGGCCGTAGATCGAGCCGAGCGTAAGCCCGTTGATCAACTGCTGGACGAAATACTCCATAAGCCCCCTGTCCCCTGCGGCTTCGGCCGGTCGTCGCGCCGGCTTGTCTTGAAGCATTATCATCTTGGCTTAGGCGTCTTGCCAAGACAACAGGCACGCACTGTCGGTGAGCACCTTGCAGGAATTGCGCCGTTTTGTGCCACGCACCGCCCGTTCGGGCCGGATCGGCTGGGGTGCGCCGATCGGCCGCGCCGGAAGCGGAGCGGGTTTATCTTGTGGAGTCGGCGTCCTGGTCGGGTGCTGGTCGTGGCGGGTCTTGCGCGTTTGCGGCCGGTTGGCGCGTGCTTGGTCAGGCGGCGCAAAGCGTGGGCAGCGCGCCCGTGCGACATGGTGCGATCTGTCTGGGTCGGGCTGTGACTCCGGCAGCAAAATCAGTAATGTCACCGGGACGGTGCGCTGCAATGGGCGTTCCGATAACTTCCGCTCCCGTCGATCTTCGGAGAAGACCGAGGCAACCGGGGGGCTGGATGGGAGGTGAACATGCGTAAGATTGGAATTGCGTTGGTTTCAGCCGTCGCCGTGGCGGCGCTGGGTACAGCATCGGCGTCGGCAGAGGACATCAATATCGGCGTGCTTCTCGGCTTCAGCGGGCCGCTCGAGGCCCTGGCACCGCCGATCGCGGGCGGCGCCGAACTGGCGCTCAAGAACATCGACGATCAGGGCGGGACGAAATACGGCATGCTGGTGCCGGTGCGTGACGACAGCACCTGCGCCGACGCGACCGCCGCGGCCAATGCCGCCGACCGGCTGATCAACAGCAAGAAGGTGCTGGCCATCGTCGGGGCGATGTGCAGCGGCGCGACGATTTCGGCGGCCAACACCGCGGGAATCCCGACCAACACGGTGATGATTTCGCCCTCGGCAACGGCACCGTCGCTGACCACCCTCGACGACAAGGACCTGATGTTCCGCACCGCTCCGTCGGACGCCTATCAGGGCGATGTCCTGGCACGGCTGCTGATCTCCAAGGGCATCAAGGATGTCGCCGTTGCCTACGTCAACAACGACTACGGCAAGGGGCTCGCCGATACGTTCACCGCGGCCTTCAAGGCGGATGGTGGCACGGTCGCGGCGGTGGCGCCGCATGAGGAAGGCAAGGCCGACTATCGCGCCGAGCTTGGATCTCTGGCTTCGTCCGGCGCGCAGACCCTGGTGCTGATCGCCTATGCGCAAGGCTCGGGTCAGACCATTCTGCGCCAGGCGACCGAGAGCGGCGATTTCACCACCTATGTGGGCGCCGACGGCATGATCCTGGACGATCTTTTCCAGGGCATTGATCCTCCGGCGGTCGAAGGCATGATCGGCACCAAGCCCAGCTCGCCGGAGATCCCCGGTTCGACGGCGTTCAAGAGCCTGGCCGCGGAAGCCGGCCTCGACCCCACCAAGATCTACGGGCCGGAAGCCTATGACGCTGCCTTCCTGCTGGCTCTGGCCATCGAGAAGAACGGGGCCAAGCGCGAGGGGCTGTCGGCGGCGGTGCGCGCCGTGGCGACGCCTCCGGGTGAGGTGATCCTGCCCGGCGAGTGGAAGAAGGCCAAGGACATCATCGACGGCGGCGGTGACGTCAATTACGAGGGCGCCTCCGGCTCCGTCGATTTCGACGAGCATGGCGACGTCGCCGGCTACATCCTTGAGGAAACCGTCAAGGACGGCCATTGGGTCGCAGTGGGCCAGGCGAAGTAACGCTTGCGTACTGCATGAGGAAATACGGAGCCCGGGAGCGATCCCGGGCTCTTTCTTTGTCCGCGACTACGACGCCTCGTGGCGGCGGATGCGTTCCGGGATCAGCCCGCGCGGCGCAAAGCGGAGCGCCAGCACGATCACCAGACCGAGAATGAACACGCGCATTTGCAGGGCGCGCGAGTCGACGTCCGGGATGCCGGGGAGGCCGAGCGCCTGCATGCCGGTGTCGAGCCAGCGGAAGGCGAGCAGCGACAGCGGCGCCGACATGTTCCACGCGATGATGATCAGCACGCCGCCGAAGATGGCGCCGAGGTTGTTGCCGGCACCACCGACGATGACCATCACCCAGACGATGAAGGTGTGGTTGATCGGCTGGTAGCCGCCCGGATCGTAGATCTGGACGTAGGTGGTCATCAGGGCGCCGCCGATGCCCATCAGCACGGCGCCGAGAACGAAGAGCTCGACCTGACGCCCCTTGACGTTCTTGCCCATGGATTCGGCGGCGACATGGTTGTCGCGGATGGCGCGCATCATGCGGCCCCAGGCGCCGCCATAGGCGCGCTGCAGCAGGACGAAGAGAATGACGGTGGCGATGATGGTCACGCCGAGAAAGAGCGAGCGCGAGACGATGAGGGCAAGCGTCGTGTCGCTGATGCCGGTCTCGAGCGCGGTCGGAACCGGCCAGGGCAGCGGCGAAACGGTCAGCGTGCCGCGCGTCAGCCAGTCCATGTTCTTGAGGAAGGCACGGATGATCTCGGCGATGCCGATGGTGGCGATGGCCAGGTAGTCGGTTCTGAGGCCAAGGCAGACATTGCCGATGAAATAGGCGACCACGCCGGCCAGCGCACCGCCGACGAGCCAGGCGAGCTCGATCGGCAGGCCGAGGCCGCCGACGAAACCTGCCCCGGCCTCGATGTAGCTGGTGGCGGGGTCGATCTGCGAGCGGTAGCCGAGATAGGCGATGAACCAGGCGAGGACGACGAGAGCTACCTTGGCCTTCCCGCGGATGCCGATGCGGTGGGCGTTGTGCGCGGCGATGATGATGAGGGCGCCGATGACGGCGGCGACCAGCGCGCGGCCGAGCAGCGCCGGCCCGTCCGAATTCCAGAAGTCCATGTTGAGCGGATAGGAGGTCAGCACGACGGCGTAGCCGCCGAGCATGACGAAGCCCATGACGTTGAAATTGAACTGCCCGCCATAGCCCCAGTGCACGTTGAGGCCGAGCGTGATCAGCGCGTAGATGACGGCGCTGACCAGGAGTTGAATGGTGGTGGCCGGGCCCTGATAGAAGAACACCGCCACGATGATGAGGCCGAGAGCCGCAATCAGCAGGCCGTCGCGCAGATTGGCCGAGCGGGTCATGTGGCGGCTCCGCGGAAGATGCCGGTCGGGCGGAAGAGCAGGACGACCACCAGGATGACGAAGGCCACGGTCAGCTTGTAGTCGGTGGAGACCAGCGACAGGTCGGCGGGCAGCTCCCAGCCCTTGGGCAGAAGGCCGCTGAACGGGCGCAGCACGGTCGTCCAGTTGAAGACCGCCAGCGTCTCGGCAAAACCGACCAGGAAGCCGCCGGCGATGGCGCCATAGGCCTGTCCGAGACCGCCGACGATGGCGGCGGCAAAGATCGGCAGAACGATGTTGAAGGCGAGGTCGGGCTTGAGGCTGACGTCGAGCGCCAGCATGGTGCCGGCGAGGCAGGCAAGGCCGCCGGCGATGATCCAGGTGGCGCGGATGACCTCGCGGGTGTTGATGCCGGTGACCTGCGCCAGGCTCGGATTGTCGGCCATGGCGCGCATGCCCTTGCCGAGCCGCGAGCGGGTCAGGAACAGGTGCAGGGCGACGACCACGAGGATCGTCACGGCGAACAGCAGCACCTGCGCCTCCGACATGGTGATCGGCCGCGTGGCGCCGAGGAACGACAGGTCGAAGCGCAGAATCGTCTTGGGTTCGGTGGCGAAGAAGCTGCGGTTCTCGACGCCGAAGAACAGGCGGATGAGGCCCTGCAGCATCAGGGTCACGCCGATCGAGGCGATCAGCAGGGTCACCGGCTTGGCGCCGCGCACGCGCAGCGGCTGATAGAACAGCCGGTCGATGCCGAGCGCGAGGAGGGCGGTGATCGGCATCGCCAGAGGCAGGACGATGAAGCCCAGCGGCCAGAAGAGGTGGATGCCAAGGGCGGCGGCGATGGTGGCCAGCGTGAAGGAGACGAAGGCGCCCGCGGTCATCATGTCGCCATGGGCGAAATGGGCGAAGCGCAGGATGCCGAAGATCAGCGTCACGCCGATGGCGCCGAGCGCATAGACGCTGCCCAGCACCGCGCCGTTCACCAGCACCTTGTTGACGAAGAAGATGAGCTCGTTCACTGCCGCCCTTTCATCCGCCGAGGAAGCTCTGCGCCACTTCGGGATCGTCGAGCAGTTCCTGGCCGGTGCCGGTGAACCGGTTGCGGCCGTTGGCGATGACGAATCCCTTGCTGGCGAAGGCCAGCGCATGGCGCGCGTTCTGCTCGACCATCAGAATCGCGACGCCGTTGCCGTTGACCGTCCTGACGTGTTCGAAAACCTGGGCGGCGTGGATCGGGCTGAGGCCGGCCGAGGGCTCGTCGAGCAGCAGCAGCTTGGGCTGGCTCATCAGCGCCCGGCCCATCGCCACCATCTGGCGCTGGCCGCCGGACAGTTCGCCCGCCCGCTGGCGCCGCTTTTCCTTCAGCGCCGGGAACATGGCGTAGACCGACTGCATGGTCGGGCCGAAATCGTCGCGGCGGATATAGGCGCCCATCTCCAGATTCTCCTCGACGGTCATCGAGGTGAAGACGTTGAACTCCTGCGGCACGAATCCCAGCCCCATCGGCACCAGCCGGTCCGGTTCGGCGTTGGTGATCTCCTCGCCCTGGAAGACGATGGCGCCCTTGCTCGACCGGACAAGGCCGAAGATCGCCTTGAGGATGGTCGACTTGCCGGCACCGTTGGGGCCGACGATCACGGCGACGTCGCTCTGCTCGATGGCGATGTCGACGCCGTTGAGGATGGGGGCACCGCCATAGCCGGCTTCCAGCCCGCTGATCTCGATGACGCTCATCCCATCGCCTCCGCCGGCGCGCCGAAATAGGCGTCGATAATCTCGGGCATGGCGCGGATCGCCTCCATCGGGCCTTCGGCGATCACCGCGCCCTCGGCCATGACGATGACCGGGTCGCAGAGCTGGCTGATCAGGTCCATGTCGTGCTCGATGACGAAGAAGGTGTAGCCGAGCTCCCGGTTCATGCGCAGGATGTTGTCGGCCAGGTCCTTGAGCAGGGTGCGGTTGACGCCGGCGGCGACCTCGTCGAGCAGAACCGCCTTGGCGTCGACCATCATGGTGCGGCCGAGTTCGAGCAGCTTCTTCTGGCCGCCGGAGAGGTTGCCGGCGAGCTCGTGACGCACCGCCTGGAGGCCGAGGAAGTCGATGACCTCGGAGGCCTTGGTGCGCACCTCCGCCTCGGCGCGCCTGACGGCGCCCGGCCTGAGCCAGACGTCGACAAGGGTCTCGCCGGGCTGCGCCGGGGGCACCATCATCAGATTCTCGGTGGTGGTCAGGTTGGAAAACTCGTGCGCGATCTGAAAGGTGCGCAGCAGCCCGCGCGAAAACAGCTCGTGCGGCTTGAGGCCGGTGACGTCGGCGCCATCGAAGAGGATCTGGCCGCGATCGGGTGTCAGCGTGCCGGCGATGGTGTCGAAGAGTGTGGACTTGCCGGCGCCATTGGGGCCGATGAGCCCGGTCACCGATCCACGGGCGACACTCAGCGAGCAATTCGTGACCGCCTGCACGCCGCCAAACCACTTGTTGACGGCTACGGCCTCAATGATCACATCCGGTGCCATTTCTCCGCCCATCGCCACCGGCCGCTCTGCTGGCGCCTAAGACATACGCTGGGCTTGAACTCCCCGCTGCCCCCAGCGGTTGGATTAGCAAGGCGGCAGCGCCATGACAACCGCATTGCAGCCTATTGCACTGCCGGGTCCGCGTCATCCTGGCCGGCCGGTTCGGCCGCCTCGTCGGGGCCGGGCAGGGGATCAGGCGCGTCGGCGCGCGGGTCGAGAACGGCGCTTTCCGGCGTCACGGTCTTGGGCAGGGGCAGGCCCTGGAAGGTCTCGCGGGCCCTGGGGCTCGGCGGCGCGCGCCGGGTCATGCGGAACAGAGTGTAGGCGACGAGCACGACGTGGACGGTGAGGGTGAAGGCGAACAGCGCCTCCGGGATCCAGTGCTGCATGGCATAAGCGGCGGCCGCCGGGCCGATCATGGTGCCGATGCCGTAGAGCAGCAGCAGGCCGCTGGCCGTCTTCACGAACTCGTCGGTGCCGGCGAAGTCGTTGGCATGGGCCACGGAGAGCGCATACATCGGGTAGATGGTGGCGCCGTAGAGCACGATGATGCCGGTGATCAGCGCCGGGTCGCGCGGGCGCAGCGACACCAGCGCCGCGCCGATCGCCACCGCGCCGATGCCGACGCCGACCAGAACGCGGCGGCGGTCGGAGCGGTCGGAGAGCCAGCCGAGCGGAAACTGGATCAGCGCGCCGCCGAGCAGCGCACCAGCGGTGAGTATGGCGATCTGGCTGATGGGCACGCCGATGCGCTGGGCGTAGACCGGTCCCAGCGTGCCGAAGGCGCCGTTGGCGAGGCCGATCAGGAAACAGGCGACCGCCGCCACCGGCGACAGGGCGTAGAGACGGGCGATGTCGAAGCGCGTCGTCTTCAATGGTTGCGGCGTGGCGGCGGTGGACAGAGCCGTGGGCAGGATGGCGAGGCAGTAGAAGATGGCGCCGAGGACGAAAAAGAAGTAGCTGCTGGGCGCGCTGAACGCGAGCAGGAGCTGGCCTGCCGTCGAGGCGGTGAAGCTCACCATCTGGTAGACCGAGAAGATCCTGCCGCGGTTCTCGCGTCCGGCCCGCTCGTTGAGCCAGCTCTCGACGATCATCGAGGCGCCGGCGAAGGTGAAGCCGGAGACGGCGCGCAGGAGGATCCAGGCGAGCGGCGTGACGATCAGCAGGTTGAGCAGGATGGTCACTGCCGCAACGGAGGCGAGCGCGCCATAGGCGCGAATGTGGCCGACGCGGCGCACGATGTGCGGGATGAGGATGCAGCCGGTGACGAAGCCGGTGGCCCAGCCGGTTCCGAGCAGGCCGAGTTCGGTGACGGTGAAGCCCGCCACGGTGCCATGCACGGCCAGCAGAAGGCCGTGCATGGAGCCGGCCATCATCAGGAATGTCGAACCGAGAAGGAGGGAGGCGACGGCGACGAGCTGAGGAGCCATTTGACCGCGGCTGCGCGAGAATCGGAGTTCACCTTGTCCGCCGGAGTGCCGGCGATTTCAAGGCCGGCGCTCGGGAATGCCCCTTACATGATGCCGGTCTTGGCGAAGATGTCCTCGGTGGTCTCGCCGGCCTCGATCATGCGGCGAGCGCCGGCCTCTCCCTCGACCTTGGCGAGCGCCGCCTGGACGATCGCGACGGCCTCGGCCGACGGAATGACCAGCACGCCGTCGATATCGCCGAAGATAACGTCACCCGGTTCGACGCGAACGCCGTTGCTGAGGGCCAGCGGCACGCGGAAATCGACGACACGGCCGCGTCCGCGCTGGTCCTGGGCGTAGCCGCCGCGCGAGAAGACCGGGAAACCCAGGCGCAGGATCTCGCGCGTGTCGCGATGAAAGCTGTCGAAGACGCCACCGGCGCTGCCGAGCCGCTGGGCGCGCGTACTCATCAGCCCGCCCCAAAGGGCGTAGGTCGGCGAGGCGCCGGCGGCGATGTAGACCTCGCCCGGCTTCAGTTCGTCGAGCGCGCGGAACATCAGGCCGAACGGATCGGCCTCCACTGCGTCGAAATCGACATCGGCGACCGCCACCGGCATTGCCCGGCCGACCAGCAGGGTCTCAGGCGTGATTCCGCGGATTTCCGGCGGCAGGAACTGGTGACGCAAACCGGCCTTGTCCATCACGTCGCCGACGACGGCGGTGAACAGGCGGTCGCGGATAATGGCGAAGAGGTCGCTGTCGTTCATGGCGTGGCCTCCTTGCCCGCACTCTCGTCGAGCGCCTCCTTGAGCGCCAGGAAATCGCGCCAGGCGAGGCGCTTCTGCAGCGGCTGGCGCAGCAGATAGGCCGGGTGCAGCGTCGCCATGGCGCGAATCTGGCGGCTGCCGGTGTCGAAGGCGTGCCAGCGCCCGCGGAATTTGAGGATGCCCTCGCGGTTGCCCATCAGCTCGGCGGCGGCGGGCGCCCCCATGCAGATCAGGAAATCGGGGTCGCACAGTTCGATCTGGCGCTCGATGAAGGGCCGGCAGGTGGCGGTCTCCTGCGGCGTCGGCGTGCGGTTGCCCGGCGGGCGCCAGGGCACGACATTGGCGATATAGACCGAGGAGCGGTCGAGGCCGATCGCCGCCAGCATGCGGTCGAGCAGGTGGCCCGAGCGCCCGACGAAGGGCAGGCCCTGCCGGTCCTCCTCGCGCCCCGGCGCCTCGCCGACGAACATCACCCGCGCCCCCGGCTTGCCGTCGGCAAAGACGAGCTGGGTCGCCGTCTGCTTCAGCTTGCAGCCGTCGAAGCGGTCGAGCGCGGCGCGCAGCTCGTCGAGAGTGGCTGCCGCCCGGGCCGCGTCGCGGGCGGCCCGCGCCGTATCGTCGGGGGCGGCGGCATTGGCCGGGGCGATGGCGGTGCGCGGCGCCGGCGGGGCCGCGGGACGGCGCGGCTCAGGTGCCGCGTCGTCGAAGAGATAGGACGGTGGCTCCGCCGGGGCGGCGGCCGGCGGCGCTTCGGCTGGCGCGGCGAGCCGGTCGACGGGCGTCTCGTCGAGCGCCACGTCGACGCCCATCTCGGCATACCAGGCGAGAATCTCGGCGGCGGCTTGTCGGTCGGCTTGCATCGTCTAGTTAAACGCTCGTGTGAGGCGGGCAGCGGATGAGCAGACGCTAGCCCATTTTCGCCCCGATTGTCCCGCACCGACCGGCAACGCTGTGGAGCGGTTACGGCGAGAAAAGGGAGATCACGATGAGGAAGCGAGTTTGGGCAATCGTGCCGGTGCTGGCCGTGCTGGCTGCGCTGCCGGTGCTTGCCCGCGCGGCCGGCGGTCCCGATACCGGGCAGGCCAACATGCTCATCGGCCAGGATGCCTTCGGCGGCTGGCAGGACAACAAGCCCGGCGTCTGGCGCAAGATCGGCGCCGGCGATCTGCCGCAACCGTTTGCCAGCGGGTCGGCGAGCAATGCGCCGGGTCTGGTGCGGCGGCCGGCGGACGCGGTGCCGGTGGTGCCGCCAGGCTTCAAGGCGGAGCTGGTCGCCGCCGGCCTCGCCGGCCCGCGCGACATGGCGCTGGCGCCGAACGGCGACGTCTTCGTTGCAGAGAGCGCCGCCGACGAGATCGTCGTGCTGCGCATGAAGGACGGGCAGGCCAAGCCGGTCGCCCAATCGGTCTTCGCCAGCACCGGCCTCGACCGGCCCTACGGCATCGCCTTCTACCCAGCCGACAAGCCGCAATGGGTCTATGTCGGCAATTCCGGCAGCATCGTCCGCTTCCCCTATCGGAGCGGCGACCTCAAGGCCTCCGCACCGGCCGAGACCGTCGTTGCCAGCCTGCCGACCGGCGGCCACTGGACGCGCGACATCGCCTTCTCGCAGGACGGCAGCACGCTCTATGTCGCCGTCGGCTCCGGCTCGAATGTCGCCCAGTCGGTGCGGCCGCTGCCGGCCAGCCGCCGCCAGCAGTGGATCGACAGCCATCCGCTCGGCGAGACATGGGGCTCGGAAGAAGGGCGTGCCGCCGTCCTCGCCTTCGCGCCCGACGGCTCAAACCGGCGCGTCTTCGCCACCGGCCTGCGCAATTGCGCCGGCCTTGCCATCGAGCCGGCCATCGGCGACCCGTGGTGCGTGGTCAATGAGCGCGACGGTCTCGGCGACAACCTGCCGTTCGACTATGCCACCAGCGTGCGCGACGGCAATTTCTACGGCTGGCCCTGGTACTACATCGGCGCCAACCAGGACCCGCGTCCGCCGCTCAAGGGCGCCCGGCCGGACCTCGCCGATCAGGTGACCGTGCCCGACGTCCTGTTCCAGGCCCATTCGGCGCCGCTCAACATCGCCTTCTACGAGGCCGACCAGTTTCCCGCCGAATACAAGGGCGATGCCTTCGTCACCATGCACGGCTCGTGGAACCGGGGCACGCGCACCGGCTACAAGGTCGTGCGGCTGAAGTTCGAGAACGGCCTGCCGACCGGCGCCTATGAGGATTTCGTCACCGGCTTCGGCGTTTCCGCCGACCGGGTGTGGGGGCGGCCGGTCGGCGTCGTGGTCGCCCATGACGGCGCGCTCATCCTCAGCGAGGACGGCAACGGCACCATCTGGCGCATCGCCTATAGCGAGGCGCCGTCGTAAGCCGGTCGCTGCGCCGATCGAGTCCGCCTGTTCCGTCAGTCGGAGTCGATCTCCTCGTCGACCACCATGTCGGTGATCTTCGGGCGGAAGTAGCGACCGAGGACCAGCGGTAGAAGGCCGCCGACGATCGCCAGTGTCCAGATGCCGATCGCCAACGGACTTCCCAACAGGACCGACCAGTCCCCGTCGGAGATGGTCAGCGCGCGCCGCAGGTTGGTCTCCATGGCGTTGCCGAGCAGCACGCCGAGGATGATCGGGACCAGGGGAATGTCCAGTTTGCGGAGGATGTAGCCCAGGACACCGAACACGATCATGACGACCAGATCGAATGTCGAGCCGGAAATGCCGTAGATGCCGACGAAGGAAATCATCGCCACCGTCGGCATGAGATATTTCGGCGGAACCTGCAGCACCCGGACGAACAATCCGACCATGGGAATGTTGAGGAGCAGGAGGACGAGGTTGGCGATGAACAGCGCTGCGATCAGGCCCCAGACGACGTCCGGATGCTGGGTGAACAGCAGAGGGCCGGGCGTGATGTTGAGGGCGAGCAGCATGGCCAACAGCACGGCGGTCGTCCCCGATCCCGGCACACCGAGCGCCAGCATCGGAACAAGCGCGCCGCCGGCGGCAGCGTTGTTGCCGGACTCGGGCGCCGCGACGCCGCGTGGATCGCCGGCGCCGAACGTGCCCTCCTTGTCTTTCAGGCGCTTCTCGAACGTATAGGCCACGAACGAGCCCAGCGAAGCGCCGGCGCCGGGTAGGACACCTGCGAGGAAGCCGATGACGGTTCCCCGCGCCATGGTGCCCGCGGACGCCTTGATCATCGACAACGGCGCCGTAATGCGGCCGAGGGGCGGCGCCTTGCCATGCTCGTCCTCGCCCTTGTGTTCGAGGAACAGAAGGACTTCCGAGATGGCGAAGAGCCCCACGATCGCGACCAGGAAGTCGATCCCGTCGTAGAGGTGGATGCTGCCGAATGTGAGTCGCGGAACGCCGGTCTGATGGTCGACACCGATCATCGCGATGCCAAGGCCGAGGGCGGCGGCGATCGCCGCCTTGGCCTGGTTGCGGCTGGCGATCCCTCCGAGCGTGGCGAAGGCCAGGGTGTAGAGGGCGAAGTATTCGGCCGGGCCGAAAAGCAGCGCCAGCTTGACCAGTTGCGGTGCGATGAAGACCAGCCCCCAGGTGGCGACGAAGGCACCTGCGAACGACGCGATGCCGGAAAGCGCCAATGCCTCGCCGGCCTGCCCCTTGCGGGCCATCGGATGGCCGTCGAGCGTCGTCATCAGGGCCGGTTCGTCGCCCGGTATGTTGAGCAGGATGGACGATATGCGCCCGCCATACATGGCGCCGTAATAGACGCTGGTGAGCAGGATCAGGGCCGGTGTCGCCGGCAGGCCGAGCGTGAAGGCCAGTGGAATGAGGATGGCGACGCCGTTTGCGGGTCCGAGGCCGGGAAGGGCGCCGATCACGGTCCCGAGCGCGCATCCGATGACCGCAAGGCCGAGATTCTGCCAGGTGAGGGCAATGGCGAAGCCGTCGGCGAGGTGGCTCAGCGCGTCCATGCGTCTTCCCCCTCAGAAACCCCACGGTCCGCGAGCCAGCGACAGGCCCAGGACCAGATGGAAGACTGCAAAGATGCCGACGGAAATCGAGACACCGGCGATGGCCGCCGCCATCGGCGGCGCCGACAATCGCCAGCTCAGCAACGCCGCCGTGACGGCGGTCGAGGCGACGAAGCCCACCTCCGGCAGGGCGTAGGTGTAGCCGATCATCACGGCGGTGGCGAAAACGATCTCGAGGAGCCGGCCCGGCGCCGGCCAGTCCGGTTCCGGGTCGGGTCGCAAAAGAGGGTAGGCGCCGGCGAGCGCGAGCACGCCGGCGATGATGTAGGGAAAGGCCTTCGGCCCGAGCGGGTCCGACATGAAGCTGACCTGCGTCTGCGACGCAAACCAGGCATATGCCGCGGCAAGGACGATGCACGCGACGCCCAGAACCCGGTCGCTCATGTCGGTTCCCCCGACGGCTCAGTCTTTCAGAATGCCGATCTCGCGGCTGAGCGAGGCCGTGTCGTCGATCTGCTTCTTGACGAAGGCGGTAAACGCGTCGCCTTGCAGATCGAGCGGCATGAGCCCGTTGGCGGCCATGACGCCTTTCCACTCCTTCGAGTCATAGACCTGCTTCACGGCATCGACCCAGAACTTGTAGGCATCGTCCGACATCTTGCCGGGGGCATAGAAGCCGCGCCAGTTGGCGCCGACCGCGTCAATGCCCTGTTCCTTGGCTGTCGGGTAGTCGGCGAAATCGCCGGGCAACCGCTCGGGCGCCAGCACTGCGAGGATCTTGATGTCTCCCGAATTGGCGAAGCCCTTGGCCTCGGACAGATCGCCGGTGAATGCCTGGACGTGGCCGCCGACGAGCTGGGTAACGGCCTCGCCGCCGCCGCTGAAGGCGACGTATTTCACCTTGGTGACGTCGGTGATGCCGGCTGCTTTGGCGGCGATGAGCACCTTCAGGTGGTCCCAGCCGCCGACTGCCGAGCCGCCGGCGAAGGAAATCGACGTGGGATCGGCTTTGACCTTGTCGAACAGCTCGGGAAGCGTCTTGATCGGCGAATCCTTGGCGACCGCGATCACGCCGTAGTCGGAGCCGATGGTGGCGACCCAGCGCATCTGGTCCATGGTGGATCCGGGATAGGCGCCCTGCGCCAGCCGCGTCGTCGTTGCCGACGAGGCGGCGACGATCAGATCGTTGTCGGTGTCGCGTTTCGCGTAGACCTCGGCGTAGGCAACGCCGCCGCCGCCGCCCGAAAGGTTGGTGACGCGCACCGGGCTCGACACGATCTTCTGATCGTAGAGCGCCTTGCCGACCTGACGGCAGGTGAAGTCCCATCCGCCGCCGGCATTGGCCGGGGCGATACATTCGGTGTTGGTGGGCTCGAATGCGAAGCTGGCGTTGGGCGCCAGCGCAGCCACTGCGAATGCGGCTGCCGCAATCGCCGGCATCGTCAATGTCGTTCTGATCATTGCTTCCTCCCAGATGCGTCGATATGCGAAGTTCTGCATGGGCAGCCTAGCACACGCGCTGCGTCTGCCTACTTCACTCGCGCGATTCCTGACCAAGGTGGCAGGTTCGGGCGGTTTTGGCGGCCGACGCGCGCGCGATATAGTCGCCCGGCCATAACGCAAGAGACCGGACGCCCTGCAGATGCCGCATCCCGAAAACGACGTGCTCGCCATCGCCGAAGCGTGGCGCAAGGCCGGACGCGACGTCGCTATCGCGACGGTGGTCGAGACCTGGGGCTCGGCGCCGCGCCCGGTGGGCAGCCATCTGGTCGTCGATGGCGACGGCAATTTCGAGGGATCGGTTTCCGGCGGCTGCGTCGAAGGGGCGGTGGTCACCGAGGCGATCGACGTGATCGGCGACGGCGCGGCCAAGACGCTGGAATTCGGCGTTGCCGACGAGACGGCCTGGAAGGTCGGGCTGTCCTGCGGCGGGCGCATCCGGGTCTATGTGGAAAAGCTGGTCTAGGCGGCGATGGACCTCGCATTGCTCCAGAGGCTGAATGCCGCCCGTGCCGCGCGCGAGGCGGCGATCTGCATCACCGATACCGCAACCGGCGCGGTTCGGCTGGTCGTCGAAAAGGACGGCTATGCCGGCGACCCGCTGGTCGATGAACTGGCCGTGCGGTTCCGCTCCGGCGCGTCCGGCACAGTGCTTGCGGCTGACGGCACCGGCCGCTTCCTCACCGTGCATCTGCCGCCGCCGCGCCTGATCGTCATCGGGGCGGTCCATATCAGTCAGGCGCTGGCGCCGATGGCCAGGATCGCCGGCTTCGACATGACGATCGTCGACCCGCGCCAGGCCTTCGCGACGCCGGACCGCTTCCCCCAGGTCACCGTGATTTCGGAATGGCCGGAGACGGCGATCCCGCGCATTGGCCTCGACGCCTTCACGGCGCTTGCCGCGCTCACCCACGATCCCAAGATCGACGATTATGCGCTGGCCGCGGCGCTCAGGGCCGATTGCTTCTATGTCGGTGCGCTGGGCAGCCGGAAGACCCATGCCCGGCGTGTGGAACGTTTGGCCGCGCTGGGCTTCGACGAGGCGACGCTCGGGCGCATCCACGCGCCGATCGGCCTGGCCATCGGCGCCCAGTCGCCGGCCGAGATCGCCGTCGCCGTGCTGGCCGAGGTGATATTGGCGCTCCGCCACCGCGGCGTGGTCGGCCGCGAGGCCGCCGCGTGACCTCCGGCGAGGGCGGACAGCCTGCCATCGCGGCGCTCATCCTCGCGGCTGGCGAATCCCGCCGCATGGGCGGCGTCAACAAGCTCGTGGCGACGGTTGCCGGCAGGCCGCTGGTGCGCATTGCGGCGGAGGCGGCGCTGGCCAGCCGTGCCCGCCCGGTCATCCTCGTCACCGGCCATGACGCGGCGGCGGTCGAAGCCGCGCTCGCCGGCCTTTCCGTGCGCTTCGTGCGCAACCCCGATTACGCCGACGGTCTGTCGACCTCTCTGCGCGCCGGCATCGGGGCGCTTCCGGCCGGGATCGACGGGGTCGTGGTGATGCTCGCCGACATGCCGGATGTCGGTCCGGCGGTCGTCGACCGGCTGATCGCGGCCTTCCACCCGGAGCGCCACGCGGAGATCGTCGTGCCCGTCCGGGCGGGGCGGCGCGGCAATCCGGTCCTGTGGGGGGCGCGGTTCTTCGCCGCGCTTGCGGCGGTCACCGGCGATACCGGCGGACGGCAGCTCATCGGGCGAAACGGCGAATCGGTGGTCGAGATCGAGATGGGCGCCGCCGTCACCCGCGACGTCGATACCCCCGAAGCCCTGGCGGAAGCCGGCGGAACCCCCGCCTGAGGCAGCCTCACCTTGGAGGTCGCCGAGAGCGGCGGAAGTCACTATTCTGCCCCGGCCACCGGGGGCGGCGGCGACCCAGGGATTCGTGCTTATGTCCATGTGGCTGTACCAGTTCTTCTTCTCGCCGCAGGCGCTGGCCTGGCAGGTCGGCCTGTTCGGCGTCGTCGTGGCCCTGGCCATGCCGACCATCGCGCTCACCCGCGTCGTGGCGCTTGTCGGCGCCGTCATCGCGCTGGTGCTGGCGGCGACCTATGCCGGCGATCCGGTCGGGATGTTCTGGTGGGCGGTGCTCGCCATCGTCATCGTCATCCGCATGCTGGTTTCGCGCGGGCGCGGCTTCGGCGGCCACCTCAACGCCGAGGAACAGCTCTTCCACGACAGGGTGGTTCCGGGCCTGAGCGTCAGCCAGGCGCGCCAGCTTCTCGCCGTCGGCCGCTGGCGCGATGTGGTGGCGGGCACGGCGCTGACGCGCGGCGGCGAGCCGGTGAGCGAGCTATGCTTCGTCACCCGTGGTCAGGTCGATATCATCGTCGACGGCAGGCGCGTCGGCGAATGCGGCGCCGGCGAACTGGTCGGCGAGGTCGGCATGTCCACCGGCGAGCCGGCCACCGCCACGGCCATCTGCGCCACGCCGGTGCGCTATCTCGGCTTCGAGGCGAAGCGGCTCTATCGCCTGCTCGACAATCACGTCCAGTTGCAGGATGCGGTCGAGCTCGCCATCGAAAAGAGCCTGCGCGAGAAGCTCAACCGGTCGAACGTGGCTGCCGCCCATCCGGGCACGGAGCTGCAGGATTAGGCGGCCAAAGCCGCAAAAACAGGCTGTTAGCACCTTTCCAGCCTTGCTGCTAATCTATTGATTTAACGGCGATTTCTGGTTGCCAATCGCGGCAAATCACGTGAACCTTGTCGGGCACCGCGCGAACGGCAATGGAGAGACGCGATGATCGCCGGCGAGTTTCGCAAGCAGCTCCAGGGCTTCGGCCTGACAACCGCCAATATCCTCTATCGCATGCCGGATCATCCAGCGGTGCTGCAAAGCTACGTCTGGCAGGCCTACGATCTGGAGCCGCTGTTTCCGGAGTTGCGCAAGTTCCTCGATTTCTGGAAGCGCGAGCTGGAAGGGCCGCTGCATTCGGTGCAGGTCGCCCATCGCCGCCTCATCGCGGCGCGTGAGGTGCGCACCGTCACCGCGGAGTTCCGGCTGCACTGAGCGGTGCGGCTCTATTTGTACGGCGGCAGGGGAATCGCCGTGTGGGCGGCGCGCAGCGCCTCCGACCAGCGTTCGCGCAGGTCGTGGAAATAGGGCTCCGCCGCGTCGATGCGGTAGGTGAGGTCCGATTTCAGCGCGTCGCGCCGGACCACCACGAGGTCGATCGGCAGGCCGACGCCGAGATTGGAGCGGATGGTCGAATCCATCGAAATCAGGCCGAGCTTCAGCGCTTCTTCGAGGCTGGTCGCCTCGGTGACCGAGCGGTCGAGGATGGGCTTGCCGTATTTGTGCTCGCCGATCTGGAGATAGGGCGTGTCCGCCGTCGCCTCGATGAAGTTGCCGGCGGCGTAGATCATGAACAGGCGCAGCCGCCCGCCCTTGACCTGGCCGCCGAGCAGCATCGACACGTCGAACGAGCCGGGCATTGCCTGTTCGAGCTGCTGGCCGACGGTGCGGTGCACCTCGCGGATGGCGCGGCCGACGAACTGCGCCGCCTTGAACATGCTCGGCATGTCGGTGAGGGTGGTGAGCTCATGGGTCTCGGGGTCCTCCATGCCTTCGCTGACGAGGCTGAGGACCGACTGGCTGATCGCCAGGTTGCCGGCGGTGGCGATGGCCATGATCGCCTCGTCCGGCTTCTCGAACAGATGCAGCTTGCGAAACGTGGCGATGTTGTCGATGCCCGCATTGGTGCGGGTATCGGCGATCATCACCAGACCTTCGCGGACAAGGATGCCCACGCAGTAGGTCATCTTTCTGCCTCTGGTTCCCCGGGTTTCCGGGCGATTATCTACGAATCCCGGTCCATTGTCGCCGGCCCGCGGATGGCGGACAAGCGCCGTTTCAGTGGCCGGCCGAGCGTGCGTCGGGGTGGATATCGACGCGCACGGAGAGCGATTCGCCGCCGCCGCCGAAGGTGAAGCCGCGGATGGGGGCGGCGCCGAGATAGTCGAGGCCGATGGCCAGTCGCACATAGGCGTCGGTGGGGCACTGGCCATTGGCCGGATCGAAGCCGACCCAGCCGAGGCCCTCGATCAGCACTTCGGCCCAGGCGTGGCCGGCCGTCTGCTTGCCGGGGTTGTCGACGTTCAGCATGTAGCCGCTGGTGTAGCGGGCGGGAATGCCGAGGTGGCGGCAGGCGGCGATGAAGACATGGGCGAAATCCTGGCAGACGCCGTGGCCGAGCGCGAAGGCTTCGATGGCGCTGGTGCCGGTATCGGTGCCGTCGACCTCGAAGCGCATGCGCTCGCCGATGGCGTCCATGAGGTCGTGCATCAGGCCGAGCCGGTCGCTGCCGGCCCGGGCCGCAACCTCATCGGCGAATTCGCGGATGAGGGCGTCGGAGGCGGTGAGCGCCGTATCGCGCAGATAGAGCACCGGCGGAAAACGCTCGACCTCGCCGCTGAGCACACCGGCGGTGTCGACGGTCTCGACGCTGCCTTCGGCGACGATGGCCAGTTGCTCGATGGGTCCGTCGACGGTGAACTCGTGCATGAGGTTGCCGAAGGTGTCGGCGGTCAGTTCGAGGCGGCAGTCGCAGTCCACGTCGATGCGCCAGGCGGCGACGTATTGCCCGTTATGGCCGCGCGGCAGCAGGCGCAGCACCTCGATCGCCCGGCTCGCCGGTGTCGCGTAGCGGTAGACCGTTTCATGGCGGATGTTGAGGCGCATGGGTCAGGTCAGGTACTGCTCGGTGATGGCGGCGCCGAGGCGGCCATTGTCGGCGATGAATTCGCTGAGGAACTCGTGCAGGCCCGGTCGCTGGAAGATTTCGCCGATCTCGGCATTTTGCAGGCGGGTGCGGATCGAGCGTGCCGTGCGCTGGGCGGGGCCCTGGCGGCCATAGGCCAGCGACAGCTCGTCGAGAAAATTGGTCAGATTGATGTAACAGCTCGCCAGCGAGCGCGGCATCTTCTGGTTGAGCACCAGCAGGTCGGCGATCAGCCACGGCTTGAGGCTCTCGTGATAGACCCAGCGATAGGCGGTGAGCGAGGACACCGAGCGCAGGATCGAAGCCCACTGGAAATAGTCGAGGCCGCCGCCGACCCGCGCTCCCTCGGGCAAGAGCAGGTGGTACTTCACGTCGAGGATGCGGGCGGTGGAATTGGCGCGTTCGAGATAGACGCCCAGGCGCAGGAAGAAATAGGCGTCGCTCCTGAGCATGGCGCGATAGGCGGCGCCGTCGAAGCGCAGGCAGGCTTCCTTCACATTGGTCAGGAACTCGTTGAGCGTGTCGCGGTCCATGTGGGCGCCGTGGAAGCGCTTGAGATCCAGCCAGGCGCTGTTGATGGCCTCCCACATCTCCATGGTCAGCGCGGTGCGCTCGGCCCGCGCGTTGTGGCGGGCGACCGCGATGCAGTTCTTGATGCTCGACGGGTTGTCGGCCGAGAAGACGAGAAAATCGATGACCGAGTCGCGCTCCGTCGTGTCGTGAAAGGCCTTGTAGGCGTGGAGCGCGCCGGCCGCGGCGAGCGCCGATTCCCATTCGTTGGCCTCGCCGATGTAGGTGATCGGCGTGGCGGCGAGGCGGCTGGTCGCGTCGATGATGCGCGCGGTATCGTCGGCGCGCTCGACGTAGCGCGCCAGCCAGAAGAGGCTGTCGGCAGCGCGGCTCAGCATCATGCGTCGAGCACCCAGGTATCTTTGGTGCCGCCGCCCTGGCTGGAATTGACCACCAGCGAACCTTGCTTGAGGGCGACGCGGGTCAACCCGCCGGGCACGATGCGGATGCGGTCGGCGCCCGACAGAACGAAGGGGCGCAGATCGACGTGGCGCGGCGCGATGCCGGCCTGGACGAAGGTCGGCGAGGTCGACAGCGCCAGCGTCGGCTGGGCGATGAAGTTGTCCGGGTCGGCCTTGAGCTTGGCGGCGAAGGCCGCGATCGTCGCCTTGTCGGAAGCAGGGCCGACCAGCATGCCGTAGCCGCCGGAGCCGGCGACCTCCTTGACCACCAGCTCGGGCAGATGGTCGAGCACATAGGCCAGCGCCTCCGGCTCGCGGCAGCGCCAGGTCGGCACGTTCTTCAGGATCTGCTCCTCGCCGAGATAGAAGCGGACGATCTCCGGCATGTAGGAATAGACCGCCTTGTCGTCGGCGACGCCGGTGCCGACGGCGTTGGCGAGCGTGATGTTGCCGGCGCGGTAGGCATTCATGATTCCCGGAACGCCGAGGGCGGAATCGGGGCGGAAGGTGAGGGGATCGAGGAAATCGTCGTCGAGCCGGCGGTAGATGACGTCGATGCGCTTAGGCCCCTCGGTGGTGCGCATGTAGACGACGTCGTCGCGCACCAGCAGGTCGCGGCCCTCGACCAGCTCGATGCCGAGCTTGTCGGCCAGAAACGAGTGCTCGTAATAGGCGCTGTTGAACGGCCCCGGCGTCAGCAGGGCGACCGTCGGCTCCTCGGGGGCGGAATGCGGGGCCACCGATTTCAGCGTTGCCAGCAGCTCCTCCGGATAGTTCTCGACCGGCGCGATGCGGTTGAAGGCGAAGAGATCGGGGAAGAGCCGCATCATCACTTCGCGGTTCTCGAGCATGTAGGAGACGCCCGACGGCGTGCGGGCGTTGTCTTCCAGAACGTAGAAGTCGGCGTCGTCGACGCGCACGACGTCGATGCCGGCGATCTGCACGTAGATGCCGTGGGGCAGCTTCAGCCCGGCCATCTCCGGCCGGAAATTGGGATTGCGATAGATCAGCTCCGGCGGCACCAGCCCGGTCTTGAGGATCTCGCCCGGACCGTAGATGTCGGCGAGGAACAGGTTGAGTGCGCGGACCCGCTGTTCGAGACCGTGCGCCAGACGATCCCATTCCGGCTTGGTCAGGACGCGCGGGATGATATCGAAGGGGATGATGCGTTCTTCCGCCTCGGCCTCGCCATAGACGGAGAAGGTGATGCCGATGCGCCGGAACAGCAGTTCGGCCTCCGCCCGGCGATGGGCGAGTACGTCGGGCGGCGTCGATTCAAGCCATTGCTGCAGGAACTCATAGCCGCGGCGGCATTCGCCGTCGCGGACGAACATCTCGTTAAAGGCAGTCGCCATCGGGCGTTCCGTCATGCGAACTCGTTCAAGGACATCCCTGCTGGGACTATCCTAGACCGTGTTGCAAGAAAAACGCCAATCCTGCGTAAAGACCCGGGAATTCAGGCGATGGCGCTCTCGCCCTCGTCCTCGCCGAGATCGTCGGTATCGCCCTCGAAGAGCGGCTCGATCGCGGCCGGCTCGCTGGCATCGACGGATCTCAGCAGCTCGAAGTGGCCGTCGGCGTGCTCGGCGATGGCCGTGCAGCTCTCCACCCAGTCACCGCAGTTGACGTAGATGATGCCGAAGTCCTCGTGCAGGGCGGCGCGGTGGATATGGCCGCAGACGACGCCGTCGACGTCGTGCTCGCGGGCGGAGTTGGCAACCGCCTGCTCGTAGTGGCCGATGAAGTTGACGGCGCTCTTGACGCGCATCTTGGCCCAGTTGGAGAACGACCAGTAGGGCAGGCCGAGGGTGCGGCCGATGCGGTTCAAGACGATGTTGATGCCGAGCGCGGCGACATAGGCGTTGTCGCCGAGGAAGGCCAGCCAGCGCGCCTTGCTCTGCACCGGGTCGAAGACGTCGCCGTGCAGGATGAGGTAGCGCTTGCCGTCGGCCGCCTCGTGGACGATCTCGTCGGCGAATTCCAGATCGCCCTCGGCGTCGCCGCCGCAATAGGCGCGGGCGAACTCGTCGTGGTTGCCGGGGACGTAGACCAGGCGGGTGCCGCGGCGCGCCTTGTTCATCAGGCAGCGCAACACGTCATTGTGCGAATCGGGCCAGTACCAGCGGGCCTGCAGGCGCCAGCCGTCGATGATGTCGCCGACCAGATAGATCGTCTCGGCATCGTGGCTCTGCAGGAAGTTGAGCAGCGGGCGCACCTGGCACCCGCGGGTGCCGAGGTGGAAGTCCGACAGAAACAGCGTCCGAAATCGCTGTGGCGCCGCGATCGCAGTCATTCAGGTCTCTCCGTTAACCGCCCGGCGGCGCGCCATTGCCCCGCTCCATGTTCGGCATCGGCCGTCTGCCGGTGGCGAACGCCACGGCCGAACGTATCATGCGTGAGGCCCCCCAACGCTCGACAAGCCGTCGCAGCGGCGTCCCCTCGTTCTTGATGTCCATGGCGTTGCCACGCCAGACAAACGTGTTCCCCGTCCAGCCCACGATCCACAGCGGGAACAGCAACAAATCGCGCACGATCATCAGAGCGAGGATGCGCGGCGAAACCGGCCAGTCGTAGCGCCGGGCGAGCGCCAGCTCGGCGCCATACCATGCAACGCCCAAGCCAATGAACCAGCCGATCGACAGCGCTCCCATGGCGACGAGAGCGGCCGTGCCGAGGAGCGGGAAGAAGGCCCCGGAGAGGGCTTCCGGCGCATAGACCAGGGGGAAGGACGAGCGGCGCAGGCGGGCCCAGCGTATCTGGCGGCGCCAGACGTCGCGCACGGGGCGTCTGCCCAGCGGTTGCGGGAAGGGATGGATGACCAGGCGCACCTTGCGGCCGGCGGCGCGGATCAGCTTGGTCGAAGCGGCATCCTCGGCGGGCTCGGCGGCGAGCGCCTCGATGCTGCCGGCCTCGTCGAGGTACTGGCGCCGCCAGAACATGGTCTTGCCCTGGGCATAGGCGGTGCCGAGCGCGTCGGCAATGAGCTGCCAGCGGGCCTGGTAGGTGTTGAGGAAGGCACATTCGAGGTCGGCGCCGAATCCCTCCGGGCGGGTGCCGACCGGCGGCGAGCAGACGAGCCCGGTGTCCGGTTCCCAGCGTTCCAGCACCCGGTCGAGATAGTCCGTGGGCATCAGCACGTTCGAATCGGTCATGACGATCCAGTCATGGGCGGCGGCGTGCCAGCCCTTGACCAGATTGTTGAGCTTCGGGTTGATGCTGATGCGGTCGTCGCCGACGAGCAGGCGGGTCGGCACTTGCGGGTGCGCGTCCATCAGGCGGCGGATCAGCGGGATCACCGGATCGCGCTCGGCGGCGACGCAGAAGACGATCTCATAGTCCGGGTAGTCGAGTGCCAAGGCAGAGGCCAACGTCTCCTCGACGTGGTTCTCGATGCCGCAGGCCGGCCGCAGGATGGTGATCGACGGACGCGCGTGCGCGGCAGGCTTGGCCGGGGGGCGCGATCGCGCGAACAAGATCGCAATGCCACCAAAATGGACCAGCGCGGCGACTCCCACGGTAGCGAAAATCAGGGACAGGAGAATCATTGCCGCAGACAGTGCCAATCAAGTGTGACGCCGGAATCAACCAATTATGACACCCACGTTACGGTAATTGCTACAGGGGTTGTGGACCAGCGATATGGCGGAAACCCGGGAGTTACATATGGACGCGGGGCCGGGCTCATGTGGATATTGGGGAGGCGGCGGTCGGATTCACCTCCCGATCTGAAACAATACAAATTCACGCCGCCTGTCATCTGGCTGACAATCCTCGGGTCCTGGGGGCCTGTCGCCTGACCCCGCAGTGGGTAATCAATATGGCTCCGGCCGGCAAGTGGGTTCTCGCCCGACGGCTGACAAGTGCGGCGGTGCGGCGCGGTCCGGGGATGGTTGCGGCAGATCGGCATGGTGTCGCGACATATTGGGCGCCCGCGGGCGTTGACCAGCCCCGGCGCCCCCGGCCTCACATGAGTTGCAGGCCCTTGAGGCTGACATGGCCGATGGTGCCGGCCGTGCCGGTCTTGCCGATGATGATGTGGTCGTGGACGGCGATGCCGAGCGGCTTGGCGATATCGACCACCTGCTTGGTCATCTGGATATCGGCGGTGGAGGGCGTCGGGTCGCCGGACGGGTGGTTGTGGACGAGGATGACGGCGGCCGCCGAAAGCTCCAGAGCGCGCTTGACCACCTCGCGCGGATAGACAGGCGTGTGGTCGATGGTGCCGGTCTGTTGCACCTCGTCGGCGATCAGCACGTTCTTCTTGTCGAGGAAGAGCACACGGAACTGCTCGATCGTCTCATAGGCCATCGCCGCCGTGCAGTAGTCGACGACAGCCGACCACGAGGCGAGCAGGGGACGGTCGCGCACCGAATCGCGGGCGAAGCGCTGGGCCGATGCCTGCACCAGCTTGAGATGATGGACGACCGCATCGCCGACGCCGGGAATCTTGCGCAGCTCGCCGGCCGGTGCGCCGAGCACCTCGGAGAACGAGCCGAAGCGATTGAGCAGCGCCTTGGCGATCGGCTTGGTGTCGCGCCGGGGCAACGACTGGAACAGGATCAGCTCGATCAGCTCGTAGTCGGCCAGTGCCGCTCCGCCGCCTTCGTGGAAGCGCTTCTTGAGGCGTTCACGGTGCCCGTGAAAGTGGGGCTTGTCCCCGTCCCGGGCCGGCGGCGCGCTCATGCCCCGTCGGTATAGGCGAGACCGTGCTTCGGCGAGACGGTGAAGATCTCGTGCCCGGTCTCGGTCACGCCGACGGAATGCTCGTACTGGGCGGAGAGCGAGCGGTCGCGGGTCACCGCCGTCCAGCCGTCGGAGAGCACCTTCACGTGCGGCCGGCCGAGATTGATCATCGGCTCGATGGTGAAGATCATGCCGGGCTTCAGCTCGACGCCGTCGCCGGGGCTGCCGTAGTGCAGGATGTTGGGGGCGTCGTGAAACAGGCGGCCGACGCCGTGGCCGCAGAAGTCGCGCACGACCGAGCAGCGCTCGCTCTCGGCATACTCCTGAATGGCATAGCCGATGTCGCCGGTGGTGGCGCCGGGCCTGACCGCGGCGATGCCGCGCATCATCGATTCGTGGGTCACCTCCATCAGCCGCCGGGCGGCGCGCTTGACGTTGCCGACCGCGTACATGCGGCTGGAATCGCCGTGCCAGCCGTCGACGATCAGGGTCACGTCGATATTGGCGATGTCGCCGTCCTTGAGCGGCTTGTCGCCGGGTATGCCGTGGCAGACGACGTGATTGATCGAGACGCAGGTGGACTTCATGTAGCCCTTGTAGCCGAGCGTGGCCGGCAGGGCGTCGTGAGCGAGGGCGAAGTCGTAGACGAAGCGGTCGATCTCGTCGGTGGCGATGCCCGGGCGGATGATGTCGTCGATGGCATCCAGGCACTCGGCAACCAGCCGCCCGGCCCGGTGCATGCCGGCGAAATCCTCGGCGTTGTAAAGCTTGATGTGTCCGTCGTTCTTCAGGGGACCGACGGCGGCTTCGACGTAGCTGACCATGGTAGCAAGCATATGGCCATTTTCGCCGGGAGGTGCAAGCAGCGCGGCTACGACAGAACCGGCAGGCCGGCGGCGACGGCGATCTCGCTTGCGCTGAGCCGGCAGGCATAGGCGATCGCCTCGACGCCCGCCGCGCGGGCCTTGGTGAAGGCCGCGGCATAGGTCGGGTCGACGTCCGCGGCGAGCCGGAAGCTGGTGCAATCGCCGCGCTGGACGAGATAGAGCATCACCGCCCGGTGGCCGGCGGCGACCATGTCGGAAAGCTCGGCGAGATGCTTGGTGCCGCGCGCGGTCACCGAATCCGGGAACTCGGCGAGCGGCGGTTTCCGCGACAGGTGGACGTTCTTGACCTCGACATAGGCGTCCGGGCGACCCTCGGCCGAGAGCAGCAGGTCGATGCGCGAATTGCGCCCGTATTTCACCTCGCGGCGGACGGTGTCGTAGCCGGCAAGCTCGGCAATGGCGTCGGCGGCGATCGCCTCTTCCACCAGCCGGTTGGGATGGGCGGTGTTGATGCCGACCCAGCCGCCATCGGCCTCGACCAGTTCCCAGGAGAGCGGCAGCTTGCGCGTCTTGCTCTCGGAGCGCGACAAGAGCACCCGCATGCCGGGCTCGGCCAGCCCGGTCATGGCGCCGGGATTGGCGCAGTGGACGGTGGTGATCGAGCCGTCGGCAAGCTCGACGTCGGCGAGAAAGCGTTTGTAGCGGCGGATGAGCCGGGCCTCGATCAGCGGGGCGGAAAAGCGCATGGCCGCCTAGTTATGACCGAAGATCATGCGCTCGACGAAGGCGTTACGGAACTTGCCGGCGGGATCGTGGGCGTCGAGGAGGTCCTTGAAGGCGTCGAGCTTCGCATAGCGGGAGCGCACGGTTGCCGGGTCCATGGCGAACAGTTTGCCCCAATGCGGCACCGGCGCGAAGGGCGCCAGGACCTCTTCCATGGCCGGCGAGCAGCTTGAGGACGGCCGGCGGTTCTGGGCCTGAAGGTGAAGTGGAAGGCAACGCAGGGCCGCCCATAACAGGGGCTGAGCCACAGATCGTCGGCGGCGATGGCGCGGATTTCCGAGACGAGCAGCAGCGGTGAGAGGGCGCTGCCCCATTTGGCCGAGCGCCGCGATTGCCCCGGCGGCATCCCCGGCAGCGACGAAATACTCGGCCTGCACCTCGCCGCCGGCCGAGGGCATGGCGTCGATGCGGAAGTGGGGGAGGCGGTCGTAGGGCGGCCCGATGGAGCCCATCTGGTCGGTGCAGTTGACCGGACTGGCGGTCGGCACCGGGTTCAGCTTGTCGGTCGCCGGCTCGGCGCCGAAGAAGGGCCTGATCCCGGAGAAGGGCGAGCCGGTCTCGGCGCGGCTCTTGATCCACACCAGGTCGATGGCGGCGCCCTGCCAGTTGGTGAACAGGCTGACGCTGTAGCCGGCCCCCATGATCTCATCGAAATTGGCGGTGAGCGTGTCGAGCGGCAGGTCGCAGTAGACATCCTGGCGCATGGCGAAGGACGGCCGCAGATCGAGGGTCAGCGCGGTGATGACGCCGAGTGCGCCGAGACTGACCACGGCGCCCGGGAAGACGTCGCCCTCCTTCTCGCGCGACAGGCTGACGAGCTCGCCCCTGGCGTCGATGAATTCGATGGCCGCGACGGCGGTCGCCAGATTGCCCAGCCTGGGGCCGGAGCCGTGGGTGGCCGTGGCGCAGGCGCCGGCGATGGTGATGTGCGGCAGCGAGGCGAGGTTGTGCAGGGCATAGCCCCGCTCGTGCAGCCATGGGCTGATGTCGCTGTAGCGGGCACCGCCCTCGACCGTCACCCGGTGGTGGATGGTGTCGAGCCGGACAACGCCGCGCATGCGCTCGAGCGACAGGTGAAGGCCGGGGGTATCGGCGATGTCGTTGAAGCAGTGGTGCGAGCCGACGACGCGCAGCCTGGCGGCGCCCCGCACCGCCTCTTGCGCCTCGGCCACCGTGTTCGGCGCGACGAGGCGCTCCGAGCTGTAGGTCAGGGTCCCCGCCCAGTTGGTTCCCGGCATCTTCGTTATTTCCCCCCTGACATATCGCCCGCCAATAGGTACCACGGCGACGTGCGGTGGGAAGCCTGTCAAAGTTGCAGTCAGAGGGCCGGGCTGTGGACCCGGTTCGAGCTGGCGAGATAGGCGTCGAAGCTCGCCGCCACCGCCCGGGCCAGTCCCCGCGCCTCGGGAGCAAGCTCGATCACGCCGTCATGGCGCCGCACGATGCCGTCGGCTTCCATCTCGCCGATGCGGGCGAGCGCCTCGCCGAGCCGCTCGGGCTTGCAGCCATGGCGCGCGCAGACGGCATCCACGTCGACGCGGAAATCGCACATGAGGCGCTCGATCAGCTCGGCGCGCAGCCGGTCGTCGTCGGTCAGCGCATAGCCCTTGACCGTGGCGAAGCGGCCTTTGCCGATCGCGGCGGAATACTCCCGGACCACCGGGTCGTTCTGAACATAGCCCTGCGGCAGGCGGCCGATGGCCGAGGCGCCGAAGGCCAGCAAAAGCTCCGCCGGATCAGTGGTATAGCCCTGGAAGTTGCGGTGGAGGCGGCCCGCCGCCTGGGCCACCGCCAGGCTGTCGTCGGGGTGGGCGTAGTGGTCGATGCCGATGGCGCGATAGCCGGCGGCGGTGAGCGTCTCGCCGATGGCTTCGGCCTGGGCGTTGCGCTCCGGCCCGCCGGGCAGCGTTGCGGTGTCGATCCGGCGCTGGTGCTTCTTGAAGCTCGGCACATGGGCATAGCCGAAGACGGCGACGCGGTCCGGCTCGAGCGCCAGGCAGGCGTTCACCGTCTCGATGGCGGAGGCGACGGTCTGGTGCGGCAGGCCGTAGATCAGGTCGAGATTGATGCCGGTGATGCCCGCCGCGCGCAGCCAGCCCACCGCATCGGCGGTCTGCCGGTAGCTCTGCACCCGGTTGATCGCCTTCTGCACCGTCGCGTCGAGGCTCTGCACGCCGAGGCTGGCGCGGTTGATGCCGCCTGCCGCCAGAACGTCGACCATCTCGCGGGAGAGCGTGCGCGGGTCGATCTCGATGGCAAGCTCCGCGCTTCCGCCGAAATCGAAGGTGTCGTGGAGCAGCGCCATCAGATCGTGGAACAGCGCCGGCGCCATGATGGTCGGCGTGCCGCCGCCGAAATGCAGGTGAACGGCCGGCAGCCTCTTGCCGAGGTGTTGTCCCGACCAGTCCGATCTCGCTCTTGAGCATCTCGCCATAGGCCGCGATCGGCTCGTCGCGCAGCGTTACCGCCGTGTTGCAGCCGCAGTACCAGCACATGCGCCGGCAGAAGGGGACGTGGACATAGAGCGAGGCCGGCGTGCCTTCCGGGGTTTCGGCCAGCCACCCGGCATAGGCCTCCGGCCCGACGGCCGCGTTGAAATGGGGCGCGGTCGGGTAGCTGGTGTAGCGCGGCAGGCGCTGATCGGCGTAGCGGGCAATCAGGTCGGGTCGCATCGTGCGACCGAATCCGACTTGGCGTCCCGCCGCCTTGCGCTAGCGCAAATTGCCCCGAACCCGCCCAGATCGCGGTCCCGCGCTTGAGAGGGCGGGGCGGCGGGTGTAAACGGACGCTCCTTCGCGAAGGGGACAGGCATGGCAGAGGCATCGGCCGGGGACATCGTCACCGCCGCAATCCTGGTTATCGGTGACGAGATTTTGTCCGGCCGGACCAAGGACAAGAACATCGGCACCATCGCCGAGACCATGACCGCCATCGGCATCGACGTGCGCGAGGTGCGGGTGGTGCCCGATGTCGAGGACGAGATCGTGGCGGCGCTCAATGCGCTGCGCGCCCGCTACAGCCACGTCTTCACCACCGGCGGCATCGGCCCCACCCATGACGACATCACCGCCGACGCGGTGGCCAAGGCCTTCGGCGTCGCAATAGACGTCGATCCGCGCGCCGTCGCGCTGCTGCTGGAGCGCATCCCCAAGGCCGACCTCAACGAGGCGCGGCTCAGGATGGCGCGCATCCCCGAGGGGGCGACGCTGATCGAGAATTCGGTCTCCAAGGCGCCGGGCTTCTCCATCGGCAACGTCCACGTCATGGCGGGCGTGCCCAACATCATGCAGGCGATGCTTGCGGCGCTGGTGCCGCGGCTGACCACCGGCAAGGCGGTGCTGTCGCGTTCGATCGCCGCCGGCCTCAAGGAAGGCGATATCGCGGCGCCCTTCGGCGCCGTGCAGCGCGATTTTCCGGATGTGAGCATGGGCAGCTATCCCTCCTTCAAGGAGGATGTCGGCTTCTCGACGACGCTGGTCTTGCGCTCGCGCGACGAAGAACGGCTTGATGCGGCGGAAGCAGCGGTCAAGGCGATGCTGGAAACGGTGCGGGCGCAGCGCGCCCGATAGAGCAGGGGATAGAGGATCATGTCGGACGCACGGCCGCCGGAAAAGGCCTTCCCGGTCTCGTGGGACCAGTTCCATCGCGACGCCCGCGCCTTGTCGTGGCGGCTGTCGGGCCAGGGCAAGTGGGAGGCGATCGTCTGCGTCACCCGCGGCGGTCTGGTGCCGGCGGCGATCATCGCCCGCGAGCTCGGCATCAGGCTGATCGAGACGGTGTGCATCGCCTCCTATCACGACTATCGCGATCAGGGCGGGCTGGACGTCATCAAGTCGGTCGGCAAGGACATCGTCGACCTCGCCGAGGGCAGCGGCGCGGGCGTGCTGGTGATCGACGATCTGGTCGATACCGGCAAGACGGCACGGGTGGTACGCGACATGGTGCCGAGGTGCCACTACGCCACCATGTACGCCAAGCCGGCCGGGCGGCCGCTGGTCGACACCTTCATCACCGAGGTCAGCCAGGACACCTGGATCTACTTCCCCTGGGACATGGGCTGGTCCTTCCAGCCGCCGATCGCGCAGGGCACGGCCGGCTGAGCCTGTCGCGCTTCGCGGCGGAGGGCGCGATGCAGGGCAGGGCGCTTTTCTGGTGGTGGTGGCTCACCGTCACCGTCGTCGGCATCATCGTCGCCGGCCTCGTCATGGTGCTGGCACCGGGGCTGACACGGCGCCTGTTCAGCCTGCTCGTCTTCGCTTCACCCGATACGATCGACGGCTTCGGTGCGCTGCCTGCCCGCTACATCGCGCTCGTCCACGGCGTTGTCGGCGCGGTCATGTTCGGCTGGGGCGCGGCCCTGCTTCTCCTGCTGCTCGGCCCGTTCCGCCGCGGCTCGCGCGAGGCGTGGCGCACCATCGCGGTCTCGACGGGTGCGTGGTTCGTCGCCGATACGGCGTTATCCTTGGCGACCGGCTTCTGGCAGAACGCCGTCCTCAACCTCGTCATTGCCGTGCTGCTGGCGGTGCCGCTTGCCGCGACCTATGGTGCCTGTCGCGGCGACAGAACCTGAGGCGACGGAAAGGATCGGTCCGATGGCCGTCCTCGACCCATTCGGGCCGGATATCTGGATAGGCGAGGGGCCGGTGGTGCCCTTCTTCGGCTTCCCCTATCCGACGCGCATGGTGGTGATGCGGCTTTCCGACGGCGGCCTCTTCGTCTGGTCGCCGATTGCGCTGACGCCCGAGCTGAAGGCCGCGGTCGATGCTCTTGGGCGGGTGCGCTTCCTCGTCTCGCCCAATGCCCTGCATCATCTCTTTCTTGGCGAATGGAAGGCGGCCTATCCGGACGCCAGGCTCTATGCCTCGCCGGGCCTGCGCAAGAAGCGCAAGGATCTCGCCTTCGACGCGGACTTGCAGGATGCGCCGGAGCCGGATTGGGCGGCCGAGATCGATCAGGTCATGTTTTCCGGCGGCGCGATCGGCGAGGTGGTCTTCTTCCACCGCGCCAGCCAAACCGTGATCTTCACCGATTTCATCGAGAACTTTCCGCCCGGCTGGTTCACGGGCTGGAAGGGCCTCGTCGCCCGGCTCGACGGCATCGTCCAGCCGCATCCCGGGCCCCCGCGCGAACTGCGCTGGAGTTTCCTGTTCAAGCGCCGGCAGGGGCGGGCGGCGCTGACGCGCATCCTCGACTGGCCGATCGAGAACGTCGTCATGGCCCATGGCGACATGGTCAGGACGGACGGCGCCGCCTTCGTGCGCAAGGCGTTCGGCTGGCTGCAGTAGGTGCTTGTCTCCCTGTCGTCAGGCCGGGCATCGTCCCGGCGCATCCATGTCTTACTTCCGGTGGGGCCGCGAAGCGTGGATCACTGGGACAAGCCCGGTGATGACGGGAGAGCAGGACGCGCGATTCAATCTCGGACGCGTGCGATTACCGGTTGCCCACCCGCTGCCCGGCGCCGCCGCAGCGATCCGCAAGAGTGCGGCACTTGAGGGGGTGATCGCGACCCGCCAGCGGGCGTAAACTCCGAACTCCCTTCCCGGCATTCGTGCCCGCAAGCATTCAAGGAGTTCCTCCCATGCCTCATCCCGCTCTCGCGCCCGGAAAGAGCGCCGTCGTCACCGGCGGCGCCAACGGCATCGGCCTTTCTGCCGCCAAGCGCTTCGCTTCCTTCGGCATGAAGGTCGCCATCGCCGACCTCGACCCGGCCCAACTCGACGTGGCGGCGAAGGAGGTCGCGGCGGCGGCGCCGAACGGCAAGGGCGAGGTCATCGCCGTGCCCACCGACGTCAGCAGGAAAGAAGCCGTCGAGGCGTTGAAGGCGCGCGCCTATGACGCTTTCGGCGCGGTCGACGTGCTGATGAACAATGCCGGCCGCGGCGGCGGTGGCGGGCCTTTCGAGAATTACGAGGGCTGGCAGCAGGTGCTCGGCAGCAACCTGTGGGGTGTCATCAACGGCGTGCAGACCTTCGCGCCCGCGATGATCGCGCAGGGCACGCCGGCGGCGATCGTCAATACCGGCTCCAAGCAGGGCATCACCTGTCCGCCCGGCGACACCGCCTACAACGTCTCCAAGGCGGGCGTGAAGGTGCTCACCGAAGGCTTGCAGCACGCGCTGCGCAATACGCCGGACTGCAAGGTCAACGCCTATCTGCTGGTGCCGGGCTGGACCCATACCGGCATGACGGCAAAGCAGAAGGAGAAGCCGGATGGCGCCTGGTGGCCGGATCAGGTGGTCGACATGCTGATCGAAGCCATGGAGGCCGGCGACTTCTACATCATCTGCCCGGACAACGATGTCACCCGTGCGGTCGACAACAGGCGCATGGCGTGGACCATGGGCGACATCATCGAGAACCGCCCGCCGCTGTCGCGCTGGCACCCGGACTACAAGGAGGCCTTCGCGGCGTTCCTGAAGACGTGAGTTGGAGCGACCGGTCGTCGGCGCGACGCCGGCTTGAGGGTTCTCTCCCCCCTTGCTGGGGAGAGTCAGACAGCGGGATATGCGCACTGCCAAGGCCGAAATGCCCTCTCCCGCAAGGGGAGAGGGCGCCTCAGGCGCCCCGCATGATATGCGCCGTCATTATGTGTGCTTCGCCTTCGTCGCTCCGCCCTCGATATTGGGCAGGAAGACGGTGATAAGGCCGATCGCCGGCAGGTAGGCGCAGACGCGATAGACGAATTCGATCGAAGTCGCATCGGCAAGCTCGCCCAGCGTCGCGGCGCCGACCGCGGCCAGGCCGAAGGCCAGCCCGAAGAACATGCCGGAGATCATGCCGGTGCGGCCGGGCACCAGTTCCTGTGCATAGACGATGATCGCCGGGAAGGCGGAGGCGAGCCCGATGCCGATGGGCACGGTGAGGATCACCGTCCACACCAGGTTCACATGCGGCAGGACCAGGGTGAAGGGCAGGATGCCGAGGATCGATGCCCAGATGACGTATTTGCGGCCGAAGCGATCGCCGAGCGGCCCGCCGATCAGGGTTCCCGCGGCAAAGGAAAACAGGAAGACGAAGAGCAGTACCTGCGCCGCCGGCACCGACAGGTGATAGCGGTCGATCAGGAAGAAGATGTAGTAGCTGCGGAAGCTCTCCAGATAGAAGAACTTGGAGAACACCAGCGCCACCAGCACGACCAGCGACAGCACCACACGGGCCTGGCTGAGGTCGGGCCGCGCCGGCGCCGCCACCATGCGCGGCTTGCGCGTCGCGTCGAAGTGGTTGCGGCGATACCAGGTGCTCACCATCCACAGCACGGCGATGGCGATCAGCGCCAGGATCGAGAACCAGGCGATGCTGGTGCGGCCATGCGGGACGACGATGGCTGCGGCGAGCAGCGGACCGATTGCGGCGCCGACATTGCCGCCGACCTGGAAGATCGACTGGGCGAAGCCGTGGCGGCCGCCGGAGGCCAGCCGCGCCAGCCGCGAGGATTCCGGATGGAACACCGATGAGCCGGTGCCGACCAGTCCGGCGGCGAGCAGGATGACGCCATAGGTCGGCGCCACCGACAGCAGGATCAGGCCGCAGAAGCTGAAGCCCATGCCGATGGGCAGGGAATAGGGTTGCGGGCGGCGGTCGGTATAGAAACCGACGAAGGGCTGAAGCAGCGAGGCGGTGAGCTGGAAGGTGAAGGTGATGAGGCCGATCTGGCCGTAGTCGAGCGCGAAGGACTGCTTGATCAGCGGATAGATCGCCGGCAGCAGCGACTGGATCGTGTCGTTGAGGAGATGCGAGACGCTGAGGCCGATCAGCACCGCGAAGGCGGTCGTCTCGACACCGCGATCGGTCAGTCCGCTGCCTTTGGCGGGCGCGTTCAAGGGGCTCTCGTCCTCCGGAGAAGGGACGCCGTGGAGCCACGGCGGGCGCGGACTATGCACCCGATTCGGCTGTCCGGCCAGAAGCCAAGGGTGACGCCCGTCGACTGCCTGAATCGCCGAAAATGACAAGCCCGCCGCCTTTTGGGGGCATGGCGGCGGGCTTGCGGGAGGCGGCTTCGGGGGGAGCCGGCCTGGAGAGGGGGATGGTCTAGCCGAGATCGATGTCGTCGGCGGGCTTCTGCGCGGTTTCCTGCTTGCGGATGTCCTCGGCGGCCTTGCGCAGGATCTCGGCCATGCGCCGCTGGTCCGCTTCGGAGGCGTCGAGCTTCTCGGCCATCGCCGCCTTCAGGTCGCGGCGCGCCTCGTTGACTTCGGGGATGACGCCGGGGATGTCGCGATCGGGCGGCGCCGGATCGTCGCCCTGGCGCTGGCCTTCCCACCAGGCGCGCGCGCGGGCCATCTTCTTGCCGAACTTCTCGATGCCCGAAATCGCCAGGTCGGCGACCTCGCGGTTCTGTTCGAGATGCGCCCGGCCGGTGTCGGTAATCGAATAGACCTTCTTCGAGCCTTCGGCGCTGGACGTGGCGTAGCCGACCTCCTCCAGATAGGTCAGCGTCGGATAGACGACGCCGGGCGAGGGGCTGTAGACGCCGCTCGATTTCTCCTCGAGCGCCTTGATGATCTCGTAGCCGTGGCGCGGGCCTTCTTCGAGCAGGGCCAGCACGATCAGGCGCAGGTCGCCGTCGGCCAGCATCTTGCCGACGCGGAAGGCGCCGCCGCCCCAGCCGCCACGCCCGCCACGCGAGCCGCGGCCCCAGTTTTCCGGCCCGCCATGGCGGCCGGAAAAGTGCCAGTAGGCACGCTCTTCGCGATCGAAGTGATGATGCATTTGAGAGGGACTCCGTTTCTATATCGTGCGATATAGGTAGGAAGGGGTCGGGTCTCCGTCAAGATATATCTTACGAGGTAACGCAAAAGATAGCCAGAACTGCATGACTGGGCGGATTCCCTTGCCTTGGCGCGCGATGCGGCCTACCGAGGCCGCGACGCGGACGTGGCGGAATTGGTAGACGCAAGGGACTTAAAATCCCTCGGAGGCAACTCCGTGCCGGTTCGACCCCGGCCGTCCGCACCAGAACAGGGACCCCCATGACCGTATCGCCCAGCAGACTGCGGATCGCCGTTCTCTTTGGCGGGCGCTCGGCCGAGCATGACGTCTCGGTGCTTTCCGCGACCAATGTCATGGCGGCGCTCGATCCGGCGAAATACGACGCGGTGCCGATCTTCATCACGCGGGCGGGGCAATGGCTGCTGGCGGGCTTCGCGGACGGCCGGCTGACGACACCGTCCGCCGGCACCGAGATCTGCCTGCTCGCCGGCGGCGGCGGCCGCATGATGGCGATCCCGGCCGATGGCACCGCACCGCACGAAATGGCGCCGATCGACATCCTGTTCCCGGTGCTGCACGGGCTTCCCGGTGAGGACGGCTCCGTTCAGGGGCTGGCCGAGGTGGCGGGCGTGCCGCTCGCCGGCTGCGGCATTGCCGGTTCGGCGGTCGCGCTCGACAAGGACATCGCCAAGCGGCTCCTCGGCGAGGCTGGTCTGCCGGTGGCGCGTGCCGTCACGATTCACCGCGACGCGGTGCCGTCCTTCGCCGAACTCGAAGGCGAACTCGGTCTGCCGTTCTTCCTGAAGCCGGCCCGGCAGGGCTCGTCGGTCGGCGTCGCCAAGGTCCATGCCAGCCAGGAGTTCGGCAACGCGTTGGCCGAGGGCTTCCGCTACGACGGCAAGCTCATCGCCGAGGAATTCGTCCGCGGCCGCGAGATCGAATGTGCCGTGCTGGAGGATGCCGACGGCAGCCTCTTCGTCTCCCGCCCGGGCGAGATCGTGCCGGCGGAGAGCTACGGCTTCTACAGCTACGACGCCAAATACATCGATGAGAACGGCGCGCTGCTGAACGTGCCGGCGGATCTGCCGCCGGAGATCGAAAACGAAGTCCGCGCGACCGCGGCAAAGGCCTTCCGTGCGCTCGGCTGCGATGGTATGGCGCGCGCCGATTTCTTCGTGACGGCGGAGGGCGGCGTCCTCGTCAACGAGCTCAACACGATCCCCGGCTTCACCAATATCAGCATGTATTCCAAGGCGATGGAGGCAAGTGGCGTCAGCTATCCGGAGATCATCGACCGGTTGGTCGCGCATGGGCTGAAGCGCGCCGGCCGATCCGCCTGACAGGGGTCGCCATGATCCCGGTCACGCCTGCCATCCAGATCGACGAGCGCGAGATCGCGGAGAGCTTCATCCGCGCATCCGGACCGGGCGGCCAGAACGTCAACAAGGTGTCGACCGCGGTACAGTTGCGCTTCGATGCGGGCCGGTCGGCGTCACTGCCGGAGCCGGTTCGTCAGCGCCTGCTGCGGCTCGCCGGGTCGCGCCTGACCCATGCGGGCGTCATCGTCATCACCGCCCAGCGCTTCCGCACCCAGGAGGCCAACCGTCGCGACGCGCTCGACCGGCTGGTCGGGTTGATCGCCAGGGCCGCCGAGCCGCCGGTGCCGCGCAAACCGACGCGGCCGACGCGCGCCAGCCGCCGGCGGCGGCTGGAGAGCAAGGCGCGGCGCTCAGGCGTCAAGGTGCTGCGGGGCCGGCCGGCAGGCGATGAGTGACGGCCCGTGGGCCTGAGCCGGGCTCAGGCCGCCTGGTTGTTCTGCTTGGCCAGATAGGCCCCGATCTGGTCGGGCGGGATCGGCCGTGAGAAGTGGAAGCCCTGCAATTCGTCGCACTTGTTCTGGCGCAGGAAGGCGATCTGGTCGTCGTTCTCGACGCCCTCGGCGACAATGCGCAAGTTGAGCTTCTTGCCGAGCGAGATGACGGCGGTCGTCACCGCGCGGTCGTCGACATTCGCCGGCAGCCCCTTGATGAACGACCTGTCGATCTTGAGGCGCGCGACCGGGAACGTCTTCAATGCGCTGAGACTCGAATAGCCGGTTCCGAAGTCGTCGATGGCGATCTGAACGCCGAGGCGTTGCAGCTCGTTCATCGTGACGATCGCCTGGCCGATGTCGCGCATGATCAGGCTCTCGGTCAGTTCGAGTTCGAGATAGCGCGCTTCGAGATCGCTTTTTTCGAGCGCGTTGACGACGCGGGCGACGAAGTTCTTCTCGGCGAACTGCCGGGCAGAGACGTTGACGCACACCTTGATCGGCGGCATCCCGCTGTCCTGCCAGGCCCTGTTCTGGCGGCAGGCCTCCTGCAGCACCCAGTCGCCGATCGGCACGATGAGCCCGGTCTGGTCGGCGATCGGGATGAAGTGGTTGGGCGCGAGCTGGCCCTGGGTCGGGTGGTTCCAGCGGATCAGCGCCTCGACCGCGAAGACGTGCCCGGTGAGCATGTCGACCTGCGGCTGATAGAGCAGCATGAACTCGTGCCGCTCGACGGCGCCGCGCAGCGCTTCCTGAAGCTGGAGCTCGCCGCGAACCTTCACGTTGAGCTCGGGCGTGTAGAACTGGTAGTTGTCGCGGCCGAGGTCCTTCGCCCGGTACATGGCCGCGTCGGCATTGGCGAGCAAGGTGTCGGCGTCCTTGCCGTCGGTGGGATAGTTCGCCAGACCGACACTGCTCGACACGCGCAGCGTCTGGCCGCCGATCTCCAGCGGCGCGCTGATGGCCGCCCGGATCTTCTGAACCGTGGCCGAAATGCTGTCGACGTTCTTCTGCTGATCGACAAGCAGGATCACGAACTCGTCGCCGCCAAGGCGCACGACGGTATCCACCGCGCGCAGGCACGAGACCATGCGGTTGGCCACGGCGGTCAGCAACTCGTCGCCGGCGGTGTGGCCCAGCGTGTCGTTGATGATCTTGAAGTTGTCGAGGTCGATGAACGCGACGGTGACCCAGTGATCGGAGCGCTCTGCGTAGCGCAACGCCTGTTCGAGGCGATCCTGGAGCAGCGCCCGGTTGGGCAACCCGGTCAGCGCGTCGTGGTTTGCCATGAAGCGGATGCGCTCTTCGCTGAGCTTGCGCTCGATGGCGATGCCGGCGATGTGGCAGGCCGACTCGCCGATGCGCAATTCCTCGTCGGCCGCAACGTGCTGCGACGTGTAGTACAGGGTGAGGACGCCGAGCGGCTTCTTGGCCGGCGACAGGATGGGAACCGACCAGCACGAGCGGTAGCCGCTGGCGGCGACCTGGTCGCGGAAGTCGGCGAGAAGCGGATCGGTCAGCAAGTCGCCGACGACGACGGGTTCGCCGCGGTGAATGGCGGCGCCGTCCGGTCCGGCATTGGCGTCGATGCGGATGCCGTCCATGGCCTTGACCAGCGCGTTATCGGCGTGCGGCGCTGCCCCGTGGCGCAGCTGCGCGCCGTTCTGTTCGGCCAGCTGGATCGTTCCGTTGCTTCCCGGAATCTGCAACTCGACCAGCCGGATCAGGTCCTCCAGAACCGTCTCCAGCGGGGCGTTGACTGCGATGTTCTCCAGAATCCGCGCCTGGCTGTCGCGCAGGATGTCGGCCCGTCGGCGATCGGAAATGTCACGCGAGATGCCGACCAGGCCGATGATCTTGTCCTGATCGTTGCGCAGCGGCACCTTCGAGGTGAGGATCCAGGTCTTCTGGCCGCTGGCGTCGACGATGTATTCCTCCTTGTCGATCATCGGCTGGCCGGTTTCGATGACGCGCTGCTCGTCGGCGTAGAAGCCCTGGGCGAGTTCCGGCGCGCACATCTCCAGGTCGGACTTGCCGATCAGTGTCTCGGCCGACGGCATGCCCATGCGCAAAGCCGTCGCCTGGTTGGCGATGACGAACCGGCTGTCGGCATCCTTGACCCAAAGATTGTCGGGCACCCAGTCCACCAGCGTCTGCAACGTAATGCGTTCGTTGGCGACGGTGCGGGTGGCCGCGGTGATGTCCTCGTGCGTCGATATCCAGCCGCCTTCCGGCAGGGTGTGGTGACGGATTTCGATGCGACGGCCGTCGGCAAGCACGGCGGTCCAGGGGTTCGGGGCATTGCCGGCGCTGATGGCCTCGTGCAGGGCGAGATATTCCTCGGTCTCCTTCGGCGACGTACCTGCCGCCACGCGCAGGTCGACAATTTCGCGCAACGTTATGCCGGGCGCTCACGTCCTCAGGCTTCAGACGATAGATCTCGGCATAGCGGGCATTGCAGAGGATCAGTCGCTGGTCCTTGTTGAAGAAGCTGACGCCTTCCGTGATGCGCTCGATGGCCAGGCTGTAACGCTGCACCTCGGCTTGCAGCGCCTTGATCGAAGAATCCCGCTCGCCGACGATGATCTCGTGCGCCTCGGCGGCGTTTCTCGCCAGCGCGATCGCGCTCGCCTGGTCGAATGCCTGGTCGGTTTCCCGATGCGGATCCCGGTTGGCCTCCCGACGGGGATCCTTCGCAATCTTGTCCTTCACAGCCCGCCCTCTCGCACGAAATAGACAATTTCACTAAAATGCTATCAATAGGCGGGAGGTATTAATGAACGGTGGAATTTAACGCTCGAAGCCCGTGTAGAAAGAACAGGATTAAGGTTTCGTGACTCCCTTGGGGCCCTCTAACCTTCGATAATTCGTCGCGTAATCGGCGATATTGCCAATTGGTCTCGGCGCCTTGTCTCGGTGCGATGTTCGCGCAAGCTTCTAGCGCACGACCTTGATCGAGAACGCCGGATTGCCGACGGCGCCGAACAGGCGCAGCCACAGCGGCAGGTACATCTCGGTGCCGCGGGCGGCGGTAATGTCGCCGAGATCGATGACGTCGGTCCAGCCGAACTCGGACAGCAATGCGGTGGCTTCCTGCTTTGCCTCGGCATCGTTGCCGCAGACGAACATGGTGTGGTCGCCGCCGGCGAGGCTTGCCGGTTCGATCATCAGGTTGGCGTTGACGGTGTTCAGCGTCTTGACCACGCGGGCGCGCGGGAAGGCGCGCTGGATCTGCTCGCCGAGCGAATCGGTGTTGCAGACGGAGAGCGACGGCGGCATGCCGTGGGAGAAATCGAGCGGGTTGGAGATGTCGATCAGCACCTTGTCGGCGATCGCCTCGGCGCCGGCGGCATCGAGGGCGGGAAGCGACCCGGCGCCGTTGGTGGCGTTGATCACGAGCGCGCCGTGGCCGGCGGCCTCGGCGAAGGTGCCGAGTTCGACGGCGGCATGAGCCTTCTTCCAGGCGCCGAAGGCTTCCTTGTGCAGGGTGGCTTTGGGGTCGCGCGTACCGATCGTCACGCTGTGGCCGAGTTCCGCCAGCTTGCCGGCCAGCGCTGTGGCGACCATGCCAGTTCCGAGAATGCCGATCTTCATGTGCGGGTCTCCTTGCAGATTGGTGCTCTATCGCAGCTATACGTAGCGCCCCACGGCCATCAGGGCGACAGCCACAACCAGAAGTGAAGCATTCGCCATGCCGATATGGGCGAGGCGCAGCGACAGCCTATTGCGTTCGCTGAGGAGTTCCGGCGCGGGCGCGGCGCCATCCTTGCCCTGCGACTGGATGCGAGCGCCAATCGCGGCCAGTTGCCTCGACACCGAGGGGATGAGCGTATTGGCGGCCACCGCGACAACGATGGCGACGAGACCGCCGAGACCGAAGACCGTCTCCGGGCCGGGATGCGACAGGCTCCATGCGAGGCCGACATAGAAATCCCAGTAGAGCGCGAGGCCGGTGGCGATGGTGACGAGGCCGGAGACCATCATCAGATGGTGATAGCGGTTGCGGCGCATGAACTCGCCGAGGAACTGGCCGCCCACCGGGCCGGTGGCGCGCACCGTGGGCAGCATCAGGAAAGAGGTGGTCACTGCCGATCCGACCCAGAACACGCCGGCCCCGACATGCAACAGCCTGAGGAGGACGATGACGATCTGCGAGTCCATTGGAATGCTCCGAACCTTGACGCGAAACGCCGCCCCGGGCGGGGCGGCGAGGGCGCGGATGTATGTGCCGGTCGCGGCGGGCGCAGTGACGACCGTCACACTTGACGAGCGGTGCGTTCGGGCGCTTGCTCGCACCTCTGTTCCCGCATGAGTGCAGCCCCATGACGCTTGCCACCTGGTTCGCCTTCGCCGTCGCTTCGACGGTGCTCCTGCTCATCCCCGGACCGACGGTGCTGCTCGTCGTCAGCTATGCGCTCACCCAGGGGCGCAAGGTGGCGGTCGCCACCGCCGCCGGCGTGGCGCTCGGCGATTTCACCGCCATGACCCTGTCGCTGGCCGGCCTCGGCGCGCTGCTTGCCGCCTCGGCGACGCTGTTCACGGCGCTGAAGTGGATCGGCGCCGCCTATCTCGTCTTTCTCGGCATCAGGCTGTGGCGGGCGCCGCCGGTGCTGCCCGAGGTGGCGCCGGAGCCGGGCGATGGCGCCGCCCGCTCGATCTTCGGCCACGCCTTCGTCGTGACCGCGCTCAATCCGAAAAGCATCGCCTTCTTCGTCGCCTTCGTGCCGCAGTTTATCGTCCACGACGCGGCGCTGCTGCCGCAGCTGGTGGTGATGGAGGCGACGTTCGTCGGTCTGGCCGCGATCAATGCGCTGGCCTACGCGCTGGCCGCCGACCGGCTGCGGCGCAGCATCCGCAGGCCGGGCGTGCTCAAATGGATGAACCGTGCCGGCGCCTCCTGTCTGGTCGGCATGGGTGCGGCGACGGCGGCGCTCGCCCGCCACTGAGTGGCCGACATGCTGCGGGCGAGCGGGCTCGGCCTGCGCATCACCAAGCGGTGAGGGCGCATAGCGAACAGGGAGTAGCGAATAAGTGAAGTAGGCGATCCGTGCTTTCCTGCTATTTCGCTATTCGCCATTTTCGCCATTCGCTCCTTCCGTCATGACTTCCGAATCCCTCACGCGCTTCCAGGTCTTCCGTCGCGCCTGGCCGTTGGTCTTCGCCAACGCCGCGGTGCCGCTGGCGGCCGCCGTCGACACTTTCGTGCTCGGCCTGTCGGGCGATGCCACGGATCTCGGCGGCGTGGCGCTCGGCGGCGCCATCATCTCGATCTTCCTGTGGAGCTTCTATTTCCTGCGCATGGGCTCGACCGGGCTGGTCGCACAGGCGGCCGGCGCCGGCGAGGAAGGGGAGGTGCAGCGCATCCTGGTCAGGGCGCTCGCCATCGGCGTCGTGCTCGGCACCGTCGTCACCCTGCTGCGCCAGCCGATCGCCGCGCTCGGTCTTGCCATCCTGCAAGGCGAGCCATCGGTCAACGTCATGGGCGCCGCCTATCTGACGGCCCGGGCGCTGGGCGCGCCGGGCGCTCTGGCGGTCTTCGCCATTACCGGCTGGCTGATCGGCCTCAGGCGCACCGGCACGACGCTGGTGGTCACCGGCCTCTTCAGCCTGACCAACATCGTGCTCGACCTGTGGTTCGTGCTCGGCCTCGATCTCGGGCCGGCGGGCGTCGGCGCCGCAACGGCGATCGCCGACTGGGTCAGCTTCGCCGTCGGTCTCGTCTTCGTCGTGCGCATGGTCAGGGCGCGTGGCGGCTGGCTGGAGGGGGCGCTCAGCCTGCCGGCGCTGTTCGACCTTGCCGCCATGCGCCGCCTGTTCGACGTCAACGTCAACCTGATGATCCGCACCTGGTCGCTGATCTTCGGCTTCACCTGGTTCGTCAATGCCGGGGCGAAGCAGGGCGTGGCGCCGCTTGCCGGCAACCAGATCCTTCAGCAGATCATATCGGTCTGGGCCTTCGTGCTCGATGCCTTTGCCTTCGTCGCCGAGGCGGAGGCGGGGCGCGCCTTCGGCCGCAAGTCGCTCGCCGACTTCCGTCGCGCCTGCCTGCTCACAGCCGAGCCGGCGATGATCGCCGGCACCGTCTTTGCCGTTCTCACCTTCGTCTTCGGCCCGGCGGTCTTGACCGCGCTCATCGCCGACGAGCGCGCGCGCGACGCGGCCATCGCCTATCTGCCCTATTGCGCCATCGTGCCGGTGCTCGGTGCGCCGGCGTGGATTCTCGACGGCATCTTCATCGGCACGACGCGCGGCGCCATGCTGCGCAATGCCGGCATCGCCTCGGTGGCGGTCTATATCGCTGCCGATTTCCTGCTGGCGCCGCGCCTCGGCAATACCGGCGTGTGGCTCGCCTTCCTGATCTTCTACGTCGCGCGGGCCGCGGCGCTCGGCGCCTACCTGCCGGCGCTGGCGGCGCGCATGGCGCCGCCGGGTTCGGGCGGCAGCCAGCGATAGATCCAGTCGGTCTGGCCGAGGACCAGGCGGGCGCCGCCGACGGCGAGCGCCGCATCGCGCAGCGCCCCCATGGCGCCGCCGTAGTGATAGGTGTCGCCGGTCTGCCTGGCCGCTTGCCACAGGCGGGTGACGCGCGGCTTGCGCTCGGCCTCGTAGGCGCTGAGCGCCGCCGGAATGTCGCTGGCGCCATAGAGCGACGCCGCCAGCACGGCGGCGTCCTCGATCGCCATGGCGGCGCCCTGCGCCAGGAAGGGCACCATGGCGTGGGCGGCGTCACCGACGAGCGCCGTGCGTCCGCTCACCCACGGCCCGGCGGGGTCGACCGGGGCGAGGGCATATTTCTGCCAGGAGAAGGGCGCGCCGATGAGCTTGCGCGCCGCGCCGCTCCAGCCGGCGAAGCGGGCGTGGATCTCCGCCGGGTCGCCGGGGACGTTCCAGCCCGGCTTGTCCCATGCCTCGGCCACGACGGCGACGATGTTGACCGCCGCGCCCTGGGCGACGGGATAATGAACGAGATGGGCGTCGGGACCGAGCCACAGGCCGACGCGCGCCATATCGACAAAGGCCGGTGCCGTGTCGGCGGGGATCAGCGCGCGCCAGGCGGTGCGCCCGGTCGGCTTCGGTGCGGCGCTCCCCGCAATCGTCTCGCGCTGCGTCGACCACACGCCGTCGGCGCCGATCAGTGCCGCCGCCTGCACCACTTCGCCGCCGCCCTGGTGCTTGAGGCGAACCAGCAGGCTGTCGGATTGCAGCTTCGATTCCGCGATGGTCGTGCCCAGGTGGAGGCGGATGGACGGGATACGCGCGACTGCGGCGGCGAGCACCGATTGCAGGTCGGTGCGATGGATGACGCGATAGGGGAATGCATAACGCCGGTGGAAGGCGCTCGCCGGCACGGAGGTGATCCGCCGGCCGCTGACGCCGTGCAGGATGTCGATGGCCTCGGGCGCGATGGCCGCCTGTGCCATCGCCTTGTCGAGACCGAGGCGGGCCAGGATACGGCCGGCATTGGGGCCGATCTGGATGCCGGCGCCGATCTTGCTGAGCTCGTCCCGGCGCTCGGCGATGATGACGCGGAAACCGGCGGCGGCGAGCGCCAGCGCCGTGGTCAGTCCGCTGGTGCCGGCACCGGCGATGACGATGGGGTGCCGTTCGCTGCCGGAGGACGGTGCGGCGGGCACGGCGGGCGCCCGTTCAGGCGGCGAGATCGCGGTAGAGGTGGCCGGGCGGATTGGTCACGGTGGCGTCGAGGTCGGCCCGGTAGCGGTAGAGCGTCGAGCAGTAGGGACAGATCTTCTCGTCATCGTCGCCCATGTCGAGGAAGACGTGGGGGTGGTCGAAGGGCGGCTTCGCCCCGACGCACATGAACTCCTTCACGCCGATCTCGACGGCGGGCACACCGGAATCGTTGTGGAAATGCGGGACGACGTGATCTGCCATGGTGCTCGGTCCGGCTCTTTCTGGATTTCGGCGCGGACAATAGCCGTCCCCGCTGCGATTGGGTAGGGTCCCCGCCGACCAGCGGAGGGCCCGAGCTTGCAGCATTTCTCTTCACGCGGCGTCGATATCGCCTACAGCATCGAAGGCGCCGGCGATCCGGTCCTGTTGATCCACGGCTTTGCCTCCAACAGCGCGGTCAACTGGCGCTCGACCGGCTGGATCGACACGCTCACCGGGGCCGGCTACCAGGCCATCGCCATGGATGTGCGCGGCCACGGCATGAGCGCCAAGCTCACCGAGCCCGGTCAGTACCACCTGGCGACGCTGGCCGAGGACGCCGCCGCGCTCATCGACCATCTGGCCTTAAGCCGTGCCGACGTCATCGGCTACTCGATGGGCGGCCGCATCGGCGTCACGCTGGCGCTCGATCATCCCGACAAGGTGCGCTCGCTGGTGATCGGCGGCATGGGCCTCGCTCTGGTCGAGGGGATCGGCGGCGAGGACGATATCGTCGCCGCGCTCGAGGCCGAGAGCGTCGCCGCGGTGAAGAGCGCCGTCGGGCGCGGCTATCGCATGTTCGCCGAACGGACGAAAAGCCATCTGCCGGCGCTGGCTGCCTGCATGCGCGTGCAGCGCGCGGCGGTGCCGCGCGAGCGCCTGGCGGACCTTGCCATGCCGGTTCTGGTGGCGGTCGGCACGCGCGACGAGGTCGCCGGCTCGGCGGCCGGCCTGGCGGCGCTGATCCCCGGGGCGCAAGTCCTCGACATACCGGGCCGCGACCACATGCTTGCCACCGGCGACAAGGTGTTCAAGGCCGGCGTGCTCGACTTCCTCGCCCGTCGTCCCTGAGACACGGGAAACCGGAATCCACAGAGTCGGTTACCGCCAAGTCTTGCAAAAGCGATTCAACGCCTTAGGTCGGAGGGACCGTTTCTTAACCGCGGGCGGTGCATGGTGGGCTCCTTGGTGGCCGCCGGGGGGCTGTGTTAGGGTCCGCGCCCGCTTCGCGGAACGCGAAGACTGAAGGTAAGTGCAGATGTCCGTTAAGGTTTCCCAGCAGGCCAGTGACCAACTCGGCCAGGTCGATCCGATCTGGTTCAATATCCGGCGCGAGGCGGAAGAGATCGTCGCCAGCGATCCGGCGATGGCGAGTTTCGTCTTCACAACCGTGCTCAACCACCGCCGTCTCGAGGACGCCGTGGTCAACCGGGTTGCCCAGCGCCTCGAATCCAATGTCGTGGGGGCCGACGTCATCCGTTGCGCCTTCGACGATGCGCTCGCCGCCAATCAGGAACTCGGCGAAATCATGCGCTGCGACATCGCCGCGGTCTACGACCGCGACCCGGCCTGCGAGCGCCACATCGAGCCGCTGCTCTACTTCAAAGGCTTCCATGCCATCCAGACGCACCGTCTGGCGCACTGGCTGTGGAATGCGGGGCGGCGCGATTTCGCGCTCTATCTGCAGGCGCGCGCTTCGTCGGTCTTCCAGACCGATATCAATCCGGCCGTGCCGATGGGCAGGGGAATCTTCCTCGACCACGCCACCGGCCTGGTCGTCGGCCAGACGGCGGTCATCGAGGACAACGTCTCGATCCTGCAGGGTGTGACCCTCGGCGGTACCGGCAAGCAGTCCGGCGACCGCCATCCCAAGATTCGCCACGGCGTGCTCATTGGTGCCGGCGCCAAGATCCTCGGCAATATCGAGATCGGCGTGTCCTCGAAGATCGCTGCGGGCTCCGTGGTGCTCCACCCGGTGCCGGCGCATTCGACGGTGGCGGGCGTGCCGGCCAAGCTGGTCGGTCGCACCGGCAAGGACGACCCGTCGCGCTCGATGGATCAGCTTCTCGACGAATTCGACGACGGTTGACGTCGGGCGCATCGACAACAGAAATTGGGGGCCACACGTGAACAGCCAGGAGCTCAAGAAGCTCGAAGCCTTCTTTCGTCGCCGCTTCAACATGTCGACCATCTCGATCAGGGCGCGGCCGCAGAAGGACGATTCGGCCGAGGTCTATATCGGCGACGAGTTCATCGGCGTGCTCTTCCGCGACGACGAGGACGGCGACCTCTCCTACAATTTCACCATGGCGATCCTCGACATCGACCTGGACTAGGTCCGTCCGGTCTTTATCGCCGGGTACCACGAGCGTCGGGTCGCCGCTTTTGACGACTGTCCCTTAACGAAACATCAACCACGCCGCCGGCGTCCGCTGCCGGCGGGAAACGCCAGTGAATCCGGTGGCTTGTTGAAAAACCTGCAAGTGCCGCCAACGGTATGCCGCTTGCAACCTCATGGACTGTACGGGCGGAAGTGCCCGAAAACGGGACAAGAGGCGCGGGTGCGGTGCTGCGGGACGGGCTTCTGATCATCTATTGCGGGGCGATGGGCTTCGTCGCCGCGGGTATTGCTGCCAGCTTCTACAAGATGGTGACCCTGGAGGCCGCACGCTTCGCGCTGCTCGGCAAGGGCTGGCTTGCCACCTTTTCCACCTTTCTGTTCTTCGCCGTATCGGGGCCGGCGATCATCATGAACAGCGCCCTCAAGCGGCGTCTCAGCGAGCCCAGTAGCGCCGGCTGGCTGGCGGCGAGCGTCGTGGTCGCTGGCCTGTGGAGCGTCTGCTCGGGTATCATCGTCCTCGGGCTGATGGTCTCGCTGAAGAACGGCTTCGCCTGAGGTCGGGCGGCCCGCTCCGCACAGCAATCCGGGGGCCGATGGACAGACGCGACGACCGCAAGGTGTCGGACTGGGGGTGGCTGGCGTTGGCCATCCTCGTCTTGTCGCTCGTCTTCGGGACGATCATCGCCTATTTCCTCGAGACCCTGCCGTCGGCCGATCCGCCACACGCGCTCATCGTCGGGCGGTTTGTCGGCCTGGCGATCGCCTTCACCCTCATGATCGGATTGCTTTTCGTGGTGGCGATTCCGGCAACGCGCTATTGGGACCGGCAGGTCTCCGCATGGGAGGCGCTGATCTGCCTGACAACGGTGATGATTGCCGCTCCGGCCACCGTGGCCGTGGCCGAGCATCTCGGCGCCGAGCCCGGCAGCGCGCTGGTCAAGGTGCTCGCCTTCGTGCTCGCCATTGCAGGTTTCGTGCTGACGCGATGGCTCTACCGGCGGTGGCGGCCGCCGGTTCCGCGCGAAGAAGGCCGCTTCCGGTATGGCGATTGGTGGCGCTGATCCGGGCGTGTGATCGTCCCGGCTTATGGCCCATCCGCGATGCAGGCGGTAGGTTGTCTACCGGCGCGGGCCGGGAAAGAGGACGACAATGGCGATCCACGAGCTTGACGGCGTTCGCCCGGAACTGCCGGAAGAGGGCGCGTTCTGGGTGGCACCGAATGCGACCATCATCGGCAAGGTGACCCTGGCCAGGGGCGTCGGCGTGTGGTTCGGCACGATCATGCGCGGCGACAACGAGCGCATCACCATCGGCGACGACACCAACGTCCAGGAACTCTGCATGCTGCACACCGACATGGGCTTTCCGCTCACCGTCGGCGCGGGCTGCACCATCGGCCACCGGGCGATCATCCATGGCTGCATCATCGGCGACAATGTGCTGGTCGGCATGGGCGCCACGGTGATGAACGGCGTGACCATCGGCGACAACTGCCTGATCGCGGCCGGTGCGCTGGTCCCTGAGGGCCGCCATGTCCCGTCCGGTTCGCTGGTCATGGGCGTTCCCGGCAAGCCCGTGCGCCAGTTGAGCCCCGAGGAGATCGAGGCCAACCGCAACTCCGCCATCCACTACGTCGCCAATTGGCGTCGCTACGCCAGGGGCTTCGGGCCGGCTCTGTAGACACCACGTTGTGAGATGTCCGGCGCGCCGGGCCGTGGCATCCTCGGCTCGTCGGGGCGCGGAAGGAGCTTGCGATGAAGACGATCTCTTGGGGTCTGGCGGCCGCGATATGGCTGGCGGTGGGCGGTGCGGCGCTCGCCGACGTGATCGACGGCAACTGGTGTCAGGCGGACGGCCGCTATCTCCATATCGACGGCTCGACGATCACGACGCCGGCCGGCAACACGATCCAGGGCGTCTATTCCCGCCACGCCTTCACCTACACGGTGCCGGCCTCGGAGCCGTCGGCGGGAGCGACGATCCATATGCGGCTGGTCAACGAGACGACGGTCGACCTGTGGAAGGGGACGGCCGGCGGCGATCCGGAAGTGTGGAAGCGGTGCGAGCCGATTGCCGATGCCGCGCCGGAGACCGTCCGCCGCGTTTGAGGCAGCCGGCTAGTGCCGGTCAGTCGTGGGCGTGGTCATGGCGGTCGAGCCGCGTCTTCGGGTCGATGTGGTCGCCGGTCCAGTGGCCGTAGCGCCAGGGCAGGTACCAGGCTGCGTTCTCCGGCAGCGTCTCCGGCACCGGGTCGTGTCCCGACGCGCCAAAGGGGCCGCAACGCTGGAAGCGGGAAAGGCCGATCCAGAAGCCGATCCACAGGCCGTATTTGCCGATGGCCTGCTCGGTATAGTCCGAGCACGTCGGCAGGTAGCGGCACTGGTTGCCGAGCCAGGGCGAGAGCACCAGCCGGTAGACCTTGATCAGGCCGATACCGAGGAGGCGCGGCAGGCGCGCGGCGAGCGACACAAAATCCGTCATGTTTCCGGGCGATGATCGCGGTGTTGCGGGTGTCGTGGCGCCGCCGTGAACGATTTGTTCACCATAATTGGGGCAGCCTTGTCAGACCTGAGCAGCGTATCCGGCGTCAGGGGGCATTCAGACTCGAAGAGGTGGCCGTCATGGTCCGGTTCCTTCGCCGTTACTTGCAATATCGCCGGGTCGGCTTCGGCCGCACCGCGGCATTGCACTACGCCTGGCTGGTAAGCTCCGGCGGCCGGCCGCTGCAACTCATCGGCCGCTAGGCGCAGCAACCGCTCAGGCTCCGTCCGTCGCGGCCCCGTCGCGGGCCGCGATCTGATCGAGCGCGTCGACGACCGCATCGAAGGTCAGCATGGTCGAGGCGTGCCGTGCCTTGTAGTCGCGCACCGGCTCGAGAAACTTGAGGTCGGCGAAACGCCCGTCCGGCGGCGGGCCGTTCTCCTTCAGCATCTTCAGCATCTGCCCGCGCACGGCGCGCAGCTCGTCGGCGTGGGCGCCGACGATATGGGCGGCCATGATCGACGACGACGCCTGGCCGAGCGCGCAGGCCTTCACGTCATGGGCGAAATCGGTGACCACGTCGCCGTCCATCTTGAGGTCGACGGTGACCGTCGACCCGCACAGGCGTGAATGGGCCGTGGCGGTCGCGTCCGGGTGGTCCAGCCGTCCCAGGCGCGGGATCGTTCCGGCAAATGTCAGGATCTGCTTGTTATAGATATCGTCGAGCATCGTTCGGCGAATATAGGGGAGGGCCCGCGGCCCCGCCACCAGCGACAAGGATCGGGGGACATGGGAGCCGTGCCAAACGGACGCTTCGCAAGTGAGCCGCGGGCGACTATATAGATCGCCAAAACCACCCTATGGCGCCATCCGTGGCGCGCGGAGACTTGTTCCATGGATGCCGTGACCCGCAAACCCGCCGTTCCCCAGGTGCCCGAGGCACCGGCCGCGAGCCGGCCGAGCCGTGCCGAGGTCGAGGAGGCGGTGCGGGTGCTCATCGCCTGGGTCGGCGACAATCCCGACCGGGAGGGCGTCCGCGATACGCCGCGGCGCGTCGCCGCCGCGCTGGAGGAGATGTACGAGGGCTACCGGCTCGATCCGGGCGACGTGCTCAAGCGCACCTTCGACGAGGACGGCGGCTACGACGACATGGTGCTGGTCAAGGACATCCCGTTCTATTCGCATTGCGAGCATCACATGATGCCGGTCACCGGGGTCGCCCACATCGCCTATTACCCCAGCGACAAGGTCGTCGGCCTGTCGAAGCTCGCCCGCGTCGTCGATATCTTCGCCCGCCGCCTGCAGACCCAGGAGCGCATGACCGCCGAGGTCGTCGGCGCCATCGACGAGGCGCTGCGCCCGCGCGGCGTGGCGATCATGATCGAGGCGGAGCATCATTGCGTCACCCGGCGCGGCACGCGGGCGCATGGCGCGATGACCACGACCACCCAGTTCACCGGCACCTTCCGCGACGACCCGGCCGAGCAGGTCCGTTTCATGACGCTGGTCAGGGGCGGGCAGGGGTCGTAGCGCCTGGCCCGAACGCCGGCGTCGCGTCGCGTTCCATTGCTGGCCGCGCCTGCGGCCGGCAGCCAACCGATTGCGAGCCGACCATGGCCTCACCTTCTTTTGCGAAGCGCACGGACGAAGCGACGGTCGAGACCGGCACGGCGCTCATGCCGAAATTCGACAGCGACGGGCTGATCGTCGCCATTGCCGCCGATGCCGCGACGGGCGAGGTGCTGATGGTCGCCCACATGAACGCCGAGGCGCTGGCGCGCACGGTCGAAACCGGTGAGGCGTGGTTCTGGAGCCGCTCGCGCCAGAAGCTGTGGCGCAAGGGCGAGGAGAGCGGCAACACGCTTGCCGTGGCCGAGCTGCGCGTCGATTGCGACCAGGACGCGGTCCTCATGAAGGTCGCGATCGCCGGCGACGGCGTCGCCTGCCACCAGGGCTATCGCTCGTGCTTCTATCGCCAGGTGCCGATCGGTGCAGCGCCGTCGCCCACGACCGAGCTTGCCTTCGACCGCGCGATGAAGCGCGTTCTGCCGCGCCGCTAGCTGCTCCTACACGGCGGCAATGTAGGCCCGCATGTCCTCGGCCTCGCGCTCGACCTGCTCGATGCGTGCCCTGACCACGTCGCCGATCGAGATGATGCCGCTCAGCTCGCCGTTCTCAACCACGGGCAGGTGACGAAAGCGTCCGCGCGTCATGCGCGTCATCACGTCGTTGACCGTCTCGCTCTCGCCGCAGGTGACCACGTTGCGCGTCATCACGGTCGAAAGCTGCGTGACGAGCACGCTCTCGCCTTTCTCGGCGATGGCGCGGACGATGTCGCGTTCCGAAACGATGCCGGTAATGCGGTCGTTTTCGTCGACGACGACCAGGGCGCCGATCTTGTGCCTGGCGAGCATGTCGATGGCCCCGGCAATGCTGGCCGTCGCGGACGTGGTGACGACCTCGCGTCCCTTTTCACTCAGGATGATTGCCACGGTCATGAGCTTCCCTCCGAGAAGCGCCCCCCACCCGGGCTGTTTTGCGGAAGGATGCGACGTTCTGACGCAGATAGCAAGCACAGGGCCGGATCGGCAGGTTTCCGGCCGAAAACGCGGTCAGCGGCGGCGCACGGGGTCGAACAGGGGGAAGAGCAGGAAGCCGGCGAGGAAGCCGCCGATATGGGCGTCCCAGGCGATGGCGCTGGAGGCGATCCCCTGGCTGATGGTGCCGATGCCGAAGATCAGGTTGAGGCCGAACCAGGCGCCCAGGAAGACGAGCACGCGGCGGTCGCGGATGATCGTACCCAGGGGCGATGCCGGCTGCCGATAGGCGGCGGTGTTGGCCGGGCGCCACATGGGGCCGCCGGCGGCAAAGACGAAGCGGGCGGAGCCGGCCATGTGCGCCGAGATGGAGGCCGAGGCGCCGACCAGCGGCGCCTGGTCGGTGGGAAACAGGCCGAGATGGAGGAGGGCGCCGGCGATCGCGCCCACCGCCGTGAAGAGCAGGAAGCGCACCGCCCCGAAGCGCCAGGCAAGCGGACTGCCGAAGGCGGCCAGCCACAGCGCGTTGAAGCCGACATGCTCCCAGCCGCCATGCAGCAGGGCGTAGGTGACGAAGGTCCAGATGCGGGCACCGCCGGTCATCACCTCGGGCGGCAGGGTCTGCGGCGCCGTCAGCCCGGCGGGAACGAATCCGAAATCCCAGATGACGAGGTCGCTCGCATAGGTGCTGAGCAGGAGGGACAGGATCGCCTGGATGCCGACAATGACGACCAGCATGCCGACGACGACGGCGGGCAGGTTGAAGATCGGCTGGCGTTCGGGCGGGCGCCCGTCAGGGGATGGGTCGAACATGGTGCGGGAACATAGCCCGGCATCGGGCGGAATACAGGCCGCTTGCACCAAAAAGGGTGGCATGGCGCCTGCAGCACCGGCGTGGGAGCCGGAAAAGGGCGCAAAGTCCGTCCCGTTCCTGCACGCGGAATCCGACGCTGGGACGCACGGGTTGTCGCGTGGCGCCACAATGAAACGGGGCGGGCAGGGCATGAAACACGCGACCACGCGGGAACTTTACGAATACTGGAACCGCGTGCGCGGCAGCGATCGGGCGCCGCTGCGCAGCGCCATCGAGCCGAGCGACATCCGGCGCATCCTCGGCGAGATGTTCATTCTCGAGGTTCTCGAGCGCGACAGTTACTTCGTGCGCCTCGCCGGCACCCGCGTCTGCGCGCTCTACTGCCGGGAGATCAAGGGCACCAACCTGCTCGACCTGTGGTCGGGCGAGGATCGCCATGCGATGGCGACGCTGGCCGCTGCCGTCAGCGAGGACGGCGCCGGGGCGGTGGTGACGATCATGGCCGAGACCGCCCGCGAGCAGCAGGTCGCGTGCGAGCTGATCCTGCTGCCGCTGCGCCACGGCGGCTCCCGTTTCGACCGGGTGATCGGCAGTTTTGCCGCCATGGAGCGCCCCTATTGGCTGGGCTCGGAGCCGATCGTGCGCCAGAGCATCGCCAGCCTGCGCCTGCTATGGCCGGACAAATCTCCGGCCTATATGCGCCGGAGCACGGATCGGGCGGAGAGCCAGTTGGCCGTTGCGCCGCCGCCGATTCATCTTCCGGTTGCAGGTACCCGCCAGCACGGCCACCTGTTCGTGCTCGACGGCGGCAAACGCTGAGGCTTCGTGCGGGACACGCGGGCGACCTTGGTAAATGTCGGAACCCTCTCCGTTACAGCTTATTAACCCAAGGGTATGAAGATCGGGCAGACCTAGAGGCAGCGGCCGCCCGCAATGGAATCGTCGGCAGTACAGAACGTTCGTCAGCACCTGCCGACGCGTCAACACGACCGTCGGCGCTATCAGCGCGTCAACGTCATCCTGCTCGGCCGCTTCATGCTCGAAGACCGGCGCGAATACCCCTGCCAGACCCAGAATGTCTCCCCGGGCAGCCTTGCCGTGATGACGCCGGTCGTCGGCCGCCTCGGCGAACGGGTGGTCGCCTATGTCGACCATATCGGCCGCATCGAGGGGAAGATCGTGCGCACCTTCAATGGCGGCTTCGCCATGTCGATCAACGCGACGGCGCGCAAGAAGGACAAGCTGGCGGCCAAGCTGACGTGGCTGGCCAACCGACACGAACTGAACCTGCCGGAAGACCGGCGACACGACCGGGTGACGCCGAAGACGCCGACCACGACGGTGACCTTGCCCGACGGACGCGAATACCGCGCCCGCATCGTCGACGTCTCGCTGTCGGGGCTCGCCCTCAGCGTCGAGGCGAAGCCGCCGATCGGTTCGCCGGTGATGGTCGGCAAGATCCGCTCCCGCGTCGTGCGCCACTTCGACGATGGCGTCGCCGTGGAGTTCGTGACGCAGCAGACCGTCGCCTCGCTCGAACAGAATCTCTAGACCGTCCGCTTTTCACCGCTGTCGAACGGCCGCCTCCCGGCGGCCGTTGTCGTTTTGGCGTCATGGCTTTTTGCTGCGGGGCTTGCCGGAGTCCTAAGGCGATCGATTCAATTCGATATAATATTGCCGCGAAGTTGAATTACTTTGCGATTTTATTCTTATACTGACCGCAATGCTTTGATGACATGGTGCTCCTCGGGACAGGGGGAGTGTTATGCGTTACGTAGCGTTAAGACAGCTCGCGTTCACTGTGGCAATACTTGGTGGGACCATCGCCGCGGCCGGAACGGCCACGGCAGCATCCAGAGCGGCCATGATGGAGATCACCGGCAGGACGTCGCAGCCGATCGGGCATTTCGAGTTCTGCCAGGACCACGTGGCGGAGTGCTCGGTGCACAGCCGGGGCAATCCGCGTGTGCATCTGACGCCGACGAAGTGGAACCAGCTGGTCAAGGTCAATGCCGGGGTCAACCAGCAGATCATGCCGGCGACCGATGAAGAGATTTACGGCCGCCCCGAGGTCTGGGCCTATCCGGACAAGATCGGGGAGGGCGATTGCGAGGATCTGGTGCTGCTCAAGCGCCGCGACCTGATCCAGGACGGCTGGCCGACCGGCGCGCTGCTGATCACGGTCGTGCGCCAGCGGAACGGCGACGGCCACGCGGTGCTGACGGTGCTGACCGATCGCGGCGACCTGGTTCTCGACAGCCTCAATCCGCGCGTCCTGGTGTGGAACGCGACCGGCTACGAGTACGTCAAGCGCCAGTCGGAATACGACAGCGGCCAGTGGGTCGGCATCGACGACGCCAGCGGGCTCGCAGTGGGCAGCATGAACTGAAGAGGGCGGGGGCAAACAAACGAAATTGCATCTGGACCTGGTCGCGTCCCACCCCCCGTCCCCAAGATCAGGTCCATGAGAGCCGGCCCCCGCCCCGGGGCCGGCTCACTCTTTTTGAGGGACGCAACGCCGGTCAGGCGCTGCCGATCAATATGCCGGTGAAGAAGACCAGCAGGCCGCCGATGACGATCTGATAGGCGGCGCGCAGGAACGGCGTGTCCATGTAGCGCGCCCGCACCCAGGCGATCGCCCACAGTTCGATAATCACGACGACGATGGCGAGGATGGTTGCCGTCCAGAAATCGCTGATCAGATAGGGGAGCGTGTGGCCGACGCCGCCGACCGTGGTCATCAGCCCGGTGACCAGGCCGCGCAGCCAGGGCTGGCCGCGGCCCGACAGCGTGCCGTCGTCGGAAAGCGCCTCGGCGAAGCCCATGGAGATGCCGGCGCCGACCGAGGCGGCCATGCCGACCAGGAAGGTGTCCCAGCTGTTCTGGGTGGCGAACGCCGCGGCGAAGACCGGCGCCAGCGTCGACACCGAGCCGTCCATGAGGCCGACAAGGCCGGGCTGGACAATGCGCAGAACGAAATTGCGCCGCGCCGTCTCGTGCTCCTCCTCGCGCGCCTTCTGCGGAATGCCCTCGGTCAGTGCGCGGGCATGGGCCTCGTGGCCGGCCTCGATGTCGGCGAGGTCGCCGAGCAGCTTGCGCACGCCGGCATCGGAGGTGCGCGCCGCGGCGCGGCGGTAGAAGTTGGCGGCTTCCTCCTCCATCGATTCGGCGCGCTCGCGCATGGCGTCGATGTCGAAGGTCTCGTTCATCCACACCGGCTTGCGGCGGATGAAGCCGCGAATGTCCTCGCGGCGGATGAGCGGGATGTGCTCGCCGAAGCGCTCGCGATAGAGGTCGAACAGCATCTGGCGGTGGCCGTTCTCTTCCTCGGCCATCTCCGCGAAGATCTTGGCGGAGGCCGGAAAATCGTCGCGCAGGCGCTCGACGAAGTCGTGATAGATGCGCCCGTCCTCTTCCTCGTTCTGGATGGCGAGGGCGAGCACCTCGCGGTCCGTCAGGTCGGAGAAGGAGCGCTGCGGCGAGAAGGGGAGGAAGGGCATGGGAGTTCACCAATCTGGAATGATTCTAAAACAACATGGCGCGACCGGGCCCGCCGATCAACCGTCAGGGGTGCGGTCTTTTCTCCCGCCGGTCGGTCGTTGCCGCCTCATGGGCTCTTGAGCCCGCGCAGAATCAGCGCCCACAGGTCATCGAAGGTGGCATCGAGGCCGGGATCGTTCCACTCCCGGGCATAGGCGGGGTCGTGGAATCGGGCGGTGGCATAGAAGACGGAGCGGCCGGTCGCCGCCGCGTCGCAACGGGCGAACTCGCCGCGGGCGATGCCATCGGCGATGATCGCCGCGACCTGCGCGGACAGGTGCTCCACGTGGGTGTGCACGACCTCGCGCGATTGCTCGAAGATGGCCAGATAGGTGGCGAACAGCTCAGGCTCGAACTTCGCCTTCTGCCGCTTGGTGGCGATCAGCCTGTCGAACCAGCGCCGCAGCCGGTCGGCCGCCGGTGCGTCCTCGTCGACAATTCTCTGCAAGGGGTCGGAGACGCGCGCCAGCCAACGCTCGGTGACCGCGTCGCGCAGGACCGCCTTGCTGGCGAAATGCCGGTAGACCGAGCCGTGGCTGACGCCGAGCGCGCGGGCGACGTCGACCACGGTGGTCTTGGTCGGCCCGAAGCGCGTCAGCGTTTCTTCGGCGGCATCGAGAATGCGGTCAGGCGTCAGGCCGGTTTCGCTCATGACGCCGTGTGGCGGCCTTTCTCGCTGTCGAGATGGGCCATCTGCGCCGGCGCGTAGCGGGTGCCGGCGGCGGCATCCCTGGGCACGGCCTTCTCGATCTCCGTCATGTCGCCGTCGCTGAGGTCGACATCGAGTGCTGCCAGCGCCTCGTCGAGCCGGTCACGGCGCCGGGCGCCGATCAGCGGCACGATATCAGAGCCGCGGGCGAGAACCCAGGCGATCGCGACCTGGGCGACCGAGATGCCCTTGGCCTCGGCGACGGCGCGCAGCGCTTCGACCAGAGCGAGGTTGCGGTGGAGATTGTCGCCGCTGAAACGTGGCGAATGGTGGCGGAAATCGCCGGCGGTGGCCCGGTCTTTCGACCAGTGGCCGCTGATCAGGCCGCGCGAAAGCACGCCATAGGCGGTGATGGCAATGCCGCGTTCGCGGCAGACCGGCAGGATCTCGTCCTCGATGCCGCGCGAGATGAGCGAATACTCGATCTGGAGATCGACGATGGGATGAACGGCGGCGGCCCGGCGGATGGTCTCGGCGCCGACCTCGGACAGGCCGATATGGCGGACGTAGCCGGCCTTCACCATGTCGGCGATGGCACCCACCGTCTCCTCGATCGGGACGTTGGCGTCGAGCCGGGCGGGCCGGTAGACGTCGATGTAGTCGGTGCCGAGGCGCTTCAGCGAATAGGCAAGCCATGTCTTCACGGCCTGCGGGCGGGCGTCGTAGCCGAGCCACGATTCGTCCGGTCCGCGCTGGGCGCCGAACTTGACGCTGATCTCGACCTTGCTGCGGTCGCGGCCCTTGAGGGCCTCGGCGATGAGCATCTCGTTGTGGCCCATGCCGTAGAAATCGCCGGTATCGAGCAGGGTAATGCCGGCGTCGAGGGCGGCGTGGATGGTGGCGATGCTTTCGGAGCGGTCGGCAGGACCGTACATGCCGGACATGCCCATGCAGCCGAGGCCGATGGCGGAAACGGTGGGGCCGGTCTTGCCCAGTGTGCGGGTGTCCATGCGGAGTGCTCCTTCCGGTTGGCGTGGCGGCACCCTATTGCGTGAAGTGACAGAAATCAATACTTGTCATTTCATTGTTCGCTGTGGCCGCTGCTTGTCTCTTGACCGGTGCGATGGCCGCCCCATTTGTGCCCGCTCCGTGTTTGCCGGCCTGCCGCCGACGCCGCAGCCAGACGGGGGAGATGAGCCAGTGACCGGAAGTACCTGTATCGTCAGCCGAAATTCAGCTTGTCGATGACCGCCAAACGCCTCTCCGTCGGGCTTCTGGTCGTCGCTGCCATGTGCGGCATGAGCCCGTGGTTCGCCTCGGCCGCGGTCCTTCCCGACATGGCGCGCGAGGGAACCATCGACGCGGTCCATCAGGCGCTTCTGTCCAGCGCCGTTCAGGCGGGCTTCGTCGTCGGCGCTCTGGCCGTGTCGATCAGCGGCATTGCCGACCGGCTCGACCCGCGCCGGGTTTTCGCCGTCGCGGCGGTCGGCGCGGCGCTCGCCAATGCCTCGCTGCTGCTGGCGCCCATCGGCGGCAGCCTGGCGGTGCTGGCGCGCTTTCTCACCGGTGCGGCGCTTGCCGGCGTCTATCCGGTCGGCATGAAGATCGCCGTCGGCTGGGGCCAGAAGGATCGCGGCCTTCTGGTCGGCCTGCTGGTCGGTGCCCTGACGCTCGGTTCCGCGTCGCCATCGCTGGCCGCCTATCTCGGCGGGACGGCGTGGCGCTCCGCCATTGTCGCCACCTCGCTGCTCTGTGCCTTCGGTGGCCTGATCGTGCTTGCCGCGCAGCTCGGGCCGCATCATGCGCGCGCGCCGCGCTTCGAGCCCGGGGCCATCCGGCTGGCGTGGCGCGACCGGCGCATCCGCCACGCCTATCTCGGCTATTTCGGCCATATGTGGGAGCTCTACGCCATGTGGGCGTGGGTGGGCACGGCGGCGGCAGCCTCCTATGCCATGCGCATGGATACGGCCGCGGCCGAGAGCCTGGGCAAGCTCTCTGCGTTCCTCGCCATCGGCCTTGGCGCCTTCATCTGCGTCCCGGCCGGCTGGATGGGCGACCGCGCCGGCAAGGCGGAGGTCACCATCCTCGCCATGCTGGCGAGCGGCGCCGCGGCCCTGCTGACCGCCATCACCTTCGGCGGGCCGGTGTGGCTCACCTTCGCTCTGGTCATCGTCTGGGGACTGGCGGTGATCCCCGATTCCGCCCAGTTTTCGGCGATCGTTGCCGATGCGGCCCCGCCACACCTTGCCGGCAGCCTGTTGACCTTCCAGACGGCCATCGGCTTCGCGCTCACCATCGTGACGGTGCAGGTGATGCCGCTGGCGGCCGCCGCCTTCGGCTGGCCGGCGGTGCTGGCGGCGCTCGCCATCGGACCGGCGGTCGGTGTGGTCGCCATGCTGCCGCTCCGGCGCGGCGCGCCGACGGCAGGCGATCCGGCGCTTGCGGCGCTACCCACTGGACAAGCCCCCGGGGGAGACTCTATCTAGCGCCTGCCTAGCAACCCACGCTTACCCGCGCTCGTACGCGGGAGTGAGCCGGAGACAGATATGATCCACCTGACTTTCCCCGACAATTCCGTTCGCGATTTCGCCCCCGGCATTACAGGCCGCGAGGTCGCCGAAGGCATTTCCAAGTCGCTTGCCAAGAAGGCGGTGGCGATGGCGCTCGACGGCAAGCTCGCCGATCTCGGCGACCGGATAGAATCCGACGCAGCCATCGAGATCGTCACCCGTGACGATCCGCGTGCGCTGGAGCTCATCCGCCACGACGCCGCCCATGTCATGGCCGAGGCCGTGCAGGAGCTTTATCCCGGCACCCAGGTCACCATCGGGCCGGTGATCGAGAACGGCTTCTATTACGACTTCTTCCGCAACGAGCCCTTCACCACCGACGACCTGCCGGCGATCGAGAAGAAGATGCGCGAGATCATCCGGCGCAACGCCCCCTTCACCAAGGAGGTGTGGACGCGGGACGAGACCAAGCACGTCTTCGAGACCAAGGGCGAGGCGTTCAAGGTCGAGCTGGTCGACGCGATTCCCGAAGACCAGCAGATCAAGATCTACAAGCAGGGCGACTGGTTCGATCTCTGCCGTGGCCCGCACATGACCTCCACCGGGCAGATCGGCGACGCCTTCAAGCTGATGAAGGTGGCCGGCGCCTATTGGCGCGGCGATTCCAACAACCCGATGCTGACGCGCATCTACGGTACCGCCTGGCACAGCAGGGAAGAGCTCGACGCCTATCTCCACATGCTGGAGGAGGCGGAGAAGCGCGACCATCGCCGGCTCGGCCGCGAGATGGACCTCTTCCACCTCCAGGAGGAGGGGCCGGGCGTCGTCTTCTGGCACGCCAAGGGCTGGACGCTCTACCAGAACCTGACCAGCTACATGCGCCGCCGGCTTGCCGGCACCTATCAGGAGGTCAACGCGCCCCAGGTTCTCGACAAGTCGCTATGGGAGACGTCCGGTCACTGGGGCTGGTTCCGCGAGAACATGTTCTCGGCGCGTGCGGCCGGAGACGAGATCGACGACAACGAGCGCGTCTACGCCATCAAGCCGATGAACTGCCCCGGCCACATCATGATCTTCAAGCACGGCTTGAAGAGCTATCGCGACCTGCCGTTCCGGCTGGCCGAGTTCGGCGTCGTCCACCGCTACGAGCCGTCGGGCGCGTTGCAGGGGCTGATGCGGGTGCGCGGCTTCACCCAGGACGATGCCCACGTCTTCTGCACCGAGGAGCAGATGGCGGCGGAGTGCCTGCGCATCAACGAACTCATCTTGTCGGTCTATGCCGATTTCGATTTCGAGGAGTTCGTCGTCAAGCTGTCGACGCGGCCGGACAAGCGCGTCGGCTCGGACGCCGCCTGGGACCACGCCGAAGACATCATGCTCAAGGTGTTGAAGCAGATCGAGGAGCAGTCCGGCGGGCGCATCAAGACCGGCATCAATCCGGGCGAGGGCGCCTTCTACGGGCCGAAGTTCGAATATACGCTGCGCGATGCCATCGGCCGCGAATGGCAGTGCGGCACCACCCAGGTCGATTTCAACCTGCCGGAGCGCTTCGGCGCCTTCTATGTCGATAGCGACGGCGAGAAGAAGACGCCGGTGATGATCCACCGCGCGATCTGCGGTTCGATGGAGCGTTTTCTCGGCATCCTGATCGAGAACTATGCCGGCCACTTCCCGCTGTGGTTCGCGCCGGTGCAGGTCACCGTCGCCACCATCACGCAGGACGCCGACGACTACGCCAGGAAGGTCCACGCGCAACTCATTCGCGCCGGGCTCAGGGCCGAAGTCGATCTCCGCAACGAGAAGATCAACTACAAGGTCCGCGAGCACAGCCTGGCCAAGGTCCCGGTCATTCTGGTCTGCGGCAAGCGCGAGGCGGAGGAGGGCTCGGTCAACGTCCGCCGGCTCGGCGTCAAGGAGCAGACCTCGATGACGCTCGCCGATGCCATCGCATCGCTCCAGGAAGAGGCCGAGGCGCCGGACGTGAAGCGGTTGGCCCTGGCCGACGCGGCTGAGTGATCGTTCCCCGGGCGTGGCGCGTCATTCCATGCCGCGCTGCGCCCGGGACACAGGGCGCTTTGCGGATGGGAAGTGTGTGGCTCCGCCACAGACTCTTCGTCACCCCGGCGGAAGCCGGGGTCCAGAGGAAGCCGCCCGAGCCCACGGACATGTCTTATGGATTCCGGCTTTCGCCGGAATGACGACTGAGCATGTGGCGTGCTTCGCGCCCGCTCTGCTACTTCAGCAGTACCTCGACGTCGCGGTTGGCGCCGGGCTCGACGGTGAAGTCGGTCTGGTAGTTGTTGCCGTCATGCTCGGCGATCGCCTTGTAGTCGCCGGCGGCGAGCACCACCGACGGGAAGGCGCCGACGCTTTCCACCACGCTGTCGCCTTCCGGCGTCATCACCGACCATTTGGTGTTGGCGATGGCTTCGCCGCCATGCACCTCGACCAGCTTGAGGGTGAGGCGCGCCGCCTTCTGATAGACGGTCGCCTCGGTCAGCTTGCCGGCATCGACCTTGATGTCGGCGCGGACCACGGCGTTGGCCTCGCCGTAGTGGCTGACCACGTGATAGATGCCGGCGGCGAGCGCGATGACCTTGCCCGGCGGCGCGTCCTGCATCAGCAGGTAGCGGTCGCCAGCGCCGCCCTCGTCGGGCGCATAGATGTCGAAGTTGATGTCGCTGCCGGTGAGCGGCGTGTCCTTGCCGTTCATGGCAAGCAGGCGCATGCCGCCGGCGTTGAGGACGAAGACGGCGCCGCCGGTCGCCTTCTTGACCTCGATCTTGCGCGCCAGCCCGGCGCGGCCGAAGGCGGCGTGGATGAAATAGGTGCCGGGATCGAGGCGGACGTAGATAACGCCGCCGGAAGCCTCTCCGAGCAGGGGCAGGCTGCCGTCGCTGCCCTCCTTGTCGCCGAAGATGCGCCAGTCGACGCCGTCCTTGAGGGAGGGGCCGTCGGCCGTCAGCCGGGCTTCGAGCGTGAACGAGCCGGAACGGATGTCGCGCGGTGGGCCGGGGTCGGGCGCGTCCATCGGCGACTGGGTGATGATGCCGGCATCGGGCGAATCGACGCCGGTGTCGAAGTCGCCGGCGCCGGCCTGGTCTGCCGCCGCGGCGGCGGCCGTGTCGGGTTGGCTGGCGTTCTTGGCCGATGCCGGGGCCGCCAGGGTGAGCATCGCGGCAAAACTACCCGCCAGCAGGACCGTGCCCGCCAGGATTTTCGCCGCTGTGCCGATCGTCCGTGCCATCATGCGCTTGTCAGGACTCCTTCGCTGACCAGAAAATCGCCGGTTCCGTGGCGATTTCAAGACCATTCTTCCGATTGCAATCCGCGCCGATTTGGCAAAGGGTCGGAGCGCAATCATGACCCGCGAAACCGATCAAACATGCCCGATGCTCTCGAACTGCTGAAGACCCGCAAATCCGTCTCCGCCAATTTTCTCGGCCCGCCCGGCCCGAATGACGACGAGATATCCGAAATCCTCACCATCGCCTCGCGCGTGCCCGATCACGGCAAGCTGACGCCTTGGCGCTTCGTCGTCTTTGCCGGCGATGCCCGCGTCAAGGCAAGCGAGAAGCTGGCGGCCCTGTTCGCCGAGAAGAACCCGCATGCCGATCCCAAGGCGATCGAGGAGGAGCGCAGGCGCCTGGCGCGCGCGCCGCTGGTCATCGCCGTGGTGTGGAAGCCGGCGCTGCATCCCAAGATCCCGGAATGGGAGCAGATGCTGTCCGCCGGCAATGCCGCCTTCAATATCGTGCTGGCCTCCCATGCGCTGGGCTATGCGGCGCAATGGACGACCGGCTGGATTGCCACCGACGCCGACGCCGGGCGCATCCTCGAACTGCTGCCGGGCGAGCGCTTCGTCGCCTTCGTCCATATCGGTACGCCGACGGCACAGCCGGCCGACCGGCCGCGGCCGGCGCTGGCCGATGCGGTCAGCTACTGGTCCCCGCGATAGGGCTGAATGCAGCGTCGATGACGGCGACCTGATCGGCGGCAAGCGCGATCTTGCCGGCGAAACCGGCGCGCCGTGCCGCTTCCGCTTCGGCCCGAAGGGCGCCGGGGTCGCTGCCACGGAACGGCCGGTCGAGCGCCGCGACGCCGGCGGAGGCGGCAGCAGCCAGCAGGCCCGTGCGGGCGCTCCGCGCCACTTCAGCGCCGTCCTCGGCGCCGAGCGCCGCGGCCAGTGGCCGGTCGTCCCAGGCAAGCGCCGCAAGCCGCCGCGAGGCGCCGCGATAGGTGGCGAGCGCCAGCATCCCTTCCGGCGTGTCGGCCGCCATCGCGATGATCCGCGTGGCGCCGTCGTCGATGCCGGCGATGGCCTCGCGCGGGCGGAGCAGCGCCGACAGGCGGGTGACGTCGGCGCCGCCGGCCGTACCGGCGAGCAGAATACCCGCCGGCCGCGCCGGCACCAGCGCGTCGAGCGCCGCCATGGTCCCGGCGGCGGCGACCGGCCCCAGACGCACGAAGATCGGGATATCCCTTGCTCTGGCGAGAAAGGCGGCGGTGCGCCGGAGCGCGTCGGGGTCCGCTTCCATGCCGTCCACGATCAGCGCATCGGCACCGCTCGATGCCGCCCGGTCGAGCGATCGGTCGCTATCTGGCGTGACGAGGAGGAGCGAGCGCAGCATCATCGGAAACGGCTGAATTCAGCCCTCAATCATGGTGAACGAAGCTTTAATCACTTGCGGCCAAGATGTTTCGAGTATCGGAGACAGGTCACCCATGCTTGCCCGCGAGTTCCTCGACTGGATCGACAACGCCCCCGCCGGCCAGCGTGCCACGGCAGCAAGGGCACTGTGCCGATTCTACCTCCAGGGACAAGCCGATGCCGAGATCGGCGACGCCATGGAGGCGGCGCTCACCATCCTGCTCGACGATCCGGTGCCGGAGGTCCGGCACGCCCTTGCCGATGTGCTGGCGCCAAGCCCGGCGGCGCCGCACCACATCATCATATCGCTGGCGGTCGACCTGCCGGAGATCGCCGTCGTGGTTCTCGCCCAGTCGCCGCTGCTGATCGACGCCGAGCTGGTCGATATCGCCGGGGCCGGCACGCCGGTCCTGCAGATCGCCATCGCCGGGCGCGAACGCGTCTCCGGCGCCGTTGCCGCGGCCCTGGCCGAGGTCGGCGAGCGCAAGGCCTGCCTGAAGCTGCTCGGCAATTCCGCGGCGAAGATCGCCCGCATCAGCTTCCGGCGCATCGCCGAACGGTTTCCCGACGACGTCGAAATGCGCGATCTGCTGCTCGCCCGGCCGGACCTGCCCGCCGACGTCCATCAGATGATCATCCGCCGGCTCGGCGATGCACTCGGCACCATGATGGTGGCCAAGTCCTGGGCGGAGGAGGACCGGGCGCTGGCCGTCACCCGCGAGGCTTGCGACCGGGCGACGGTGGCGCTCGCGGCGGAGACGGAATTGGACGAACTGCCCGCGCTGGTCGAACATCTGCGCGTCACCGGCCAGCTCACCACCGGCCTCCTGCTGCGCGCGGTGTGCGCCGGCAACGTTGCCCTGTTCGAGACGGCGCTGGCGGTGCTCGCCCATGCCCCGGTCGAGCGTGTGGCAAGCCTGGTCAGGGCCGGCCGCGTCAACGTTCTGCGCGCCATCTACAGCAAGGCGGGCCTGCCGCCGAGCGCCTTCGCGGCCTTCGCCGCGGCGCTCGACACCTGGCGTGAGATCGCCGGGGAGGGCGGCTCGGACGACCGCTATCACGCCACACGGCGCATGGTGGACGCGGTGCTTTCCCGTTACGCCCAGATCAGCGACGGCGAGATGTACGAGCTGGCCACGATGCTTCGCCGCTTCGCCGCCGATCAGGCGCGCGAGGCCGCCCGCGACTACGCCCGCATCACCAAGGCGGCCTGACCGTCAGAAGGTGGTGACGACGGTCACGCCGGTCGCCTTGAAGGTATCCATGCCGGTCAGCGCCGCGATCGACTGAGCCAGATCGATGCGCTCGCCGATCAGGCGTTCCGGGCTGAGCGTGCCGGCCTCGATCATGGCGAACATGGCGCCGTAGCGGTGCGCCTGGATGCCGTGGCTGCCGAGGATTTCCAGCTCGTGGGCGATGACCGTGGCCATCGGCACCTGCGGCGTGCTGTGCTCGGCGAGCATGAGGCCGACCTGGATGTGCTTGCCGCGCCGGCGCAGGTTCGCGATCGAGTTGAAGCAGGTCGCGGGATGACCGAGCGCATCGAGCGAGACATGGGCGCCGCCGCCGGTGATGTCCTTGACGGCCTCGGGCACGTCCGCCACGCTGTTGGCGTTGATGGTGGCGACCGCGCCCAGTTCCCTGGCGAGCGCCAGCTTGTCGTCGGCGATGTCGATGGCCACGACATTGGCGCCGACCGCACGGGCGATCATGATCGCCGAAAGCCCGACACCACCGCAGCCATGCACGGCAACCCATTGTCCGGCCGAGGTTTTCGCCTGATCGACGATTGCCCGGAAGGCGGTCGCGAAGCGGCATCCGAGGCTGGCGGCGGTGGCGAAGTCCATCGTCTCGGGCAGGCGCACGAGATTGAGGTCGGCCTCATGGATGGCGACATATTCGGCGAACGATCCCCAATGGGTGAAGCCCGGCTGGGTCTGGTGCCGGCAGACCTGCTGATCGCCGGCATGGCATTCCGGGCAGGCGCCGCAGCCGCACACGAACGGCACCGTAACCCGGTCGCCGGCCTGCCACCGGGTCACCTCCTTGCCGACGGCTGCGACGAAGCCCGCCAGCTCGTGCCCGGGAACGTGCGGCAGCCGGATATCCGGATCGTGACCCATCCAGCCGTGCCAGTCGCTGCGGCAGATGCCGGTGGCCTCGACCTTGACGACGACGCCGTGCGGCGCGGGCACCGGATCGGGGACGCTCGTCAGCTTCGGCGTCTCGGCGAAGGCCTCGTAGAGCACGGCTTTCATGGCTCGGTCCTGCTGCGTTCAGATGGCCGCCGGTCGGTCCGCGAATGGCAGCGCTATTCCGAGAAATGGCGCTTGCGCACGGCGCGGACCATCAGCCACACGGCGACAAGAACAAAGGGCACGGCGATCGAGAGCGCCAGCGTCTTGTCGACGGCGAGCATTTCGAGCGGCGTCGCCAGCACGTAACCGAGCAAGCCGATGGTGTAGTAGGAGATGGCGATCGTCGACAGGCCCTCGACCGTGCGCTGGAGCAGGAACTGGCTGCGCCCGGTCTTGGCGATGGTTTCAAGCACCTGCTTGTTCTGGATCTGCATATCGAGGCCAATGCGCACATTGAGCAGCTCGATGCCGCGTTCGATCTTGGCGAAGAGGACGTCGAGGCGCTTCTCCATCGCCGCATAGGTCGCCAGCGCCGGATCGACACGGTTGACGATATAGCGGGAGAGCGAAGAGCCGAGCGGCGTCGGGCGCTCGCCGATTGCGCGTAGCCGCGCATGCAGGATGTCGCCATAGGCCCGACAGGCAGCGAAGCGGTAGGTCAGCCGTTCGGAGAACCGCCCGGCCCGCACCATCAGCCCGTGCAGCGCCTCGAGCGCGCTCTGGGCCTGGGTGGTTTCTGTCGCCTCGGCGAGCGAATTGACCCTCTCGGTCAGTTCCGTCTCCATGGTGCCGAGTTCACCGGCGTGCTGGCGCGCGAGCGGCAGGCCGAGCAGCGCCATCGTGCGATAGGTTTCGATCTCGAGGATGCGCCGCACCAGGATGGCGCGCCTGAGTGCCGGCAACCCGCCGGTGGCGAATTCGAAGCGGGTGAACCGTTCGGCGTCGGGCACGAAATCGGTGGCGAGCTGCCCGGCGCCGCCTTCGACGTCGATCACGCACAGGCTGTGGAGGTTGAAGCCGGGAAGGAGCGCTTCCGGAAGGCGGCTGTCGTCGACCAGGTCGATGCGCATGGCGCCGAGGAGTTGCGGGCCGTTGATCGATTTCGAGCCCGATTCCCTCCGGTGCGCTCAAGGCATCGTCGGGCGCGGCGGTCCAGGTGACGGTGACGAATTCGGTATGGAACTCCCAGGTCACCTGGCGTGTGCCGGCGGCAAAGCTGTGCTGGCGCGCATCCTTGTTGGCAGGGCGCGCCAGCCCGGCCCGGTCGCACCAGTCGCAGAAGTTGGTGAGTGCTGCGCCGACGCCGCCGCTTTCGGGCGGCACGACGAAGACCAGACGGCGCACGCGCGATTGCGCCGGTACCGGCTCGACCGGCCGCGCATGGACCTCGTCCAGGATCTGTTGGCGGAAAGGATAGTCCTTCCCGATCGAAACGCTCATGTCGTCTCCCAACGCTCCGACTGCCTCTGCGGCCTTGATATTCAGGCCCTTGTCGGTCCTCTCCGCAACCTGAGATCGGCGGCTGCGACGAAAGGCACCCGGCTTTGGTGGGGGCGAGGCCGCCGGTCCCGCGCTAGTAGCGGAACTGCTCGGCGACGATGCGGTCGTCCCACGAGTGATCGGCGTCGAAGAGGATCAGGCTCTCGGCCGTGTTGTCCTGTGCGACCGTGACCGTGACGATCGAGGTGAACTCGACATTGTCGGCGACTGCATTCATCGGTCGCTTGTCGGTCTCCAGCGCGTCGATCCTGACCTTGGCGCGATCGGGCAGCAAGGCGCCGCGCCAGGTGCGCGGGCGGAAGGCGTTGAGCGGGGTGAGCGCCAGCAGCGGCGCGTAGATCGGCAGGATCGGCCCGCGCGCCGCCATGTTGTAGGCCGTGCTGCCGGCCGGCGTCGCCACCAGGATGCCGTCGCAGATCAGGTCGTCCAGGCGCACCTTGCCGTCGACGGTGATCTTCAGCTTGACTGCCTGATAGGACTGGCGGAACAGCGACACCTCGTTGATGGCGTAGGCGCGGTGCTCGGTGCCGGCGGCATCGACCGCATCCATGCGCAACGGGTGCACGACATTGGAGATGGCACGGGCGAGGCGCTCGGGCACGTCTTCCTCGCGGAACTCGTTCATCAGGAAGCCGACCGAGCCGCAGTTCATGCCGTAGATCGGCTTGCCGGTATTCATGAAGGCGTGCAGCGTCTGCAGCATCAGACCGTCGCCGCCGAGGGCGACGATGACGTCCGCCTCTTCCGGCGGCACGCTGCCGTAGCGTTCGACCAGGCGAGCGAGGGCATCGCGCGCCTCGTCAACGCCGCTGGCGATAAACGCGATCGCTCCGGTCTTCAGTCGCCCGTCCATGCCCGATCCTGATCAAAGAGGCGGGACGCCAGTAGCATGCCGCACCGCGATTTCCAATTGCGCGGCGCAAGCGCGGCAATACGCCCGCCCGAAACGGCCGGTTGCAGGCTTCGATCATGGGCGCTACACGACGGACCGTCCGCGTGATCCCCTGAACGGATGCCCGCCCCATGCCCGCCGAACCGGCGCGTTTTGTCCTGACGCTCTCCTGCGGCGACCGGCGCGGCATCGTCGCCGCCGTGGCCAATTGCATCGCCTCGCAGGACTGCAACATCGTCGAAAGCGCCCAATACGGCGATCCGGAGACCGAGCGCTTCTTCATGCGGGTGTCGTTTTCCGCCCCGGCGGCGGTGACGGCGGAGAAATTCACAAGCGGCTTCCTGCCGGTAGCAACCGCCTTCGATTTCGACTGGCAGCTGCACGATCTCGGCGTCAAGCCGCGCGTGCTCATCCTGGTCTCCAGGCTCGGCCACTGCCTCAACGACCTGCTCTACCGCAATTCCATCGGCCATCTGCCCATGGAGCTGGTGGCGGTCGTCTCCAATCATCAGGACATGCGCCGCCGGGTCGAGGCGGAAGGCATCGACTACATCTGCCTGCCGATCGCGGAAGGCGGGCGCGACGCCCAGGAGGCGAAGATTGCCGCGCTCGTCGACGAGAAGGGGATCGACCTCGTCATCCTCGCCCGCTACATGCAGATCCTGTCGGCAGAGCTCGCCGACAAGCTCGCCGGGCGGGTCATCAACATCCATCACTCGTTCCTGCCGAGCTTCGTCGGCGCCAGGCCCTACCACAAGGCGCATGAGCGCGGGGTCAAGCTGATCGGCGCCACCGCCCATTACGTGACGCCGGAACTGGACGCCGGGCCGATCATCGAGCAGGACACCGGCCGGGTCGACCATGCCATGTCGGTGGAGGAGATGATGGCCATCGGCCGCGATATCGAGGCGACGGTGCTGGCCCGCGCCGTGCGCTTCCATCTCGAACACAGGGTACTGATCAATGGCGGACGCACCGTTGTCTTCCGCTGAGGGCGCCGTCCGCATCGACGGACGCGCCGTCGCCGAGGACGTGACCCGGACGGTCAAGCGCGAGACCGAGCGGCTGAAGCAGGCCACCGGGACGGTGCCCGGCCTCGCCGTGGTGCTGGTCGGCGACGATCCGGCAAGCGCCGTCTATGTCGCCGGCAAGGGCAAGAAGGCGGCCGAACTCGGCTTCCATTCGGTGCAGAAGACGCTGCCGGCGGAAACCAGCCAGGCCGAGCTGATGGCCGTGGTCGAGGCGCTCAACGCCGATCCGGCCATCCACGGCATCCTGGTGCAACTGCCGCTGCCCGGTCATCTCGACAAGACGCCGGTGATCGAGGCGGTGCGGCCGGAGAAGGATGTGGACGGTCTCCATCCGGTCAATGCCGGGCGGCTCGCGGGCGGCGACGGGCGTGCCGTTCTGCCGTGCACGCCGGCCGGCTGCATGATCCTCATCAGGCGGGCGATCGGCGACGATCTCGCCGGCAAAACGGCCGTGGTCGTCGGCCGCTCCAATCTGGTCGGCAAGCCGATGGCGCAGCTTCTGCTCGCCGAGAACTGCACGGTCACCGTCGCCCATTCGCGCACCCGCGATCTCGCCGCCACCGTGCGCGGCGCCGATATCGTGGTTGCCGCCGTCGGACGGCCGGAACTGGTGCGCGGTTCGTGGATCAAGCCGGGCGCCACGGTGATCGATGTCGGCATGAACCGCATCCCGGCGCCGGAACGCGGCGAAGGCAAGACGCGGCTGGTCGGTGACGTCGCCTATGCGGAAGCCGCGGCGGTTGCCGGCGCGATCACGCCGGTGCCGGGCGGCGTCGGGCCGATGACCATCGCCATGCTCATGGCCAACACGCTTACCGCCGCCTGCCGTGCGAGCGGACATCCGCTACCGCGCTTCTAGGGCCGCGCCCGCAACGACCGCCGCGCAATCGGCGCGGCGGTCTTCTCGTTCTGGCGGTATCGTCAGCCCGGTCTCAGCGCAGGGCGAGCAGCCGGCAGAGCGCCACGGTTTCGGCGCTGAAGCCGGACGGGCGCGCCAGCACCGTGCGGCATTTCAGCTTGATCTGCTGCTGATCGCCAACCGACAGGCCGCCGAAGGCTGCCGCGACCTGGGCACCGGCGCCACCAGCGCCGCCGCCACGCCACCACCACCGGGAAGCAGGCCGCCGGTGTCAATACCGTCGAGCGTCGTGCCAAGCGGGTCGGTTACGCCGTTGACCAAGCCATTCGTGGTGCCACCCAAGCCCCGAGATCTCCGAGGTTGACGTTCGCGTTGGTTGTGCCGTCGCTGGAGTCCAACGTCACGAGGTCACCGCTGGTCGTGCCAACGCCAACGTTGACACCGGTGCCGCCGGTGCTCACGCCGGCAGAGGCGATATTCGATCCGCCACCCAGTGTGGCACCGACCGAAGTACCGCCGGTGCTGGCGGAAACCGACGTCCCGCCATCGCTGCCACTTCCGCCGCTGACGCTGATGCCGCCGACGCTGAGGTCGAGGGCCAGTGCCGGAACCGAGGCGCCGGCCAGAAGCACGGCGGACGCAATTACAATGAGCCGCATGGACTTCATAGGTTGCTCCTTCCACGATCTGCTATCCCCACGCGCATGAAACCCCAGTTGCGCGCTTTCGTCGCGCGTGAAGTAGGATTGGGTTTGACGGGCAGTTAACCGAACGGTGCAGCTTTGAATTGCCACGCCGAAATGCGCGCAAATCGTGTCAATTCCCTCATTTGGGGCGGTGTACGGCCTGGGTGGGTGAAGCTTAGAAAATGCTTTGAGGTTCCCGTCTAAATGTCGGCTTTCATGGGGCCTCGTCCTTAATACTTAGGCCCCGGTCGAAAGACCGGGGCGTTTTGTTTTGCGCGCTGACGTCCGCCGCGCCGGGAGGCACCGCAGAACGGTACCCGGGGAGGGAGATTTGCCTGATGGCCAACACCCGGTTCAGGACCGCCACCGCTTCGCCGTATCTTGCGAGCGCATGAGCGCATCGGCACGATCGAACAGCACCGTGATGTGCGGATTTAAGGATGTCCTGCAAACACTCGAGCCGATCAACGAGGGGCTAAGCCGCGGGAACCCTCCAAGGGCAAAGGGATTGCCCAGTGCTGGCTCGGACGCGCGAAGCACGAAGCGCGACATGAATTCCTCGTCTTGAGCCATTGCGGCGCGGAGGCTGGCAGCAGGATGCGCCAAGAAGCCCAGGCGGCTCGACCGGCGGAGACCCGAGCGGCAATCTCATCCTTTGAAAACAATCGACACTGCTCGCGTCCACTCTGGAGGGCAATCGTCAGCTTCGGTAGCGCCCGGTCACGGACCGCGCGATCACATTCGACGCACGCATCTGCTTCGCTTGCTTTTCCAGCCGACGCAGCGCCGCTGCGTGAACACGGCAGTCGATGTCGGTCAGCTCATGGAGCGCCTCGGCGATATCGCTATTCGCCATGATCTGCGCGTAGTGCTGGTCGGTCGCCCCGCTGCGGTTGTGAACTTCGGGCAACAGCGAACCTCCGAGCCCGAGCAGTTGCCGAGCAAGGCAAAGCGACTCCGAGTAACGTTCCACCGCACCGACCAGAGCGAAGCCATCGAGCTTTTCTTGGGCTAAATCTCCCAGCGCGCCCGGCTCAATGTCTGGCCCGAAGACATTTGTTCGAAGATCATCGGAAGGTCCGAAGCTGCCCCCGGCCAGCAACCTGGCCTGCACGTTCCACGTTGCCCGCCGGATGATCGGCGACTCATGCCGCAAGAACTGCAGCAGCGACAGTGGCGCGATTGCCCTGAAGAACTCGATCTGCTGGTTCCGCGGCGCAATCTGCTTCCAGAAGGCGAAGGCAGACAACAGTCTCCTCTTCGGTTCCCGTAGCATCGTGATACGGGTCAGTTCCGACGACGGAAAGGGCAGGGCAGATGGAGTGATATGACCGAAGAAGAAGGCAAATCGGTTCAAAGTGGCGCGGTCGAGCTGTCGCACCTGCCACTCGAATGGATAGGGGCACACCGCGTGGACAGGGACGGACTGAAGCAGTTGCTGCTTCAGCGAGGTTCCCGCTGTCTTGTGGATGTGGAGGAAAAGAACGCGATTCATTCGCGCGGCAGTGGGAAGCTGTATTTGAAACGGCGGATGTCGTCCGCATACAGTTGAGCAACGAGGTCGATCGATCTGCGGGTTGTATAGAGTCGGCGGTAGTCAATCGCCCCCTTTGTCCGGTTCTCGGTCGTGATGGGCACGTCGGGATCAATTGGAATGCCACGTTTCCTCAGCAAACGCGGAACCTTCTCAATATCCTCAAGCCTGAAGACGTCGTCGACGAAGAGTGACCCCGAACCGTCACCTGCAAAGGCGGCGACCGAATAGGTGCCGAATTGGCGCCAAGTTTCTAGAATTGTGCCATCGCCACCGCCGCCTGGGCCATATGGTTTCACCGTCTCCAGCCACATGAGAAACGGTTGGGCGAAATCCGGTTCCAACAAACGGATATAGGCATAGACCGACGCGAGGCGTGTCCACGGGTTCCTGACGAAAACGAACTTGTAGTACGAGGCGTAGTCCCACCCGAGGCGCACAAAAGCCTGCCGCGCATCGATTGGTCGCATATGGTCATGAAAAGGCTGTCCCGGCGCTGGGCGCACCGCTCCGCGAAAGTCGCTGAGAGGCGTCAAATAGTTGCGCATACTGGTGGAGCCAGTCCTCGGATTCGAAAAGAAAACAAAGCGATGACGATGCGATATTCGCATGGCTGGCCGGCCCGTCGAATCTGTCGAGATTTCTACGCAAGCTTCACGCTAGACAATTGCGCAGCGGATGCCAACGCGACGGGGTTTCGCCGTGGCTGGCCATCTGGCGCGGCCTCGGAGCCAAAGGCCTGATCCTTCGGTGTGTGGACTACTTCGACTTGAACAATGCAAACGCTGGTGGCGGCTGCTACCAACCGTCCAGAAAATGAACCCTGGGCCGAAAGGCAGAAGTTCTTTGTCGGCTGTTGCCCGCATCGTTACCCTCAGCCCCTCAATCTTCTAAATATGGATTACCAAAATTCTATAAGCATTTGAATATTGTGGTGCCGGCAGCAGGATTCGAACCCGCGACCCCCTGATTACAAATCAGGTGCTCTACCGACTGAGCTATGCCGGCCCGTGGACAGGGGTACCAGCGCCGTCCGGCGGCGACAAGCACCTGCTCTTCTGTCGCTACTCCAGCTTGTTTGCCGCTTCGTGAACGGGCGCTACGATGCCCAGTCGAGGCAGGAATGGCTGAGCGATTCCATCCCATGCATGCGGCGGGTATCGCGCTCGCCGTCGATCTGGCGGTTGGCCACATCCGCGGCTTCACGATAGAGGCGGGCGGCCGCAAGCTGGCGCCGCTGCATACGGCGCCGTGGGTGGACGAGCCCGCGATCGTCGACGATCCGGCGATCCAGCCGACCCTGAAATATCTCTCCGGCGATTTCTTCTGCGCGCCTTTCAGTGCCAACGATGTCGAGACCGGCGTGCCGTCGCACGGCTGGCCGGCCAATTCGCCGTGGCGCGTTATCGGCGAGGAGCGCGACGGCGGCGCCGTCACGGTGCGCTTCGAACTGGAAAAGCGCGTCATGGGCGCCCGGCTCAGCAAGGAGATCACGCTCCGCGACGGCCATCCCTTCGCCTATGAGCGCCATGTGTTCACCGGCGGGGCGGGGGCGGTCTCGGCGGCGAGCCACGCCATGACCCGTTTCGCCGGTGGGGGGCGCCTGAGTTTCTCGCCCAAGGTTTTCGCCGACCTGCCGGAAACGCAGCAGGAGACCGACCCGGCGCGCGGCCGTTCGCTGTTCGCCACGGGCAGGCGCTTCACCGACCTCGGCGCGCTGCCGCTTGCCGACGGTACGACGGCTGACCTGCACCAGTATCCAGTGGCGGAGCGCCATGAGGATTTCGTCATGCTGGTCGAGGCGCCGGGCTCGCCGCTCGGCTGGGCCGCCGCGATCAGGCCGGACGCCGGCGACATCATGCTGAGCCTCAAGAACCCGAAGGACTTCCCGGTCACCTTCCTGTGGTTCAGCAATGGCGGGCGCTTCTATCCGCCGTGGAACGGCCGCCACCTCGGCGTGCTCGGCATTGAGGAGGGGCGGGCCTATTCTTCCTACGGCCACGCGGCTTCGATCGCGCCCAATCCGCTGTCGCAGGCCGGCATACCGACGGCGCTCACGCTCTCGCCCGAGGGCAGTGTTGCGGTGCGCCATGTGATCGGCGGCATCCCGCTGCCGGCGGGCTGGAGCCGTGTCGTCGGCATCCATCCCGACGGCGACGGCCTCGTCCTCAAGGGCGACGGCGGCGAGGCGCGGGTGCCCTTCGACGCCGGCTTTCTGGCCTAGCCGAGCGCGCGGCGGGCGAGATAGAGCGCCAGAACCGCCGCATTGGAGACGTTGAGGCTGGCGATCGTGCCGGGCACGGTCAGCCGGGCGAGGCGGTTAGGAATTTCTATCTTCATTTGGTTGTGCTTGAGTGATCCCCGCACGGGAGCGGATGCGCGTGGGGACGTCAATCTCGTACAGGCCCGATATCGACGGCCTCAGGGCTGTCGCTGTCATTTCCGTCGTGGGCTATCACTACTTTCCGGAGATCTTCCGCGGCGGCCTCGTCGGGGTGGACGTGTTCTTCGTTATCTCCGGCTTCCTCATATCCGGCATCATTCTCAAGTCTCTTGATGACGGCAAGTTCAGCCTGCTCGATTTCTACCGTCGGCGCGTCCGCAGAATCGCCCCAAGCCTCGTTGTTGTTCTGTTGGCGGTCTTGTTCCTGGGCTGGATCGGCCTGTTTCCGTCCGAATACCGCGTGCTTGGGCGGCATGTCACGCGGGCATCGTTCTTCGTCCTGAACTTCAACCTGCTCGATGAGGTCGGTTATTTCGACCAGGCTGCGGCCGCGAAGCCGCTTCTCCACCTGTGGTCCCTGAGTATCGAAGAGCAATTTTATCTGTTTTGGCCCTTGTTCCTCTGGGCTGCGTGGAGATTCCGGTCGTGGGCTCCGCTCGCGGGTCTGATTGCGATCCTCGTCGTCTCATTTTCGATCAACGTCTATCTTGTCGATCACGGAAACGCCGCTGCTGCATTCTATCTGCCGCAGGCTCGGTTCTGGGAGTTGGCCGCGGGCGCCATTGCCGCCTATCTCGTCAGCAAACAGGCCGTCGATCGCTCGACTGTGACCTCCGGCGTCCTGTCGACCGCCGGCGTGGTTCTCGTCGTCGCGACGCCGTTCTTTGACATCTCCGACAATTTCCCCGGATGGAAGGTCGCGATCCCGGTTGCCGGAGCCGCGATGATCGTTTTGTTCGGTGGCGAGACAGCATGGCCCGCAAGCAAGGTGCTGACAAACCGGGTGGCGATCACGGTGGGTTTGATCAGCTATCCGCTCTACCTGTGGCATTGGCCTTTGTATTCGTTCGGGTCGATCGCTGGCGGCGGCACGCCGGGCCTGGGTTTCCGCGTCCTCGGCGTTACCGCAAGCGCGGTTCTTGCTGGCTTGACCTACCGGTACATCGAAAAGCCGATCCGCTTCGGACAGGTGCGCCGGTGGATTGCAGTGCCTCTTGTTGTGTCCATGCTTGTCATGGCAGCGGCGGGCTACGGCGTGTGGGCGAATGACGGCGTGCCCCAACGGTTGACGGCGCGTTTTGCAGGTTCAATCACACGCGACGAGCTTTTCAGCATGATGGATGCCGCCTATTTCCCATGCGAACCGCGGGCCATCCATAATGCGGCCCTCCAATTCAATTCTTACCGCCGCTGCTACCAGTCCAAGCGTACCGCGCCGCCGACCGTCGCCATCGTCGGCGACAGTCATGCCGAGCATCTCTTTCCGGGCCTGGCAGAGGCGTTGCCGCAGGAGAACGTGGTCTACTACACGAAAAACGGCTTGCTGGATGGAGGAGCAGATTCGCCGTTCAGCGACGTTTTCGACTACATCACGCATAGCCCGACGCTGAAGACCGTCATCATTTCGGAGTATTGGCGGGTGCGGGCCTTTGCGCGAGGCTCGGAGCTTGTGCCGCACGTCGTGGACAGTCTTTCCGCCGCCGTGGAGCGCCTCGTCGAAGCTGGAAAACGCGTCTTCATCACCAACGATGTTCCCAACTTTCCGTTCGTAGCCGGAGACTGCCTGTATGAGGGCCTGTTCCTGCGCAAACCGAGAGACTGCTCGGTCAAGCGAACCTATTTCGACGGTTTCCTCAGGGAGACGAACGCGATGATCGACGCTGTCCGAACGCGCGTTCCGCAGGCCTCGTTGGTCGACACGTTCGATATGATGTGCACAGCCGAGGACTGCTCGATGGCCGAAGGCGGAGACATCCTCTATATCGATTCAAGCCATCTCAACATTCTCGGTTCTCGGTATCTGGCACGGAAACTGATCCGCGATGACGGCGAATTCAGCATCGCGGCGACGCGGGTGGCGCCCGGTGCCCCCCGGGCGCGGGCAAAATAGGTGGCCTAGCCGAGCGCGCGGCGGGCGAGATAGAGCGCCAGAACCGCCGCATTGGAGACGTTGAGGCTGGCGATCGTGCCGGGCACGGTCAGCCGGGCGAGGCGGTCGCAGGTGTCGCGGGTGAGGCGGCGCAGACCCTTGCCCTCGGCGCCCAGCACCAGCGCGATGCGCTCGCCCGCCATCGCCTCCTCGATCGGCGTCTCCGCCTCGCTGTCGAGCCCGACGCGGGCGAAGCCCATCTGGCCGAGTTCATCCAGGGCGCGCGCCAGGTTCTGCACCTCGACCAGCGCGATGCCGTCGAGCGCGCCCGACGCGGCCTTGGCCAGAACGCCGGTCTCGGCCGGCGCGTGGCGGCCGGTGGTAACGACCGCATCGGCGGCAAAGGCGACGGCGGAGCGCAGGATGGCGCCGACATTGTGCGGGTCGGTCACCTGATCGAGCACGACGACGAGGCGTGCGTCCTTGAGGTCCGCAAGTCCGGTCGGCGGCAGCGGCGCCACTTCGACGGCGACGCCCTGATGCACCGCCTCGCCGCCGAGCAGGCGGTCGAGCAGCTTCGGCGTGGTCTCTTCGGCCGCCATGGGAAGGGCGGCGCCGGCCTCGCCCAGCCGGGCAAGCGCGTTCGGCGTCGCCAGGATTCGCTTGACCGTGCGGCGTGGATTGGCGAGCGCCGCCAGAACCGGGTGGATGCCGTAGATCCACAGGGAATCCGGCCGCCGCTCGGCCGGCGAGCGCGGCCGAAAGCGGTTCTGCGGCTTGCCGCCGCCGGTACGCGGACGTTGATGGGAGCGGTGCTGTGTGCGGTCCATGGGCCGGCTTATAGGCCGGAGGCCGCTCGGCCGACAATGGCGGCGCGGTCACGGTGCGCGCGACGTTTCGCATGTCGCTTGCCGTTGACAGGGCGGGGGGGCGTCGCCATAAAACGCGCCGCGGGGATGCCCGCCCGTTGGGGTTTTCCGGCCCCCGCGAAGAGCTTGGGGGAGAGTGTCCCGAGCGGCAAAGGGGGCGGACTGTAAATCCGCTGGCTTACGCCTTCGTAGGTTCGAGTCCTACCTCTCCCACCATCCTCCTTCGCGCGACGCGTGGCGCAGCCACGCAAATGGAATAGGGTGCGTTCTGCTTCTGCGGGTGTAGCTCAATGGTAGAGCAACAGCCTTCCAAGCTGATGACGAGGGTTCGATTCCCTTCACCCGCTCCAGCTTGTCTGGCTACCGGCTTGCGCTCACTTAGCCTCTGGCGTTCGGCGCCGGATTTCTGCTATTGGAGCGCCCGCATAGGGGTATAGCTCAGTTGGTAGAGCGGCGGTCTCCAAAACCGCAGGCCGTAGGTTCGAGTCCTACTGCCCCTGCCATCCCCCCGATCCGCCGTTCAATAGGTCACCCCGGCCACGACCGTATCCTGGTAGAGGCCCGGCGAGGGCGTCGTTTGCGGCGGCACCTGCCCATAGACGACATAATCCTGGTCGGCGCCGGTCCCGGTGCTGCTGACGTCGAGGCCGCCGCCCTGTCCCCACGGCTGGGCGTGTCCGCCGTCCTTGTAGAGACGGTCGATCTCAACACCGCGCTGAACAGCGTCGGACCGGCCAACAGCGCGGCGGAGCGGGTGCGCGGGGCATTCCAGTCGCTGTCCTTCGCCCAACGGCGCCTGGTCCGCCGGACCTGCGCCCAGGTCTTTGCCCATCCGGGGTCGTTCGACAAGGAAACGCGGATTCTGTGCAGTCTGATCGCCCGGATCTGACCCTTTCGGGCACTGGGCAAATCCTGGCGTTCCCCGCGGGGGCCCGGTGACGGCAAAATTCATGCCGGTCCGGGCTTGAGAATCTCGGCGTCAGGCTTTATGTATCCGTTCCAAGCGCGCGACGCGCGAGCCAATTGGGGTTCGCGCGTCGTATTGGCATGAGCGGTTAATGGCTGAAAAGACTAATCCTTTTACGTTCCTCCAACAGGTAAGGGCGGAGGCTTCCAAGATCGTTTGGCCGAGCCGCCGGGAAACCGGGGTATCGACCGTGATGGTGATCATCATGGCCTTCCTGGCGGCGATCATGTTCCTGGTCGCCGATCAGGTCATCAGCATGGGCATCAAGCTGGTGCTCGGCCTGGGTACCGGCAGTTCCTGAGGCAGGGTGGCGATCTCCATGGAAAAGAAATGGTACATCGTCCACGCCTACTCGAATTTCGAGCGCAAGGTGGCCGATTCCATCAAGGAAAAGGCGCACGCGGCCGGCCTCGACGAGCTGTTTGAGGAAATCCTGGTGCCGACCGAGAAGGTGGTCGAGGTGCGCCGTGGCCGCAAGGTGGATGCCGAGCGCAAGTTCTTCCCCGGCTACGTGCTGGTGAAAATGGCGATGACGGATGAGGCCTACCACCTCATCAAGAACACGCCGAAAGTGACCGGGTTTCTTGGCGCCGACAACAAGCCGGTGGCGATTTCGGAGGCCGAGGCGAGCCGCATCCTGCGTCAGGTGCAGGAAGGCGTCGAGCGCCCGAAGCCGTCCATCAGTTTCGAAGTTGGCGAGCAGGTGCGCGTCGCCGATGGGCCGTTCGCTTCGTTCAACGGCCTGGTCGAGGAAGTCGACGAGGTGCGCGCGCGCTTGAAGGTGGCAGTGTCGATTTTCGGCCGGGCGACCCCGGTCGAACTCGAATACGGGCAGGTGGAAAAGCTCTGATTTCCGCTCCGGAAGCGGGCAGGGCGACACAAGAGCTGTGGAAGGTTCGGGGCGCTACGCCAGGTGCCTGACGGAACCGCACCACGGCATTCCTAGCCGGTCTTTGAAGCCGGCGCATGACAGGAAGGAACGGACATGGCGAAAAAGATTGCAGGCTATCTGAAGCTTCAGGTGCCCGCGGCCGCGGCGACGCCGTCGCCGCCCATCGGCCCGGCGCTGGGCCAGCGTGGCATCAACATCATGGAGTTCTGCAAGGCGTTCAACGCCCAGTCGCAGGACATGGAGAAGGGCTCGCCGATCCCGGTGGAGATCACCTACTACGCCGACAAGTCGTTCACCTTCAGGATGAAGACCCCGCCGGTCAGCTTCTTCCTGAAGAAGGCGGCCGGCCTGCAGAAGGGCGGCAACATGCCCGGCCGCGGCATCGCAGGCAGCGTCAAGCGCGATCAGGTGCGCGACATCGCCGAGAAGAAGATGAAGGACCTCAACGCCGTCGATGTCGATGCGGCGATGAAGATGGTCGAAGGCTCGGCCCGCTCGATGGGCCTCGAGGTGGTGGAGTAAGGGCCATGGCCAGGATCGCAAAGAGAGTCAAGAAAGTCCGCGAGGGCATCGACCCGGTGAAGCTCTATCCGCTGGAAGAGGCGGTTGAGATGCTCAAGAAGCGGGCCATCGCCAAGTTCGACGAGACCATCGAGGTGGCCATGAACCTCGGCGTCGACCCGCGCCATGCCGACCAGATGGTGCGCGGCGTCGTCTCGCTGCCGAACGGCACCGGCCGCAGCGCCCGCGTGGCGGTCTTCGCCAAGGGCGACAAGGCCGAGGAAGCCAAGGCCGCCGGCGCCGATGTCGTCGGTGCCGAGGACCTGGTGGCGGCCGTGCAGGGCGGAACGATCGATTTCGACCGCTGCATCGCCACGCCCGACATGATGCCGCTGGTCGGCCGTCTCGGTAAGGTGCTCGGCCCGCGCGGCCTGATGCCCAACCCGAAGGTCGGCACCGTCACCAACGACGTTGCCTCGGCGGTCAAGGATGCCAAGGGCGGCGCCGTGGAGTTCCGTGTCGAGAAGGCCGGCATCATCCATGCCGGCATCGGCAAGGCGAGCTTCGAGACGCCGGCGCTGGTCGCCAATATCCGGGCATTCACCGATGCCGTGCAGAAGGCGCGGCCGACGGGTGCCAAGGGCACGTTCGTTCAGCGCGTCGCCGTGTCGTCGACCATGGGGCCCGGCCTCAAGGTCGATCTGGCGACGCTGTCAGAGGGCGCTGCGGCGGCCTCGTAAGTAAAGAGCTTCCGGTCGGGGGTGACCCCGGCCGGCGGAATGGGTGGCGGAGAAGTCCGTCGCCCGATCCTGTCCGAGACTGCAGGCGCCGGGATGCCGGCTTAATCCGACTGGCCTGCAATAGACGGGAGGGAACCGGTTTTCCGGTTCGAACCTCTTGGCCCACGCGGCGCCCGACAGGGGTGCCGACTTGGGGGACAGGCTGTGACCGCTTGCCGTCCGTTCGCGGGTGGCAGGCAAACGCAACCGGCGGTCCCCCTCTTGTGGCCGCCAAATGGAGAGAGGCAGTTGGAGAGAGCGGAGAAACGCGAGGCGGTTACGGCGCTGAACCAGGTGTTCAAGGACACCGGGACGGTCGTTGTCGCCCACTATTCCGGCCTCACCGTCGCCGACATGACGGCCCTCAGGGCCCGCATGCGCGAGGCGGGTGGCGGAATGAAAGTCGCGAAGAACCGCCTCGTCAAACTCGCCCTGGAAGGTACGGACGTCGCGCATATCGCGGACCTGTTCACAGGTCCGACCGTGATCGCTTTCTCGAAGGATCCGGTCGCGGCGGCCAAGGTCACCGTCGATTTCGCCAAGACCAACAACAACCTGGTCATTCTCGGCGGAGCATTCGGCGCGACCAACCTCAAGCCCGACGGTGTGCAGGCACTTGCCGCGCTGCCGTCGCTCGACGAATTGCGCGCCAAGCTGGTCGGCATGTTGCAGACGCCGGCCATGCGCATCGCGCAGGTCGTCGCGGCACCGGCGGCTCAGGTCGCCCGCGTTGTCGGGGCTTATGCCGAAAAGGGCGAGGCGGCGTAGGCCGTTCTCGAAACAACAGGTTCGAACCGAAGGAAGATGTGAAAATGGCTGATCTGTCGAAGATCGTGGAAGACCTTTCGCAGCTGACCGTCCTCGAGGCGGCCGAGCTGTCGAAGTTGCTGGAAGAGAAGTGGGGCGTCTCCGCCGCGGCGCCGGTCGCCGTGGCTGCTGCCGCCGGCGGTGGCGCTGCGGCCGAAGCGGCCGAGGAGAAGACCGAGTTCGACGTCGTTCTCGCCGAAATCGGGCCGAACAAGATCAACGTCATCAAGGAAGTCCGCGCCATCACCGGGCTCGGCCTGAAGGAGGCGAAGGATCTCGTCGAGGCCGCTCCGAAGGCGGTCAAGGAAGCCGTCAGCAAGGAAGACGCCGAAAAGTTCAAGGCGCAGCTCGAAAGCGCCGGCGCGAAGGTGGATTTGAAGTGACGAAGCGAGGGCTCGGCCCTCGCGACGTCACATCCCGGACAAGCGAGCCGCGGGGCGAGCGCGATCCGGGATCCAGTAAACGCGTAAGCCAAGAATACCGGGGGCGCCGGTTTGCCGGCGCCCCCCGAAAGCTGAAGTGAAGCGTAGCAGACCGTTGTCCAGAGTGCCGTGCCGCGGCGTCGTGCGGTGTTCCGGACAGCCGTTTCTACAGACATCAGACAAGGAGTGAACATGACCCAGACGTTCACCGGTCGCAGAAGGGTCCGCCGATTCTTCGGCTCCATCAAGGAAGTGGCCGAGATGCCGAACCTCATCGAGGTTCAGAAGGCGTCTTACGACCAGTTCCTGCTGGTCGAGGAGCCGGACGGCGGGCGGCCCGACGAGGGCCTGCAGGCGGTGTTCAAGTCCGTGTTCCCGATCTCCGACTTCTCCAATACGGCGCTGCTCGAGTTCGTGCGCTACGATTTCGAGCCGCCGAAATACGATGTCGACGAGTGTCGCCAGCGCGGCATGACCTTCTCGGCGCCGCTCAAGGTGACGCTGCGCCTGATCGTGTTCGACGTCGATCCCGATACGCAGGCGAAGTCGGTCAAGGACATCAAGGAGCAGGAAGTCTACATGGGCGAGATGCCGCTCATGACGATGAACGGCACCTTCATCGTCAACGGCACCGAGCGCGTCATCGTCTCGCAGATGCACCGCAGCCCGGGCGTCTTCTTCGACCACGACAAGGGCAAGACCCATTCGTCGGGCAAGCTTCTGTTCGCCGCCCGCATCATCCCCTATCGCGGTTCCTGGCTCGACATCGAGTTCGACGCCAAGGATATCGTCTATGCGCGCATCGACCGGCGCCGCAAGATTCCGGTGACTTCGCTCCTCTATGCGCTCGGCCTGGACGGCGAGGGCATCCTCGATACCTTCTACGGCAAGATCACCTACAAGCGCACCAAGGACGGCTGGCGGCTGCCCTTCGACGCCAACCGCATGCGCGGCTTCAAGGCGGTCAACGACCTGATCGACGCCGATTCCGGCGAGGTCGTGCTCGAAGCCAACCGCAAGTTCACCGTGCGCACGGCGCGCCAGGCGGCGGAGAAGGGCGTCAAGGCGCTCAAGGTCAACGACGAGGACCTCTACGGCCACTATCTCGGCCAGGACATGGTCAACCTGGAGACGGGCGAGATCTATGCCGAGGCCGGCGACGAGCTGAACGAGAAGCTGCTCGCCTTGCTGGTCGAACTCGGCAACAACGAGATCACCATTCTCGACATCGACCACGTCAATACCGGCGCCTACATCCGCAACACGCTCGCCGTCGACAAGAACGAGTTGCGCGAGGAAGCGCTGTTCGACATCTACCGGGTCATGCGCCCGGGCGAGCCGCCGACGATCGACACGGCGGAGGCGATGTTCAAGTCGCTGTTCTTCGACGCGGAGCGTTACGACCTGTCGGCCGTCGGCCGCGTCAAGATGAACATGCGCCTCGACCTCGACGCCGAGGACAGCGTGCGCGTGCTGCGCGAGGACGACATCCTGGCGGTCATCAAGACGCTGGTCGAGCTGCGCGACGGCAAGGGCGAGATCGACGACATCGACAATCTCGGCAACCGCCGGGTGCGCTCGGTCGGCGAGCTGATGGAGAACCAGTACCGCATCGGTCTTCTGCGCATGGAGCGCGCGATCAAGGAGCGCATGAGCTCCGTCGAGATCGGCAACGTCATGCCGCAGGACCTGATCAACGCCAAGCCGGCGGCTGCGGCGGTGCGCGAGTTCTTCGGCTCCTCGCAGCTCTCGCAGTTCATGGACCAGACCAATCCGCTGTCGGAGATCACCCACAAGCGGCGCCTGTCGGCGCTCGGCCCCGGCGGTCTGACGCGTGAACGGGCGGGCTTCGAGGTGCGCGACGTGCACCCGACCCATTACGGCCGCATCTGCCCGATCGAGACGCCGGAAGGTCCGAATATCGGCCTGATCAACTCGCTCGCGACCTTTGCCCGCGTCAACAAGTACGGCTTCATCGAGAGCCCCTATCGCCGCGTCAAGGACAGCCGCGTCACCGAGGAGGTCATGTATCTCTCGGCGATGGAGGAGGCGAAGTACACCATCGCCCAGGCCAACGCGCCGCTCGACGCCAAGGGCAAGTTCGTCAACGACCTGGTCACCTGCCGTCAGGCGGGCGAGGTGATGATGATCCCGGCCGAGCGTGTCGACGCGATGGACGTGTCGCCCAAGCAGCTCGTCTCGGTCGCCGCGGCGCTCATCCCGTTCCTCGAGAACGACGACGCCAACCGCGCCCTGATGGGCTCCAACATGCAGCGTCAGGCGGTGCCGCTGGTGCGCGCCGAGGCGCCGCTGGTGGGCACCGGCATGGAGCCGGTGGTGGCGCGCGATTCGGGTGCCGCGATCGGTGCCCGCCGCGGCGGCGTGGTCGATCAGGTGGACGCCACCCGTATCGTCATCCGTGCGACCGAGGAGCTCGATGCGTCGCGCTCGGGCGTCGACATCTACCGGCTGATGAAGTTCCAGCGTTCCAACCAGAACACCTGCATCAACCAGCGTCCGCTGGTCAGGGTCGGCGACCTCGTGGCCAAGGGCGAGATCATCGCCGACGGTCCTTCGACCGACCTCGGCGATCTGGCGCTCGGCCGCAACGTGCTGGTCGCCTTCATGCCGTGGAACGGCTACAACTTCGAGGACTCGATCCTGCTCTCCGAGCGCATCGTGCGCGATGACGTGTTCACCTCGATCCACATCGAGGAATTCGAGGTCATGGCCCGCGACACCAAGCTCGGGCCGGAGGAGATCACGCGCGACATTCCCAATGTCTCGGAGGAGGCGCTGAAGAGCCTCGACGAGGCCGGTATCGTCTATATCGGTGCCGAGGTCGTCGCCGGCGACATCCTGGTCGGCAAGATCACGCCGAAGGGCGAGAGCCCGATGACGCCGGAAGAGAAGCTGCTGCGCGCCATCTTCGGCGAGAAGGCGTCCGACGTGCGCGACACGTCGCTGCGCGTCCCGCCGGGCGTCACCGGCACGGTGGTCGAGGTGCGCGTGTTCAACCGCCACGGCGTCGAGAAGGACGAGCGCGCCATGGCGATCGAGCGCGAGGAGATCGAGCGTCTCGCCAAGGACCGCGACGACGAGCAGGCGATCCTCGATCGCAACGTCTTCGGCCGCCTCGCCGACATGCTGATCAACAAGATGGCGGTGTCCGGCCCCAAGGGCTTCAAGAAGGGCGGCAAGATCACCCGCGACGGGCTTGAGGAGTATCCCGCATGCCCAGTGGTGGCAGTTCGCGGTCTCCAACGACAAGCTGATGGCGGAGATCGAGGCGCTCAGGAACCAGTACGACGAGAGCCGCAAGCAGCTCGAGAAGCGCTTTATCGACAAGGTCGAGAAGCTGCAGCGCGGCGACGAGCTGCCTCCCGGCGTGATGAAGATGGTCAAGGTCTTCGTCGCGGTGAAGCGCAAGATCCAGCCCGGCGACAAGATGGCTGGCCGCCACGGCAACAAGGGCGTGGTGTCCAAGATCGTTCCGGTCGAGGACATGCCTTATCTTGAGGACGGCACCCACGTCGATATCGTGCTCAACCCGCTCGGCGTGCCGAGCCGCATGAATGTCGGCCAGATCCTGGAGACCCATCTCGGCTGGGCCTGCGCCGGCATGGGGCTCAAGATCGGCAAGCTGGTCGAGAGCTATCGCAAGAACGGCAACGTTCAGCCGCTCAAGAAGGTGCTGAAGCAGATCTACGGCCCCAACAACAAGAACGAGCAGGTCGCCGAATACGACGACGAATTCGACGGTGAAGCTGGCGGAGCAGTTGACCAGCGGCGTGCCGATCGCGACGCCGGTGTTCGACGGCGCGCGCGAGCCGGATATCGTCGAGCTGCTCAACGAGGCGGATCTCGACCCGTCCGGCCAGTCGACGCTGTTCGACGGGCGCACCGGCGAGGCGTTCGATCGCAAGGTCACGGTCGGCTACATCTACATGCTGAAGCTGCACCATCTGGTGGACGACAAGATCCACGCCCGCTCGATCGGCCCGTACTCGCTGGTCACCCAGCAGCCGCTCGGCGGCAAGGCCCAGTTCGGCGGTCAGCGCTTCGGCGAAATGGAGGTGTGGGCGCTGGAAGCCTACGGCGCGGCCTACACGCTCCAGGA